>NZ_JBIVUZ010000007.1:0-520332 GCF_044768565.1 Streptomyces sp. NPDC091280
CTGCTCGGAGAACGCCATCTACCTCACCATGGCCATGCTCCTCGTGCGCCGCCTCGCAAGATCAGCCCGCTGAGAGGCTTTTCAGACGCCCTCTACTGAACTTGAACTCATGATGTCGTTGGGGTGAGGGGTAGGCCGGTTCCGGCGAGGCATCCGTCGATGAGGTGAGGCCGGTACTGGATCTTCCTCATCCCGTGGCGGATGGTCTGGATGAGGTGTTCGGGGGTGGTGAAGGCGGTGTTGGACAGCCAGCCTCGCCGTAAGAGGGACCAGATGCCCTCGACGGGGTTGAGGTCGGGTGCGTAGGAGGGCAGCTGGTAGACGGTCAGCCAGTCCTGCCGGGCGATGAACTGCCGCATTCCGTATGCGAGATGGACGTTGAGGTTGTCCCAGACGAGCACGATCGGTGCGCCGAGCTGCTGATGCGCGGTGATGAGCAGGTCGCGGTAGTCGGTCCAGGCGAAGCTCTTGCGGCCGTCGCGCCGGCCGTCGTCGCGGCGCGGCCGGTAGATCAGCCGGGAGCGTTCGCCCGGCTTGTAGCAGGTCAGCGCGGCTATAGAGATGCGGCGGCGGGAGCGGCCGCGGACCCGGATGACGGGGGTCTGCCCGCGACGGGCCCAGGTGCGGGCGGTCGGCGGCGTCATCGAGAAGCCGGACTCGTCCTCGAAGACGATCCAGGCGTCGAGCGCCGCCGCGGTGCTTCCACGTGCGGCCAGGTCTCCTTCACCCAGCCGCAGATCGCCTCCTCATCGCGTTCGACGGCGCGTCTGGCCGGGATCTGGCAGGAGAAGCCGTGCCGGATCAGCAGCTTGCGCACCCCTTGCAGGGTGTAGCTCTTGTGGAACCGGCGGCCGATCACGGTCTTGATCCTCGACAGCGTCCACCGCTGGTCCGGCCAGCCGTGCGCGAGGGGCCCCTTGGCCAACTCCGCCTCCAGCTGGGCGAACTGGGCCTCACTCAGCCGCGGTGGCGATGCCGAACCCGCCGACCGCAGAGCCCGCAGGCCGCCCTTGTCCCAGGACCTGCGCCACCGCTGCACCGACCGGACGCTGACGCGTAACTCCTTCGCGATCACCGAACTCGGTTCACCCGCAGCGAACCGCTCGGCCGCCCTCAACCGGATCCCCTCGCGGAACTGCCGGCGCTCATCCGACAGACCGCCACCCTGCGCATACCTCATAAGAGACGGCGTACCGCGAGGATCAAGCCCTGTCAGCGGCTACGACAACCCGAGTTCAAGCTCAGTAACCACGTCCTTTCTGTACGGGGCTTAGGACCGCGCCGACCTTCCGGCCAGGCAGATACTTCTTCCGGGTCAAGGACGTTCCAGAAAGGCGTAGTTCACATGCCGCTGTCGACACGCAGGTTCCGACTGCACGAATCCGTCCGCGACGCGGTCGCAACCATCACGGCCGAATCGGCAGCCGAGCATGTTCGGCAACTCACCTCTCTCGGACCGCGAGACGCCCATCGTCCCGCGGCCGTCGACGCCACTCTCGCCCATCTCACGGATTGCCTCGCATCGTTCGGCTACAAGACCGTGGAGGAGCGTTACGGCGTAGGGCGGCACCAGACGAATGTGCTCGCGACGCTCCCCGGGCAGCGAGCCGACCTTCCGCTTCTGGAGATCGGAGCCCACTGGGACACCGTTCCGGGCAGTCCGGGTGCCGATGACAACGCGAGCGGAATAGCGGGCCTGTTGGAGATCGCGCGCTGTCTACAGGCGGCCGGCCCGTTCCCGCGCGGTATCAGGTTCTGCTGTTTCGCGGAGGAGGAATCCGGGCTGCTCGGCAGCTTCGCCCACGTCGAGCGGCTCGACAAAGGGTCGGTCGACGGTCTCATCTCCCTGGAAATGATCGGCTTTCGGACGACCGCACCCGCATCGCAACAGACGCCCCTGCGCGTCCCGTTACTGTTCTCGCCTCCTCGCGTCGGCGACTTCATCACCGTCGTCGCCGACCTGCGGTCCACGTCCTACGCCGACGCGTTCACCCAAGGCGCGGCCCAGTGCGCGCGTGGTCTTCGGGTGTTCTCCGTCCGGCGGATCGGCGGCCTGCTCAAGGACGCGAGTCGTAGCGACCATCTGCCCTATTGGCGCAGTCGGCGCAAGGGCCTGCTCGTGACCGACACGGCCAATCTGCGCAACCAGCACTACCACCGGGAATCCGACACGATCGAGACCCTGGACTTCGAGTTCCTCGCGGACGTCGCGCGTGCCGCAGCGGGCGCCGCCGCGATCCTCGCCCGCTGACGGCTAGCCTGATCGCCGCTCGCCGAATCACCTTCGCCTCGGATCCCCTCCGCCCCGGAGTCGCACCGTGCCGTAACTCGCACCAGTTTTCCCTGTGGTTGAAGAGCTGGAAGGGCACCTTCGGAACAACCGGCATTCACGGTGGCACCATCGGTATCCGCGCCCTGGTCACGGCCCGAGTTCCCTTGAGGTGACGGATTGCTCCAGCACATACCGCACGACAACCGCCGGTTGTAGAGCTTCACTTGACACGCCCATTCGTTTCCTGCCGTGACCGGGGCGTGCCCGAGTATCTCTTTCAGGACCGACATGCCCGGCTGATCTCGGCCACCGCGATCCATATGATGGCGGCCGGGACGACGGCCGATGAATGCGTTCAGCGAGGCTGCCCGAAATACGCCGCTTCGCTTTCGCAGCGGGATATCCACGGCGCGTCGGCCGCGCCTTGCGCTGCCCTCGTAACCATCCGTCTCCTCATACGACTTCCGCGTCGGCTCCTTCGGTTCCGCGGGCCACCAGGCCCTGCCCCGCCGCCCCCCCCATGTCAGAACAGCTCACCCAGAAGGATCCACCTGTCGTGCGCACAAGACTCGACACTCTGTCCGTCACAGCCGTCCTCGTGACGGTCTGCGCGTTCTCGGCGACCGCGCCGTTGACGGCGTTCGCCACGGGCCCCGTCCTCGCCCTGGCACTGGGCCGCAACGCACTGGGGTTCCTCACCCTCGGGCCGGCTGTCGCGCTGATCCGCCGACGAGAGTTCGGAAAGGTGTTCCGAAAGGAGCGTTTCCTGGTGCGGCGAGAACAACGGCGCGGAGCGCTCTTCGGAATTCTCGCGGGTACGGCCCTGGCGGCCCACTTCGCCACTTTCATGCCCAGCACACGCATGACCAGTGTGGCCATGGCGACGGCGCTGGTCGCCACCCAGCCCATCTGGCAAGCCCTCATCTCGACGTTCCAGGGCCTGCGGCTGCCGCGCGCGACCTGGGCAGGTCTTGTCGTCTCCGTCATGGGCGCGGTGATCGCCAGTGGCATGGACGGCCGGTCGGGCACCGAAGCCGTCGTCGGCGACATCCTCGCCCTCACGGGCGCGTGCGCGCTGGCCGGTTACACGGCGCTGAGCGAGCAGGCCCGCCCGGATGTCAGCACACCGGTGTATTCGGTGCTGTGTTCCGCGGTGTGCACCGTGGAGCTGCTGGTCGTCTGTCTCCTCGCCCGGACCCCGCTGTTCACCTTCGACGGCGGGACCTGGCTCGCCTTGCTCGGGCTCCTCATATTCCCCCAGTTACTCGGTCTCTTCTCACTCAACTTCGCACTCGGCCGGGCGCCCGCCACGATGGTGAGCGTCTTTCTGCTGCTGGAGGCACCCGTGGCCGCGCTCGTGGGCTGGCTCTGGCTCGGCCAGCTGCCTGCCGCGACCACCTGGCCGGGCCTGATCATGATCATGGCCGGGGTGACCGTGGTCGTGGTCGCGGATGCGCGACGCACACCTCCCCTGTCCGACGCCACCGGCGCGACACGCCTACCCGTCACGTTCCCCCAACATCCCCTCCTCGCCCTGCACCAAGCACCGGGGAGCGACGTCTACACCTACCTGCGGCGGCAAGCGCACGCGGGCCGCTTCGCGGAAGTCGAAGCCGCCATACGCGACTTGGAGACCCGGGCCGTCCGGATCCACGGCGCCAAGTCTCCCGAAGCCACGCACTGGATCGAGGTACGTGCCGAGGTCGCCCGCATCGCCGGGAATCACGGCCTCGCCGCCCAACTGTGGTTGAACGCGGCCCGATTCCACGGATCCGCACCCGCACCGGACCCGCGCCGAATACGGGACTGCCTGGACCGCGCCCACCACGAATGGCGCGACACCGCCGACGAGCACATCGTCTCGACACTGGCCCCAGTGCTCCGGGCGATGTACCTGAAGGATGTGGGCCGCGCCGGAGAGATCCCCGCCGACCTGCGCGCATATCCCGCGCCCGTCCGCGCCGAGTCATCACAGGTCACGAGACCGGTCCACGGCTCCTGACGACCTGGTGATTCTCGTACGGGCCGATACCGAGCATCACGAGGTGGGCGAGGTGGCAGGGAGCGGGCCAAGTCCCCGTTCCCTGCCGTGGTTCACGTAGTCGACGACACCCGGGCCTTTGCAGGGGCGGCTACTTGCCGAAGTAGGCGTTGAGGACCGTCACCGCTGAGACGTTGCCCTGCTTGTCGGTGATGCGGTACTTGAACGAGATGGCATGTCCCTTGGAAGGGTTGCGCGCGATGATCCGGCCGTGCCTGACGGCGAGCCTGGTCCACCGCTTGCCGCCGTCGTAAGAGACGTACACCGCGAGGGACTTGAGGTGGCCGCCGGACGCCGAGCCCTCGACGGTGACGGGGACGCTCGTCCAGAGGCCGGCCGGGACGAGGCTGGACAGGTCGGTCCTGGCGCCGATGTCGAGCGTGGACACCGGAAGGTCGGCGTAGTCGGCCTTCTTGGAGGTGAAGGTCCAGCTCGCGTCGATCCGCGAGGACGCCTTGGTCACGGCCGCGGTGCGTCGGATCGAGGTGGCCAGCCGGTACGCGGCCCTGCCCGCCGGGACCTTGAAGGACGCCCCGCCGAGCAGCGGGTTGCTGTTGGAGGCGAACTTCCTGCCGTTGCGGTAGAGCGTCGTCCGCACCGAGGCGAACGTCGCGGGCGAGCCCGGGTGGTGGTCGCCGTCGGCGAAGACCGGGATGTCCGCGGTGATCTCGTCGCCCTGCCGGATGATCCCCCAGTCCGGGCCGACGTACGGCTCGACGACGGCGCCGTCGAGGGTGATCCGGTAGGTGCGGCCCCCCTTGAAGGTCTGCTCCTGGTCGAAGAAGTACCGTGTCTCGCTGCCCAGTTGACTGTCCGCGCCGGCCTTGTCCGGGTACTGGTCCAGGGCCGGCGCCCAGTACGCGTCCTTGGCGGACAGGTGCAGAGTGCGTACTCCCGGAAGCTTCTGCGGCATCGCGTCGCCGGTCTCACGGCCGTCGGGGGTCTCGGCGAAGAGCGTGACCGTGCCGTACTTCCCGGCCTTCGAACTGCCCAGGCCGAGCTTGACGGTGGCGAGGTCGGACGCCTTGTAGTGGCGGGTCAGCCCGTGCATCCCGGTCACCGGGGCGCCGGCGATGATGTCGTACTCGGCGCCGGGCCCGGCCGTCCACTGGCCGTACCAGGTCTCGGCGAGGTCGGCGGCCGACACCGCCGGGCCGATCCGTCCGATGCGCAGCCCCGCGAACGAGGTCAGGGCGAGGCGGGAGCGACCGGCGGACGCGTAGTCGTACTGGACGGACGCGTACACCGGTTCGGCCGACCGGTCCGGCACGGTGATGGTGTTCGGGGTGGTGGAGTTCAGGTCGACGGTGACCGTGGTGTCCTTGGTGACGTTCAGCCGCGGCTGGATGAGCCAGTCGACGCCGCCCTTGCCGGTGGCGGGGTCCGCCGCGTTGAGCGAGTCGAGCAGATAGGTGCCCTTCGGGACCCGCAGTGTCGTGGTGTCGCCGGTGGTCTCCGCGGTGTAGTCCTGGCCGTTGGCGAGACCGTCGTAGCCGTTCAGGGTGATCAGGTGCACCGGGGCCGGCCCGGCTCGGTCCACGTACTTCAGAGTGAGGTCGTACGACTGCGTCTCGCGGATCGTGCCCATCGCGGTACGGACCGTCCGGCCCCCGCCGGTGGCCGTGACATAGCCCGAGTAGTCGCCGTCGGCCGTGCCGCCCAGCCGCGCGTCCACCGTCACGCCGACTTCGGCCGTGCCACCCGCCGGGACGGTCAGCGTGGTGGCGTCCAGGGTGAGGAAGCCGGCGGGCGCGGACCCGCCGCTCGGCCCGGTGGCCGAGGCGGACAGGGTGAGGGTGAGGTCCTTGTCGCCGGTGTTGCGGTACGTCAACTGCTTGGTGACCGGCCGGTCGTCGGTGTGCGGCCACCGCTGCACACCGAAGTCCAGCGACGGCGGATCGGCCAGCACGGTCTGCCCGATGGCCTTGTCGACCTGGATTCGGCCCGCGCCCTGCTGGTACGCGGAGTACGCGCCGCTCTTCGCGGAACCCATGAGGGCCGCCTTGAGCCGGGCGAACGTCCAGTCGGGATGCTCCTGTTTGAGGATCGCGGCAGCGCCGGCAACATGCGGGGTGGCCATCGACGTACCGGACAGCGTCACATAGCCCGCGGGCTTCTCGCCGTTCTCCTTGACGACCTCGCTGCCGGGGGCCGCCGCGGCGGTGATGTCCACGCCCGGAGCGGTGACATCGGGCTTGAGGGCGTTGTCGGCCGTGGGGCCGAGGCTGGAGAAGTACGCCAACTTGTCCTTGCCGTCGACCGCGCCGACGGTCAGCGCGTCGGGCGCGCTGCCGGGAGAGTCCACGGTCCGCTCTCCCTCCTCGCCCTCGTTGCCGGCCGCGACGACGAAGAGGATGCCCCGCTGTTCCGAGAGCTTGTCGAGTTCGTTCTCCAGCGGGTCGGAGCCGGGCAGATCGGTGCTGCCCAGGCTCAGGTTGACGATGTCGGCGCCCTCTTCGGCGGCCCAGTCCATGCCCGCGATGATCGACGAGTCGTCCCCCGAGCCGTCGTCGCCGAGCACCTTGCCGTCGAGGATCTTCGCGCCCGGCGCGACCCCGGTGTACTTGCCCCGCGCACCGGCGCCGGTGCCTGCGGCGATGGACGCGACATGGGTGCCGTGGCCGATGCGGTCCTTGAGGTCGGGCGAGGTGGAGAAGTTCTTGGACGCGACGACCTGGCCCTTGAGGTCCGGGTGCTGTGTGTCGATCCCGGTGTCCAGTACGGCGATCTTGACGCCCTTGCCGGTGTAGCCCGCTTTCCAGGCGGTGGGCGCGCCGATCTGCGTGACGTTCGGGTCGGCGGCGGCCACCCGTACCGCGTCGAGCCAGACGTGCGCGACGCCTGAGGCGGCCCGGTCCCCGTCCGTGAGGGCCTTCCACAGCCCCGCGGCCCGCCGCACCGGGGTCTGCACGGCGTCGGCGTGCAGCGAGGTGAGGCTGCGGCGCAGCGAGGACACGTCACGCACCTCGGTTCTGGCGGCCGTGGCGGCGCTGCCCCGGTAGCCGACGATCACTCTGAGGCCGGACCGCTGGTCCCTGCGGGTCGCCGCACTGTTCAGCTCGGTGACGTCGAACAGCCGCTGGTCCAGGGTGCCTTGGGCGATCATGCGGGCGGCGTCCGCCGGGATGACGAGCGTGTGCCCGCCGGCGCTGCGGGTCTCGAACGGTACGTGCTCGCGGCCCTTGGCCGCCCGTACGCCGACGACCTCGCCCTTGGCGTCCAGCACGACGCGGTCGCCGGTGATCAGGGTGACGCCGTGGTGCGCGGTCGAGGCGGCGGCGCCGGTGAGCTTCGCGTCGCCGACACCGGCCGCGCCCTTGGCCGACGTCGGCGCTGTGGCCGAGGTCGCGGGCGAGGCCGACGCTCCGGTGGTGAGGCCGACGAGGCTCGCCACGACGGCCGCGGCGAGGCAGGCTCGTAGGACTTGTCCAGGCATGGTTTCCTCCGGAACCGGAGCCGTGTCCGATCCGGGGCACGGCTCGTTCGGGCGCTCGCACTTGTGTGCTCGACGCGCTCTCGCACCAGAGGAGGCCCGCGTGCGTCCGCCGGTTCCTGCGGGCGTGTGTACAGAAGGGCAGACTTGGCGAACGCCCGTCCGGGCAACCGGTGTTGCGACGATCCGCGATGCGTCCAGCGCGTACCGACCGCGACCGGTGCACGGAGCAGGCACCCGACGTAGAAATGCGTGTTCCCACGACCCCGACAAATGCATCTGAGTCAATCCTCGATTGATTTAGTTGCATTTGATTCATTCTCCTGTCGGCCTTTGACTGTGGTCGCCGGCCCACACGGAGATGACCTCAAGTCGAAGGAACAGACCATGACTTCGTACGTCGCACTGCCGCCTCTCGGGGCGAAGGCGCCGAACGGGAAGGTGCTGTCGTCATGACGTTGACCGTCCTGGGCGCCTCCGGCGGCGTCGGCACCGAGCTGACCCGGCAGGCCCTCGAACGCGGCGAGGACGTGGTGGCCATCTGCCGGCACCCCGACCGCATCGCACTGCCGGACTCGTCCCGGCTGACCCGCGTGGCCGCCGACGTCCTGGACCCGAAGGCGATAGCCGAGGCGCTGGACGGGAGCGAGACGGTGCTGTCCGCCCTCGGTGCGGGCGAAGGGGAGAAGCCCGGCGTGCTCTCCGCCGGCGCCCGGGCCATCGCGGCGGCGGCGCCGGCCCGGATCGTGTCCGTCGGCGCCCTGGGCACCGGGCAGTCGGCCATCGCCGCCGGGTGGCTGACGCGCACCCTCCTCAACGTGTTCCTCCGCACCGAACTCGACGACAAGACGAGCGCGGACGAGGCGATCCTCGCCGCGGGCGGCACGGTCCTGCACGTCGGCCCGATGTCCAACGGACCCGCCAGCACCACCCGGCGGAGCGTGACCCTCGACCGGCTGCCGCGACGGATCTTCCCGGCCGGCATCACCAAGGCCACCGTGGCGGCCTCGATGCTCGACGCGGTGAACACAGGCCCGCGCGGACGGATCCTGGTCCCGCTCGCCCGTTGAACACACTGCCGGACTCGCGAGCGGTGGGTTCAGTCGCGGTGCAGGTACCGGTCAGGCATGGCGTCCTCGGGGCCGAGCGGCGGGCCCAGCACCACCTGGCCCGCCGCAGCGCCGATCTTCCCGAGCGACTTCAGGTCGACGGCCCAGTCCTCCGGCATCGGATTCGCCAGGTCCCATCCCGCGGCCCGGAAGAACTCCTCCATGCCGGCGGGGTTGCACACCGTGAGGAGTTCGGCGGTGTCGGAGGTGAACAGGTAGGTGTGCGGAAGACCACGGGGCAGGAAGGCGGTGTCTCCCGACGACAGTTCCCAGCGCTGGTCCCCGGCCCAGAAGACTCCGGTGCCAGAAAGGACGAACACGGTCTCGTCCTCGTGCTCGTGCAGATGTACCGGCGACGCCGTGCCGGCGCGCATGGTGGAACGTATGGCGGTGAGGCGGCCCTCGGTGGCCGCCGCGTCGAGCGTGATGTGGTGAACGCTTCCGGCAAGCCACGCCAGCCGCTGTTCCTGACCGGCACGCGCTACATGGGCAAGAGTCACTGAAAGCTCCGTTCTCGGAATGACCGCCGGGATGGTTCCGGGCGCACCGCGCTGACACCGCCCTGACATTCCATCAAGTGGGGTGGCACCCCACTTATGCTAGAGGGGGCTCACTTCCACCTGCAACCACGGCCGAGGCCCTGCCGACGAGGGATCGATACGATGGGCGGACAAAGCACACCACCGTGCTGCTCCCCCCCTTCACCGACCACGACAGGTGCGATGACAGCGTGAGTTCCGAGAACCCCGGCGAACTGCGGGCGGACGCGGCACGCAATCGTGCCGCGATCATCACGGCAGCGGGCGCGGTGTTCCGGCGGGACGGCGCCGCCGCTTCCCTGGAGGAGATCGCGCGCCTGGCCAAGGTGGGATCGGCGACGCTGCACCGCCGCTTCCCCAGCCGTCAGTCGCTGCTCGACGCCGTGTTCCTGGACGACGTCATCCGGCTGTGCGACGAGGGCCGCGAAATCGCGGTGACCGTTCCGGGAGCCGATGCCCTGTGGCACTGGCTCGAACGCGTCGCGGTCCACTGCGCCGCCGACGACGCTCTGTCGAAGCTGATCCGCGGCGGGGCCGCCACCGCGACGTCCCAGGGCGAGTCCTTCGCCCTCCTCCAGGAGACCGGCGAGGCACTCCTGCGCCCCGCCGTGACGGCCGGGTCCGCGCGCGCCGACATCCCGATCGGCGAACTGCTCCTGCTCGTCAACGCGATCGCCGACGCGGCCGCGAACACAGGAGGCGACGTACTCCGTCTGCTCGCCGTCGTCCGGGAGGGCGCTGTGCCCCGCTGAGAGAACCGCACCGGACTGAAGTCCCGTACCGGTCCGTCACCCTCCTCCAACTCGCCCGTATTGTGCGCTTTTGGAGCCGACGACATCGACGATGTCCGCGTGCCGAGCCCGGAATTCCCGTGCTCGGCGAGAGTGAGGACCACTGGGTGGCGGCCCGCCTAAGCAGTCAGTGCCACCCGGTGAGCACGGCGGTGACGACCTCGGTACGGGACTTCAGTCCGGTGCGGACGAACAGCCGCGTCAGACGGTTGGCCACCGCGTCCTCGCTCAGTCGTAGAACGGTCGCGATCTGGCGGTTGCTGAGTCCTTCGGCGATCAATGTCGCCAGCAAATGCTCGCTCTCTGCGGTGGCCTGCTTGCGTCCGGGGACGGAGAGTCCGGCCTCGCGCAAGGCGTTCCGGGTGCGGAACCGCCAGAGAGCGGCACCGGTCACGCCGAACAGTTCGTACGCCTCGTGCAACAGTCCGTCCTGGTCCGGGTCGAGTTCCGCGGCGGTGAGGAAAGCGACCGCCGTCTCGAACGGCTGCTCTCTGAGCCGGGCCAGTTCCACCGCGTCGCGCAGTCGCTCCCGCACGGTGCCGTGCGCCGTGGGACCGGTCTGCCGCAGGACCCTGGCCGACGCGAGCAGGGACAGCAGCTGCGGCCTTCCGCCGCCCATCCTGTCCGCGACCTGATCCAGCTGTTCCAGGCACTCGGCCGCCTCGACGCCACGCCCCGTCTGTACGAGCAGTTCGGCGAGCGGTGCCCAGAGTTCCTCGGTTCCCTGGATCTGTCCGCGGGCGTCGGCCACCGTCAGTGCCCGTCGCAGCCTCTCCTCGGCGCCGGCCAGGTCCCCGAGCGTCCGGAGCACTTCCGCCTCGGCGCCGTCCAGGGCGTATTCGGGCGGTCCCTCGCCATTGACCCGCACGCTGTTGATGAGGCGACCCGCGCTCGTGGGGCGGCCACGGGCCAGGAGAATGGCCGCAGTTCGCGCGGGAAGCAGCCAGTGGTCCGCCGTCGGTATGACGACCTGGTTCTCCGCCAGCATGCGCCGCGCCGACTCCAACGCCTCCTCCCACCGCCCGCGGAGGTGGTTCCAGAGGAACCGGTTGACGGGTGGCAGCGTGTCGGCGGGAATACCCGACGCGGCCAGCAGTCTCTCGGCCGTGGTCAGGTCGGAGCAGTTCAGCATCCTGTCGAAATGAGAGAGGCTGTGCGTGTATGCCTTGTCGGGTGGCACGTCGGTCAATTCGTAGGGGGCCAGAAGGCTCATGAGCCGCTCCGGTCGGCCGATCGCGCATTCCGCGGAGGACCGGAACAGCTCGATCGCCGCGCGGGCGTGGACGTCTGCGCCCCACTCTTCGGCCGTCCTGTCGCACAGCTCGACCGCCTCCGGCCACCTCGCCAGCCGGCAGAGGGCGAGGACCTGGCCGGCCACGGCGGCCTCGGTCGGCAGGGGCAGTTCGTCCCACCACCGCGCTTCGGCCATGCGCGAGAGGGCTTGCCAGTCCTCGTTGTTGCAGGCCGTCGCGACGACGAGGCAGGCCGCCTCCTGCAACTCCAGTGCGGTGAGGGTACCGGCGGTGTTGGGCAGCAGCGATTCCCCGATGCGGCGTGCGGTCGTGTAGTCACCCACGCGGTAAGCGGCTCTGGCGTACAAGCGCAGGACCTCCACGCCGACGGCGGGGTCCACGGCGAGATGCGCGGCGGCCTGGAGCCAGCGGAGCCCCGTGCGCTCCGTCAGACCGCGGCGCAGGCCGTCCGCGGCGACCGTCAGTTCGTGGATCGCGCGCTCGCGGTCGACGAGACTGCCCGCGTCCACGATCCGTTCCGGCAGGTAGGTCGTGTGGTCCGCCTCGTCGAGCAGTTCCGGGAGCGGGTCGCGGTGGGGCGTGGCCTCCGCGGCGTCCCGGGCCGCCCAGAGGACTTCGACCGCGGCGGTGGACACCCGGCCGCGCAGCGGCCCCATCCGTTCCCGGACGGTGTGCTCGGTCAGCGGGACGCGGAACGTCCAGCCCCTGGTCCCGGAGCCGTCGGCGTCGGGCAGTTCGTCGAGGACCTCGGCCTCCACCAGGTCACGGATGCTGTCGACGACGGCGTCGGGTGCCAGCCCCGTCGATGAGGCGACCAGGTCGGGAACCGCCCGGCCCAGCGGCCACAGGACGCTCAAGGCGGCGGCCACCGTCCCGCACGGTTCGCCCAGCGTGTCCAGCGCCGTGACGAACCGATCGTCGTCCGGGAGAACGGGAGTTGGTGTACCTGCGGCCAGGAATGCGTGCCCGTCGGCCACTCTGATGGCCTCTTGCCGTGTCCACTCCGCGAGCAGCGCGTCGATCGCGCCGGGAACCCCTCGGGTCAACGGGTGGATCCGCCTGGCGAGGCCGGTGTCGGGCGCGGCCCGCAGCCTCCGGACCACCATGGCGATCGTCTCGTCCGGACCGAGCCTGGGCAGGAGGACCGTACGGGCCCACGGGACCCGCCCGAGCCGTTCCAACGCGGCCTCACCGGTCTCGCAGGTCTCGCCGGTTTCATCGCCCCTTCGCGTCCTGCACGGCCCCGCAGAACACGTGGTGGCGAGCAGCAGCCCGACGTGGGGCTCGGCCGCCGGGGCGACCTCGCCGAGCACGTCCAGTGAGTCGGCGTCGGCGTGCTGGGCGTCGTCGACGGTCACGACCACGGGCGTGGCTCCGGACCGGGTCAGGGCGGCGGTGAGCAACGACGCCATGGCCTTACGGTCGCGCCGGTCGGCCGCGTGGACGGCCTCCGCGACGAGGTGCCCCGGCGAACCCTGCCGCAGCGCGGTGGGCCGCTGCCGCTCCAGTGCCATCACCAGCCGCAGTGCGAAGAGCAGCGGCCGGTCGCCGTCGCCGTTCACGCAGACCGCCGTGAGGACGGTGGTCCCTTCGGCCCGCAGGCGTTCGCCCACGAGGCGCAGCAACGCGCTTCGCCCGGAGCCGCGTTCACCGCGGACGAGCACCGCGCGCGGTCCGTCCGGGTCGTGCAGGAAGTCGTGGATCTCGTGCAACTCCCGCTGGCGTCCCACCAGTTCGTCGGCGGATCGATGGATGATCGCGGTCGTGCCACCACGAACCAACCAGGCGGACATGGACTGATCAGTCATGCTCGATCGTGCTCTCGTAGATGACATGTGTCCGGCGATCGACACCCTGGCGCAGCGGCCCTCTCCGACCGTAAGCGCTCCCGGGATGTGGCAAGCCGTGGTCCATTATCGTCATGAACGGAGTCGGCCGTACGGAGGAAATGTCATGCACGATCATGGACCGGTCATCGGCAGAGATGACGAAGTCCGTGACGTGGCAAGGACGTTGTGCTCGACGGGCGCCTCCGCGCGGACGCTGTTGATCACCGGAGCGGCCGGAACCGGCAAGACCGCCCTGCTGGAACAAGCTCAGCGGGCCGCCATCGCCCAAGGCTTCAGGATTCTCTCGCTGGCGTGCGGCGACGGGGGGACGGTCGGAGGGTCCGCGCTGGCCGACGCGCTTCTGGGCGGGCTGCGCCGGATACACCCGGGGCGGCTCCCGGCGGTCGGGGCGGAGGCTCAGCGGGCAAGGCAGCGCTCGGCGGGCGGCGACGCGGAGCTGGCGCTGCTGTCCACCCTCGGGAGACTGCTCACGGACGTGGCCCGGCACAGGCCCTTCGCGCTGGTCGCAGACGGCATCGAACGACTGCCCCGGCCCACGGCCTCGGCCTTGTGGGTGTTGTTACGGATGTTCCGGCCGCTCGGGGTACCGGTGGTGCTGGCCGGCAGGCCGATGAGCACGAGGGACGGCGGGGAAGCCGTATCGGCCGCCGCCGACCGGGTCCTCCGGCTCCGGCCACTGACCCCTGCCGACATCGAGGCGCTTGCCGTACGACGGTTCGGCTGCAACGTCGAACCAGCACTGGTCTCAACGGTACTGAGCGCTCTGGGCCCACTGGCCGGCAATCCCCGGGCCGTGCTGTCGGTGCTCGACTCCCTGAGCGAACGCGACGAACTCCTCGAACTCGACGGCCACCTCGGCTTCGCCGGACCCGAGCCGGACCTGCGCCTCACCACCGACCTGGCGGAGCTGGGCGATCTGTGCTGGCCGACCACTCCACCGGACGCGCTCACCTTCGAGGTGGCGGCCGGACTGGCCCGGATCGCGGTGCGTGCCGATGTGCGGCTCGACGACTGGTTCCGGCTGATGCCGCATACCGCGGCGGCGGACAGCGCCATCGAACGCACACTGGACCGGCTGGTCAGGGAGCGGGTGGTGACCCTGGGCCGGGACGGCAGGACGTCCTTCGCGGTCCCGGCGCTCGCGGCGTCCTTGTGCACGCTGTTCCTCGGCACCGACAACGACAAGTCGCCGTTCCACGCCCGGATCACGACGACGGTGATCGACCGCCTCGGAGCCGGAAAGACCGGGGCAGGTCACCCCCGGCTGATCGATCACGTGGCGGCGGCCGGGTCACGGCTGGACGACTCGCTGGCGGTGCCCGTGCTGCTCGCGGCGGCCCGCAGAGGCGCCGGGGCCGACTGGTCCCGGTCGGTCCGGGGCTACGCCCTGGCGCTTCGGCGTCTGGCACCGGACGATCCACGGACCGTCGGAACTCTCCGCAGATCCGCGGAACTGAGCCTGCGGCACGCCGATCACTCGGGCGCCCTCGCCCTCGGTGCACCCCTGCGCGCATGCCTGAAGACGGCATCCACCGAGGAGGACCGGACCGACCTGGAATTCGTCGCGCGAGTCTGGGCGCTTGCGGCACTCCACGAGCACCGTTCCCCGTACGCCGACGACGCCGGTCCCGATGACCTGGAGATCCTGCGCCAGGTCCCCGCAGCGGCCGAACTGGCTTCGCTGGGCCCCTTGTTCGGGGCAGCACCCCTACCGCAGGAACCGTTACCGGGCACCGACCCGATGGTGTCCGGAGCGGCGGATCCGGTGTCCGGCTCCGGGCCCCTGCCGTCTTCGGCGGAGGTACGTCTGCTGGCCGCCGCGGTGGGAGACGACGTCGGTTTCCACCGGGCGTCCAGGGCTCTGCCGCAGGGCTGCGTCAGCACCGAGGCACTTGACCGACTGCGGAACGCTGCCGCCTACGGTGACCTGGCCGGGGCGCTGGCGGCGGTGCTGGGATCCCGGTACACCGGGGCGGGGAACAGTCCGGCCGCCGGATATCAAGCGATGGTGCGTCACTACCTGGCGGGTGACTGGGACGCGGCCTTGGCGTCGGCCCGTCGGCTGGAGGCACACGGCAGGTCCGGCAGTCCGGCGGGAGCCGTGCAGGCGGCCCGGGCGCTGGCGTCCGAGATCCACTGCATACGCGGGCAGACACAGCGGGCCACCGCGTGGCTGGAGCGAGTGCCCGGCACCTTCGCTCATCCCCACTTCGCGTCGGTGCGGCTGAAGTTGCGCTTCTTGACCGGCTCGAAGGAGCAGGCCTTGGAGCAGGCGTGGCAGGAGGTGCGCAGGGCCGGACTAAACGGTCTCTCGGCGGGCATCGAGAGAGTGCTCGTGCGCATCCTGATGTCCGCCATGTCGAGGAACCTGCCGGGCATCGCGCGCGAGTCGTTGGACGAGCTGGAGAAACTGCACGGACGGATGGCCTCCCCCATGGCGTACGAGGCGGTCCTCCTTGCCCGAGGCATCGTGTACGCCGACGCGGACAGCGCGCTGGAAGCCCGGCGGCTGGTGGACGCCCGAGGTGACGTCTACCTGGGTCTGCTCTGCGTCATGAGCCTGGCGAATGTCACCGACGAGCCCGCGCGCTGGCTGACCGAGTTCACGCGCAAGGGGCACATCGTCGGGGTCGGCCCTGCCATCCGCGCGGCCGTGGCGAACACGGCCAAGAAGAAGAACGTCTCGCTGCCGAAGCCACGCACGGCCAAGGCCGCATGGCACGAAACGGATGTCAGGCTGGCCGACATGGTCAGTCAGGGCGCGACCAACCGGCAGATGGCGGCCCGGTTGAACTGCAGTGTGAAGACCGTGGAGCAGCGGCTGACGCGGCTGTTCCAACGCACCGGATGCCGCTCCCGCTCGGAACTGGCCGCCTCTTGGCTCAACGGAAACCTGGCGGGGCTCGGATCGGTGCCGGCCGCCAGACAAGGCGCACGGTGACGGCCGACCGCACGTGTCGGCGCCCGTTCCGCTCGCCTCGGTGAAGGTGTAGTACCTGACGGCGGTCGGCCACCTCCGTGAAAACCGCACCCACCCACGCGCCGTAGGCGTGCCGCGCCAGGCGATCGAATCGCGGCCGTGCGCACCTCCATTCGCCCCAGGTTTCCCTGTGGTTATCGATGAGCGACCTCACGCGACGGCCGGCCGGTTTCACGGCTGGCACCATCGGCTCGAACCTGTCCAGGACCTTCCTCGGGGGAAGACCTATGCCTGAGCACGCACTCACGAAATCGGTGGGCGTGGCCGTCTACTCGCTCGACCCTCTTGAGCGCGCCGCCCTCGCCGACTTCCTGACCCTCGATGCGCGGCTGCACGAGGTCCCGTGGACCAGGGCACGGGAAGCCGATGCGGTCGTCATGGCGATGGACACGGCGGACGACTCCGTCCTCGGTCTGCTGCCCGCCGTCTGCCACAGGCCGGACGCCTGCTTCCTGCTGCTGGTGAGGGCATGGGACGCCGACGTGTCCGTGGCGCACCAACGAGGCGTCCGCGCCGTCCTGCGGCGGGGACGGTGCACCGCGCGGGATCTGGCCGCCGCCGTGCACACGGCGGTCGAGCGTGACAGCGGCCTCCTGCCCGTCTTTCAGAGCGGGCTGCCAGGACCCGAACCGCAGACCTCGGCAGCCGAGTCACCCGGCGTGTCCGCCCGGAGCCGTACCGCCTCGAAGATGAGTCCTCGCGAACTCGCCGTTCTGGGGCTGATCGCCGAAGGCAGGCAGATCAGTGAGATCGCGACGGAACTCTCCTACTCCGAGCGCACGGTGAAGTACGTCCTGTACGGAGCGATGAAGCGCCTCGGCGTACGCAGCCGCCCGCACGCGGTGTCCTACGCCATCAGGGCCGGACTGATCTGAGCCGATCCGGACCGGACTCACGGGAGCTTCCTGTCCACCGGCCGGAAGAACACCGCATGAGGTCCACGGACGCGGCGCACGCCCCAGAGGCATCTCGCTTCCCCACTTGATGATCCGAACAGGGAACACCCGCCCGGGGACGGGATCAAGGATGGCGACGCCGCACCTGTGAACCACCAGTACCGCGGCAGGAATCCGCAGGTCATGATCGGCACGCCCACCGATCGCCTGGTGCGATCGGTGGCGATCAGTATTCGGCATTGGACGCAGAGTGCCCTCGTCCTTCATGCTCAGAGGCATGTTCAGGCCTGTGATTGCGACGGAGTCCCGCCGGGGTACGGCCTGTGACGTCGCGTGCCGCCATGGACACCGCGGTCACCTGACGAACCGTCTGACCCAGTGCCGAGTCGTGGACTTCGGCCGGGTCAAGTCGACCGGCTGTCGCTGAACCGACCCGCACGTCGCACCGCTCGGCACCGCCGCACCGCTCGGCTCCGCTGAGCGCCGTCTCATCGGCCTGACCGCCGACGGCAACTCCACGCCCTGATACGGCTCTTCGCCGATCCGCCCCGCAGCACGCCGACAGCGCGACTTCGACGCGCGGTACCACTCTCCGCTGCCACCACCGGCTCACCCCTGGTAGCCGTACGGCTACCCATGCCCGAGGACAAGGACCATGCTCATGATCACCACTCGTTCCCTCCTCACCCCCGCGAGGGGCGCATGAGTTCCGCCACCGAGAGCCGGCCCTTGTCCCTCGACCTCGGCCGCCTGGACGAGGTGAGCGCGTCGCTCGCGGTGGCCGCCGCCGAGTACGACCGCACCGGGGCGTTCCCGCACTCCTCGATCCAACTGGTGCATGAGGCAGGGTTGTTGACCGCGGGGGTGGACGCCCGGTATGGCGGTCCCGGAGCGTCCTTCACCCAGATCACGAAGATCCTGCTGGCGCTCGGCCGAGGCGACCCGTCGACCGCGCTGATCGCCGGGATGACGATCGTCCCGCATCTGCTCCAGACGCGGAGCCCGTGGCCGCAGGAGCTGTACGAGCGGGTCCTGGCCGAGTCCGCCGTACGGCCCACGCTGCTCAACCATGCCCGCGCGGAACCGGAGTTGGGGTCCTCCACCCGGGGCCCGATACCCGCGACCACGGCCCGGCGGACCGCGACGGGCTGGTCGATCGACGGCAGGAAGCGCTACGTCACCGGCTCGGAAGGGCTCAGCTACTTCCTGGTGTGGGCCGCGACCGACGAACTCTCGCCCCGCGTCGGCAACTTCATCGTCCCGGCCGACACCCCCGGCATCGAGATCGTGCCCACCTGGCGCCAGTTGGGCATGCGCGCGACCGGCAGTCACGAGGTGGTGTTCACCGACGTCGAGATCCCCGCCGAGTACGTCCACGAACTCGCCCTCCCAGGCGCCGAACCGCCCGAGGGAACGCTGCCCGGCAGCGTGCTGCTCCTCCTCTCGTCCGCCATCTATCTGGGCGTGGCGCGCGCCGCGCAGAGCGAGGTGCACCGGTTCGCACACGAGCGGGTGCCCGCCGCGCTGGGCCGCCCGGTGGCCACGACCGGCCGCTTCAAACGGGCGGCGGGCGAGATCGAGATCCTGCTCACCACCGCCGAGCAGCTGATCTTCGGCGTGGCGGCCCGGGTCGATCGCGGTGAGCCCGTGCGCGGTGTCGACGCGCTGGCCTCCAAGGTCGTCGTCGTACGCCATCTCACCACCGCCGTCCGCAAGGGACTCGAACTGCTCGGCAATCCGGGCCTCGCCCAGGGCGAGGCGCTGGAACGGCACTTCCGCGACATCCAGTCGGTCGGCGTCCACGCTCCCGGTGAGGACGCCATCCTGCCGGTCGTCGGTGCGACGGCCCTCGCGGCGGAGGCACCCGGTGACTGAACCACCGCGTCCCCTTCCCTTCACGTCCGCTCCCCCCACGCCCCTTCCACTGCCGAGTTCCACTCCTGCCGGGGGTTCCACCATGCGCGCGTCCCTGTCCAGACTCGTCCGTCCGTTCGCGGTGACGGTGAGCGGTCTCCTCCTTGTCACCGCCTGCTCGTCGGGCGGTGACTCCGCCGGCGCCTCGGGTTCCGGCAAGCCGGTCCAGGGTGGGACCCTGACCGCCGCCGTCGACACCGAGCCGGTCTCCTGGGACATCCACGCGAGCACCCAGGACATCACCGCGGAGATCCAGCGCCAGGTGTTCGACTCACTGGTCTCGCAGGACTCCTCCGGGAAGTTCCATCCGTGGCTCGCCACCAAGTGGGAGGTCTCCGACGACTACAAGAGCTACACCTTCCATCTGCGCAAGGACGTCACCTTCAGCGACGGCACCCGTTTCGACGCGTCCGCCGTGAAGGCCAACTTCGACCACATCGTCGCCAAGTCGACGAAGTCGCTGTACGCGGTGAGCCTGCTCGGCCCGTACACGGGCACGCAGGTCGTCGACCCGTACACGGCGAAGGTCACCTTCGCCAAGCCGTTCGCGCCCTTCCTCCAGGCCGCCAGCACCACCTACCTGGGCTTCTACTCCCCCAAGGCCATCGCGGCGAACGCCGGCAAGTTCGCCGCGGGCGGCCCCGCCGACGTCGGCTCAGGTCCCTTCGTCTTCAGCAGCTACACCAAGGGCCAGTCGGCGACCCTGACCCGCAACCCGAAGTACGCGTGGGCGCCGTCGACGGCGAAGCACACCGGACCCGCCTACCTCGACAAGCTGGTCATCCGCTTCCTGCCCACCGCCTCGGTGCGCTCGGGCGCGCTGACCAGCGGTCAGGTCCAGGTCGCCAAGGCGATCCCGCCGCAGAGCGTCACGACGGTGAAGGCGACGCCCGGGTTCGACCTGATCTCCCGGCAGGCGCCCGGCGGCAACTACAACCTGTGGCTCAACGGCTCCCTGGCCCCCCTCGACGACCAGCGGGTGCGCAAGGCGATCCAGCGGGGCATCGACATCGACCAGGACGTCAAGACCGTCACGTTCGGGCAGTACCCCCGCGCCTGGAGCCCCATCAGCCCCACCACCCCCGACTACGACAAGTCCCTCGAAGGCAGTTGGCCCTACGACCCGAAGCTGTCCGCGAAGCTGCTCGACCAGGCCGGCTGGACCGGGCGGGACGCGCAGGGCTACCGGACCAAGAACGGCAAGCGGCTCACGGTGAACTGGCCGCTGCTGTCCATCCAGGCGACCCGTGAGGGCCGTGACGTCCTCGCCCAGGCCATCCAGGCGGACCTCAAGAAGATCGGCGTCGAGGTCAAGCACCCGAGCCTCGACCTGGGCACCTACAACACCGAGGTGTACGGCGGCAAGGCGAACTTCGTCGACCTCAGCTGGCCGCGGTTCAGCCCGGACGTGCTGTGGCTGTTCCTCAACTCCGGCAGCGCGCCCGCCAAGGGCGGCATCAACGCCACGTTCGTCAAGGACACCGACCTCGACCAGTGGACCGACGAGGGCCGGGCGACGCTGGACGAGAAGGTGCACACCGACGTCTACGCGAAGGTGCAGCAGCGCGCCATCGACCTCGCGCTGGTGGTCCCGCTGTACACGCAGGTCTCGCTCGTCGGCGAGTCCGACCACGTGAAGGGGCTCACCTTCAACGCGAGCAACTGGCTGACGTACTACGACGCCTGGCTGACGAAGTGACGGCGGCCCTGGCACGCGCGGTCGCCCGGCGCCTGGGTTCGGCGGTGGCGGTGCTGGCGGGAGCGGCGACCCTGGCGTTCCTCGTCCTCCAGCTCATCCCCGGCGACCCGGTGTCCGTGCTGCTGGGGCCCTCCAACGCGGGCTCCCCCGCCGTACGGGCCGAGATCCGCCGTGAGTACGGCTTCGACCGGCCCGTCTTCGAGCAGTACCTGCACTACCTGGGCAGGCTGCTGCGGGGCGACCTGGGTGACTCGTACCAACTCCAGCGCCCGGTCTGGTCGTTGATCGGGGATCAGCTGCTGCCGACCGTCCAACTGGCCTCGGCCGGGCTACTGTTGGCCGTCGTCCTCGCGGTGGTCTCCGCGGTGGCGACGGCCGGGCGGCGGCCGGCGCTGCGGGCGGTCGCCTCGGTGTGGGAGCTGGTCGCGGCCTCCACGCCGTCGTACTGGGTGGGGATCGTGCTGCTGACCGTCTTCTCCTTCCGGTTCCGGGTCTTCCCGGTGGCCGGGGCCGACGGCTTCGCCTCGCTGGTCCTGCCCGCCGTCACCCTGGCGCTCCCGCTGGCGGGGGTGCTCGCGCAAGTGCTGCGCGAGGGCCTGGAAGCGGCTCTGGAACAGCCGTTCGTGGTCACGGCCCGTTCCCGGGGCGTGAGTCAGACGGCGGTACGGCTGCGGCACGCGCTGCGGCACTCCGCGATCCCGCTGCTGACCCTGGCGGGGTGGCTGACCGGCTCCCTGATCGGCGGGGCCGTCCTGGTGGAGACGGTCTTCGGGCGGCCCGGCATCGGCTCACTGGTCCTCCAGGCGGTGACCGCCAAGGACATGCCGGTGGTGATCGGTGTGGTGCTGCTGTCCGCGTTCGTGTTCGTCGTCATCTCCACCGTGGTGGAGTTGCTGTATCCCGTCATCGACCCGCGGCTCAGGAGCGCCTGAACCATGGCCAGTTCACTGATTCCCGAACTCGGCGCCGGCGGGCCCGCCCCCGTCTCCGCCCCCGTGCGGTCGCGGCGGTGGGCCGACCGACGGGCGGCCGTTCCGCCGTCGGTCCTGATCGCGGGCGTGCTCCTGCTGTTCGTCGTGGCCGTCGCGCTGGCGCCCGGACTGTTCACGGACGGCTCCGCCACCACGACCGATCCCGTCGCCGCCCTCCAAGGCCCCGACTCCGCCCACTGGTTCGGCACCGACCAACTGGGCCGCGACCTGTTCACCCGGGTGCTGTACGGAGCCCGGCCCTCCCTCCTGCTGGGGTTCGGCTCGACCGTCATCGCGGTGGTCGCGGGGGCCGTCGTCGGTCTGACCGCGGCGCTGGGCGGGCGGGCCGTCGACCAGGTGCTGATGCGGCTGGCCGACATCCTGCTCGCCCTCCCGGCCCTGCTCCTGGCGCTGCTCGTGGTGGCCGTCCTGGGCGCGGGCACCGTCAATGTGATGACCGCCATCGGCATCGCCTTCGTCCCCGGCTACGCCCGGCTGGTGCGCGCGGAGGCGCTGGTGGTGCGGCGTTCCGGGTACATCGAGTCGGCGGTGGCGCTCGGCCTGCCCCGCTGGCGGATCGTGCTGCTGCACGTCCTGCCGAACGCGCTGGCGCCCCTGCTGACCCTGGCCACCGTCGGCTTCGGCACCGCGCTGATCTCGGCGTCCGGGCTGAGCTTCCTCGGCCTCGGCCCCGCCGCGCCCTCACCGGAATGGGGCGCGCTGCTGTCCGCCGGGCGCGACTTCCTCCAGACGGCGTGGTGGCTCGGGGTGTTCCCGGGAGCCGCCGTCACCACCACCGTCATCGCCGTGAACGTGGTCGGCCGTTTCGTCCAGCAGCGCTTCACCCGGAGGACCTCCCGATGAACACCACCGAGCCGTTGCTGAGGGTCGAGGGCCTCGACGTCACCTTCCGCGGCACCCGGCGCGGCGGACCGGTCCGGGCCGTACGGGACGTGTCGCTCTCCCTCGGCCGGGGCGAGTGCCTCGCCGTGGTCGGCGAGTCCGGGTCGGGCAAGAGCGTCACCGCCCGCACCCTGCTGGGACTCACGGGCGCCCGCGCCACCGTCAGGGCGCGCCGCCTCGACTTCGACGGTCTCGATCTCACCGCCCTGTCCGAGCGGCAGTGGCGTGCCGTGCGGGGGCGCCGGATCGGCCTGGTCCTCCAGGACGCGCTGGTCTCCCTGGACCCGCTGCGCACCGTGGGCGCCGAGGTGCGGGAGACGCTGCGCACGCACTCCCTCGCGGCCGGCCGGGCGGCGCGTGAGCGGACCCTGTCCCTGCTGTCCGACGCGGGGATCCCCGACCCCGCCCGGCGGGCCGAGCAGTATCCCCACCAGCTGTCCGGCGGCCTGCGCCAGCGTGCCCTGATCGCGTCGGCGCTGTCCGGGGCGCCGGAGCTGCTGGTGGCCGACGAGCCGACGACGGCCCTGGACGTGACCGTGCAGGCCCAGGTGCTCGCGCTGCTGGCCCGGCTGGTGGGCGAGGGCACCGCGCTGCTGCTCATCAGCCACGACCTGTCCGTGGTGGCCAGGCTCGCCGACCGGGTCGCGGTGATGTACGGCGGTCTGGTCGTCGAGCAGGGCCCGGCGCGGGACGTGCTGAAGGATCCCCGACACCCTTATACCCAGGCCCTGTTGGCGGCTGTGCCCACCATCGGCTCCAAGGGGCGCGCGCTGTCCGTGCCGACGCCGGAGCAGGGCACGCGCACGGTCGCGGGACCGGGCGGCTGTCCGTACGCGGCTCGCTGTGCGACCGCCGACGCCCGGTGTCGTAGCGAACTGCCCTCGCCCCGCGAGGACGGTCATGTGGCGCTGTGCTGGCACCCCGGCACACCGGTGACCGTGGCCGCGCCGAGGGTGCGGGGGCCCGAACCCGCTGCGGCTGCGGCACGGAGCGGGGGCACGGCCCTGCTGGAGGTGCGGGGCGTGTCCAAGCGGTTCCGGGCACCGGACGGCGGCTCCTACACCGCCGTGGACGACGTGTCCTTCCGGATCGGCGAGGGCGAGACGCTCGGCCTGGTCGGCGAGTCGGGCTCCGGGAAGACGACCGCGGCCCGCATCGTGCTGGGGCTGACGGAACCGGACGAGGGGTCCGTGCGGTTCGAGGACGAGCCGTGGAGCGGGCTGCCCGAACGGGAGCGTCGGGCCCGGCGGCACCGGATGCAGGTCGTCCACCAGGATCCCCTGGGCTCCTTCGATCCGCGGCACAGCGTGGACCGTGTCGTCTCGGAGGCGGTGGCCAGGGCCGGGGTTCCGCGCGGCCGGGTCCGGTCGGCCCGGGTCGCCGAACTGCTCGGCCAGGTCGGCCTGTCGGCGGACGTCGGGAGGCGGCGCCCACTGGAGTTGTCGGGCGGTCAGCGGCAACGCGTCGCCATCGCGCGGGCGTTGGCCACCCGGCCCCGGCTGATCGTGTGCGACGAGCCGGTCTCCGCGCTCGACGTGTCGATCCAGGCGCAGGTTCTGGACCTGTTGGGCGAGTTGCGGCGGGAGTTGGGGGTGGCTCTGCTGTTCATCTCGCACGACCTCGGCGTCATCCATCACGTCAGTGACCGGGTGATCGTCATGAAGGACGGGCGGCTGGTGGAGACTGGCGAGGTCGGACAGATCTTCGACCGCCCCGCCCATCCGTACACCCGTGAGCTGCTCGCCGCACTCCCCCGGTCCGACCGGGCGCAGGAAGGACAAGGTTTACGCACATGAGGACCGACCTCGACGCCGGACTGTGGCTCCGGCGTTTCCATCCGTCCCAGGAGGCGACCGCCCGCCTGGTGTGCTTTCCGCACGCCGGCGGGTCGGCCGCCTTCTACTTCTCGCTCTCCGCGTTCCTCCATCCGCAGGTGGAGGTGGTGGCCGTGCAGTACCCGGGCCGCCAGGAACGCCATGCGGAGGCGCCGGCCCCCGACATCGAGACGCTGGCCGAGGCCGTCTCCGCCGTCCTCGCGCCCTCGTGGGACACGCCGACGGCTTTCTTCGGGCACAGCATGGGGGCCCTGGTGGCGTACGAGACGGCCCGGCTGCTCCGGGCCGGGAGCGGGACGGCGCCCACCGAGTTCTTCGCCTCCGGGCGCCGGGCCCCGTCCGCCCTTCGGGACGAACGGCTCCATCTCGCGGCCGACCGGGACCTGTTGGCGGAGTTGGTCCGGCAGGGCGGGACGCCTCAAGCGGTGCTCGACGACCCGGAGTTGGTCGAGCTGATCCTGCCGGCGCTGCGCGCCGACTACCGTGCCGTCGAGACGTACCGCCACCGGCCGGGCGCGCCGCTCGACACGCCGGTCACGGTCCTGGTCGGAACCGACGACCCGAAGGTGACCCCGGCCGAGGCACACGCCTGGCAGGACCACACCACCGGTCCCACGGAGGTGCTCACCTTCAGCGGCGGCCACTTCTTCGTCCTCGAACACCGGGACCGTATCGGCGCGTTGGTCCGGGACCGGCTGGCGCAGCGGTCCTGACCGCTGCGCCCGCCCTCTGCACTGCCTGGTGGTGGATGTCATCGATGGCGCTGATGTCCGAGATCCGTGCAACGCCATTGCGACATGTGTGATGTGGAGCTTGCTGTGGTTCTGATCGAGCGTGAGACCCAGATGGAGCGACTGCGCGAGCTGGTGGCCGACTGCGGTGCGGGACGCGGGAACGTGCTGTGTGTCAGCGGCCCGGTCGCCAGCGGAAAGACGGAACTCCTGCACTTCCTCGGCGAGTACGCGGCGAGCCGGGGTGCCGCCGTCCTGCACGCGACGGCCCGCTGCACGGAACAGGGGGTGGTGTTCGGGGTCCTCGGACAGATCCTGCGGCACCAGCAGTTCTCACCGGCCGACCGCGAACGGGCGCTGAGTCTGCCGGACAACCACGACCTGATCCCGTCCTGTGACGCGGACCTGCTGACCCACGACCCGGTGCCGGCGCGGGTCAGCCAGATCCAGTGGCAGTTGCTGCGCGCCCTGTCGGAGCGGACACCGGTGGTGCTGATCGTCGACGATCTGCACTTCGCCGACACGGCCTCCCTGGACACGCTCATCCATGTCGCCCGGCTGCTGCGCACTTCGCGGATCCTGCTCGTCGTCGCCGAACGCGACAGGGTGGCGGGGTCGAGCACCGCGGGCCTGTCCTGGCAGACGACGCTGCTGCGGCAGCGCCACTTCACCCGGCTCCGGCTGCGGTCCCTGTCGCCCCGAGGCACCGCAGAGTTGCTGGCGCAGCTGACCGGGCCCGGCCAAGTCACCGACGCCGAGGCGTGGTTCCGGCTCAGCGGCGGGAATCCACTGCTGCTGCGGGCGCTCGCGGAGGACCGTCGGGAGTGCCCGGGATCCGAGCCGTCGTCGTCGGAGCCGGTGGTGGGCGAGGAGTTCGGGCGGGCGGTCGACGCGTGTGTCCGTCGCGCGGGACGGCGGATGCGGGACACGGCCCGCGCGCTCGCCGTGCTCGACGCGTCGGGTTCGGGCGAACGGCTGGCCGGGCTGCTGGGCACCACGCGGGAGAGCGTCGACGAGACCCTTCGGGCACTGGATGCCTGCGGAGTCCTCGACGGCGGCCGATTCCGGCATCCGGCCGCCCGTGCCGCCGTCCTCGCCGGGATGAGCGGCGTCGAGCGCACGGTGCTGCACCGGGCCACGGCCGCCATGCTCCGGCATGCCCGGGAACCGGCGTCCGTCGTCGCCGTCCACCTGGTGGCGGCCGGGCACGACGGGGAGCCGTGGGCGTACCAGGTGGCGCTGGAGGCCGCGCACGAGGCCCTGCGCCGGGACGACACGTCGTTCGTCGAGGCCTGCCTCGATGTGGCCGGTGAGGCCTGCGCCGACGAGGAGCAGCGGGTCACCGTGACCCTGCTGCGCAGTGTCGTCGACTTCAGGACGGACCCCGACACCGCCTGCCGCCGGCTGCGTCCGCTCGTCACGGCGCTGCGCGAGGGCCGCCTGACCGGGTGCCAGACCGTGGCCCTGCTCGGGCGGCTGCTCTGGAACGGCGGCAATGACGAGATCGCTCTCGCGATGCGTCGGCTCGAACGGTCCTCGGACACCTTGGCGTCGGCCGCCGAGACCGACTACCGGGCGGCGCGCGAGCGGCTGCGCGCCTCCCACCCGACGCTGCTGGCGCGAGGCGCCGGCTCTCCGGCGCCCCACCCGCACGCCGGACCCGGCACCGGGCCGGCGGGGCTCATGGCGGGCGCGCTGAACCAGCTGCTGCGCGCGGGCCCCGACGAGACCATCCTGCGCGACGCCGAACTGACGCTCCAGACAACGGTGTTGGACGACGACAGCTTCGACACGCTGCACCTGGCCCTGTCGGTGCTGGTCTACGCGGACCGAAGCGATCTCGCGGTGGACTGGTGCGAGGCGCTGCTGAGCGAGGCCGCCGGACGCGATGTCCCGGCGTGGCAGGCGCTGTTCGCGGCGGTGCGGGCCGAGATCGCGCTCCGGCAGGGCGAGGCGCGCCTGGCGGAACACCACTCACGCCGGG
This sequence comes from Streptomyces sp. NPDC091280, assembly GCF_044768565.1. NCBI lineage: Bacteria > Bacillati > Actinomycetota > Actinomycetes > Kitasatosporales > Streptomycetaceae > Streptomyces > Streptomyces sp. NPDC091280. Next base: position 27,202 of record NZ_JBIVUZ010000007.1, read on the forward strand.
CCATGGGCCTGATGTCGATGCGGAGTTGGGGCGTGCTGATCGGCTCCCCCGTGTCGAGCCTGATGCTCGCGGCCACCGCCACGGGCACGGCGACCGACCTCGGCACCCCGGGCACGTCGGCCCTGCCGGAGCAGATGTTCCAGACCCGCTTCGGTGTGCAGTACCTGTACGCGCGGGGCCGGTGGCGGCTCGCCCACAACCTGCTCCAGGCCGCGCTCGACGACCTGACGCGGTGCGGCCTGCTGATGCGGGAGTGGGACATCGACCTGCCCGCGTTCGTGCCGTGGCGCGGCGACGCCGCGGCGACCCTGCTGCGGCTCGGCCGGACCGACGAGGCCCGCCGGCTGGCCGCCGAGCAGCTCTCCATGGTGCCGGTCAGCATGCCCAGGGCTCGGGGCATGGCGCTGCGGACTGCGGCCTCGGTGTCCGACACCCGGCGGCGAGCGCCCTTGCTGCGGGAGGCAGTTGACCTGCTGGGCGTCGGCGGTGACCGGCTGGAGCTGGCCCACGCGCTCGCCGACCTGAGCGAGGTCCACTCCCGGGCGGGCCAGGGCGGCCGAGCCCGTCTGGTCGCCCGACAGGCCCTCGACCTGGCCGGGGAGCACGGGTACGCCCCGCTCTCGGACCGCCTGACGACGGGCACGCCCGGGACCGCGCCCGTGGAGCGGAAGTCCGACGTCCGGGTGCTGAGCGGTTCCGAGGCTCAGGTGGCGACCCTCGCGGCGGCCGGGCTGTCGAACCGGGAGATCGCCGAGAAGCTGTTCGTCACCGTCAGCACGGTGGAGCAGCACCTCACGCACACCTACCGCAAACTCCGGGTGCGGGGCCGGGCCGACCTGCCGCTCGCGCTGCTCGAACTCGACCGCCGGGAAGGCGCGGGCCTGCCCGAGCCGGAGGACCGGCTCGGGCGGCAGCGGGAGCGGCGGGTCAGGGACCGGGCTCAGACGGCGCCGGGGGCCACGGGCTCGGGCAGTCCCAGCAGCCCGCGCAGTGTGTCGGCCTCGTAGGCGGTGCGGAAGGCGCCCCGGGCCTGGAGTTCCGGCACCAGCTCGCGGGTGACGGCGTTCAGGTCGTGGGGCAGTTCGGCGGGCCGCAGCCGGTATCCGGACAGGCCCGCCGCCTGCCACTCAAGGAGCAGGTCGGCGACCTCGGCAGGGGTTCCGGCCACGATCTCGGCGTCGGAGGTGTACTCGGCGCCGTTCGCCTCGTCGAGGCGGGCCCGGCGTTCGGCCGCCCGCCCCGGGTCGCTGTCCAGGAGGACGACAAAATCGGCGAAGACGTGCACCTTCTGCTCCGCGCGCCCTGCCTCCGCCTGGTGCGCCCTGATCTCCTCGACGGTCGCCCGCGCCTCCTCCACACTGTGCGGGGTCACCGAGACGACGTCGGCCGAGCGGGCCCCGTAGCGGTACGGCAGGGTGATGTGGGCGAGCGTGAAGATCAACGGGTGGCCCTGCGGGGCGCGGGGCGCGAGGGCGGGCGAGTCGATGGTGAGCCAGTCGCCGGCCGTTCCGCCGAGGGGCTCGATGTCGGTGAAGCTGCCGTGCGGGTCGGGGTCCGCCGGAGCGAAGCGGCCGGGCGCCAGGTCCCGCAGCGCCTTCTCGTCGTCGACGCCGTCCCACAGGGCGCGCACGACCCGGACCAGGTCGGCGGCGCCCTCGAAGAGTTCGGCCATCGGCCGCTGCACCTCGGGGGTGAAGATGTCGGCGATCACGATCGGGCGGGCGGGTGTGACCTGGGTGCGCCAGCCGGCCCGGCCCGCGCTGAGGTGATCGAGGGTGGCGATGGCCCGCGCGACGTTCGTCGGCTGGGCGTGGTCGACCACGACGGTCGGTATCAGGCCGATGCGCTCGGTGTGCGAGGCCGCGAGCGCGGCGATGAGGAGGGCGTCCGGACGGTGCCCGGCCTTGCCGGTGGGACGCTTGGGCGGGTCCTCCAGGGTGACGAAGTCCAGCAGTCCGCGTTCGGCCTCCTGTATGAGCGCGGTCCAGTGCTCCGCTCCGTAGAGGTTCCCGTCGGGAGCGTCCGCGCCCGGGTGCCAGCCGACGGTGTCCAGGGCGACGGCGAGGTGCAGCGGCTGTGCTTCGGTCATGGTGTTCTTCTCTCCAAGGGGTGCGGGTCGTCAGGGCTGTTGGCGGTGCACGGGCGCGGTCAGTTCAGCGAGTTCAGCCAGTCCTGTACGGCGGCGGCGGTGGTCGCCGAGTGCTCCTCCAGGACCGAGAAGTGGTCGCCCGGGATGTCCGCCGTGGTGTGCGGCAGCCGCCAGAAGGCTCGGGTGTCCCGGCCGGGGTCGGCCGGCGTGCCGGGCAGCGGGTCCTCGGCCCGCAGGAGCAGGGTCGGGGTGGTGACGGGGGTCGGCTGCCAGGGGCCGAAGGTGCGCAGATAGCCGCCCATCGTGGTCAGACCGGTGTCGCTCAGGCCGAGGTCGAAGGCGTCGAAGCGGTCGACCATGCCGTTGATCATGGCGGGCATCCACCACTCCATGCCGGGCAGCGAGGCGGTGTCCATCGGGTAGGTGTCGACCATGACGAGGCCTGATGGGGGCGTGCCCCGGCGTTCCAGTTCGGCGGTCACCGCGTGTGCCACGCAGCCGCCCAGGGACCGGCCCAGCACGGCGAACGGCCGTGCGCCGACGAGCCGTTGGACGGCGTCCGCCTGCATCGCGACGAAGGCGGCCGCGGAGTCGGGCAGGGCGCTGTCGTCGGCGTAACCGGGCGCGGGCACGGCGAGGACGTCCCGCTCTCCGTCGAGCGCCTGGCCGAAGCGGGCGTATTCGTGCGGCCCCGACAGCGCGGTGAGGGCGGGGAAGCAGACGAGGGCGAGCGGGTCGTCGCCGCGCGCGAGGACGACCGGTTCCACGGCGTTGCGCGCGCTGTCCGCCGCGTCGAAGGTGTTCCTCAGCCGGGAGACGGCCACGATCGCCTCGGTGGCCGCCCCGATCTCCTGGGCGGCGCAGAGCCGTAGGTAGAGCGTGGTGAGCGGGCCTTCGGTCGTGTCCCTCGGCCGGGCGCGCAGGAGTTCGCCGAGGTGCCCCGCGAGATCCTGCGGGGTGGGGTAGCGGATGGTGAGTGCTCCGCCGAGCGGGAGGCCGGTCGTGGCGGCGAGTCCGGTGCGCAGTTCGACCGCAGACAGCGAGTCCAGCCCCGCTTCCACGAACGGCCGCCCGGCGGGCACCGCCTGCGCCGACCCGTGGCCGAGCACGACGGCCGTGTGGGTGAGTACGACGTCCAGGAGCGCCACGTCACGCTCGGTGTCCGGGAGTTGGGCGTGCCGCTCGACCCAGGTGGGGCCGGAGTCCGCCGGTACGGGGTCGGGGGCGAACAGGGAGGCCGTGGTGCTGCGGGTCACCGTGGCGTCGAGCCAGTGGCGGCTGCGCTGGAAGGCGTAGGTGGGCAGGTCCACCGGTCGTGGGTCCAGGCCCTCGAAGACGGCGGGCCAGTCCACCGCCGTGCCGTCGGTGTGCAGGTGCCCGAGCGCGGTCAGCAAGGTCGCCGCCTCGCTCCGGCCGTCGCGCAGGACGGAGGCGAGGACGGCCGACGGGGCCGTGTCGGGCGCTTCCGCGGCCAGGATGTCGCCGACCAGCGCGGTCAGGACGCCGTCCGGTCCCAGCTCCACGAACCGGGTCACCCCCGAGGCCCGCAACTCCCGCACCACGTCGAGGAATCGGACCGGGCGGCGGGCGTGCTCCGTCCAGTACTCGGCGGTGCCGAGTTCGCCGCCCGTGGCCGGGGCGCCGGTCAGGTCGGAGACCACCGGCAGAGCGGGCTCACGGTAGTCGAAGCCCTTGGCCGTACGGCGGAACTCGTCCAGCATCGGTTCCATGCGGGGCGAGTGGAAGGCATGGCTCACCCGCAGCCGGGCGGTCCTGCGACCTCGGGCACGGAAGTCGGCCGCCACAGCGAGGACCGGCGCCTCGTCTCCGGAGACGACCACCGACCGGGGCCCGTTGACCGCGGCGATCGTGACGGCCTCGTCCTGTCCCCGCAGCGCTGCCGCGACCTCGTCCTCGGTCGCCTCCACGGCGGCCATCGCACCACCGGCCGGCAACGCCTGCATCAGCCGGCCGCGTGCCGTCACCAGGGCCGCCGCGTCGGACAGCGAGAACACCCCGGCCGCGTGCGCGGCGGCCAGACCACCGATCGAGTGCCCGGCTACGGCGTCGGGCCGCACCCCCCAGGTCTCCAGCAGCCGGAAGAGCGCGACCTCGACGGCGAACAGGGCGGGCTGGGCGTATTCCGTACGGCCGAGCAGGTCCCCGTGTTCGGCGGACAGGACGACCTCGCGCACGGAGTGGGCCAGGTCACCGGCGTCGTCCAGGGCGGCGGTCACCTCGTCGAAGACGCGGGCGTAGGCGGGGAACCGTGCGTGCAACTCCCTTCCCATACCGGCTCGTTGGCTGCCCTGTCCGGTGAAGAGAAAGGCGGTCCTGCCGCCGCGCACGCCCTTCGAGGTGGCGTTCGCGTCGGCGACCGCGCGCAGACCGCCGATGACCTCCTCGCGCTCCGCCGCCACGACGACCGCGCGGTGTTCGTGCGCGGTGCGTGTGGTGGCCAGGGACCAGGCCACGTCGACCGGGTCGAGGCCGAGCCGGGCTTCGAGGAGTGCGGTGAGGCGCGCCGCCTGGTCGCGCAGGGCGGCCGAGGACTTGGCGGAGAGCAGCCAGGGCAGCGCGCCGGGCCCTTCCCCGGGGCCACGCTCCTCGGCCGGTTCCTCCGCCGGGGCCTGTTCGACGATGACGTGCGCGTTCGTCCCGCTGACGCCGAAGGCGGAGACACCGGCCCGCCGGGGCCTGTCGTCGTCCGGCCAGCTGCGGGCCTCGTCCAGCAGGCGTACGCCGCCGCCCGCCCACTCGACGTGCGGTGTGGGCGCGTCCACGTGCAGGGAACGGGGCAGCAGGCCGTGCCGTATCGACTGGACGGCCTTGATCACCCCGGCCACCCCCGCGGCGGCGGCCGTGTGCCCGATGTTGGACTTGAGGGAGCCGAGCCACAGCGGCCGGTCCTCGGGACGCCCCCTGCCGTACACCTCCTGGAGCGCCTGCACCTCGATGGGGTCGCCGAGGGTGGTGCCGGTGCCGTGCCCCTCGACCACGTCGACGTCGTGCGGGGCGAGGCCCGCCACGCTCAACGCCTGCCGGATGACGCGCTGTTGGGCCGGACCGTTCGGCGCGGTGAGCCCATTGGAGGCACCGTCCTGATTGACCGCCGAACCCCGCACCACCGCCAGCACCCGATGCCCCTGCCGCCGCGCGTCCGACAGCCGCTCCACCAACAGCAGCCCGACGCCCTCCGCCCAGCCCGTGCCGTCCGCCGAGGCGGCGAAGGCACGGCAGCGGCCGTCCTGCGACAGCCCTCGCTGGCGTGAGAACGCGACGAAACCGGCGGGCGTCGACATGACGGTCGCCCCGCCCGCGAGGGCGAGGTCGCACTCCCCGGACCGCAGCGCCTGGACCGCCAGGTGCAGGGCCACCAACGACGACGAGCACGCCGTGTCGACCGTCACCGCCGGACCCTCGAAACCGTAGGTGTAGGAGATACGGCCCGACGCGACACTGGCGAGGTTGCCGATGCCCAGGTAACCCTCCAGTTCGGCGGGGATCTCGTCGAGGCGGGTGTGATAGTCCTGCCCCGCGAGCCCGACGAAAACGCCGGTCCTGCTCCCCCGCAGGGCCTCGGGCACGATCCCGGCCCGCTCGAACGCCTCCCACGACGTCTCAAGCAGCAGCCGCTGCTGCGGGTCCGTCGCCAACGCCTCACGCGGCGAGATCCCGAAGAACCCCGCGTCGAAGTCGGCCGCGTCGTACAGGAATCCACCGTGTCGGACATAGCTGGTGCCCGGCCGGGCGGGGTCGGGGTCGTAGAGGGCTTCGAGGTCCCAGCCCCGGTCCTCCGGCCACGACGACACGGCGTCGCCGCCCGCCGCGACCAGCTCCCACAGGTCGTCGGGCGAGACCACACCGCCCGGCAGCCGGCAGCTCATGCCGACGATCGCGATCGGCTCGCGCAGGCCCGACTCCACCTCGCGCAGGCGTTCCCGCGCCTCGCGGGTCTCGGCGAGGGACCGCTTGAGATAGCTGCGCAGCTTCTCCTCATCGGCCACCGTGGGCCACCTTTCGCGTCGCCTGCTCGGCGTCCATCACGCCTCGCTGTCCATGAGTTGGAAGAGTTCGTCGTCGGTGGCCGACTCCAGGTCGACGTCGCCGACACGGTCGCCGGTCGCGGTCGGGGTGCCGTCGCCCCAGTGGGCGATCAACGCCCTTAGGCGGGAGGCGAGTTCGTGCTTCTCCGGGCCGGTGGGCGCCAGTTGCTCCAGCAGGGTCAGCGCGTCCTGCGCCGGTCCGGTACCGGTGGGCAGCAGGGCGGCGAGATACGCGGCGACCGCCGCCGGGGTCGGCCGGTCGAAGACCAGGGTCGCGGGCAGTTTCCGGCCGAGGGCGGCGGCGAGCCGGTTGCGCAGGTCCACGGCGGTGAGGGACTCCAGGCCGAGTTCCTTGAACGCCCGTTCCGCGCCGACCTCTTCGACGTCGTCGTGGCCGAGGACGTCGGCGGTCTGGCGCCGTACGAGATCGAGCAGTGCCTCGGCGCGCTCGGCGGGGCCCAGGGCGGTGAGCCTCGACACCAGCGCGTCGGAGGGTTCTTGACCGCTTGCCGTGTCCTCGTCGTGCGGGATCGTCGTCCGCGAGTTCACGGCGGCCGGTGCCGTTCCGGCGCCGAGCCAGAAGCGCCGCCGCTGGAAGGCGTACGTGGGCAGGTCCACCCGCCGGGGCCGCAGTCCGCCGAAGGCCGGTGACCAGTCGACGGGGACGCCCCTGACATGGGCGACGGCCGCCGAGGCGAGGAAGCGGTCGAGGCCTCCGTGGTCGCGGCGCAGGGTCTCGGTGACCGCGATGTCGGTGGCGTCCGCCTCGTCGACGGTGTCCTGGATGCTGTTGGTCAACACGGGGTGCGGGCTCACCTCGACGAAGAGGGTGTATCCCTCCTGCACGAGATCGCGGACGACGGGTGCGAAGCGCACGGTCTGACGGATGTTGCGGTACCAGTAGGCGCCGTCCAGCTCCTCGGGGTCGGCGAGCGAGGCGGTGACCGTGGAGTAGAGGGGCAGGTCTCCCTGACGGGGCGTCACAAAGGCGAGCCTTGCGAGAAGTTCCTCCTTCGCCTCCTCGATCACCGGGGAGTGTCCGGCGACCGTGGCCGCCCTGATCCGGCGGGCGCGCTCGCCCCGCTCCGCGGAGACGGCGAGGAGTTCCTCCAGGGCGTCCTCGTCTCCGGCGACGACGACGGCCGAGGGTCCGTTGACGGTGGCGACCGAGAGGCGTCCCGGCCAGGCCTCGATCCGCTCCTCGACCTCGGCGAGCGGCAGGGCGAGGGAAGCCATGCCGCCCTTGCCGACGAGTCCGGCCAGGATCCGGCTGCGCTCGACGACGATCCGGGCCGCGTCCTCCAGGGTGAGGATCCCGGCCACGGTGGCGGCGGCGACCTCTCCCTGGCTGTGCCCGACGACCGCGTCCGGACGCACCCCGTGCGCCTGCCACTGGGCGGCGAGGGCCACGAGCACCGCCCACAGCGCCGGTTGGGCCACGTCGACCCGGTCGAGGGTCGGCGCGCCCGGCGTCTCGCGCAGGACGTCGTGGAGGGACCAGTCGACGTGGGGCGCCAACGCCCGTGCGCAGGCGTCGATCCGTTCGGCGAAGGCCGGGGAGGAGTCCAGCAGCCCCTGGGCCATCCCGCTCCACTGGGAGCCGTGTCCGGGGAAGACGAAGACCGTCTTGACGCCCTCGGCGACGGCTCCCCGGACGAGGTTGCCGGCGGGTTCGCCACGGACCAGGGCACCCAGGCCCTCGGCGAGGCTGTCGCGATCCTCGGCCGTCACCACCGCGCGGTGTTCGAGGTGCGACCGGTCGGCGAGGAGGGAGTGCGCGACGTCGGCGGGCGGCCGGTCCCCCTTCTCCACCAGTTCGAGCAGCCGTGCGGCCTGCGCCGAGAGTGCCGCCGGGGTCCGGGCGGACAGGACCCAGGGCAGCGGGCCGCCGTCGCCGGAATCGGCCCGCCGCTGCGCCGACTCCACTGATTCCACGGCCTGTTCGAGGATGACGTGCGCGTTGGTGCCGCTCACCCCGAACGAGGACACCCCCGCGCGCAACGGTCGCCCGTCCGCCTCCCAACGGCGTTCCTCGGTCAACAGCCGTACGCCGCCCGTGTTCCAGTCCACGTCCGGCGAGGGCTCGTCGATGTTGAGCGTCCTCGGCAGCAGGCCGTGCCGCAGTGCCTGGACCATCTTGATGACTCCGGCGACCCCGGCGGCGGCCTGGGTGTGCCCGATGTTGGACTTGAGGGAGCCTAGCCACAGCGGCCGGTCCTCGGGACGCCCCCTGCCGTACGCGGCGACCAGTGCCTGCGCCTCGATGGGGTCGCCGAGGGTGGTGCCGGTGCCGTGTCCCTCGACCGCGTCGATGTCGTGCGGGGCGAGGCCGGCGGTGGTCAACGCCTGCCGGATGACGCGCTGTTGGGCCGGACCGTTCGGCGCGGTGAGCCCGTTTGAGGCCCCGTCCTGGTTGACCGCCGAACCCCGCACCACCGCGAGCACCGGGTGTCCCTGCCTCCGCGCGTCCGACAGCCGCTCCACGAGCAGCAGCCCGACCCCCTCGGCCCAACTCGTGCCGTCCGCCGAGGCCGCGTACGCCTTGACCCTGCCGTCCCGGGCGAAGGCCCGGTGCCGGGAGGTGGCCACCATGCCGGACGGTGAGGCCATCACCGCCACCCCGCCCGCGAGGGCGAGGTCGCACTCCCCGGACCGCAGCGCCTGTACCGCCAGATGCAGCGCCACCAACGACGACGAGCACGCCGTGTCGACTGTCACCGCCGGACCCTCGAAGCCGTACGTGTAGGAGATGCGGCCCGATGCCACGCTCGCCGCGCTGCCGTTGTGGAGGTAGCCCTCCAACTCGGCCGGGAGTTCGTGCAGTCGGGAGGCGTAGTCGTTGTACATGACGCCGACGAAGACGCCGGTCCTGCTCCCCCGCAGAGCTTCGGGCGCGATCCCGGCCCGCTCGAACGCCTCCCACGACGTCTCCAGAAGCAGCCGCTGCTGCGGGTCCGTCGCCAGCGCCTCACGCGGCGAGATCCCGAAGAACCCCGCGTCGAACTCGGCCGCGTCGTGCAGGAATCCGCCGTGCTGGGTGTAGGTGCGGCCCGGTTCGTCCGGGTCGGGGTCGAAGAGGCCTTCGTTGTCCCAGCCCCGGTCGGTGGGCCACGGGGTGATCGCGTCGCCGCCGGTGGCGACCAGCTCCCAGAGGTCGTCGGGCGAGGCGACTCCGCCCGGCAGCCGGCAGCTCATGCCGACGATGACGATCGGGTCGTCGAGGTCGTCGGCCGCGACCGCGACGGGGGCGGGCGTGTTCGTCTCCGGCTGTTCGCCGAGTACTTCGGTGAGCAGGTGGCGGGCGAGGGACTGGGCGGTGGGGTGGTCGAAGACGAGGGTGGGCGAGAGCCTGAGTCCGGTCGCGGTGGCCAGCCGGTTGCGCAGTTCCACCGCCGTCAGCGAGTCGAAACCGAGGTCCTTGAACGCGCGGTTGGTGGGGATGCCGTCGCGGCCGAGGACGGTCGACGCCTCGGTGCGCACCAGGCCGGTCAGGAACTCCTCGCGGGCGGCAGGGTCGAGGGCGAGCAGGCGGTCGGCGAGCGTGGAACCACCCGGAGCCTCGGCTGCGGATCGGGCTGCGGCCGGGCGACGCGGCCGTACGAGATCGCGCAGTACGGGGGGAATCTGCGCCGGGTCGCCGCCGTGTCGCAGGGTGAGCGGGACGAGCAGTGCGTGGTCGGTCGCCCCGGCGGCGTCGAAGAGGGCAAGACCCTCCGGGGTGGTGAGGGGGCGGGTGCCGTGGCGGGCGTTCCTGCGGTGGGCGGTGTCGTCGAGGTGGCCGGTCAGCTCGCTGCTCTCCGCCCAGAGACCCCAGGCCAGCGAGGTGGCGGCCAGCCCCTGTGCGCGCCGGTGGGCCACCAGGGCGTCCAGGAAGGTGTTCGCGGCGGCGTAGTTGGCCTGTCCGGGGACACCCAGGACACCTGCGGCCGAGGAGAAGACCACGAACTCGGCGAGGTCGGCTCCCTGGGTGAGTTCGTGCAGGTTCCAGGCGGCGTCGGCCTTCGGACGCAGGACGGTGTCCAGCCGATCGGCCGTCAGGGCGCCGAGGACACCGTCGTCCAGCGTTCCGGCCGCGTGCACGACTCCAGTCAGCGGGTGTTCCGCAGAGACGGCGTCCAGGACGGCACGGAGGGCGTCCCGGTCGGCCACGTCCACGGCGGCGACGGTGACGTGTGCGCCCAACTCGCTTATTTCGGCGAGGAATTCGGTCGCCCCCGGCGTGCGCTCGCCGCGTCGGCCGGTGAGCAGCAGCTGCCGTACGCCCAGGTCGGCGACGAGATGCCGGGTCACCAACCTGCCGAGCAGGCCCAGGCCTCCGGTCACCAGGACGGTTCCGTCGGAGGACGCGAACCGCCAGGTCCGGGCGGGGGAAGCGGTGTCGGCGGGCGCGAGCCGGGGGACGAAGGACTTCCCGTCGCGGAGGGCCACCTGCGGCTCGCCCGTGGCGACGGCCTCGGCAAGCAGCGTGCGGGACGCCTCGTCCGCGTCCACCAGCAGGAGTCGGCCGGGGTGTTCGGACTGCGCCGAGCGCAACAGGCCCCAAACCCCGGCGGTCGTCAGGTCCGGCGACTCCCCGCCGACATCCACGGCCCCTGCGGTCACCAACGCCAGGCGCACGGCGTCCAGTTCGGGGCGCGCGAGCCAGTCCTGGACGAGGGCGAGCACCCGGTCGAGCGTGGCCCGCGCCAGGGCCGGTACCGAAGGTCCGTCGCCCGGGGCCGGCGCGGCGGGCACCTCGTGCCAGAGCACGTCCGGCAGGGTCCGGCCCTCGCGGACCGCCTCGGCAACGGCGCCCGGGCTGCCGTACGCGGCCAGCGGTTGCACGGTGACGGGGGCGCGCGTGGCGGGAGCGGGCAGCGGGGTCCAGCTGAGCCGGTACAGCGGAGCCTCCGTCCTTGCACCTGCGGCGAGTTGGCCAGCCGTGACCGGCCGGTACACGAGCGAGTCGACCGACACGACGAGCGCGCCCGAGGCGTCGAAGGCTTGCAGGGACAACCCGCCGTCCTCGGTGGGGACGAGTCGTACCCGCAGGGCCGTGGCTCCCGAGGCGTGCAGTCGTACCCCGTTCCAGGCGAAGGGAAGGAGGACCTGGCCCGGTTCGGCGGTCGGGGCCGGGCCGAGTCCGGCCGCGTGGAAGGCCGTGTCGAGGAGCGCCGGGTGGATCCCGAACTCCCCTGCCGCAGCACGCTCTTCGTCGTCCAACGCGACCTCGGCGAAGACCTCCGTGCCGCGCCGCCAGGCGGCCGACAGCCCCTGGAAGCGCGGGCCGTAGACCACGCCGGACTCGGCGAGGCGGTCGTAGAGGCCATCTGTGGAGAGGGGTGTGGCGTCCGGGGGCGGCCAGGTACCGGCCACGGGGGCGGGAGTGGTCGTACGGCTGAGGAAGCCGGTGGCGTGCCGGGTCCAGGGGGTGTTGTCCGGAGCGTGCTGCGGGCGGGAGTGGAGGGTCACCGCACTCCGGGCGCCGGCGTCGGGGGCGGTCACGGAGACCTGGATCTGGACGGCGCCGTCGGTGGGCAGCACGAGGGGGGCCTCGATCACCAGCTCGTCCACCGTGTCGTGGCCGGTCTCGTCGGCGGCGTGGACGGCGAGTTCCACCAGGGCCGTGCCGGGCAGGAGGACGCGGTCGAGGACGGTGTGGTCGGCCAGCCAGGGGTGGGTCTCCAGGGAGAGACGGCCGGTCAGCAGCAGGCCGTCGCCCTCCGCGGGCCGCAGTGTCGCCCCGAGGAGCGGGTGCGCGGCGATGCCGAGGCCGAGCCCCGGCGCGTCGGCCGCCGGGGCGGTGGCTCGCTCAAGCCAGTAGCGCTGTCGCTCGAACGGGTAGGTGGGCAGGTCCGGCGGCAGGGAAGGGCGCGGGCCCGTGAGGACCGGACTCCAGTCCACGGCGACCCCGTGGACGTACGCCTCGGCCACGGAGGTGAGAAAGCGGAGCAGGCCGCCCTCCTCCCGGCGCAGCGACCCGGTGACCGTGATCTCCCGCTCGCCCGCGGTCTCCTCCACGGCGGTGGTGAGGACGGGGTGGGGGCTGGTCTCGACGAAGACGTCGTGGCCCTCGGCGATCAGTTTGCGGACCGCCGGTTCGAACAGGACGGTCTGCCGGAGGTTCGTGTACCAGTAGGTGGCGTCCATGAGCGTGGTGTCGAGCCAGTCGCCGGTGACCGTCGACAGGAGGGGGACGGTGGCGGCGCGGGGGGCGACCGGTGCGAGGGCGGTGAGGAGTTCCTCGCGGATCCGCTCGACCTGCGCGGAGTGCGAGGCGTAGTCCACGGCGATCCTGCGGGCCCGGATCCCGTCGCGCTCGCAGGCGGCCAACAGCGCGTCCAGTGCGGTCGGTTCACCGGCGACGACCACGGAGGAGGGGCCGTTGACGGTCGCCACCGAGACACGGCCGTCCCAGGGGGCGATCACGGCTTCGGCCTCGGTGCGGGGCAGCGCCACCGACACCATGCCGCCGCCGCCCGCCAGCGCGCCGAGGGCCCGGCTGCGCAGGGCCACCACCCGGGCGGAGTCGTCGAGCGAGAGGGCGCCCGCGACATACGCGGCGGCGATCTCGCCCTGGCTGTGCCCGACCACCGCGTCCGGCCGCACCCCGTAGGACTGCCACAGTCGGGCGAGGGACACCATCACCGCCCACAGCGCGGGTTGTACGACGTCCACCCGCTCGTGGTCCGGGGCGCCCTGCGCACCGCGCAGGACATCGGTGAGGGACCAGTCCGTGTAGGGCTCCAGCGCGCGGGCGCAGGCGTCGACGCTGTCGGCGAACACCGGTGCGGCGTCGAGGAGTTCACGGGCCATGCCGAGCCACTGCGAGCCCTGTCCGGGGAAGACGAACACGGTACGGCGGTCGCTGCCGGCGCTCGCGCGGGCGAGGCCGGGGGCGGGCGCACCGGCGGCCAGCGCGTCGAGCCCGGCGAGCAGGGTGTCGCCGTCCGTTCCGACGATCACCGCCCGCTCCTCGAACTCGGCGCGGCCCGCTGCCAGTTCGCGGGCGAGGGCGACGGGGGCGAGGCCGCTGTCCGAGCGCAGGTGGGCGGCGAGTGCGGTGGCCTGGGCGGAGAGGGCGGCCGGAGTACGGGCGGAGAGGATCAGCGGGACGGCCGCGAGGTCCGGTCGTCCGTCGAGGTCGACCTCCGCGTCCACCTCCTCGGGCTCGGGTGCCTGTTCAAGGATGATGTGGGTGTTGGTGCCGCTCATCCCGAAGGCGGACACCCCGGCCCGGCGCGGCTGTCCCGTCTCGGGCCACGACTGACGGTCCGTCAGCAGGGAGACGGCTCCGGAGGCCCACTCGACGTGCGGGGAGGGTTCGTCCACGTGCAGGGTCTTCGGCAGGACGCCGTACCGCATGGCCTGAACCATCTTGATGATGCCGGCCACCCCCGCGGCGGCCTGGGTGTGCCCGAGGTTGGACTTGACGGAGCCGAGCCACAACGGTCGCCCGCCGGTCCGCTCCTGGCCGTAGGTGGCGAGCAGTGCCTCCGCCTCGATGGGGTCGCCGAGGGTGGTTCCAGTGCCGTGTGCCTCGACGGCGTCGACGTCGGCGGCGGTGAGCCGGGCATCGGTCAACGCCTGCCGGATGACCCGGCGTTGGGCCGAACCGTTCGGGGCGGTCAGGCCGTGCGAGGCGCCGTCCTGGTTGGCGGCGGCGCCCCGCACGACGGCGAGCACCCGGTGTCCGTGGCGCCGCGCGTCGGAGAGCCGCTCGACGAGCAGCAGTCCCACTCCCTCGGACCAGCCGGTGCCGTCGGCGGCCCCGGCGAACGCCTTGCAGCGGCCGTCCGCGGACAGGCCGTGCTGGCGGGAGAACTCCACGAAGGTCGACGGGGTGGTCATGACGGTCACCCCGCCCGCCAGCGCGAGATCGCACTCCCCCGAACGCAGGGACCGCACGGCCAGGTGCACGGCGACCGAGGACGCCGAGCAGGCGGTGTCCACGGTGACGGCGGGGCCTTCGAGTCCGAACGTGTAGGAGATCCGCCCGGACGCGACGCTCGCCGCGTTCCCGGCGAGGATGTAGCCCTCCAACTCCTCGGGGACGGCTCCGGCCTGAGGCGCGTAGTCGTTTCCGTTGCCGCCGACGAAGACGCCGGTGCTGCTGCCGCGCAGGGTGTCGGGCCGGATGCCCGCCCGTTCGAACGTCTCCCAGGCGGTCTCCAGGAGCAGCCGGTGCTGGGGGTCCATGGCCAGCGCCTCGCGGGGCGAGATGCCGAAGAAGTCCGGGTCGAAGGCGCCCGGTTCGGCGAGGAAGGCGCCCCGCCGGGTGGACGAGGTGCCGGGCCGGTCCGGGTCCGCGTCGAAGAGGGTGGTGGTGTCCCAGCCCCGGTTGTCGGGGAAGTCACCGACGACGTCCCGGCCTTCGCCGACCAGCCGCCACAGGTCCTCCGGTGAGTCGATCCCGCCGGGGAAGTGGCAGCCCATCCCGACGATGGCGATGGGCTCCTGGCCGCCGTCCTCGGCGTCGCGGAGCTTCCTGCGCGTCTCGTGCAGTTCGGCGGTGACCCGTTCCAGGAGATGCCGCATACGGCTGTCGTTCATGAGTCCGTCCTCTTCGTGCCTTCACGTGGAGTGCCCAGTGCTGGGGGCGGGTCAGGAGATGCCGAGTTCCTTGCCGATGAAGTCCATCAACTCGTCGTCGGTGGCGGCGGAGAGCCCGGAGGCGATGTCGTCGTCCCGTGTGCTCGACCCGTGTGGCGCGGGTGCGGCCGGTTCGGCCAGCGCGGCCAACCGGGCTGTCACCGTGGCCCGTTCGGGGTCGTCCTGTGGCACGGCCGCGAGCAGGGCCTCCAGGCGGTCGAGTTGGGCGGTCAGTTCATGCGGCCCCGCCGCCGGCGCGAGCCGTTCGTGCAGCAGCTCGGCCAGGGCGTGCGGGGTGGGGTGGTCGAAGACCACGGTGGTGGGCAGGTTCAGGCCGGTCTCCCGGTTGAGCCGGTTGCGCAGTTCGACGGTGGTGAGGGAGTCGAAGCCCTGCTGTTTGAACCCCCGGTGGATCTCCACGGATTCGGCGGGACGACCGCCCTGCACCTCGCCGACCTGGGTCCGCACGAACCGCAACAGGAGCTTGCGGCGGTCCTGTTCGGTGGCCGCTGTCGCCAACTCTGCTCGTATGCCGGTCGGTTCGGTGTCCGCACGCGGGACGTCGGTCGTCTTCCCGGCGTCGCCGGTGAGTTCTTCGAGCAGCGGATGCGGGCGCAGTGCCGCCAGGGCTGACCAGTCGGCGCGGCAGACCACCACATGGGTCTCGTCGTCGTCCAGGGCCTGTTCCAGCGCGGTGACGGCCAGTTCGGGTGCCATGGGCAGCAGGCCGTAGCGCTCGGTCCGGCGTGCTCCTTCGTCGCCCGCGATGCCCTCCCCCGCCCACAGTCCCCAGGAGACGGAGGTGGCGGGCAGCCCCGCCGCGCGCCGCCGGTGGGCGAGGGCGTCGAGATAGGCGTTGCCCGGCGCGTAGTTGGCCTGGCCCGGGGTGCCGGTGAGGGCGGTGGCCGAGGAGAAGAGGACGAACGCGGACAGGTCGAGGTCCCGGGTCAGTTCGTCCAGGTTGCGCGCACCGGCCGCCTTCACGCCCAGGACCCGTCGTTGCCGCTCGGGAGTGAGTGCGCCGAGCAGCCCGTCGTCGAGCACGGCGGCGGTGTGCACGACCGCTGTCAGAGGATGTTTCTCGGGTACGGCGTCGAGCACCCGGCCGAGTGCGGCACGGTCGGAGACATCGCACGCGGCGAAGGACACCCGCGTGCCCAACGCGGTGAGTTCGTCCCGCAGTTCGTCCGCGTCCGGGGCGTCGCCGCCACGCCTGCTGAGCAGCAGCAGGTGATCGGCGCCCCTGCGGGCGAACAGACGGGCGGCGTGCCGGGCCAGTGCCCCGGTGCCGCCGGTGATGAGTACGGTTCCGTGCGCCGTCCAGCCTCCCCCGGTGCGGTCCGCCGCCGAGGGCGCCGCGACCAGGCGCCGGGCGAGCAACCCCTCGGGCCGTACGGCCAGTTCGGCCTCCCTGTGGGAACCGGTGAGCGCGGCGAGGACGTGCGCGGCGACGCCTGCGTCCCCGTGCTCCGGCAGGTCGACGACACCGCCCCAGACGGAGCTTTCCGTGGCCGCGACTACGCCGAGGCCCCAGACCAGCGCCCCGTCCGGGTCGGTCACCGAGTCGTCCGGGCCGGTGGTGATCGCGCCTCGGGTGAGGGCCCACAGTCGTGCGTCGGTTCCGGTGTCGTCCAGGGCCTGGAGGAGCGCGGTGGTGGCGGTGAGGCCGTGGGGCTGTGTCGGGTGTCCGCGCTCCGGCTCGTTGTGCAGTGAGAGCAGCGACAGCACACCGGTCACCGGCTCCACGGGCTCCCGGCCGAACGCCTCCACTAGGAGGACGGCCAGGGAGTCGCGGTCGGTGCGGACGGGGTCGACATGGACGCGCTCGACGCGCGAACCGGCCTGAGCGAGGGCACCCTCCAGGAGCGGTGCCCAGGTGTCGTACGGCGTGCTGCGGCCGTCGCTCGTACCGGGCCGCTGCGGCAGCAGGAGCAGCCAGCGCCCTCGCGGGGCGCGGGATGCCGGGTCGGATACGGGCCGCCAGCGGACCCGGTGCCGCCATTTGTCGGTCTCGACCGTGCGACCGCGCTCCTGGTGCCAGGCCGCAAGAAGGGGCAGTACGGCGTCGAGGGCCTCGCGGCGGCCGGTGTCGGTGGAGATGCCGAGCGTGGTGGCGAGGGTGTCGACGTTCCGGTCCGACACAAGGTCCCAGAAGCCGTCGTCGTGGGCCGCCGGAGTGCCGGTGCGGGGCTTGCGTGCGGGCGGCTCGGGCCAGTGGCGTCGGCGTTGGAAGGGGTAGGTGGGCAGGGCGACGCGGCTCGGTCCGGAGAGGCCGGTGACCGCGTGCCAGTCGACGTCGGTCCCTCGGGCGTGGGCGGTGCCCAGCGCCGTCAACAGGGTCTCTGGCTCGGGGCGGCCCTTGCGCAGCAGCGCGGCGAGGGCCGGCGGGGGTACGTCCGCCGAACCGCCGCCGACCAGGCTCTCCTGGGCCAGCGCCGTGAGGACCGCGTCGGGACCGAGCTCCAGATACGTGGTGACGCCGTCGGCCTCCAACCGGCGCACGACGTCGAGGAAACGCACGGCGCCCCGGGCGTGAGCGGCCCAGTGGTCGGGCGTGACCGGACGCTCGGGCGTGAACAGTGTGCCGTCGAGCGCGCTCAACACGGGGATGGCGGGCGGCAGATGGATGAGTTCCCGCGCCACCTGGTCCAACGCCCCTGTCATCGGGTCCATGAGCGGGGAGTGGAAGGCGTGGCTGGTGCGGAGGCGGCTGGTCCTCCGGCCCCGCGCGCGGAACACCGCGGCCGTGGCGAGCACTTGGTCCTCGGCACCCGAAATCACCGTGGACGTTGGCCCGTTGACGGCGGCGATACCCACCGAGCCCTCGTACCCGACGAGTTCGCCCAGCACCTCGTCCTCGGTCGCCTCCAGGGCGACCATGGCTCCGCCTTCCGGCAACGCCTGCATCAGCCGACCTCGTGCGGCGACCAGTGCGGCGGCGTCGGCGAGGCTCAGGACACCGGCGACGTGCGCCGCGGCGATCTCACCGACCGAGTGCCCGGCCACGACGTCGGGGCGTACACCCCAGGACTCCAGCAGCCGGAACAGGGCCACCTTCAGGGCGAAGAGGGCGGGTTGGGTGTGGAGGGTGCGGCCGAGCTGGCCCCCACCTGTCTCTGCTCCTCCTGTCTCTTCGCCAGCCCTTGCCCCTGTCCCCGTCCCTGTCCCGAACACGACCTCCCGCAGTGGGCCGGCGGCATGACCGGCCAGGCCGGTGTCGAGCGCGGCGCAGGCCTCGTCGAACGCGGTGGCGAACACGGGATAGGCGTCGTACAACTCCCGCCCCATGCCGAGCCGTTGACTGCCCTGTCCGGTGAACAGGAACGCCAGCCCGCCGACAGCAGGGGCTCCGGCGGCGGATTCACCGCGGACCAGTCCCTCGGCGCTCTCGCCTTGGGCCAGTGCCCGCACGGCCGCGCGGAAGTCGGCCGGCCGCCGGGCCACCACCACGGCGCGGTGGTCGAACGAGGGCCTCCGCGCGAGCGCGTGCCCGACCTCGGCCGGGTCGAAGTCCCGGGCCGGAGTGGGCTGGTGGCCCTCGGTGTCCGTGCGGTCGAGCGCCGTGGCCAGGCGCGCGGCCTGGTCCTGGAGTGCCTGCGGTGTACGTGCCGAGAAGGTCCAGGGGACCGGAACGGGCCGGGCGGGACGCTCGGGTTCCGCCGGGGCGGGTGGGGCCTCTTCGACGATGAGGTGGGCGTTGGTTCCGCTGATGCCGAACGCGGAGACGGCGGCGCGGCGCGGACGTGCGAGGGAAGTGCCGTTCTGCCAGGGGGTGTTGTGGGTGAGGAGCGCGACGGAGCCCCTGCTCCAGTCGACGTGCGGGGTGGGCCGGTCGACGTGGAGGGTCGCGGGCAGCACACCGTGGCGCAGGGCCTGGGTCAGCTTGATGACCGACGCGACACCGGCCGCGGCCTGGGTGTGCCCGATGTTCGACTTGAGTGAACCGAGGTGCAGCGGCCGGTCCTCGGGCCGGTCCTGCCCGTAGGTGTTGATGAGCGCCTGGGCCTCGATGGGGTCGCCGAGCGTGGTGCCCGTGCCGTGCGCCTCCACGGCGTCGACGTCCGCGGTGGTGAGCCGGGCGTCGGCGAGGGCCTGGCGGATGACGCGTTCCTGGGCGGGGCCGTTCGGGGCGGTCAGGCCGTTGCTGGCGCCGTCCGAGTTGACCGCGCTGCCCCGGATCAGGGCGAGCACCTGGTGACCGGCCCGGCGGGCGTCGGAGAGCCGCTCCAGCAGGACCAGCCCGACACCCTCCGACCAGGCGGTGCCGTCGGCCGCCGCGGCGAACGGCTTGCACCGGCCGTCCGGCGCCAGGCCGCGCTGCCTGCTGAACTCGGTGAACATGCCCGGGGTGGACATCACCGTCACTCCGCCCGCCAGCGCGAGGGAGCACTCCCCTGACCGCAGCGCGCGGGCCGCCAGGTGCAGGGCCACCAGGGAAGAGGAGCACGCGGTGTCCACGGTGAGCGCCGGGCCCTCGAAGCCGAACGCGTAGGCGATACGGCCCGAGGCGACACTGACGGTCGCGCCGGTCAGCTGGTAACCGGCGCCGCCGCCCGTGGCCTCGTGCAGCCGGGGACCGTACTCCTGCTGGGTCGCGCCCACGAAGACGCCGGTCCTGCTGCCGCGCAGCGCGCCCGGGTCGATGTCCGCCCGTTCCAACAGTTCCCAGGAGGTCTCCAGGAGGAGCCGCTGTTGAGGGTCCATCGCCTCGGCCTCGCGCGGGGAGAGCCCGAAGAAGTCGGCGTCGAAGCGGTCGGCGTCGTGCAGGAATCCGCCGCGTCGGACGTAGGAGGTGCCGGGGCGGTCCGGGTCGGGGTCGTAGAGGTCCTCGTCCCAGCCCCGGTTGACCGGGAAGCCGCTCGTCACATCCGTGCCGGAGACCAGCAACTCCCAGAGCTGCTCAGGGGTTTCGGCTCCGCCCGGCCAGCGGCCGGCCGTGGAGACGATCGCGATCGGATCGTCGTGACCGGCGCCCTGCGGCTCGGCAGGGTCCCCGCCACCGGGTGCCGGGTCTCGCGTCTCCCGTGTCTCCCGCGCCGGGCCCTCCTCCAGGTACCGGACGAGGGCGAGTGGGGTGGGATGGTCGAAGGTCAGCGTCGGTGACAGCCGCAGCCCGCTCGTCCGTGCCAGCCGGTCGACGAACTCCACCGCGCCCAACGAGTCCAGTCCGAGTTCCTTGAAGGTCCGCCCCGGGTCGAGTTCCCGGGCCGTGCCGCCCAGGACGCCCGCGGCGGCGTCGAGGACGAGCGCGCGGAGGTCGGTGCGGGGCGCGAGGGCTCCGTCCGCCGCCTGCTCCGCACCGGACTCCTCCGGTCGTACGGCTGCCTCCGACCGTATGGCCGCCCCCAGGCTTACGGCCGCCTCCGGGCGCGCGGTGCTGTCCCCGGCGTCGGAGGTCGGGAACCGGAAAGGGCGGCGTTGGAAGGCGTACGTCGGCAGGTCGGCTCGGTGCGGACGGCCTTCGCCGTGGAGGCCCGACCAGTCGACCGTCGTACCGTTCACGTGGAGTTCGGCCAGCCCGGTGAGCAGCGAGTGCCGCTCCGGTGTCCCGGGGCGCAGCAGGGGAACGACGGTCGCGTCGGAGGCGTGGGTGTCCGCCGCCAGGCCGCTCCTGGTCAGGGCGGTGAGGACGTTCCCGGGGCCCAGCTCCGCGTATCCGGTGACGCCCCGTGCCGCCAACTGCCGTACCGCGTCGTGGAATCGGACCGGGCTGCGCATGTGCTCCGCCCAGTAGTCGGGCGAGGTCAGCTCGCCCGGTTCGGCGGGCAGGCCGGTCAGGTCGGAGATCACGGTGAGGGTGGGGGCGCGCAGGTCGAGTGTCGCGGCGACGCGGCGGAGCTCGTCGACGACACTGTGCATGTGTGGTGAATGGAAGGCGTGGCTCACCCTGAGGCGGCGGGTCCTGCGCCCGCCGCTCTCGAAGCGCGCGGCGAACTCGGCCGCCGCGTCCGCATCGCCCGAGACGACCACCGAGCGCGGGCCGTTGACGGCGGCGAGCGCCAACCTGTCGCTGTATGCGGCGAGTTGGGGAAGGGTCTCGGCCTCTGTGGCCTCTACGGCGATCATCGCGCCGCCCGCACGGGCCTCCTGCATGAGTCGCCCTCTGGCCGTGACGAGGGTGGCCGCGTCGGCGAGTGTGAACACACCGGCGACATGGGCGGCGGTGAGGCCGCCGATGGAGTGGCCGAGGACGAAGTCCGGTGCGGGGAGCCGGTGTTCGAGCCAGCGGTACAGCGCCGTGCCCAGCGCGAACAGGGCCGGCTGGGTGTACTCGGTGCGGTCGAGGAGTTCGGTGTCCGGCGATCCGGGGGTGGCGAAGAGGAGTTCGCGCAGTGGTCGGTCGAGGTGGCTGTCGAGGTGTTCGCACACCTCGTCCAGGATCGCGGCGAACTTCGGTGTGGTGGCGTGGAGTTCGAGGCCCGCTCCGGCCCGCTGACTGCCCTGGCCGGGGAAGAGGAACGCGACGGGCCCGGCCGCCCGCGCGGCCCGACCGCCGACGACGGCGTCCGGGGCGGGAGCATCGGCGGCCAGCGCGTCCAACGCGCCGAGCAGGGTCTCGCGGTCGTGCCCCAGGGCGACCGCGCGGTGGGGAAACATGGTGCGGGTGGTGGCGAGCGCGTGCCCGAGGTCTCCGGGCGCGAGAGCGGGACGGGCCCGGAGGTGGGCGGCGAGCCGCCCGGCCTGCGCACGCAGCGCGGCGGGGGTGGCACCGGAGAGGGGCCAGGGCAGGACGGCCCGGGTGTCGGCGGCCGAACCGCTGTCGCCCGAATCGACGTTCTGGTCCTGGTCCTGGTACGCGTCGCCGACGACCGGCGCCTCCGCAAGCAGCACATGGCAGTTGGTGCCCCCCATCCCGAACGAGCTCACCCCCGCGATCAGCCGTCGATCGGGATGCGGCCAGGTACCGAGGTCCCGCTGGACCCTCAGCCCGAGCGCGTCCAGCGGGATTCGGGGGTTGGGTGTCTCGTGGTTGAGGCTCGCGGGCAGTCGCCGGTGCCGGAGGGCGAGCACCGCCTTGAGCAGTCCGGCGATCCCGGCCGCGCCCTCCAGATGGCCGATGTTGGTCTTCGCCGAGCCGACCACCAGGCGTTCGTCGCCGGTCCTGCCGGTGCCGTACGCGGCGCCGAGCGCGGCGGCCTCGACCGGGTCCCCGACCGGCGTGCCGGTGCCGTGCAGTTCGACGTACTGCACCTCGCGCGGATCGACCCCGGCCTGCCGGGCGGCCAGCAGCACCACGTCCCGCTGGGCGTCGGCGCTCGGTACGGTCAGCCCCTCGGTGGTGCCGTCGTTGTTGACGGCGCTGCCGAGGATCACGCCGTGGACGCGGTCGCCGTCGGCGCGGGCCGCCGCCAGTGGCTTGAGGAGGACCATCCCACCGCCCTCGCCGCGTACGTATCCGTTGGCGCGGGCGTCGAAGGTGAACGAGCGGCCGTCAGGGGAGAGTCCGCCGAAGCGGGCCGCGGCCGAGGTGCTGTCGGGTGCGAGATTGAGGTTGACCCCGCCGGCCAGGGCGAGCGCGCAGTCCCCGTCGCGGACGGCACGGTAGGCCAGGTGGAGGGAGACCAGCGCGGAGGACTGGGCGGAGTCCACGGTCAGGCTGGGGCCGCGCAGGCCGAGGGTGTAGGACACCCGGTTGGCGAGGAGGCCGCGGCTCAGGCCGGTCAGGGTGTGGCGGGTGACGGGTCCGGCGTTCTCGCGGTGGCGCAGGGTCGCGTAGTCGTGGGCCATCGCGCCCACGTAGACGCCGACGGTGGTGCCCGCGAGGGTGCCGGGCACGACACCGGCCTCCTCCAGTGCCTCCCAGGCCAGTTCGAGGACGAGCCGCTGCTGGGGGTCCGTCTCGGCGGCCTCGCGCGGGGAGATGCCGAAGAAGTCCGCGTCGAAGTGGTCGACGTCGTCGAGGAAGCCGCCGGGCAGGTCGGAGCCCCACAGTGTCTGCCGGTCCGGGGGCGGCGGGCCGATCGCGCTCCCGCCCCGCCGCAACAGGTCCCAGAAGGCATCCGGGTCCGGCGCCCCGGGCAGTCGGCACGCCAGGCCCACGACGGCGACGGATCCGGCTTCGCTGGTGTCGGCCTGCCTGGTCATCGTTCCCGCCGCCCCTTCTGAGAACACGCTTCTGAGAACACCGCTTCTGGAAAATCCACGGAGAGAAATCCCGCCGCTCCTGCTTCTTCTTCCTCTCCCGGATTCAGCACGGAAAGGAGATAGGAATTCTCGTCACCCAGGACTTCGAGCGCCTACCCCTACCCTCCCCCTAAGGCTTCAACGTCCGTGCTCAGCAGCCCTGTTGCAGCGTGCGGGGGCGGCCGGAATCCGCTTTCACGGACCCCCACCCCCTAGCGGACCGGGTTAGGGGTTCCCCTAGGAAAACGACCCGCCATAGCGTCTGTCGAAAACAGGCGACAGCCACAGACCCATGTCGAACCGAGGGGAATTACCCATGGATTCGTTGACCGAGGCAGTTCTCCGGGGAGCCTCCGCGGACGAGCTCGAACGCGCTCCGGTCCCCAAGGACTTCGTGGCCGCGCACCTTCGGCAGGAGGACGTCGGCATCTTCGACGGGGCGGCCGACCGCGACGTACGACGCTCTCTGCGGGTGGGCCGGGTGCCGATGCCCGAACTCGCCCCGGACGAGGTGCTGGTGGCGGTCATGGCCAGTTCGATCAACTACAACACGGTCTGGTCGGCCACCTTCAAGCCCGTGTCGACGTTCGACGCGCTCAAGCGCTTCGCCAGGACCGGCGGTTACGCGGCCCGGCACGACCAGCCGTTCCAGGTCATCGGCTCCGACGCGGCCGGCGTGATCGTGCGCGTCGGCGCCGGGGTGAGGCGCTGGAAGATCGGCGACCACGTGGCCGTCAACGCGGCGGTGGTGGACGACCAGGACCCGGTGACCCACGCCGACGGGATGCTCGGCGCCGACCAGAAGGCGTGGGGCTACGAGACCAACTTCGGTGGTCTGGCCCACTACACCGTCGTACGGGCCAGTCAACTGCTGCCCAAGCCGGGCCATTTGACCTGGGAGGAGACGGCCTGTGTGCCGCTGTGCGGCGGCACCGCCTACCGGATGCTCGTCAGTGACCGGGGCGCCCG
The DNA here is from genome assembly GCF_044768565.1 of Streptomyces sp. NPDC091280. Classification (NCBI taxonomy): domain Bacteria; kingdom Bacillati; phylum Actinomycetota; class Actinomycetes; order Kitasatosporales; family Streptomycetaceae; genus Streptomyces; species Streptomyces sp. NPDC091280. The sequence continues at coordinate 51,001 of NZ_JBIVUZ010000007.1, forward strand.
CATCAAGCAGGGCGACATCGTCCTGATCTGGGGTGCGACCGGTGGACTCGGCGCGTTCGCCGTGCAGTTGGTCAAGAACGGCGGCGGTATCCCGGTCGGTGTGGTCGGCTCCGAGGAGAAGGCGAAGCTGCTGCGGAGGCTCGGCTGCGACATCGTCATCAACCGTGAGGAGATCGGTGTCGGCGGTGTGCCGGCGGACGGCAGGGAGACGGTGGAACTCGCCAAGCGGCTCGGCCGGGCGATCCGGGCGGAGCTGGGCGAGGACCCGCACGTGGTGTTCGACTACGTCGGCCGGGCCACCTTCGGGATCTCCGTCATCCTCGCCCGGCGCGGCGGCACCGTCGTCACCTGCGGTTCGAGCACCGGCTACGAGCACACCTTCGACAACCGGTACTTCTGGATGAACCTCAAGCGCATCGTGGGCAGTCACGGCATGAATCTCCAGGAGGCCGCGGAGATGATGCGGCTGCTCAAGCTCGGCAGCGTCGCACCGATCCTCTCCGAGGTGTTCCCGCTCTCCGAGGCGGGCGAGGCGGCCCGTCTGGTGCAGACGAACGGCCACACCGGCAAGGTCGGTGTCCTCGCCCTGGCTCCCGCGCCCGGCCTCGGCGTCACGGACCCGCGACTGCGCGCCGCGATCGGCGAGGAACGGCTCAATCCGCTGCGCGACACCCCGGAGCCCGCGCTGGCCGGCTGAGCGGCCCCCGCGTCCGCCCCGACGCCCTCACTCACCGCCCCGAGCGGTACGCACCGGCGCACAGCGCCCCGGCAAGGAGAGTCACACCCTGATGACCGCCACCGCCCTCGCTCCCCCGGCGACCTCACTGCCCAGCCTGCCCGAGGTACTGCGTCTGCGTGCCAGGACCCAGCCCGACGACATCGCCTACGTGTTCCTGCGCAACGGCGAGATCCCGGACGAGACCCTCACCTACCGTCGCCTCGACGAGGCCGCCCGGTCCCGGGCCGCCGCGCTGGACGCCGCCGGGCTGCGCGGCGGCGCCGCCGTGCTGCTCCACCCGTCCGGCCTGGAGTTCGTCACCACCCTGCTCGCCTGCATGTACGCCGGTGTGGCAGGCGCTCCGGTGCAGGTGCCGAGCCGGCTGCGCGGTCTGGAGCGGCTGCGCCGTATCGCCGACGACGCGGGCACGGCCACGGTGCTCACGACGGCGGCCGTCAAGCAGGATCTGGAGGAACGATTCAGCGACGCGCCGGAGCTGGCGGGACTCACTCTCCTGGACTCCGCGTCGCTGACCGCGCCGCCCGATGCCGCCTGGTCCGGCCCGAACGCCGGCCCGGACGACATCGCCCTGCTCCAGTACACGTCCGGTTCCACCGGCGACCCGAAGGGCGTCCGGGTCACCCACGCCAACTTCCGCAGCAACGTGGCCGAGACGGACCTGCTGTGGCCCTGCCGCCCCGACAGCGCGGTGGTCAACTGGCTGCCCCTCTTCCACGACATGGGCATGCTGTTCGGCATCGTCCTGCCGCTGTGGGCGGGCATCCCCGCCTACCTCATGGCCCCCGACGCGTTCATCCGCCGCCCGGCCCGGTGGCTGGAGGCCATCTCCCGGTTCCGCGGCAGCCACACCGCGGCACCGAGCTTCGCCTACGACCTGTGCGTGCGGGCGGCGGCCGAGAGCGGCGTACCCGAGGGGCTGGACCTGTCCAGTCTGCGGGTGGCGGCGAACGGCGCCGAACCGGTGCGGGCGGGCACGGTCCGCGCCTTCACCGAGGCGTACGCCGCCGCCGGTTTCCGCTCGACGGCCATGTGCCCCGGATACGGTCTCGCGGAGAACACCCTCAAGGTCACCGGCAGCCGCGAGGACCAGGAACCCACGGTGTTGCCGGTGTCCGCCGAGGCCCTGCGCGAGGGACGTGTCGAACCGCTCCCGGCCGCGTCGGCGCCTTCCGAGCATGTCGTCCACGCGGTCGGCTGCGGTACGACGTCGGGAGCGACCTCGGTACGTGTCGTCGACCCCGTGTCACTGGCCGGACTCCCGGACGGCGTGGTCGGCGAGATCTGGGTCAACGGCCCCTGTGTCGCGGACGGTTACCACGGGCGGGCCGAGGAGAACCTGCTGACCTTCGGGGTTCGTCTCGCGGGCGAGGAGACTCGGGGCACCTGGCTGCGCACCGGCGATCTCGGCTTCGTCCACGCCGGTGAGCTGTTCGTGGCCGGCCGGATCAAGGACGTGATCATCCGCAAGGGGCGCAACTTCTACCCGCAGGACATCGAGGTGTCGGCGGAGAGCGCCGACCCCGCCCTGCACCCGAACTGCGCCGCCGCGTTCTCCGTGGACGATGGCGTGTCCGAACGGCTGGTGCTGGTGGTCGAGGCCGACGGACGGGCACTGCGCCACGGCGGCTCCGAGGGGCTGCGGGAGCGGATCCGGGACGCGGTGCTGGACCGTCAGCGGCTGGACACGGACGAGGTCCTGGTGGTCAGGAGGGGGTCCGTGCCGAAGACGTCCAGCGGGAAGGTGCAGCGGCGCCTGACACGGCAGCGGTATCTGGCCGGTGAGTACGGCGCGTCGGCGATCCTGGGCTCGCCCACGACATCGGCTCCGGCTTCAGATTCCACCTCGGCTTCGGAGGCGTGATGACGAGCGCGGCCGTACGGACGCTGCGGGCTTCCGCGACCGTCCCGGGATCCCGTGTTCTGGGGGTGGGGGCGTACCGGCCCGCCCGCGTGGTGACGAACGACGAGGTGGCGGGGCCGATCGATTCGAGCGACGAGTGGATCAGGCGCAGGTCGGGCATCTCCGCCCGGCGGTTCGCCGCGCCGGACGAGACCGTCGTGGCCATGGCGGTGACGGCCTCGGTGAAGGCACTGGCCCAGGCCGGCGTCGCCCCGGACGCGGTCGACACGGTCCTGCTCGCGTCCATGTCCCAACTGGAACAGTCACCCCCGGCCGCGCCGCGCGTCGCACACCGGATGGGCGCGCGCTCGGCCGGTGCCATGGACGTGGGTGCCGCCTGCGCGGGCTTCTGCCACGCGCTGGCGACGGCCGACTCCCTCATCCGGTCGGGAAACAGCCGGTATGTCGTGGTGGTGGGTTCGGAACGGATGACGGACATCGTCGATCCCACCGACCGCGGTACGGCCTTCCTGTTCGGGGACGGCGCCGGCGCGATGGTCGTGGGTCCGGCCGACGAGCCGGGTGTCGGCCCGGTGGTCTGGGGTTCCGAGGGAGACCGGCACGAGGCGATCGCGCACTCCGCGCCATGGCCTGTGCCGGGGACGGGGCCGACCGCGCCGCCGACGCTGCGGATGGACGGGCCCGCCGTGTTCAGGTGGGCGGTGGCCACCGTGCCGAGGACGGCCCGCGCGGCGCTCGACGCCGCCGGAGTGGACGTCGCCGACCTGGCCGCGTTCGTCCCGCATCAGGCCAACCTCCGCATCGTAGACGGATCGGCGAAAGCCCTGCGGCTGCCGGACCACGTGGTGGTGGCCAGGGACGTGGTCCACGCGGGCAACACCTCCGCGGCGTCCGTTCCGCTCGCCGTGGAGGAGTTGCTCGCCCGGGGCGCGGTGCCCAGGGGCGGCCTCGCCCTGCTGGTGGGCTTCGGTGCCGGTCTCTCGCACGCGGCCCAGGTGGTCGCCCTGCCGTGAGGGCTCAGCCGAGCCAGGGCGTCGTGAACGCCTGTACGGCGGAGCCGTCCACGTCGGACAGCTTGATCCCGGCGAGTTCGCGCGCCAGGTCGGAGGTCTGTACGCGGAACGCGGGCTTCTCTGCGGTGAGGACGTCGACGACGACGGCCGCCGCCTCCGCCGAACTCTGTGCCTGCTCGAAGAGACCCTCGGTGGCGGCGGCGTACGCCTTGAAGGCCGCCTCGTAGGGTCCGGCGTTCTCGATCAGGCCGGGCACGGAGGGTCCCAGGCTGGCGACGAACTCGCTGGCGACGGGCCCCGGTTCGACCACCGATACCTGCACGCCGGTGGTCGCGGCGACCGGGGCGAGGGACTCCAGGAATCCCTCGACGGCGAACTTGGCCGCGCAGTACGCCTCGTTGAAGGGCTGTCCGACGATGCCGCCGAGGCTGGAGACGGTGATGATCCGACCACTGCGGGCCCGCAGATGCGGCAGCGCTGCCAGGGTCAGTTCGACGACTCCGAAGAAGTTGGTCTCCAGCACGGAGCGGAAGGCCTCGACGCCGATCTGCTCGACGGTGCCGAGTCGGCCGACCCCGGCGTTGTTGATGACGGCGTCGAGGTGTCCGTGCGCGGCGACCGCGTCAGCCACGGCCTCCTTGACGGACGCCGGGTCGGTCACGTCGAGGCGGGCGACATGGACGCGGTCGGTGACGTCGGCCGCTTCGACGGCGGCGCGCAGGGCATCGGCCCTGCCGGGGTCGCGGAGGGTGGCGACGACGTTCCAGCCGGCCTCGGCGGCCTGGACCGCGGTGGCGAGGCCGATACCGGAGGACGTGCCGGTGATCAGGACGGTACGCAGGGCAGTCATGGTGGTCTCTTCCGGGAGCACGGGCGCGGTCCGCCCACCGTGTCATCGGTCCCCAGCCCGACCAACCCCTAACTTCCCGGGGTCCCTCCCCTACCTTCCACGCATTTTCCGCAGCCACTTGACAATGCGTCAGGGCGGGCGAACAACTGGCCAACGGCTCACGATACATACGTGTGAACAACCAGGAACAAGGCCTCAAGTGACCTTAAATACTTATTAGTTGATGTTAGCGTGCGCCCATGAGAGCGGTCTTTGACATCATCGCGCTGCGCACTCTGGTGGCCGTCGCGGACGAGGGTGGATTCCACCGGGCCGCGGAATCGCTGGCGCTCAGCCAGTCCGCGGTCAGCCAGCATGTGCGGCGGCTGGAGAAGACACTCGGCCGGCCCGTGGTCGAACGAGCGGGCCGGGCGACCCGGTTCACCGCGGCCGGCAATCTGCTCCTCGACGAGGCACGCTGGATCCTCAGCGTCCACGACGAGGCCGCTCGGCGACTGCTCGGTTCCGAGCCCGCTACGATCGTCATCGGCTCCGCCGAACACGCGGCCGACCGGATCCTGCCCAGGATCACCGCGGCCGTCCAGGAAACACTCCCGCGCAGCGAGGTCCGGTTCCGCATCGACCGATCCGCGCGCCTCGTCGAGGCCGTCGACCGCAGGTCGGTGGATCTGGCGGTGTACGTGACCGAGGCCGTCTCCATAGAGGCCATGCACCTGGGCGGGTTACCCCTGAAGTGGTACGCCGCCCCGGGCTGGACCCCGCCGCGGGCGGCAGCGTTGCCCCTGGTGGCGATCGAGGAACCCTGCGCGGTCCGCCGCCAGGCCCTCGACGTCCTTTCCGCACACGGGATCCAAGCCTCCGTGGTCTGCGACGCCGCCTACCTCGCCGGAGTGCTGGACGCCGCCCGCGCCGGACTAGGCGTGGCCCTCCTCGCGGCGACGGGCCGAGGACCGGACGGCCTGGTCGAATACACGGACCTTCCCCCCTCACCCGCGATCCGTATGAGCGCCCACGCCCGGGCGGGCGCCGACCCCGCGATGGTCATGCGCGTAGTCGAGACGATCCGTTCCCTCCTGGTCGAACTGGACGTACCCCGCCCCCACGCCACCGACGAGTCCGGACCGACTCCTGGCGACCTCAGCGACGCGGAATGGGCGTCGGTGGAAGCACTGCTCCCGGTCGGGGAGCGCGGCCCCTACCCGGAGGGTCTGCGCAAGCAGTTCGACGGGGTCATGTGGCGTTTCCGCACCGGCAGTTCATGGCGGAACATGCCCGATCACTACGGCGCCTGGCAAACGGTCCATCACCGCTTCCGGCAATGGGCCCTGGCCGGCACCTTCGAGAACCTGATGACGACGAAGACCATGTCCCCCGGCCTGCTGGCGACCCTGAGCAGCGCCGCGAGCGCGGAGTTGGAGATCAGGAAACCCGGTGAGGGGTGATGTGCCCGTCCGGGCCGGTTCTCACCGTTCGAGCTCTTGAGTTGTCCACTGTTTCGATCTTCACGAGGGGACACTGCCGCCGACATCTCCCAACCCGTGCACGCATGCTCCGCCGGCCCCGCTCGCAACCACGTTGCGGTCCGGTTCGTCCTCGATACGTGCCGACTCGGATTTGCGCGTCAGCGGTGGTTGACGTAGGCGACGAGTCCACCAACCGTCAGGCCCACCGCGCACCCGTAACGGAAGTACTCGTAGCGCATGTCCGAGGTGTACTGCGCACCGGTCATCCCGTACGGCGCCCGAACCCCCAAGGTCACACCGCACAGGCACACGACGTGACCGTGACACAGGGCGGCGGCCTCCCACTCGGGGTCGTACGGGACCCAGGTCCGGGAGTAGATGTCCCCGTCCGGCGCCCGCAGTTCCAGCCGGGAGTAGGCGTGTCCGAAATCCTGCCAGGGCCCTGGCTGGTCGTCAGGTGTCTCGTGCAGTTCCCATCCAGGGATCGAGCACAGGTCGGCGTGGCCGGGGGACCTGCGTTTCATGCCGAAGTAGACCTCGCCGGCGTCGTGTCGCGGTGGTTCGCGTATGCGTAGTTCGTCGAAGATGGTGGGCCGTTTCCCGTCGAGGCGGGCCTCGTCATCGTCGGAACCTGACGGGTCGGGCAGCCGCAGGTCGGAGAACTCGGGCGGCAGGCGCCTCATGCCGAACAGGACGGCGCCTTCGATCTGCGGTTCCCTGGGCACTTCGTCGAGCGAGGCCGCGTGCGGCACCGCGAACTGAATCCCGTAGCCACCCACCTTCAGGGAACGCCTGAACTCGAAGAGGGCAGCGGGCATGTGACGCGTCTGCGCGTGATCGAGGGTGACCGTGCCTTCCTGGGTGCCCACACCCATCAGCACGGCTTCCAGCCGCAGCGCCGGATCGTCGCTGAACAGGATCTGCCCGTGGTCGTCCACCTCTTCGTACTGACGCCTGCTCATCTCCCGCAGTCCTCCGGTGGGTTACGGTTCCGCGTTCGCGAAACCGACGATGAAGTCTTCAACGATCCTATCGAGGGATCGTTGAACAATCCACACGTTGACACGTGCGCGCTGTCAGGCAGCGGCTCCATCGACAGTGGGGGGTTGACTTGCGATCCAGCACACGGTGGTTCCCGAGCCTCTGGAATGGGATCACCGCGCGGTGCGCGAAACTGGAATTCCGCGACGGCCGCTTCACCACCCGCCTGTGAGCAGCGTGCGAGGCGGCAGCTGCCAGGGGTGCTCCCCGACCGGTGCCACCGGGCGTCTAGGGTCGCGCCCATGACCAGGACCACGCCCCCGCGCCCTCTCGATGTCGAGGCGCTCTTTCCGGAACTGGCCGCCTACCGGGGGACGACGACTCGACTCCATCCCCGGCCTGGCAGACCAGACGTGTCGGCCAGTTCCGTGGGCGGCCCCATGTTGTGGCCGAGGGACGAGCCCTGGCCGATGTGCGACGAGGCCCACGGCCGCGGGCGTGGTCGGCGCCCAGCTGATATCCACCGCTATCGTCAGGTTCTGGCTTCCGCATGGACTCGCGAGCAAGTTCCCGGCCCGACGGACGAGGAACGGGAGCTCCTGGGCGAGCTGCACCGGGAGCACCGGATCCCCGGGGCGACCGAGACCGACCCGCTGCCGATGATCGGTCTCGCGCAGTTGTACCGGCGTGATGTGCCTGACCTTCCGGCGGGGCCGGGCGACTGCGATCTGCTTCAGGTCTTCTGGTGCCCCTTCGACGCGCACGGCCCTGGCCGGTACGACCTCAAACTGCATCTGAGCTGGCGGCGGTCGTCAGAGGTAGGTGAGGTGATGACCGCGCCGCCGCAGCCACTGGTCGTCGGGTCCGACGGCTTCGTGCCCGAGCCCTGCGTGCTGCACCCCGAGCAGGTGGTCACCTACCCGTTTGCCGGCCTTCTCCCCGAGGACCTTTGCGCCCGGATCGACGCTTGGGAGGAAGCCCTCGAAGGGGAAGCCGAGCAGTCGGCGGACGGGAACGCGGCAGAGCCGCCCGGGTACCAGTACGACCTGTCCATCCCGCCAGGCTGGCGCGTGGGCGGCTTCGCCTCCTGGCATGCGACCGACCCGTATCCCATGGACTGCCTGACCTGCACGGCTCCGATGCACCTGCTGCTGACCATCGACAGCTCGGAGTGGGACGGCGGCAGCGGCAGCTGGAAACCGCTGGAGGACCAGAACCGGCCGACCCACCGGTGCGCCACCCCCACGGAGGTCACGGTGGGCCGCTGGGGTGAACTCAACGTATTCGCCTGCCCCAACGAACCCACGCATCCGCATCGCTGGAGCATCCAGTAACTCGTCGATCCCGAGTGCTGTCGAAGCCGCGGGAAGAGTCACCTGGTTATGCGCCACGAACACCAGAGAACGCGCCAAAGACCCCCGCTCACCCGTTCACCAATAGAGAGGCAGTCTCCATGGACGTCTTCAAGACGACGAGCGGTTCGGTCCGAGGTTTTCGTGCCGCTGCCGGTGTCGTCGCGGTCCTCGGCATCCCCTATGCCGCACCTCCGTTCGGCGCCAACAGGTTCCGAGAACCCTTTCCGGCACGGCCGTGGACCGGCGTGCGGGACGGTACGAACTTCGGCCCGATCGCCCCGCAGTCGGCTCAGCTGCCCGGCGCACCCGTGTGGTCACCGGGCGACGAGAACATCCTCACCCTCAACGTGTGGACGCCGGTTCCAGAGGGAGACCGCCTTCCCGTCCTGGTGTGGCTGCACGGCGGTGCCTACACCTTCGGTTCCTCGGCCCAGCCCGATTTCGACGGAACCGTTCTGGCCGGCGCCGGGCTCGTCCTGGTCACCCTCAACTACCGGCTCGGCTTCGAGGGCTTCGGCCACTTACCCGGTGCGGAGACAGCCGCCTACCCAGACAACAGAGGGCTGCTCGACCAGGTCGCGGCCCTGCACTGGGTACGCGAGAACATCGCCGGGTTCGGTGGAGACCCCGACAACGTCACGATCGCGGGCCAGTCCTCCGGAGCCGCCTCAGTAGCTTGCCTGATGGTCATGAACCGCGCCCGCGGCCTCTTCCACCGCGCCATCGCCCACAGCGCCGCCAGCCCTTGCTACACGCTCGACATCGCCACGGCGACCACACGCGAAGTCGCCGCGGCGGCGGGCTGCCCCGCCACGCCCGAAGGCTTGGCATCGGCGACTCCACAGGCACTGGTCATGGCATCCGACCGGGTCGTCGAGGACTACCGCCGGAACCCTTCCTCCGGATCCCGCCACTACGACCCCTCGCTCTACGCTCCGGTCCTCGACGGTGATGTCCTGCCTACCGATCCGCTCACGGGAGTGCGTACCGGAGCGGCCCGGGACGTGGATCTGTTGGTCTGTCACACCACGGAGGAGTACTGGTTGCTCGACGCCGTCGGCAGTAGCGCGAAGATCACCACCGATGAACAACTGGCGCGCTTCGCCTCGGACTTCGGCCTGCCCGACAGCCTGGTGGCCGGCTACCGCGCCGCTACGCCCCACGCTCCGGTCCTGGACGTCTACCTCGCCATATTCGGTGACCTGTTGTTCGGGGAGTACAGCAACCGACTCGCCGAGGCGCATAGCCGAGCCGGAGGCCGGACCTACCTGTCGCGGTTCGATCGCCGACGCACGGCAGGCAACGGGCTTGTGCGGGCCTGGCACTGCGCCGACATCCCCTTCGCCTTCGGCAACCTCGATGACGAACGTCTCGCCTTCCTGATCGGGGGCGCGCCGACTTCCGCAGACCATGGACTGGCACACCAAATGGTCCGCGCATGGGCCGATTTCGCAGCAACAGGCAACCCGGGCTGGCCATCGGTCGACAACTCCACCACCCACGCCAAGCTGTGGACCACCGACACCCACCCGACCTCCGACAGACCGACCGCTCCACGTGCCCTTTGGGCCACGGTCGACTTCCCACTCCTGTATGCGTGAGTGCGAGGACCGCCTCAGCACCTACTTGCCATCCCAGTCGCCCGCGACCGGGATCATGCCGTCGGCACCGAAGACGAAGTCGTAGTCAGCCACGTTGTTGGTGTTCTGGTTGTTGATGTAGAACCGGTGGTTGCTCTCGCGCCACACGGCGACGGTGTCCTTGCCGTCGCCGTCGAAGTCGCCGACCACGGCCTGGTCGCCCGCGCTCCCATAGCCGAACTCGAAGTTGTTGCCGCCCGCGCTCGTGCTGTTGCGGAGGTAGACCATGTGCGTGGCCGAGTTGTACATGCCGATACCGTCGCTGCCGCTGCCGTCCCAGTCACCCGCGATCGGCGTCATGCCGTCGCCGCCGTAGACGAAGGTCTTCTCGGCCGCGCCCGCGGTGTTGGAATTGCGGAGGTAGAACGTGTGGTTGGACGGACGCCACACACCGATGGTGTCCGTACCGTTGCCGTCCCAGTCACCGACAACCGGGATGTCTCCCGCGCTGCCGAAACTGACCTCGTAGCTGTTGCCGCCCGCGTTGGGCGAGTTGCGGAGGTAGAAGGTGTGGTTGGCCGGGTTCCACATGCCCACGCCGTCCGACCCCTGGCCGTCCCAGTTCCCTGTCAGCGGGGTCATGCCGTCCGCGCCGAACACGAAGTCCGCATCGTTTGCACCGGCGTTGGGCGTGTTGCGGAGGTGGAAGTAGTGGTTGGACGGATCCCACATCCCCACGCCGTCCTGCGGGGTCGCGGGGTACGGGTCGCTCGTGTCGGCGCCCAGGTTGGCCTGTGGGCCGCACACCGGCCACTGGCCCTGGCCGGCAGCCTTCAGCACCTTCTCGGCGGTGAGGATCTGCTCCTTCTTGGTGGCCTGGTGCGGATAGGCGGCGTATTGCGTGCCGCCGTACGCCTGCCAGGTGGCGAGCGAGAACTGGAGGCCGCCGTAGTAGCCGTTGCCGGTATTGATGGACCAGTTGCCGCCGCTCTCGCATTCGGCGACCTTGTCCCAGGTCGCGACGGAGGCGGCGGACGCCTCACCGGTGGCGAGCGCGGAGGCGCCGAGGAGCGTGGCCGTGGTGAGGGCGAGGGCGACAGGGCGGCGGTGCGTGCGGCGCGTGGCGGTAGCGGCGGGAGGCTTGGCAGACAAAAGGACCCCTTGGGAGGTGGGCAGGCCGAAGTGCGGCTGCGCTGATGGGAGTTGGCGGCAGCCGACGCGGCGGGTGCGTGAGGGTGGTGCGGGCGGACTCAGGCGTGACGCGGCAGCGCCGTTCGTGGGAACGGCGCCGCCGTATGGGTCACTCCTCCCAGTCGCCCGCGACCGGGATCATGCCGTCGGCACCGAAGACGAAGTCGGAGTCGGCGACGTTGTTGGTGTTCTGGTTGTTGATGTAGAAGCGGTGGTTGCTCTCGCGCCAGACCGCGACGGTGTCCTTGCCGTCACCGTCGAAGTCGCCGACCACGGCCTGGTCGCCCGCGCTGCCGTAGCCGAACTCGTATGTGTTGCCACCGGCGTTGGCGGTGTTGCGGAGGTAGACCATGTGTGTGGCCGAGTTGTACATGCCGATGCCGTCGGTGCCGTTGCCGTCCCAGTCGCCGGCGAGGGGGGCCATGCCGTCGCCGCCGTAGACGAAGGTCTTCTCGGCCGCGCCCGCGGTGTTGGAGTTGCGGAGGTAGAACGTGTGGTTGGACGGACGCCACACACCGATGGTGTCGGTGCCGTTCCCGTCCCAGTCACCGACGACCGGAATGTCTCCCGCGCTGCCGAAACTGACCTCGTAGCTGTTGCCCCCGGCGTTGGGCGAGTTGCGGAGGTAGAAGGTGTGGTTGGCCGGGTTCCACATGCCCACGCCGTCCGCTCCCTGGCCGTCCCAGTTGCCCGTGAGCGGGGTCATGCCGTCCGCGCCGAACACGAAGTCCCTGTCGTTTCCACCGGCGTTGGGGGTGTTGCGGAGGTGGAAGTAGTGGTTGGACGGGTCCCACATGCCGATGCCGTCCTGGCCGGAGGTCACCTTGTCGTAGCGCAGGCCCTGGTAGACGCTGGTCGGCCAGCCCGCCAGGGAGCTGGAGTTGAGGTTTCCGGTATAGGTGTCGGTGAGGACGCTTGAGTTCTGTTCGGCGAAGTACTTGAAGGTGCCCGCGGACTTGTCGATCCAGTTGCCGAAGAGAATCACGTGCTGCTCGGTGTAGTTGAGGGCGTCGCCCGGCAGCAGGCTGGTCTTGCTGACCTCGGTGGAGATGCTGGGCAGCGTCCAGGTGGTGTAGCTGCTGTCCGCGTGCCAAGCCATGGACACGTAACCGGAGCAGTCCATGCGGTAGTTGCGGCCCTGTGGGTCTGGGTAGTAGCTCGACTGGCTGTACGGCACCTTCTCGTCGACCCAGTTCTGGGCACGGGAGAGCATCTCGGCCCGGCTGATCGTGCCGCCGACCGACGAGGCGGCCTGGGCGGTCGGCGCGGTGACGGCCAACGCGGAGACGGTGAGCCCGGCGGCCAGCAGGAAGGTCGTGGTGCGGGCGACGCGGGTACGCAGTGCGGACATGGCTGTGCTCCTGCAACGGTGAGTGGAGGGTGGGAGGTGGAAGGTCGATCCGCGGCGGTGCGCGGTCGGCGGTTCGGGCCGTGGTTCGGCCGGAACCGGTAGGCGGTCGAGCTGTCGAGCTGTCGGGCTCTCGGGCTCTCGGGCTCTCGGGCTCTCGATCAGCCGGAGCCGGACGGCAGTTGGGCCGTGGTCAGCCGGCCAGTTGTGCGCCCAGGGTGCACAGTACGGCCGCGTCGCCCCTGGGGTCGTAGGACGGGGCGGCCTTGGCGGCCCACTCGTCGAAGTGCAGGAGGGCCAGGACCCGGCCGTGCCGCACGGCGTACACGTGGTTGGTCTGGTCGCCGGGGGCCGAGAAGCCCTGTACACCGTTCCAACTGCGCATCCAGGACGTCCCGTCGGTAGGGTCGGCGACAGCGGCCGTACGGCGGACCTCGGCGTCCTGGGCGAGTCCGTACTGCTTCTGTAGAGCGCGGCTCTTGGCGGCGCAGCCCTTCATGGCGTCGACGACCCCGCGGTAGGCGGCGCGGGCCGAGGCCTCGTCGGGGAAGGAGAGGGTGTCCTGGACGGCCGGTGTCTGGCGGGCGCTGATGAAGCCCTGCTGCTGCCAGACGAGCGCGCCCGGGACGGACACGCATTCGTTGAGGCCGAAGTCCTGGTCGAGGGGCTGTGTCACCGCATCGGAGATCGGACGCCAGCGCATCTCGTCGTAGTCGGGCAGTGCGGACGGGGCGAGTTGGGTGCCGTTGAGCGCGGCGGTGGCGGCGTTCGTCCCGGCCCGGCCCGTGGCCGTCGTCCCGGTGTCCGTCGAGTCCGTGCGGTCCGTACCGTCCGTACGGCCCGTGTGGTCCGAACTCGGCTTCGACTGCGGCGTGTTGGGGCTCGGGGGCGCAGCGGACGGCGACGTCGGGGCAGCCGTGACGGAGGGCCCGGGGGCGGTGGTGGCCGGTGGGCGTGATGCCTTGGACTCAGCCGCTACGGTGCCTTGCTGCCGTCCGGAACCTGCGGGGCCGTCCGTGAAGGCCCCGGTCTGTATGCCCGTGAAGACGGCGGCGGCGGTCAGCAGACCGGAGCCGACGAGAAGGGCGCGGCGCCGCCGACGACGTGCCGGTGGGAAGGCCGGTGACGATGATGACGGCAGGGGCATGACAGTGCTCCGGTCGGTGGCGGGAGTGAGCGCGGCTCACGGAAGGACGGCGGTTCGGGGCGCCGACCGGGGCTGAGTCCCCCGTCCCGGTCGGCGCTTGATCGAGCATGTCAATCCGCGATCGAGCCGTGTTGTCACTCCGTTCACACCTGTTTCGCACTGCGTCTACGTTCGGCGGACGTCTCGTCCGTCACCGGCCGGGGCGGCCCAGCGCCCCGAACGCAGAACCGCGCAGGACTCCGTCGCGCATCTCCCCCGGTCCGTCCGCCCGCCCGGCGGGTGACAGCGCCTGGACGCGGTGGTCCCTCGGCGAGAGCCCGTACGCGGCGCGGAACGCCCGGGTGAAGTCGGAGGCCCGGACGAAACCCCAGCGGGCGGCCACCACTTGGATCGGCGTGCCGCGCAGGGAGGGGTCCTCCAGATCACGGCGGGCGTTCTCCAGCCGCGACCGGCGGATCGAGCCCGCGACGGTCTCCCCCGGCCACTGCTCCTGGAAGATCCGGTGCAGATAGCTGAGCGAGATGTGGTGCGCGGCGGCGATGGCGGGCGGCGCCAGCTCGGGGTCGTGCAGGTTCTGCCGTATGAACGCCCGGATCCGCAGCGCCAGGGCCCGTTGCCGTGACTCCTGCGGCAGGCGCCGCTCCGCGTCGAGCGCCTGCGCGAAACAGACCGAGATCAGATCGAGTACGACACTCCCCAGCCGGGCCGCGTCGGCGGGCCGGACGGTGTCGGCCTGTCGGCCCAGTCCGACCAGCAGCTCCGCCAGCAGGGCGCCGGGGCCTTCGCGCCCGGACAGGACTCGGCCCACCAGTTCGCCCATCTCACGCGGGGGCAGCGGCAGCAGCGCCTTGGCGAAGTCCACGCCGATGCCCCTGACGACTCGGGGCTCATGGTCGTCCGGGGACCGTACGTCGTAGGGCCGCGAACTATCGGCCAGTTGAAGGTCGTAGGAGCCGAAGGTCCCGTTCCGCTCGGCGTGGTCGAACGCCAGCTCCCCCTCAAGCATCAGCGTCAGGTGATACAGCTCCGGATCGCTCTGCCGCACCATTTTCCCGGTCCGCCGATAGCGCGTCGGCAGAAACGCCGACGGCCAAACCGTCACCGGTCCCATCTCCATCAACCGGTGCTCCGCCCAGAAATCACCGGAATGAGCACTGATGATCTCACTGGCACGAGTCAGCCCCACCAACTGACGCCAGTACTCGAACCTTTCCTCCTTGGGAACGTCCTCGGTCCGAAACAGAGCACCAGCCACCACACGTTCCCCCTGACCCCCGATGTACTTTCCCGAATCTTTACATGCGGGGGTCATGTCAATCGGATGTGGGGGTCCGGCCCACCCCCGGCGATGAGAGGAGTGGGCCGGACGGCGTCGGCGTTGCGCGGGTCAGCGGACTGTGGTGACCCGATGTTCCGTCAGCGCGGCGCAGTTGGAGCCGGTGATGTAGACGTACACGTTGTCGATGTGGCCGCCCCAGTCGACGCAGTGGGCCCTGCCCTGGACATAGGTCGGCCCCGCGTACGACGTGTACGCGCCCTCGTCCTGGGCGTACTCCTCCGTGTCGGAGACGTAGATCCACGCCCCCATGGCGCGTGCGGCGCCGGGATTGGTGCGGATGGTCGCGACGCAGTTCTTGCCGTTGGACGCGTTGTAGGTCAGGTAGACGGTGCCCTGCGTGCCGACGGGCGCGGAATTGACGGTCTTGTAGCCGCTCCCGCAGACCTTCTGCGCGGTGGTGTTCGGCGCCGCGGAGGCGGGGCCGGCCAGAACGGTCGTGGCGCCGACCGCCAGGGCCGCCATGGTGGCACCGGCGAGGACGGAATGGACGAGTCTCATATTTCCCCCTTGTGATCTTAGGAGTGCCTTACTCCCGATAGGTCAGACACTCGCCGACTTCACAGGGTTGTGACCCAACACCGTCTCGATCCGGCCGAGTTGACCGGGCGCACCGCGAACACGGCCGAGTAGCCGTGACCACGGTGACCGAATCGCGCGAGGCGAGATTCCGGCGAACCGGGGTAGCCGCCAGACATCCGGCGGCCGGACTCTCGGTGGTTGGACATCCGGCGGTTGGACGCCGACGTCTCAAGGAGAACGATGCTCACACTCACGTCCCGTCGACTGCGCGGCGTCGCCCGTCGGGTCTTCGGCTGGCAGCGGTTGCGACCGGCCCAACTGGCCGCGATGAAGGCCGTGTTGAAAGGGCGTGACGTCCTCACCGTCATGCCGACCGGCGCGGGCAAGTCCGCCGTGTACCAGGTGCCCGCGGTCCTGCTCGGCGGTCCGGTCGTGGTCGTCTCGCCGCTGATCGCGCTTCAGCGGGACCAGATGCAGAGCCTGCTCGGATCCGGCGCGCTGCGCACCGCCGCCATCAACTCCGCCCAGCGCCGGAGCGACAACGAGACGGCATGGGCCCGTATCAGCGCCTCCTCGGTCGACGTGGTCTTCCTCGCGCCCGAGCAACTCGCCAAGCCGGATGTGACCGACCGGCTCGCCGCCGTACGACCCCGGCTGCTGGTGGTGGACGAGGCGCACTGCGTGTCGTCCTGGGGGCACGACTTCCGGCCGGACTACCTGCGGCTGCGCCACGCGCGGGAGCGGCTCGGCAATCCTCCGGTGCTCGCCCTGACCGCGAACGCGGCGGCCCCTGTTCGGCGGGACATCGCCGCCCGTCTGGGCATGGACGACCCGGTGGAGATAGTGGCCGGCTTCGACCGCCCCAACATCCGCCTGGAGGTGTCGGCCTTTCAGGACCCCGCCGCCAAGGAGCGGTTCGTCGTGGAGCGGACGGCCGTGGAGGAGAAGCCGGGGATCCTGTACGCGGGGACGCGGAAGGCGGCGGACAGCTATGCCGAGCAGTTGAGCGACCTCGGGCTGTCCGCCGCGAGCTACCACGCGGGGCTCTCCGCCGCCGAACGCCGCGAGGCCCAGGACCGGTTCAGCTCCGGTGAACTCGACGTGGTCGTGGCCACCTCGGCGTTCGGGATGGGCATCGACAAGGCGGACGTACGGTTCGTGCTGCACGCGTCCGTCCCCGGCTCGCTCGACGCCTACTACCAGGAGATCGGCCGGGCGGGCCGCGACGGCGCACCGGCCAGGGCGATCCTCGCCTACCGCCCGCAGGACCTGGGCCTGCAACGCTTCTTCGCCGCCGGTGCCCCGGACGCCGACGCGCTGCGCCGCGTCGCGGAGCGCCTGCGCGGCGCCGCGGGCGCCGTGACCGCGACCCGGCTCCGGGCCGACTGCGCACTCGGCGCGACTGCCCTGTCCGCCGTGCTGAACCTGCTGGAGGAGGCCGGGGCCGTCCGCACCGGGCGGGACGGCAGCCGCTTCACCGGCACGCCCGGCGCCTGCGCGGACGACGCCGTCGACGCCGCCGTGCGCAGCGCGCTCACCGTGCATGCCACGCACCTCAAGCTCGAACAGTCCCGGGTCGACATGATGCGCGGGTACGCCGAGACGACCGGCTGTCGGCGGCGGTTCCTCCTCGGATACTTCGGCGACTCCGCCCTCGTCCCGTGCGGGGCGTGCGACAGCTGCGCGGGTCCGGTGGCCAAGCCGGTGAGCGGGCCCGGACGCGAACGGTCCGAGCCCGCCGGGCAGCACGAATCCACCGTACGGCGGCGGCGATGGGGTCGGTGGAGCCGGGCCGGTGCGCGCGTGGGCGCCTCGGCCGGTGCCGTCCGGGCGGCGGAGACGGCCACACCGCCCGCAGTGGGTGAGCACGCCTATCTGCCGGGTGTCCGCGTGCGGCACGGCCGGTGGGGTCAGGGCGAGGTCCTGAGCCAGGGCGACGGGAAGATCACCGTCCTGTTCGAGACGGTCGGCTATCGCACCCTGTCGCTGGCGGTCGTGACGGACAAGCAGTTGCTCGTCGCGCTGCCCGACTCACCGCGCTGACACTGGCCATTGTGGTGCTCACGTCACGGTCGAGGACGGCGGCGGTCGCGGTCATCGCGCGGCCTCCGGCGCCAGGTTCCGTACTGCTGTCGCGTAGGCCGGCAGACGGGCCGATGTGCCGTACGCCGAGCGGGTGTTGATGCCGATTCCGGCGGTGCGGGCGCGTTCGGTGGCGAGGGCGGCGTAGGCGAGGTCCTGGAGGGCGATGCCGACCGAGTTGAACAGGGTGACCTCTTGTGGTGTGGCGCGGCCGGGGGCCGATCTGGCGAGGACGGCGCCGAGTTCGCGGCCGAAGGTCTCCGTGGTGGTGGCGCCCTCGGCGATCGAGAGCAGGGCCTCTCCGGACTTCAGGAGTTGGGTGGGGGTGCTGTCGACGACGACGTTCGCGCGGGCCATGCCCGCCGAGTCGATCTCGCGGTGGTCGGGGCGTGGTGGGGCGCCGACCGCGTTGATGTGCTGGCCGGGTCGGAACCACCGGCCGTGCACGACCGGGAGGCGGGCGGGGGTGAGGGTGCAGACGATGTCCGCCGCCTCGACGACGTGCCGCGGATCGGGTGCCTCGACGACCTCGACGAGGTCGCCCACCGCGTGGTGGAAGGCGCGCAGGGTGGCGGGGGAACGGGACCAGACGTGCACGGTGTCCAGGGCTCGGACCTCGCGCAGCGCGTGCACGTGCTCGATGGCCAGGCGCCCCGCGCCGACCAGTCCCAGCACGCGGGCGTCCGTGCGGGCGAGGGCGTCGGTGGCGACCGCGCTGGCCGCCGCCGTACGCGTCCGGGTGCCGACCTCGCCGTCCAGTACCGCGAGGCATTCTCCGGTGCGCGCGTCCAGGAGCAGGACCGTGGAGCGCTGGGTGGGCAGTCCGGCCCCGCGGTTGTCGGGCGCGTCGGACATGACCTTGACCGCGGACAGCCCCAGGCGGTGGGAGGTGGCTGCCATCGGCAGGAACTGGGTGGTGCCGGCTCCGGGGAAGGCCACGGGGGCGGGCTGTTCGGCCCGGCCCTCGGCGAGATCGATGAGCGCGGTGCGTACGGCCCCGATGACCTCGGCGCGGCTGACCAGTCCGGTGAGGTCGGCGGAGCCGAGGAGCAGCGTCATCGGTACTCCGCCATGAAGCTGTCGTCGGCGAGGGAGGCGTAGGAGGGAGCGGAGCGCACCAGGCCGCCTTCGGCGAGGATGCGCATCCACCGGTCGCTGGCGCTCTCGTCGATGGCGACGGTGTCCCATACGGCGCTCTCGGCCATCTGGCGTTGTGCCTCGCGCAGGATGCCCGGGTCCTTCTCGGGCCAGCGGCGCTTGAGGACGGAGTCGACGGTGTGCGGGTCGACGGTCGGCAGCAGCCGCATCGCGGCGTCGATGCCGGCGACGAAACGGGTGATGCGGTCGCGCAGTTCGGCCACGCGCTCGGTGCGGCAGTAGTAGACGCTGTTGGGCATGATGCCGCCGCCGTCGAGGTGGCGGAAGACGATCCGGGCGGCGCCCGCGGCCTCCAGTTCGGTGGCGGTGACCAGGTCGGCGATGATGGCGTCGCCGAGTCCGGCCGTGAACAGTTCCACGAGCATCGCCGTGGACAGGTCGCGGACGAAGCGGATGCCGGCCGGGTCCACGCCCGCCTCGCGCAGCAGTCCGGCGGTGAACTCGTAGGGCGCGCTGCCGCCCGCGCCGGGGGCCAGGACGACCTTGCCGAGCAGGTCCTCCAGGGCGAACCCGGCGGAGGCGTCGCCGCCGTCCCGGATCGCGATGGCCATGGGGAACTGGTGATTGAGCTGGCACACGACGCTCAACTCGCGCTCGCTGCCCGCGTACATGGCCGGTACCCACAGTCCGCCGAGCGCGATGTCGGCCTGTCCGCTCTCAAGGTCGTCCAGGACGCCGGTCCAGGGGTCGCGGGCGACGGCGGCGACCTCAAGTCCCCCGTCGCGGAAGAGACCTTCCTGGTCGGCGAGGTATTCCGGCAGGTAGTTCAGGCCGTTGGCGGTGGCGGAGATCGTGAGCTTGTCCATGGTGACCTTTCTGAAGGAAGAGACAGAGGAGGGGAAGGAGAAGGGGAAGGGGTACGGCGGTGCGGGTGCCGCTGGTCAGGCGTGGACGGGTGTGGGGGCCGACGGCTCGTTGACCTCTTCGAGCGTGCGGCTGCGGGTCTCGGGGGCGAACCGGGAGGCGATCACGAGCGCCGCGTACATCACCGCGACCATCCCGAAGACTCCGGCGAAGGAGAACCGGTCCCACAGGACGACGGCGGCGAAGGGCATGACGGCTCCGGCGATGTTGCCGATGCCGTTGACGATGGAGGTGCCGCTGGCCCGGATCGGGGTCGGGTACAGCTCCGGGGACCAGACGGCGAGGGTGGTGTTGGTGAGCATGGTGAAGAACTGGAAGAGCGCGCCCAGGACGAGGATCGCCGCGGTCTCGTGGGCGAACACCGCGAAGGCGACGGCGGTGAGGCAGCCGAGGCTGCCGGCCACCGCGATGACCGGCCGCCTGCCGCAGCGGCCCGCGAGCAGGGCCGAGGCGCAGGCCCCGAGCAGCGAGCCGATGTTCATGATCATCGTGTACAGCAGGCTGTCGGACAGGGTGTAGCCGCGCTCGGTGAGCAGCGTCGGCATCAGGAAGTTGAGGGTGACCTGGGCGCCGAAGGCCATCCAGGACGCGGCGCCGATGGTGACCGTACGGGCCAGGGCCGAGGGGCCGAAGACCGCGGCCGGTGACGCCTTCACCTGCCGGGGCGGGATGTCCGCCTCGCTCAGCACGGGCGGGACGGAGTGCGGAGGCACGTGTTTGGGGTCGAGCCGGTCGCCGGTCAGCCGGGCCAGGGAGTGGTTGGCCTCCTCGACGCGCCCCTGGGAGAGGAGGAAGCGGGGGGTCTCCGGCAGGCGTCGCCGGTATACCACCACGATCAGGGCGGGCAGGGCGAGGAGCACGAACGTCCAGCGCCACACCAGGTGGTCGCCGCCGAGAGCGGGTGCGAGCGGTCCCAGGAGCAGGAGGAACAGGCCGTAGGAGAGGAAGTTGCCGACGCCGCCGGAGCCGACGTTGAGGATGGCGACGAGCGTTCCGCGGTGGCGGGTGGCGACCATCTCGCACAGCATCGCGATGCCGATGGTGAACTCGCCGCCCAGACCGATCCCCACGACCAGCCGACTCGCCAGCAGGGTCGGGTAGTTCATCGCGACGGCGCTGAGCAGACCGCCCAGGGTGTAGACGAGGAGATTGACGCTGAGCGAGGTGCGGCGGCCGTAGCGGTCGGCGATCCAGCCGCCCGCGAACCGGCCGATCAGGCCGCCGATCACGGTGAAGCTGTTGATCGCCGTCAGCTCGTTGTTGCCGATGTGCAGGGACGACTTGATGAGGCTGCCCATCGCCCCCACGGAGTTCTGCTCCAGGGTGTCGAAGAACATCCCGGCCAGAATGATCATGAGGACCCAGAACTGGGCCCGGGTGAAGCCGGCCTCGTCCAGAGCCCGCGCGAGGGTGTTGGTGGCCGGGCGCGCCGTCGACGGCGCGGAGAGCTGCTGCGCACTCATGCGGCACCTGCCGGGGATGCCGGTGTCGCGGTCGGGTTCGGGGTCGGGGTCGTGATGTGCGGGTGACTCGGTTCGGTGCGATCCATGAGGGCCTCCGTCAACCAGTGAGTGCTATTGGTATACCAACGGCGTTCCGGTGGGCGTAGGCCAGCGATGTTAACTCGACGTAAGAGATGCGGACGCCAGATTCCGAGCCCGTTAAATGGCAAGTTCAGAGCGGCATTTGGCGATGATGCGCAGCTCGATTCTCGATCATGGAGCTTGGTGCCCCGCGCGGAGCCTCGGCTATCTTGTATGCCATGTCACTCATGGACTCCCCTGGCTCCGACAGCCGTTCACTGGTCCACAAGGTCTACGAGTACCTCCGGGACGGCATCATCGAAGGCGAACTCCCGCCGGGCACACGGCTGCTGGAGCGCGAGCTGTCCGAGCGCCTCGACGTCTCCCGCATCCCGATCCGCGAGGCGTTGCCCCAGTTGGAGGCGGAAGGGCTGATCACCACGCTGCCCCGGCGCGGCTCGATGGTGACCCAGCTGACCCTGCGCGACATCGACGAACTGTTCAGCGTGCGCACGAGCCTCGAAGTGCTCGCCGCCCGGCTCGCCAGCGGGCAGGCCGCCGAGCGCTCCACCGCGCTGCTCTCACCCGCCTTCGCCCGCGCCGAACTCGCCACGGCCGAGGGCCGACAGGCCGAGATCGCCGCCGCGAACGCGGCCTTCCACGAAGCGATCGTGCGGCTGTCGGGCAGCCGCCTGCTCAACTCGATGATGGCGCCCATCAACGCCCGGGTGCGCTGGCTCTTCCGGCTGACCTCCGACCGGGACCCGGGCGTCCTGTGCACCGAACATCGCGAGCTGTACGAGGCGATCTGCGCCGGCGACAGCGAACTCGCCGCCGCGCTGGCCTTCGTTCACGTGGAGCGCGGCCGGCGCCCGTCCCTGGAATCGCTGGCCGGAGTGCTGCCGGCCGGGACCGACCCCGTCGAGTTCGCCAGCTCGTAGACTCATGCCGTGGCATTCATGAGCACTCCGCACTGCTGCTTCCTGTGATCGGAAGGCGTTGAGGGCGACGCTGTCGGGCGTCGCCCTCCTTGGTGTGCCTGCCGCGTGAACCACGCCTTGGCCGCTGCCCGTTGCATTCCGAGGCAGTGAGTTCTGAGCACGCGCAGGCACGATCCCCTTCCTTTCACCCCTGCCAGGAGTGCCTCGTGCCCGTGTCCCTTCCCCCTGCCCTGGAACAGTTCCTCGACCTGTTGCGCTGCCCGACATGCCGTACCCACCGTCTGCAACCCGGCCGGGGCGCGCTGCGCTGCCCGGCAGGCCACGCCTTCGACATCGCCCGGCACGGCTACGCCGCCCTGCTCACCGGCAGCCGTGCCACCAGCGGTGACGACGTGGCCATGGCCCGGGCCAGGGACCGTTTCCTGTCCACCGGTACGTACGCACCCGTCCGCGAGGCCGTGGCCCGGCTGGCCGCGGACTCCGCGCCTGAACAGGCCGCGGTGGTGGACATCGGCTGCGGCACAGGTCACTACCTGGCCGGTCTGCTCGACCGTCTGCCCGGCGCCCGTGGTCTGGGGCTGGACACGTCGGTGCGGGCTCTGCGCTCGGCGGCCCGCGCCCACGTACGAGCCGCTGCGGCGGCCTGGGACGTCTTCCGTCCCTTTCCCCTGGCCGACGGAGCGGCCGATGTCGTGCTGGTCGTATTCGCACCGCGCAACCCGGCCGAGTTCCACCGGGTGCTGCGTCCGGCCGGTCGACTGGTCGTGGCCCGTCCCACCGGACGGCACCTCGCCGAGTTGCGCGGTCGGGTGCCCGCGATGGTCACGGTCGACCCGGTGAAGGAACAGCGCCTGCACCGGGCGTTGGATCCCTTCTTCGGGGCCGCCGCCACCGAACAGGTCGAGTACACCGTGCCACTGACCCGGCAGAACGCGCTCGACCTGGTCGGGATGACGCCGAGCGCGCGTCATGTGAGCCGTGCGGACCTGACCCATGGCGATCCGTTGCCCGACCGGGTCACTGTCTCCGTGCTGGCCACCGCCTACCGGGCTCGGTGACGTGGAGCGTCGCGCCCTCGTCGCTACGGCGGCGTAGCGAGCAGCGGTGGTGGTTTCCGGTCGGCGACGGCCTCGCGGAGGCGGCGTTGTGCCGTGGTCGGGGCGCCTGCGGTCAGGAGGGCTTCCCTCAGTGCGCCCGCGACCGGTGGTACGTCGAGGACGCGGGGCTGGGCCAGTGGTGCTTCCGTGGCGAGGCGGTCGCTGATGTGGTCGCGTAGCAGGGTCTGGTCGTTCTGCAGGGTGCCGCCGCCGAGTACCACCGGTGTCGGGGTGCGCAGGAGGCGGAGGCGGCGGAGCAGGGCGGTGATCATGGCGACGATCTCGTCGCCGAGGCGTTCCACGATGCCCCGGGCCACGGTGTCGCCGGCGGCGGCCGTCGCGAAGACCAGGGGGGCCAGGCCGTGGAGCGCGGTCATCGGCAGGTCGCCGGCGGCGACGGCGAGCGCCACGGACTCCACGCTGGGCAGGCCGAAGTGGCTGGGCAGTTCCTGTCGCAGCCGGGTCGCCGGTCCCCGGCCGTCGCCCGCGCGGACGGCGGCTCCCAGACCGGCCCTGGCCACGGCGAGCCCGCCGCCCCAGTCGCCGGTGATGTCCCCGAGGGAGAGGAAGCGGGCGGAGCGGCCACGCGGATGGACCGCCGCCGCGTTGATGCCGGCGCCGGAGACGACCGCCACCCCCCAGCCGTCGGGCGCGCCGGCCTGGAGGACGGCGAGTGTGTCGTTGCGTACGAGGGTCCGCTCGGCCACCTCCAGTCGGGTCAACTGCCCGAGCGCGAAGCGTTCTTCGGTGCGCCGGTCCACGTTGGCGAGGAAGTACGCGCCGACCGAGACCGGGGTCGTGTCGGGCAGGCCGGCCTCTGTGAGCGCGTGTCGGCCCAGGCGGGCGAGTCGTTCGGTGGTGATCTCCATTCCCTCGGTGTGCGGACGGGTGCCCGCGCCGCGTACCCAGGACAGCAGCCGTCCTTCGGTGTCGGCGAGGACGAGGTCGGTCTTGGAGTTTCCTCCGTCGACGCCCACCACGAGGTCAGGCATCGGCGGCCTCGTTCGCGAAGTACCGGGGAAGATGGGGGCGGTTGGCCTCCAGCAACGCGTTCAGCAGTGCGTCCGCCAGGGACCATTCGCGGACCAGCGGGTTGGTCATGAGGGCGCGTCGGGCCACCGTACGGTCCCCGGTCAGGGCCGCCTCGACGGTGAGGGTCTCGTAGGCCGTCACCGCCTGGACCAGTCCGAGCATCTCGGGTGGCAGGGGTGGTACGGGGACCGGGTGGGGGCCTGATGTGTCGACGTGGGCGGGGACTTCGACCACCGCCTCGTCCGGCAGGCCGGTGAGGACTCCGTTGTTGCGTACGTTGACGTAGTGGTGGGCGCCGTCGCCGGTGAGCAGGCTGGTGACCAGTGCCGCGGCGGCCTCGCTGTAGTGGGCGCCGCCGCGCCGCTGGAGGAGTTCGGGCTGCCGGTCCAGCCCGGGGTCGGCGTAGAGGGTGAGCAACTCCTTCTCGATGGCGATGACTTGCTCGGCGCGGTGTGCTCCGGCCTGCTGGGCCTTCACCTCCTCGTCCGTGCGGTAGAAGTAGTGCAGGTAGTAGGAGGGGATGGCGCCCAGGTCGCGCAACGCCCCTGCGGGGACGCGGACTTGGGCGGCGAGGTCGTCGAGCGCGTCGCCGGTCAGGAGTTCCGGCAGGCGCTCCGTTCCGTCGACGGTGACCGAGCGGATCCAGGACAGGTGGTTGAGGCCGGCGTGGCCGAGCCGTACCTGGTCGGGGTCGGTGCCGAACCGGGCGGCCAGTTGCCGCTGGAACTTGATCGCCACGTTGCACAGGCCGACCGCGCGATGGCCCGCGTCGAGCAGTGCGCGGGTGACGATGCCGACGGGGTTGGTGAAGTCGACGATCCAGGCGCCCGGTTCGGCCCGGCGGCGTACCTCGGCAGCGATGTCGAGGACCACCGGCACGGTCCGCAGGGCCTTGGCGAAGCCGCCCGGGCCGGTGGTCTCCTGGCCGAGCAGGCCGAAGCGGTTCGGGAGGGTCTCGTCGACCAGCCGGGCCGCCTGCCCGCCCACCCGGAGCTGGATGAGCACGGCGGCGGCTCCGTCCACCGCCGAGGTGAGATCGGTGGTGGTGGTCAGGCGGCCGGGGAAGCCGTGCCGGGCGAGGATGCGGCGGGACAGGGCGCCGATGACGGAGAGGCGTTCGGCGTCGGTGTCGTGCAGGACCAGTTCGTCCAGCGGAAGCACCTGGGTCCGGCGGGCGAAGCCCTCGATCAGTTCGGGTGTGTAGGTGCTGCCACCGCCGACAACGGTGATCTTCAAAAGAGTGCTCCTTGGCCAACTGTGGTTGCCGTGACGGCTCTCAGCCCTTGACGCCGGTCAGGGCGATGCCCTCGACGAAGACCTTCTGGGCGAGGAAGAACAGGATCAGGACGGGCAGCAGGAACATCAGCGAGGCCGCCATCTGGAGTTGGTAGGCGTTCTGGTGGCCGTTCTTGGCGAGCTGGCTGAGGGCGACCGCGAGGGTCTGTCCGGTGTCGCTGTTTCCCGTGTAGAGCAGGGGGTTGTAGAAGTCGTTCCAGGCGTAGAGGAACGCGAAGAGCCCGACGGCGGCGATGGCCGGTTTGGCCATCGGGATCAACACCCGCCACAGGATGCGCAGTTCGCCCGCGCCGTCGACCCGGGCCGCCTCGGTGAACTCGTCGGGGATAGTGAGGAAGAACTGGCGCAGCAGGAAGATGCTGAACGCGTCGCCGAAGAAGGACGGGACGATCAGCGGCTTCAGGGTGCCCACCCAGCCGATGTGCGCGTACATGACGTACAGGGGCAGGCTGGTGACCTGGGCGGGGATCATCATCGCGGCGAGGACGACGAGGAAGACGCCTTCTCGTCCGCGCCAGCGCAGCCGGGCCAGCGCGTAGGCGACGGGCACCGAGGACAGGACGACGCCGATGGTGGACAGGCCGGCGTAGAGCATGGTGTTGAGCAGGTCGCGGCCGAAGGGCATGGCCTTGAAGACCTCGCGGAAGTTACCGAACTCCCAGGGCGAGGGCCACAACGAGCCGGTGCCGGCCTGGTGTTGGGTCATGAACGCGGTGAGCACGCCGATGGTGAGCGGGAGCAGGAAGCAGAGGGCGACCGCCACGGCCGGTGCGTGTTCGGCCAGGAGGTACAACAGGCGGCGGCCGGTGCGGGGGTGACGCTTCGTCAGGTCGAGGGTGGTCATCGGCCGCCTCCCGCGTGGTGCACGAAGCGGCGGGAGACGCGGATGAAGACCACGGTCGCCGCGAAGATGACGAGGAACAGCAGCCAGGCCATGGCCGAGGCGTAGCCGGTCTTGAAGTAGGAGAAGCCCTGCCGGTACAGCTCGGTGGAGTAGAAGAGGAGCGAGTTGGCGGGGTAGCCGATCAGGTCGTTGCTGGAGGAGGTGGCGTTGGCCGAACTGGAGGCGACGAACGCCTCGGTGAAGTACTGGAAGGTGTAGATCATCCCGGTGAGCAGGGCGAAGAAGATGACCGGGGAGATCGCCGGGAGGGTGACGCTGCGGAACTTCTGGAGGGTGCCGGCGCCGTCGAGTTCGGCGGCCTCGTACAGCTCGCGCGGTACGTCGAGCATGGCGGCGGAGAAGATCACCATGACGTTGCCGCTGGCCCACAGCGCCATCAGGACGAGGCTGGGCTTGGACCAGGCGGGGTCCGAGAACCAGCCGGGGCCGTCGACGCCGACCCAGCCGAGCAGGCGGTTGAGGGGTCCGACCGGGTTGAGCAGGACGATGAACGACAGGGCGGCGGCGACCACGGGCACCATCGACGGCAGGAAGAACAGGGTGCGGTAGACGGCCCGGCCGCGCTTGACCCGGATGATCACCCAGGCGGTGAGCATGGCCCAGCCGGTACGCAGCGGCACCATGACGACGACCATCCACAGCGTGTTGCGCACCGCGACCCAGAAGGTGTCGGACTGGGTGAACAGGGCGCGGTAGTTGCGCAGTCCGACGAACTGGACCGGACGGTAGGAGCCGGCCTGGAAGTCGGTGAGCGAGTAGTAGAGCGTGGCCGCGACCGGGTAGAGCACGAAGACGGCGAACCCGATGAGGAACGGGGAGAGGAAGGCGAGGACGACCCACCAGCGGGCGCGGTTCGGTCGGCGCCGCCCGCCCCGGGCGGGACGCGTACGCGCCGCGCCCGGGGCCTCGCCGACGGGGGCGAGTACGGTCGTCATCTCTACTGCCCGCTCTCGGAGTTGAGGCTGTCGATCTTCTTCCCGACCGTGGCCAGCCCGCTCGCGGCGCTCTTCGTCTTGCCCTGCTCGTAGTCGAGCAGGAAGGCGCGCCAGGTGTCCATGTCTTCGATGCCCGCCGGGGTCAGCGTCTTGTACGAGGAGTGGGCGTTCTCGAAGACGTCGACGAACGGCTTCCAGTGCGGGTCGTCGCGCTGGTCCCAGGCCTTGAGCGCGGCGAACGTGGTGGGGATGTTGTAGACCGTGTCGGCGAGGGTGTTCAGGAACGTGGTGTCGGTGGTGAGTTGCTGGAGCGCGAAGAACGCCTCCTGCTTGTGCTTGGAGCCCGCCGAGAGGTAGGCGACGGTGCCGAGGGTGCTGCCCGCTCCATAGGTGCCGGAGGAGCCGTCCAGGACGGGCATCGGTACGACGCCGTAGTCGAAGTCCTTCTTCTCCGAGGCGATCTCACCGACGTGCCACTCGCCGTCGTACTCCATGGCGGCGGCGCCGGTCAGCAGCGGGTTGCCCGCGTCGTCGGCGTGCGGCTGGTAGCGGCCGACGAACTTCTGCACGTTGGCCTTGCCGTAGTAGTCGATCAACCCCTGGTCCCAGGCGAGGAGTTGCTGCCACTTGGCGTCGGAGGCGAAGGTGGTCTTGCCGTCCTTGCCGTAGAACTCGGTGCCGCTGTGCGCCCCGGTGAACAGGTAGCGGTTGACGTCGTAGTCGGAGCGCGGGACGAAGCCGTAGGTCTTGATCGAGCCGTCCGCGTTCTTGACGGTCAACTTCTTGGCGTCGGCGGTCAGTTCGGCCAGCGTGGTGGGCGGCTTGGTGATGCCGGCCGCGGCGAACATCTTCTTGTTGTAGTAGAGCGCGAAGGCGTCGGTGAGCAGCGGGAGCGCGCACTGCTTGCCCTGGTAGCGGGTGTAGACGAGGGTCGCGGGCGGGAAGGTCTTCGCGGTGTCGATCTTCGCCGAGGTGAGGTACGGGTTCAGGTCGGCGACCGTGCCGTTGTAGCAGAACTTCGCCACGTCGTCGGGTGCGGAGCCGATGAACACGTCGGGCGGATCGCCCGCGGCGACCGCCTTGGCGTAGGCCGCGTCGTCCTTGTTGGGCACGAACTTCACGGTCAGCCATGGGTACTTGGCGTGCAGCCGGCCGAGGGTGGCCTTGAACGCGGCGACCTCGTTCGGGAGGTGGTTGAAGGTCCAGACGGTCACGGTGGTGGCCTTGTGCGAGGCACCGGCCGAGATCGCGGAGTCGGGCTGGGAGGAGGTGGTTCCGGTCGACGTACAGCCGGCCAGCAGCAGTACGCCGGCGGCCGTGACGGCCGTAGCCCCGGTGATAGGTTTGAACACTGATCGTCCTTCCTCGGAGATGGCAATTCCCTGGGTGACGGATCGGTCGGTCGATCGGGCACGGCAATGCCCGGTGACGTGAGCGGCGGCGCTGTCCGGCAAGACGGCGTCGCCGCGTTGTTTCGTGCGGCGGTCAGGACAGAGACGTGGGCTGCTCTGTCTGCGGGACGGGAGTGGTGGCGGCGGCGAAGGCGGCCTCGCGGGCCAGCTCCGCCGACATGGTGGTCGCTCCGGAGAGCACGGCGTCCGGGCCTAGGCCGGAGGCGACGACGGGTGGCCGGAAGGTGCTGAAATCGGCCAGGTGACGGGCGACCGGTTCGAGGAGCAGGTCGCCGTTGGCGCCGATGGCGCCGCCCAGCACGATGAGTGCCGGGTCGATGAGGGGGACGACGCAGGCCACCACGTAGGCGACGCTGCGGGCGGTGTCGTCGACGATCTCCAGCGCGCCCGGGTCTCCGGTGCGGGCGAGTTCGAAGACGGTGCGCGGGCTGCCGTCGCCCGGCAGTCCCAGGCGCCGGGCGCGGTCGCTGATGTAGCGGGCGCCCAGGTGTTCCTGGACGAGGTCCCGGCGCTGTCCGGGCGGGGCGACCATGCGGTCGCTGGGCAGGTAGCCGGCCTCGCCGGCGACTCCGGTGGCGCCGCGCCGGACCCGGCCGTCGACCACCAGACCGAGGCCGAGGCCGACGCCGAGGCTGACGAGGACGAAGTCGTCGGTGTCGGTGCCGCGGCCGTGGGTGCGTTCGGCGAGCGCGGCGAGGTTCACGTCGTTCTCCAGGACCAGCGGCACCGGGATCGCCCGGCCGAGCGCCTCGCCGAGTCCGCGTCCCGCGTCGGGCAGTCCGGCGGCGTACGACAGGTGCCGTCCGTCGGGGCCGACGGCGGCGGGCAGTCCGGCGACGACCTGGGTGATCTCGGGGAGCGGTCGGCCCACCTGTCCGGCCAGGTCCACGCAGATGTCCAGGATCTGCGCGACGAGCGCGTCGGCGCCCAGGTGTCCCCGCTGCTCGGACTCGGCGCTCGCCCGCACCCGGCCGGTGACGTCGGCGACGGCGGCACGGATCTTGCGGTGGCCGACGTCCACGCCGATCGCGAAGGCGCAGTCGGCGTTGACCCGGTACTGGGCCGGCGCCGGGCCCTTGCGGCCGGTGACGGGGCCGACCTCGGTGATGACCCCGCGCTCCAGCAGCAGCGCGACGGCGGCGGCCACGGTGGGCCGGGACAGCGTGATGCGTCCCGCCAGGTCGGTGGTCGTGACCGGGCCCGCCTCGTCGATCGCCTCCAGCACGGCACGGCCGTTGAGCGAGCGCAGCAACCGCTGCGGGCCTGCTGGATAGCGGCGGGTCACGGGGGCCTCGTCTCGATATGCGAGCCTGTAAGAAAGAAAGTTGTTTATTTATACGCGCGCCGATGGCCGGAATCAACCCTTCGACCGCACCGCGCCACCCAGGCATCGCGCGAACCTCCGCCGGTGGGACGAAAGGCGCGCGCCGACTCAGGCGGGCGAACGCCGTGTCGTCCCGTCGCCGCGCCCGTTCAGCGGGATCAGCGTCTCCAGACGGGCTCCCTTGACCCACGATCCGAGCAGGTCCCGATGCATGGCCACGATGTCCTGACGCACCGCCAGCCCGAGCGCGGCCCTGGTGAACGTACGGCAGGTGGTGACGAACAGGGCGACGTCCGCGCCGTGTTCGGGGCGGGCGGTGCCGACGAACTTCTGCATGTCCTGCGAGGACACGCTGCGGTGCGGCGCGTACTTCTTGCACTGGACGACCAGTTTGCGGCCGTCCGCGAGATAGCCGACGACGTCGGCGCCCAGGTCGCCGCTCCTGCCGCTGACGACGACCCGCGTACAGCCGTCCCGACGGCACAGCTCGGCGACGTAGCGCTCGAAGTCCTGCCACGACAACGTGTCGACCTCCGTCATCGACAGTTCCCGCGCCTTCGCCTCCTCCTGCGCGCGCCACTGGCGGTCCTGGCCGACCGCGAGGTGGTGGGCTCGCCACAGTCCCCACCCGGTGCCGCCCACCACGGAGAGGGCCAGCAGCGTCACGAGGACGGGCCAGACCGCCGCCCAGTTCCCGGCGACCCAGATCGCGGCGACCGCCGCAACTCCCGCGCCCCACGCCTGTAGTTGCCTGCGCGTCCGCTTCTTCAAGCGCCGACGTCGTCGTCGTAAGGCCATCGCTCCCCCAGGTTCGCGCCCCGCCCGTGAACCGCAGTGTGAGAGGCCTGTTCGGCCCCGACAAGAGGGCCTCGGCGGTGAGGTCGGCGGGCGCGACCGGCCCGGCCCCGCACCTAATTGAGTACGCGCACTCATGCCCGGAGCGATCCGGCCACGTGACGATACGTGCCGGACCACACCCACCGGGCCGCGCCCGGCAGACCAGGGAGCCAGCAGCACGTGCTCAGCGCCTTCGCCCGTACCGTCGTACCCCTTCTCGGCCGCCTGACCGTGACCACGGCAACGTCCCGTGCCGTCGCACCCGGCAGCATCGTCGCCCCGAACCACACCTCTCTGGCCGACCCCGCACTCGTCCTGGCCGCGCTGCACCGCTTGGGCACCGAGCCCGTCGTCCTCGCCACGGCAGGGCTGTGGAAGGTGCCGGTTCTCGGTGGCCGTCTCAGCCGCGAGGGGCACATACCGGTTCACCGGGGCAGCCGGAGCGCGGCGGCGGCGCTGGACCTGGCGGCCGAGGCGCTCGCCGCCGGGCGGGTCGTCGTGCTCTATCCCGAAGGCGGACTCCCCCGGCGCCGGGACCCGGCGGACCGCGAGCCAGGCGTCTTCCGTACCGGTCTGGCCCGGCTCGCGCTCGCCACCGGCGCACCCGTCGTCCCCCTCGGGCACGCCGGAGCCCGCCGGATCGTCTCCGGCCCCCGGATCAAACAGCTCACCGGCATCGCCACCGCGCCCCTACGGCGCCCCGACCTGCACGTCCACCTCGGCGAGCCGGTGCGCCTCACGGGCGACACGGCCGAGGCCACCGCACACGCCCGCGCAGCCGTGCACGACGCGTGGCGACAGGCCGTCAGCCGACTGCCGTCGGCCCCGCGCACGTCGGTCCGGGCCGGGTGAGCGAGCACCCTCCGCTCACCAGCGAGGCAGCCTGAGCTCGTAGTCGGGTTGGACGCGTCGCATGTAGCCGGTGTCGTCGCGGGTGCGCATCCCCGAGTCCAGGTAGAGCCGGTGGAGCCGTTCGAGGGCGTCGTGGTCGAGTTCCACGCCCAGGCCCGGTCCGGTGGGGACCTCGACCGCGCCGTCCTTCAGCTCCAGCACCCCGGGGACGACGATGTCGTCGGCCTTGTTCCACGGGTAGTGGGTGTCGCAGGAGTGGTCAAGGTTGGGGATGGCAGCCGCGACATGTGTCATGGCGGCCAGGCTGATGCCCAGGTGCGAGTTGGAATGCATCGACAGGGGGATGCCGAACGCCTCGCAGACGGCGGCCAGTTCACGGGTGCGGCGCAGCCCGCCCCAGTAGTGGTGGTCGGTGAGCAGGACCTGGATCGCGTTCTGTTCGATCGCGGGCTTCAGGTGTTCCCAGGCGATCACGCACATGTTGGTGGCCAGCGGCAGCGGTGAGTCCTTCGCCACCCGCGCCATGCCGGGGATGGTGGCGGTCGGGTCCTCCAAGTACTCCAGTACGCCGTCGAGTTCACGTGCCACGTAGGACGATGTGTCCGGTGTCCAGGCCGTGTTGGGGTCGAGGCGCAGCGGCTGCCCGGGGAAGGCCTCGGCCAGCGCCCTGATCGCGGCGATCTCCTCGTCCGGCGGGAAGACACCGCCCTTCAGCTTGAACGAGCGGAAGCCGAACCGCTGTTGCATCAGCCGGGCCTGCTCCACGATCCCGGCGGGGTCCAGCGCCGCGCCCCAGTCGTCGCCCACCGCCGGCCGGCCGTCGAGGGCGGGATGTTCGGCCCACTTGTAGAAGAGGTACGCGGCGAAGGGCACGCGGTCACGGACCTTGCCGCCGAGCAGGTCACTGACCGGGCGTCCGAGCAGCTTGCCCTGGGCGTCGAGGCAGGCCACCTCAACTGCGGAGGTGGTCCAGCCGCGTTCGTGCGCGCTGGGCACGGTCGGCAGCAGCACCTCGTCGATCGCGGCGGCCAGGGCCGTCGTGTCGAAGACGTCCCTGCCCACCACGGCCTTCGCCGCCGCCTCAAGTCGCTCCAGCCGGACCGCCCCTCCCGTGGACTCCCCCAGCCCCACCGTGCCGTCCTCCAGCACGAGTTGGAGCACGCATCGCAGGGCCAGCGGTTCGTGGACGCCGTTGGAGTTGAGGAGCGGCGGGTCGCGGAAGGCGATCGGGGTGACGATCAGTTCGCGGATGCGGGTACCTGTCGTAGTGCTGTTCATGCGCCCAGCACCTCCAGACCGTGGTCGATGAGCTTGGACAGTCGGGCCGTGTGTTCGGGGGTGGGGTCGCACAGGGGTGCCCGTACACCGCCGACGTCCAGGCCCCGGATGGTCACTCCGGCCTTGACGAGGGCGACCGCGTATCCGGGCACCTCATCGCGGAGGGCGACGAGAGGGCCGTAGAACTCGTCGAGGAGGGTGGTGATCAGGGGCTCGTCCGCGGTGGCCAGGGCGCGGTGGAAGGCGAGGGCGATCTCGGGGGCGAAGGCGAAGACCGCGGAGGAGTAGAGGCCGACGCCGATGCCCCGGTAGGCGGGGGCGGTCATCTCCGCGGTGGGCAGGCCGTTGAAGAACTGGAAGTCGTGTGTGCCGGGTACCGCGCGGACGGCGCGCACGATGCGGTGCATGAGTTCGATGTCGCCGATGCCGTCCTTGAGGCCGACGACCTTGGGGAGGGCCGCCAGGCGTGCGGCGGTGGCCTCGGTGAGGCGGGCGGTGCCGCGCTGGTAGAAGACGCACGGCAGTTCGGCGGCGGCGGTGACCTCCTCGGCGTAGCGCAGCAGGCCCTGTTGGGGTGCGGTGACGAGGTAGGGCGGCAGCAGGAGGATGCCGTCGGCGCCGGCGCGTTCGATGCGGGCGGCCTGGTCGCGGGCGACCGGGACGGGGCCGCCGGCCGCCGCCAGGACGGGCACCCGGCCCGCGGTCACGGTGACGGCCACGCGGGTGGCCCGCTCGATCTCCTCGGGTGTCAGCGCGTGGAACTCGCCGGTGCCGCAGGCGACGAAGACGCCTCCCGCGCCGGCCGCGACGCCGGACTCGATGTGCCGTGCGAGCAGTTCCTCGTCCAGTGAGCCGTCCGGGGCGAACGGCGTGACCGGGAAGAAGAGGACTCCTTGGAACTTCATGTCTCCCTCGTATCCGGGGTGGTTCGGTCAGCCCTTGGTGGCCCCGGCGGCGATGCCGGAGACCAGCGAGCGCTGGAGGAGCAGATAGACGATCAGGCTGGGCAGGAGTGCGACGACCGCGCCGGCGAGGACGACTCCGGAGCCGACCTCGGGGTCGGTGCGCAGGATGGAGAGGGCGACGGTGACCGTGTAGTCGGTGGGGTCCTTCGCGGCGATCAGGGGCAGCAGGTACTGGTCCCAGATCATGATGAAGCCGAGGACGCCCGCGACTCCGAGGGCCGGCTTGCACAGCGGGAGGATGACCTGCCACAGCATGCGCAGTTCGCCGACCCCGTCGATGCGGGCGGCCTCCTCGATCTCGGTGGGGATGTCCTTCATGAACTCGGTCAGCAGCATGACCGAGAAGCCCCAGGCGCCCAGCGGCAGGATGACCGCCCAGACCGTGCCCTTCAAGTCCAGCCCCACGACGGGGACATGGCCCAGGACGAGGGACAGCGGGATCGCGATGACCTCCTCGGGGAGCATCATCGTCAGCATGAACAGGGTGAGGATCAGGGCCTGGCCGCGGAAGCGGTGGCGGGCCAGGGCGTAGGCGGCGAGCACGGAGACGGCGAGTTGGAGCAGGAGTCCGCCGCCCGCGATGACCAGGGAGTTGGTGAAGTAGTCCCAGATGCCGCGCTCACCGGCGACCCGTACGTTCAGCAGCGTCGTGTGGTGCGGGAGGAAGGAGAGCGAGGAGCCGCTCGGGTTGGTGCTGAGGGCGCCGGAGACGATGGTCAGGAACGGCGCGGCGAAGACGGCCAGGGCGATGGCGCAGAACAGGATCCGCAGGGCGAGACCGGCTCCGGGCCGGTCGCTCCAGCCGAGCGCGGTGTCGAAGCGGGCGGGTGTCGTCCGCGCCTTGTCGGTGGTGCGGCGCGTCCCGGCGGCCGATGCCGGTGTCCGTACGGGGTCGATGGCGGGTGCGCTCATCGCACGTCCCCCCTCTTGCGGAAGTAGTTGACGGTGACGGTGAGCAGCAGGGTCACGCAGAGGAGTACGACGGAGGCCGCGGAGGCGCCGCCGATGTCGTTGCGGGTGAAGCCGAGGGTGTAGGCGCGGGTCATCCAGACCTCGGTGGAGCCGGCCGGGCCGCCGCCGGTGAGGACGTAGACCTCGGTGAACACGCGCAGTCCGCGGATGGCGGCGAGGGTGAGGACGATGCCGAGGGCGGGGCGGATGGCGGGCAGTGTGATGTGGCGCAGCCGCTGCCACAGCGAGACGCCGTCCATCGCGGCGGCCTCGTACAGGGACCGGTCCACACCGGCGAGTCCGGCGAGGATGATGACCATGTTGTAGGGGGCGGCGATCCAGATGCCCATGGCCATCGTGGCCCACAGGGCGGTACCGGGGTCGTCGAGGAACGGGACCGGTCCAATGCCGACGATGCCGAGGGCGTGGTTGATGAGGCCGTCGGAGGTCGGGTAGTACATCAGCCGCCACAGCTCGCCGACGACGGCGGTCGCGGTGACGACGGGCAGGAAGACGGCGGTGCGCACGATCTTCAGGGAGCGGGCCTGGCCTTCGAGGAGCAGGGCGAGGGCGAAGCCGACGACGATGGCGCCGAGCGACTGTCCGATGCCGAGGAGCAGGGTGTGGCCGACCGCGTCCTGGAAGCGGTGGTCGGTCAGGACCCGGGTGTAGTTGTCGAGGCCGACCCACTTGTCGCCGAGGAAGGGCCGCACCTTGAAGAAGCTGAGCCAGATGCCCTTGCCCATGGGCAGGAACTTGAAGACGAGGGCGAGCAGCAGGCCGGGGGCGAGGAACAGCCAGGGCAGCACGGCCTTCCTGGAGAGGCCTCTGCCGCGCGGGCGTGTGGTCACGGTGGCGGTCATTTCAGCAGGTCCTGGTCCTTGAGGTCACCGGCGAGGGTGTCGTTCAGCTCCTTGAGTCCGGAGCGGACGTCACTGCCGCAGTACGTGAACAGGGCGTTGAGGGCGTCCGCGGTGTCCTGTTTGATCGGGGCGAAGTCGGGCGCGTTGGGGAACTGCTCGGAGGTGTTCTCGTAGGCCTTCTGTACGACGCTCCAGCGGGGGTCGTCGCGTACCTTCGCCGCGTCCAGCGTGGTGTTGACGGGGATGCGGACGACCGGCTGGTTCTTGCCGGTCATGGCCAGGCGCTGTCCTTCGGGTGAGACGAGGAAGGCGGCGAGCGCCTGTTCCTGGGCGGTCTTGCCGGTCTTGGCGCCGAAGTAGATGTTCTCGCCGTCGGCCAGCACGTCGGAGCCGGCGGGACCGGCGGGGGCCGGTACGACCTCGAACTTGTCCTTCCCCGGCGTCACGTCGTAGGTGGCGATGTTGTACGGGCCGGTGAGGTACATACCGGCGTTGCCGTCCTGGAAGTTGGTGGCGGTGCCGGTGATGGCGCTCACCGCGCCGGGCTGGATGACACCGTTGTCGCCGCAGAAGAGGTTGTCCTTCAGCCAGGTGACGGTGCGGACGGCCGCGGCCGAGTCCATGGCGGGGCGGTAGCCGCCGTCGCCGTCCGGCTCGATGATCTTCGCGCCGCCCTGCCAGAGGAAGCTGGCGCCCCACCAGGCGGCGTAACCGTTCTGGGCGCTGCCGGGGACGACCATGCCGTAGGTGTCGTTCTTGCCGTCGCCGTCCGGGTCCCGGGTGGCGAAGGCCTTGGCGACGGAGAGCATCTCCTGCCAGGTGGTGGGCGCCTTGAGTCCCAGCTTGCGCAGCCAGTCCTTGCGGATCATCAGGGTCTGGGCCTGGCGGGAGTACGGGATGCCGTAGTGCTTGCCGTCCAGGCCGACCGTGGAGGACCAGGTCTTGGCGCTGATCTGGTCGTGGCCCGTGATCGTGTCCGGGTCTATGGCCTTGAGCAGGCCCTGGCTCTGGTAACTCCCCATCAGCGCCGTGTCGTTGATCATCACGTCGGGGAGGTCCTTGGTGGAGGCCCGGCTCTGGAGCTGCTGGTCGAAGTTGATGACCGGCTGGTAGTCGATCTTGATTCCGGTCTTCTTGGTGAAGGCGGCGAAGACGCGGTCGTACGTGGCGGCGGGGTCGGGATTGCTCCGGGTCCACACCTCCAGGGTGTTCGGGTCGCCGGAACCCGCCGAGTCCGCACCCGAACCGCAGGCGGCCGTCCCGAAAGCCAGCCCCGCGACAGCGAGGACAGCGACCAGGCGGCGACTTCGTCGGCGAACGCCCATGAGCACCTCCGTTCATATCCATGAACTTACTTCACGGATCTAAATGATCGCCCAAGCTACGAATCGTTACGTTCGCATGTCAATACATGACTGGGAGATTTCACCGAGGTTCTGCACCTTGTCCGACAGGTCGAACGAAGGGGGCTGTCGAGGAGGCGGGACGCGGCGCGGTCACAGCACGCGGCACATCGCGAGTGCAACCGCTCGCGTCACGCCTGCGAGCGGTTGCACTGTTCCGTACGGCTGTCGCACGACTGCCTCGCGGCACCACAGAAAGGTGCCCGCCCGATTCGCAGCCGCGACGTTCTCACCAGGCCACGGGCAGCTCCCGTACGCCGTGCACGGCGCGGCCCTCGAAGGCGTACTCCTCCGCCGCCGAACCGACGAGCCTCAGCTCCGGCAGCCGCTCGAACAGCATGGGCAGGGCGATCTGGAGTTCGGCGCGGGCCAGGGACTGGCCGAGGCAGTGGTGGAGGCCGTGGCCGAAGGCCAGGTGCTGGCCCGCGTCGCGGGTCACGTCGAGGGTGTCCGGGTCGGCGAAGGCGGACGGGTCGCGGTTGGCGGCCTGGAGCGCCACCACCACCCCGTCGCCCGCCCGGACGGTGACGCCGCCGATCTCGACGTCCTCGGTCGCGATCCGGCGCAGCCCGACATGGACGATGCTCAGGTACCGCAGGAGTTCCTCCACCGCGCCCGGCACGAGGTTCTTCTCGGCGCGCAGCGCGGCCAGTTGCTCGGGGTGGCGCAGGAGGGCGACGACGCCGAGGGAGAGCATGCTCGCGGTCGTCTCGTGCCCGGCGATGAGGAGTTGGACGAGCATGCCCGCCGCCTCCGCCGCGGTCGCGTCGCCGGTGGCGACCCGCTCCACGGCGAGTTTGCTCATCAGGTCGTCCCCCGGCGCGCCGGCCCTGGCGGCCAACTGCTGCTGGAGGTAGCCGAAGAGCGCCGCCCAGCCGGCCCGCATCGCCTCCGGTCCGGCCGTGATCGTGGCGAAGGCGGACGCCTGACGGTGGATGAAGTCCCGGTCCTCGTACGGCACTCCGAGCAGTTCGCAGATAACGAGGAGCGGCAGCGGAAGGGTGAAGTGCTCGACGAGGTCGGCGGGTTGCTCCTGTTTGAGCAGTCCGTCGAGGAGTTCGCCGGTGATCCGGCTTATGGCGGGCCGCAGTTGCTCCACCCGCCGGAAGGTGAACTCGGGAATGAGCATCCGGCGCAGCCGGGTGTGGTCGGGCGGGTCCATGGCGAACAGCTGGCCGGGGGTGACCGGCGGGGTCGTCGGCTGGAGACCGGGAAAACCCGGCCGGATGTTCTCGGAACTGAACCGCGCGTCGCTGAGCACGGCGCGGGCGTCCTCGTTCCGGGTGATCAGCCAGGGGTGGTTGTCGCCCCAGAGCGTGATGCGGACCGGGGACTGTTCCCTGACCCATCGTCCGTATTCCGGGGCCGGATCGAGCAGCGGGCGGTCGAGGGGCAGGGACGGTGGAGTGTCCGTGGAGGAGGAGAACATGGGGGGCTCCCGTGGTGCGGTGGGTCAGGGGGTGGTGAGGCCGGCCAGGGCCAGGAGGAGGTCCTTGACCTCGGTCGCGTCGATCTCGGCGCGGGCGGGGCCGGGCCGGGAACAGAGCAGGACGGGGGTGTCCTGGGGGTCGTCCGGCAGTCGGCCGTGGCTGCCGCGGACCCCGGACGGGTCCAGGGGGACGGTCTGGATGCGGTAGCGCATCCCGGCCTTCTTGCGGACGACCTGGCCGATGGCGCGCGCCTTCACTCCGGGGACGGTGGGGTCGTAGAGGAGTTCGGCGGGGTCGTAACCGGGTTTGCGGTGGATCTCGACCTGGCGGGCGAAGTCGGGGGCGCGGTCGTCGTCCAGCCAGTAGTAGTACGTGAACCAGGCGTCCGGCTCCGCGACGGCGACGAGTTCGCCCGCCCGGTCGTGCGCGAGACCGTGCTCCCGCTTGCCGTCCTCGTCCAACACCCGCTCGACGCCAGGGAGTTCACCGACGATCTTGGCGACCGTCGCGGTGTCCGCCGGGTCACGTACGTAGATGTGGGCGACCTGATGGTCGGCCACGGCGAAGGCCCGCGAGGTCCACGGGTCGAGGTATTCCATGCCGTCCTGGGTGTGCACTTCGAGGAGTCCGGCGCGGCGCAGGGCCCGGTTGATGTCGACCGGCCGGGAGGCGGGCGCGATGCCGTACTCGCTGAGGATCACGACCGTGGCGTCCTCGTTCCTGAAGTGGTCCAGCAGAGGGCGCAGCGCGTCGTCGAGCCGTCGTGCCTCGCGGGCCGACTGCGGAGAGTCCGGGCCGGTGCGCTGGGGCTCGTAGTCCAGGTGGGGCACGTAGACGAGGGTCAGGTCGGGGCGGTGCTCGTCGAATATCTGGCGGGCCGCGGCGAGGATCCACTGGCTGGAGGGCATGCCCGCGTTGGGTCCCCAGTAGGTGAACAGGGGGAACGGGCCGAGCCTGTCGGTGAGTTCGTCGTGCAGGGCGGGCGGCCAGGTGTAGCAGTCGGGTTCCTTGCGGCCGTCGGAGTAGTAGACGGGGCGGGGGGTGACGGTGAGGTCCACGTCGGCGCCCATGGCGTACCACCAGCAGACGTTGGCGACCTTGTAGTCGGGTGCGGTGCGGCGCGCGGTCTGCCAGATCTTCTCGCCGCCGACCAGGGCGTTGTGCTGCCGCCAGAGCAGGACCTCGCCCAGGTCGCGGAAGTACCAGCCGTTGCCGACGATCCCGTGTTCCGAGGGGGGTGCTCCGGTGAGGAGGGTGGACTGCACGGTGCAGGTCACGGCGGGCAGCACGGTGTTCAGGCGGGCCTGGAAGCCCTGTTCGGCGACGGCCGAGACGGCGGGCATGTGGCGCAGCATGCGCGGGGTGAGGCCGACGATGTCGAGGACGACGGTTCTGGTCATGCGACGGGTTCCGTTCGTGCGTGGGGGGTGAGGCCGATTTCTTCGAACCGGCCGCGGGTCCAGGCGAGTTCGGCGGCCAGACCGGCGACGAGACCCGCGCGGTCGTACGGCCGGAGGCGTTCCGGGAGGACCGACCAGGTGTAGGTCTCCACCTCGACGTGGTCGCAGACCGCTTCCGGGCCGCCGAGCAACTCACCGAGGAACGTGGTGAGTTCGGGGGTAGTGGTGCGCAGGGGTGGTTCGGGTTCGGTGTGCAGCGGTGCGTGGAAGTGGACGCGCCAGGCCGAGCCGGGGTCCAGTCCGCCGGCCAGGGCCTCGGGCAGGTCGTCGACCCCGGTCACGGTGCCGCCCGGGGCGGTGCGGGTCTGGTGCAGGAAGCGGGGTTCGGCGAACCGGGCCAGCGCCCGCCGCGCTTGCGGGTCCGCCGGGTCGTCGGCCTGCACGGCGCTGGACGCCTGCACCTTCACGACGGGCAGACCGGCGTCGGAGAGCCGTCGCAGTGCGGCGGCCGGTTCCTCGAACTGGACGGCCAGGTGGCAGGTGTCCACACAGACACCGAGGAACTCCGGGTCCAGTCCCCCGAGTTCGCGGGCGGCCTGGACGGTGTTCTCCACCACGCAGCCGGGTTCCGGCTCGAAGGCGACCCGGATCGTACGGCCCGTCTCGCGCTCCACGTCGGCGAGTTGGACCGCGAGCCGGTCAAGGGCCCGGCGGGCGGTGTCGCGCGCGTCGTCCGTCCACGGGGTGCGCCAGGCCAGGGGCAGGGTCGACACGCTGCCGCGCCGCGCGTCGTCGGGCAGCAGCTCCGCCAGCACCCGGGCGCAGTCGACGGTGTACTCCAGGCGGGCGGGGTCGGTCCAGTCCGGCAGATAGACGTCCTTCTTGACGACCTCTTGATGGAATCCGCGGTAGGGGAAGGCGTTGAGGGTGACGGTCTCCAGTCCGCGTGCCGAGAGTTCGCCGCGCAGGCGTCGTACGGCGTCCGGGTTGGAGGAGAGTTCGGTGACCACGTCCCGGGCGAGCCACAGCCCGACGCCGAGCAGGTCGGCGCCGAGGGATTCCCTCACCGGCTCGGTGCAGTCGGCGAGTTGGCCGATCACGCCGTCGAGGTCCTCGGCCTGGTGGAC
Organism: Streptomyces sp. NPDC091280; assembly: GCF_044768565.1. Classification (NCBI taxonomy): domain Bacteria; kingdom Bacillati; phylum Actinomycetota; class Actinomycetes; order Kitasatosporales; family Streptomycetaceae; genus Streptomyces; species Streptomyces sp. NPDC091280. The sequence goes on from NZ_JBIVUZ010000007.1 coordinate 92,061, forward strand.
GTTGCTGCAATAGGCGAGATGGACGGTCGTGCCGTCCGGATGCCGGAAGCGCACGGCGGACTCACTCCCCGCCGCGTTTGATCGAGTTGCCCTGGAACAGCGCCGAGTCGTCCACCTTGACGTCGGTCAGATCGAGTCGGCCGCTCTGACCGTAGAAGTCCACGGGGTTGCGCCACATGACCTGGTCGACGGTGTCGTCGTCGAATCCGGCGGCGAGCATGGCGTCGGCTGTCTTACGGGTCTTGAGGGGGTCGCTACGGCCCCAGTCCGCGGCGGAGTTGACGAGCATCCGGGCGGTGCCGTGCTCCTGGAGGATGCGCACCATGCGGTCCTCGTCCATCTTGGTGTCCGGGTAGACGGAGAAGCCCATCCAGCAGCCGCTGTCGGCGACCATCGACACGGTGAGTTCGTTGAGGTGGTCGACGAGGACGTGCTCGGGCGGGATGCCGGACTCCCGGACCACGTCGAGGGTACGGCGGGTGCCGACCGCCTTGTCCCGGTGCGGGGTGTGCACGAGGACCGGAAGCCCGTGCTCGACGGCGAGTTGGAGTTGTCGGGCCAGCGCCTCGTCCTCCTCGGGAGTCATGGAGTCGTAGCCGATCTCACCTACGGCCACCACGCCGTCCTTGGCCAGGTAGCGCGGCAGGACGTCCAACACCCCGGCGCAGCGCGGGTCGTTCGCCTCCTTCGGGTTGAGGGCGATGGTGCAGCGGTGCTGGATGCCGAACTGCGCGGCGCGGAAGGGCTCCCAGCCGAGCAGCGCGTCGAAGTAGTCGGTGAAGCTGTCCACCGACGTGCGCGGCTGCCCCAGCCAGAACGACGGTTCCACCACCGCGCGGACACCGGCCGCGTACATGGCCTCGTAGTCGTCGGTGGTGCGTGAGGTCATGTGGATGTGGGGGTCGAAGATGCGCATCAGAGAGCTCCGTTGTAGGCGGCGACGGCCTGGTCGGCGGCCGTTCGGCGGGCGGGTACGGGCGAGTCGACTTCCGCCGGGAGTCCCGAGGCCTCCCAGATCCCGGGGTGAGCGCGCACGACCGGCCAGATGTCCGTGGGGACGGCCCGGCCGGCGGCGACCCGTTCGTGCGCGAAGTCGGCGAGCATACGGGCGAGTTCACGGTCGGCGCGGTCTTCGAGCCCGGCCACCCGGTCGAGCGGCACAGAGCAGAAGACGCACTTCAGTACGGCGTGCCGGTAGCCGTCGGCATCCAGGTGGCGTGCCGCGTACGGACCGACCGCGGCCTCGACCAGATGGGTGTCGTTGCTCCGCAGCGCGCTGCGCACCAGCGGCAGTCCGAGGTCGGCGAAGGTGGGATCGGCGTCCTCCAGTGCCGCCAACGACCGCAGTACGGCACGCTGTTCGGCACTGTCGCCGTACCGGTGCAACGCGGTGATCTCCTCGGCGAGCGCTGTGCCTCGCACAGGGAGGGCGGCCAGCAGTCGGGCGCGGGCGGCGTCGGCGACCGTCCAGCCGTCGACGAGCGGCTCGCGCCCGCAGTGCCTGCCGACCGCGGGGAAGAGGGCGGCGAGCGCGGACGGGTCGCGGGTGACCCGCACGACCGCCTCGGCGAGCCACACCCGCGCTTCCGCGGTGAGCTGTCGATCGAGAGCGACGGGAACGGATGGGTCCACGAAGCGGACCTCCTTGCTGCGTGGGGGTACGGCAAAGGCCGTATCGGGGTGGGGTGTTGGGGTGCTGTGCCGTACGGGAAGGGGTGTTGGGGTGGGTGCCGTACCGGGCGGGAGCCGGTCCCGGTGTCAGAAGGGCTCGGCGGCCTTGAGGAAGCGCAGGGAGCGGCGGGCGACCTCGGGGGCGTCGAGGGAGGCGCCCTGGATCTCCACGGACACCGGTCCCTGGTAGCCGGAGTGCTTCAGGGCGGCGAGTACGGGCGGGAAGTCAATCTCGCCCACGCCGAATTCGAGGTGCTGGTGCACGCCCCGGCGCATGTCCTCGATCTGTACGTTCACCAGGTACGGCGCCGCCAGTTCGACGCAGCGCACCAGCGGGAGCGGGTCGACGCAGTGGGCGTGCCCGATGTCGAGGGTGATGCCGAACCGGTCCGGGTCGCCGAGGCGGTTGCGTAGTTCCAGGAACCGTTCCACCGTGTCGACGAACATGTCGGGCTCGGGCTCGAATCCGAGGCTCACCCCGTGCTCGCGGGCGATGTCGAGGACCTCCTCGCAGCCGGCGGCGAGCCGCTTCCATGCCTCCTCCTCGGGCACCCCCTCCGGGGCCGGTCCGCTGCTCAACTGGACGACGGGGGCGCCCAGTTCGGCGGCCACCCGGATCGCGCGGGCCAGCAGGTCGACGCGCCGCTCGGCACCGAGGGTGGACATCAGCGTGGGAGTGTGCTGACGCCAGGGATCCAGCAGGTACGGCGCCCCGGTCTCCACGACCACGGCCAGGCCCAGCCGGTCCAACCGCCCTGCCAGACGCTCGACTTGGCGGCCGAGGTCAGGGGCGAAGGGATCGAGGTGACCATGGTCGAGGGTGAGACCGACCGAGTCGTAGCCCAGGTCGGCGAGCACGGTCAGGGCATCATCGAGGCGGTGGAGGGCGAAGCCGTTGGTGCCGAAGCCGAACCGCAGCCGCTCCTCGGGAACGGGAACAGGCACGGGAACGGGATCGGAAACCGGCACAGGATCGGGAACAGGCACGGGTGTCGGACTCATGTGGGTGACACCTTCCGGGCGAGCCGGCGCGCCAAGGGGTGCGCCAGGGCGAGGACACCGGCGAGGCCAGGGCCTCCCCCTCCTGCGGTCAGCGAGGCCTGGAGCGGCAGCAGGGACAGGATGCCGCTGCCGACGGCCTCGCGGACGTTCACCGCGGAAGGCTCGCGCGCCGCCCGCGCCTGGGCCGTTCCGTAGGCGCCGAGGTAGCCGAGCGAACCGGCGACGGCGCCGATCCGGGCCGCCGCGCCACGTCGGCGCAGACCAGGAAGTGCCGCTGCGGCCAAGGCAGTTGCCGTGCTTCCGGCCAGGGTCGCGACCGGCACCTCGCGCGGCGCTCCGGACACCTCGTGGCGGCTGAGCGCGGTGACGGTGTAGGTGTGCGCGCCGACCAGCAGGGCCGCTGGCAGTGCGGTCGCCCGGCGTCCGGGCTCCGCTCCGGCCAGGACGTTCAGGGTCCGCGCGCCCGCCATGGCGGCGGGGCCTGCCGGGGTGGACTTCAGTCGGAGGTCGTACGCCCAGACCAGTCCCGTCAGGGGCAGCGCCACCTGGAGCGCCCGCCGCCCGTCGGCCAGCGCGGCGAGGCCGAGACCCGCCGCCGTGAGCCCGCACGCGGTGGCGAACGCCGTACGACGTGCGACACGGCCGGAGGGTATGGGCCGCTGCGGGCGCTCCATCGCGTCGACGGTCGCGTCGGCGTAGTCGTTGAGCGCCATGCCGGCCCAGTAGAGGGCCACCGACGAGGCCATCGTGGCAAGAATCCGGGGCCGGGGAGCGCCGCCCCCGGCGACCGCCCCGGCCAGGACGTCACCCGGCACGCTGAGCGCGGCGGGCAGCCGGATCAGCTGCGCGAGATCGGAAAGGCGGGGGGAATGGGGGGAGTTGTGCGAGTCGTACATGATCGGACCATACGTTAGAAACTTTAGTCTTCAGATATCCCACCTTTGCCATTTCGGTGAAGAGATCGCGCGCAGGCTGTGCAGAACTACTACCCGCCGGTACCGGCGCGGTGGGGGCACACCGCGCCGGTAGCCGACGATCAGACCACCGTCCGCTGCACGTACGGAACGAATTGGACCGGTCCCACCAGACCGTAGGCCTGTCGCGCGGACGGGCCGAACACCGTGGGGTTGCTGATGCGCAGCCGGTTGAACAGCGGGGTGGCCACCTCGACCTCGATCGTGTTGGCGCCCCGGCGCAGATGGCCGCCGAGGTCCACCCCGGGATTGAGTCGGTCCACGGGGTCGAGGCGTGTCCCGTTGACGGTGACCCGGCAGGTGTCGCTGACGCTGCCCAGCCGGAGCAGGGCGCCGGTGTCCGAGGTCCAGGTGTCGGGGAGGGTGACGGTCGTGCGGTAGCGGCCGATGCCGCCCACGTCGGCGAGTTCGGGGATCTGGGACCACGGCAGCAGGGCGTCGAGCGCGAGGGTGTGCGGGACGATCTCGGTGGTGGTCGCGGTCGCTCCGGGCCGCCAGTCCTCGACGGACAGAGTCCACTGGTCGAGGGTGAAGGCCGCCGGTACCTCGGGGACCTTCGTGGTGACCTTGCGGCCCGTCGACAGGGTGGTGGTGCGGGTCCCGGGCGTGGAGGACCGCACGACGAGTGATCCGTCCAAGAACAGCACGCTGTCCGCGTCGGTGCCCACCGCGTGCGGGCGGTTGCCGCAGTGCTCCCCGAACAGCCCGGGGCCGCCGAGCGCGACGACGAGGGTCTCCCCCGGCTGGAGGGTGACCCGGAAGGTGAACTCGTCGCCGTCCTGGGTGTATTGGGCGAGCCGGGTGACCCGGCCGCTCCACGGGTCCAGCAGGTACGGGACCGCGCCCGATCCCTTGCGGTGGGTGGCGCGCAGCGTGACGTCGTGGTCGATGAGGGCCACGGCGGGCTTGACGGTCTCGGCGTGCTTGCCGTTGCACAGGTAGTAGAAGTCGGCGTCGTCGGTGACCCGGTGGGCGTTCAGCAGGGTCGACGGCACGGAGTGGACGACGTCGGAGGTCACGCCGAGTTCCGCGAACGCGGCGCCGACGAGGGTCTTGTCGGTGATCCGGCGGACGTTCGGCAGAGCGAGCAACTCGGCGGTGAGGGAACGGAGTTCGGCCTGTTCCCCGTCGTCGGGGAGACCTGGGGTGAGCGCCTGGTCGAAGGCGCCGAGGAGCACGGTGGGCAGGCCCGCGCGGGCGAACTCCAGGAGCTTGCGGGCGTCGGCGACGGCCAGCGTGGGGTTCGAGCCGTAGAAGAAGTCGCCTTCTAGGAACAGGGCCTTGTAGGCAGGGCCGTCGGGTGCGAGGCGTCGGCCGGAGACCTTCGCCGTGGGCAGGTCGAGCAGGGGGCCGCTGAGGAACTGGTGGGTCCAGCCGAGCGGGATGCCCGTGGAGGTCAGCCAGGAGGCGCCGATGCCGGTCGCCGTGTAGCCGGTCTGCCGGAAGACGGCGATGTCGGCGCGGGCGGCCCCCGACTGGAGCACCTGGTGGACACGGCCGAGGTAGTCGGTGATGTCGGGAACGTGGCGCCACGTCGGCTGTCTCGGCCCCCATGACTCGCCGTATCCCGGAGCCCCGCCGTACGGGCTGAACGCGGCGAAGCCGGGCCAGCTGACGCCCGGCGCGGTGGCGTAGGAGAAGCCGTGGATCACGGTCTGGTTGACGCCCGCCGCGTACGCCCCGCCCATGGTGCGCAGGAACTTGTCCCAGGTGGTGTTGTAGGCGCCGCCCGCGTACGCGCCCGCCTCGCAGGACAGGACGCGGTGGCCCGCCATGTCGCGTCCGCCGGCCAGGCAGCGGTAGTCGTCGAGGTTCTTGAAGCCGAGCGACTCGCCCTCGGGGACGTCGAGCAGGGCCGCCGAGGCGATGGCGTCGGTCTGGAGGCCGTAGGGCTGGGAACGGAGCTTCATGCCGTGCCCGTGCGCCCAGGTCTTGAGCGCCCCGAGGTGGTGCTTGTTGAACAGGCCGGAGACGGTCTCCCAGAAGTCGTGCCGGATCTCCTGGGTGAGGCGGGCCTCGAAGGCGAAGATCTGGTTGCCCTTGTCGAGGACGACGGCCGGGAGATACGGCAGCAGTTCGCGTCCGGTGTGCTCACGGAACGCGGCGGGCAGGCCGGGCGTCCACTGGAGGCCCTTGGTCTCCAACTCCACGGAGTCCTCGAAGAAGGTGCCGCCCGCCGTCCTGAGGAGTGCGCGGAGGGTGGAGTCCAGGATCGTGGCGTCCCAGTAGCGGGTGACGGCGGCGGTCCCGGCCGCGCTGAAGTGGTCGACGACGTACGCGGCGGGCGAGGAGTGCGGCCCCGCTTCGGGCTGCTGGCCCGAGCCGCGCTGCCAGTACGCCAGGATCACCCAGGTCGCCGTGTCGGGCGGGGTCCAGCTGAGGCTGCCGCCCGAGACGAGGCCGGTCAGGTCGGTGACGCTGTCGGCGTCCAGGCCGGTCGCCTTGCCGCTGGAGTAGGCGGTGTTGACCCGGGCGGCCTGCACGGCGAACAGCTTCTGCGCGGTGACGCCCGAGGCAGCCGGGTACACGGAGGCCGGTACCGGACCGTCGTAGGGCGCCCCGCCGGTCAACGTGGCCTTGCCGTAGGCGAGTTCCTTTACGGCGGCATCGTCGTCGGGCGTGACTCCGGGCACGGCGACGGGCCAACTCGGGCCGAGGGTGAGGTCGATGGTCAGTCCGCGCCGGGCGGCCTGGCGCAGCGCGGCCGTCACACCCTCGCGCCAGGCCGCGCTCCCCCACCCGTGGTGGGCGGTGTCCAGTACGGAGGTGTCGGTGATGCTGTGGTGCACGGCCGCGATCTCGGCGCCGCCGAAGCCCGCGTCGGCCATCCGGTCCACCTCCCGCGCGATCTCCACCGGGTCCACCAGCCCGTCCGGCCACCACCAACGGAACCTGGGCCGCACCGCTTTGGCCGGCCCCGCGAACCAACTCGCCGTGGGCGCGGCCCCGGTGGAGCGGGCCGCCCCGGAGACGGGGACGGAGGCGGAAGCGGATTCGGAGGCGGAAGTAGAGGCGGAAGCGGAGGCGGTCGCCGCCGGGCCGAGGGCCGCCAGAACGCCTGTCGACAGACCGGCGGCGAGCACCGATCGACGCGTCGCACCGGCACGCTGCGGGTGGTTTTCGTGCATGGTTCAACCCCAACTGGTCATGGGTGAGCGGCTGTTGAATCGTTTCAATAACGGCAAGTGCGGGAACCGTAGTTCGCCTTCCGAACTGAGGTCAATAGAAACGACAACGATTCAAGGCAGCGCGGGGCGGGACGAGTTGAGGAGGCGCTGCCAGGCGCGAGGGGTGCACGGCGAGCGGCGAGCGGCGAGCGGTCAGCGGCGTGCACGTCGGGTGCGTTTCCTCTGGAGGCTTACCACAACCGGGAGTTGTCAGAATCCGCCCGCGAAGAAGCCCGCGAGCCCTGCCGCCGGGTGCGCGGCATTCGAGAGATTGGCGACGAGGAGGACAGCCACGAGCAGCGAGAAGAACGTCGCGAGAGCAGCGAACCAGCCCCGTGCGCGCCGTCCCGGCCGTCGGTCGGAAGGTCCCGTGCTCATGAACCTTTTCCACAGCACAGCGCTGAGGCCGATGAACACCAGCACCAGAACCGCCGACATCACGACCACCGCTTCGTGATAGCGGGCGAAGTCCCCGACCATCATGTCGACTGCGGGTGGGCTGCGATGACCCGTCTCCCGCGATGCGCGCAATTGCTCCCGGACCTGTGCGAGTGTCCCGGCGAGTTGTCCGTGGGGTGCGGCGACGGGCATGAGCGACAGTGCCGAGGTGAAGGGTGCCACGGCGCCCTGGACGTTGGCGATGACCAGTACCAGGGCCAGTACGGCGAGAGCCAGGGTGAGCACTCCGCCCGATGCCAGCCCGGCCCTTGTGACGCGCCCGGATTTGTCGGCCGCGACATACATTCTGCCGATCCGGCGGCCGAGTACGACGAGCACGATGAGCAGCGCCAGGGAGATTCCGGCCTTGATGGCGTGGAACCGGAACCAGTAGTCGACGACCTGCCGCATTTCGGGGGTGAATTCCCGCTCGCCGGAATTCCAGTAGCCGATGAATGCTTTGCCGACCGCGTCGATGAGGGTGTGTTGGTGGGCATAGCCACTCTCCGAGCTGTTCGCCGCGAGCGACTTCGGTGCGAGGAAGGCTGCCGGGAGGAGCAGCGCGGCGACAGCGGTGAGCAGGGTGACCGCGCGTCCGGACGATCGCGAGGACAGCGCTTCGAGTGAGTGGCGGGGCACGGAGAATCCTTCGGACTGTGCGAGCTGTGCGAGCCGGGGCGTGGCGGGGCCCGGTCGACGCCATACCGGGAGTGCCAGCATGCGGCCCCGGGGCCGGGCCGGTCACTGCGGTACGCCCCCTGCCCGAAGGTGTGGGTAACCCCACCGTCCGGCGGGCCGTACTGCTGCCCCCCGGGGGGGGAGAGACGGAGGGGCCCCAGGTGTCCGTGCGGACGGTCAACAGGCCGGGCGGCGCCGGGAGATCCCGGTGCCGCCCGGTTCAGCCATGAGTCGACATGTCGTCAGCGGTCCTGCCCGGCCACCGTCCTGGAACGGTCCAGGTCCGCCGCTGACGGACGTGCGGCCAGGTTGTCTCCGGTGTTCCCGCTGTCCCCGGCATCGCCCGTGTCTCCGGTGTCCCTCACCCACAGCGGCTTCAGTCGGTACGTCAGCAGGTACAGGACGCTGCCCACGCCGGCCGCGACGAACATGCTCAGGTCGCCCGCGCCGGGATACGCCTTCGAGAAGGGCCCGGTGTAGAAGCTGGACTGCCAGAACGGTACCGAGGCGGCGACGCCTCCGGCCCAGGCTACGAAGCCCCAGTCCAACACCCGGCGGCGGTCGTAGAGTTCGGCGATCCGGGACGGGTCGGACCGGCCGCCGAGATAGAAGTCGAGGAGCAGGACGGCCGCGAAGGGGGCGATGAAATAGGCGGTGAGGTTGAGGAAGACCTTGAACTTGTCCTCCGTGCCCGACTCGCCCCACAGGCTGATCCCGTAGGCCAGCAGACAGATGACGGTGACCGCCTGGGCGCGGGTGACCGGGATCTTCAGCGTCTGGACGGAGATCGCGCCGCCGTAGACGTTGAGGAAGTTCTGTGCCAGCGCGGAGAGACCCACGGCGAGCAGGGCGGGGACGGCGAACGGGCCGGCCAGTTCGTGCAGGGCCGTGATCGAGTCGGAGCTGCTCGCGCTGCCGCCGACGACCACGCCGAGGATGCCCAGCCAGGCGATGGTGACGAAGTTGCCGAGGCCGGTGTACCAGGCGGTGCGGCTGACGACCTCGGGCGTGTCCGGGAGGTAGCGGGAGTAGTCGGAGGCGAAGGGTGCCCAGGCCACGAGGAAGGACAGGAACCAGCCGCAGAAGGTGACCCAGCCGCCGGTGGAGCCGATGTATCCGGCGGCGGAGGAGTCGGCGTGGAAGAAGCTGCCGCCCCGGACCACGGCGACGACGGTGATCAGCAGGAACAGCGGGGTGAGGACGTAAGTCAGTACCCGCTGGAGGTAGTTGATCATGTTGTAGCCGTAGATCGACACCACCAGCTCCACGGCGGTGAGCACCAACGCGCAGAGCCAGTACGGCAGATGGGTCAGTTCGGCGAAGGCCTTGCCGCCCAGGATGACGGTGACGGAGGCCCAGCCGACCCCGGCGAACACGTTGATGTAGGCGACGGGCACGAAGTTGCCGAAGAAGCCGAGCGGGCCACGGGCCTGGATCTGCTGCGGCACCCCGAGCCGGACGCCCATGCGGGACATCACGGCCATGAGCACGGAGCCGAGCGCGGCGCCGACGACGATCGCGGTGACGGCGGCGCCGAAGCTCATCCCGAACCAGGCCGCGCTGAATCCGAGCAGGATGATCGGGAAGTTGAGGCCGGCGGCGAACCAGACGAAGAACTGCGAACTCGGCCTGCCGTGGCGCTCGTTGTCGGGGATGTGGTCGACGCCGAACGGTTCGACCTTGGTGACCGCACTCCCGTAGACGGGCGCCGGTGTTCCTTCTGTCATGCGTTGCTCCCGGGGAGGAGGAGGCTCACCACGGCAGTGGCGCCGTGTGCGAGATGTCGAAGAAGCCGCCGCCGCTGTAGACCAGCGGGGCGAGGTCGTCGTGGCGGGCGGAGACGACCCGGCCGGTGAACACGGTGTGGCTGCCCGCTTCGAGGCGCTGGCCGATCTCCACCTCCAGCCGGGCGCAGGAGCCGTCGAGCAGCGGGGCCCCGAACTCGCCCGGCGCCCAGTCGACTTGGGCGAACTTGTCGTCGCCCTTGGAGGCGAAGGTCTTCGCCACGTCGAGCTGGCCGGCGGACAGGATGCTGATGCCCAGGTGACTCGCGCGGTGCAGCGCGGGATGGGTGGAGGAGCTGCGCTGGACGCAGACCAGCACCATGGGCGGGTCGAGGGAGATGCTGGAGAAGGCGTTGACCGCGAGACCTCGCGGGGTGCCGTCGTCGTCGGTGGTCACCACCGTGACGCCGGTGATGAACTTGCGGTGCACCCCGCGCACCAGGTCGGCGTCGACGGCCGCCTGCTGGCCCGTGGTGATGATGCCGAGCGCTTCGAGCAGCTGCCCGGAGTCGAAGGTCACCCACTCCTCGGCGACCGAGGCGCCGTCGTAGCGCGCGAAGGTCGCGCCGGAGACCTCGACGGGCTTCCCGGTGGGCGGCACTCCGAGGAAGGCGCCGGTGTGCCGGCCGGTGCTGCGCCAGCGGATCGCCACCCGGTCGCCGTCCTCGACGATGTCCTCGATCTCGGTGCGCAGATCGGGGAACGCGTCGCGCATGGCACGGATGGAGTCCTTGAACTGGTCCCGGCCCTGCCCGGCGGACGCGGGTCCGCGGCGGCGGACGTAGGAGGGGCTGAGCAGTTCGTCCAGGGCGTCCACCTGGCCCTGGTCCCAGGCGGCCCGCCAGGTGGAGCGGAGGTGCGAGATGCGGTCTGCGGGAGTGGCGGCGCGGTCGAGAGTGCGACTCATAGCGTTCCCATCCGTGGAGCTCTTGTATGGCAGAGGACGGTAGGGAGGGCGCTATGTGGTGTCAATACCTCACGCGGAAAAATGCGGGAATCCCAGGTCGCGCATCAAATGCAGTGGTCAATCGCGTTTCGAAAGTGTTGACCCTTGACGGAGTTCACCGAGCGACCCTAGCCTCGCTTGCATGGCAGAGCCGCAACAGGAAGGACCGTTCATGAGGTTCTCGAACCTCCGTATCCCAGGGGTCCTCGCATGAGCCGCCTGGTACGGAAAGTGGTCACCGTCGTCGACGAGGTCCTGCTCGAACTCGGGCGGCCGGTCGCCACTCCGGTACGGCGGGTCGCCGCGGCTGCGGTGATCCGGAACCCGTGGGCCGGGCGCGGCTTCGTCGGTGACCTTCAGCCCGAAGTCGAGGCCGTCGCACCGGAGTTGGGCCGACTGCTGACCGACAGGCTGATCGAGACGCTGGGCGGTGTGGACCGTGTCGAGGCCTTCGGCAAGGCGGCCGTGGTCGGTCTGGACGGGGAGATCGAGCACGGCGGAGCACTGATCCACACGCCGTACTTCGGTAACGTCCTTCGTGAGCTGACCGAGGGCACGTCGATCATCGTGTTCAGCGACGACCGGCTGCCGGCGGGCGAGGCGCTGACCGTGCCGCTGTGGCACAAGACGGCCGCCGCGACCCGCTCCCACTACCAGACCGTCCAGATCCGGATCCCCGACGCACCCCGGCCCGACGAGATCCTGGTGATCGCCGCCGCGTCGTCGGGGCCGCGGCCCAACGCCCGGATCGGAGACCGCCGCACCGACCCCCTCGTCCGTCTCGCCGACCTGGAGAACGCCCGATGAACGTCCGCAAGATCATCACCTTCACCGAGGACATCCACACCGAGGGAGGACGCCCGGTCGACCCGCCCGCCCGTACGGCGGTCGTCCTCGCCGTGATCGAGAACCCCTGGGCGGGACAGGGCTTCGTCGACGACCTGCTGCCCGGGATCGACGAGATCGCGCCCCAGCTCGGCGAGCTGCTCGCACCGCGCGTGGTCGAGGCCCTCGGCGCGCCCGTCGAGGCGTACGGCAAGGCCGCGATCGTGGGGCTCGACGGCGAGATCGAGCACGGGTCCGGGCTCATCCACACGCTCAAGTTCGGCGACCACTTCCGCAAGGCCGCGAACGCGACCACGCTGCTGCCCGCGGTGGAGAAGCGGGCGGCGGCCGGTACGGTCTTCGACATCCCGCTCAAGCACATCACGGACGCGACGATCCGCTCCCACCACCAGAGCATCGAGGCCCGGGTGCCGGACGGGCCCCGCGCGGACGAGATCGTGATCGGGCTGGCCGCCGCCTCCCAGGGGCGCCCGCAGGCCCGGCTGGCGCCGCTGTCGACCGAGCAGTAGGCCCGTATGAGCAAGCCGACGATCGTGCTGCTGCACGGTGTCGGGCTCGACCACTCCATGTGGGAGCCCGCCGCCGCGCGCCTGGCCGACCGGTTCACCGTGCTCACCCCCGATCTGCCGGGACACGGCACCCGCCCTCCGGCGAAGGACGGGGTGTCGCTCGCGGACCTGGCCGACGGTGTCGTGGAGGAGATCCCGGCGGGCTCGCATCTGGTCGGGTTCTCGCTGGGGGCGCTCGTCGCCCAGCATGTGGCGCTGTACCGACCGGAGTTGGCGGCCACACTGACCTCGGTCAGCTCGGTGTGCCAACGAACGCCCGGCGAAAGGGAGTCGGTCCTCGCCCGGCTGCGCAACGCGGAGACCGACTTCGCGGCGAGCGCCACCGCGTCCCTCGACCGCTGGTACGCGGGAGCCGACGTCGATCCCGCGCAGGTCGCCCGCACCGAGGCCACCCTGCGCGCCAACGACGTCGGCTCCTTCCTCAACTGCTACCGCGTGTTCGCCACGGCGGACGCGGAGTTGGCGCCCCACCTGGGTGCCATCGCCGTACCCGCGCTGGCCGTCACGGGTGAGGACGATCCCGGTTCCACCCCCGAGATGACCCGCCGCCTGGCGTCGGCGCTGCCGGACTGCCGTGCCGTGGTCGTCCCCGGCGCGCGGCACATGCTCCCCGTCGAGCGTCCCGAGGCGTTCGTCGACTCCCTCGTCACCTTCATCGACATCATCCGATTCAACTGATTCAACTGATTCATCCGATTCATCGGAGAGGGCGCACATGCCTGACCTCACCCAGTGGCAGCACTTCATCGGCGGGGCGTGGGTCGAACCCGCGTCGGGCGAGTACTTCGAGAGCGCCAACCCGGCCACACGACAGCCGCTCTACCAGGCGGCACGCGGGAACGCCGTCGACATCGACCGGGCGGTCGCCGCCGCGCGCACGACGTTCGAGGACGCCCGCTGGCGCGACCTCAGCCAGACCCGACGCGGCCGTCTGCTGCGCCGGCTCGGGGACCTCATCGCCGAGAACGCCGAAGACCTGGCCCGGATGGAGACGCAGGACAACGGCAAGCTGCTGCGCGAGATGCGCGGCCAGCTGGCGACCCTGCCGGAGTACTACTTCTATTACGCCGGGCTGGCGGACAAGATCCACGGCGACTTCATCCCCACCTCCGACCGCGCGGTGCTGAACTACACCGCCCGGGAGCCACTGGGCGTCGTCGGGGCGATCACCCCCTGGAACTCCCCGCTCACGCTGACCAGCAGCAAGCTCGCGCCCGCGCTCTGCGCAGGCAACACCGTGGTGATCAAGCCTTCGGAGCACACCTCGGCCACGGTACTCAGGCTCGCCGAACTGGCACTGGAGGCGGGGTTCCCGCCCGGCGCGGTCAACGTCGTCACCGGGTTCGGCGCCGAGGCCGGGCAGGCCCTGGTCGACCACCGCGACCTGGCGAAGATCTCCTTCACCGGCAGTACCGCCACCGGGGCCCGGATCGCCGCCGCGACCGCCAGCCGCTTCATCGGCTCGACCCTCGAACTCGGCGGCAAGTCCCCCAACATCGTGTTCGAGGACGCCAACCTCCCGAACGCGGCCATGGGTGTCGTCGCCGGCATCTTCGCCGCCGCAGGACAGACCTGCATCGCCGGCAGCCGGGTGTTCGCCCACCGGTCCGTCTACGACGAACTCCTGGACCGGGTGGCCGAGCGCGCGAAGAGCATCCGCATCGGCGATCCGCTGGACGACGAGACCGAGTTGGGCCCGCTGGCCTTCGCCGAGCAGCGGGACAAGGTGGCCGGGTACGTGGACCTCGGCCGCGAGGAGGGCGCCCGCGTGCTGACCGGCGGACACGCGAGCGACGGCGGTCTCGGCGGCTACTTCTACGAGCCCACGATCCTCGTGGACGTCGACAACAGCATGCGTGTCGTACGGGAGGAGATCTTCGGTCCCGTCCTGGCGGTCATGCCCTTCGACACCGAGGAGGAGGTGGTCCGCCTGGCCAACGACACCGAGTACGGGCTCGCGGCAGGCGTCTGGACAACCAGCCTCGCAAGGGCGCACCGGATGGCGGCACGGCTCGACGCCGGGACGATCTGGGTCAACACCTACCGGGCGATGTCCCCGATGTCACCGCGCCAGGGCTTCAAGACGAGCGGCGTCGGCGTCGAGCACGGCACCGAGACGATGAAGGAGTACACCCGCCTCAAGAGCGTCTGGATCAACACGAGCGAGGAGCCCGTGGCCGATCCGTTCACGATGCGGAGCTGACATGCGAGGTGTCGGTTCCCCCGCACCGCACGTCGTATCCGCACCGCACGTCGTACCCGCACCGCAGGCAACACCCGCAGCACCCGCACCACACGAGGAGCAGCCATGAGGTTTTCGTTGTTCGTGCACATGGAGCGCTGGGACGAGGAGGTCAGCCACCGGCAACTGTTCGAGAATCTCTCCGAGTTGGCCCTCATGGCCGAGGCGGGCGGGTTCAGCACCGTGTGGATCGGCGAGCACCACGGCATGGAGTACACGATCTCGCCGAGTCCGATGCCGCTGCTCGCGCATCTGGCCGCGAAGACCTCGACGATCCGGCTGGGCGCGGGGACCATCATCGCGCCGTTCTGGAATCCGATCCGTGTCGCCGGTGAATGCGCGCTGTTGGACGTGATCAGCAATGGCCGTATGGAGGTCGGACTCGCCCGGGGTGCCTACCAGTTCGAGTTCGACCGCTTGGCGGGCGGGCTGCCGGCCGCCGACGGTGGCAAGCATCTACGTGAACTGGTGCCCGCCGTACGGGCGTTGTGGCAGGGCGACTACGCGCACGACGGCGAGATCTGGCAGTTCCCGCTGTCGACCAGTGTGCCCAAGCCGGTGCAGCAGCCCACTCCTCCGATGTGGATCGCCGCGCGCGACCCCGCCTCCCACGACTTCGCCGTGGCGCAGGGCTGCAACGTCATGGTCACCCCGCTGATGAAGGGGGACGAGGAAGTCGCCGATCTGAAGCGGAAGTTCGACACCGCCGTGGCCGCTCACCCCGAGGTGCCGCGCCCCGATCTGATGGTGCTGCGGCACACGCACGTCCACTCCCCTGACGAGCCCGAGGGCTGGCGTCCGGCCGCCGAGGCGATCAACCGCTTCTACCGCACGTTCGACGCCTGGTTCGGCAACGCCACCAGCCCGCGCAACGGGTTCCTCGACCCCAGCCCCGAGTCGAAGTTCGAGGGCCGCCCCGAGTTCCAGCCGGAATCGCTGCACAGGACCGCGATGATCGGCACCCCGGCCGAGGTCGTCGACCGGCTGCGCTCCTACAAGGCGCTCGGCGTCGACGAGTACAGCTTCTGGATCGACAACAGCATGTCGCACGAGGAGAAGCGCGGATCGCTGGAGCTGTTCATCAAGGAAGTCATCCCGGCCTTCCAGTGAACCGACCCGTACCTTGCATGGCACCAACGTGGCCGAAGAAGAGGTTGACGTGCCCTCCACCCGCCAACTAGCGTCACGTACCATGCAAGGACCCACGGGGATGACCAAGCGCCTGCAACAGAAGAGCATGCAGGCCCGAGTCGCCGAAGAGCTCCGCCAGATGATCATCAGCGGTGAGTTGCAGCCGGGCTCCTCGCTCTCCGAGATGACCCTGTCGGAGACCTTCGGCGTCAGCCGGACACCGATCCGCGAAGCGCTCAAGCAACTCCAGATCGAGGGCCTGGTGGAGGTACGACCACGGGTCGGCACCTTCGTCGCCGCACCGTCACGCCGTGAGATCACCGAGCTGTTCCAGATGAAGGAACTCCTCGAAGGAGCCGCCGCCCGACTCCTCGCCTTCCGGGGCAACGTCCCCGAGGTCGACCGCCTCAAGGCCGCCATGACCGAGGCCGACGAAGCCGTCCGCGCGGGCGACGCCGACCGCTACGCCCAACTCGTGCACGAATTCCACGAGTTGATCGTCGTCGGCGCCGACAACAGCAAGCTGGAGGCGCACTACCGGACGCTGATGAACCAGTTGGCGTACGGCCGTCTGGTCCGCACCTCGCTGGCACAGCCCGGCCGCCTCACCGAGTCCGACCACGAGCACCACCGCGTGCTCGACCTGATCCTCGCCAAGGACGGCGACGCCGCCGAACGCGTGATGCGCGAGCACGTCCGCCGCAGCCACCAGGCGCTGATGGCCGGCATCGACGACCAGAAGCACGGGTGACCCCACACAGGTCCGGGCTCAGGGCATGATCAGTGGATGCATGGTGAGGACGGCCGCGGCAACGGCGGCGAAGGTATCCCGATCACGACCTCGGAGGAGGCCGCGAGCAACCCGCTCGTGCTCGCGTTCGGACGCCTGCAAGGAGCCGCGAACCGGCTCGCCTACATCCTGGGCCGCTCGCTGGAACAGGAATGCGGCATCAGCCACCTCATGTTCGAGGTGCTGCTCATCCTGGGACGCGCGGGCGACCCCGGCCTGTCCATGCGGGCCATCGCACAGGAACAGGTGCTGACCACGGGCGGGGCGACCCGCCTGGTGGACCGGATGGAGGCCGCCGGACTGGTCGAGCGGGCCGAGGACCCCGGCGACCGACGCGGCAGGTTGGTGCGCCTGACGACACTCGGCGAGGAGACGACCGTACGGGCATCGCGTCTGCACGCGGAGAACGTCCGCCGCTACTTCCTGGCACCGCTGCCGGCCGAGGACCGCGAGCGCTTCGCCGAGGACCTGCGCATCCTCAGCCACGCAGCCCGCGACGAGCTGCCCCGACTGCCCTGACTCACGGGGTGTCGGTATCTCGGTCCTGGCTTGCTTCGTGTCTACCAGGAGTGCCAGACCTCACCATGGCGGTGGCGGACCGGGGGGATGTCGACGTCACCGAGGTCGTGGCCGGCGCGGTGCAGTCCGCGGATCCGCTGGGCTTCGAGTCGGGCCCGAAGCCGGGCCCGGCCTTCGGCCGTGGCGACCGCGGCGGAGAACGAGTCGTCTCTGGAGCAGAGCACCATCGGCTGCCAGGAGGTGATCCGGCGCAGCACCTTCGTCGGAGCGGGACGACGGCCTTCGCGGGCCGCCCGGGCCAATTCAGTGTGGGGGTAGCGCAGGTCGTACAGGGACATGGACTCGGACGCGCCGTCTCGGACGCGGAATCGCTCGGGGGTCGTACGAACAGTCCTGGACATCAAGAGCCTCCGTCGGGCCCTCTGGGCTCTCCAGAGGTACCTACGGCGGATGCGAAGTGGTCAGCACGACCCAGCCCTCTCGTGGTGAACGATCTGCACACCGCACGGTAGTCGCGCGAAGCGGTGGAACCGAGTGCTTTTCCCTGTCCCCGGTCCGGCCCGGTGTGAAGCGGGCGGCAGCAGGGGAACGTGTTCGGTGTCCGGAGGGGGAAGACAGTGGATGAACGCATAGACGGACCGATCCGCCGGGTGGGCCTGACCGCGCTGGCCCTGGCGGTTTCCGCGGTGGTGTGCCTGGGCGCCGAGGTCGGCGTCGGCATCCTGCTGCACGTGACGCAGAACGTCTGGCTGGCGCTGCTCCTGTATCCGCTGCTCTATGTCCTCGCGCTCGGTGTCCTCCTGACGATGGTGCCGAGCATGGAGAAGCCCGAGGGCTGGGGCCTCCTGGCGATGATCGTGATGCCCATCGGCGCGCTGGCCGTGACGCACCTGACCTATTCGGGCCTGGATCAGCAGGCGTTGCACGACCGGGGCCGGGAGGTACGGGCGACGGTGAGCGACACCTACTGGGTCGACGAAGGGCCGAGCGCTCCCCTCTCGGCCGCGCGATTCAAGGATCCGTCAGGGCGGCCGGTGCCCGGCACGATCTACGGGGAGAAGCTGAGGGTCGGTCAGGCGGTCACGCTCACCGTCGACCCCAAGGGAAAGGTCCCGCTGTTCATGGGCCGGCGGCCGACAGGCTCCGGGCGGTTCCTGGCGGCGGGCATCACGGCAGCCGTAGAGAGCCTGTTCCTGGGGTGGGCGGCCTTCCGGGGAACGGCGGAGCGACTGGCCTCCAGAACGACGGACGAGCGCGAGCGCGAGCGGACGCAGGAGCACGAGGACTCACCTGCATGACACATCTGCGGGTCACTCATCGCGGAACAGAAGAAGGCGCAGAAGAAGGCACGGAAGAGGAACCGATCGATGGAACGCACGACCAACCCGTATCTGCCCGACACGAGACGAGGAGCGCTGATCGTCTTCGACGCCGACCAGCTCGAACTGGTCGGCTTCCCTGACGGGGCCGTGTTCAGGATGCTCCACGCGGCGGCTCGGCTGAACGGGCACACGCTCGCGGTGCCGCAGGCCGTGGCGATCGAGTACCTCGCCCACCCCCCTGTCGATGCCCAGCCGTCGACGGAGCGTCCGCCGGAGGAGGCTGCTCAACGCCGACTGGACGCTCTCCAGGCGTACTTCACCGTTCTGCCGACGCCCGAAGGCGCCGCCGAGGAAGCCTTGAAGCGGGTGGCCGACCGCCGTGTCCCCGGCCACGCCCAGTCGGACACCGGAGAAGACGACGGCAAGGCCGAGGAGCGTGCCGTCCAGGACACGGTGGTCTGGCTGACCCTGCTCGACGCGTTCGAAGCCCACAACCGGATGCTCTGGTTCCTCTCCGACAACCACAACTTCGCTCAGCGCTCCGCGTTCCACCCCGACCTGCGCGCCGAAGCGGAACAGCGCCTGGGCACGGACAGATCACTCTTGCTCGGCCTGATGAGGGACGGCGTTCCCACGCTGCTGAAGCGCTGGGGCACCAGGGTGAGGATGAACACCCGGGACCTGGACCTGCTGGTGCGCTCGGACGCGGTCGCCCAGCAGGTGCGGAACACGGTCACAAGGCCTGCGCGACCGTTCGCCACGGACTTCTCCGTGCCCAGCACAACCCTGCTCGCCTTCGACGGCCGACTCGGCAGGCCTCATGCCCAACAGGTCACCGACAGGCTGTGGTTGACCAGCCGTATCCGCTGGAGGTGCTACGGGGAGGAATCCGCGCCGACCGAGCCCGCCTACATCGTGACGCGGCTGTTGCTGGAGGTCGGCGTCGAGCCGCTGCTCGTGCGGGGCGTGACGGTGCTGGACGCCGGTGCCGTCGAACCGTCCCTGGACGGAGGATAGTTGGGGGTGGACACACAGGGCCTCCAAATGATCCCGGTTCACTGTGTCGTCGGCGTCTGCCATTCCCCGGCGTCGGAGATCTGCTCGACCACTTGCCGTAGCCTCCCGATGTACCGGTCCACCGCTGCGTGTCCCGTATCCGTGGCCGGGTGGCGCCAACTCACCGTCAGGCCTTCATGGGTGCGCATGAACCAGAAATACACTTCGTCGGCGTCGTTGCTGCGCCCTCGCAGGCTGACGGTGCGGCGGGCGGTCCACTCGCGGGCTCCGGGCGTCAGGCGCAGGTCCATGTAGGAGATCATGAACGGGTCTCGGAGTGGGGTGCCGAGCAACTCCGTTATGCGGCCTACGGGTACGCGCGCCATCTCCTTGACCCCCTCCAGCCCGGCGACCGCCGAGCGGAGGGTCCGTTCGAAGGAGCCGACGTCGTGCAGGGGAAAGCTGATCGGGGCCATGCCCACGTACCAGCCCAGTGATGAGCGGTAGGGCGTGGTGCGGGTGTGGAAGGGGGCCATCGTGCTGAACTGCGGTTCGCCCGTGGTCTCGTAGCCGATGCGGGCCAGGCAGGCCAGCAGTCCGGTGAAGGAGTCGCCGCCGCGGCTGCGGCAGGCCCGGTCGAAGGCACGGGTGCCCGGGGCGTCGAGGAGGTGGCGGCAGCCGCTGGGCTGGTCGGGCGGAGAGGCGCCCAAGTGCTTGATCGGCGTGGGGAATTCGGGGAGTTGGCCGTCGACGGCGGCCAGGAACTTCCGCCAGGGGACGAGTAAGGGGTCGTCAGCCGTGAGTGCGTCGACGGTGGCGCGTTCCTCGGCGGCGAAGTCGAGGTAACTGGCCGTTTCGGGCAGGGGAGATGAGCCGGTGTAGAGGGCGTGGATCTCTTGGGGGACGAGGAAGACGGAGTAGCCGTCCATGAGGGAGTGGTCGGCGGCGAGGTACACCGTCGTGGTGTCCGCGCGGTCGACCGTGACGCACACGAATCCGGGCCAGTGCAGCGGGCCCGCCTCCCGGTCGAACAACTCCTCGATCTGCTGGGCGAGTTGGCGTCCGTCGGTGAACGGCTGGAGTGTCGTGCCGTGGACGGCCGTGGCTCCGGGGGGAAGGGTCTCGCGCCGCGTCCCGGGCGGCACGAGGCGGCTGCGCAGGTTTTCGTGGCGGTCCGTCCAGGCGGCGAGGGCGGCGGCGAAGGCCCGCTGATCCAGGTGGGGCGGCAGGTCGAAGGCGATGCCCAGCCAGGACGGCGCCAGGGGTCCGGCTCCGGCGGAGGCGAGTACGTGGTCCATGTGTGCTTGCTGTACGTAGGAGGCGGGTCGGGGGTCGGGCGCCCAGGCGGTGGTGGCGGTGGCCCGCCAGACGGTCGGACGGCCCGGGGGCATGTCGAGGGAGGGGATGTCGGTGAGCTTCACGGTGAGACCAGCCAGGAGGTGAAGGGGCGGGGTGCCCGGTCAGGAGGTGCCCGGGTCCAGGTGCGGTGTGCGTACGGTCCGCAGCGGGGACCGGATGATCCACACGGTGGCGAGGGCCATCGCGGCCCCGCTGAGCAGGAGGGTCGCGCGGGTTCCGAGCCAGGCCCCGCAGGCGCCGCCGAGCAGCGCGCCGAGGGGGGCCAGGCCCCAGACGGCCGTACGGATGCTGGCGTTGACCCGGCCGTGCAGGGCGGCCGGGGCGAGGGCATAGCGGATCGGGACCTGGTGGACGTTGTAGATCTGCTGGCCTGCCCACAGCAGGAACTGGGAGAGGGCGACGCAGAGCGACGGGCCCCATCCGGCCGTAGCGACGGACGGGGTGATGACGGCGCCGACGCAGCTCAGCAGTAGGGCGGCCGTCAGTGTGCGTCCGAGGCCGAGACGTCTGGCCAGTGGCTGGGCGGCGAGTGCCCCGGCCACTCCCCCGGCCGCCCCGATCGCGATGACCGCGCCGGTGGCTCCGGCGGAGAGGCCGAGCCGCCCGGTGAGGTAGAGCAACAGGACGGCCGCGTAGGCGTTGTAGCTGAACACGAGGGTGGCGGTGGCCAGGGTGACCGCGC
Source organism: Streptomyces sp. NPDC091280 (assembly GCF_044768565.1). Taxonomy (NCBI): domain Bacteria; kingdom Bacillati; phylum Actinomycetota; class Actinomycetes; order Kitasatosporales; family Streptomycetaceae; genus Streptomyces; species Streptomyces sp. NPDC091280. The sequence goes on from NZ_JBIVUZ010000007.1 coordinate 113,177, forward strand.
GCAACCGGGCCGTGCGCAGCACGAAGCGGACGCCTTCCGCGGCTTCGGAGGCGAGCCCGGACAGCGTGCCGGACGCGGCTTCCCGGTGCACGGGCCGCATGGCGATGTACGGCAACAGGGCGGTCGCCACCACGAAGGAGAGGGAGTCGGCGAAGATCGCCGTGGGTGCGGAGAACGTTCCGATCAGCCATCCCGCGAGCGCCGGTCCCAGAGCGACTGCCAGGGACTGGCCCAGTTCGAGCCTGCTCTGTGCCCGGACCAGGAGGTCCGGCGAGACGACGGTCGGTACGCAGGAGAGGTAGGCGACGTCGGCGACCACGGTCGCCGTGCCGACCACGGCCGCCGTGAGGTAGAGGTGGAGCAGGCTGATGTGCCCGAGGAGGGCCGCGACGGGCACGGTCGCCAGGGCCACGGCCATGACGGTGTTCGCGGACATCAGCAGCGGGCGGTGCGGCAGCCGGTCGACGAGGACTCCGGCCGGCAGTCCGCACACCAAGTACGGTGCCCGCCCGCAGGCGAGCAGCAGTCCGGTCTCGAACGGGCCCGCGTGGAGCAGGTCGATCGCGGTGAGCGGCAGCGCCAGGTAGGTGACGGCGGAGCCGATGAGGGAGACGGTCTGGCCGGTGAGGAGGAGATGGAAGCCGCGGGGAAGGCGATGGGCCGTCTTCCCCTTGACGTCCTGGTCCGTCATGCGGTGCTTCCCGGACCCGTGGCCGAGAGCGCGTAGCCGAGGCGTCGCAGCTCCTCGCCCGCGATCTGTTCGAACTCCTTGATCTCGCCCGCTGTGAGGTCCTGGAGATAGCGGCCGTTGCGGCCGGTGTAGACGGGCTTGCCTGCGGCTTCGGCGGCCGGGTGGCCCCAGGGGTTGTTGAACAGGGCGTGTTCGTGTTCCGCGTGTCGCAGCAGTGCCTCGTCCCAGGGCAGCCCGAGATGGTCCAGCATCCGCTCGGCGGTCTCGCGCGGGCGGGTGACCAGGTCCTCGTAGCGGATCTCCAGGTAGCGGCCGGGCGGTGCGTCCCGGTGGGCGCGGGTGACGACGTCCAGCCAGCCGTGCGCGGCCTCGGTGACGGAGCGGTAGCCCCAGTCGGGGACCGTCTTGAGGTGGGAGGCGGCCAGGTCCCGGCCGTCGCGGACGATGTGGATGAAGTGGGCGTGCGGCCAGATGTCGGCGTAGGCGGCGACGTCCTGGATCTTGCGCTGGAGCTTGAGGCCCCAGCGGCGGGCGCCGGTGTGGACGCGGCGCAATTCGCCGATGGCCTCGATGAGTCGGCAGCGGTCGTCCGGCGCGGACAGGTCGGTGCCGCGTGCGGCCATCAAGTCGGCTACCAGGGTGCGCAGTTCGGCGCGGGTGAGACCGGAGCGTTCGCACTGCACGGTGAAGTGCATGCCGTCGTACCAGTCGGGGTCGATGGTCTCCTTGGTGGTGCCGGCCACGCGGGGGTCGCCGCGGTCCATCAGGTCGCAGACCTGGAGGATGTGCGGTCCCAGGTCGGGGGGTTCGGGGAAGTCGATCTCCGGGCCGACCGTGAGGGCGGGGTGCGAGTCCAGCATGATGCTCAGCAGGGTGGTGCCGGAGCGGTTCTCCCCGCCGAGCAGGACGGGGTCGGAGTCGAGGGGCCGGGCGAGCGGAGCGGGAACCATGGATCTCCCTGGGGAAGGGGATGGAGACGGCAGGGGGTCTACTTCGTCACGGGGTCGGTGAACCAGCGGCGGACGGTGGCCGGTGTGGTCACGAACCGTTCCTCGGCGAACCGGATCGCCGCGGTGAGCGGGTCACCGTCGGCAGTCGTCGAGGCTCCGGTGTCCTGCTGTTCCTTTCGCGCCGCGGTCAGTGCCGCGTCCGCCGTCGCCACGGCCGCCTCCACGTCCTCGTCCCGGGTGGCCGCGGAGGGCATGAACCGGCCGCCGTACTGCATCAGGAAGCCGTGGCCCCACATCTGCTGGAAGAAGGCGTGGCCGAGGGCCTGGTCGGCGAAGACGACGTCGAACATGGTGGGGTGGGCGAAGGCCCAGGCGGGTGTGGAGTGCCGGGCGAAGACGTCGTTGAGGCCTTCGATCAGCCGGGCGCCGACGGTGTGGGCGCGGGCGAGGGCGGTGCCGTCGGACAGTGCGTCCAGTGTGGCGAGGGCGGCGGCGAAGGGCGTGACCTCGCGCTGGTAGGTGTTGCCCAGGTAGGTGTCCTCGACGGCGGCCATCACCTCGGCCCGGCCGGAGACGGCGGACAGCGCGGTGCCGTTGGCGAGGCCCTTGCTGAGGGTGATGAGGTCGGGTGAGAGGCCGGCCGCGGTGTGGTAGCCGCCGGTGGCGTAGCGGAAGCCGGTCATGACCTCGTCGACGATCAGCAGCGCACCGTGCCTCCGGGTCGCCTGTTCCAGTGCGCGGGCGTAGGCGTGCGGGAAGAAGTTGACCTCCGGCGTGACGATGACGGCGGCCAACGGGCCGTGTTTCGCGGCCAGTTCGTCCAGCAGGTCGAGGTCGTAGCGGAAGTCGTGGGTCTGCGGATCGCGGTCGGGCGGGCCCATGGGCGCGCGGTCCTGGAGATGCCAGTCGTGCCAGCCGTGGTAACCACTGGTCAGGACGGTCGAGGCGCCGGTGTGCACCCGGGCCAGGCGGACGGCGGCTGTGGTCGCGCAGGAACCCGTGCGGAAGAAGACCGAGCGTTCGGCGAGCGGGAAGAGCGCGGCCAGCCGTTCGGCGAGTTCGACGCGGAGCGTGGACAGGGGGCCGGGCAGGATGCCGCCGCTGCGGGCGAGTTCGGCGCCGATGCGGTCCAGCACGGGCCGGTGGCCCGCGCCGAGCGGGGCTGCGCCGCTGCACGAGGTGAAGTCCACGTACCTGCGCCCGGCGGCGTCCCAGACCTCGGCGCCCGACGCCCGGTCGAGCACCAGCGGGAAACGGTGGTCGAGGTCCCAGGTCTGTGAGGCGGTGAACTTCCGCGCCCGGTCGAGGAGTTCGGTGTGACCGGACTCCGTTGCGGGTGTGGGCGGGGTGGTGGTGGACATGGCTGTTCCCTTCAAGTGCGCGGTGGCGGAGGTCAGTTGGCGGGCCGGGGCGGCGCGCCGAGGCTCGTGGCGATGCCGTCGGCGATGCGCAGGGCGTTGGCCTGGATGGTGAAGGTCGGGTTGACCCCGCCGGCGTAGGGGAAGTAACCGCCGTCCACGACATACACGTTGTCGAGGTCGTGGACCCGCCCCGAGGGATCGACCACGGATCGGGCGGGATCCGTGCCGGCCCGGCAGCCGCCGTGCAGATGCCGGCTGCCGAGCTGGTAGTTGGAGTCCTCGTACCGGATGTCGTCGGCACCCGCCTTGGCCAGCAACTCCGAGGCGCGGCGGGCGAGATACCCCAGGCGGCGCTTGTCCAGCGGATGCGTGGTGTAGTCGATGACGATCCGCGGCAGGTTCAGCGGACCACGGGAGCGGGCCAGACGTACCGCGTTGGAGCGCATGGGCTGGTCGGCGGCGAGGAAGTGGACCCGCAGCCGGATGCGGCCGTCGACCGGGGCGCGGTCCTCCTCGCTGGCCTCGTAGAGGAGACCGCCGAGGCCGGACGGGGCGTCCGGGTCCAGGTAGTGGTCGCTGAAGGCCACGGTGGAGAAGGGGCCGTCGTCGATCGGCGCGGCGGGGCCGGCCGCCGGGAGGCTGTCGGTGGGGACGGTCCCGCCGACGTAGCCGCTGATCTTGAAGGAGAGGCCGCGCCCCACCATGCCGGTGCTGTTGCCGAGCCCGCGCGGTGCGCCGGGCTGGGTCGAACGCAGGAGAAGTGCCGCGGACTGAATGGCGTTGGCGGCCAGGACCACGCATCTGACGCGGGCCGTACGGCGGGTACGGGTGCGCAGGTCGAGCCAGTCGACATCGGCGGCGCGGCGGCGGTGGCGGTCGTGCAGGACGATGCGGAGCGCCTTGGCGCCATGGGCCACGGCCAGGGCGCCGGGCGGGAGCGGTGCGTCGGGCAGCAAGGCGGTGGCGGTGGCGCGGGCACCGGTGGGACAGACGTGCTCGTTGCACGGACCGCAGCGGATGCACGCCGGCCGGCCCGCGTACGGCACGGAGTTGATCGCCAGCGGGGTGGGGAACGGCCGTAGGCCGATCCGGCGGCCGGCGGCGGCGAGCAACTGCCCCCGGCCGCTGAGCGGATGGGCGGGCAGCACAGGTGGTGAGCCGGGTGGTTCCAGGGGGTCCGCGCCGAGTTCCCTGGCCACCCCGATACATCGCTCGACGCGGTCGTAGTACGGGCGCAGATCCTCGTAGCCGATCGGCCACGCGGGATCGAGCGCGTCCGGAGCCACGTGGGGGCCCGCGTCCAGGTCGACGTGGCGCAGGCGGAAGGAGATGCCGGCGTACAGGGCCATGCCGCCGCCGACGGCCGAGGCGCTCCAGGGACGGCCGAAGGGACGTAACAACCCGCCCGGTGTCGGTATCAGCGCGCTCTCCCACGCGCTCTCCAAGCCGTGCAGCGACTCCCCGGCGCTCAGCTCCCGCCCCTCCTCCAGGACGAGAACGCGAAGCCCTCGGGAGGCGATCTCCTGTGCGGCCACGGAGCCGCTCGCGCCGCTTCCCACAACGCACACGTCGAAACTTTCGAATTCCATGTTCCCGCCCAGTAATAGTTCGACGCCGTCCGGGCGTTGAGTCGATCGCCGAAGTTACAGAGTGGATACAAGAACTTTCAAGCATGTCGATTTCCACTTCGAACTCTTTGGCTTGAAAAAAGTCGCACCCCCTCTGAAGGAACGTCACTTCTGAAATGGTTCGATATTTCGACACCTCGTTTACGCTGGTCAACGCCGCACGATCGAGTGGTTGCTGAGTGAATACAGTGCGTCACCTGTGCCGGTTCACAGGCCTCCATCTTGGCGAAAATTACCCACAGATCGTGACGGACGGCAAAAGTCAAGGCATTTGTGTGCGATTTTTCCCAATCTCCACGGAAGATTAACCGGGTCTCCTTGCCGCTGTTAGATCGGTCACCTCGGCGACCTCGGCACACTTTCCTTTGGACCGAGCGGGCAATAATGCCGCCCCATGGAAATGACCTCGCTGGCCGAGTACGACCCGCAGCCTGGTGAATTAGTCGAGTTCCGTGCGCCTGCGGCGACCTTGGATATCGCGCGGAAGGCAGCCGTGCATCTGGCGCCGCTCAGCCATCTCCAGGAGAACCATGTCCGCCGACGCCTCGCGAACGACCGGGCGGGCAATCCGCAAGCCCCCTGGCTGGGGATGCACTTCGACCTGCCCGGCCGCCTGGACGCCCCGGTCATGGCGGCGGCCCTGGCCGCATGGGTCCGCCGGCATTCCACCCTGCTGACCTGGTTCGCCCCGCAGGGAGACGGTTTTCGCCGTCACGCGGTCGCGCCGGAGTCCGTCGCCTTCGTCCCCGTCCACCAGGGACATCGGTCCGGGCAGGCCGTCCGTGACCACCTCCGGGCCTGCCTCGTACCCGCCACCGACCCCACGCACTGGCCCCCGCTGCTGGCACACGCCGTGGTGCGCGACACGAGCAGCACAGTGGTCCTCGCCGTCGACCACGCGCACACCGACGGTCTGTCTCTTCAATACGCCTTCAGTGAACTGAGGGCCTTTTATCAGGGGAAGGGCGCACTTCTTCCTGACGTCGGCTCACACGTCGACTTCTGCCGGCTGGACCGGGATCGCAGCGCCCGGCTGACCGCCCGGTCGCCCGAGACGGCACGCTGGACGCACTTTCTCCGTGACGGACTACCCGCGGCTCCCGTGGATCTCGGCGCCGAACCCGGCCGTATGTATCCGACCGGCGCGATCCGCCTCGACGTCTTCGAGGCCGCCGAGGCCGACGCGTTCGGGCGCGTGTGCAAGGACGCGGGCCTGGGCTTCACGGCCGGTCTGCTCGCCGCGCTCGCGGTGACCGGACACCGGTTGAGCGGCCAGGAGGCCTATCGGGCACTCGTCACGGTCCACACCAGGGACGAGCCGCGCTGGGAACGCGCGCACGGTTGGTTCGTCAACACGGTGCCGGTCGAATTCCCGGCGACGGAGCGCGAGTTCGGGCAGGTACTGGTGGCGGCAGGACAGGCGATGTCCCGGGCGTCCGAGGTTCGGACGCTCAGCCCGATGCGTCTGATGGAGGTGCTTCCGGACCACGAGATCTCCCACCTCGGCACCACCCAGACCCCTCCCCTGGTCTCCTACCTGGACCTCCGACATGCCCCCGCCGCACGGGAGTTCGCTTCGTCGAACGTCGGATACCTCACCGGAGAGGGCCGCGCGCAGGGCCTGAACCTCTGGCTGAACCGCACATGGGAGGGCACATACCTGAGGGTCGATTACCCGGGCACCCCGACCGCGCGCTCCACGGTCCCCCGCTTCGTCCGCGCCCTGCGGTCGACTCTGCGTGAGGCGGCCGGGTCGGAGGCCTGAACGGGGACGGCCTCCAGACCCACCACGCCGATCGCGGTCGACAGACCCGACCCGGATGTCGACCTCCGCCCCCCCTCACCGTCGACGCGTCCGACCGCCGTTCACCGTCGCGCTCGCCTGTTTTCCTGCTGTCGATCACCTGTCGAAATTCGGCAGGAATTGTGAAAGCGCTGAATTCAAGCGACCTGAACTGCCGCCATTTCCAGCCACGTACGAGATGGCGACGGCCATCACCCACCGGCATCCCCGCCCCGCACACCAGCATTCACCAGCCCAGATGCCGTACCGAAATACCGAACAACACGTCGACCCCGATCGGGAAGGCGAGTTTCGGTCAATCAATTCGCCGAATACGGAAGTCCTTGAACCTTTACGCACCGGCCCTGTAACTTCGACATCTCGCGAGGCGGGTAAGGCGGAGAAATGAATTTCGTAAGCATCGACATTCGCGCGTCCTTACCTCACAGCTGAGTAGACCCGCCCTCCAACCCTCTCGCGCACACCCCCATCAGGCACGGCACCGCCCCGCTGCCCTTTCCTCCTTCGGTCTCCCCTGCCATGAATGCCACCATCCCTGGAGAAACCGATGCAAACCCACCGTCCCCGCTCCGCCCCACCCATGTCCCGTGCCGTAGCCGAGCCGATCTCCCTACCCGCCGTCCTGCACCGGGTCGACCAGGTACTGAAGGACTTCCTGGACGCCAAGGCCCGCGCGGCGGCGACCCGGGAGCTGCCTCCTGAAGTCACCTCCCTGCTACGGAACTTCGTCCTCAACGGCGGCAAACGGATACGCCCGATGCTGTGCGCGGTGGGCTGGTACGCGGCCGGCGGCCGAAACGAACCGCCGCCGTACGTCATCCAGGCCGCCGCGTCGCTGGAGATGTTCCACTCGTTCGCGCTGATCCACGACGACGTCATGGACGCCGCCCATTCCCGCCGGGGCGCCCCCACCGTGCACCGCGCGCTGTCCGAACGGTACGCGCATCGCCATGACGCCCACCGGTTCGGCGAGCACGGCGCGATCCTGCTCGGCGACCTCGCCCACGCGTGGTCCGACGAACTCCTCTACGGCGCCGACGTACCGCCCGCCCGCGCGGACGCCGTACGAGCGGTCGCGGACGCCATGCGCTGGGAGGTGATGTTCGGTCAGTACCTCGACCTGGTGGCCAGCGGCCCGCCCGGGGCCGACGCCGACGCGCCCCTGCGGATCGCCCGCTACAAGACCGCCCGCTACACCGTCGAACGCCCGCTGCACCTCGGCGCGGCCCTGGGCGGCGCGAGCCAGGAACTGATGACATCGCTGTCGGAGTACGCGCTGCCCATCGGCGAGGCGTTCCAACTGCGCGACGACATCCTGGGCACCTACGGCGACCCCCGCACGACGGGCAAACCGTGCCTGGACGACCTGAGGGACGGCAAGTGCACGCTGCTCGTCGCCTTCGCCATGCGGGACGCCGACGAGGAGCAGCGCCGACTGCTCCGTACCGCGATCGGCTCCCCCGCGCTCGGCGAGGAGGATGCCGCGCGCGTACGCCAGGTCTTCGACGCCACCGGCGCGCGGGCCGCCGTCGAACGACTCATCCGCACCCGGCAGGAAGAGGCCTGTCACGCGCTCACCCGGGCCGCACTGCCGCCCGCCGCCGACGCCGCCCTGCGGGAGATAGCCATCACCAGCACTGTGAGGACCTCATGACCACGTTCGCCGCTCCCCCGAACACCGTCCCCCCGGCCACCGTTCCCGACGCCCCCGGCGGACTCCCCCTCCTCGGGCACATCCCCCACATCGCGCAGAACCCGCTGGCCTTCTTCATGGGGCTCCAGAAGGTCGGCCCGGTGGTCCGCGTCCGGATCGCGACCCACACGTCGTACGTGGTCAACAGCCCGGAGCTGGCGCGCCGACTGCACACCACGGACCAGGACCTCTTCGACAAGGGCGGACCGGTCTTCGACCGCGTGCGGCCCTACGTCGGCAACGGGCTCGCCAGCTGCCCCGCCCACGACCACGCCCGCCAGCGCCCCGCGATGCAGCCGGCGTTCCAGCGCGGCCGCATCGAGCGCTACGCCGAGGTCATGACGGCCACCGCCGACGAAGTCACCTCCTCCTGGCGCCCGGGACAGACCCTTGACCTCTACAAGGAGATGCACCGCCTGACCACCCTGGTCATCGGCCGCACCCTGATCTCCGCCGACCAGGCCGACCCCGCCGCCCGGCACATCGCGCAGGCCGTCCCCGACATCATGCGCGGTGTCTACTGGCGGATGATCATCCCCAGCCGCGTCTTCGCCTCGCTGCCGATCCCGGTGAACCGCCGCTACGAGGAAGTCACCGCGCACACCCGCAAGGTGGTCGACAAGGTCGTCGACCACTACCTCGCCGACGGGAGCGACTACGGCGACCTGCTGTCGATGGTCGTCGCGGCCTGCAAGGACGAGCCCGACCCGCACAGTGCCGTCTACGACCAGGTCGTCACGTTCCTGACGGCGGGCCTGGAGTCGGTGGCCTCCTCACTGACACACACCCTCCGCCTGCTCTACCGCAACCCCGAGGTCCTCGGCCGACTGCGCGCGGAACTCCAAGAGGTGCTCGGCGGCGGAGCGGGCGAGGAGCCGAGGCTGCCCGGGTACGACGACATGCCCAGGCTGCGCTACACCCAGAACGTCATCACCGAAGGCCTGCGCCTGTACCCGCCGGCCTGGATCAGCAGCCGGGTCGCCACCGAGGACATCCCCTGGGAGCAGGGCGGTATCCCCGCCGGCGCGGGCGTCTTCTTCAGCCCGTACGCCCTGCACCGCGACCCCTCGGTCTTCGCCGCCCCCGACGCCTTCGACCCCGACCGCTGGAGCACCGAGCGTGTCACCAACGTCCAGCGCCAGGGCTACTTCGCGCTCGGCGCGGGCCGCCGCAAGTGCATCGGCGACGTCTTCGGCACCGTCGAGGCCACCATCGCCCTCGCCACCATCCTCACCCGCTGGCGCCTGCTCCACCCCGCGAGCTCCGCCGACGCCAAGCCGACTGTCACCGCCCTCCTCCTCCCGCCGCGTACGCTCGTGCGGGTCGAGAGGAACCGCTGATGACGGCGAACCCGCACCTCGCCGACCGGGGAGCGACCGCCGGGGACGGGGTCGTCGACGAACCGGGACGGCCCAACTCCGCAGAACCGACCGGCCAGAGACGGCCCGGCGCCGACCGACCAACCAGCCAGGATCATCCCGGCACCGACAGACCCACCACCCACCGACACCCCCACGCGGACGCGTCCCCCGCCCGTGCCCGCCCCGACGCCTGGGACATCGAGCGCGGCGGGCTGATCACCGACCCCGCCGCCCTCGCTCTCCTCGACCCGATCCACACCGTCGACGACGGCCCCGCGGCCCCCGACGGCGCGACCACCTACCTCACCGGCGAACCCGCCTACGTCCCCTACTCCACCGCGACCATGCCCTGCCCCGACAGCGGTCTGAGCATGGCCCGCCGCATCATGCGGGCCGTCTACGAACCCGAACTCCTCCACGCCGTGGAGAGAGGCCCGCTCGCGGACATCGCGCGGCGCACCACCGCCGCCCAGGCCACCGCCCTCTGGCGCGTGGACGCCACTCCCGCCGCACGCGGCCTGGCCCGCCTCGGCCGGGTCGCGCCCGACAAAGGCGGTGAGACAAGGGAGTTGTGGGCGGAGTACCTGCGTCGCGTCCCCGCCGCCACGGATCCCATCATGGGGATGCGCGACCTGTGGGGCAGCGTCTACGCCTGGCAGTTCATGCGCGGCGACGACGCCCGGCTGCACGACCTGTGCGCGTCGATGATGTCGCTGACCTCCGCCGTGGACTTCTGCGACGCGTTCGACGACTCCGGCGCCGGCGGCCACGACCGCTACATGGCCGCTGCCGCCGAGGGCCTCGCCCACCTCTCCGGCCCCGCCGCGACCCTCGCGGCCCGCGAGACGGTCGCGGTCGGCGCGCTCATGGTGGTGAAGGACGCGATGGCGACCGAGCCCCACACCGACGCTCCGGCCCCCGTGACCCCCGACGAATACATGGGCGCGCGCTCCTGGGACGGTGCGATCGCCCCGTACTACCGACTCATGCTCAGCACCACCCACTATCGCCAAGTCGCCGACGCACGCGGCGAGTTCACCTCGGCGGCGACCTGCGACCACATCCAGCGCGCCATCGACAACATCATGCGGTACAACGACGTCACCGACGCCATCGCCGACCACACCCACCACGAGAGCTTCAACCAGCTCCTGCTCGCCCTCGCCGTCCGGGGCGCCTCCGCCGTCACCGGCTACGGCCAGGCCCTCGCCGAGGTCACCGACGCCGTCCTGGACTGCCCCTGCGACCGGCCCGGCCACGACGAGGCCGCCGAACTCTCCATGGGCGCCTGCCTCTGGTACCTCCTCACCCCCCGCTACCAGGTCCGGCGCCAACTCGCCGCGTTCTCGGGCGCGGGCGGTGACATGGCGGTCGCGTACGCCCCGGCCCCCGCCGCCGCGCGCACCCTGCGGCCCGGCCACGACCTGTACGGCCCCAACTGGGACCCCCTCTGGGGGCCCGCGCTGCCGCCCGAGCACAGGCCCCGCCGGATCGCCCGCAGAAGCCTGGCCTACGACACCGACCCGGGCCCCTGCGAGTCGGCGGCGGCAAGGGCGTTCGCCCGCTACGACCAAGCCGCCGACGACGATGCGCTCCTGGGCCTGGACGACGACTGGCGGCGGGTGTTCGAGGCGGCATTGGAGGGTACGGCCGCCGGTCGCACCGCGTACGCCACCGCCCTGGGCGACCTGGTCGGCCGCTTCTGGCGGCAGGCGGTGCTGGGCCACGGCAGCGCGCCCGGCGTGGACGCGCGGCTGCTCATGGACGTCGACGAAGCGGTCCGGGCCACCTTCCGGCTCCCCGCCTCCGACGGACTGCGGTTGCGCCGGGCCTTCTTCGGTGTGGCCAGCGGCGCGGCGGAACTCACCGGCCACAACCCCTTCGCCCGCCTCACCAACGGGCTGGGGACGATCTGCGCCGGGGAGAACTGACCGGCTTCCGCGAGGGGCGCGCCGCCCAAGTGACCTGTATACCGGCCGGGTTGAGACCTCCGGTCGGGCGGCGCACCCCTCGGTGAGGTGTCGGCAGCCGACAGCCGAAAGCCGAGGCGACCAGGGGTCACCCGCATTCGTTCGACACCGGACATTGATCCGATGTATCAGCACCGCAGTCGTTGACGTCTCATCTCGGCACCTCTACCTTGCCAGCATGTTTCACACAATCGAGCACACGCGCGCCCCTAGACCCATGAAGCGACTGCTCTTATTCATCGGGTCTTACCGTGTGGTCGCGGCCTTCGTCTGCGCCCTCCTGCCCCTCGCGGCACTCACCCTGCCCGCGCACGCGGCGACCGCGGTCACCTACTTCGTCTCGCCGAGCGGCAGCGACGACAACGCGGGGACCAGCGCCGCCGCCCCCTTCCGCACCCTCACCAAGGCACAGACCTCGGTCCGGGCGGTCGACACATCGACGTCCGGCCCGATCACCGTGACCCTGGCCGGAGGCGTCTACCGGCTGACCAAGACACTGACCTTCACCGCCGCGGACTCAGGCGGCGGTACGGCGGGCACGGTGTGGTGGAAGGCGGCGGCCGGACAGACCCCGGTCATCAGCGGCGGCACCCAGATCACCGGCTGGGCCAGAACCAGTACCGGCAGCGCCATCTGGTCCGCCCCGGCCCCCACCGGACTGGACACCCGGCAGCTCTACGTCAACGGTGTGCGCGCCCAGCGCGCGACGGGCTCCCTTCCGGTGTCGGTGACCCAGACCGCGACCGGGTACACGACGGCGTCCGGCGACCCGATGGCCGGCTGGCGCAACCCGTCCGCGATCGAGTTCGTCTACCGGGGCGGCCTGGGACTGTGGACCGAGCCGCGCTGCCCGGTCGCCTCGGTGACGAGCACGGCCATCACCATGGCCCAGCCCTGCTGGAACAACTCCACGCAGCGCGTCATGCGCACCGACGACTCCGGCCGCACCTACAACCTGGTCGGCCGCAAGTCCATCACCGAGAAGCCGACCGCGGTGGAGAACGCCTACGAACTCCTCGACAAGGCGGGCGAGTTCTACCTGGACAAGAGCGAGCACCGCTTCTACTACATCCCGCGTTCCGGGGAGAACCTGGCCACCGCGGACGTCGAGGCGCCGTCACTCGACGCGCTGGTGGCGTCCTCCGGCAAGTCCTCCGACGAGCCGAGCCATGTCGGCTTCCAGGGCATCCAGTTCAGCTACGCGAACTACACCACGTCCAACACCGGCACCGGCTTCTCCGAGATCCAGGCCACCTACCAGGTCACCGGCACCAAGGGCTACGCCACCCAGGGCCTGTGCGACTTCGTCTCCGGCGGCACCTGCCCCTACGGCAACTGGACGAAGATGCCCGGCGCTGTGCACTTCACCTACGACAAGAGCATCCACTTCGACCACGACTACTTCGTCCACCTCGGCGCGGCCGGACTGGATCTCGGCGACGGCTCGCAGAACGCCACCGTCACCGCCTGCGCGTTCACCGACATCTCCGGCAACGGCCTCGACCTGGGCGGAGTGGACATCCCCCAGCCCAGCAGTTCCGCCCAGCACACCAGCGGAATCACCGTGAAGGACAGTCACTTCTACGACATCGCCGCCGAGTACCACGGCGGAGTCGCCGTCGACGCCGGCTACATCGAGACCTCGACCGTCACCCACAACCAGATCGACCACGTCCCGTACACGGCCATCTCCATCGGCTGGGGCGGCTGGCCCGACAAGGTGAGCCTGCCTGCGCAGCCCAACTACTCGAACCACAACACCATCTCGAACAACCTGATCCACGACCACATGTCCCTGCTCGGCGACGGCGGAGCCGTCTACACGAACGGGATCACCGGCACCTCGATGGCCACCGGCGAACACGTCAGCGGCAACGTGGTCCACGACCAGCTCAACACCTCGGGCGGCCACGTCCTGTACACCGACAACGGCGCCACCTACGTGTCCATCCTCGGCAACGCCGTCTGGAACATCAACGTCTCCCCCTGGGGCAGCAAACACGGCAACTTCACCGCGGGGGACGGGACTTACGACCCGACGGACATCGAAGGCAACTACTGGCCTAACGGTCCCGCCGACTACGACAACAAGGGCGTCCTGATCCAGGGCAACCACGACATCACCGCGGCGGATCAGATTCCATCGAGCGTCATCGCGGCCGCCGGCATCGAAACGCAGTACCAGGGGATCCTTTCCTGGCAGCCGGCCTGACCCGGAAGTGTCCCGGCGGCCAGGTGCCGTACCCGATCGCCGGGCCTTTCAGCGCAGTTGGTCCGCCACCACGGCCCAGACCTCCCCGGCCCCGGCGATGAAGCCCGCCCAGTAAGGCTCCTTCACCCTGATGGGCGGAATGTGGGTGACCTTCTCGTTCCTCTTGTCCGACATGAACGGGAACAGGCTCCGGAACGGAGGACCGTCCCTTCTTCCGGAGTCGTAGGCGGCCATGTGTCGCAGTTCGGCCGCTGTGGCGTAGTCCTTGGCCCAGGTGATGCCGTCGGCGTGCCCTTCCTCGCGCATCTCACGATCGCTCTTGCGCCTCTCGCGGTCTTTGTCGTCGACCGTGCCGCGCAAGCGCTCGACGACGGCGGCGAGGTTGCCCGTGATGCCTTCCTTCGCCCGCTCCCGCTCCACCGCGTGCAGCAGGGCCTCCTGGCAGATTGCCGAGATGGGCAGGTCACGAGCCCGGACCTGCTCCGCCAGACTGTCGGGGACTGAGATGTTCATACGCACACTGCACCCCTTCGGCGTCACCCAAAGCCAACACCTCGACCTTACACACGCGTTGTGTAATCCGACAACGGGCAGACGCGTCAAGGCACTTCAGGCATCCATCGGAGGGCAGGAGTCAGCGAGTCGCCTTGGCGGCCTCGATGATCACCTCTGCCACGGCGTCGGGCTGCGAGATGGAGACCGCGTGGGACGCCTCGACGCGCACGACGGTCGACCCGGCGCGCTCGGCCATGAACTCCTGCGCCTGGGCCGGGATGGCATGGTCCTGGGTCGCGACCACGGCCCAGGACGGCAGGCCGCGCCAGGCCGGCCGACCGGACAGCTCGGCCGTCAGCGCCTGCACGCGCACCGGTCGCTGGGTGACCGCCAGGACATCGGTCGTCTCCGCGGGCAGGTCACCGGCGATGACGTCCTGGTAGTGCTCGGGCAGGATGCGCAGCTCCGGTTCGCCCTCATACTCGGTCGCGACGGTGGTGTCCGGGCCCATCTTGGCGCCGGGGAAGCGGGAGGCGTTCTCCAGGGCGCTCTCGCCCTCGTCGGGCTGGAAGGCGGCGACGTAGACCAGGGCCTCGACATTGGAGGCGTCGCGGGCCGCGCGGCTGATGATCGCGCCGGCATAGGAGTGGCCGACCAGGACGACGGGACCGTCCACGGACCGGGTGACAGCGGCGGCGTACTGGGCGTCCGACTCCAGGCCGCGCAGCGGGTTGGCCACGGCGAGGGTGGTGTAGCCCTGCGCCTGGAGCTTGGAGACGACCCCCTTCCACATGCCGGAGTCGCCGAAGGCGCCGTGGACGAGAACGATGGTGGGAGTGGTGGGGGTGGTGCTCATGAGTTCCAAGCCTCTCAGGGAGAACGATCGGTCTTTCTTGGAGAGAGACTAGTCGTTCTCCCTGGGGGTCGCAACACGAGGGCGCGGGGGCCGCAACACGAGGGCCTCGGAGGGGGCGGCAGGCAAGAACGACTGGTCTTTCTTTAAGATGGGTGCATGACGACCGTCTCGGAGCCGCACCCCAAGGACCGACTGCTGCGCACCGCGTCCCGCCTCTTCTACGCCGAGGGCATCCAGGCCGTGGGCATCGACCGCCTGGTCACCGAGGCCAAGGTCACCCGCGCCACGTTCTACCGGCACTACCCCAGCAAGGACGACCTCGTCTCCGCCTACCTCACCGCCACTGCCGAAGACATCAGGGACGCGGTCGGCCGGGCACGGCAGGGCAAGACACCGCGCGAGGCCCTGCGTGCCGTCATGGCCGTACTCGGCGACGCGACTCTCGAAGACGGCTTCCGGGGCTGCCAGTTCCTCAACGCCGCCGCCGAGTACCCCGACCGCACCCACCGGGTCCGTGCGGTCATCGACGACCAGCGCGCCTGGCTGTTCGGTGTGCTCCGTGACCTCTCGGCCGACATGGGCCACCCCGACCCCGACCACGCCGCACGTGTCCTGGTCCTGCTGCACGACGGCGCCTTCCAGGCCGCCGAACTCGACAACGCGCAGGCCGTCCGCGAAACCCTGCGCCGCGCGGTCGACGAGGTGTTCCCCGCCCAGGAGGGCTGACAGCACCGCAACGACCCTGCCGAGGCCCGGGCTTCACTCCCTGCGGCGGGCCTTCGGCACAGGTGTCGGTGCGACGCCCTCGACGACGGTGTTGCTGATGGTGCCGATCCCCTCGACGCTCATGGTGACGGTGTCACCGGGAACGAGGGGCTGGGGCTCCAATGTGCCCGCGCGGCCCCAGAGTTCGGCCAGGCAGCCGCCGTTGCCGCAGGTTCCCGAGCCCAGGACGTCACCGGGACGGACCCACGTGCCTCGGGAGGCGTAGGCCACCATCTCCTCGAACGTCCATGCCATGTTGGCCAGTTGGTCCTGTCCGATCGGCTCGCCGTTGACGTGGACGGTCAGAGCGAGGTCGAGGAAGCCTTCGGCGTCACGGTGGGGTTCGAGTTCGTCGGCGGTGACCAGCCAGGGGCCGAGGGTGGTGGCGGTGTCCTTGGCCTTGGCCGGGCCGAGCTTGACCCTCATCTCGCGGCCCTGGAGGTCGCGCGCGGACCAGTCGTTGAGGATCGTGTAGCCGACGATGTGCTCGCGCGCCTGCTCGGGAGTGAGGTCCCGGCCCTCCTTGCCGATCACGGCGGCCACTTCGAGTTCGAAGTCGAAGCGACCGCAGCCGGGCGGAACGGGCACGTCGTCGTGCGCGCCGATCATCGCGTACGGGTTGGTGAAGTAGAACGCGGGCGCGGCGTACCACTCGTCGGGGACCGTGTCGCCGTATCCCCGTGCCACGCCCGCGACATGGCTCTCGAACGTCATGAAGTCGCGGACTGTCGGCGGCTGGAGAGGTGGCAGCAGCCGGACCTCGGTCACCGCCACGGGCAGGGCGTCGGTGCGGGCTCGCTCCCCCGCCTCGCGCAGCGGCTGCTCTCCCGCCGCGATGAGGTCGCGCAGTTCCACCGGGTGCGGGAAGGGGTGGATCCGGTCGCCGACGACGACTCCGGACCGTCGCTTGCCGCCGTGGACATAGGTGGCGAACTTCATTCCGCGCTCTCCTGTGACCGGACCAGGTGGGTGGCTCCGGGGCGGAGTCCGACGAAGACGGCCGCGATCACGGCGGCGACCCCGCAGGCCGCGGCGGTGAGCAGGAGGGCGTTGTTGTAGCCGTGGGCCAGCGCGTCCG
The DNA here is from genome assembly GCF_044768565.1 of Streptomyces sp. NPDC091280. NCBI lineage: Bacteria > Bacillati > Actinomycetota > Actinomycetes > Kitasatosporales > Streptomycetaceae > Streptomyces > Streptomyces sp. NPDC091280. The sequence goes on from NZ_JBIVUZ010000007.1 coordinate 130,041, forward strand.
AGGTGTAGGGGGCGAGTTTGGCGCTGAGCGGGCCCAGCTCGGCGGTGTGCAGGGCCAGCGGTCCGCCCGCGTGCAGGACCGCGCCGACGATGCCGTGTTCCTGGGGGGTGAGGGCGGCGCCGGCGAGGTCGCCGGTGAGTCGGTCGGCGGCCATGCCGAGGGCGACGGCGCCGACAATGGCCGGGCCGAGGGTCTGGCCGAGGTCGCGGACCAGACTGGTGGTGGCGCCCGCCATGCCGGTCAGGCTCGGCGGTACGACGTTGACGGCGGCGGCCGTGAGCGCCGCGACGACCAGGCCGAAGCCGACTCCGTTGAGGACCAGCGGTCCGAGCAGGGGCAGCAGTCCGGTCTCCTGGACCGGCACCGCGCGCAGCCACAGCTGGGCGGCGGCCAGGGAGACGAAGCCGGTGACGAGCATGGGTCCGGGGCCGACGCGGTGCAGCAGCCGGGCCAGCAGGGGCCAGATGAACGGCGTGATGCCCTGGATGATCACGAAGGGTATCGCCGCGCGCAGCGGGCTCTGGTGCTGGATGACCCCGAGCCGGATGCTCAGGTCGTAGGCGCCGCCGAGGAAACCGAACATGCCGATGACCGCCATCGCCGCGGACGCCGCGAAGGCCCGGATGCGGAAGAGTTCAAGGCGCAGCATCGGGGCGGCGCTGCGGTTCTCCACCGCCACGAACGCGGCGATGAACACCACGAAGGCGACGAAGGAGAGCACCACCGGCGCCGAGCCCCAGCCGTCCGAGGGGCCCTGGATGATGCCGTAGAGCAGAGCGAGCATGGCCACGGCGATGCAGATCTGACCGGGCCAGTCCAGCGAGCGTCCCTCGGGCGCGCTGGACTCGGCCGCGAGCAGCCAGGCCGCCACGGCGGTGATCACGGCGATCATGCCGGTCACGCCGAACGCCCACTGGAAGGAGGCGTGTTCGACGATTCCGCCGGACAGGAGCGGGGCGATGAGGGCGCCCAGGGACAGGGCCGTGGTCCAGGAGGCCAGTCCCCTGGCGCGGGCGGCCGGTGTCGTAGTGACAGCGGTGATCATCGTGAGCGAGGCCGGGAAGAGCGCGGCGGCTCCGATGCCCGAGATGGCCTGACCGGTGATCAGTTGCGCGGGGGAACCGGAGGTGGCGGAGACCAGGTATCCGACGGCGGCCAGCAGTGCGGCGCCCACCAGCAGTTTCTTACGGCCGTACAGGTCGCCCAGGACTCCGAAGGTCAGGGCGAGGACGGCGGCGGGCACCAGGAACGCGTCGCTGATCCAGGTCAGTTCGGAGCCGGACGCCTGGAGGCCGCGCTGCATGACGCCGTTGATCGCGGCGGGCAGCACCAGCCCGATCTGGGCCAGGCAGACGGCCAGACAGCCGGCGACGATCGTGCCGGTGTGCCGGGGGCCGGTCTCGGATGCGGGGAGGGACGGTGCGGTGGGTGGGTCGTAGGCAGGGGTGGCGACCATGGCTTCTCCTTCGAAGGCCGGCGCGAGCACATACCGGGGGCTGGGGACTGGGGAGTTGAGGGGGGCTCGGGACCGTCAGGCGTCGGCGGACAGCTCGGCCATGCAGGCGAACAGGGCGGGGCCGTCGAGCGGGGGCAGTGAAGGGTCGAGCTCCCGGTAGACGGTGTGGACGTTGACGGCGAGGCGCTCGCTCTCGCCCAGGTCGGCGAAGCGGCCGAGGCGGATGTCGTGCGCCGCGTCCATGACCGGCATGCCGGCCGTGAACCGGCGGGCGGCCTGTTCATGGACGTAGGTGAGGTAGTCGCGGATCTCGCGGACGGTCTCGCTGGTGGTGACCGGTCCGTGGCCGGGCACGATGGTGTGGGCGTCGAGGTCGAGCAGCAGGTCGCAGGCGGCGAGCCAGCGGGCGAAGGGGCCGTGCCAGACGACCGGGGTGGCGCGGGCGAAGACGATGTCGCCGGTGTAGACGACGCCTGCTCGCGGGACGTGCACGATCGTGTCCCCGGCGCTGTGCGCGGGACCCACGTCGATGAGATGGACCTCCGTGCCGCCGATGTCGAGGACCGTCTCGTCGTCGAAGGTCCGGGTGGGCAGGGCCGGTTCGACGCCGGTGAAGTCGAAGCGGCCGAAGATCCGGCGGGCGAAGCGGCCGGCGGGGTTGTCCATGGCGGTGAGCGCGCGCATCTCGGCCGGGCCCACCTGCCGCATGTCCGCGAGCGATCCGCGGGCCGCGATGATCTCGGCGTGGGTCACGAGCTGGTTGCCGAACCAGTGGTCGCCGTTGCCGTGGGTGTTGACCACGGTCGTGATCGGCGCGGTCGCGGTCAGCGGTGTCAGCGCGTCCAGCATGGCCTTGGTCAGCCGCAGGTCGTAGAGGGTGTCGACGAGCAGTGCTGCGCCCCGGCCGGTGATCAGTCCGGCGTTGCTCATGCCCCAGCCGTCGCCGCCCGCGATCCAGGCGTGGCAGCCGTCGCGCAGCCGGGTCCAGCCGGTGAGAGAGGTGGCGGAAGCCATCGTGCCTCCTTGTCGCGTCTCACGGTCATCATGGTGAGACTTGAATCCATTGGTGGACTGGAGTCCATCAATGGCGAGGAATCTAGAGACAGGCCGGGGAGAGGTCAAGAGGCGGGAGGCGTTGTGCTGTACTGGGCGCCATGAAGATCCCTGACACGACAACCGCGACCGAGGGCGGCGCGACGGTCGGACGCCAGGAACGCAGGCGCCGCAAACTGCACGACCACCTGTACGACACGGCCGTCGGCCTCTTCGTCGCCCACGGGTTCGAGGCGACCACGATGGAGCAGATCGCCGAGGCCGCCGACGTGGCCCGCGCCACCGTCTTCAACCACTACGCGCAGAAGATCGGCTTCCTCGAAGAATGGGGGGCCCGGCGCCGGGCCCGCGTCGCCGGAATCCTCGGCGCGCAGCACGCCGAGGATCTTCCGGTCGACGACCGGCTGCGGCGCTACCTGGAGGAGATGGCCGACCTCAACATCGGCTCCCGCGCGGAGACTTCGGTCCTGATGGACGCCTCGGCGCGCTACGGCCGCCTCCTCCAGGACCCGTCACTGGAGGTCGAACTCGCGCGGATCGTCGAGGAGGGCCTGAGCCGGGGGGAGATCAGGGCGGGCGTCGACTGCGGCCAGGCCGGAGAGCTGCTGGCCATGTGCTACTTCTCCACGGTCCTGCGCTGGGTACGCGAGGAACCGGCCCCCTTCGATCTCCAAGCGCGGCTCCGCGGTGCGCTCGACATCGTCCTGACGGGACTGCTGGCCGGGCGGGAGGACACCGGAAGGCCCTGACGACACAGGCACGCCCAGGCCTGGGGTCTGCGTCAGCCGATCCGCGCCGGGACCGGTCAGCCCGCGTCCGCCGGGCCCGGCGCCGGTGACCGCGGTGTCACCAGTCCGCTCTGGTAGGCGATCACCACGAGCTGGGCGCGGTCGCGCGCGTCCAGTTTGGTCATGGCGCGCTGGATGTGGCTGCGCACGGTGAGCGGACTCAGGACCAGCCACTCGGCGATCTGGGCGTTGGACCTGCCGTGCGCGGCCAGGGTCACGACCTCGCGTTCGCGGTCGGTCAGGGACCTGACGGCATCGGGGAGGGCGAGCAGGTCGTCGTGGTCCGGGGTGGCCAGGAAGCGGGTGATCAGCGCCCGGGTGGCGGTGGGCGACAGCAGGGCCTCGCCGGCCGCGACCGTACGGATGCTCGACAGCAGGACCTCGGGGCTGACGCCTTTGCCGAGGAAGCCGCTCGCGCCGGCGCGCAGGGCCTTGGCGACGTTCTCGTCGTTCTCGAAGGTGGTGAGCACGAGGATGTGGGTGTCCGTCAGTTCGGGCCGGGAGCAGATCGCGGCGGTGGCCGCGACACCGTCGAGGCGCGGCATCCGGATGTCCATGACGACCACGTCGGGGCGGTGTTCCTCGGTGAGTTCGACGGCCTCCTGTCCGTCGGCGGCCTCCGCGATCACCGTCAGGTCCTCGGCCGAGTCGATGAGGATACGGAAGGTGGCCCGCAGCAGGGCCTGGTCGTCGGCGAGCAGGACACGGATGGTCATGGGGCGGGACTTTCGTCGGGGCTGTCGAGGGGGGTGTCGAGCGGCAGGGCGCAGACGACCTCGAAGCCGCCCTGGGCACGGCGGCCCGCGTGGAAGGTACCGCCCACCGAAGTGGCCCGCTCGCGCATGCTGATCAGGCCGAACCCGCCTCCCGGGCCGGACGCGGCGAGGATGTGGTCGTCGGCGGTGGCGTTGGCGACGGTCAGGCTGAGCCGCCGGGGCGTGAAGGCGAGCCGTACTTCGGCGCCGCGCCCGGAGCCGTGCTTGGTGACGTTGGTCAGCGCTTCCTGGAGGATCCGGTAGGCCGTCAGATCGAGGACGGGGGTCAGCGGGCACCGCTCCCCCTCGACGGTGACGGTGACCTGGAGTCCGGCCGCCGCGCAGGAGTCGACCAGGTCGTGCAGCCGGTCGAGTCCCGGTGCGGGGTCCAGGTCGTCGGCGGGGTCGGTGTCCTGCCGCAGGAGGCCCACCGTGACCTTGAGTTCGCGCAGCGCGGCGGCCGTCGTCTCGGGGAGCTTGTCGATGATCTCCAGGGCCTGGTCGGGCCGGGTCCGCACCAGGTGCTTCACGGCTCCGGCCTGGGCGTCCGCCAGGGTCAGGTGGTGGGCGACCACGTCGTGGAGTTCGCGCGCGATGCGCATGCGCTCCTGGACGACCCGGTGCCGTGCCTCCTCCTCACGCTGCCGGTCGGCGTGTTCGGCGCGGGCCACGGCGTAGTCGCGGCGCACCCGCCGGTAGCCGCCGAGGGCCGCGCAGAGCAGGATCCACGCCGTGGGGTTGACGACGGCAAAGACTACGGAGTCCAGGAAGGAGGGGAAGACCAGGCCGCCGACCACCACGCAGCCGGTGACGGTCAGGGCGCCGTTCCACCCGGTGCGCCGGGACGTACGCAGGCTCGTCTCGTACTGCGCGACCAGCAGCGGGCCCATCAGCAGCGGCGTCAGAAGATAGCCGAGCGCGCCTACGACGATCGTGCACGACGCCGTGACGGCGAGGACGGGCAGGGGATGGTGCCGCCGCCAGTTCAGGGCCGCGCAGGCGAGCGCGACCACGGCGACGGCGGGCCACAGGGTCAGCGGACGGGGGGCCAGCGCCCGCGTGGCCAGAAGGCCGGAGACGGTGACGGCGAACAGCAGGACCAGTCCCGCGAGGTCCAGCGCCCTCGGGTGGGCCGTCGCCCGGTGCCGCCAACTGGTACTCATCACGCTCCGAAACACTTCAGGGAACAGCCATGCTCACACATCGCGTGGGTGGCGGCGCCGTGCTGCCCGGCGCCGCCACCCACCGTCCGGTCAAACCCTCACCGGCTCCTGGGGCGCGGTCTCGCCGCCCACGACCGGCGGCGGAGTCGTGAGCCCGGCGCCCTCCACGTCGACGCGGGGCAGCACCCGGTCCAGCCACTTCGGCAGCCACCACGCCTTGTCGCCGAGCAGCGCCAGCACGGCGGGCACCAAAGCCATCCGTACGACGAACGCGTCGAACAGCACCGCCACGGCGAGCCCGAACCCGATCGTCTTGACCATCGACTCGCCCGACCCGACGAACCCGGAGAACACCGCGATCATGATCACCGCGGCGGCGACGACCACCCGCGCGCTGTGGCGGAACCCGGAGACGACGGCGTCGGTGGCGCGGTCGCCGTGGACGTACGCCTCCCGCATCCGGGCGACCAGGAACACTTCGTAGTCCATCGCCAGACCGAACACGATGCCCACCAGGAAGATCGGCATCAGGCTCATGATCGGGCCGGCCTGCTCCACGCCCAGCAACTGCGCGCCCCAGCCCCACTGGAAGACCGCGACGACCGAGCCGAGAGCGGCCAGCACCGACAGCAGGAACCCGAACGCGGCCTTGACCGGGACGAGCACCGACCGGAAGACCACCAGGAGGAGCAGCAGGGCCAGTACGACGATGACGGCCAGGTAGGGCACGAGGGCGGCCTGGAGGGCCCCGGCGATGTCGATGTTCATCGCGGTGCTGCCGGTGACCTCGAAGGTCGCCCCCGTCGCGCGCTCCAGGGCGGCGCGTTCCGAGCGGATGGTGCGGACGAGGTCCTTGGTGTGCTCGTCGTTCGGGCCGGTGGCCGGGACCGCCGAGAACAGCGCGGTGTCGCCCGCCTCGTTGAACTGTGCGGAGGAGACGGACACGACCCCGTCCGTGGCGCCGATCTCCTTGGCGATCCGTCGCACGGCCGTCTTGGCGTCGGTCGCGTCCTTGGCGTCGACGACGATGGTCAGCGGGCCGTTGAAACCGGCGCCGAAGCCGTCCGCGAGGGCGTCGTAGGCCCGTCGCTCCGTCGACGAGACCGGCTTGGACTCGGCGCCCGGCATGCCCATCTCCAGGCTCGTGGCGGGCAGGGCCAGCACGCCCAGGCCCACGACGGAAACGACCAGCACGACTACCGGGCGGCGCAGCACGAAGCGCGCCCAGCGGCTTCCGCCGTTGCCGGTCGCGGCGGGGACCGGCGAATTCTTGCGGGTACGGCGGGACAGCACCGCGTCCGGCCACATGCCCAGCAGCGCCGGGACGAGGGTGAGGGCGACCAGCACGGCGACGACCACGGCGCCCGCCGCGCACAGGCCCATCTTCGTCAGCATCGGGACACCGACCACGGTCAGGCCCGCGAGCGCGATGACGACGGTCAGCCCGGCGAAGACCACGGCGGAGCCGGCCGTGCCGACCGCGAGCCCGGCCGCCTCGGCCGGCTCATGGCCGTTGGCGCGCTCCTCGCGGTAGCGGGAGACGACGAAGAGGGCGTAGTCGATGCCGACCGCGAGTCCGAGCATCGAGGCGAGCGTACCCGTGGTCAGGGACAGGCCGAAGACGCTGCCCAGGGCCATGATCGCGGCCATGCTGGTCCCGACGCCGAGCACGGCGGTGAGCAGCGGCAGCCCGGCAGCGGCGAGCGATCCGAAGGTGATCAGCAGGATCACCGCGGCGAGACCTATGCCGATGGCCTCGGCGCTGCCGCCCGCGGCGGGCTGTTCGGCGAGGGCGGTGCCGCCGACCTCGACCGTGAGACCGGACGCGCGCGCCGCGCCGATGGTCTTCTCCAGGGCGGCCTTGTCGGTGTCGGTGAGGTCGTCGGCCTTCACCTCGTAGTTCACGGTGGCGTAGGCGGTGGAGCCGTCCTCGCTCACCGCGCCCGCGGTGAACGGGCTCACGGCGTTCGCGACCTTGGGTTCGTCGGACGCTTCCGTGACGAGCGTGTCGATGGCGGCCCGGTTTCCGGCGGCGGTCACCTTCTCGCCCTCGGGCGCGACGAACACGATCCGCGCGGTGGCGCCGTCGGCGTCCGCCCCGGGGAAGCGCTCCCCGATGAGGTCGAACGCCTTCTGCGCCTCGATGCCGGGCATGAAGGACGTGCCGTCGTCGGAGGAGGCCGGAGCCAGGGCGGCGCCGGCCCCGGCACCGCCGAGGATCACCACCCACAGCAGTACGACGAGCCAGCGGCGCCGGAAGGCCGTGCGGCCCAGACGGTAGAGCGAGGTAGCCACAGGAAACAGGTCTCCAGGTCAGGTCTCGGGTGGACGGCCAGCCTGACGGGACAGGGGGTGCCGGGACATCGTGCGCGTGCTCGCAATCCCGCTTGGTGTCCCTGCATGAGCCGACGCACCGCTGTCCTCCTCCGGGAGGAGGCGCGGTTCCGGCCCCGGGATGACTCCGCGCACCGCACGCCCGGGAAGCCTTGTTCACCACCGGTTCCCCGGCTAAGGTCCACGGACGCGCGTCACTGATGCGCGTCAGTAGCCGCCGTCTCCACCCAGAAGGACCCCGCATGCCCGACATCGACCTGTCCCGCCTGTCCCTGGAGCAGAAAGCCGCACTGCTGTCGGGACAGGACTTCTGGTCCACCCACCCGGTCCAGGACGCCGGGCTCCCCTCGGTCGTCCTGACCGACGGCCCGCACGGAGTCCGCCGCCAGGTCGGCGAGTTCGACCACATGGGCATCTACCAGAGCCTGCCCTCCACCTGCTTCCCGCCCGCGGTGGCCGTAGGCAGCAGCTGGGACCCCGAGGTCGCCGCCCGCGTCGGCGCGGCGGTCGGCCGCGAAGCCCGCGCCCTCGGTGTGCACGTCGTCCTGGGCCCCGGCGTGAACATCAAGCGGTCCCCGTTGTGCGGCCGCAACTTCGAGTACTACTCCGAGGACCCGCTGCTGTCCGGGCACCTCGGCGCGGCCCATGTGCGCGGCCAGCAGGAGGAGGGCGTGGGCGCCTCCCTGAAGCACTTCGCGGTCAACAACCAGGAGACCGACCGGATGCGGGTCAGCGCCGACGTCGACGAGCGCACCCTGCGCGAGATCTACCTCCCGGCCTTCGAGCACATCGTCACCGAGGCCCGGCCCGCCACCGTGATGGCCGCGTACAACAAGGTCAACGGGGTGCACGCGGCGCAGAACCGGTGGCTGCTGACCGAAGTCCTGCGCGAGGAATGGGGGTTCACCGGAGCGGTGGTGTCCGACTGGGGTGCGGTCCACGACCCGGTGGCGTCCGTGCTGGCGGGGCTGGACCTGGAGATGCCGGGCCCCGCTCCGGAGAACACACGGCGCATCGTGGACGCCGTACGCGAGGGCGAGTTGGACGAGTCCGCGGTCGACACGGCCGTACGACGGATTCTCGCGCTGGCCGGTCTGGTGGCCGAGCCGTGCGACGGTTTCGACGTGGACGCCCATCACCGGCTGGCCCGGGAGCTGGCGGCCGAGTGCGCCGTCCTGCTGAAGAACGAGGACGGTGTCCTGCCGCTGGCGCCCGGTCAACGGGTCGCGGTCATCGGGGAGTTCGCCACCACCCCGCGCCACCAGGCCGGCGGCAGCTCGCACCTCAACCCGACCCGGCTGGACAACGCCCTGGACGCGATGCGGGAGTTGGCGGCCGAAAGGACCAACACGGTTGACTTCGCGCCCGGTTTCGCCTCGGACGGCTCCGGGGACGCCGTGGCGCTCCGGGAGGCCGCGGTGGCCCTCGCCCGCTCCTCGGACGTGGCCGTCGTCTTCGCCGGGCTCGCGGAGCGCGAGGAGTCCGAGGGATTCGACCGCGACACGCTCCACCTCCCGGCCGTACAGATCGAACTGATCCGTGCCGTCGCCGCGGCGGCCGTCCGGACGGTGGTGGTGCTCTCCAACGGCGGGATCGTCTCGCTGGAGGGCTGGCACGACGACGTCGACGCGATCCTGGAGGGTTTCCTGCTCGGCCAGGGCGGCGGGGGCGCGCTCGCCGACCTGCTGTTCGGCGCGGCCGACCCGTCCGGCCGACTCGCGGAGACGATCCCGCTACGGCTGGAGGACAACCCCAGCTTCGTGAACTTCCCCGGCGAGCAGGGCCATGTCCGCTACGGCGAGGGCGTCATGGTGGGCTACCGCTGGTACGGGACGACGGGCACACCGGTGCGCTATCCGTTCGGGCACGGGCTGTCCTACACCACCTTCACGGTGAGCGGCCTGGCCGTGGAGAGCACCGGGGACGACTCGGCCCGCGCCTCGCTCACCGTCACCAACACCGGCGACCGCGCGGGCAAGCACGTCGTCCAGGTCTACGTCTCCCCGCAGGCCGGACCGGTGCGACGGCCGACACGCGAGCTGCGCGCCTTCACCAAGGTCCGCCTCGCGCCCGGCGAGTCCCGGACGCTGACCTTCGACCTGGGCCGCCGCGCCTTCGCCTACTACGACGTCCTGGACGCCGGCTGGGCGGTCGCGCCCGGCGAGTACCGGGTTCAGATCGGCGAGAACGCCGAGCACATGGTCGCGGAGGCGTCCGTGTCCCTCGCCGGGGACGCGCCCGCCCAGGAACTGACCCTGGAGTCCACGTTCGGCGAGTGGATCGCGCACCCCGTCATCGGCTCGACCCTCCTGGACGAACTCACCGCCGCTCTCCCCGAGGACCAGGGCTCGCAGCTGAGCGACCGTCCGGAACTGCTCCAGGCGGTGCGGGACGTGCCGATGAAGCGGGTCGTGGGGCTGGTCGAGGGCGACGCCCTGGACGCGACGCTTCAGCGCCTGATGGAACGTACCCGTGTCGCCGACCGCCCCTGAGCCCCTCCGACTGATGCGCGTCAGTGAACGTGTCGCGGGACGCGTATCATCGGGGCACCTGCCGAGACCGCGGCAGGTGGCGGGCGGTGCGCGACGGGCGGAACACGCGTGCGGCCGTGCCGACGGCTCGGACGGATCAGAGGGTCATGACGCGCCCCGCGAAGCGGATCACCAGTGCCGACGTCGCCCACGCGGCCGGCGTCTCGCGCACCACCGTCAGCTACGTGCTCAACAACCGGCCCGGGCAGACGATCCCGGAGGAGACCAGGAAGCGGGTGCTGGCCGCGGCCGAGCGGCTCCAGTACCGGCCGCACGCCTCGGCGCGTGCCCTGGCCGCCGGCCGCAGCGACATCGTGCTGCTGTCCATCCCCGATCTGCCCATCGGTCCGAGCATCAGCCGCTTCGTCGAGGAACTGACCGTCGCCCTCGCCGATCACGGGCTGACGCTGGTCACCCATCTGATGGCCGAGCGCGGCCGGTCGGTGCCGGACGTGTGCGCCACCGTGGGCGCCTCGGCGGTGCTCGGGTTCGAGGGCTTCGACGAGGCGACCGTCGCGGCGCTGCACGGGCTCGGTGTGCGGGTCGTGCTGCCGCCGACCGACGCCCATCTCTCCGCCATGCCCTCGCTGGGACGTATGCAGGCGGAGCATCTGATCGGCCGCGGTCATCGCCGGATCGGATATCTGCTGCCCTCGCCGTCGCGGTTCCGGCGCATGGGCGAGGAGCGCCTCCAGGGGGTCGTCGAGGCGTGCGCGGACGCGGGTGTCGCGCCCCCGCTCGCGCTCGGCGCGCCCGATCTGGAGATCGCCCCGCTCGCCCATGTGGTGAAGCGGTGGCAGGACGAGGAGATCACCGGCGTGTGCGCGTTCAACGACGAGCACGCCATCGCCCTGCTCGCCGCCATGCGGCAGTTGGAGCTGACCGCTCCGGACGATCTCGCGGTCGTCGGGGCCGACGACATCCCCATGGCCCGCTTCGCCGCGCCGGCGCTCTCCACGGTCTACTTCGACCTCCAGGAGGCGGGCCGACACCGCGCGGAGGCCGTGGTGGCGGGCCTTACCGGTCGACGCGTGATCCCGGGCGGGCCGGGAGACAGCCTGCGGCTGGTCAAGCGGCTCTCCTCTTAAGACCGAGTTCTGAGACCGGGTCCTCGGACCGGGGGCCATCGCGTTACCAGCTCGTTACCCCCGCGCATCTTGCCGTCCTGAACGCACTGCGGTTTTCTACTTACGCGCGTCACTGACGCGCATCACTGGCGCCGTACGCCGGAAACCAAACCCCCCTCCCCCCACCGGCAGGAAGTCGTCAACAGTCGACTGAAACGTTTCACAAAGCCGTGAAAGGTACTCCATGTCCTCAACCGAGACCGCCCCCGACGCCGCACAGGCCGAACGGACGGGCTTCACCTCCCGGCACCTCCTCGCGCTCGTCGCGCTGCTGTGGACCGTCGCCCTGAACCCCATCGCGGGTCTGCTCGCCGGCAACTCGCAGGCCGAGGTGGCCGTCCACTTCCGTACGACGCAGATCGCGTGGTTCACCCTCGGGGGCGCGCTGCTGGGCACGTTCCTGACGCCGTTCGCGATGAAGGCCGCCGCGATGTACGGCAAGAAGCGCGTCCTGGTCGTCGCCACCGCCCTCGGCCTGCTCGGCGACGCCATCGCCGCCTTCGCCACCGACTACTCGACACTGATCGCCGGACGCGTCCTCGCCGGCGCCTACGGGGCGACGGTGTTCATCGCCTACGCCCTGGCCCGCGACATCTTCCCGCGCAGACTGGTCGGCACGGCCAGTGGTGTCCTGGCCGCCAGCATCGGCCTGGTGGGCCTCGGCGGCCCGTTCCTGTCGGCCTATCTGATCGACCATCACGGCTTCCACGGCGCCCTGTGGTTCATCGTCGTCTCCACCGCCGTATGCCTGCTCCTCCAGTTGCTGTGCGTGCCCGAGAGCCCGGTCCGCGAAGCGGCCCGCCGGATGGACTGGATCGGCGGCCTGCTGCTCGGCGGCGGCCTCAGCGCGATCGTCTACGGCATCGGCGAGGGCTCCACCTGGGGCTGGACCAGCGGAAGGACACTGACCTGGATCTGCCTCGGCGTCCTCGCGGTGCTGCTGTTCCTCCCCTACGAGTCCCGCGCGGCCGACCCGCTGCTGCCGCTGCCGCTGATCAAGCGGCGCCGGGTGTGGACGGTCTTCCTGGCCGCCTCGGTCGGCGCCGGCGCCACCTTCGCGGTCGGCACCGTCACCATGCTCCTGACCCTCATGCCGCACATCCCGACGATGTCCGACGGCCTCGGCTGGTCGGTCACCAAGAGCGCCACCGTCCAGTCGCCGATCAGCGTCCTGGTGATCGCGACGGCGGTCCTCACCGGATGGCTCGCCCGTCGCGTCGACACCCGCGTCCTGCTCGCCCTGGGCGGCGCCCTGACCACCGCCGGATACGTCGTCGCCTCCCAACTCCACACAGAGATCTGGCACTTCATTCTCCTGGGCGTCATCTCCGGCCCGGGCATGGGACTCGTCGTCTCCGTGCTGCCCATCATGGTCATCGAGTCGGTGGCTCCTGAGGAGCAGGCCCTCGCCAACGGTTCCCAGTGGCTGGTCCAGAGCGTGATCCAAGTGATCGTCAGCCAGCTGGTGTTCACGGTCATGGCGCAGGACGGCGTGGTCATGAAGGGCACCCAGTTCTACCTCGACGGCGGCTTCGCGAACGGCTTCCTGCTCGTCGCCGGATTCTGCGGCCTGGGCACCGTACTGGTGGCCCTCATCCCGAAGGCACGCCGTATCGACACCGTGGAGGCGGGCCAGGCGGCCTGACCCTCCGCCCTCCCCCACCTCTCCCGAACAGACAAGGCAGGCGATGATCCGCACCTCCTTCAACGACGACTGGCAGACCCGGCGCAAGGTGAACCCCTTCGCCGAACTGTCCGGCCCTGTGGCCCCGTTCCAGGCCGTCACCCTCCCGCACGACGCGATGATCGGCCAGGATCGCGTCGCGCCGGACGGCGAGGTGACCATGGAAGGAGGTGCGGGCGCCTACTTCCCCGGCGGCGTCTTCGAGTACCGCAAGACGTTCACCGTCCCCGACGAACTGCGGGGCAGACGCGTCCAGTTCGAGTTCGAGGGCGTCCACCGCGACGCCACCGTCCACATCAACGGCGCCTACGTCGGCCAACGCCCCTACGGCTACTCGCAGTTCACCGTCGAAGCCGACCCCTACCTGCGCTACGGACAGGACAACGAGATCCGCGTCGAGGCCCGCGCCCACCAGGACTCCCGCTGGTACACCGGCGCCGGGATCTACCGTCCCGTCTGGATGCTCACCGGCGATCTGGTGCGCCTGGTCCCGGACGGCATCCGCGTCACCACGCTCGACGTCGAGGGCGAGCGGGCCGTGGTCGAGGTCGCGACCCGGGTGCGCAACGACTCGATCGCGATCCGCACCCTCGACCTCGCGGTCAACGTGCGCGACGCGGCCGGGAACTCCGTGACCGGCGACATCACCAAGGTCACCGTCCTCCCCGGCGAGGACGCCGTCGTCCGCTCCCGCCTGTACGTGCGGGAGCCGGGCCTGTGGGACGTGGACAGCCCCCATCTCTACGACTGCCAGGTCGCGTTGAGCTCCGAGGGCGACCCGGTGGACAGCGACAGCGTGGTATTCGGGATCCGCTCGCTCCAGCTCGACCCCGAGCAGGGGCTGCGCCTCAACGGACGTACCGTCAAACTGCGCGGCGCGTGCGTCCATCACGACAACGGCCCGCTCGGCGCGGCCACTTACGCCCGTGCGGAGGAGCGGCGGGTGGAGCTGCTCAAGGACGCCGGGTTCAACGCGATCCGCATGTCGCACCACCCCATGAGCAGGGCCATGTTGGAGGCCTGCGACCGGCTCGGCATGCTCGTCGTGGACGAGACCTTCGACGTGTGGACGTCCGCCAAGAGCGGCTTCGACTACAGCCTGCACTTCCCCGAGTGGTGGGAGCGCGATGTCGAGGCGATGGTCGCCAAGGACTACAACCACCCCAGCGTCATCATGTACTCGATCGGCAACGAGATCCCCGAGGTCGGCTCGCCCGCCGGCGCCGCGTGGGGGCGCCGGCTCGCCGAGAAGGTCCGCTCCCTCGACTCCTCCCGCTATGTCACCAACGCCGTCAACGGCTTCCTCGCCGTCATGTCCGAACTGGCCGCCCTGCGAGGGCAGCACACGGAAGCGGCCGAGCAGAGCGGCGGCATCAATTCCCAGATGGCCGACGCCGGCGACATGATCAACTACGTCAGCGCCTCCGACCTGGTCACCCAGCGCACCGCCGAGTCCTTCGCCGTCCTGGACGTGGCCGGCATGAACTACGCCGAGGCCCGCTACACCCTCGACCGCGAACTCTTCCCGAACCGGATCATCCTGGGCACCGAGACCTTCCCCACCCGCATCGACGGCAACTGGCGGCTGGTCGAGCAACACGGCCACGTCATCGGCGACTTCACCTGGACCGGCTGGGACTACATCGGCGAAGTCGGCATCGGACGGCCCCAGTTCGCGACACCGGAGCACCCCCGCCCCGAGCACACCGCGCCCTTCCCGCACCTCCTCGCGGGCTGCGGCGACATCGACATCACCGGTCATCGCCGTCCCGCCTCCTACTACCGCGAGATCGTCTTCGGCCTGCGTTCCGAGCCCTACCTCGCGGTCCGGCGCCCCGAGCATCACGGGCTGACGCCCATCGGCGGACCGTGGGCCTGGAGCGACAGCATCGCCAGCTGGACCTGGCCCGGATTCGAGGGCAGGCCGATCACCGTCGAGGTGTACTCCGACGCCGACGAGGTCGAACTGCTCGGCAACGGCAACTCGTTCGGACGGCGGCCCGTTGGCGCGCGGCACCGCTTCCGCACCGAGTTCGAAGTCGCCTACGTCCCTGGGGAGTTGGTCGCCGTCGCCTACCGGGGCGGAATCGAGACCGGCCGCACCAGCCTCCAGCGGGCCCATGGTCCGGTGCGGCTGACGGCCGAGCCCGACCGCCCGGTCATCGAGAGCGGCGGCGGTGACCTCGCCTACATCACCCTCACCCTCACCGACGCCGAAGGCACCCTCCACACCGCCGCCGACCGGCCGGTCTCGATCGAGGTCTCCGGCGCCGGTGAACTGGTGGGCTTCGGCAGCGCCGCCCCCGCCTCGGAGGAACGCTTCGACGCGACCACGCGGCACACCCACGAAGGCCGCGCCCTGGCCGTCGTACGGCCCACCGGCACCGGGAAGATCCGCGTCCTGGCGACCGCGCCGGACTGCGAACCGGTCGAGGCCGTCATCACCGTCGAGACCGCCGAGTAAGGAAAGCAATCCAGTGATCGACAGGAAAACGTTGGTCCGCCGACACACCGTCCGTCTGACCGAGCCCGAGCCCGCCCATGTCCTCACCGTCGGCAACGGCGACTTCGCCTATTCGTGCGACATCACCGGCATGCAGTCGTTCCCCGGGTACCACGACCAGAGTGCCGCGATGGCGGAACGTCGGCTCGCCGTGCACACCGCGACCATGAGCACCTGGGGCTGGCACGCCATGCCCAACTCCGAGGGGTACACCCTCCCGGACGCCATGTCCGAGCACAACACCGCGCGGGGGACGGTGAGTTACCCCGACAGGTTCGGGATCGCCGCCATGATGGGCGGCGACCTGCCCGAGGAGATGAGGCCCGGAGCCTGGCTCAGCGCCAACCCGCAACGGCTCGACCTCGGCCGTATCGGCCTCCTGCTGCGCCCCGCCCCCGACGCCGAGCCCGAGAGCGGCCCCGAAGCCCTGCGGGACACCGAACAGTGCCTCGACCTGTGGACCGCGACGATCAGCAGCCGCTTCACCTACGCCGACCACGAGACGGCGGTCACCACGGTCGCCGACCCGCACGGGAGCCGCGTCGCCTTCCGCGTCGAATCCGAACTGCTCGCCAACGGCCTGGCCGGTGTCGTGATCCGCTTCCCCTACGCGAGCGACGGCTTCTTCGGCACGAGCGACTGGACGTCACCGGAGCGCCATCGCACCGACCTCGACCAGGTCACCGACACCGGGTGCCTCCTGCGCCGGACCCTCGACGCCACCACGTACACCGTGCGGCTCACCTGGTCGGCAGGTGCCGTACGCCCCACGGGGAACCCGCACGAGTACCTGCTGACCACGGACTCGGACACGCTCGAACTCGTCGCATCCTTCGCTGACAAGGACGAACTCCCCTCTCCCGGCGGTGACTTCGCGTCTCTCGCGGCGGCCTCGGCCACCTGGTGGGAGGACTTCTGGACCTCCGGCGCGGCCGTCGACCTCACCGGCAGCACCGATCCGCGGGCCGTCGAGCTGGAGCGGCGGGTGGTGCTCTCGCAGTACCTCACGGCGGTCAACTGCTCCGGGACCCTGCCCCCGCAGGAGACCGGCCTGATCACCAACTCCTGGCACGGCAAGCACCACTTGGAGATGCACTGGTGGCACGCGGCCCACTTCGCCGCCTGGGGCCGCCCCGAACTCCTCGAACGCGGCCTGGACTGGTACCTCTCCGTCCTCCCCGAGGCCCGCGCCACCGCACGCCGCCAGCGCTACGACGGGGCGCGCTGGCCCAAGCAGACCGGTCCGGACGGCCGCGAAAGCCCTTCCGACATCGGGGTGTTCCTCATCTGGCAGCAGCCCCACCCCCTCTACCTCCTCGAACTGCTGCACCGCAGCCGCCCGGACGGCGACCTGGTGGCGCGTTTCGCCGAACTCGTCGAGGACACCGCCGCGTTCATGGCCTCCTTCGTCGAGGAACGCGACGGGACCTACCACCTGCCGGCCCCGCTGCTCCCCGCCCAGGAGTTCTACGACGCGACGGCCACCGAGGACCCCACCTTCGAACTCGCCTACTGGTGGTGGGGGTTGGAGATCGCCCAGCGCTGGCGCGAGCGCACCGGCCGTGAGCGGGACAAGCAGTGGCAGCGCGTCCAGGACGGGCTGGCCCTCCCCCATCGGCGCGACGGCCGCTACACCGCCGTCGCCACCGAGCCGTATCTGAAGCGCGACGACCACCCCGCGCTCCTGTGCGCGCTCGGCGTCGTACCCGACACCCCGCTCGTCGACCCGACAGTCATGGCCGCGACGCTCCAGGACGTGCTGAAGGACTGGGAGTGGCACAGCGCCTGGGGCTGGGACTTCCCCGTGCTGGCGATGACCGCGACCCGCGTCGGCCGCCCCGACCTCGCGGTGGACGCGCTGCTCATGGACACACCGAAGAACCACTACCTCCCCACCGGCCACACGCCCCAGATCGGCAGCCTCCTGCCGGTCTACCTGCCCTCCAACGGCGCCCTCCTCGCGGCGGTCTCGCTCATGGCCGCCGGCTGGGACGGGGCGGACGGCGCGTGTCCCGGCTTCCCCGCGGAGGGCTGGACGGTACGGCACGAGGGCTTCACGCCGTGGCCGTGAGCCGGGCCCATCCACACCTCATGACAAGGAACCGCGCATGACCACAGCACTGACCGGCCGGAGCACGCTGGGCGACTGGCTGGCGGACCCGGCCGGCGGCCCGCTGATCCGGGAACTGCTCACCCGGCTGGGCCAGGACGTCTCCCAGCTGGGCCCGGCCCGGGTGTTCTCCCTGAACCGGCTCGTCGGGCTCAGCGAGGGCAGGATCTCGCAGCCGCTGGTGGACGGCCTGGTCCGGGCGGTGAACGACGGCCGGCTCGTCACCGGCGACGAGCCGACCACGACGGGCGGGAGCGAGGACCCCGAACCCGTGCGGCAGGGTCTGACACTCGACCGGATCCAGATCCGCGACCCCTTCGTCCTGCACGACCGCCGCACCGCCACCTATCACCTCTACGGCAGTACCGACCCCAACATCTGGGACGGCCCCGGCATCGGGTTCGACACCTATCGCAGTACCGATCTCCTGCACTGGGAGGGCCCGTTCGCCGCCTTCAGGCCGCCCGCCGGGTTCTGGAGCGAGGGCTCCTTCTGGGCCCCGGAGGTGCACGCGTACCAGGACCGCTGGTACATGTTCGCCACCTTCACCGCTCCGGACGGCTACCGCGGGACCCAGATCCTCGTGGGCGACACACCCCAGGGACCGTTCAGCCCCTGGAGCGAGGGCGCGGTCACACCACGCAAGTGGCAGTGCCTCGACGGAACTCTGCACCTCGACGAGTCGGGTGCGCCCTGGATCGTGTACTGCCACGAGTGGACCCAGATCCATGACGGCGCGATCCACGCGCAGCGCCTCAGTGCCGACCTCCGGCACACGACCGGAACCCCCGTCTTCCTCTTCAACGCCTCGGACGCCCCCTGGGCCAGGCCACTCCCCGGGGTGTCCCGGAGGTTCCCCGCCCACGTCACGGACGGGCCGTTCCTCTTCCGCCTGCGCAGCGGCCATCTCCTCATGCTCTGGTCCAGCCACGGTGACCAGGGCTACGCGATGGGCCTCGCCCACTCCGCCTCGGGGCGGATCACCGGACCGTGGACACAGGACGAGCAGGCGTTGTGGCCGACGGACGGCGGCCACGGCATGGTCTTCCGGCTCGGCGACGGCTCCCTGGCCCTGACCCTCCACCAGCCCAACAACACCCCCGACGAACGAGCCGTCGTACGACGCCTCGTGGAGCACGACACCACGGTCACGATCGAGGACACCGCGACGCCGGACGGAGGGTGTTCGTCGTGAAGGAGGAACATGCGGGCGCCCCTGCCGTCCCCCGCACTCGTCCCCGTGTACGAGACTGTGTGCCGTTACCGCATTCGCCGCCTGCCCGCACCGAGCAGGGCGGCGCCGTCCCGGGAGAGACACGACATGATCATTTTCGGCACCAAGGGGTACCTGTACCAGCTCGCGATACTGACGCTGGTGTGCGCCAACTGCGGGAATCCCGCCGCGCACACGCTCAGGAAGCGCGTCACCAAGTTCACGCTGTTCTTCGTTCCGCTGTTCCCCTTCTCGACGAAGTACGCGACGCAGTGCACCTTCTGCGGCGCGGAGCAGAAGATCACGAAGGAGCAGGCCGAGCAGTTGCAGGCGCAGGGCGCGCACAGCCAGCCGTACGGACAGCAGCCGCAGCAGCAGCCTTATCAGCACTGACCTGGCAACGGTCCTCGACGGTCAGCGAGCCAGCCAGGTCAGGGCAGTTGCCACCAGGAACAGGGCGACCGCGGCGAGCCAGACCTGAAGGTGGGTCGGCCTAGGGGACCTGGCCGGCACCCGCTCCTCCTCTCCCTCTGAGGACGACAACGCGTCGGCGAACGCCTGCGCGGTCGGCGGTCGGTCCTCGGGGTCCACGGACAACGCGGCGCTGAGCAGCGCGTCGATACCGTTCGGGACTCCCAGCTCTCCGGGAAGGGTCGGCAGTGTCGCCGGCGATGTCGGCGCCATCAAGAGGGTGGCGCGACCGCCGGAACCGAACGGCTTGCGGCCGGTCAGCAGTTCGTAGGTGACGACACCGAGGGCGTAGACGTCGGCTCGGCCGTCGAACCCGCCGGTCTGGAAGGCCTGTTCGGGCGCCATGTACGCGGGAGTGCCCGTGGTCACGGTCAGCCCGGACGCGTCGGCCAGTTGCTTCGCGCTGCCGAGGTCCGCGACACGGACCGCGGCAGGTGTGCCGGCCGTGTCGAGCAGGAGGTTCGACGGCTTGATGTCGCGGTGGACGACGCCTGAGTCATGGAGCACCTGCACGGCGTACCCGGCCTCGGCCGCCAGCCGGAGTGCCTCCGCGGGTTCGCAGTGGCCCACCTTCTCGGCCAGCGTGCCGCCCCGGACGTAGTCCATGACGAAGTACGGCCGGTCGTCCTGGACGCCGACGTCGTGGACCCGTACGACACGCGGGTCAGAGATCTTGCGGAGCAGCCTCGCCTCCGTCAGAAAACGTTGTCGCACATCGGCGTTGGACGCCCAGTTGTCGGCCAGCACCTTGACGGCGACATCGGTGTCGAGTTCCGGATCGTATGCTTTCCAGACGGTCGCGAACGAACCGGCTCCCAGTCTGTCCTCAAGGACGTAACGACCTAGCTGCTGCATGCGGCGAATTCTGCCCGAGGCGCTGGGGCCGGTGACCACAGGGCGGCCGGACGGCATCGGGGACCAGACGCGAACGGGGAACAGCAGGGTGTTCGAAGAGGATGAGCTGACGCGGCTCGTGGCATCCGCCCAGGCAGGCGACACAGCGGCCCTGGACCGTCTTCTCGTCAGGCTCGGGCCCACGGTCATGCGCCGCTGCTCCAGGTTCCTTCCGCACCACGCCGACGCCGAAGAGGCCGCGCAGGACGCCCTGTTGTCGATCAGCACCCATCTGCACGAGTACAGCGGGCGAGGCTCGTTCCTCGGATGGGTGACGGTCATCGCGTCGAACGCCGCCAGGTCCACGTACCGCTCGATGCGCCGACGCGCGGAGGACAGTCACGCGGTCCTGCCCGAGGGCCTCGACCCTCGGACGACGAGTGTCATCGCGGGGACCCGCCTGGACCTGATGGAGTCGCTGGCCGCGCTGGAGCGGCGGCATCCGGCGCTGGTGGAGTCCTTCGTGCTGCGCGATCTGGGAGACCTCACCTATGTGCAGGTCGCCGAGATCACCGACGCTCCCCTGGGGACGGTCAAGGACCGCATCCATCAGGCTCGTCGCTTCATGCGCGACCGCCTCGACGGCGGCTGCTGAGGCATCGCGGTGCGAACGCGCACGATCGTCCTCATCCTGACGACGGCCATCGCCCTTGGCGTGCTGACCGGTTGGTTCGTCCTGCCCGACCGTTCCGCCTCGGCCACCCCGTCACTGGCGCCGGGCGCCACCGCGTCCTCGACAGGTCTCCGCTCGTCGACGCCGAAGCCCGTCGGCGGAGCCGTGACGGACCGGAACCTGCTGACAGCGGCCGAGTTCGGCAAGGTCGGCTTCTCCGCGCGCATCTACACGCGCGACCGGGTCGGGGACGGCAGATACGCCAACGCGGCCTGCGCCGGGGAGAAGACCCTCGGCGAGACCCTGGGAGGTCCCGGCGCGCACTTCCGCGGGCTGGTGACCTCGGAGAAGACGGACGACACCGACCCCACGCTGGCGGTGAACATCAAGGATCAGGTCGCGCGGGAGGTCGTCGCCGACGCCGAAAGCCCCGCACTGGCGCGGAACTTCGCGCAGCGCCTGGTGCTGGAGGAAGCGGCCTGCCAGACGGAGCCGGTCGGTCACTGGGTCTACGGCCCGACGCACACGATCGATGTCGCTCCGGGCATCAGCGCGAGCTGGCTGGGTTCCTACGCGGGCGACCTGAACACGACGGGGAGCGCCCCACGGGGCAGGGAGTCGTGCGGAGGCATCGCCGTGCTCCGCAGCGGCTCTCACTACGGGGTCCTGGAGGTCGACGCCTGCCTCGACACGGCCGCGATGACGCGGCTCGTCCGTACGGCGGTCACCCGGCTCTGAGCCCACCCGCACCCACGACGGATGTGACGTGGCTCACATCAAATGGGCCCGTCCGGCATCCAACATCTCGCGGACCTGCGGCATCTCCCAGATGTACGACGACGCGAACGGCGTCGCCCACAGACAGGAGATGAGATGTTCGAGCACGGAGCAGTCGGCGAGAAGTCCGCGCGTCGCGGTCGTGGCACGGGAGTGGCTGCCGCCACCGGCACCGCCCTGGTCGCGATCGTCATCGGCACGCAGCCCGCCGCCGCCCACGCGGGCACCGGTGCGCCGAACCGGTCGGCCGCCGTGTCCACCGCCGCCTCCGCCGAGCCCGGTCTCGGCTCCGGCAACCTGATGCAGAGCGAGGACTTCTTCCAGCAGGGCCTGACGCCGGTCTCCGCGACCGTGGACCTGACCGGGAAGCAGGCTCTCTCGGCGTGCTCCGGCGAGCAGACGATGCGAGCGCTGACCAAGGGGAAGGCCGCCGCGTATGCCGACGTGGCCTGGCGGTTCGACAGCGACGGCACCTCGCTGACCGAGTCCGCCGCCGAGGGTTCCACCGCCGCATCGGCGACGACGTACGAGAAGCAGCTCAACGCCGTGGTGCGCGACTGCCAGGACGAACCGGCGGGGCACTGGTACTACGGCAAGGCGCACACGATCACCGTCAAGGCGGGCGCGGGCACTTGGTACTCGTCCTACAACGGCGACGGCAAGGTGGCCGGCGGGGTCGCGGTGATCCGTAGCAACCAGAAGGTCGGCATCGTCGAACTGACCGGTCAGCCCAGCGACGACGCCGGCTACATGGCGGGCATCGCGGCCGGCGCCCTCAACCGGCTGGCCCGCTGATCGTGCCGCGCCCGTAGTCCTCCCGCCGCAGAGCGTGGTCCTGCGGTTCCGAGCCGGGCGCGGGAGTTCGTCGTCGGTCTTTGGCTGTCGTGGCTGCGGATCCTAGGCTCGCCAGCCATGACGGTTCTGATCACGGTGTGGGGAGCATCTCCCGGGGTGGGCAAGTCGACGCTGTGCGCCGGTCTGTCCCGACGGCTGGCCGACATGGGGCTGCGGGTGGATCACTTCCGCGAGGAGGAGATCCTGACCCGCCCTCAGTTCGCCTCGGTGGTAGAGGAGTTCGAGACGACGGGCACGGTCGCGTCGGCCACACTGATCGCGTCGACGGCGAGGTTCGTCGACGCGGTCGTGGCGAACGGCGACGACGTGGTGGTCGCGGACGCGCTGATGCCGTTCGTGCCGACGCTGCTGGCCATGGGGCACGGTGAGGCCGCCATCGACGCCTTCATGACCGACCTCACCGAGGTCCTCGCGCGGGTCCACCCGGTCATGGTCTTCCTCGACGGCGACGCCGGGGCCGCGCTGTCCCGGGCCGTGACTCGGGAAGGCGAGCAGTGGTTGGACTGGTTCATCGGGAAACTGGCCGCCTACGAGGTCACTCCTCCTGTCGCCGACCTCGCCTCGGCGGTGACGTACCTGCGACGCGAGCGCGCGGTGACGCTTGACGCGGTCCGGCGGAAGGGCTGGGGTCTCGTCATGATCGACCGAGCGGACGAACGGCCTCCGGACGAGGTGCTGCAAGCCACGCAACGGGCCCTGGGACGCCTCGGGTTGCTGCCGACCTCTCCTCTAGAACCATCCGCGTGATGTATCGAGCCGCTTCCGGTTGATCAACGCTCATGCGGTCGGTCGTAGACGGTCGGCGTACGTGTCAGCCGACCCGGAGGCCGACCGCCAGCGTCAGTTCTAGGACCCGTTGCGGCGAGGAGAGGTCCGGGAACAACTCGCGCAGCTGTGACATCCGGTACCGGACCGTCTGGGGGTGGACGAACAGTGCCGCCGCCACCTCGTCCCGTCTGCCCTGGTGCAGCAGCCACGCCCGCAGTGTCTCCTCCAGGCGCCGCGCGGTCGCGGCGGGCAGGGTCCGCAGCGGTGCGAGGGCTCGGGCCCGCAGGTCGGCGAAGGCGTCCGTGTCGGCGCTCAGCACCAGCGCGGGCAGGTGGTCCTCGGTGTCGCGGATGTCGGAGGAGAGGGACCGGGCGCGGACGGCTCGTGCGTACGAGGCGGACGCACGGGTCCACGGCCGGGCCGGGCCGACCACGGCGGTGCGGTCGGTCAGCTGCCGCAGGAGGTGTGACCGGTCGGCGTCCGGGACGAGCAGCACACCGGTGGCGTCCGGCAGATCGTCGAGGACGAGGGTGCTCGGGTCGAGTGTGCGGTACGCGGGCCTGGCCTGGGCGGCGGGCAGCAGGACCGCGGTGAGCGAGACCGGGGGCTGCCAACCGGCCCGTTGGCCGGAGACCAGTAGCACGTCCGGGCTCGCACCGGCGAGGAGATCGCGGGCCAGGTGCTCCAGGTGGCGTTCGTGGGCGCGGCCCCGGGCGGCCAGTTCGTCGGCGTGGCCCGCGGCGCTCGCGGCGGAGAGCTCGTCGATGTAGGCGAAGGTCAGCTCGGCGAACTTGGCGACCTCGGCGGCGGGCAGCCCCGCGGGTACGGCGCCCGCCGCCAGGCATCGCCAGGCCACGCGGGCGCCGACGCGGTAGGCGCCGAGCAGGGCGTCCATCGTCCGGCCGTCGCGGACCTCGCCGCGGCCCAGTTCGTAGGCCGCGTCACCGGCGTCGCCGCCGGTTGCCTTCCCGCTCGCGAGGTCCAGGTAGTGCCCCAGGGCGGTACGGACAGCCCGGCGGATGGTGGCGCCCATGTGGCCCGAGAGGGCGTTGGCGTAGGGCGGGACCTCGTCGATGATCGCCTGCACGACCTCGTCGGCGGTGGTCTTCAGCGCGCCCCGAAGTGCTGTGACCGTCGTCTCGTCCAGGGCCAGTTCGCTGGCCCTCTGGATGGCATGACTCACGTTTTTGTTCCCCGCGAACAATTCGAGCGACCAGATTCACGTCTTACGGTCAGGACTTTACGCCCTGGGACGCAGCAAGCTGGAGTCATGACGAGTACTGCCCTCCGCAGCAGGGCGTGGAAGCTGCTGGAGATGGTCACGACGCCGTTGCTGCCCTCGGACTACCTCGACCTGGTCAGCCCGCTGCGCGCGGGCGCCGACCTGCGTGGGCGCATCGAGGCCGTGCGTCCGGAGACGGGTGACGCGGCGACCATCGTGATCAGACCGGGGCGGGGCTGGCGCGGCCACACCGCCGGTCAGTACGTGCGGATCGGGGTCGACGTCGACGGGGTGCGGCTGTGGCGTGCCTACTCCATCACCTCGCCGACGAACCGCCCGGACGGCCGGGTCACGATCACCGTGAAGGCGATCCCGGACGGCAAGGTCAGCAACCACCTGGTCCGCCGGGCGAGACCGGGCACGCTGATCCACCTCGACCAGGCGACCGGTGACTTCGTGCTGCCGCCGGCCAAGCCCGCCAAGGTGCTCTATCTGACGGCCGGCAGCGGCATCACGCCCGCGATGGGGATGCTGCGCGACACCGGGTTCGACGACGTCGTCATGGTCCACTCCGCGCCGCAGCCGGACGACGTGATCTTCCGTACCGAACTGCACGATCTGGTCGCGGACCAGAAGCTGCGGCTCATCGAGGTGCACACCGACACGGACGGTGTCCTCGACATCGCCCGGCTCGGCGAACTCGTGCCCGACTGGGCCGAGCGCGAGACCTGGGCCTGCGGGCCCGCGGGGCTGCTCGACGCCGCCGAGGAGCACTGGAGCGAGCACGGCGTGCGGGAGCTCCTGCACACCGAGCGCTTCCGCCCCGCCATCGTCGTCACCGGGGACGGCGGCGGCGAGGTCACGTTCAGCACGACCGGCAGGACCGTCGAGGCGGACGGGGCCACGCCGTTGCTGGACGTCGGCGAGGAAGCCGGGGTGCTCATGCCCTCCGGGTGCCGTATGGGCATCTGCTTCGGCTGTGTCACTCCGCTCAAGGCGGGCGCCGTCCGCGACCTGCGCACCGGCGAGATCACCGAGGCCGAGCCGGGCGTCCTCATCCAGACCTGTGTGTCCGCCGCGGCGGGCCCCTGCGACATCGAACGGTAGGAACACCTTGACCGCCATCGACCCCACCGCCCACCTGACCGCGGAGCAGATCGAGGAGCTCGGCCGCGAGCTGGACGCGATCCGCGACGAGGTGATCGCCAGCCGTGGTGAGAAGGACGCCGCCTACATCCGCAAGGTCGTCGCGGCGCAGCGCAAGCTCGAACTGGCCAGCCGGGGCGTGCTGTTGTTCTCGCTGTTCCCGCCCGCGTGGGTGCTCGGCACCGCCGGGCTGTCCGTGGCGAAGATCATGGACAACATGGAGATCGGCCACAACATCCTGCACGGCCAGTGGGACTGGATGCGCGACCCGAAGATCCACTCCACCACATGGGAGTGGGACCACGTCTCGCCGTCCGACCAGTGGAAGCACTCGCACAACGAGCTGCACCACACGTACACCAACGTGATCGGCAAGGACAACGACCTCGGCTACGGCATCATGCGCGTCGACGAGGACCAGAAGTGGTACCCGTTCCACCTCGGCCAGCCGCTGTGGAACTTCATCAACGCGTGCTTCTTCGAGTACGGCATCGCGGCCTACGACCTGGAGCTCGGCAAGAACCTGCACAAGCGCCGCCGCAAGAACCCGGAGTTCCGGGCGCGGGCCAGGGCCGTGGGCCGCAAGATCCGCAAGCAGGTCCTCAAGGACTACGTGATCCACCCGCTGCTGTCGGGCCCCTCCTTCCTGCCCACGCTCGCCGCCACGTTCACCGCGAACCTGGTCCGCAACCTCTGGTCCCACTCGGTGATCATGTGCGGGCACTTCCCCGAGGGCGTGCAGGTCTTCGAGCGGCGGTCGATCAAGGGCGAGACGCGCGGCCAGTGGTATCTGCGCCAGATGATGGGCTCGGCGAACATCAGCGGCAGCAAGGCCATGCACTTCATGACCGGCAACCTCTCGCACCAGATCGAGCACCACCTCTTCCCGGACCTGCCGAGCAACCGGTACGCCGAGGTCGCGGTGAAGGTGCGCGCACTGTTCGAGAAGTACGAGCTGGAGTACGTCAGCGGGCCGCTGCCCAAGCAGGTGTTCTCGGCGTGGCACAAGGTCTTCCGCCTCTCACTGCCGAACAAGAAGCCCAAGGTGACGGCGGACGCGAAGACGCCGGACCGTGAGCAGGAGCTCGTCGCGGCCTGATCCTGTTGTCGGGTCGGATCGTCCCGGAGATGGCGGAGAGCAGCGCCTAGGCGCTGCTCTCCGCCATCTCCGCGTCCGGCGTGTTCCGGTCTTCGACGTCCGGGCACGGTGTCCCACCCCGTCGGAACCGTCCCGCCCAACCGTCACGCGGCTGCGGATCGCAGCAGGTCAGTGGCTGTCCCGTCCCGCGATGACAGCAGTTCCCCGGCCGCTGTGGACGCGGGCCGGAGCGGGGGCCGAAGATCACCTCCAGTGCTGCTGCGACCAACACCGCCCAAGCGCTGGACAGTTGGTCGCGGCAGGACTGGAATGCCGTGTCGCCCGACGGCTCCCGCTCGGCTCACCGTACCCAGACGTCAAAGATCGGAACATGTCATGAACCTGTTTGACCCCGACCGTCGCCTGTCCCGACGCAAGCTGCTGACGCTCGCCGCCGGCGCGACGGTGGCCACCGCGACCGGCATCGGATTCGCCCAGTCGGCGTCGGCGGCGACCGCGACGACGGGCTACGGGATCGACTACTCCGACGCGTCGCTCACCGCCGCCTCGGTCGCCGCGGCGGGCTACGGCTTCGTGTGCCGCTACCTCAGCTGGCTGCCGAACTCGAAGGTCCTGACCCTGTCCGAGGCCCAGGCCCTGACCGCCGCGGATCTGGGCATCGTCTCCAACTGGGAGTCCGACGGGCTCCAGTCCTGGCAGAGCAGCGTCCCCTCCGACCCCTACTCCCAGGGCGTCGGGCACGCCACCGAGGCACAGCGGCAGGCACTGGCCAACGGGATGCCGTCGTCGCGCCCGATCTACTTCAGCGTCGACTTCGACCTCCAGTCCTCCATGTACTCCGCGCTCAACTCCTACTTCGACGGCATCGCCTCGGTGATCGGCCGCTCCCGGACCGGTGCGTACGGCGGCTACCACGTGATCAAGGAGCTCTTCGACAACGGGAAAATAGCCTGGGGCTGGCAGACGTACGCGTGGTCCAGCGGGAACTGGGACAGCCGCGCGCAGTTGCGCCAGGTCCAGAACGACATCACGGTCGCCGGGCACGACGCGGACCTCGACCAGGCCATGGCCAGCGACTACGGCCAGTGGGGCGGCTCGGGCACCGGCGGTACCGGTGTCATCCTGCCGTCCTGGCCGAACATCACCGACGGCATGTCGGGGCCCAGCGTGCAGGCGGCGCAGTACCTGCTGCGCTACCACGGCGCCTCCATCACCGCGGACGGCCAGTTCGGCGCGGGCACCCTCGCCGCGACCAAGAGCTTCCAGTCCGCGAACAACCTCAGCGTGGACGGCCAGATCGGCCCGCAGACCTGGTCCGCCCTCATCGTCCAGGTCCAGAACGGCTCCACCGGCGACGCCGTCCGCGCCGCGCAAGTGGAGCTGAACCGGTTCGGCTACAACCTCACCGTCGACGGCAGCTTCGGCTCCGGCACCGAGACCGCGGCCCGCGCCTTCCAGTCCGCGCACAGCCTCGGCGTGGACGGCCAAGTCGGCCCGCAGACCTGGCAGATGCTCGTCGGCACCGGAAGCGGCGCCTCGGGCGGCAGCACCGTGGCCCCGCCCTGGCCGAACGTCATCGACGGCGACAGCGGGAACAACGTGCTGGCCGCGCAGTACCTGCTGCGCTACCACGGCGCCTCCATCACGGCCGACGGCCAGTTCGGGCCCGCCACCCTCGCCGCGACCAAGAGCTTCCAGTCCGCGAACGGCCTGAGTGTCGACGGGGAGATCGGTCCGCAGACCTGGTCCGCCCTCATCGTCCAGGTCCAGAACGGCTCCACCGGCGACGCTGTCCGCGCCGCCCAGGTGGAACTGAACAAGTTCGGCTACGGCCTGACCGTCGACGGCAGTTTCGGCTCCGGCACCGAAAGCGCGGCCCGCGCCTTCCAGTCCGCGCACAGCCTCGGCGTGGACGGCCAAATCGGCCCGCAGACCTGGCAGATGCTCGTCGGCAGCTGACGACCGAGCCGCCGCGGCGGCGTGTGTGCGAGTGCGGGGCGAACGCGACGGTGCGTTCGCCCCGCACTCGTTCGCCGTCGCGAGCAACAGATATCGGCGTAACGGATATCGGTGTAACGGATATCGGCCAAACCCGCACTCTCCGCCGCACGGCGCGAAGAGCTTTGTGCGAGAGTCCTCGCGCATGCAACCGCCGCACTCCTTCAGCGGTGTTAACGAATGGGGCCCGTGTGCCCCCTTTCGACCCGCGTGCGGAAGACCGGAAGGAATCGAGGTAAAACGGGGTGTGCGCGTTGACCAGCGCTCGTGTTCCTGCCTTGTGCGGAAGAGAGACAGCCCGAAAGGCAGACTCTGCCGGAATCGGGGGACGATGAGCGGCGTACTGATCCATGTGCCGCAGGAACCGCCGCTGACGCTACGGCTCGGCGCGGGTGAGGTCGCCCGGTTCGGGCGCGGATCGGACACCGTCACCGTGGAGTTGCGGCTCGACGATCCGGCGGTGTCGCGGCTGGCCGGGGAGATCCGGGTGAGCGAGGACCACTGGCTGCTGAGCAACCACAGCGCCACGCAGAGCTATCTGGTGGAGAACCCGGAGGGCGCGGGCGAGTATCTGCGGGTGCCGCCGCGCCGTCTCGGGGCGCCCATTCCCTTCGAGTTCGCGCGCGTGGTCCTGCCCACGCGGGACCACCCGGTGAGTTTCCAGGTCTTCGCCCCCGACCACGTCTACCTGGACCCGCAGGGGGCGGCCGGCGGCCGGCGTGGCACACAGACCCTGACGGCGTACTCGCTGGACGAGACCGCGACGTACTTCCTGGTCCTGGTCGCGCTGTGCGAGCCGCGGCTGCGCGACGAGTCGGCGCTCGCGGTGCCGACCACGCCCGAGATCGTCGAACGCCTGCGGCAGCTTCCACAGTGCGCGCGCCTCACCGCCCGCGGGGTCAGCGCGCACATCGACTACCTCGCCGAGGAGAAGCTGCGCATCGTCCTGCCGGAGTCGCGTGACGTGGGGCGCGGTGCCCGCCGCAACGGCAAGCGCGAGGCGCTGGTGGGCATCGCGCTGCGGTTCGGGGTGGTGGGCGAGGCCCACTTGGGGCTGCTGCCGTCCCGTTCGGCGGTCTCCTGCACCAGCGCCCAGGCGGTGGGCCGGTGAGCGGTGGGGGCGAGACGGAGCGTGTTCCGGCCGGTTACCGGGTCGGCGACTGGGAGGTGGTCGCGCCGATCGCGGACGGGGGCTGGGGGTGGGTCTACGAGGGCCGCAGCGTGCGCCGGGCGCCGGACGGGCACCCGGATGTCGTCGCGCTGAAGTTCCTGCCCACCTCCGGACTCGCCCCTCGGCAGGCGCGCGGGCTGCTCGAATGCGCCCACCGCGAGCGCGAGTTCGGGCGGCGGACCCGGCATCCCCGGTTGATCCGGGTGCTCGACTCGGTCGTACTGGACGAGCCGGACCACCCCGAACTCGACGGCGCGATCGTGCTGGTGATGGAGCGCGCCGAGCGCAGTCTGCGCCAACTCCTCGCGGACGAGAGGGAGTTGGCGGACGGGCGGGCCGGGCGGATCCTGACACAGATTTGCGAGGGCCTGGCCCATCTGCACGAGGTGGGCTGGGTGCACGGCGATCTCAAGCCCGACAACGTTCTCCTGATGGCGGACGGTTCGGTCCGGCTGTCGGATTTCGGACTGGCCTCGGAACTCGACGGCACCCACGGCACGCATGCGTGGATGCCCCCGCTGGGCACCCCCGACTATCTGCCGCCCGAGCGCTGGAGGGCCCCGCTGGGCGAACGTGGTGTGCAGGCGCGGCCGAGCGCCGACATCTGGGCGCTCGGGATCATGGTCCATCAGGTGTTCGGCGGCGGCACCTCGCCGTTCCCCGGCGCGACCCCGGCCGCGCGGGGTGCGGCGGCGCAGGAGTACGCCGCCGGGCGGGCACCGCTGCGGCTGGATCCCGCCGTACCGTCGTTCTGGCGCGAGCTGGCGACGGACTGCCTCGCCCCCACCCACGAGGCACGGGCCGCGTGCACCGCGCAGGCCCTGCTGGCCCGCATCGGTGCGGAAGCCCCTGACGGGGGTACGGGCGCGGCGCGTGCCCACGGGGGTCGGCGGCGTCGGCGGGTGGTTGTCGGCGCGGCGACGGCGACCGCCCTGTGCGCGGCGGCGGTCGCCGGATGGGTCTACGTCGCGGACGACAGCGCCACGACACGGGACAAGCCCGTCCATGCCGAGAACGTCTCCGAGACCGCGGGCCCGGCCGCCATCAAGGTGTACAACGTGGAGCCGACCTGCCGGGCCCGCGCGGCCGACCGTGACCAGCAGTGCAGTCTCGGTCTGGCGATCGACCCGAAGGAGCCGTACACCGTGAGCAATGTGGTGGTCACCCGTGTCTGGCACGGGGACGTGCTCTCGGCGCAGTGCCGGTTGCCCCAGGGGCTGCCGGTGACCGACGAGATCGGTACCCGTTCCACCGTGTGGTACCGCGTCCGGCTGCCGGGCGGTGCGGCCGACGCCACCGCGTGGTTCCCCGCCGTGCGCACGAAGGACCGGCCCGTCCTGCCCACCTGCCGCTGAGGCCTCGATGCACCTGGTCCGGGCGGATCAGGTGCACGCGGGGATGTCCCGGCCGTCGTTGTCCTTCGCCTCGTCGTTGCCCCACCGGTCGAGGTAGTAGGCGGAGACGTACGCGCGGCCCCGGCCGCCCGGTGTCACCTCGTCGAGGTCGGTCAGCAGCCACCAGTGGTTGTAGGCGGCGCCGACCCGTACCTCGTCGCCCCACTTCCTGCACAGGACGTAGTTGGTGCCCTTGCGCAGGGTGCCCTGAGCGGTGCAGCGCGTCGTGCTGTCGTGCGTGCAGTCGGCGTCGGGATAGCCGGTGGCGTCGGCGAGGGTGTCCACCCAGTACCTGGTGGCCGGCTGGCCGCCCCCGCCGCAGGCGTTGGTGCTGGTGACGCGGGGGAACGGGCCGTCGGGGCTGAGCCGGTACTCGGTGCCCTGGAGCACCGGGTGGACCATCTCGTCCGTCTCGCCGTCGTTGTCGCCGTTGGTGTCGTAGAGCTGCTCGTAGTGGAGATGGGCCTCCTCCGTGCCGACCAGTCCCAGCCGTCCGAGCGGTGCGCCCGAGGCGACCTGCTGGCCGAGGTGGACGTCGACGCGGTCCATGTGCAGGTAGACGCTGAACCAGCCGCCCCCGTGGTTGATCTCGATGCCGCCGGGTTCGAAGAACTCGGTGACCGTGCCGGCGGCGGACGCGGTGACGGTGGCGCCCAGGGTCGCGCCGTCGACGTGGTACATGTCGAGCTTCTTGTCGTCGGGGTCGTGGCCCAGGTACGTCTGCAACTGCCAGGTCTGTCCGCAGGGGAACGGCAGCCGGAAGTCGGGGCGGGGCGTGGGCGCCGCCGACGCGGCCGGTGCGCTCGCGCACAGTCCCGCCGTCATCAGCAGCGCCGTCAGTGCCGCCGCCCAGCCCGCTCTTCCCGTCGGCCTCTGCCTCATGGTGCTCGTCCTCTCCTCGCCTCGGTGTGCGGCAACGACGGTGCCGCACAAGGGCGTTGAAGGGACTCCGGCACGTTACGGGGTGACGGCCGGCGCGGGCCGGCTCAGGTGCCGCACTGGCGGGTCACACCGCCGGTCGCGTCGCCCTTGAGGTAGATGCCGCTGACATAGCCGACACCGCCCGCGTTCAGGGCCAGTTCGATCCACTTGTCGCTGGTGTAGCCCTCGTCGGTGACGACCTGGCCGGTCTTCCAGCAGTTCGCCGGGTAGCTCTGGTTCGGGTACACCTTGCTGACCACGCCGCACGAAGTGGAGGCGCAGGAGCGGACGTTGGCCTCCGTCCACGCGGTGACGCTCGTCTGCCCGCCGGTGTCGCCGGACGGCTGGAAGGTGACGTCCACCCAGTCGTTGTCGGTCATGCCCAGGCCGTCCCAGAAGGTGCCGTCGGCGACGTCGATGCCGGCCGGGTTGGCGACCCGGCGCCCGAACTCGTCGAGACCGCCGTTGTAGCCGTTCTGGTAGGCCGCCTGCGCCTCGGGGGTGCCCTGCGGCAGGTCACCCCACATCTGCCGCTGCGCGGACGGGTTCCAGTAGTCGTCCTGGGTGTTCCAGGGGCCGACGTCCCACACCGGCGCCGTCTCGCAGCGTCCCGTGCGCTGGTAGCACAGCCGTACCTGGTACTCGTGGCCGCCGTTGGAGGCGAGCATCCGCCGGGACGGCAGCGCGACGAAGTGGTCGCGCTGCTGGATGACATGGCCGTTGGCGGTGGTCTGTCCGGCGAGGCCCTCGCGGGTGGCGAAGACGCGGTACGTCGGGGAGGCCGTGGTCAGTGCGCGGGGTGCCAGGGGCGCGGGCTGCGCGCGGTCGGCGTGGACGGAGAGGGCGGAGACCGCGGGGGCGGCGGTGCGGGTGCCGAGCAGGGTCAGCCGCACCTGGACGACGGAGACGGCCTGGGCCAGCCGGAGCCGGCCGGCGTGGTCGGGGGCGGTCCACTGCGTCCACCGTCCCGGGTGGTCGCTCCCCCGCACCTCGGTCACCACCTGCGTTCCGGCCGGCACCTGGGCCCGCGGCCGGATGGTGAACGTGTCCGCCTGGCGTCCGAGGCTGCGGGCCGGCGCGGTGTACACGGCGAAGGCCCGGCCGGGAGCGGACGCGGTGCGGGCGCGGCGGTCGCCGATGGTGAGCGCGCCGTTCCCGCGGTGGTGGGTGTTGTGCTGGTCGGCCGAGGCGGCGGCGAGGTCGATGCGCCAGTCGGTGGCCGGTCGTACGGCGGGGCGTTCGTGGCCGGGTCCGTCGGCAGCGGCGGCGGCGACCGGCGGCAGTCCGCCCAGAACCAGCAGGGCGCACACGCCCTGTATCAGTCGTCTGGTGGTGGATCGCATGACGCATCTCTCCAACTGGTCGGGAAATCGGTGCGGTTGACGATCCCCAGCCCTATCCGGCCGCGCGCCGCCGCGTCATTCCGGAACGTTCCGGATGCCGCCGGCCGTCGGGGCGCGGATAGCTTCCGTGCCGTCCACCAGAAGTCACCGGAGAGGAAGCCTCGTGCGTCTGTTCCCGTACGCCGGACTCGTCACGGCCGCCGCCGTCCTGCTGCCGCTGACGGCGGCCCTGCCCGCCGCCGCGGCACCGGCCGCCCCGGCCGCGTTCGCCGCCTCGTGCCCGACCGCCGGAGTCATCAGCCAGGGGTACAGCGACAGCCACGACGGCGTCGACATCGCCAACGCCCAGGGCACGCCCATCTACGCCGTGGGCTCCGGCGAGGTCATCAACTCGGGCCCCGCCAGCGGTTACGGCCAGTGGATCCGCATCCTGCACGACGACGGCACGGTGACCGAGTACGGGCACATGTACCAGCGGGACGTCGTCGTCGGCCAGCACGTCCAGGCCGGTCAGCGCATCGCCCTGATGGGCAGCGAGGGCGAGGCGACGGGTCCGCACCTGCATCTGCGGGTCAGGATCGGCACGTCCACCACGGTCCGCGGCATCGACCCGGTGCCGTATCTGCGCGAGCGCGGGGTGAGCCTGCCCTGCACGCCGGGTGGCGGCGGTGGCGGGCAGGGCACCACCGTGACCGCCTGGGCGCAGGCCAACGTCCGCTCCTGCGCGGCCACCAGCTGCGGCGTCGTCAGCACGGTGTACCCCAACGAGAGCTACCCGGCGAACTGCTGGAAGACCGGCCAGCTCGTCACGGCCGAGGGCTACAGCAACGACAAGTGGATCGAACTGCCCCTGAACGCGGGCGGTGTCGGCTATGTCAGCGCGATCTACCTCAAGGGCGACGACAAGGGCAACGTCAGCCGCCAGTGCGGCTGAGCGCTCCCCGGCCCGGACGCCCGCACCGGACTCCCCGCCGCATTCGGCCGCGGGGCACCACCACCCCATCGAAGGGAACACCCATGTCCGTCTCCGTCCTGACCCGCGTCGCGGCGCTCGGCGTGTCCGCCGCCGCCATCGCGCTGCTGCCCGCCGCGACGGCCTCGGCGGCCGACGCCGTCAACACGTTCAAGAACCAGGCGACCAACCGCTGCATCGACGACACCGGCGCGGGCTTCCGCACCTGGGAGTGCAACGGCTCCACCCCGCAGAACTGGATCGTCCACAAGTGGGGCGACGGCACCGTGCAGTTGAAGAACGCCTACACCAACCGCTGCATGTACGACAGCGACCAGGGGTTCAAGACCGCGAACTGCGACTCCAGCACCAACCAGAGCTGGCTGGTGCACAAGTGGGGCGACAACACCATCGAGCTCAGGAACCAGCAGACCAACCGCTGCATCGACGACAGCAGCGCCGGCTTCCGCACCTGGGCGTGCAACTCGGGCCAGAACCAGAGCTGGTTCTGACACCTGCCGGTCGTCCGACCGTTCCTTCGCCCGGCCCCGGTGCCACCGTCGTCCGGCGGTGGCACCGGGGCCGGGCCCGTGGTGTCCGCCGCCGTCCTCTCGGCCCCGACGTCACCGCAGCGTGGGCAGCGACCGCGGAGGCGTGTCGGCCTGCTGGAGTTCGGCGAGGATCTGGTTCTGTCCGGTGAGGAGTTCGGTGAGGATACGGCGCGCGGCCCGCAGGAGTTCGGCGACGTCTCCGCCGGCGAGCGCGTAGCGCACGGTGGAGCCCTCCCGGATGGAGACGACGATGCCGGAGCGGCGCAGGACGGCCAGTTGCTGCGACAGGCTGGACGGCTCGATCTCGATGTCGGCGAGCAGGTCCCGTACGGACACCGGTCCGTGCTGAAGGAGTTCCAGCACCCTGATGCGCACGGGGTGGCCGAGCATGCGGAAGAAGTCCGCCTTGACCTGGTAGAGGGGGACCTGCATGGATGCTCGCTCCTTGCCGGGTGGGTGGAAACGCGACCGCCTGGTATGTGGCGCTACCCGGGGGTGGCGCCACATATCAGACCGTCTTCGGAGGCCGATCCTTCACGCCTCGGGCCCCGCACGGCCGCACATTGTGGCCATGCAGATGTGGTGAGTTGAAGAACTCTTCACATCGTGGGCAGACGTGATCCCTTTCCGCCGGTGCGGGCTAGATCTCGATCTGCCCTTCCACCCGCTTGAGTTGATGGCGGGCCATGGCCAGGTTGGAGCGGGCCTTGTCGAGAACGAGGTACAGGAACAGACCGTTGCCGTTGCTGCCGGTGACCAGACGGATCAGGTGGTACTGGCTGTCCAGCGTGATCAGGATGTCCTCGATCTGGCCCTTAAGACCCAACTGGTCCATCGTGCGCACCTTGGCGCGGATGACGTCCGTGTTGCCGGCGGCGGCGACCGTCAGGTCCAGGGTCTTGCTACCGCCCAGTGTGCCCAGCGCCATTCCGCTGGTGTAGTCGACGACCGCGGCCCCCAACGCCCCCTCGATGCCGGCCATCATCTCCTTCAACGACACTTCCACACTCGCCACGTTGCCTCCCCTTGCGTTCCCTCGACTGCGGCGGAGCGGTGCTGTCGCCCCGCCTCGATGCCCGGGACCGTACGCACGCGGCCGTCGCGCCGCGCGCAGCTCTTCGAGACTGACCGATGGCCGATCGAACAGCGGCGGGACGGGACCCGTCGATGCTCGGAACTTCCCTCTCCAGTAAGGAAGTTGACACATCGCCCGGCGCGTCAGGGAGCGATCCCCACCCCGTCGATGCGGCTCCATGCCCGCTCCTGTTTCGCGGTCATCGCGGGCCAGGCGAGGCCGCCGGGCCGGGGCCTGATCCGCGAGGCGTACGGCGCGGGGTGGAAAGCCGGGTCGTAGAAGCATCCGGTGGCGTACTTCCGGTCGAAGGCCGCGCAGGAGGCGGCGAGCGAGCGAGCGGTCGGCCTGCGGCCGTGACGGACCCAAGTGTCCAGCGCGGCCAGCGAGTTGGCGTACTCGGCGTCGCTCAGCGCGCTGTGCTCGGTCTCCGTCGTGAAGGACTGGACGAGGTTGCCGCCCCGGCCGGCGCCCTGGAGGGTCGCGCGGTAGGCCGCCTCGTGCTCGACGAAGGCGGTCGGGTCGTCGATGGCGTGCAGGGTGAGGACGGGAAGGGAGACCTTGCCGGTCAGGTCACTGTCGTAGGAGAGGTCGCGGCGGGCGGTGGGGTCGGCGGAGAACCGTTCGACACCGGCGTTGAGCGCCTTGTCGTCGTGTGAACCGGAGTAGCGCACGCCCTGGTCGCTGAAGGGATTCCGGCCGCCGAGCCGGTTCGCCACGATGTCCCGGAACGTGAAGGTGGCGAACCGCAGATGAGACTCCAGGGCGCGTTCCGGGATGCGGGTGACGGCGAGGATGTCGTCGAGGTTGCGCTGCTGGAGCACGGTGCGCTCGGCGGGGGCCGAGGCGAATCCCGTGCACTCCTGGAGGCGGGCGCGGAGCCCGGCGCTCGTCATGGTGGAGTCGGCGCGCAGCCCCTGCCACAGCGGGTACTGCGGTTCCGTGGGACGGGGGTGGTTGTGGCAGTAGTACTGGTAGACAACCCGCAGGTCGACGCGGTAGTCGTAGCCGCGCGAACCGCCGCCGAGCACACCGCTCGTGAGCAACACGCCGTCGTAGGCGCCGTGTTGGCCGCCGTAGGTCTCCGCGACCTTGGCCGCGACATCGCCGCCCCAGGACTGGCCGTGGAGGTAGGTCCGCTTCGGCCTGCCGAACTCCGAGACGAACTGTTCGCGCACGCTCTCGGTGTCGGCGGCGGCCATCCGCGTCCCGTACCCGCCCCGGCGGTAGGACGAGCCGGCCCAGGCGTATCCCTCCTCGACCAGCACCGCCCAGCGCCCCAGGTCGTCGGTGCTGCGTGCCGGGTCCGAGGCGTCGCCGAGATCGGGACCGCCGTGCGCGTGCACGACGAGGGACCCGTTCCAGTGCGTCGGTACGGCCATCGCGTAGTACGCCCCGTCGCCGTCACGGCCGGTGTAACAGGTGGCTTTTCCCAGCAGGTCGGCGGGGCAGGCAGCCACTGTCGGCCGCGTCGTGGGGGCGGGTGCGTTGCCGAGCGTGCCGAAGAGGGTCGCGGCCACGGCGAGTGCCAGCGCCGCCCGGCGGCGGCGAGGGGCCGGGAGGCGTCTGCGTACCGGCGCGGGCGCGTCGAATGTCGTCACGGGAGCGGCTCCTATGAATTCGCTGTGCGAAGTTGCGCTGCGATCCGTGATGTTAGGAAGCGCCCCCTACGGGGACCAGCCGTCGATCATTGCGTTCATAGTGTTCGCCCGTCCCGCCGACGCGAGATCTTTGCTTCCGGAGGGACGGCTCCTCAGGCGGTCGCCCGTGCCGAGGCGACCGCCGTGCGGGCCTCCTGTTCGACCGCCGCGATGCCGCCCGCCATCGAGGCATGGCCGTCGGAGAGGACCACGACGAGGTAGTGGTGCGTTCCCGAGGTGACCTCTCCGACGCTGTTGATGTCCCACAGGCCGGTGGCGCTGCGTTGCAGCCAGCCGTTCTTGAGCGCCCACCCGGCGTCGGAGGCCGCCGAGACGCCCCACGACTGCCCGGCGGCGATGCGGGTCATCAGCGTACGGATGCCGGTCCGGGAGGCCGCGGTCAGCGCGGACGTGCCGGAGGGCGTGGCGAACACCGCGCGCAGCAGGCTGATCTGGTCGCTCACGGTGGTGCGGGTGAGTCCCCACATGCCGCCGGTCCCGCCGACCGTCGAGGACAGACCGAGGCGCTTGTTCGCCGCCGCGAGGCCGGAGGCCTGGCCGATCTCCCGCCAGAGGGTGGTGGCCGCGTCGTTGTCGCTGTGCTCGATCATCGTCTCGGCCAGCGCGCGTTCCTGCTGGGTGAGGTCGCGTCCGGCGTCCTGCGCCTGGAGGAGCAGTGTGGCGAGGATGTCGACCTTGACGATGCTGGCCGTGTCGTAGGAGGCGTCCTTGCCGCGCACCTGCGGGGCGCGTTCGGGGTGGTCCAGGTCCAGCACGGCGCTCGCCACCCGGGTCGCGCTCGGCGTGGTCGTCGCCGCGGCGGGACCGGCCGCGGCGACCGCGAGGAGGGTGGCCGCGGAGCCGCCGAGCAGCGCCGCGCGGAGTCGGGCACGGCTCCCGCGCCGGCCGGACGTGCTCGGGCGACGCGTGATCGACGGTCGGGGAATCGGGCGGTACGGCATGGGGCCTCGGTGGGTCGGGGACAGGGGCAGGGAGCTGCGAACGTAGACGAGGCGGCCGTTCCACGACGTGACGAGTGCCACGAAAGGGCGCTTTTGCCGCGTTTTGTGAGGATGGCCACAGCCACCCCTGCCCCTGCCCCTGCCCCTGCCCCTGCCCCTGCCCCTGCCGATCCCCTACGCCGGCTCCCTCACGGTGTGCTGATCACCGTCCGCCCGGTGCTCGCCCCGCTCCGCCGCCGCCCGGTCGGCGAGGTCGTTGACGGCGGTGTTGAAGCGCTCCATGGAGCTGGGTCGGTCCGCGCCCAGGACGTATTCCTTGAAGTCCTGGCGGATCGGTGCCATCGGGTCGTGGCGCGGCTCGCGGACCGCGCGGAGGATCTCCGGCAGCCGGGTGCAGGCGCGGTCCAGGAGGTAGGCGCCGCCGGCGGTGGTGTAGGCGGCGCGGAACTCGTCGTCGGGCAGGTCGTGCGCGTTGGTCAGGACGTAGGGCTTGAGGCTGGCGACGAAGTCGGCGACCACCGAGGAGACGTCGCTGATGAGAAGGTCCGCCTGGTTGAAGCACTCGTACAGCGTGGGGAGTTGTCCGAGGATCACCTGGTGCCCGACCGGTCCGTGGCTCTCCCAGAACAGCCGGTGCCACTCGTCGTGCAGGGCGTGCCACTCGGCCGTGTCACCGCGGTCGGGGACCCGTGCGTCGCGGGTCTGTTGGGTGTGGTCGCCGCTGTGGCGTCCGGCCAGTTCGTCGATCCGGGCCCGGATGTCCCGCAGCCTCGACGCGACGGCTTGCGCGCCCTGCGCCTGGGTGGTCTCGCGACGCTCGTTGGCGCGGGTCAGCAGTTCGCGGACGGTCCGGTCCGAGGCAGCAGCTTCGGGAGAGCGGCGGCCGGTGAGCGGGTGCGGCTTGTAGATGATCCGTACGTTCTGCGCGAGGAGCTTCTCGATCAGGGGCACGCCCATCGGGATGAGCGAGGTGTGGCAGTCGTCGTCGCTCCAGCCCTCCCAGGTGGGGGCGAACAGCACGACCGGCAGCGGGCCCGGCGCGTGGTCGGTGTGCGGCCGGATCGACGACAGCTGAGGGCGCCCCACCTCGACGATCGACTCGTCGCTGATGGCGTGCCGGACCCGCTGGTAGCGGTCGCGCCCGGCGCGGCCGGCGACCCAGATCTCGTCGTACACCTTGCTGACGCGGTTGCTGCTGGCGAGCTTGTCGCTGTCGCCGTGCCCGATGAAGACGTGCTTGGCCTCGGCGACGCGCAGCATGTGGACGTTCTTGCCGGCGTTGCCCGGGTAGAGGACGACGCGGACGTCGGGCAGTTCCAGTTCGGCCAGGTCGTCGGCCTTGGGCACGCACAGGACCGGGATCCAGGTGCGGCTGAGGTACCGGAACGAGGCCTGCTCGCGCAGGATGATCAGCGGGCGCCGGTCGAGCCGTTCAAGGGTCTCGATCCACATGTTGACCTGGTACATGAAGTCCCGGGAGACCGCCGCGAAGCTGAAGTACAGGGCCACTTCGGGCCGGTAGCCGGCCAGTTGGCGGTTGACCTCGGCGATCACCTCGTCCTTGGCCGGCATCCGGCGGGCCCGGCGGTACGCCATGAGCAGGGCCACGACGGCCGCGACCGCGCATCCGGCGGTCACCGCGTAGCCGGCGTAGGCGAGGGACCAGGTCCCGGCCGCGAGCGCGAGCAGGAGTCCCGCGTGGGCGGGCAGGTCGAGGTGCAGCAGCTTGCGCAGGAACCGGCGGTAGAGATAGGCGGGCGGGGGCTTCTCGATGCCGGCCCCGCTCATGTCGAGATTGCGTACGGCCACCGGCAGCACGCGCCGGCGGCTGATCGCGTGGTGCACCGCCGAGTACAGCATCACCAGCGTGAAGTGGGCGCCGAATACGGCGAGTCCGGCGACCAGCACCCGGTCCGGGGCCTCCATCCGGTCGGCCAGGGCGAGCAGCATCAGCGTCCGGAAGGCGAACCGCAGGGTGCGGTCGAGCTGTAGTGCCGCGAGCCTGCGGATGAACTGCGGCGCCCGGACGTGCAGGGCCTCGTCCACGGCGTAGCTCACGGCGGACGCGACCGCGAAGCCCCACAGGGACGGCAGCAGCGCGAAGACGGGCAGCGCGGCGAAGCCGACGGCGAACAAGACAACCAGCAGCAGGTCGGCCTTCGCCCGCACGCGCAGGGCAGCACACAACCAACGAACCAACATGGACAAGAGATCCCCCCACAGGACTTCCCGCTACGGCGACGCCGTTGCACGCCAGTTCGACGCGAGGAAGGAGTGAAGGGTTGTACGCCTGACGGCTATCAATAATTCACCCGTGGTTCACCGGAGCCCGCCCCGCCCGCTCGGCGCGATCCGGACCGGCGGGTCGGCACCTGCTGTCATGCACACACCTTGACCAAATTGGTCTAGACTTTTACCTTCGAGTGGTCAACGTCCTTCAGGGCGCGCCCAGTTGAGGCCCGCCCGGTTCCGGGCCTTCGCCCACGGCACGTGCTGCCCGCGTGCCGGCCGCCCCACTCGTCCACCTCTCAACTCCGGGAGCAAAGACCCATGGTCACCCCCCACACCGCACCGAGTCTCCGCGGACTCACGGCGCTGAGCAGACTCGCTCTCGTCATGCTGCTCGCCGCGGCCCTGTCCGCCCTGTTCGCCGTCTCCCCCGCCCGCGCGGCAGACGGCCGGATCACCGGCCTGGCCGGCAAGTGCGTCGACGTCGCCGGGGCGAACACCGCCAACGGGACCGCCGTACAGCTCTACGACTGCAACGGCACCAACGCCCAGATCTGGTCCAACTCCGGTGACGGAACCCTGCGCGCGCTCGGCAAGTGTCTCGACGTGACCTCCGGCGGCACGGCGGACGGCACACCGGTCCAGCTCTACGACTGCAACGGCTCGGCCGCCCAGAAGTGGGCCGTCAGCTCCGCCAACGACATAGTCAACCCGCAGGCCGACAAGTGCCTGGACGTCACCGGCAACAACTCGGCCAACGGCACCCGGCTCCAGATCTGGACCTGTTCGGGCGGCGCCAACCAGAAGTGGAGCGCGCCCGTGAGCGGCGGCGGTACGACCCCGTCCGGCTTCGTGGTCAGTGAGGCCCAGTTCAACCAGATGTTCCCGAACCGGAACGGCTTCTACACGTACCAGGGCCTGACCGCCGCGCTCTCCGCCTACCCGGGCTTCGCGAAGACCGGCTCCGACACGGTCAGGAAGCAGGAGGCCGCCGCCTTCCTCGCCAACGTCAACCACGAGACCGGCGGACTGGTCTACGTCGTCGAGCAGAACACCGCCAACTACCCGCACTACTGCGACGCGAGCCAGCCCTACGGCTGCCCGGCCGGACAGGCCGCGTACTACGGCCGCGGCCCCATCCAGCTGTCGTGGAACTTCAACTACAAGGCGGCGGGCGACGCGTTGGGCATCGATCTGCTCAACAACCCCTGGCTGGTGCAGAACGACTCGGCCGTCGCCTGGAAGACCGGCCTGTGGTACTGGAACACCCAGTCCGGGCCGGGCACGATGACCCCGCACAACGCGATGGTCAACGGCGCCGGCTTCGGCCAGACCATCCGCTCCATCAACGGCTCCCTGGAGTGCGACGGACGCAACCCCGCGCAGGTCCAGAGCCGCGTCGACGCCTACAACCGCTTCACGTCCATTCTCGGGGTGAGCCCCGGCGGCAACCTCTACTGCTGACCCCCGTCCGACGAGAGGGCCGGTTCATCCGCGAACCGGCCCTCGCAGCACTGCCGTTCCGGCGGAACGCGGGCTCCGCCTCACGCGAGCGTGACTTCCACCGGCAGCTTCTTGATGCCGTTGACGAAGTTCGAGCGCACACGCGGCACTTCGCCGGTCAGGCGGATGTCCGCGAGGCGCGGGATCAGCTCCTCGAACATGATGCGGATCTCGGTGCGGGCCAGCAGGTTGCCCAGGCACAGGTGGGGGCTGCCCTTGCCGAAGGTGACGTGGTCGTTGTGCTGTCGGGCCACGTCGAGGTCGTAGGGGTCGGTGAAGACCTCCTCGTCGCGGTTGCCGGAGGCGTACCACATGACGACCTTGTCGCCCTCCTTGATCCGCTTGCCGCCGAGTTCGACGTCCCGGGTCGCGGTCCGGCGGAAGTGGTAGACGGGGGACGCCCAGCGCAGGAACTCCTCGACGGCCGTGGGGATCAGGGCGGGGTCGTCCTTCAGGCGGGCCAGCTGCTCGGGGTGTTGGAGCAGGGCCAGCATGGAGTGGGTGATGGTGTGCCGGGTGGTCTCGTTGCCGGCCACGACCAGGAGCAGGAAGTAGTTGTCGAAGTCCTGCGCGGAGAGCGGGACTCCGTCGCGCGGGGTGGTGTTGACCAGCTTGGAGACCAGGTCGGTGCCCTCGCCACCGCGCCGCTGACGCGCCAACTCCCGTCCGTAGGCGAAGACTTCGAGCGAGGCGGGGGAACGGAACGGCAGGTCGCGGTACTTCTCGCTCTCCTCGCTGTGCAGGAGCACGTCGGCGTAGTCCGGGTCGGTGTTGCCGATGATGCGGTTGCCCCAGTCGATGAGCTGCTGGTTGTCCTCCGGCGGGACGTCGAGCAGTCGGGCGAGCACGTTGATGGGGAAGTCGGCGGAGATCTCCTTGACGAAGTCGAAGCTGCCCTTGGCCAGCGCCGCGTCGAGGGTCTGCGCGGTCAGGCCGCGCAGGAAGTCGGCGTAGCTGTTGATCACCCCCGCCCCGAACTGCCGCTGGATCAGACTGCGCAGGGCCCGGTGGCGGACGCCGTCGAGTTCCAGGATGGAGGCGCGTTTCTTGATCTGGTCGTCGTCGACCTCTTCG
Organism: Streptomyces sp. NPDC091280; assembly: GCF_044768565.1. Lineage (NCBI taxonomy): Bacteria > Bacillati > Actinomycetota > Actinomycetes > Kitasatosporales > Streptomycetaceae > Streptomyces > Streptomyces sp. NPDC091280. Next base: position 173,413 of record NZ_JBIVUZ010000007.1, read on the forward strand.
AGGTTGACGAACCGGGTGGAGGTGAAGGTCTCGGCGTCCCGGTCGACGCGGGCGATGTCGGCGTGCCGGGTCACCGACCAGAAGCCGGAGTTGGGGGCCTCCTCGGGCTGCCAGTGGACCGGGTCCTCGTGGCGCAGGGTGTGGAACATGCGCCAAGGGGTCACGCCGTCGGTGAAGTTGTCGAGGTCGGCGAGGTCGACGTCGGCGAGGGGCAGTGGTTCGTTCGCGGCGGCGGTCAGGGTCGTCTCGGTCATCGGTGGCTCCTCGGGGTCGTACGGCGGGTCACAGGTGGTAGGCGTACTCGGTGAACTCCCAGTCGGTGACGTGCCGTTGGAAGCGCTCGACCTCGTTGCGCTTGTAGGAGAGGAAGGACGTGGTGAAGTCCTTGCCGAGCACCTCGGCCAGGGCGGTGTCCGCCTCCAGCGCGTCGAGGGCCTCGGAGAGGGTGCCGGGCAGGACGGCGGAGCGGGCCGGGTCGTAGCCGTAACCCTCCAGCGGGGCGGGCGGTTCCTCGGCGGCCGTCACGCCCAGCAGGGCGGCGGCGACGGTGCCGGCGATGGCGAGGTAGGGGTTGGCGCTGGCGTCGCCGAGCCGTAGTTCGAGCCGGGCGCCGGAGCCGCGTTCCGGCGGGATGCGGACCATGGCGCTGCGGTTGTCGAGGCCCCAGTCGATCAGCCAGGGCGCGAGTGTGTCGGGCCCGAAGCGTTTGTAGGAGTTGACGGTCGGGTTGAGGAGCGCGGCGAGGGCGGGTGCGTGCGCCATCACTCCGGCGACGGAGTGGCGTGCGGTGGCGGAGAGGCCGTAGGGCCCGGACGGGTCGTCGAAGGCGTTGCGGCCCTCGGTGTCGTCGCTGGAGAGATGGAGGTGGAAGCCGGATCCTCCGGCGTCGTTGAACGGCTTCGCCATGAAGGTGGCGAGCCGGCCCTCCTTGCGGGCCAGTTCCTTGATCGCGGCCTTGAAGCGGAACGCGCGGTCGGCGGCAGACATCGCCTCCGAGTGGAGGAGGTTGATCTCGAACTGCCCGCCGTCGAACTCGTGGTTGCCGCTGAGCACGCCGATGTTGAGGTCGCGGACCTGTCGCAGCGTGCGCAGGAGGTGGTTGTCGGGGTCGGCGCGCAGCCCGGCCGTGTAGACGACTCCGGGGTCGGAGGCGTAGCGGCGCCAGTCGCCGGCGGGGCCGCGCTCGCACAGGAAGTACTCCAGTTCCGGGCCGACGACGGGCCGCAGCCCGTGCTCGGCGCTCCGGTCGAGGACGGCCTGGAGGAGGTCGCGGGGCGATTCGGGGGCAGGTGCGCCGGTCGCCGGGTCGAGGACCTCGCCGAGACAGGTGGCCACGCCTGGTTCCCAGGGGAGGGGCAGCAGGGTGTCCAGGTCGGGGCGTACGCAGATGTCGGGCAGCCCCGCGTCGAGGCCGCCGCGGACCGGGACCACATCGCCCTGCGGGCTGGTGTGGTAGACGGCCCGGCAGAAGGCGAGCCCGTGTTCCACGGCCCGGGGCAGTTCCTCCAGCAGGACGTCGCGGGCGCGGTCGGTGCCGATGAGGTCGGGGTAGGTCACCCTGACCACGTCGATGCCGTCGGCGGCGAGTCGCTCCATGTGGCGGCGGACTTCCGGGATGTCTTGAACGCTCACCGTTGTCTCCTCGGGCGGACGGTGGGGCACTTCCGGGTCGGGAGCCCGGAGGCGGGGAATGAGGGGCCGGGTCACGGCGGTGGCGGGCGACCCCGGCAATGTTGTTTGACGCCAAACGGTAGGAGCGGTCCTCGCATCCCGCAAGAGGCGACGACAAGAAAATTATCCATCCGGATAGGTATTGACCCCACCCCGGCCACTTCCTATCTTGTTTGAAGCCAAACGAGTCAGGGGCTGTTCTTCCAGCCCCTTTGGCGGGGGCCCGGCCGTCGCGCCGGGCCCCTCTTCCCCACCACTTCTCCGACGCCCTCACCCCAGGAGGCCGGCCATGAAGGTCGTCGTCGACATGAACAAGTGCCAGGACCACGGCCAGTGCGTCTTCGCGGCACCCGACGTCTTCCAGCTGGACGACGCCGGACACCTCGGCTACGTCCCCGACCCGGACGACGCGCTGCGCGACGAGGTCGAGGAAGCCGCGGACGTCTGCCCGCTCCAGGCCATCCGGATCGAGGAGTGATGACCGGCGGGAACGTGCTGGTCGTCGGCGCCTCGATGGGCGGCCTGCGCGCCGCCGAACAACTGCGCGCGGCGGGCTGGACCGGCTCCGTGACGGTGATCGGCGACGAACCGCACATGCCCTACAACCGCCCCCCGCTCTCCAAGGAAGTCCTCGCCGGCAAGGCCTCCTTCGACTCCCTCGCCTTCACCCCCAAGGCCGGCACCGCCGACGTCGCATGGCACCTCGGCCGCCGGGCCGTGGCCGCCGACCTCGCCGCACGCACCCTCACCCTCGACGACAGCACCACGCTGCCCTACGACGGTCTGGTCGTCGCCACCGGAATGCGCCCGCGCAGGCTGCGCTGCCCCGGACCGCTCACCGGCCGCCACACCGTACGCACCCTCGCCGACGCCCAGGGCCTGCGCGCCGAGCTGACCCGGCCGGGCGTGCGCGTGGTCGTGGTCGGCGCCGGATTCATCGGCTGCGAGGTGGCCGCCACCGCCGTGGGCCTGGGCGTCACCGAGGTGACCGTCGTCGACCCGCTCCCGCTGCCCATGGTCGGCCCGCTCGGCGAACTGCTCGCCGGTGCGCTGCTGCGCCGGCACGAGCGGCGCGGGGTGCGCTTCGCGCTCGGCACCGGGGTCGCCGCCTTCGAGGGCGAGGACCGGGTGACGGGTGTCGTGCTGGGCGACGGGACCGTCCTGCCCGCCGACGTGGTGGTGGAGTCGGTCGGTTCGCTCGCCAACACCGAGTGGCTGGCGGACAACGGCCTCGACCTGAGCGACGGTGTGCTCACCGACGAGCTGCTGCGGGTCGGCGGGCTGCCGTCCGTCGTCGCGGTCGGCGACGTGGCCCGCTTCCCCAACGCCCGCTACGACGGGGTGCCGCGCCGGGTCGAGCACTGGTCGATCCCGACGGACAGCGCCAAACACGCGGCGCGGAGTCTCGTCGCCCATCTCACCGGCGCCCGGGGCGAGTTGGCGGCCTTCGCGCCACTGCCCACCTTCTGGAGCGACCAGCACGACTTCCGGTTGCAGTCCTTCGGTTCGCCCCTGCTCGGCCTCGCCGACGTCCGGGTCCTCGACGGCGACCCGGACGGCGACCTCATCGCCGGCTACCACCGCGATGACCTGCTCGTCGGTGTCGTCGCGCTCGGTGCCCCCACGACGGCCGCGCGGGCCGCCCGCTATCGCACCGCGCTCCTCCAGCAGCCCGCCCTCACCGCGTAAGGAACCAACGTCATGGCCAGCGTCCGTGGTTACCTCCACCCCAAGACCGCGACCGGATCGTCGTCGCTGATCCCCGCGCCGCCCTGGCGCTACTCCGGTGACCTGCTCACCGTCGAGTACCGCACCGATCCCGCGCGCGTGCGCGAACTGCTGCCCGAGCCACTGGAGTTGGCCGACGAGGATCCGGGCGCGGTGGCGCTGATCTGGGCCGACTGGCAGTCCTGCTCGGAAACGGGGGAGGAACTGCTCGACCCCGTGCTCGCCCAGTACAAGGAGGCGTTCGCGGTCGTGCGCTGCTCGTTCCGGGGCCGGACGTACTCGCGGTGCGTGTACATCTGGGTCGACAAGGACTTCGCCATCGCGCGCGGCCTGCACCAGGGCTATCCGAAGAAGCTCGGCTCCATCCACCAGACCCGGCCGCACCCCTACGGCCCCGCGCCGCGCATCGAGGCGGGCGCCCGCTTCGGCGCGACCCTAGCCGCGGCCGACCGGCGGCTCGCCGAGACCGTGGTGACCCTGCGCGAACCCGCGCCGACGAACGGGTTCGTGAACGCCCACCCCATGGCCCATCACCGCTGGCTCCCCTCGATCGAGAAGGGCAAGGGCCTGGCACTCGACGAACTGGTCGAGACCGGCGCCGCCGCCTTCGAGGGCGGTCAACCCTGGGTCGGGGACGCCGAGTTGGCGCTGTTCGAGGCGCCCACGGAGGAGCTGGCCCGGCTGGAGGTCCACGAGCCGATCGCCGCGTACTACCGACAGGTCGGGGTCGTCTGGGACGGCGGACGGCTGCTGGAGTCCGGCACCTCAGCGGCGACCGCCGACTAGGTCGTGTCCGCGAAGTCCCGTCGTCCGCCCGGAGGGCGGGCCTCGCGGCGTCCGGTGCGTGCGCTCGGTGCGCCGCCCGGAAGCCCTCGTACTGGGCGTACTTGGGCTTTCGGGCGGTGCGGCGAGCGTGCGTGCCGGGCGTCGCGAGGCAGGCGGGACTTCGCGGACACGGCCTAGCCCCAGTCCGCCCGTCGTCCCTTCGCGTCAGGAGCCCTTCCCATGCCCGAGAAGATCATCGTCGCCGGAGTCCCCGTCGACACCCGGCACTTCATCGGCGGCCGTCGCGTCGCCTCCACCGACACCTTCGACGACGTCTCCCCCATCGACGGCCAGGTCCTCGGCCCGATCGCCCGCGGCGGCCCCGCCGAGGCCGAGGCCGCCATCGCCGCCGCCCGTGAGGCGTTCCCCGCCTGGGCCGCCACTCCCCGCGCCGAGCGCGCCCGCGTCCTGCACGCCATCGCCGACGGCGTCGAGAAGCGCATCGAGGAACTCTCGGCCGTCGAGACCCACGACAACGGCGCCCTGCTGCGCTCCCACCGCCGGGGCGTCATGCCCCGCGTCGCGCACAACTTCCGTTTCTTCGCCGACTGGTTGCTCAGCCTCGGCCACGAGGACTTCGAGACCCGCGGCCACACCAACCACGTCAGCTGGGACCCGGCCGGCCCCTGCGTCCTGATCACCCCGTGGAACGCGCCGCTGATGCTGGCCACGTGGAAGGTGGCCCCCGCCCTCGCGGCCGGCGACACGGTCGTCCTCAAACCGGCCGAGTGGTCCCCGCTCACCGCCTCGCTGCTCGCCGACATCGCCACCGAGGCCGGTCTTCCCGCCGGTGTCCTCAACGTCGTCCAGGGCTACGGCGCGGAGATCGGCGACGCCCTCACCTCGCACCCGGACGTGCGCCGGATCAGCTTCACCGGCTCGGTGCCCACGGCCCGGCGGATCGCCGCGTCGGCCGCCGCGAACCTGACCCCGCTCAGCCTCGAACTCGGCGGCAAATCACCGCTGTTGGTGTTCGCGGACGCGGATCTCGATCTCGCCGTGGACCTCGCCGTCGAGCAGTACGACAACGCCGGGCAGGTGTGTCTGGCCGCCACCCGCATCCTCGTCGAGGAGTCCGTCGCCGAGGAGTTCACGCGCCGGTTCGAGGAGAAGGCCTCGGCCCTGGTCCAGGGCGATCCGCGCGAGGAGGCCACCGACCTCGGACCCACCATCCACCCCCGCCAGCTGGAGAAGATCGACGGCTTCGTGCGGCGGGCGGTCGCGTCCGGGGCCCGTACCGTCGTCGGCGGACACCGCCGGGACGGCCAGTACTACGCGCCGACCCTGCTCACCGACGTGGCCCAGGACTCGGAGATCGTGCAGGAGGAGGTCTTCGGACCCGTCCTGACCCTCCAGACCTTCGCCGACGAGGAGGAGGCGGTCCGGCTCGCCAACGACACCCGCTTCGGGCTGGCCGCCACCCTCGCCACCGGCGACCGCGAGCGCGCCGACCGGGTCACCGCGCGCCTGGTCGCGGGCACGGTCTGGGTCAACTGCTTCTTCGTGCGCGACCTCCAGGCACCGTTCGGCGGCTCGCGCCTGTCCGGGGTCGGGCGCGAGGGCGGCACCTGGAGCTTCGACTTCTACTGCGACCTGAAGAACACCGTCACCGCCCCCAACGGATGGACCAACCATGGGTGAGATCGTCGGGGCCGGCCTGCTGGCCCATGTCCCCACCATCGTGCTGCCCGAGGCGGACCGCCTCGAACTGAACGAGGGCAAGGAGATCACCCTCGTCACCGGCCTGCGCCGACTCCGCGAGGACGTCTTCGACCGCGACGACTACGACACCGTCGTCGTCCTCGACTCGCACTGGGCGACGACCGTCGAGTTCGTCGTCACCGCCCAGCAGCGACGGGCCGGACTCTTCACCTCCGAGGAGCTGCCGCGCGGCATGTGCCGGATGCCGTACGACTACCCCGGCGACCCCGAACTCGCCCACAACATCGCCGAGTTCGCCGACCGGCACGGCACCTGGATCACCCCCATCGAGGACGCGTACCTCCCCGTCTACTACGCCACCATCAACCTCTGGAAGTTCCTCGGCGAGGGGCTGCCCGACAAGCGGTGGGTGACCATCGGCGTCTGCCAGACCGGGGACATGGAGGACCATCTGCGGCTGGGCCGCGCGCTCGCCGACGGCATCGCGGCCACCCCCGGCCGCCGGGTCCTGGTGATCGCCTCCGGTGCCCTCTCGCACACCTTCTGGCCGCTGCGCGAGATCCGCGACCACGAGGCCAGCGACCCCGCGCACATCCGCACACCCGAGGCCCGCGAGGCGGACCACGAGCGGATCGCCTGGTTCAAGGAGGGCCGGCACGACAAGGTCCTCGACACCATGGACGAGTTCTGGAAGTACAAGCCCGAGGCGAAGTTCTTCCACTACCTGATGCTGGCCGGCGCCCTCGGCGAACAGGCCTGCACCGCGAGAGCCCGCCAGTACGGCGAGTACGAGAACTCCGTCGGCACCGGTCAGGTCCACCTCTGGTTCGACCGCCCCGCCACGGGCTGGACCGGTGACGGCCTGCCCGTACCGCCCTCACCCCGCACCCCGCACAGCCGCCCCTAGGAGAGCGACATGCCCGAGTACCGCCGCATTCTGCTGGACGGCGCCACCGCCGAGGTCACCGTCGACGGCGACGAACTCGTCGCCGGGGACGGCCGCCGCGTCAAGATCGACGAGGCGCTGCACCTGCCTCCGGTCGTGCCGTCCAAGGTGATCGCCGTCCACCTCAACCACCGCAGCCGGGTCGAGGAGTTCCGCATCGATCTCCCGGACACCCCGACCTACTTCCACAAGCCGACCTCCTCCCTCAACTCCCACAAGGGCGCGATCGTCCGCCCCGAGGGCTGCAAGTGGCTCAACTACGAGGGCGAGGTCGCGATCGTCATCGGGCGGACCGCGCGCAACATCTCCCCTGAGGAAGCAGGGGAGTTCATCGCGGGCTACACGATCGCCAACGACTACGGCCTGCACGACTTCCGTGACACCGACGCGGGCTCCATGCTGCGCGTCAAGGGCTCGGACACCCTCTGCCCGCTCGGTCCCGGGCTGGTCACCGACTGGGACTTCCACGGCAAGCGGCTGCGGACGTACGTCAACGGCGAGGTGGTGCAGGACGGTTCGACCGACGAGATGAAGTGGGACATGCACTATCTCGTCGCCGACATCGCCCGCACCATCACCCTGTACCCCGGGGACGTGCTGCTCTCCGGCACGCCCGCCAACTCCCGTCCCGTGCGGCCCGGTGACGTCGTCGAGGTCGAGGTCGAGGGGCTGGGCAGGCTGACCAACCACGTCGTCACCGGACCCACCGCGATCCGCGCCGACGTCGGCGCCCAGCCGACCGAGTCCGAGGAGGTCCTGTCCACCGCGCTCGGCGGCGACTGGGAGTTCCGGGGCGTTCGTGCGCCGCGCCGCTGACGGCCCCGGCGCGGGTAGGGTCGCCTGCATGACCGAGCCCGCCGCCCGCCCCCGCAAGCGCGTCACCTACGGCGAGGGCCGCGAGGCCCTGCTGGACGCGGCGGTGCGCGTGGTGGCACGCGGCGGGCTGCGCGGGCTCACCTACCGTGCCGTCGCGGAGGAGGCGGGGGTCACCCACGGGCTCGTGGTGCACCACTTCGGGACGCGCGACGCGCTGATCGAGGAGGCGCTCACCCACGCGATCCGCTCCTCCCTCAGCAGCAGCGACCTCGAACCCGGCACCGGACGGCCCGAGGACTTCTCGCTCGGCCTGACCGAGATGGTGGACTCCGGGCCTGACCTTCAGGCCTTCCAGTACGAACTGCTCCTGGAGTCCCGGCGCAGGCCGGAGCTGTTGTCCCACCTCCGCGCGCTCTACGACGAGTACTTCGCGGCCACCCGGCGCGAGCTGACCCAGATGCTGCCCGGCCCCGTCGACGAGGGGCTGTCCAGGATGGTGTTCGCCACCCTGGAGGGCCTGGTCCTGCACCAGCTCGTCTTCGGTGAGCGCGAGGTCATCGAGGACGCCCTCGACGAGCTGCGGAACGTCCTGCGGCTGCTCGCCCGGGAGCGCGACGGGAGCTGACCTCCCCTTCTCCTCCCCCGCCGATCACGGCCACTGATCGCGGCCTCTGATTACGGCCTCGTAAGAAATCCGCGTCGGACACGGATTCTCCGCGCCATCCCCTTGCCAAACGGATAGTTCCGCCCCACCATGAGGCAACTCGTTTGGCCTGAAACGACCCTTCCCTCAACTGGCAGGTGATCCGAGTGGACAGTCAGGCGGTCGCATCCCAGCGGTCCGTGCGGGACGAACCCACGGCAGGCACGCTCAAACCCAACGCGCTCGGCGTGCTGGGCATTCTCTTCCTCGTTCTGTCCGCTCAGGCGCCGCTCACCGGCGTCGCCGGATCGGTCCCGATCTCCGTCGGCATCGGCAACGGCCCCGGCACCGCCGGCGCGTACGTGCTGGTCGGCGTGGTGACCCTGCTCTTCTCGGTCGGCTTCGTCACCATGGGCCGGCACGTCGTCGACGCGGGCGCCTTCTACACCTACATCGGCACCGGACTCGGCCGCACCACCGGGGCCGGCAGCGCGGGCGTGGCGCTCTTCGCGTACTGCGCCATCCAGGCCGCCATGTACGGGCTCTACGGCTCCATCGTCAGCGGCCTGGTCGACGCCCACACGGGACTGAGCCTGCCGTGGTGGGTGTGGTCGCTGGCGACCATGGCCGTGGTGCAGATCCTCGGCGCCACCGGCATCGACATGGGGGCCAAACTGCTCGCCGTGTTCGTCCTGGCGGAGTTCAGCATCCTGCTGGCCTTCAGCCTCGTCACCCTCTTCAAGGGCGGCGGCCCGGAAGGCCTCGGCTTCACCGAGACCTTCTCGCCGAGCGCCGTGACCCAGGGCGCCCCGGGCATCGCCGTGATGTTCGCCCTCGCGTCGATGTTCGGCTTCGAGGCCACCGCGATCTACGGCGAGGAGGCGCGCGAGCCGAAGAAGACCGTCCCGCGGGCCACCTATCTGGCGGTCGTCGTGGTCGTCGGCTTCTTCGCGCTGACCTCCTGGATGCTGGTCGCCTCCTACGGGCCCTCCAAGGCCGTCGCGGCGGCGGGCAAGGCGCTGGCGAGCGGCGACTCCACGGCGTTCGTCTTCGCCCCGATCGCCGCGCAGTTCGGCGGCTGGGTCAACGACGTGCTGCCGGTCCTGCTGGCCACCTCCCTCTTCGCCGGCCTGCTCACCTTCCACAACTCCGCCAACCGCTACCTCTTCTCCCTCGGCCGCGACGGGCTGCTGCCCCGCCGCCTGTGTACCCTCAACAGCCGCCACGCGCCCTGGACCGCCGGGTGTGTGCAGACGCTCCTCGCGGTGGCTTTGGTGGTGCCGTTCGCCATCGCGGGCAAGGACCCGGTGCTGACGCTCTTCTCCTGGTTCAGCGGGGTCGCCGTCCTGGCGATGATGCTCCTGTACCTGCTGACCTCGGTCTCCGTGGTGGTCTTCTTCCGCCGCGAACGCCTGGAGGTGCGGCTGTGGAACACCCTGATCGCCCCGGTCCTGGCCACGATCGCGGTCGCCGGTGCCGTCTGGCTCATCCTCGCCAACTTCACCACGCTGATCGGCGGCGACAGCACCACGGCTCTCTGGCTCGCCCTGTCGGTCCCGGTCGTGATGACCCTGAGCATCGTGTCCGCGCGGCTGAGCCGCCGGGCCGCGACCGCCGACGGCTGACCGGCTGCCCTCCCCGGTGCGCGTCCGCCGACACGGGCGCGCGCCGGGGAGGCCTCCCTCGCTCTCCCCCACCCGCTGACGAAGTGGAGTTCCCCATGCCGGCCGTCACCCATGACGAATGGCTCCGCCGTGCCAAGGCCTTCCAGGTCCACGGCGCCCACCACATCGACGGTGCCGACGAACCCGGGGCCGGCGGCACGTTCCGGGTCGTCTCCCCGCGCGACGGCCAAGTGGTCGCCGAGGTCGCGGACGGCGGTCCCGCCGAGGTGGACGCGGCCGTGGCCGCCGCCCGGCGCGCCTTCGACTCCGGCCCGTGGCCGCGGCTGGCGCCCGCCGAACGCGGCCGGGTCCTGCTCCGGCTCGCCGAACTCCTCGAAGAACAGCGGGAGTCGCTCGCCCTCGCCGTGACCCTGGAGATGGGCAAGCCCGTCACCGACGCCCACGACATCGAACTGCGCGCGGCCATCAACACCTTCCGCTGGTACGGGCAGTTGGCCGACAAGCTGACCGACGAGTCCCCGCACACCGCGCCGGACGCGCTCGCTCTCGTCACCCGGGAACCCGCCGGGGTCGTGGGAGCCGTAGTCCCGTGGAACTTCCCGCTGACGCTGGCGAGTTGGAAGGTGGCCCCGGCGCTCGCGGCCGGCTGCGCGGTCGTATTGAAACCGTCCGAGAACTCGCCGCTGTCCGCGCTGCTGCTGGGCCGGCTAGCGACGGAGGCCGGGTTGCCGCCGGGGGTCCTCAACGTGGTCACCGGCGACGGCCCGACCGCCGGCCGAGCACTGGGACTCCACCCCGACGTGGACGTCCTCGCCTTCACCGGCTCCACCGCCGTGGGCCGGCACTTCCTGCGCTACTCCGCCGACTCCAACCTCAAGCGGGTCTGGCTGGAGCTGGGCGGGAAGTCGCCCAACATCGTCCTGCCGGACGCCCCCGACCTGGAGAAGGCCGCGGCGACCGCCGCCTGGGGCATCTTCTTCAACCAGGGCGAGATGTGCACCGCGCCCTCCCGGCTGCTCGTGCACTCCTCCGTCGCCGAGCAGGTGACCGAGGCCGTCGTCGCACGGGCCCGGGAACTGCGGGTGGGCGATCCCCTGGACCCGGCGACCGAGATGGGCGCGCTGGTCGGCGAAGGGCATCTGGAACGCGTACTGGGCCATGTGCGGCGCGGTGTCGACGAGGGCGCCCGGCTGCGCACGGGCGGCGCGCGCACCCGTACGGACTCCGGCGGCAGCTTCGTGGAGCCGACCGTGTTCGACCGGGTCGAGGCAGGCGCCGGACTCGCCCGCGAGGAGATCTTCGGTCCCGTCCTGTCCGTCCTGTCCTTCAACACCCTTGAGGAAGCGGTGGAGTTGGCCAACGCCACCGAATACGGCCTGGCCGCCGGACTGTGGACCTCGGACCTGAGCACCGCCCACCGCGTCTCCCGCGCCCTCAAGGCGGGCACGGTGTGGGTGAACTGCTACGAGGAGGGCGATCTGACCGTGCCCTTCGGCGGGATGAAGCAGTCGGGCAACGGCCGCGACAAGTCGGCGCACGCGCTGGAGAAGTACACCGAGCTCAAGACGACCTGGATCCAGCTGTGACCGTCGCGTCGCGCCCGCTGATCGCGCTGCCCGCCCGCTTCGCCGCCACCACCTCCGCGCTGCGGTACGGGGCCGAGGTCACCGCCCGGGCCCTCGTCGAGGCGGTGTGGCGGGCGGGCGGCGAACCCGCGGCCATCCACCCGTACGCCCCTGACGGCACCGCCGACCCGGCGGAGGTCGCGGCCCGTCTCGCCCGGTTCGACGGGGTGCTGCTGCCCGGCGGCGGCGACCTCGCGCCGTACCGCTACGGCGCGGGCGCGGCCCACGAGAGCGTGTACGACGTCGACGACCAGCAGGACGGCTTCGACCTCGAAGTCGCCCGGCGGACACTGGAGTCGGGCCTGCCCCTGCTGGCCGTCTGCCGCGGACTCCAGGTCGTCAACGTGGCGCTCGGCGGCACCCTGGAGCAGGACATGGGCGGACCGGAGCGCGAACACCGGCATGTCGTGCACCCCGTGACCGTGGAGCCGGGGTCGCTCCTCGCGCGGGCGACCGGGGCGGAGAAGGTGGACGCCTCCTGCTACCACCACCAGCGCGTCGACCGGCTGGGCGGCGGACTGCGCGTGACCGCGCGGGCCGCGGACGGCACCGTCGAAGGGCTCGAACTCCCGGGCGCCCAGGGCTGGTTCACGGCCGTGCAGTGGCATCCCGAGGACACCGCGCACGAACAGGCGGCGCAGCAGGGCCTGTTCGACGCCCTCGTACGGGCCGCTCGGCGGACCGGCTGAGCCGTGCTCAGGCCCTGGGCCGGCGTCCGCTGCGGCGGGGCGCCGGCTCGGCGCCGTCCAGCAGGGACTCCCGACGCTCCTCACCGTGGTCCTCCACCTGGAGCACCACGCGGCGCAGCATGTCCGCGAGGCCGCGGCACTCGTCGTCGGTGAGCTGGCCGGTGACGAAGGCCTCCTCCTCGTTGAACTCGGGGAACAGCCGCCGCATCAGCTGCTCGCCCTCGTCCGTGAGGCTGAGCAGGACCAGCCGCCCGTCCGTGGGATGACCGGCACGCCGGAGCAGTCCGCGCGACTCCAGCGTGCGGACCACACCGGTCAGCGTTCCCTTGGAGATCCCCGCCTCCTCGGCGACATGCCGGGTCTCCGACTCGTCCCACACCCACACGACCCACAGGACGACGAAGGCGGTCCAGGTCAGGTCGGAGCCCCGCAGCACGGAGTTCTCCAGATGCTGGCGCACCGCCGCCGCGGCCCGGTGGATATTGGCGACGGCCGCCATCTGTTCCCTGCGTATCGGGAAACCACCGAGCCGCTGCGCGGCGAGTTTCTCGGCTTCGGTGATGGATCGGTGGCCGGGCACGGGCGCTCCCTCGGTCTCTCGCTGACACTGGTCGTTCGGGATCAAATTGTACGGAGCACCGAGCTGAGCCGGCGCACCAGCCGTCACGGTGCGGTCCGGCGGCTTCGCGCCCTACTCGATCTCGATCGCCCACTGATCCGCGCCCGTCACTTGATCGTCATCCCGTTCGACCCTCGTCCATCAGACCTGCTCACGCTCCGCCCGCCGCTTGACCAGCTCCTCGACCGCGCTCGGCAGGGTCGTCTCGAAGTCGATCAGCTTCGCCCAGGTCGGTGTCACCACGATCCGGACCATGCCGTCGTAGAGCGAGCGGACCTCGGCCTCCCACGCGACGCGCTGCTCGGGGGTCATCTGGTACGAGCCGTTCATCTGGAGGTACTCCTCCGGGATGCCGTCCACGACGTCCAGCGACGCCCGCCCGCGGAGCAGCAGGATCTTGGGCGGATGCACCTCGGTGTCGATCGTCAGCGCGACCGCCGGGTTCGCCCGCAGGGCCGGGAGCTTGGGGGCGTTCTTCGTCGTACACATGACGATCTCGGTGCCGTTCCAGGTGAATGCGATGGGCACGTTCCGGGGCGTGGCGTCCTTGGCCACGTACGCCAGCCGGGCCACATCGCGTGCCAGCAGCTCCTGGCTGATCGGCCGGTCCAGGATCTCGGTGATCTCGTTCGCTCGCATAACCGTCCTCCGTGGAAGTTGTCGCCATCTGCCCCGGGGACGGAGCCGGCTCGGTGTTCTCGACATCCGCCGGCCCGCGAGTTCCGTCAGGGATCGAGCCGCCGGTTGTCCGCCTTGAAGGGCAGCGCCGTGACCGTCGCCCGGATCTCCCGCTGCGGGGTGCCCGGGCGGCCCCACAGGACGACGACCTCCGTGCCCGGTGTCGTATGCGCGGGGTCGAGCACGCAGAGGGAGATCATCGCCCGCAGGGTCGGGCTGACGGTCCGGCCCGTGGCGACACCCACCGGCTCGCCCGACACCAGGACCTGGTCGAAGTGGGGTCCGCGTCCGCGCGGCAGCTCCATCTGGTCCGGCGGCTCGGTCCCGGTCAGAAGTGAGGTGAGGACGGCGGCGACGTCTTGCGCGCTCCAGCGCAGACCCACCAACCGCCGTGCGGGTACGCCGCTTTCGGCATCCCTGGCAAGGGCGTCCCGGCCGATGAAGTCGCGGTCGGGGACGCCCTTGCGGAAGCCCCAGCCGAGTTCGCCCGGCTTGCGGAAGTAGTCGGTCACCCCGCCCGTCGGGACGAAGCTGCCGGTGGGCACGCCCTTGCGGAACTGCCTCGGCGCACCCGGCGTGAGGATCGACGCCGGCAGATAGTCCAGCCCGTTGGTCGCGATCCCGGCCTCGATGTGCTGAACAGGCTGGGCGCGGAAGCCGAGTTGGCGGATTCCGACGTCCTGGCCGCTCGCCACGACCGCGGTCCAGATGGCGTTGGCGTGGGCGGTCGGGCCGTGCAGTTCGTAGCCGAGTTCGCCGGAGATGCCGGTGCGCAGGACCCGTACCGGTACCCCGTCGACAGCCGACATCCGGCTGCGGCTGAAGGCGATGTCGCCGAGGTCGTCCCCCGTCAGCTTCTCCAGGGTGGCGAGGGACGCCGGGCCCTGGACGCCGAAGATGAACACGTCGGGGCTGATGTCGGTGGCCGCCGCGTCCCAACTGCCTTGACCCAGCTGCCACAAGAGCCAGTCGCAGCTGCCCGCGGTGTAGAGGAACTCGTCGCGCCCGAGTCGGCACAGCACGCCCTCGGAGGCGACCCAGCCGTTCTCGTCGAGCTGCACGTGGTGCTTGATCTGCCCGGTCTCGAAACGGGACAGGTCCCGCATCCCCAGCCGGCTCAGGAACGCGAGCGCGTGGGGGCCGTGCACCTTCACCTTGTGCAGCGAGGTCCAGTCGCCGATGTAGCACGAGCGGACGTGGGCGGTGCTCTCGTCGACCCAGTCCGTGTACTCCTCGGGGAGCAGGAGCTGCGCGAAACGGCCGTAGGTGCCCCGGGTGTTGCCCACGTCCTGGGCGGCGGCGGCCGGGCTGAACATCGCCGGGCGCTCGGTGACGAACGGGGCGTCGTGCAGCCGGAGGACCGCTTCGTAGGTGCTGCGGTGCTGTGAGACAGGGTCCATGTCACTCTCCGTCGAGTGGTCGTCGTCCAGGGGGTGGCGCGGGTGCCGCCACCCGGTGCTAGATCGATTAAGTCGGACGGTAACAGGCCGTTCGGGGCGAGGCGAGAGCCATGACGTCCCGTCGATCGGTCGCGCGGCGCAAGCAATGCGGAACCGCCGCAAGGTACCGGGGCGGTCAGGAGCGGTGTCGCCGTACCGGCAGGTGCAGCAGGTCCGCGCCCAGCACCATCGGTCCGCCGTAGTCGGCCCGGCGTGCGCTGTCGCGGAGCAGACGGCGCCAGGTCGCGTCGGGGACCACCGTCTGCTGCCCCGGGCCGAGGTGGGTGGCGACCAGCGCTCCCGCGTCGGCCTCGGCCGCGATCCGACCGAGGCGGGCCACGTCCGTGTGGGTCGAGGTGATGTGGTCGATCAGCGCCTGGGACAGACCGAGGCTCGCGAGAGCGGCCGGGTGGAGTGCCTCGTGGACCAGGACGTCCGTGTGCGCGGCGAGCCTGACGATGTTCGGGGTGGGTGCCGTGTCGCCGGAGAAGACGACGCTGCCGTGGTCGGTGTCGAAGCGGAAGGCGTAGGCGGGGAACACGGCTCCGTGCGGGACGAGGACGGCGGTGACCTTCATGTCGTCGTTCTCCATGACGGTGAACGGGGCCATGGCCGGCGCGGAGTCCGTCGCGGAGGCGCCGACGGCACTCGGCGGCAGCACGTCGTGGACGTCGAGCAGGGTCGCCGGGTCGATGCCCGCGTGCTCGGTCATGAAGAAGGTCGGCGACGCCGCGTAGGCCCGGCCGGCCAGCCTCGTCAGCTCGACGGTGCCCGGTACGGGGCCCGGGGCCCCGGCGACGGTCGAGGCGATCCCGGCGGGACCGGGGCCGTAGACCTGGATCGGGTCGCGGAAGCCCTGTGGGCCGGCGGCGCCCGCCGACAGCAGCGGGAAGGAGTAGTAGTCGACGACGTGGTCCGCGTGCAGGTGGGTCAGGAAGATCCCGGCCAGCGACGGCATCGACAGGCCGGCGCGCAGGTACTGGGTGACCGCTCCTCGTCCGCAGTCGATCACGTACGTCCTGCCGTTGACCGTGAGCGCCGACGAGATGCCGTAGCGGGTCGCCAGGGGCGGCGGGCCGCCGTTGGTGCCGAGGAGTGTGAGGGACAGGCCCGCTCCGGCGGGCGCCGCCGCGGAGTCGGTCGCCGCGGCGGCCGGTTCGGCGCCGAGCGGCGCCAGGGCCAGAGCGGCGGCCGACGCGGTCATCGCGCCGAGCATCGTCCGGCGGGAGGTCGGTTCGCCCAGGGGTTCGCACATGGAGGGACAGCTCCTTCGTGGCTCGGTTCGCGTTGCCACAGTGGCCACATCGAGCACGGCTGTCCATGAGTCGGTACGAAATATGAGTTCCCGGGACGAATGCTTAGATTCCGTGCCGTGCGGCTGTCCCAGGCCGTCAACGTCCGAGCGTCGGAATCGGATTCTCCGCGAACCACTGGGAGAGGAAGTCCAGGAAGACCGTGATCTTGCGCTGGGTGCCCGGCCCTGGGCCGTGGATCGCGTAGAGCGGGCGGTCGGGTGCCGCCAGTTCTGGCAACTGGACCTGCAAGGCCCCGGAGACAAGGTCGTCGTAGACGGACCGCTGCGGGAGCAGGGCGATGCCTCGGCCGTGGACGGCCGCCTTCTTGAGCGCGATGTACGAGTTGGACGAGAAGGCCACGTTGCGGATCTTGTGCAGGGTGGAGGTGCGGCCGTGCCCGATGCGCCAGACCGGGTCGTTGACGTGCAGGAGGCAGTCGCGGGTGGCGAGGTCGCCGGGGTGCTCCAGGGCGCCGTGTTCGTCGACGTACGCCTTCGACGCGCACAGCACGAAGGGCAGCGAGGCGATCTTCTTCAGGCGCACACTGGAGTCCCGTAGATCCCGGGTGTGGAAGGCCAGGTCGAAACCGCCGTCCAGGAAGTCGTACGTCCGGTCGGAGACGCCTCCCAGCTCGAACCGGACCTGGATCTTGGGGTGGGCGGCGGAGAACGCGGCGATGGCGTCCCCGAGGTCGAGGCTCCCGATCCACTTCGGGCAGATGATGCTGAGCGTGCCCTCCGCGCGGTCGTGCAGTTGCGCGATGCCGGCGTCCTCGGCCTCGATCTCCTTGACGATGCGGGCGGCGAACTCGGCGTAGCGCAGGCCCGGTTCGGTGAGGCTGACCGAGCGGGCGGTGCGGTTGACGAGGCGGACGCCGACCTGTCGCTCCAGTTCGGCGACATGCCGTGACACGAGTGATCCCGACGATCCCAGCGCCTTGGCGGCTCCGTTGAAACTGCCGAGGTCGGCGACGATGACGAAGCTGCGCATGAGGAGCAGACGGTCCATGGCGTTCCTCCGGTCGTCCACGGCACGCCGGTGCCCACCGGGCCGTGTCGGACATGGGGCGATGCGGTGGGGCGGACCTGGTGACACAGTCAGGTCACCAGTGGTTGCTAGAACGATTTAGCGATCGTAACAGAGGCCCCTTCGCGACCGCGAGACCTGGGGCGTCCGTCCTCGAACGCGCCGGGACCGCTCACCCGACCGCGACACCCCACCGCATCGCCCAGGTGTCAGCGCTTGCGCGTCGCGAACGGACGCGCCATGACCGTGCCGCGCACGCGGGTCTGGGCGTGGCGCTCGACGGCCGGGTTGGGCGAGCCGCCGTTCGGTTCGCCCCAGACGATCTCCACCTGGTCGCCGTCCGCCGCCGTCGGGGCGATCGTGCCGAGCGAGATCCAGCCGCGCACGTTCGCGGAGTACGAGGTGAGCATCGCCGCTCCCACGAGTGCGCCGTCCTTCTCCACCCGGTCGAACTGGCAGGCGGTGTAGAACGCGGCCGGCGTCTCCATGTACTTGAAGCGCCGGTTGCCCTTCTCGTACATGCTCGCGAAGATCTTTCCGACGTCGTCGCGGTCCCAGAGCACCCAGGCCTTGCGGCGGTGCGGCCGGTCCTTGATCGCCTCAAGGCCCTCGCGGCCCACGAAGTCGTGGTCGAACCTGAGGATGTGGCCGTAGCCGAGGTCCCACGGGGTGGTGTAGTACTCCTCGATCCGGTCGGCGACGAGGCTGCCGCCGAGGGCGAGGTTCCCCTCGAAGGAGCGCGCCGACTGCCACTCGCGGAACGCCCTCATGTCCTCGCCGGAGTAGGTCGCCGGCAGGGTGTTGGCGATCCAGCCCGACTCGGTGGCGACCGAGGCGTAGGCGCGGGCGCCGATCTGGCGCAGGCCGTACTCGGCACCCGCTTCCACGATCAGCTCGCGCACCGGGTCGAGGTCCGCGTACGGCCCGGTGAACTCGTAGCCGGGGAAGCCGGACATGCGGTGGTTGAGCGCGGTCACCCCGTAGGGGCCGACGTTGAAGCGGCCCATGGTGAAGAACGGGATGTCCGGCATGGGGCCGCCGTTGACCTTCTCGAAGATCGCCGCCGCGTGCGGGCCCTGGAGCTGGAGCCGGAACAGCTCGCGGCCCTTGGGGTTGTTCACGGTGCGCTCGTCGCGGCGGACGGTGACGTCCCAGTCGCCGGTGGCCGCGTTGAACTGGACCCAGTTGAGGGCCGGCGGCCGGCCGACGATCCGGACGTGGCGCTCGCCGACGCAGAACAGGATGCAGTCGCCGAACATGTAGCCGTCGGGGCGGACCGTGATGAGCTGCTTGGCGCTCCCGGGGCCGAAGCCCTGGAAGCTGTTGGCCCCGAGGTGTTCGAGCAGCCGGTAGGTGTCGGGGCCCTGCACGACGAGGTCGGTCATGTGGTGCGAGAGGTCCATCAGCGCCGCGCTGGTGCGCCACGCCTCCTGCTCGTCGCGCCAGTTGCTGAACTCGGGCTTGATCGGGAACGGGTACGCCCCGGAGCGCCCCTGCCGGAGCAGGGCGAGCGCCCCTCCCGCCTTGTTGATCTCTTCTTCGAGACTGGGCATGGGATTCCTCTCGGTCACCGTGCGCGGCTTCGTCGCCGCGCCTCCGCGACCGTATAACAGATGTCTGTAAAGTTTTAAGACGTCTGAAACAATGTTCTCGGGCGGATACTGGCGTCCCGTACAGACGGAGGGCGACGATGGCTTCGGCGAAGGACAGCGCGGGTCCGGCATGGCAGGACGGACTGCCCCATGTGCTGTGGCGGACACAGCAGGCCGTGCACGGCCGGCTTCAGGACGCGCTGGACGGACTCGGTGTCACGGTGACCCAACTCGGCCTCGCCGTGCACCTCGACGAACTCGGCCTGATGTCCGCCTCTGACCTGTCCCGGCTCTTCCATATCACGCCCCAGAGCGTGACGACGGCCCTCTCACAGCTCGAACGCGTCGGCTGGGTACGCCGGTTGCCGCATCCGGTGCACAAGCGCGTCATCCTGCACGAGCTCACCGAGGCGGGCCTCGCCGGAGTCACGGACGGCCGGGCCCGCGTCGCCGCGATCGACGCCGCCCTCGCCGGGATCCTGGGCGACGGCGGCAAGGACGAGGTCGTCGGCCGACTGCGCAAGCTGCTCTTCGCGCTGGAGGGCGAGGACCCCGCCTACGCCGCCATGTGGCCGGTGGTCCGCGCCACGCCCTGAGGGCGCACGGCCGCGCCGGTCACACCGAGGCGCGGGCCACGATCCGGCCCGCCACGGGCGCCAGTTCGCCGGTGCCGATGCCGAGCGCGTTGCGGGCCGCGATCCGGCCGAGGACCTCGGCGTCGATGTGGACGGTGGTGAGCGCGGGCGTGGACAGCGAGCCGTACTCGGTCTCGTCGAAGCCGATCACGGCCATGTCCTCGGGCACCCGCAGCCCGAGGTCCCGCAGGGCCGCGAGGCTGCGCTGCGCGATGTCGTCGTCGAAGGCCGCCAGCGCCGTCACGTCCGGGTGGTCGCGCAGGAACGCCTCGATCGCCGCCGCGCCGGCCTCCCTCGGCCTGGGCACGACGATGCGTTCCAGGGGCGGAAGTCCTCGGCGCCGGGCGGCTTCCTGGGAGAACCCGAGCCGGGCCTCGGTGAGCGGGAAGTCGTGGTCGGGCATCGCGAGGGCGATCCGGGTGTGCCCGTGGTCGGCGAGGTAGCCGATCTGCAGGGCGGCGTTGGCGGCGAACCCGTTCTCCCAGTCGTCCTCGGTCGGTTCGTGGCCGTGCATGTAGGCCTCGCCGAGCCGCAGTACCGCGCGCGGCGCGATGGTGTCGAGCACCTTCTGCGTGGCCTCGGGGATCGCGTGCCCGTGCCGGACCAACAGGATGTGGTCGTGTTCGGCCAGTTCCTCGTCCAGACCCCGGACGTAGCTGCGGGAGAAGTTGCCCTCCATGCCCCAGTCGACGTTGAGCACCACGATGCGCGAGGAGCCCTCGCGCAGGGCGCGGGCGATGCCGTGGGCGACGTAGCCCAGATCCTGGGCGGCCTCCATGACCCGTTCCCGGGTGGCCGCGGAGATCGTCTGGCGCGGGTCGTCGTTGAGGACGAAACTCACCGTCGCTCGCGACACACCGGACGCCTTGGCCACGTCGGTCAACGTCACTCGGCCGGAACGGCCCATGCCCGCGCACTCCCCTCGTCAGCCGTGCCCACGGCACGCCTCCGCGGGCGGGCCTCAGCGGCCGACCCACGGCACGTCGGGTTTCACTCTACGCGCTAGATCGATTCAGTCCTCCATGACCGGGCGGCGGCCCGTCGCACCCGTTCCCCGCTCGCGAGTGCCACCAGCCGCCGTGCCTTCAGTTCGGTCTCCTCCCATTCCCGCTCGGGTTCCGAGCCCCAGGTGATGCCCGCTCCGGTGCCGAACCTCAGCAGCCCTTCGCTCCGGTCGATCCAGAACGTCCGGATGCCGACCGCCAGTTCACCGTGTCCGAGGTCGGCGTCGACCCAGCCGACACCACCGCAGTAGGGACCCCGGGGCGCCGTCTCCAACGCCTCGATGATCCGCAGGGCGCTCTCCTTGGGCGCGCCCGTGACCGACCCGGGCGGGAACATCGCCGCCAGGAGCTCGGGCCAGCCGACCCCGTCGCGCAGCCGCCCGCGCACCGTGGACACCAGGTGGACGAGCCCGGGGTGCTTCTCGACCGCGCACAGATCGGGTACGGCGACGGTGCCGGGGACGCAGACGCGGCCGAGGTCGTTGCGGACCAGGTCGACGATCATCACGTTCTCCGCGTGGTCCTTCTCCAGCAGATCCGCCTCGGTACGGCCGGTCCCCTTGATGGGCCCCGACAGCACGTCCCTCCCGGCGCGCCTCAGGAAGAGTTCCGGCGAGGCGGTGACCACCTCCACCCCGTGCCGCGGCAGCCGGACCACACCCGCGTACGGTGCCGGATTGTGCCGCGCCAGCAGGCCCGCGAGTGCCATGGCGTCGGCCTGCGGGGCGATCGGGGCGGACAACACCCGGCACAGGTTGGCCTGGTAGACCGCGCCGGCGGCGATGTGTTGGCGGATGCGGGTCACGCCGTTCGTGTAGGCGGCGCGGTCCAGCGAGGTGGTCCACGCGTCGGGTCGGGGGCCGCGCCACGGTTCCGTAGGGAGTCCGCGGCCGTCCGTCCGGCGTACGTCGCGGAAGCGGGCGCAGGTCAGGCGGCCCTCGAAGTCGGCCACCACGGCCCAGAAGCCCTCGGAGTCCAGGGCCGTGACGTCGTGCGTCACGTCCATGAGACCGGTGGCGAGCCGTCCGCCCAGCATCGCCACGGCGGGGAACTGGTCCACTGCGAACCTCCTTCGCGCGAGCGGCCCCCTGTCCGGCGGGACCTCAGGCCGCCGCGACGACCTCGGGTCCGGAACTCCAGCGGGCCGCCCGCAAGGTGTTGACCAGGAGCATGGCGATGGTCATGGGACCCACACCGCCGGGGACGGGGGTGATGCGACCGGCGATTCCGTCGAGTTCCTCGGAGCGGACGTCACCGGCCAGGCCCGAGGGCGTCCGGTGGATGCCGACGTCGATGACGACGGCGCCGGGCCCGACGTGTTCGGGTCCGATGAGTCCCCGCACGCCCGTGGCGACCACGACGATGTCGGCGGGGCGCGTGACCGAGGCGAGGTCGAGGGTGAACTCGTGCGCCACCGACACCGTCGCCCCGCGGCGCAGGAGGAGATGGGTCAGGGGTCGGCCGACCAGCTCGCCCCAGCCGACCACCGCGACGCTCGCGCCCTGGAGCGGGACGCCCTCGGCGTCGAGCAGTTCGATGACCCCGCTGGGTGTGCAGGGGCGCAACCCCCGTCCCCCGCGCGCGAGAAGGCCGAGGCTGGCGGTGGTGAGACCGTCGACGTCCTTGGTGACGGGGATGCGGTCGATCAGGGTGGCCGCGTCCAGCCGCGCGGGGAGCGGGAGTTGGAGGAGGATGCCGGAGACCCGCGGGTCTTTGGCCAGTTCGTCGATGACGGCGGCCACGTCGTCGTGGGTCGCGTGCCCGGGCAGGTGGCGGTGGAAGTCGCGCATGCCGGCCTCCTTGATGGCCCGCCGTTTCGCGGCGACGTACACGGCGCTGGCCGGATCGTCGCCCACGAGAACCGTCGCCAGTCCGGGGACGTCGCCCGGCGCAGTGGCCGCGACCTCGGCGACCTCCTCGGCGACCCGCGAGCGGATCCGCCGGGCGATGGCGGTGCCGTCGATCCTGGTGGTCATGGTCGAACCGCTTTCTCGTGACGGGGAGCGACCGGCCCAGCAGTGTCCGAACCCGCCGCTCGCCGGGCGTGGTTGACGTGCTCGCCGGTCACTAGGCGAAGACGATGGTGTGGTTGCCGTCGCGCACGACCCGGTCCTCGGCGTGCCACAGCACGGCGCGGGAGAGCACCGCGCGCTCCACGTCGGCGCCGCGCCGGGTGAGGTCGGCGGCCGAGTGGGCGTGGGTGACGCGGACGACGTCCTGCTCGATGATCGGGCCCTCGTCGAGGTCCCGGGTGACGTAGTGGGCGGTGGCGCCCACGAGTTTCACGCCCCGCTCCTTGGCCTTGGCGTAGGGGCCGGCGCCGATGAAGGCGGGCAGGAACGAGTGGTGGATGTTGATGATCGGGATGCCGACCTCGTCGATGAAGTCGCCCGAGAGGATCTGCATGTAGCGGGCCAGGACGACGAAGTCGACGTTGCCCTTGAGCAGGCGCAGGTGTTCCGCCTCGGCGGCGGACTTGTCGGCGCCCTGGCAGGGCACGTGGAAGAAGGGGATGCCGAAGCCGCGGACCTCCTCGGCCACGTCGGGGTGGTTGGAGATCACCATGGCGACGGTGACGGGCAGTTGGCCCTGCCGGTGGCGCCAGAGCAGGTCGAGCAGGCAGTGGTCGGACTTCGAGGCGAAGATCGCCACCCGCTTCGGCACCGACAGGTCGCGCAGGGTGCAGCTCAGCCCGAACGCGTCCACCAGGTGCTGGTCGAGATCGGCGCGCAGCGCGGGCAGCGCGGCCCGGAGTCCGTCGAGGGCGAAGACCGTGCGCTGGAAGAAGGCGCCGCCCTGCGGATTGTCGGAGTACTGGTCGAGGGAGACGATGTTCGCGCCGTGGCGGCTCAGTACGGACGCCACGGCCGCGACGATGCCGGTGGCGTCGGCGCCCTGGAGGACGAGCGAGGCCTGCTGGGCGGGCCGCCCGCCCGTGGCGGTGGGGGCCGGGGCGACTTGGGTGAGGGTCATGCCTGGCTGTCCTTCCGGAAGCGGGCGGCCCAGTCGGAGGTGGCCTTGAGCCCGCCGAACGTATAGAAGTGGATCTTCAACTCGCCGTGGCGGCCCGGATCGTGGGCCGCGGCCAGGTCGCGCAGGAAGCGATCGGGGCCCGCCGTACCCATGAGGTTGCTCAGGGACAACCCGTACTTCTTGACGACCGAGGCGCTGGTCCCGACCCCGAAACGGGCCGCGTAGGACATGAGCCGGCGCACTCCGGCGGGGCCGGGCACGCCGATCCGGACGGGGAGTTCGACCCCTTGGTCCCGGACCTGTTCGACCCAGGCGAGGACAGGGTCGACGTCGAAGCCGAACTGCGTGATGATGCCGCCCTCCAGGGGCTGGGCGGCGAGCGAGGCGTGTTTGTCGCGCAGCGCGGACCAGAGCACGCCGTCGTCGATCGCGGGGTGCCCCTCCGGGTAGCCGCTGACGCTCACATGACGGACGCCGTACTCCTGGAGCAGGCCGGTCTCGATCAGGGACAGCGAGTCGGCGTAGGGGCCCTCGGGGTGCGCCGGATCGCCCCCGACGACGAACACGTTGTCCGAGGTGCCGTCCTCGCGCAGGCCCGCGAGGAACTGCTCGAAGTCGGCGCGCGACCCCAGCCGCCGGGCCGATATGTGGGGCACCGGCACGAACCCGAGCCGCTTCACGGCCCGGGCCGCCGCCAACCGCATCCCGAGGTCCTCGTTGCCGAGGAAGGTGACATTGATCCGGGTGCCCTGGGGGATGCTGTCCCGGGCCTCTTCCAGTTTGGGGACGTCCTTGCCCGTCATCTCCAGGGAGAAGTCCTCAAGCAGCCCTGTACCGACGGCTGTTCGTACGGTGCTCGCGGGATTCATCGTCTTTCGTCTCGTCTCTCTCGGCTGCGGGTACCGGGTCCGCGGGCACGCCTGCGGCACCGGCGGCGGCCCGGTCCCACTACTTGACGTCACGTCAGAAGCAGTCCGGGCAGGGCCGGTTGGGAGTGGTGGCGTGCGGTCAGCGGTCGCGGCGGTAGAGGGTGCGCGCGTGCTGGTTGAACGGGGAGGGCTGGACCGTGGCGCGGATGCGGGGGAAGCCGAGGTCGGCCTCGGGGTCGGTGCCGGACCCGGGGTGCTCGCCCCAGACGACCGTCACCTCGGTGCCGGGCGCGGCGTGTTCGGGGTCGATGAGGGTCTGCGCCAGCACCGCCCCCACCGGGTCGATCGACGCGCTCTGCATGGTCACACCGACCAGACCGGTGGCGCTCTCGACGCGGTGGCGGGCGTAGGAGAGGACGAAGCCGGGGTCCTCGCCCTGTCCGACGACGGTGCGGACGTCGTCCGGGTCGAGGACGAGGGTGACCTTGGTGCGCAGCGGCTCGTCCCTGGCCTTCAGCAGGGCGTCCCGGCCCACGAAGTCATGGCCGAAGTGGATCACTTTCCCGTAGCCCAGTTCGTACGGGGAGACGTAGTAGTCCTCGATGTCCTCCGAGAAGTAGCTGCCGTTGAGCGGACGCTTGCCCTCGATGCCGAACAGGGGGAGGTACCTGCGGTATTCCGCCAGGTCCGGGTCGGTGTAGATGCCGGGAACGGGCGAGGGGATCCAGCCGCTCTCCACACTGGGCGTGGCGTACGCGAGGGCGCCGACCTGGATCAGGCCGAGCGGCTCGCCCGCCCTGAGGAAGGTCTCGTGCACGTGCGCGGAGTGCTCCCACGGGCCGATGAACTCGAAGCCGGCCTGTCCGGCCATGCCGTGCCGCAGGGCGCGGAGGGGCCGGCCGTCGAGGGAGACCGCGGTGGAGTGGAAGAACTTCGTCTCCGGCAGCGGCCCGCCGAAAACCCGCTCGACCAGTTCGGCCGCCAGCGGTCCCTGGATCTGGTAGCGGAACAGCCTCGGATCGCCGCCGCCCGGACGGAAGGCGGAGGAGGGATCGGTGACGAAACCGACGTCGTAGCCGCCCTTCTCGGCGTGGTACT
This sequence comes from Streptomyces sp. NPDC091280, assembly GCF_044768565.1. Taxonomy (NCBI): domain Bacteria; kingdom Bacillati; phylum Actinomycetota; class Actinomycetes; order Kitasatosporales; family Streptomycetaceae; genus Streptomyces; species Streptomyces sp. NPDC091280. Next base: position 198,871 of record NZ_JBIVUZ010000007.1, read on the forward strand.
GCACCCAGTGCTGCGCGGCCGGGATCCCGCTGAGGAGGTACTTGTCCTCGCCCTCGCGGGCGAGGATCCCGTCGGTGACTATGCGGCCTTCGCGGGTGACCGGCACGTACTGCTTGGCCTGCCCGATCGCGAACTTCTCGAAGTTGTTGGCCCCGTGGTCGGCGAGCACCTTCGTGGCGTCCGGCCCCTCGATCCACATGTCGTACATGTGGTGCGAGAGGTTGAGCAGCGCCACGCCCTCGTGCCAGGCGGCCTGCTCCTGACGCCAGCCGGAGTACTCGCGCGCGACGACTTCGGGGGTCCACGGTTCGGCGCCCGGCCGCCACAGCAGCCTGATCGGCGAACCGGCCTGGTCGATGGCGTCCTGGAGGGTGGGGATGGCCATGGTGACTCCTTGCTCGTGGCGACTCTCGGCGGGCTGTCTCATGGGGAACGACGTGTACTAAATCGATCTAGTGAACGTCGGCGAAGGGCATGTCGATTTCTCGACCCCAGCCGCCCGACCAGCCGCCGACACCCCCCTTGATCCCGCGTCCCGCCGCGGGATCAAGGGGCACTAAATCGATTAGGGCGTCAGGTTAGCCGAGGAAACTTAATCGTTCTAGTCCTTCGTGATGTCGAACTTCGCGAGGTCTTCGGGAGGTCTCCGGAGGGCATTCGGGAGCCCGCGTCCTAGGCTGTGGGCGTGAACTACAGCGAAGTCGAGGCGGACATACTCCAGTTGATCGTCGGAGCGACCGAAGCCGACGTCCGGGCCTTCGGAGAGGAGACAGTCACCCGGCTGGTACGGCCTGAGCTGCTGAGCGGCGCGGCCGACGACGAACTCTCCGCCGACGCCCATGCGGCACTCACCACCGCCTGTGCCGACGTCCTCACGATCAGCGCCGCCGAGCTGCACGACAAGCTGGCGACGATCTACGACGGCATCCTGGTCGACGACGACCTGGACACCGGACTCCTCACCGCCATCAGCGCGTTGGCGCACTGGCACAGCTACCTGGAGCAGAACCGGCGCGGCGAACTCTACGAACTCGCCATCCGTTCCGTCGAGGACGTCGATCAAGAGGTGTCCGCCGATCTCGGGGACTTCCTCGCGACACCGGAGATGGCCGCCGAGTACGCGCGTATCCGGCGGCTGCTGGATCCCGGCGCGGAGTAGAACCCTCCCGACCGTGGGACGTCATCGGGCGGGCGACCGTCGCCGTTCAGTCCCCGACCTGTACGAGTCCGCTCTCGTAGGCGAAGATCACCGCGTGGATGCGGTCGCGGAGGCCGAGCTTGGTCAGGATGCGGCCGAGGTGGGTCTTGACGGTCGTCTCCCCGACGAAGAGGCGGTCCGCGATCTCGCCGTTGGCCAGTCCCCGGGCGACCAGGGCGAGGACCTCCCGTTCCCGCTCGGTGAGTGCCGCCAGTCGGCCGCGCTGGGCGGGCGCGGACATGGACGCGGGGGTATGCCGGACGAAGCGTTCGACCAGGCGCCGGGTCAGCGAGGGCGCCACCATGATCTCGCCCCGCAGCACCGCGCGGACGGTCACCAGGATCTCTTCGGCGGGGGCGTCCTTGACGAGGAAGCCGCTCGCACCGGCGCGCAGTGCGGCGTAGGCGTACTCGTCGAGGTCGAAGGTGGTGACGAGGAGCACGCGGGGCCCGTGGGGCCGCGCGCAGAGGATTTCGGTCGCGGCGAGCCCGTCCAGACCGGGCATGCGGACGTCCATCAGAACGAGGTCCGGTTCCAGGGCGGCGACACTCGCGACGGCCGCTTCGCCGTCCGCCGCCTCGCCCACCACCGTCAGGTCGGGCTGGCTGTCGACGACCATGCGCAGTCCCATCCGGATCAGCTCCTGGTCGTCGCAGATCAGCACCCGGGACGACGGCGCCGAGGAGGGGGTGGGCCGCGGGGCCGGGGCCGGGTCGGTCATGAGGTCGCCGCAGTGGGTTCGCGACCGGGATCGCGTTCGACAGGACGCAGGGTTGCGGCCACTCGGTAGCCGCCCTTGAGGGTGGGACCGGCGTCGAGGTGTCCGCCGTACAGCGCGGCGCGCTCGCGCATCCCGGTGAGGCCTCGGCCGGACAGGAGCGGTGGGGCGGGGCGGTCGGGGGCGCCCGCGGCGTCCTTGTCGTCGTCCGTGCCCGTGTTCGCGCCGGCCGAGTTCTCCACCTCGACGCGGACCAGCCGCCCGGCCCCCTGTCTGCCGGTGTCGACCCGCACCTGAACCGTCGTGTCCGGTGGCGCGTGCTTGACGACGTTGGTGAGCGCCTCCTGCACGATGCGGTAGGTCTGTACGGTGAGCTCCGCCGGCAGGTCCTCCCACTCTCCCCGGAGATCCAGCAGGGCGCGCCTGCCGCTCGTGTCGAGGCGTCCGACCAGCCGCCGCAGGTCTGCGGGCAGGTGTGCGCCGGGCCCGTCGGGACCGGCGTCGGCGGCCGGGGTGTCCGCGTCGGGGGTGCGCAACACCGCGAGCAGGCGGCGCAGTTCGCCCAGTGCCTCGCGGCCGGTCGCGCCGATGACGTCGAGGGTGCGATCGACGACGGCGGGGTCGATCCGCCGCATCAGCCTGCCGCCCTCGGCGTTCAGCACCATCACGCTGACGCTGTGGGCGAGGACGTCGTGGATTTCGCGGGCGATGCGCGCCCGTTCCTCGGCGACGGCGACCTTGGCCAGGGCGAGGCGTTCCGACTCGGCGAGCGCGGCGCGCCGTTCGAACTCGGCGATGTAGGCGCGCCGGGCGCGGACGTACTCGCCGAACACCCAGGCCCCGGCCAGCAGGAGGCCCACCGCGAGCGGAGTGAGCCAGGCTCCCCGGGCGCCCGGACCGCCGTAGTCCCGCTGCCACGCGGGGATCCACAGCAGGACGCAGCACGCGGCACAGACCGCGGTCGCCGCGGCGGCCGGGCGCAGGCCGCGCACCGTGAGGGTGGCCAGGACCGCGGCGAGGGCGACGGCGCCGCGTCCCGGTTCCTGACCCCACACGTGTCCCAGGAACTGCGCCCAGAAGGCCGCCGTCACCAGGGCCGCGACCAGCACCGGCCGGCGGCGGCGCCACAGCAGGGGCAGCACCAGGGCGACGTACACCGTCACCTGCGCCCAGACCGGTCGCCAGCCCGGCTCCGGCCGGATCACCGGGGGCACCGCCACGAGCACGACGAGCAGGACATCCGTGAGCCAGGGGTGGTCCCGCCGCAGCCGGGGCAGGGTCTCGATCAGGCGAAGCACCGCTTCACGCTACGGGCGGGGACGCTCCCCCGCATCGTCCCGTCGGGCGTCATGGGGTCCTCCCACGGTCGTACACGCACCGGCCGGGGACACGACGTGCGGCCACACGCGGCGCTTCCAGCATGGCCGCCATGTCGATCACCTCCGAATTCATCAGACGCCCCCTCATGACCGGTGCCGTAGCGGCGAGTTCGCGACGGCTGGCGTATGCGATGACCGAGGGCGGCGGGCTGGAGCGGGCCGGGCTCGTGGTCGAACTCGGCCCGGGGACCGGGGTGTTCACCGACGCGATCCTCGCTCGGCTCGCACCCGCCGCGCGCCTCGTCGCGATCGAGCTCAACCCGGTGCTGGCCGCGCGGCTGTCGGCCACCCGGCGCGACCCACGCCTGACCGTGGTGCGGGCCTCGGCCACGGAACTCGCCGCCGTCGTGGGCGAACCGGTCGACGCGGTGGTCTCCGGGCTGCCGTGGACGGTCATGCCGAGGGAGCGGCGCGGGCGCGTCCTGGACGCCGTGGCCGAAGTCCTCACGCCCGGTGGCCGGTTCACCACGTTCGCCTATCTGCACGCGGCCTGGACTCCGCCGGCCCGCGACCTCGCCGCCGAACTCGCCTGCCGCTTCGGCCGGTCGGAGCGCTCCAAGACCGTGTGGGCGAACGTCCCGCCCGCCTTCGTCCACCGGGCCACCCAGCAGGGCTGAGCGGCGGTCAGGAGCCGTGGGCGAATGTCCCGGAAGGGCGAACCGGCTTACGCGGAGGCGCTGTTGGGAGACAGGTCGAGGTGCGGTTCGAAGGCCCGCAGCAGGAGTGAGCGCATGCGGTCGGGGCTCATCCCGGTCGAGCCGGCGAGGATCTGCATCGCCAGGCCGTCGACCATCGCGGTGAACCGGTCGGCGAGGGCCTCGATGTCGGCCTCCGGTACCAGGCCCGCGGCGCGGCACTCGTGCAGCAGGTCCACCACGACCCGGTACCAGCCCGAGTAGATCCGCCGTTGCGCGGGCCGCAGGCCGGGTTCGAGCATCGCCTGGTTCCAGAACTGGATCCACACCGACCATTCGTCGATGTCGTCGGCGGTGAGCGGGAGTTGGACCTCGATCAGGCGGCGCAGTTTGTCGGGTGCGGAGGTCGCCCGGCCGAACTCCTCGTCGAGCCGGGTGCGGAACCGCCGGGCGTAGTACTCCAGCGCGGCGTGCAGCGTGGCTTCCTTGCTGGGGAAGTGGTAGTGCACCGTCGCCGTGCTGGTCCCGCAGTAGCGGGCGATGTCCGAGACGCGGACGTTGTGGTAGCCGCGGCGGGCGATGAGGACGGTCGCGGCCTCCAGGATCTGGTCCCGGCGTTCCTGGGCCGTGACCGGCTGCGCCCGGTCCCGCCCGGTGTCGGGCGGGAGCACCGGCTCGGGACCGGTTCCCTCGACGAGGTAGGCGGTGGAGACCCCGCATGCCTTCGCGATGGCGGCGATCTCCGCGTCGCGCAGCCGCCGGATTCCGCGCAGCGCCTTGGACAGGGCGGTCGGGTCCATGCCGATGCGGTGGGCGAGTTCGCGCTGGGAGACGGCGGCGGCCCGGATCGCCGTGCGGACGCGTCCGGGCAGTTCGTCGGCGGTCCCGGCCTGCCGCTCTTCGGTGCTGGTCATAACCCGGCCAGTATGTCAGTCGAGGGAGTTCGCCCCGGATCGCGGGCGGGGCGGTTCACCCCGGGTGGGCGACGGCGGCCAGGGCGCCGATCACCTCGGCCGCGGCGCGTTCGCCCGAGGAGATCGCCCCGTCGATGTAGCCGTTCCACACGGAGGCGGTCTCGGTCCCCGCCCAGTGGACGAGCCCGGACGGCTGCCGCCAGCCGTCCCTGCCGTGGCGGGTCCAGCCGCCCGGGGTCACGAAGCACTCGTAGCCTCCGATGGTCCGGCCGGTGCGGGGCCAGATCTTCTCCACGTAGTCGACGGGCCGCGCGGCCCGGGGTCCGACCACCGCCGACAGCGCGTCCAGCACCGCCCGGCGGCGCTCGGTGTCGGCTCGGGCGGACCAGCGGTCGAGCCGGTCGCCGTAGACGAAGGCGACGAGCACGCCGTGCGAGGCGTCCTCGGGCGAGTTGTCGAAGACGACACCGACCGGGCTGTCGCCGTAGAGCGTCGCGATGCCGGAGCGTCCGGCCGGGCGCCAGAAGGGTTCCTCGTAGACGGCGTGCACCTTGGCGACCCGGCCCATCGGCGTGTGGCGGATCCAGCCCTGCCGTCCGGCGGGGAGCTCGGGGTCGAACGCGATGTGCCCGACGGCCGCCGGTGGCACGGCGACCACGGCCCGCCGGGCGCGGACGAGGGTGCGGCCGGTGTGCGCCTCCACGCCGTGCGCGCTCTGCCGCAGGGACAGCACGGGTTCGCCGAGCCGGACCCGTCCGCCCAGCGACGTGGCGAGCGCGTGCGCGACCGCGTCGGCCCCGTCGCAGAAGCGGGCGTCCTGGGCGCAGCCTCGGGTCTCCATCAGTTGTTCGTAGCCGCCGCCGGAGGCCAGGTAGAACAGCACGTGGAAGAAGGAGATCTCGCGTGGTTCGGCGCACCAGAGGCCCTGGATCGCGAGTGCGAGGCGTTGGAGGGCGTCCTCGTCGTCGGTCTGCGCGCGGAAGAAGTCCTCGGCCGACCGGGCGTCGAATTCCGCGAACTTCGGTGTGGACCAAGGTTGTTGGAGGTCGACCGTGCGGGCGAGGTCGTCGAGGAGGGCGGTGACGCGCTCGTACTCGGCGATGCCCGGTCCGGTGTCCGGCGCTCCGCCCGCGTAGTCGACGCGGGTGCCGTCCGCGCGGATCTCGGTGTGCCGGCCGGTCTCCCAGGTCGGGAAGGTGCGGCAGCCGAAACGGTCCGCCAGCGCGTGGAAGTGTCGCTGGCTCGGCCCGATCCACTGCCCTCCGTGGTCGACGCGCACACCGGAGGGGCGCAGTTGGCTGAGCACACGGCCGCCCACGCGGTCGGCGGCCTCCAGTACGACGACGTCGATCCCGGCGTCGGCCAGCCGCCACGCGGCGCTCAGCCCCGCGTAGCCGGCGCCCACGACGACGACCTCGGTGTCGACGGCAGAAGTCTCGGGTGGAGTCACACCGGCCACCGTGCCGCAACATTGACTTAAGAGTCAAGGCAGTCGAAACAATTGCGATCGAAGCCTTGACAGCACCTCCCGCCGCGACCAATCTGACTCGCCAATCAGTCATTGCGTTTTCTTGTCGGTACCCGTAGACCAACAGATCGGGAGTGGCAATGACCTCGGATGCGCAACTCCAAGAGCGAGCGGCCCGGACGGACAAGGGCCTGCGCTCCGGCGCGCTCTCCATGGCCACCAGCCTGATCCTCGCCGTGGCGTCCGCCGCGCCCGCCTACAGCCTCACCGCCACGCTGGCCTTCGTCGTCGGCTACGTCGGCTTCCAGGCCCCGGCCGTCGTGGTGCTCGCCTTCGTCCCGATCCTGTTCGTCTCCTTCGGTTACGCCGCGCTCAACCGCCGCGATCCGGACTGCGGCACGATCTTCACCTGGGCCACGCGCTCGCTGAACCCGAGCCTCGGCTTCCTGGGCGGGTGGGCGATCATCGCGTCCTTCGTCCTGGTGATCGGCAGCCTCGCGCAGGTCGCCGGACAGTACGTGTTCCTGCTGGCGGGCGCGGAGCAGATCGGCTCCGATCCGGCGAACTGGCGGGTGCTGCTCGCCGGACTCGGCTGGCTCGCGCTGATGACCCTGGTCTGCTACCGCGGTATCGAGATCGCGGCGGCGGTCCAACGCGCCCTGCTCTTCCTGGAGTTCGGCATGCTCGTGGCGCTGTCCGTCGTCGCGCTCGTCAAGGTGTACGCGGGCGGCGCGCCGGCCGGGACCCGACGGCCCGGCCTGTCCTGGCTCGACCCGTTCGGGGGCGCGTCCCTCAGCTCCTTCGTCAGCGCGCTGGTGCTGATGCTGTTCATCTACTGGGGCTGGGAGACCGCGCTCACCGTCAACGAGGAGACCACCGACCGCCACCGCGTACCGGGCCGGGCCGCGACCTGGTCCACGGTCCTCCTGGTCGGCCTGTACCTCCTCGCCACCGTCGCCGCGATCTCCTTCGCCGGCATCGGCGACTCCGGGATCGGCCTGAACAACCCCGACCACTCCGGGGACGTCCTCTACGGCTTCGGCACCGCGGTGTTCGGGTCCAGCGGCTTCGGCTCGGTGCTGTGGCACCTGCTGATCCTCATGGTCCTCACCTCGGCCGCCGCGTCGACAGAGACGACCGTACTGACGCTGAGCCGCACGATGCTGTCGATGGGCGACCAGGGCGCACTCCCCCGCGCCCTGGCCCGGGTGCACCCGCGCTTCCGCATCCCGCACGTCGGCACGATCGCGGTCGGCGTCATCGGCGCGGTGGTGTACGTCGCGCTGAACTTCCTCGGCCACGGACTCGTCCTCGGCGACGCGGTCTCCGCCTGCGGAGTGCTGATCGCGTTCTACTACGGCCTCACCGGCCTCACCTCCGCCTGGGTCCACCGCACCGAACCGCACGCCAGGGCGACCCTGCCCTGGCTGACCGTCGTCCTCCCCGCGACCGGCGGGCTCGTCCTGCTCGGCGCGGGCGCCTGGAGCCTCGTCCAGGCATGGGACCCGGTCAACAGCGGTACGAGCTGGACCCTCCCGTTCACCTCGGGATCCCGCGTCGGCGGCACGTTCGTGATCGGCGTCGGGACGGTCCTGCTGGGACTGCTCGCCCTGCTGATCTGCCGCCGCCGCTATCCCGCCTTCTTCGCACGTCCCGCAACTCCCGCCGCCCAGCCCTGAGTTCGCACCGACCGCCCACGCCACCTGGGCCGCCGCCGTAGGGGCCGTGTCCGAACGTCGTCGCCTTACCCGCGGCCCGTCTGTACGCAGATGCGGCCCCATGGCTGAATGTACGGCGGCGCGGCCCCGCGCCCGATCCGCTCGGCACCGCGACTCACCGCTCCGCCCCGCACTCGGCACCTGAGACCGGGAGACCGTCCGTGTCCTTTCCCCAGGCCTTCGTCGACCCCTCGTCCGTCGCCGTCGTCGGTGCCACCGACGACCGCGCCAAGTGGGGCCACTGGCTCGCCACCGGCGCCCTCGCGGGAGCCGGCCGGCGGGAGGTGTGGCTCGTCAACCACCGTGCCGCACACGTCCTCGGGCAGCCCTGCCGTACGACCGTGGGCGATCTGCCGGGAACCCCCGACCTGGTCGCCCTGTGCGTGCCGTCGCGGCACGTGCTCGCCGTCGTCCGGGACTCGCTCGCCAAGGGCTGCCGCGCGTTCCTCGCGATCACCTCGGGGCTCGGCGCCGACGAGGCCGAACTCGCCGCGCTGCTCCGCGAGTCGGGCGCGCGGATGATCGGCCCGAACAGCCTCGGACTGTTCAACGCGGCGACGCGACTCCGGCTCGCCTGGGGGAACTTCACGCCCGGAAGGCTGGCGATCGTCTCGCAGAGCGGTCAGCTCGGCTCGGAGATCGCCGGGCTCGGCGCACGGGCCGGGCTCGGCGTGTCGCGCTTCTGCTCGGTGGGCAACCAACTCGACGTGGGAGCCGCCGACGTACTCACGTCCCTCGTCACCGACGAGCACACCACCACGGTGGCCCTGTATCTGGAGGGCTTCGCGGAGGGACCGCGGATCGTCGCCGCGCTCGCCGCCCTCCGCCGCGCGGGCAAGCACGCGCTGGTGCTCACCACCGGCGCCAGCGAGGGCAGTCGTCGGCTCGCGCGGTCGCACACCGGTTCGCTGACCTCGGCGCTCGACGTCGTCGACGCGGCCTGCCGTGCCGCCGGAGCCCTCCGCGTCACGACACCGCGCGAACTCGTCGACGCGGCCAGGGTGTTGGACGCGACCGCCGCGCCGCGCGGACGCCGGGTCGCGATCATCAGCGACAGCGGCGGGCAGGGCGGGATCGCCGCCGACCTCGCCACCCGGCGGGGGCTGCGAGCGCCGGTCTTCAGCGACCGGCTGCGGACCGCTCTGCGTGCCCTGCTCCCCGCCGCGGCGGCCGTGTCCAATCCGGTGGACCTCGCGGGCGCGGGCGAGGCGGATCTCCAGGTCTACGCGCGGGTCGTCGAGGCGGTGGCGGCCTCCGGCGAGGTCGACTCGATCGTCCTGTCGGGGTATCTCGGCTGCTACGGCGAGGACGCACCGAGCCTGGCGGCCGCCGAGGACGCGGTGGTCGACCGCCTCGGCGACCTCCAGCGGGCGGACACGGCACGCGTACCCCTGATCGTGCACAGCATGAGCGCCGCCTCGCCCGCGGTCGCCCGGCTCCGCGAGCACCGCGTCCCGGTGTTCGACACCGTCGACTCGGCCGTGGGCGCGTTGGGTCATGTGACGCGGCTCGGTGAGCGGCCCCGATCCGTGCCGACGAACGTACGCGGTGAGACGGCCGTCCCGGCGGCCGGCTACTGGGCGGCCCGTACGTTCCTGACGGCCCTCGGTGTCGCGATGCCCGAGGCGCGGCGGGTCACCGACGCGGCCGGGTTCGCGCAGGCCTGCGCGGCCCTGCGGGCGCCGCTGGTGCTCAAGGCCGGCTGGATCGAGCACAAGAGCGAACACCGGGCCGTGGCAACCGGGTTGGGCCCGGACAGCGCCGCCGCCGTGTTCCGTGAGATGTACGAACGGCTGGGGCCCGGCGAGTACGTCGTCGAGGAGCAGGACGTCCGGCCGGGCGTCGTCGAGATGCTGATCGGCGGACGTCGGGACCGTGACTTCGGCCCGACCGTGGCGGTCGGTCTGGGCGGAGTCCACGCCGAACTCTGGCGTGACGTGTCCGTGGAACTGGCACCGGTCGACCGGCGGACGGCGGCCGGGATGCTCGACCGGCTGCGCGCCCGCCCGCTGCTGGACGGCTGGCGGGGGCAGCCCGCGGTCGATGTCGAGGCGCTGACCGACGCGATCGTCGCCGTGTCGCAGGCCATCGCGGCCACGCCCGGTGTGGCGGACATCGAGGTCAACCCGATCCGGGTCGGGCCCGGCGGCGCCCTGGCCGTGGACGCGCTCGTCGTCCCCCGTGCCGCGGGCGCCGTAGCGAACGACGCATGCGAGACCACCGGGGCGGACGGCCACCGGGAAGCCATCGAGGAGCAGGAGATACCGCGTGAGCACGTCCACTGAGCCCTGGCCGCTGACCGATGAACAGCGGGCGATCGTCGACCTGTGCCGGGAGTTCGCCGCGAACGAGATCCGGCCGCGCGGGCGCGAGGTCGACGAGCGGGACATCGAGCCGCCCTTGGACATCTTCCGGGCCGCGGCGAAGGTCGGCATCACCGACTTCATGCTGCCCGAGGAGTACGGCGGGGGCGGCTTCACCGATGTCGTGACCCAGTGCCTGGTGCAGGAGCAGATGTGCTGGGGCGACCCCGGCATCGGCAACTTCGTGTGCTCCAACGGGTTCTTCGCCGACCCGCTGCTCGCGCTCGGCACCGAGCGGCAGAAGGCGGAGTGGCTGCGTCCGCTGGCCGGGCCGAATCCGCTGTTCACCGCGCTGGCGACGACCGAACCGGAGGCGGGTTCCGACGCGGCGTCCATCGTCACCAAGGCCGTCCGGGTCGAGGGCGGTTACGCGATCAGCGGGCAGAAGGCGTGGATCTCCAACGCGGGACTGGCCGACCAGTACGTGGTGTTCGCCAAGACGGACCCGGGCCGGGGGTCCTCCGGGGTCAGCGCGTTCCTGTTGCGCAAGGGCGCCGAGGGCATGACGTTCGGCGAGCCCATGCGCAAGATGGGGCAGCGCGCGATCGTCTGCCGGGAGATCTTCTTCGACGAGGTCTTCGTGCCCGAGTCCGACCGGCTCGGCGACGAGGGGCAGGGCTTCCGCGGTCTGATGAGGACCTTCGACATCTCGCGGATCGTGCTGGCCGCGGCGGCGACCGGAGCGGCCCGGGCGGCCTACGAGTACGCGCTCGGCTACGCCCGCGAACGCAGGCAGTTCGGCAAGCCGATCATCGAGCACCAGGCCGTCGCGTTCCGGCTGGCCGACATGGCGACCCGGATCGAGTCCGCGTGGCTGCTCACCCTGCACGCGGCACGGCAGCTGGACGCCGGGGCGGACGCCACGAAGGTCGCGGCCATGGCCAAGCTCCAGGCCTCGGAGACCGCGATGGCGGTGACCTGGGGCGCCGTCCAGACCCTCGGCGGGTGGGGCTACTCGCGCGAGTTCCCGGTCGAGCAGTGGATGCGCGACGCCAAGCTGGAGGAGATCGAGGAGGGCACCTCGGACATCATGCGGCTGATCATCTCGCGACGGCTGTGACACCCCCTCCGGCCACCATGGCGTCGCGTGCGGCGGAACGCTCGCGGTGGGCGGCGGTTCCGGCCGGAGACGACCCCGTACCGTACTGCTGCCCGGCTCCGCTCAGATCCGACCGTTTCGGAGGCCCTGCCCCATGGCCCGCCTGTACGTCCGCTCCGGCATCGCCCCCGACGATCCGGACGCCGCCTTCGTCATCCTCGTGGTAGACCCGGACGGCACTCCAGGGGAGCGTGCCGTGGCCCGGCTCGGTGGTCACTGCTACGAGGGCGACGGGGCGTTCTACCTGGTGCGCACCGACGGCTGGGCCGAGCGGTCGCTCGACTCGGGGCGGTTGGAGGTCGGCGTCGCCGTCCACCCCGTGGCGCTGCGGCATGCGGGCGTGGACCCGGCCGGCTTCCCCGAGCGCTCGGTCACCGATCCGGACGCCGTGCTCCTGCTGTCGGCCGCGACGACGGTCGAACCGGCGCTCCGCGCCCGCCTGGGCGAGCCGACGGCCGTGTTCACCGCTGGGCCCGATGTGCCGCTCGACCGGCTGCTCGCCGACGACGAGGAGTGGCCCATCGTGCTGGCTCCCGCGCCGTCCGGGGCCTGACCGCCGCCGCGACAGGGCATGGTGGTGCCGTGAGCGACGACGACACGGCCGCGGCGGCCCCGCGAGCGACATCCGAGGAGAACCGGCACGCCAGCTGGCTGGAGCTGTTCTTCGACCTGGTCGCCGTGGCAGGGGTGGCGCAGATCGCGCACCTCCTGCACGGTGTCCCGGACGTGTCCGACCTCGGCCTGTACGCGCTGCTGTTCCTGGCCTTCTGGACGGCCTGGATCGTCTTCACCCTGTACGCGAACGTGGCCTCCGAGCACACCCACGTCCGCACGGTGCTGCTCGCGATGTTCGGCATGGCCGTCATGGCGGCGGCGGTACCGGGGGTGCACGAGGGAGACGACCAGCACGCGCGCGTGTTCGCTCTCGCCTACGTCCTGATCCGGGGACTGGCGAACCGGGCCTGGCAGCACCGCCGCCAGATCCTCGTCGACTGGCCGGCCGCCCAGATGTCGCTCGGCGTGATCCCGTGGGTCGTCTCCCTCTGGGCGCACGATCCGATGCGTCACTGGCTCTGGGCGCTCGGTATCGCCCTCGACCTGTACGTCACCTTCGCGGTCTCCGCGCGTGACATCGTCGAGCACCAGGAGGCCAGGGAACGCCACGACGACCGTCCCGCGCGGCGCGGCTCCGAGGCGAGTCCGTCGCTCGCGCGGTCGCAGGCGGAGCACCTGAGCGAGCGGCTCGGCCTCTTCGTCCTGATCGTGCTCGGCGAGGGCGTCGCCCAGGTGGTCGAGGGCCTGTCGGACGCGGAGTGGGACAAGCAGCTGTACATGCTGGCCGTAGCGGCGTTCGTCCTGCTGGCCACGCTGTGGTCGCTGTCGTTCGGGCACGGCTACGCGGGGGTGCCGCATCTGGCGGCGGGGGTGCTGCCCGCGCGCGCGGCGCTGCCCCTGCACTGTTTCGTGTCCGGCTGCCTCGCCGCCCTGGCCGCCGCACTGGGTGCCGCGGCCGAGCATCTGGAGACCCTGCCGGACGCCACCCGGTGGCTGCTGTGCGCGTCGCTGGCCGGATACTTCCTGCTCAGCGGGCTGGCCTGGCTGGGCCGGGCCGAACGGGAGCGGCGGTGGCTGCTGTCGGTGGCCCTCCCCTGCTGCGTCCTGCCGCTAATGCTGGCCGCGTTCGGCGGGCGGGTGCGCACGGTGGGCGTGGTGTGGCTGCTCGTCCTGATCACCCTGTGGCCGACTCTCTACGAGCGACGGGCGGCGAAGTCTCCGGAGGGGGCCGTGCGGACCGGGAGTTGAGCCATGGGGCGAGGTTGTCCCCGTGCCGGGGACTCGGGCAGGCTGGCTTCCCCGTCCCAGGAGGAGCGGGACGACCAGAAGGAGTCGCAGGCATGATCGACTGGGTGCCGCTCCGCACCGGAGCAAGGCCCGTCCCCTCGCCCGTGGCCACGCCACTGGTCTGGGCGGCGGCGTCCGGCGGCGCGCTGGTGCTGGTGGCGCTGCTGAACGCGCTGATAGGCACCGATCGGCCCTCGCCCGCGCTGGTCGCGCTGTCCCTGCTGTCCGTGGTGCTCGGTCTGTGCGCCCGCTTCACGGCGGCCCCGGGCATCGCGGTGCTGTGCTGGCTCTTCCTCAACGGGTTCGCCATACCGCCCGCCGGCACCCTGACCTGGGCCGGGCACCGCGACACGTTCTGGCTCGGCTGCCTCCTGACCGCCGCCCTGGTGGGCACGGCGCTGGCCCGCCTCCTGCACGCCCGGGCCGCCTACCGCCGGGTCACCACCGGTGTGACCGGCACACCGGACGCCGAACCGTGAACGGGGTGGCCGTCCGGCGTGCGACACCGGCGCCCGGCCGTTCCCGGCAGGGCCCGATACCAGGGTCCGGCGGCCTGCGGAGGCTCTTTCCGCCAGGTCACTCGGTCGGGCGACGGCCCGGGGGCGCGGCAGCCGCTCACCGGACCGAAAAGTGCCGTTTCCGGGCTTCGTGGCCGGATCCCTCTTATCGTGGAGCCACACAGTGACCCACGGCGTCGAAGCGGGCAGGCCATGCAGGATCCGGATCCGGAGATCGACTACGCGGCGGTCTTCCGCGACATGCCCGGCATGGTGGCCCTGCTCACCCCCGAGCTCGTCTACGTCGACGCCAACGACGACTTCCAGCGCCTGTCGGGACGCAAGCGCGAGGAACTGATCGGCCGGTACATCTTCGACGTCTTCCCCGAGAACCCCAAGGACGCGGCGGCGGCCGGCATGCGCGAGACCCGGGAGTCGATGCTGCGCGCGGTGACCAGCGGCGAACGCGACACCATGGCCCTGCTCCGCTACGACATCGAGGACCCCGAGCAGTCCGGCCGCTGGGTGGAGCACTTCTGGAGCCCGATCAACGCCCCCGTCAGCGGCCCGGACGGCGAGGTGACGCTGATCATCCACCGGGTGGAGGAGGTCACCGAGTTCGTCCGGGGCTTCGACGAACAGTCCGACGACAGCCGGGCCCGGGTACTGGAGGCCGAGCTGTACACCCGGGCACGTGAGCTGCAACAGGTCAACGAGCGGCTGCGCACGGCCCACGCGCACGAGCGCGAGGTGGCCCTGACCCTCCAGGCCGCGATGCTGCCCCCGCCGCGACCCGTCGGCCACCACCGGGCGGCCGTCCGCTACCGGCCCGCCGTGGGCGCGCTGAACGTCTGCGGCGACTGGTACGACCTGGTCGACCTGTCCGACGGCGGGATGGCGGTCGCCGTCGGTGACGTCGTCGGACACGGGCTGGCGGCGGCCTGCGCCATGGGCCAGCTGCGCAGCGCCCTGAGCGCGGCCTGCCGGGTCGCGGACGGCCCGGGGCCCGCCCTGGAGGCCCTGGGGCTGTACTCGCGTTTCGTGGAGGGGGCCGAGTCGGCGACCGCGGTCACGACGTTCATCGACTGGGACGACCGCACCATCACCTACAGCTGCGCGGGCCATCCGCCGCCGGCCCTGCTCGCCCCGGACGGCACGGTGACCTTCCTCGACCAGGCCACCGACCCGCCCCTGGGCGCCAGACCCGAGCATGTCGGCCGGGTGCAGACCAGCGTCCCCTTCGCCGAGGGCTCCACCCTGGTGCTGTACACCGACGGACTGATCGAGCGTCGTACGGAGGACATCGACCGCGGTCTCGCCCGGCTCGCCGACTCCCTCACCCACCACCGGCACGCGGAACCCGAGTCCATGGCCGACGCCCTGCTCGCCGATCTCCTCCCCGCGGAGGGCAACACCGACGACACCGCCCTGATCGTCCTGCGCCTGTGACGGCGGTGGCCGAATCCGGTCCGTCCACAGCTTCCCCGACCGATTGTCAGTGATCGCCGCTAACGTTCCGCCTGTCGTCGCACAGCTGTCGGGACATCTCGGCTGAACTGTGCTTTCTTCTGGCTGGGTTGATGTGGGAGGCGGGGGCACAGTGGGTTGGCTGTCGGCGGGTGACGGGTATGAAGTCGCCCTGGTGGAGGGACGGGTGGCGGCGCGTGCCACCGGGGGCCGGGCGGCGGGACGGCAGTTGAAGTCCCTGCCGCGCGCGCTGAAGGACCACCCGGAGGTGGACCGGCTGCGCAGGTTCGCCGAATGGCTGGATCGGCACGCGGCGGGCTGCGTCGCACAGGTCGACTCCTGGATGGTGTCGTCGCTGCCCGTCCCCACCGGCCTGCTGGTCCGCGTGTGGCCGGACGAGGCCTGGCAGTCGGCGCTGCGCGATCTGGCCGTGGTCGGCGACGACCCCGACGAGGTCGGCTTCCTCCGGGGCACCACCGAGGACGGCGAGCTGCGCGTGGTGAACCTGGACGGCGAGACGGTACGGCTGTCCCCGCGCACGGTGACCCTGCCGCACCCGGTGCTGCTGCCCGACCTCGACGACATCCGGGAGTTCGCGGCCGAGCTGGGCATCGTCCAGCGCGTCGAGCAGATCCACCGGGCGACCTGGGTCCGCCCCGAGGAGATCGCCCCGAAGGCCAGTGAGATACGGGAGTTCGCGGGCGGCTCGTTCCGCTCCCGGTTCGCCCTCGCGGCGCGCGCCAGTTCGCTGGGCTACCGCGTCAGCGGCGGCTACGCCACGGCCCGGGTGCGTGACGGCGGGCGCACGGTCGAGGCGTCCGTGTGGATCGGGGAGCCGTACTGGGAGGACACGGTGGAGACCGGGGGGCTCAGCTGGCAGGACCAGGACGGCCGTGCCCTGCCGTTGCGGGACGTGGGACCGGTGGCCTGGTCCGAGGGAATGCGGATGGCGGCGGCCCTGTACGCCGGGCGTGACATCGAGGAAGGCAAGAGCGCATGAGCGGGGGGACGCAGGTGTCGTACGAGGAGCTGCTCGCGGCGGGGGCGGTGCTGCCGCCGGACACGGAGGGCGCCGGTGAGCGGGCGGTGCCGCTGACGGCCCGCACGTACCGGCACCCGGGTCTCGACGACCGGGTGGTGGTCCGGCTGGTCGCCGGTGAGCTGGGCGCGGCGGAAGACCTGGCCGCCGGTTTCCTCGGACTTGAGCCGGACGCCGAACCGGCCGTCGTGGGGCTGGGGTCGCGTCAGTCGCTGGGCTTCCCGGAGTGGGTGCTGGTGCACCACCCCGAGGACGGGCACCACGCGCTCGGTGTCGTACCGGACCTGGAGCGCGCCGCCCGGCAGGCGAAGTCGCGGCCCAAGGCCGCCCTGGACGCCTATGTGGAGCTGGGCGCGCGGCTGGCGGCCTCCGTCCCGCACTTCCTGCCCACCTTCTACGAGCAGGCGGGCCGGGTGTTCCTCGCCGAGGAGAATGCCACCTACGCGGCCCAGTTGTTCACCCGGGCCCGCAGGGCCGAGGCCGAGCACGGGCTCGTCATCGAGGAGGACCGGCTCGACGCGGTGTTCCTGGAGTTCGCGCTGGCGGGCGCGCTCCCCGTGAAGGTGCTGTCCGCCTACGGCAAGGAGCTGGCCGCGCGGGTGCCCGCCGAGGAGGCGCTGCGGCGCTTCACCCGGCTGTGCCTGCGCCGCACCGCCGGTGGTCTGCCGCCGTCCGCGCAGATGGCGGGCGACCTTCGCAAGCTGGCCCGCGCCGCCGGACAGGACGCGGACCTCGCCGAGCAGCGGTACCTGTCCGAACTGCTCGGCCTGCCCGCCACGTTGCGTGCCGCGGCCGGCTGGTGGAAGGGCCACCGGGCCGCGCTGGTGGCGCTGGCCGCGCGGGAGCGGCATGTGCGCGGCACCCTGCTGGACATGCTGCCCGCCGGTGCCGACGACGAGATGCCCGCGCTGTGGCTCCAGGTGCTGGCGGACTCCGGTGCCACGGCGGGGCTGTGGGACGCCGGCCTGCCCGAGGAGGAGCGTCCCCGGGACGGCACGGCGGGCTGGCTGGAGCGTTTCCTGACGTTCCGGGAGCGGGCCCGGTCCTGGCGCGGCTCGACCCGCATGCCCGAGCTGTACCCGCTCGTGGAGCGGACGGTGGACCGGCTGCGGACCGAACTCGCCGCGTCCGGACGGGCGTTGAGGGTCACGCACGACATCGACCTGATCGACCTGCTGCTGTCCCTGGACGTACCGGTGGCGGCTCCTGAACGGGACCACGCCCTGCCGCTGGAGCAGTGGGCGGCGGGCGACGGACACCGGGACCTGCTGTTCCTGGGCGCCGACGCCCGTTTCCACGGCGCCTTCCTGAAGGGCGCGGACCGGTTCAGCGACGACGACTCGGGGCGTCGTGCCATCCGGCTGCTGGCGCAGTCGCCCGGTTGCCGTCCGCTGCTCGCCCAGTGGGTGCGCACGGTCGTCGAGCGGTTCACCGCGGTCGGACTGCCGCAGCTGCCCGACGCGCTGGCCCGTCTGAAGTGGCTGCCGGCCGAGGCGCTGGCGCTGGCCGAGACGGAGGTCCGCGCGGCGGTCGCCACCGACCTCGCGCCCGTGCTGGCGCGCACCCTGCGGGCAGGGCTCTTCGACGAACTCGGCTGGCCCGCCTGGGAGGAGGCGGCGGCCGAACTCGTCCCGAAGGACCGGGTGGAGGACCTGGTCGTCGCCGACGCCTGGCCCCACCTCGTGGTGGCCGGTGAGGCCCAGGCCCGGGTGATCGGCGTCGAGGGGACCCTCCTCACCCACGACCTGCGCGTCCCCAAGGACGACCGCTACGGCGACCCCGGCTTCCACCACGTCGACGGCGAACTCCTCGTCTACTGGAACAGCCGCAACGACGGCCTGCGCGGCTACTGGCACACCCGTGCCGACCGGGTCGAGAAGCTGGAGGGCCCGCGCGGTACCCGGGGTACCGAAATGGACTGGTACAAGGCCAACTTCCCCATCACCCTGCCGCTGCCCGGCGGCGGCCGGACCACCGGCCGCGGTGTCCTGCACGCCGGGGACACGACGGTGCCCGAGGAGCGCCCGCTGCTCTTCGACGGCTCCAGCCACTGGGTGTGGCACGCGGAGTCCGAGGACCGCGAGGAGCACGGCTGGTACGAGTACGATCCGGCCACCGACGAGCGCGGACGCATGAGCCGTCCCGCGTTCTTCGCCGACGCGCTGCGCGACGCCCCCGCGGGCAGCACCTTCGCCGGGGGTCGGCTGCGGCCCTCCCCCACGGCGGGCGCCGCCCCGGCCTCGGCACCGGTCGACGGCCTTGTCGGCCTGCGCAGGCTGGAACTCCCCGACGGCTCCACGCGGGTCGAGGATCTCGCCGGGCACGGCCTCACACTGCCCGCCGACGCGGGCCGGCCGTACACGCTGGTGATGTTCCCGGGCGCGGAGCGGCCCACCGCGGTCGTGCACAACGGCTGGCGGCTCGAACTGGTCGACGCGGACGGTGTCGTCACCGCGTGGGGGAAGACCGACCGTACGGCGGGCGTCTTCGGCGAGGGCTCCTTGCTGCTGCCGCCGGTGCAGTACTGGGAGTGCCTGACCCCGCGCGACCCGGCGGGCTCCACGGGACTGCGGCGGATCGAACGGGACACCGCCGCCGCGCTGTTGTCGGCGGCCGGCGACCAGGAGCCGGAGACACTGCCCGGCGCCATCCGTACCCTGCTGCCGGTCACGCACCCCGCGCTGCTCGCGGGCATCGCCGGGGTCGTACGGTACGCGGCGGCCCAGCAGGCGGTCCTGGACGCGGCGGCGACCCGGCTCACGCTGGCTCTGGAAGGCGGCCTGGAGGACGAGGGTCCGGCCGGTCCCACGGACAGCCTGCTGCGGGACGCGATGAGCGGTCTCGGCGCGACCAACGGCTACTGGTGGAACCGCGACGACCAGGCCGACACCGTCTTCCGTACCCTGCGGACACTGACCCGGGCCGCCGACGCCACCGACGTGGCCGCCGTAGCGGAACCGGGCACGGTCCGGCTCCACCTCGACGGGCCCGAACTGCCGGTCGGGCAGCCGGAGTTGCACACCCTGCTCGGGCGGGTGCCGGCCCTCGCCCACCGCGCGGCGGCCGGCACCACCAGCGCCGAGCACCGCGCGGCACTGCGGCAACTGCTCGACGGATTCGCGCGACTGGGGCTGGGACGGTCCGACGCGCCCGGCCGCTGGCGCACGGTGACCCTGCACCTGGACGCGCACCGGCTCCGCCCGGCCCCCGACACCTGGCGCGAGGGCTCCTGGCACGGGCTGCTGCCGCTCGCGGACGGGGCTTTCGTCGCCCTGACCGGACATGGGTCGCCGGACGACGACGGCTGCGACTTCACCGGCCTGTTCCACGATCCGGCCGGACGGTTCGCCGCTCCGGAGCCGTACAAGGTCCTGGCCTGCGAGCCGGTCGGCGAGGACCAACACCCGGGCAGGCTCGGCGCGTTCCTCGCCGCGCTCGCCGAGCGCGGTCCGGCGCCGTGGTTCCCGGACGCCGCCGAGGAGTTCGCCCGGCTGACCGGCGTCACCGAGACGATGGCCCGGCTCGTCGTCGCCGGGCTGCCGGGGGTCGACGCCTACGAGCGGACCTTCCTCACCACCGAAGCCCGCAAGGTCATCGGGGTGAAGGTCGCCCCCGCCGCGGTCGCCAAGGACGAACTGCGCGGCATCGACAGCGCCGTCCGCGCCGAGGTCGTGGGCGCGCTGCTGCCCGCCGACCCGGTGCGCCTGTGGACCGAGGGCCCGGACGTGGCGGCGGGCGCCGCCGTGTGGAACAGCAGGCTCGGCAAGCGTCCCGCCGTCCCCGAGGAACTGCTCAGCGACGCGATCCGCGCCCACCGGCACGCGCCGTGGGCGGTGCGGGACGCGCTGCCCGCGCTCCTGGACCCGGCCCGCGCCCCGCAGCTCAGCCGGGACCTGCGGTGGGAGGTCAACGGCGACCGGGTGCGGCCGGTCGGCAACGACACGGCCGGGTTCACCGTGCAGACCCTGACCGGCTCGGTCGGCCTCGCCGCGTGGCTCGCCCACCGGCTGCCCGCCGGGGACCCGGTCCGCGCCGCGCTGCCGCCCGCGCTCACCGCCGTGCGCCAGCGCCTCGCCGCCCCCGGGCTGATGCTCGACCTCGGCCAGTACATCGGCCTCCCCGCGTTCCGGAAGACGGCGGGCACCCCCACCGAGACCGGTCCGGGCTTCGAGCGCTACGGCGCCGTCGTCATGGCCACCCACGACGACCAGCCGGCCCCGGGCATCCGGGTCGACCTCCTCGACGAGGCCGGCCAGGACCCCTACCTGCCCGCGACCCGCGTCAACGACCAGCCCTACCCGGCCGAAGTCGCCCTGCGCCTGGTCCGCGATCCGCGTTTCGCCGCCCTGCTCGCCGACCCCGGTGAGCCGATGGCGGGCGGCCGGGACAAGGACGGCACCTGGTGGCCGCAGCACCCGGGCTGCTCGGTGCCCGACCTGGTCGTCGAGGTGGCCAAGGAGTACGACCTCGGCGAGGACGCGGCCACGCTGTATCTGATGCTCCTCGCCATGCCCGACCCGACCGACCGCGCGACGGCCCGGTGGACGGGCTGGAAGCCGGCCCGGCTCAAGGCCGCCCGCGCCGAACTGGCCGCCACCGACCTCGTGGTCCAGGCCACCAGGACCAGAGCCGGACGCTCGCTCTTCCTGCCCGGCGGCTGGGCCGAACAGCCGTCCCCGCGAGTCCCCTTGGAGCGCTGGAAGCTGCCGCTGTTCGACCTCGTCGTCAACGATCAGGCACCCCTGGGCGTGATCGTGCCGACCGAACCGGCCGCCGACCTGTACCGCAGAGCCTGGCAGCGGGTCCGCGAGGGCGACGCTCCCCGGTTCGAGGAGCTGAAGGTGCGCCGGGGCCGCCGCCGCTGACGTACACCGCACCGGGGGCGCCGCCGGACACCGCCGGCGCCCCCGTCCGCAAACGACCGACAGACCTACCCTGCAAGGACATTCATGACCCCGACCGACACGGCGACGGCCCTGCCCGACCGGCAGACCTTGCCCGCCGAAGAGCGCCACGCCACCGAACTCGCCTTCCTCGCCGCCCACGACGAGGGCCCGCGTCCGCCCGGCTGGCGGCTGACACCCCGCGCCGTCATCACCTTCGTGTGCGGCAGCGCGGGCGAGGCCCTCAAGCTCGCCAAGCCCCACGAGACACTGCCGCGCGAACTCGTCATAGCCCCCAAGTTCGTCGGTGAACGCGCCCTGGTGGAGCGGTGCGTGGTCACGCTCGCCGGAGAACGCGGGCTGCTGCTGGTCGGTGAGCCCGGCACCGCCAAGTCGATGCTCTCGGAGCTGCTGGCGGCGGCCGTCTGCGGCACCAGCGCCCTGACCGTGCAGGGCACCGCGGGCACCACCGAGGACGCGCTGCGCTACGGCTGGAACTACGCCCTGCTCCTCGCCCAAGGCCCCACGCCCCAGGCGCTGGTGGACTCGCCGGTGCTCGGCGCGATGCGCTCGGGCGCGGTGGCGCGGGTCGAGGAGATCACCCGCTGTCTGCCCGAGGTGCAGGACGCCCTGGTGTCGATCCTCTCCGACCGGCGGATGAGCGTGCCCGAACTGTCCGGCACGGACGACGCGCAGGTCGCCGCCGCCCCCGGCTTCACCGTCATCGCCACCGCCAACCTGCGCGACCGGGGTGTGTCGGAGATGTCCGCCGCGCTCAAGCGCCGCTTCAACTTCGAGACGGTGCACCCGATCGCGGACGTCGACGCCGAGACCGCGCTCGTGCGGCGGCAGGCCGTCGCGGCCGTCGAGCGGGCGGGCGCGGCCTTCGACGTCGACGACGCGGTGCTCGACGTCCTGGTCACCGTCTTCCGCGATCTGCGGGCGGGGCGTTCGGCCGAGGGCTGGGACGTGGAGCGCCCCGGCACGGTCATGTCCACCGCGGAGGCGGTGCAGGTCGCCGTCTCCCTCGGTGTGGCCACCGCCTACCTGCCCTCCGGCGACCCTCTCGACCTGGTGCCCGGCCATCTCCTCGGTGTGGTCCGCAAGGACGATCCGAGCGACCACGCACGCCTGTTGGGCTACTGGGACGGCCCGGTGCGCCGCCGCGCCGAGGACGGCTCCGCGACCTGGCGCCGCCTCTGGGACCTGCGGGAGAACCTTCGGTGACGCTCGCTCAGGACCCCAGGGCCGCACTCGACGCCCTGGCCGACTCGGTGGTGCCGTTCCTGCTGGGCGTACGGCACCACAGCCCGGCGCTCGCCGCCGCCGTGCCCGCGCTGCTGGACGCGGCCGGTGCCGAAGTGGTGTGCGTGGAACTGCCGGTGGACTTCCAGCCGTGGCTGACCCACCTCGGCGCGCCCGGCACGCTCGCGCCGGTGGCGCTCGCGGGTGCCGGTGCGGACGGGCGGCTCGGCTTCTATCCGTTCGCCGACTTCTCCCCCGAACTCGCCGCGGTCCGCTGGGCCCGGGAACGCGGAGCGGAGGTCGTGTGCTGCGACCTGCCGATGGCCGACGCGCGCTGGCACGCGCAGGGACCCGAACACACCGAAGCGGCCAAGCACGCCGAGGCGCCCGAGCACACCGAGGCGGCCGACCGGCGGGCGCCCACCTCCTTCGCGCGGGCGCTCACCGCGGCCGGGACCGGTCGCGACGGGGACGACCTGTGGGACCGCAGCGTGGAGGTCCTCGCCCCCGGCTGCTCCCCCGAGTCGCTGCGCCGGGCCGCCCTGGGCGTCGGCTGGGCGCTGCGCCAGGACGCGGAGTCGTCGGAGGGGATACCCGCGGTGGACCTGGCGCGCGAGGCGCACATGCGGGAGACGATCGCCCTGGCGGCGGCCGGTGGACGCCGGGTCGCGGCGGTGATCGGCGCCTTCCACGCACCGGCGCTGACCGACGGCGCGGGGGTGGCGGGTACGGCGGTGGAGGGGACGGCACCGGTGTTCCCCGGGGAGCCCTCGCCCGTGGTCACCTCCCTGGTGCCGTACGCGTTCGATCTGCTGGACTCGCGGTCCGGGTATCCGGCCGGGATCCGCGACCCGCGCTGGCAGCAGGCGGTGTTCGGCGCGGCGGGCGATCCCGGGCTGCTGCGCGACGCCGCCGCGCGGGCCATCACGGGAGTGTGCCGTGAGCTGCGCGCGGCCGGGCACACGGCGGGGACCGGCGAGGCCCGCGAGACGCTGCGGGTGGCCTGCGACCTCGCGCGGGTGCGCGGGCTCCCCGCGCCGGGCCGGGGCGAGGTGCTGGAGGCCCTGACGTCCGTGATGGGACAGGGTGAACCGCTCGGCCGGGGCCGTGCTCTCGCGCGTGCCCTCGAAGTGGTCCTGGTGGGCACCGAGCGCGGCCGGGTCGCACCGGGCACCCCGCGCTCCGGGCTCGCCCCGTCCGTCGAGGCCGAGCTCGCCGCCCTGCGGCTGCCCGGCCCCGACGACCCCGCTGCGCGCGAACTGCGCCTGGACCCGCTCCGTTCGCCCCTCGACAACCGGCGCGAGATCCTTCTCAGACGCCTCGACGTGTGCGGGGTCGGCTACGGCGAGCCCGTGGCGGTAGCCGGTACGGGCGACGCCGCCGCGCTCACCACGCGGTGGCGGCTGGCGTGGGTGCCGGCCGTGCCCGTCCGGCTCGACCTGGCCGGGGTGCGGGGCGTGACGGCGGCGCTGGCGGCCGAGGGCACGCTGCGGGAGACCTTCCGCCGGGAGTCGGCGGCGGGCGGGCCCACCTGTGCCCTCGTCCTGGCGGGGCTTCGGGACGCCGCCCGCTGCGATCTGCCCGCCCTGGTCGACCAGCGGCTGGCCGAGGCCGCCGAGGTGCTGCCCGCCTCCGCGACACTTCCCGAACTCCTCGCCGGACTCGACCTGTTGGAGGCACTGCGCCGGGAGCATCTGCCCGGCACCACGCCCGGGTCCCGGCAGGCGGCGGGCGTGCTCGCCGCCGACCTGCTGGAGTCGGCCGTACGATCCCTGCCGGGTCTGGCGGGCAGCGACGACCCGGAGGAGGCCGCCGCGCTCGTCGCGCTGGCGACCCGCGCGGCCGACCACCGTCTCGGGCTGCGCATGGACGAAGCCCTGGACGGCCTCGCGCGCACCGGCTCGCCTCTCATTCAGGGCGCGGCACTCGCCTGCCGGGTGCTGCTCGACCTGGCCGACGCGGACGCGCTCGGCGCCCGGGCCGCCGGCTGGATCGACACCGCCACCGGCCCCGACGCGCGGCACGCGCTGGCCCGTAGGCTCGCCGGCCTGCTGACCGGGGCGGCACCCCTGCTCCAGTCGGCACCGAGCGCCCTCGACCCGCTGCTCGACCGGGTCGACTCGCTGGGCGACCAGGCGTTCCTGGAGCGGCTGCCGGCCCTGCGCGGCGGCTTCGACACGCTCAGCCCGGCGGGCCGCGACCGTCTGCTGCACACGGTCACCGAGCGGCTCGGTGACCGCCTCGACCTGACACTGTCCGCCTCCCCGCGCCTGCTGGCCCTGTGGGCGGCGGCGGACGAGGCCGGCCGTACGGCGGTGGAGGCGCTGCGGTCGGCGGCCCCGCCGCCCCGGCCCGCCGACGCCGCGCGGCCCGGGACCGCCACCCCGCGTCCCGTGCCGGTGCCGGACCCGCCGGTCGATGACGGACTCCGTCTCACGCCGGCGGACCGGTGGCGGCTGCTCCTCGGCAGGGAGAGCGACAAGTTGCCGCCGGGCGCCCGCCGTTACGCGCACGCCCTCGACGAGCTGTACGGCCGAGGCCGCGGCGAGGGCTCCTCGGACCTCGGCCGGGACAGCGGTGCGGGCGGCGGGCAGGACGCCTCCTTCCCGACCGCGCGTGAATGGGCCGAGGAACTCCAGGCGCTGTTCGGCGCGGAGGTGCGCGAGGAGGTCCTCGCCCGCGCCGCCGACCAGGGCCGTAGCGACGTACTGGCCGAACTCGACCCCGATTCGGTGCGTCCCTCGGTCGATCTGCTGTCGTCCGTGCTGTCCCTGGCGGGCGGGATGCCCGAGCAGCAACTGGCCCGGCTGCGACCGCTGGTGCGCCGACTGGTCGACGAGTTGGCCAAGGAGCTGGCCACCCGGCTGCGGCCCGCGCTGTCCGGGCTGGCCACACCGCGTCCGACCCGCCGTCCGGGCGGCCGGATCGATCTGCCGCGCACCCTGCGCGCGAACCTGGCCCACGCCCGCAGAAGGCCCGACGGCAGCACCCTGGTGGTGCCGGAGCGACCGGTGTTCAGCACCCGTTCGCGCAAGGAGGCGGACTGGCGGCTGATCCTGGTAGTCGACGTGTCCGGCTCGATGGAGGCCTCCGTCATCTGGGCGGCGCTGACCGCCGCCGTACTGGGCGGGGTGCCCACGCTCAGCACCCACTTCCTGGCGTTCTCGACGGACGTGATCGACCTGACGGACAAGGTCGAGGACCCGCTGTCGCTGTTGCTGGAGGTGCGGGTGGGCGGCGGCACGCACATCGCGGCCGGGCTGGCCCACGCCCGCTCCCTGGTGACCGTGCCCAGCCGGACCCTCGTCGTGGTGGTGAGCGACTTCGAGGAGGGCTACCCGCTGGGCGGACTCCTGGGCGAGGTAAGGGCGTTGGCGAGTTCCGGGGTGCATCTGATGGGCTGCGCCGCCCTGGACGACTCCGGTACCCCGCGCTACTCCGTGCCGGTGGCGCGACAGCTCGTCGCGGCCGGGATGCCCGTCGCCGCCCTCAGTCCCCTCGCCCTCGCCCGCTGGGTGGGCGAACGCCTCCGCGGAGAGTCCCGATGAACCCCCAACTGCCCCCGGTGGCACCCGAGGTGGCCGCTGCCGCCGTGGAGGCCCTGACCTCCCGGCTGCTCAAGAAACTCGACGCCGCGATCGAGACGTACACGGCCGCACCCGTCGTCATCGAGGGTTCCGTACGGCGGGTGCGGTGCGGCGAGGACGCCGAGGTCGTCCTCACCCCCGGCCCTTCCGGGGTGCTCACGGATCCCGAAGAGGCCGTGTGCAGTTGTCTGTTGGCCCCGAGGTGCCTGCACCGCGCCGCCGTGCTCGGCGCGTGTCCGGTGGCCGACGCGGAGGCAGCCGTGGCGCGGGAGGCCGAGCCGCCGGCGCCGGACACCGTCGAGACCGCCGGGGCGCCCGGGCCGGACCGGGCCGAGCCAGAGTCTCAAACGGGGCCCACGGACGCGCAGTTGACCGCCGCCCGCTCACTGTGGGCCGCCGCTGCCGCCGTGCTGGCCGCCGGGATACCCGCGGCGGGTGCGGTCGCTCAGGCGGAGGTGCTGCGCGCCTCGCACACCGCGCGCCTCGCCGGACTGCACCGCGCCGAGGCGGCGGCCCTGCGGGTGGTCCGCGGTCTACGGGGCGCGCGTTCGCGCCATGACGGCCACCGGCTGGCCGACCTGGTCGCCGACCTGCGCGAACTCCTCCTGACCACCGGCCTGTTGGCGGCGGCCGACCCGGCCCCGGCACTGGTCGGCACCGCCCGGCGCGCCTACCGGCCCGAGGGTGCGCTGCGCGTGCACGGGGTGTGCCGGGAGCCGGTGATCTCCGCCACCGGTTACGGCGGGGTGGTCACCCATGTCGTCTCCGACGACGGGCGCTGGTTCACCGTGGCGGACGTGAAGCCGGGAGGTCCCGCCCGTGCGCGCGGAGCCGCCACGGCCACGGTGGCGCTCGGTTCGGGCAGTGTCGACCATGCCGGGCTGTCCCGGGGAGGGCTGCTGATCTCGGGGGCGACGCTGTCCTCGGACGGCCGCCTCGGCGCGGGCAAGGGCGTGCGGGCGACGCCGGTCCCGGGCCTGTCCTGGACCTCGGGCCCCTTGGCGGCCCTGTTCGCCCGGCCGCTCGCCGAGGCCGTCGCGGCCCGGCTCGGGGACGCGCCGGTCAGCGATCCGGAGGACGCCGGGCGGACGGCGGGTGAGCTGGTCGGCTGTGAGCTGGTGATCGTCGGAGTCGTCGAACAGCAGCTGCTCGCACGGGAGTCGACCCCCGGCCGGGCGGACGCGGACGGCCCGCTGATCCGTCTGCTGCCGTCCAACGGCCACCCCGACCTCGCCCACACCGCGAACCTGCGCCGACTGGCCTCCCGCCCCGGACTGCGGCTGCGCGTCGTCGGCCGCCTCGACCCCGATCGCGCGGCGACGCTACGACCGCTCGCCGTCGGGCCCGTACCGGACCCGGACCAGGCCACGGCGACGCTGCGGCTGCCCGCGGAGTGGCTGGGTCACGCCGATCTGGGCTACGACCGCATCGAGGGCGGCCATCTGCCACCGGCCGACGCTCTCCTGGAGGCGGCCGGGCTCCCCGGTGTCCCGTCCGACCCGGTGGCCGAGGCGCCCTTGTGGCGGCTGCGGCGGCTGGTGGAGGTCGCGGTGTCCGGCGGGCGCAGGGCAGCCGCCGAGCCCGCGCGCGACGGCGACCGGGCCGGAGCAGTCGTAGCGCTGCGGCGGGCCGGTTTCCGGACGGCCGCGGAGCTGTCGTACGCCCTCGCGGCGGAGGCGGACCGGCGTGGGCGCGATGTGTTCGGCCGCACCGAGGAGGCCGACCCGGACGGGTACGCGCGCGCGTGGCTCGCCGCGGCCGTGTGTCTGGCCGGTACCGAACGGGCGCTGGTCCGGGGCACCTGGGAGCCGCCGGACGCGGCCTGACCTCAGCCCCTACCTCTCTCCTTCTTCCGGCGTTCGGGGCGCTCTCAACTCCCCTTTCTCCTCGGGTAGTTCCCGCTGCACCCCGCGACGCAGACCGAGCAGGGCGACGACGAGAGCGAGGGCCATGATGACGCCCATGCCGAGGAGAACCGAGCGGGTGGCCTCGGCCACGCCCAGCCGGACGAAGTGCGGAATGGTCCCGGTGCTTCCGCCGCCCTGTCCCGAACTGAGCTGGGAGATAGACCTGGCCTCGCGGCTCGCCGCCGCGTGGTCCATTCCCCGGGCGGTCAGGGATTGGGTGATGCGGGACTGGAGCACCGAGGCGAAGATCGTGCCGAGGACGGCCAGGCCCAGGCTGGAGCCGTAGTTGCGCACGGTCTGGGTCGCACCGGTCGCCTCGCCGTAGGAGAGTTGGGGGACCCGGTTGACGGCGTCGGTGTTGGACTGTCCCAGCATCAGGCCCATGCCGGCGCCCGCGAGCACGATGCACCACACGATGCGGCTCTCGCTCAGTTCGGTCACCCGGCCCGCCCACAGGAAGAAGCCGGCGCAGGCCAGCGCGCAGCCCAGCACCACGGGCCGTTTGGCGCCGATCCGGTCGAGCATGCGACCGCCGATCTGCGCGGCCACCACGAAGCCGAGGAAGAAGTAGAGCAGGTCGAGGCTGGCCTCGGAGGCCTTCTTCCCGAGGGCGACCTCCGCGTAGACGCTGGTGAAGAAGAAGACCGGCACGAAGGCGGCCATGGCCACGCCGAGGACGATGTTCTGCACCGTGAAGGCCCGGTCGCGGAAGAGGCCGACGTCCAGCAGCGGATGGGTCGTTCGCCTCTCGACGAGGACGAAGACCACGAGCAGCAGTAGGCCGACGACGATGCACAGCCAGGTCGCCGCGGAGTGCCAGCCCCACAGGTAGGACTGCTGGAAGCCGAAGATGCTCAGGCCCACTCCGGCCACGATGAGCGCGAGGCCTCGGTAGTCCATCGGGGCCGGCCGGTTCGGGGTGTGCGGGCGGGCGGTCGCGATGAGGACGAGTGCCACGACGGCGACCGGGATGTTGACCCAGAAGATGGCCCGCCAGGTCCACTGGGTCAGCCAGCCACCGAGGATCGGTCCGACCGCGGTGAGTCCGCCCGCGATGCCGAAGAAGAGGGCGAGCGCCTTGCCGCGTTCCTGGAGCGCGTAGGAGTTGACGACGATGGCCAGGGCCGCCGGGTACATGAGCGCGCCGCCCGCTCCCTGAAGGGCCCGGAACGCGATCAGCCACCCTTCGGCCGCGCCGCCCTTGGGTGTCAGGCCGCACAGCGCGGACGCGGCGGCGAACACGAACACCCCGAGGACGACCATGCGCCGGTGTCCGACCGTGTCGGCGAGCCGCCCTCCGAAGGCGAAGAGGGCGGCCATGGCCAGCAGGTAGGAGTTGATCGCCCACTGCACGCCGGTGTTCGACAGCCCCAGCTCGGCCTGGATGTTCGGTGCGGCGATGGAGACGATCGTCTGGTCGATGAACGTCATCGCCACCGCGAAGATCATCGCGGCCAGTGTCAGCCGCCGGGACGAGGACGAGGTGCCGGTTCCGGACATGCGGTGTCCCTTCGGGTGTCTCCGCTCCCCTGGCTGACGCTCATCGTCACCCGTGGGAGCGGTTTCCGCATCCGTCCGCGCCGCCGGTCACCGGACGTCGACGAAGTCTCCCGTCGCCGTGGACGGTCCGGTGGTGGCGGTGCCGGTGAAGACGAAGCGGAAGTAGCCGTCCCCCTTCGCCTTGGTGGTGGTCTTCAGCGCGCCGCCGGCTCCGCTGGTGACGGTCTTGAGCGCGGTGTAGACGGAGCTGCCTTTCTTACGGAACTGGAGCTGGACCGCGCGGCCCTGGTAGCCGGTGTAGGTGCCGGTCTCCCAGTTGGCCCGGGTCAGTTTTCCGGTGACCGTGATGGTCCTGCCCTTCTTCACCGGCTCGGGCGCGGCGTTGACGGTGACCTTGGCGTACCGCTTGAGGTTCGCCGTCCCGGCGGCGTCGATCTCCGTCCATTCGTCCGTCGCGTCCTGCGCCCCGGCGAGCACCTTCCAGGTACCGGCGAGAGCGTTGTGGTCGAGGTCCCGCGCGGCGTCCACGGCGATGCTCACCTTGCACTGGGCGGTGGTCGGGTCCGCGGGTGACACCGCGCAGGTTCCCGTCGGCGGGTACTGCGGCAGCAGGCCGTCGGCGTCGTCGGTGTTGGGGCCGTGCCACAGATAGGCCCAGGACGCGACGACGCCTTCCGGGTCGTGGGCGGTCCATGTGATCGTGACGGTCTTTCTGGTGGTGGGGGCGAGCACGATGTCCTTGCCCCCGTTGACGACGACGTTCGAGAACGTGGTGTCGTCGGTGGCGGTCCGGTTCGCCGCCTGGGCGGTAGCCGGAAGCAGCGATGCGGAAAGGGTGGCCGTCAGGAAAGTGACGGCGACGGCCGGGCGGATGCGCATGGAGTCCCCCCTCGGGACGCGGGGTCCGCCGTCTCCCCGTGCGACGGACCTGATGGTGTGTCAACGGTGGCTAGACCTATGAGGGCGGGTTCCGGTTGCCCCCAGGACGTCGCGGACCACCCCCGTCTTTGATGTAATAGGCGCAAGGCAAAAGAGTCGCTTACATCGGGAGGGGTTTTGTCTTTCCGGAACACGGCCGAAGCGGTAGGGGCATGGGTCGAGGGGTGGGCCGTTTCGCGCGGCGCGGCCGAACCGGCGCCCGCCCCCTGGGGGTTCACCGTCGACGTCGGCCTGCCCCAGCACGTCCTGCGCCATGTGCTGACCACCGCCGACGAGGCGACCGTCCGCAAGATCACCGAGAACGCCACCGCCCCGAATGTCTGGCTGAAGGCGTTCGTGGCACCGGAGACGCTCACGCCCTGGCTGGCCCCCGGCTGGTCCCTGGGCTCCGGTCCCGGCTTCCTGATGTCCGCCCCGCTGTCGGCCTCCCGCACCGACGTCCCCGCGGGCTACCGGCTGCGCGTCTGGAACCGCGCCGGGGTGACCCGCGCCCTGGTGCGCACCAAGGACGGCGCCTTCGCCGCGCGCGGCCAGATCGCCGTGACGGGCTCCACCGCCGTCGTCGACCAGGTGGAGACCGACCCGGGCCACCGGCGCCGCGGTCTGGGGCGCCTGGTGATGGCCACGCTCGCCGACACCGGGGCCGCTCAGGGTGCGGAGACGGGCGTGCTGGGCGCGACGCCACAGGGGCGGGCCCTGTACGAGCGGATCGGGTGGCGGGTCCTGGCCCCGCTGACCAGCGCGGTGCGGGGCCAGGACCCGGTCGGGACGTGAGCGCGGCCTCCGCCCCGCCGCCCGGTCATTGGCAGGTCAGCGTGGGCGTCCCCCAGTCGCCGTGGTCGTTGCCGTTGCCGTCGCCCGCGTCGCCGACCTTGAGGTCGAGCACCTGGGCGCCGCTGACGTCGACGTCGATGGCCACCGCGGCCTGTTTCCCCTTGATCGTCGGGGTGGTCACCAGGGTCCTGCCGTCGGCGATCACGGAGAACGTCACCGTGCCCGCGCCGTTCGTCTCGTCGTCGACGCCGACGTGGGCCGTCAGCCGCGAGCACTGTCCGGCGAGGTACACCTCGACGTCGCTCACGGAGTTGGTGCCCAGGCCCTTGGCGTAGCTGACGCCCGCGATGGTGATCGGACGGCCGTCACCGGCGGCCTGTTCGCCGACGCTGGTGTCCCGTTCCACGGGGCCCCACCCGTTGGTGGACGACAGGAACGGCAGTCCGCTCACGTCGCTCTGTCCGGCGGGCGGGGCCGGCGGGATGCCACGGACGATGCGCTCGTCGTCACCGGCGGCCTGCCGGCCGTTCTGCCGGTAGTGGACCGTGGTGGTGAGCGCCGAGGCGGACGGCAGCGTGCCGGTCGGTGGTTCCACCGTCCACGTGAAGGTGGCCGACGCGCCCGGTCGCAGGCTCTTGACCGACAGCGGGCTCGGGGCGCTCACGCTCCAGCCCTCGGGCGCGGTGAGCGAGGCCGTCAGCGCGGAGGCGGCCGGTCGGTCCTTCGGCACCACCACCGTCGTCCGGGCGGTGAAGGCCTGTCCCGGCTGGGCGGTGTCCGGTACGTCGAGGGTGACGTCCGCTCCGGGGCGCTTCGGCATCGCGTAGGTCCGGGCGTCGTAGCGCGGGCTGTCGTTCTGTGCGACGCGCAGGGAGGAGGCGTAGCTGCCGTAGTCGGTGAGGGAGACCTTGCCGAGGCCGCCGGTGCTGCCGTCGAGGTTCCACACGGCGATGGCGATGCTGTTGTGGCCGTTCGGGTTCAGGATGCCGTCGGGGACCGGGAAGGTGTGCTGCGGGCCGAGGTAGTTGACGTAGTTGCCGACCTGCCAGCCGTTCACGAAGATCGTGGCGCGGTACTTGCGTGCCGGGTCGTCGGTGAACGTCAGCCCGAGCGAGGTGTCCTGGCCGCGCGGCAGGTCGAGTCTGGCGTCGGTGCGGTACCAGGAGACGCCGGGGGTCGTGTCGGTCGTCGGGAGGGAGACGCGGTTCCACTTGCCGTCCGGGTAGCCCGGCAGGGACCAGCCGGCCCGTTCGCCGTAGAGGCCGCCCGTCGAGAGCGGGCCGCGCACGGTGTCCTGGAGTTCCTCGCCGCCCCGGACGCCCTGGAGGCGCCAGGTGACGGAGGTGAGCGGCGCGCCGACGAGGGAGGCGCTGGTCAGGCCGCGCGCGGCCGTGTTGCCGTTCGTGGAGTTGTAGTCCTCCTCGTGCCCCATGTTGACGGTGAGCACGGACAGGACGTTGTCGCCGGTGGACTTCACGGAACCCGCCGGGAAAGAGAAGTCGCCGCTGCCCGTGGTGGAGCTGCCGAGGAACGTGCCGTTGAGCCAGACGGAGAACGCCTGCGCGTCTCCTCCCGAGTCCGAGACCAGGTGGACGGCGGTCTCCTTGCCGGTGGCGCGGAAGCGGCCCCGGTACCAGGTGTTGCCGGTGTGGAAGCCGTAGTCGTCCGCGTAGAGCACGGGCAGCGAGTTGACTCCGGAGACGCTGTTGGTGCTCGCCTTGTCGGCCACCTGCCAGCTGCTGTCGTCGAAACCGGGGGCCGCTTCCGGGGATTCGTCGGCGTGTCTCCAGTCGGTCAGTGCCGGCAGCCGTACGGGGGCGGCCACCGGGATCCGGCCCGTGAGGCTGCCCGTGCCGGTGGCGTGAGTGGTCAACGTCCGCCCGTTCCAGGTGACTTGGGCGGCGGAGGTGAACACCTCGATGTTCTTGTCGTCGGCGTTGTCGCCGGTGAGCGCCACGGTGTGGCCGCCGCGCAGGCTGGCGGCCGTGCGCAACAGGTGGGTGCCGCGCACGAGTACCGGGCCGCTCGCCGTGTCCTGCCGCCAGAAGGTCTCGGCGGTGGCCTTGTCGCCGAGGAGCAGCAGCAGCGGGCGGTTCCCGCCTTCGTCGACGCTGACGCGGATCAGGCCCTGGTGCGTGTAGTTCAGGCGGAGGTCACCGGTGGACGGATCCCAACTGGTCGTGACCGCACCGCCGTCGGCGGTCACCGTGGGCTTCGTGGCGTAGCGCAGGACCGTCTCGCCGTCGCTGCCCTGGTCGCCGTAGAGCACGGCGACGTCCCGGTTCCCGATGGTCGCGCCGGTCATGAGCTCGGAGGTCGAGTACTGCAACTGGGCGTCGCCGAGGCGGTAGTCGGCCACGATGACGTGGGAGTCGCGTCCGTCGAGGGTGATCGCGGTGCCGGGCTGCTGCGGCACGACGGGGTAGGTGGGCTCCGCGGCGGCGGCCGTGGGTACGTCGATGGCGTCGACGGCCACGTAGTTGTCGGTGGAGCCCGAGCCGTGGGTCCCGGTGACGACGATCTTCAGGGTGTGCGCGCCGGGTGCCAGGCCGGTCTTCTGGAAGAGCACGGCCTGGTTCTCGCTGCCGGAGTCGTCGACCGTGGTCACCTTGGTGCCGTCGAGGTAGACGTCGGCGTAGCCGTGGTTGTTGGTCTTCGAGCCGATCCAGCGGATCGCGGTGCCGTCGAAGGGGACGGTGAGCGAGTCGCCGGCCTTGTTGGAGAACGACTCGGTGTGCTTGTAATCGCCGCCCGTATAGCTGGTGTTGGCCACGTGGGACCACGAACCGGCGTACTGGAGCGCGGAGTCGGGGTCGTCCCAGGTGTAGGTGGTGTCGTCGACCGGCTGGGCGTTGAAGTCGAGGGAGATGTGGGTCTTGTCGACCGCCGTGGAGGTGGAGTCGCCGTGCCGCAGGACGTGGAACTGCGTCTTGGTGTCGGGGTTCATCCGGGCGGTGTCGACGACCGCCGCGTCGTCCGGCGGTGTGGCTCTGATCGCCTCGGTCTTGGTGAGCGGGGCGACCGACTGCGTGAAGTACCCGATGAGTTTGTCCTCGTAGTACTTCGGGTCGAGCTGGCGGGTCTCGCGGATGGCGGCGCCGTAGTCGTACGACGTGTAGTTCTGCGGCATGCCGAGCCAGCCCCAGTTGGTGCCGCCGTAGGTCATGTAGAAGCTCTGCGCGGTCGCGCCCACGGCGATGTTCTGCTTGTAGAAGACGTTGGCGAACCGGTCGTTGATGAGCTGGGCGCACTTGTCGTAGCCGGGGCCGCCCCACGGGTCGAAGGCGCCGCCCTGGAACTCCGGTGAGTACAGCGGTTTTCCGGCCGGGTGGTCGTAGCTGATGTCGGGGACGCCGTTCCACTTGGCCGGGTTGGAGCAGTTGAAGCCCTGCGGGTAGGAGTCGGGGCCGTCGACGTCGAGGGCGCCGGTGCCGGAGTTGAAGGTGCCGTTGTTGTTGCCGGTCAGCGGGACCGTGATGCCGTCCGCTCGGGCCTTGTCCTCCAGGTGCTGCATGTAGGAGCGGCCGGCGGCCGAGCCGTTGTAGTACTCGTTCTCGACCTGATAGGCGATCACCGAGCCGGTGCCGTTGGTGAGTTGGTGGCGGGCGATGATCCGGTCGATCTGGCTCAGCCACTCGTCCGCGTACTTCAGGAACCGCGGGTCGTCGCTGCGGTTGTCGCCGGCCTTGGTGCTGAGCCAGCCGGGCAGTCCGCCGCCGTCGACCTCGGCGTTGATGTACGGCGCCGGGCGGGCGATGACGTAGAGGCCGGCCTCCTGGGCCATGTCGAGGAGCTTGTCGACGTCCCGCACCCCGGTGAAGTCGTAGACCCCGGGCTTGGGCGAGTGGTAGCCCCAGTCGAAGTACAGGGAGGTCGAGTTGAAGCCGGCGGCCTTCATCTTCTGGAAGATGTCGCGCCACAGGTCCTGGCTCGGGAGCCGGAAGTAGTGGAACTCGCCGGACCACAGGTAGGTGCGTCTGCCGTCGACGAGGAAGGAGTAGCCGTCGAGGGTCACGGTGTGCGCCTGTGGAGCGGTGGCGGGGGCGTCCGTCCCGACGGCGGGTGCCCGCTCGCCGACATCTCGTGCCGCCGCCGTGGCCGGTGCGGTCAGGCCCGCCGCGAGGGCGATGGTCGCGGCCGTCGCGAGGACGGCCCTCCACCACCGGCGTCGACCGGGTCTCGCACCCACTGAACCGTCCCGATTACCTCGCACGGCGGCCTCCAGACCGACTGGGCGAACAGCATCAAACAGACTCAGGCAAAGCCGAACAGTAAAGGTGCACAGGCTTCACCACAATGGGTCGGGAGCAGACAATCCAGGGGCCGGTTCCCGGGCTCGCGTCCGGGAACCGGCCGTGCGTCATCAGGACAGCCAGTGCCACAACTGCCTTACTGGTGCCCTTCTTCCGCTGCCTTGGCGTCGGCGCCCACTCGTGCCTACTGGCCGAAGCCGTAGGCGAACAGGTGGTCCGCGCCCGTCGACCCGGTCACCGGCAGCGTGATCGACGCGACCTGCTTGCCCGCGTCCAGCGGGACCTTCGTGGCGAAGACGTAGGCCTTGACGCTGTCCCGGCCGCCGCTCGCGGTGTTCCGGTACGTGGTCGTGACGGCCGTCGTGTCCGCCGGGAGCGGTGTGCTGCCGCCGCCGTTGAGCGTCCAGTCCGAGAAGCCGATCGTCGCCTGCGAGGTGGTGCCGTCCGTGTAGGTGACGGTCACCGTGCCCGAGACCCCGCTGCCGTCGGTCGGCGCGTTGGTCGCCGTG
The DNA here is from genome assembly GCF_044768565.1 of Streptomyces sp. NPDC091280. Taxonomy (NCBI): domain Bacteria; kingdom Bacillati; phylum Actinomycetota; class Actinomycetes; order Kitasatosporales; family Streptomycetaceae; genus Streptomyces; species Streptomyces sp. NPDC091280. The sequence goes on from NZ_JBIVUZ010000007.1 coordinate 234,805, forward strand.
CCCAGCAGCCCGAGCGAGGCGCCGGACGAGCCGGACGGCATCGGGATGGTCTGGCCGGCCATCTCCAGGTTGTCCAGCTGCCCGGCCGTCACGGTCGGCCAGGTGTAGGAGATGCCGTCCGCGGTGACGGTCGAGCCGCTGGTGACACCGGCAGCGGAGAGCGCGTTCTGCGAGAACGCCCAGCCGTCGTTGTCGAAGCCGCCCGAGAAGGAGGTGCCGTCCGGGTAGATGCCCTCGTTCGTGGCGTACGGCCACAGCGCACCGGCCTTGGCCACGGCCACGCGGAGGGTCGCCCCGCTCAGCGCCGCACCCGTGCCGTGGTCGGTGAGCGCGAAGGTGACCGGGTAGGTGCCCTCGCTCGCGCCCGCCGTCACCTCGATCTTGGCCTCGGCGCTGCCCGTCGCGGGCACCGTCAGCGAACCGGACGAGGTGTCCAGCGAGACTCCGGACGGAGCCGTCGCCTTCCAGTCGACCGTGACGGCCGTGCCGCCGAGGTTGGTCAGGTCGAGGGTGCCGTCACCGGTCGCGCCCGGCTGGAGCACCAGGCCGTCGCTGGAGGGACCGGTCGCGGCCAGCACGCGCCCGCCGCCGGTGGTGTCCGAGGGCGGAGCGGCCGAAGGAGCCGACGCCCAGGCCTTGTTGGGCATGGTACCGAGCGTGAAGTCGAGCGTGCCCGCGCTCTGGAACTGCTGGTAGCTCAGCCAGGCGTTGTTCCACGCCTTGCCCTTGACGGCGAGCGCCTGCACGTACGGCGCGTCGGGTGCGGCCTGCGGTGCGTCGATCCGCACGGTCCTGCCGTTGCCGAGGGTCACCTCGGCCACCGGGAACGCCGGGCTGCCGAGCGCCAGGGTGTCCGTGCCCGGGGTCTCCGGGTACATGCCGAGCTCGGACCAGACGTACCAGGAGCTCATCGCGCCGAGGTCGTCGTTGCCGAACGAGCCGACCGGCGCGTTGAAGTACAGGTTCTGCTGGGCCTGGCGGACGGCCGCCTGGGTCTTCCAGGGCTGGCCCGTGTAGTCGTACTCCCAGGGGATCTCCACACTGGGCTCGTTGCTCAGGTCGGCGTCGGTGTTGCCGGGGTGGGTGATGTCGTCGAGCAGGCTGTCCAGGTACGTCGAGTACGCGGTGTCGCCGCCGCGTGCCTGGATGAGCTGGCGCAGGTTGAACGGGACCATCGGCGTGTACTGGGCGGACGTGCCCTCCACGAATCCGTTGGAGGTGCCCGGGGTGAAGCCGCCCGCGAACTGGCCGTCCTTGTTCTTGGCCTGCATGTAGCCGGTCTGCGGGTTGAAGACGTTCATCCAGTCCTGGGCGCGGGTGGCGAACTTCGTGTAGACGTCGGTCTTTCCGAGCGACTTCGCGAAGGCGGCCAGGGCGTAGTCGGCGGAGTCGTATTCGAGTTGGGTGGAGACGGGGCCGTAGAAGTTGCAGCAGTTGTAGTCGTTCTCGTCGAGCGGGAGGTAGCCCTTCGCGTCCCGGACTGCCTCGCCGGGGCGGTCGTTGTTGGGGACGGTGGCCTCGTGCTGGAGGGCGGCGAGGGCCTTGGCCGTGTCGAAACCGGTGGCACCGAAGGCGTACGCGTCGGCGATGATGCCGGCGGCCGGGTCGCCGACCATGACGTAGCTCTCGCCGTTGTTCGAGGCCCACTTGGGCAACAGGCCCGTCTGGTCGTAGCCGTTGAGCATCGAGGTGACGACGTCACTCGCGACCTTGGGCTCGACCAGCGCCATCAACTGGGTCTGGGAGCGGTAGGTGTCCCAGCCGGAGTAGTTGGCGTACTGGGCCTTCTGTCCCTTGGCGAGGGTGTGGACCTGGTTGTCCATGCCCATGTACTGACCGTTGTCGTCGGAGAAGACGTTCGGGTGCAGCAGGGCGTGGTAGAGCGCGGTGTAGAACTGCGTCTGCTGGTCCGAACTGCCGCCGCCGATCCGCACCTTGGTCAGTACCGCGTTCCAGGCGTCGTGGTTGGCCTTCGCCACGGCGGCGAGATCCCACTTCTTGATCTCGGTGGAGAGGTTGTTCGCCGCTCCGGCGTCGCTCGTGTACGAGATGCCGACCTTCGCGTTCACCGTGGTGTTCGTGGTGGTGTCGAAGGTCAGGTACATGCCGTTGGCGCCGGTGGTGGGCGGCTGGGCGGCCTTGGCCGTGGCGGACGAGCCGGTCGTGGCACCGGCGCTCGGCATCGCGGACGGGGTGCCGGAGGCGTGCTTGTCGGCGCTCGTGTGGATCGTGGGGGCCGGTTTCGCCGGGACGGTGAAGTGCCTCTCCTTCAGCGGCGCCGACTTCGTCTTCCGCGGGGCCTGTTGGACCTTGCCCGCCTTCAGCGAGGTCGCGTCGGGGTTGATGGTGCCGCCGACCCAGGTGCCGCTCGCGGCGAAGGGCCGGTCGAACTTGACGTCGAAGTGCAGCGTGTACCTGTTGGCGGCCCCGCAGAAGTGCCCGCTGTCGATCGCGCCGCTGATCTCCCGGTCGTTCACGACCTGGACGCGGGTCCCGTCGACCTGGGTGGCACCGCCGCTCAGCTTGAACAGCAGGTTCGCCTGCTGCCCCGCCGGGAAGGTGAAGCGGCCGAGACCCGCGCGGGTGGTGTCGGTCAACTCGGTCTTGACGCCGTTCGCGTCGGTGACCTGGTAGGAGCCGAGGCGCGCCTGCTCGTCGGTGTGGCTGAAGCCGACGGACGTGGTGCCGAGGTTGCCCGACAGCGCGCCGGTCACCGGGAGCACGGGCAGGTCACCCGCGACGGGGCAGCCCGGACCCGAGACGTGGGTGAGGCTGTAGCCGGAGATCTTCTTGTCGTTGTACTCGTAGCCGCCGCCGTCCGGGCGGTCGGGCGTGGTGTCCGGGCCCCACTGCACCATCCCGGCCGGCATGTCCGGGCCCGGGAAGGTGTCCACCGCACCGGAGGTGCCGATGAGCGGGTTGACGAGGGACGCGGGATCGGTCACCAGGGCCGGTGTCGCACCGCTCGCGGCATAGGCCTCGCCCACCGCCGGGAGCGGGAGGACGGCCATGCCCAGGACGCAGAACACCGCCAGATGTCGGCGGGATCTCTTGCGGTCGCGTGGCGCGGCTGATTGTCGGGGTCTCACCATCGGTTGCCTCCGCAGCAGTTCGTGCCTGGCACAACAGATGCCGGCGCACCGGGGTCCGGGAACGCCGACGACAGGCAACAGTCCCGGTCGCCCCCGACGGCCTGACAACGTTGCCATGCACGAGTGTCGAGTGAAACGCGTGTGCTGATGGCATGTCAACGAGGCCAACGGGACTTTCTGAAAGCGAAGTTCACGGATGGCCGTATGCGGCGACGGCACTCCAGGGCGATGCCGGGGTCACGGTGCCTCCCGACCCACCTCGCCCGTGTGCGCAAACCGCGCCGCAAACCCTTCGGTGCGACCGCGTACCTCCCGTACCGGTCCGGCAACCTGCGGGCGCGGCAATGATTCCGGCAAATATCTTCCCGCGCCGGGTCATCGCGACGCCATGACTTCGCGAACCGCACGGCGAGGAAGGGATGATCGGCCGCCGGGACCTGACATCAGGAAGCGCCGGAGCCCGGCTCGCCCCGGGGCTCGATGGTTGCGGCGGCAACGATGGTGCCGCCGACACAGGCGCTGCCCTTGCCGCCGCCGACAGCCACGTGGAAACCCTGGACGTCGGCGAGGCCGGCTGCTTGCCTGAAAGGTGTGCGGCAACGCCGGGGGGCAACGGGGAAGCGCCAGGGGGAACCATGGACAGCACGCTGATAGCCGCGCTCATCGGCGCGGCGGGCGGCGGCATCGCCACGGCCGCCGGTGGACTGCTGCGCACCCACAGCAACGCCCGTACGGCGGCCCGGCTGATCTACGCCGAACTGACCAGGAACAGCACGGCGGTCGCGTACTACCGCCGCTACGGCCACTGGGCGGCGCCCGCGCCGAGCCGCACCGCGTGGGACGACCACGGGCCGCTGCTCGCGCGCAAACGCGACAGCGGGATCTTCGAAGCCGTGCTGCGCGGCTATGAAGCGCTGGAGGCGATGCCGTTCATCACCGGGGACACGGTCTCCGAGGAGGCCCGCGAGGACCTGGCCCGGGACGCCGTGCAGCGGTTGGTGCGGGCGATCACCGAGATCGGTGAGGTGGCCCGGATCTCCAAGGGCCAGATCCGGGCGTGGACCGGCCGGCTCGAACTGGTCGAACGCAGCGCCAGTCCGCTGGAGCCCGCGCTGCTGCGCTCCAGCGTGGTCCCGCTGCTCCTGCTGGAACGGCTCACCGACCGGGCCGCGCCGCAGTTCGTCTTCCACCGGGGCGCGGTGTACGTGGAGGAGGGGCGCGTCGTACGGAACCCGGACATCGCGTCGGCCGCCGACGTGCGGCACGTGGTCTTCGACGCCCGGTCCGGCACGGACCTCAACAGCCTTTCCACGGTGGCCCGTTCGACCGGTCAAGGCCCGGTCGGCGACCCGGCGGTCGACGAGGCGTTCGAGGGGATCGTGGCCACGTCGAGGTTTCTGCGCGAGGTCTTCGGCCGCGAGTACGTCGCGTCGCCCGACGAGGGGCCGATCGCGGCGGTCGTCCACTACGACCGGAAGTACAACAACGCGTTCTGGAACGGCGAGGTCCTGGTCCTCGGGGACGGCGACGACCGGATCTTCACCCGGTTCGGCAAGTGCGTCGACATCATCGGCGTCGAGGTCTGGAAGGGCATCGGCGAACTGAGCCGGATCTCCGGCAGCGGCCAGCCCGGGGCCCTCCACAACTCGATCTGCGACGTCTTCGGAGTGCTCCTGAAGCAGTACACGCTCGATCAGACCGTGGATCAGGCGGACTGGCTGCTCGGCGCCGGGCTGCTGGCCCCCGGCGTCCACGGCCGTGCCCTGCGCTCCCTGAAGGACCCCGGCAGCGCCTACGACGACGCCGTCCTGGGCACCGACCCGCAGCCCCGGACGATGGCCGGCTACCAGGAGACGGAGCACGACAACGGCGGCGTCCACCTCAACTCGGGCATCCCCAACCACGCGTTCTACCTCGTGGCCGAACGGCTCGGCGGCAAGGCGTGGGAGCGCGCCGGGCAGATCTGGTGGGCGGCCCTGACCAGCGCCGAACTCCACGAGGACGTACGGTTCGCCGACTTCGCCCAGCTGACAGCAACGGCGGCGCTGCGGCTCTACGGCGAGGGCGCCGAACACCGCGCGGTGCTGGACGCGTGGTCCGCCGTCGGGGTCCTGCCGTAGCCGCCGGGCGGCCGTCTCCTGCAAAATCACCGACATGACTGTGGGTTGCACATGAGCGTGGGTTTCAGTGGTGAGGTCGCCGAGTACTACGCGAAGTACCGTCGCGGCTATCCGCCCCCGGTCGTCGAGGCCCTGCGGGCGGCCTTCGCACTCGACACCGACGACGTCGTGCTGGACCTCGGCTGCGGCACCGGCCAGCTCGCGGTTCCCCTCGCTGCCCAGGTCCGTTCCGTCATCGGCATGGACCCCGAGCCGGACATGCTGCGCCTCGCCGAGGAGACGGCCGCGGGGCAGGGCGTGCGCAACGCGACCTGGGTGCTGGGCGCCGACAGCGACGTCCCCGCGCTGGGGGCACTGCTGGGACCGGGGTCCCTGGCGATGACGGTGATCGGGCAGGCCCTGCACTGGATGCGGTACGAGGACCTCTTCCGCACCTTGGCGCCCCTGTTCCGTCCGGGCGGCGGTGTCGCCGTGGTGGCCAACGGCACACCGCTGTGGCTCCAGGACAGCGCCTGGTCACGCGCCCTGCGGAGCTGCCTGGAGGACCACTTCGGCACCCGCCTGGAGGCGACCTGCGGGAGCGCCGCGCAGGACCGGCGCCGTTACGCGGAAGCGCTCCGCGCGGCCGGCTTCACGGCTGTACGGGAAACGGCGATCGACTACGACGCCGAACTGACCCTCGACGAAATCGTCGGAGGCGTCTACTCCGCGCTGTCGGCGGACAGACTGCCCACGCAGGAGGACCGACCGGCGTTCGCCGAGCGCGTCCACCGATCGCTCCCGCCCGGCCCGTACCTCGAAGGCGTCCGGGTCTCCGTACTCGTGGGCCGGGTGGCGTGAACAGTCCGGACAGGAGGCGCGCATGGTCCCATCGGCGAAGGTCTTCTTCACCGAGGTACGCACGGTCTATACCCCCGTCGCGGCGGCCCTGGGGCTCACCGGCCCCGAGGAGAGCGACCTGGTGGCGCCAAGTACCTACTACGCAGGCCCTGTTGTCGGATACCGGATCACTTTCGGCTACAGGGAGGGAACCATCAGCGGCAGCGTCGAACTGCACAGGGACGCCTACTGCCTGACGGTGGACGTAGAGCAGCTGGCGATGGCCATAGGCGTCGTGGAGAAGCGCGGTGGCATCTCCTTCAGCGCCAAGAACCAGAAGCAGCTACGGAAGTCACTCCAGGGGCACGCCGACTACGCACAGCTCGTCCATCCGTTCTTGGCCGATCTCGATGCCGCCGAGAAGTTGATGCGTCAGGCGGGAGCCCGCGAATGGTCCAAGAGGTGATCCGCTGAACGCCCGAGCGGCCCACCCGCCACTCCCGTACCACCCCGCCCCACCCCCCACACCCACAACATCCGAGGTCAGCGCGTCGCAGTGGATTTCACCTGGAAGTTCGTCGGAAGTGCTGCGCGCGCTGCGGTGCCCGCATAGCGTGCGATGACCGGGACCGCTCCCCCGCGTTCTCGCGGTCGGCACTTCTTGGGGCCCACGACCCACTAGGAGACCTTGGAATGTCCACCGACAGCTCCGAGTTACAACCGCTGCGCCACCGGCCCGCACGTCACGCCTCCCCCGTCCCGGCCGCGCCGCCGCCCGTTCCGCACAACAGCAACTGGCGTGCGGTGAGGGCCCGTTCGTGGACCGGACCGCACCGCGATCTACGGCTCCTGCGCCGGGCCTGCCGTCGGCAGCGCCGGGTCGCCGCGTTCGTCGCGCTCGGCTACTTCGCCGTGTTCCTCACCCTCACCGTCGCCTACCCCTCGGTCATGACCGCCCCCGCCGTCGGCGGCCTGCCGACCGGGCTCTGTCTGGCCCTGGTCCAACTCCCCGTCACCTGGCTGGCGGTGCTCTTCTACGAGTTCACCGCGCGACGCCACGTGGACCCCCTCGCCCGCCGGGTGCGCCACCAGACGCCGCACTCCAGCGACGAGCGGGCCGAGCCGTGACCGACTTCAAGGGCGCCGCGCAGTCCTGGTCGCTCGTGGCGTTCTTCAGCGTGGTCACCCTCACCCTGCTGCTGTGCGTGGTCACCGGCCCCGACCGCGACGACCTCGACGAGTTCTACACCGGCTACCGGTTCCTCTCCCCGCTGCGCAACGGCCTTGCCATCGCGGGCGACTACATCTCCGCGGCCACCGTGCTGACGGTCGGCGGCATCATCGCGCTCTGCGGCTACGACGGTGTCGTCCTGGCCCTGAGCACCCTGCTCTCCCTGCTGCTCCTGATGTTCCTGCTGGCCGAACCGCTGCACCACACCGGCCGGTTCACCATGGGCGACGTGCTCGCCCGCCGGATGCCCGGCAGAGCCGTACGCATCACCGCGTGTGCCGTCACCCTCGCCGCGCTCGTGCCCATGATGGTCGTCCAACTCGCGGGCGTGGGGCAGCTGTTGGCCTACATCCTCGGCTTCTCCGACAGCACCATGCGCACCGGCTGCGTCATCGGGGCCGGCGGGCTGATGATCACGTACGCGGCCCTGGGCGGCATGCGGGGCACCGCGCTGATCCAGATCCTGAAGACCGTGATCCTCCTCGGCTCGGGCCTGGTCGTCGCCGCGCTCATCCTGCACACCTTCGGCTGGAGCCCCCCGGCGCTGTTCCGGACCGCCGCCCACAACAGCGGGGCGGGCCCCGGCTACCTGCGCTACGGGCTCCAGTTCGCGGGCGGACGGCACCCCGCCCTCGACATGGTCAGCACCCAGTGCGCCATCGTCCTCGGCGGTGCGTCGCTCCCCCACGTCACCATGCGCATGTACACCGCGGGCAGCACCCGGCAGGTGCGGCGGGCGATGTCCTGGGCGGTGTCGGCGGTCGCCCTGTTCATCGCCGTCATGACCGTCGTCGCGGTCGGGGCCACCGCCCTGATCGGAGCGAAGGCCATCACCGCGGCGGACCCGCGCGGCTCCACCGCCTATCTCCTCGGGGCGCGCGCCGCGTTCGGCACCGACCTCTCCCGTTCGGAGAGCCTGCTGTTCACCACCGTCACCACGGCCATCTTCCTGACTCTGCTGGCCTCCGTGGCCAGCATGACGCTGGCCTGCGCCAACTCCCTCGCCCACGACATCGCCGCCCGCCCCGACACACCCCCGCTGCGCGAGATGGCGCTGGCCCGGCTGTCCGCCCTGGCCGTGGGCATACCCGTGATCGGTCTGGCCGTACTCGCCCAGCACCGCAGTCTCCAGCCCCTCGCCATCCTCTCCTTCTGCCTGGGCGCGTCGGCCATCGCCCCGGCACTGCTCTACAGCCTCTTCTGGCGCCGCTACACCCGCACCGGCCTGCTCGCCACGCTCATCGGCGGCACGCTCAGCGTGCTCGTCCTCCTCCCGGGCACGAGCCTCGTCTCCGGCACACCCCAATCGGCCTTCCCCGACGCCGACTTCAACTGGTTCCCGTTCACCACGACCGCCCTCGTCTCCGTGCCGGCCGGGTTCCTCAGCGGCCTCGTCGCCACCGTCCTGTCCCGCCGAAGGTCCCATTCCCGCGCCCGCAACCGCTACGAAGCCATCGAGCCCGTCCTGCTGGCCGGACCGGCACAGCCCAGGAACGGCTGACGGCCCGCGCGCGGAACCGGGACCGCGTCGAGGCCGGGGGCCGGGCCCCCGGCTCGGCGCGGTCCGTCAGCCGGCCGCGAACGAACTCAGCGCGTCCTGGGCGCCGTTGAACCGGTCGTGGTCGCCGACCGTCTGCCCGGTCGACGTGTACTGCCACATCGTGTACGCCGACCAGCCCGCCGGCAGCGCCCCCACCGACGAGGCGTACCGGGCCACCCACAGGGGGTTCGTGGCGCCGAAACCCCGGTAGTCGGCGGTGCAGCCGCTCCACCAGCTGGTGGACGTGTAGATCACGGCGTCCCGACCGGTACGGGCCTTGTAGCGGTTCAGGAAGTCACCGATCCAGGTGACCATGCCGCTGGCGGACTTGCCGTAGCAGGAGTCCCCGTAGGGGTTCCACTCGATGTCGAGGGCCCCCGGCAGCGTCCGGCCGTCCGTGGACCAGCCGCCGCCGTGGTCCACGAAGTAGTCGGCCTGCGCGGCTCCGCCGCCCGAGTCCGGCGTCGCGAAGTGATAGGCGCCGCGGACCATGCCGACGTCGTACGCGCCCTCGTACTGGTCGGCGAAGTACGGGTTGCGGTAGGAGGTGCCTTCGGTGGCCTTCGTGTAGGCCCACCTGGTCCCGGCGCTCCACAGGCTGGGCCATGCCACATCGCGCTGGTAGCTGGAGACGTCGACGCCCTCGGTCTGCCCGGCCCGTTCCTCCGGGGACACCGCGCCGGTCCTGCCGGCGGCTCCGTCGTGAGCCATGACGCCCATGCCCATGTAGGCGCTGCCCCGCACGGGCCGGGGTTCGACCGTGCCCGGCGCGGGGGCCATACCGGTCACGGTGAGGAGAAGGCCGGACACCACCACGGCCACGCACAGACGGGAGAGTCCGTCCCGGTTCGATATTCGTCGTCGCATACCGCCTATACCAACCGCAACACCGCCGCATCGCACGTCATGTACCGCCAACCACGCCGACAGCGACGTACGCGGACGTGATCTCCTGTGCCGGGGCCGACCCGGAGAGGTCCGCCCGCACCGGAGCGGAGTGAGGAAGAGCAGTGACGAACGAGCATGACCTGGACGCGGCGCTGCGCGTGGCCGTGGAGCTGGCCGAGTGGGCCTCGCAGACGATCCGCGAAGGCGACGCGGGTGCCTCGGGACCGGTCCGGGAGAAGGCGGGCCCGGCCGACATCGTCACGGACACCGACGAGGCGGTGGAGCGGCACGTACGGTCGGTGCTGCGGCGCGAGTTCCCCGGCTGGGGCATCGAGGGCGAGGAGTACGGCGTCGAGGAGGGCGTGTCACAGGCCCCGCACTGGGTGATCGACCCGGTGGACGGCACCACCAACTACGCCCACGGGCTGGGCTGGTGCTCCTTCTCGCTGGGCCTGGCGCGGCCGGACGGCTCCCCGCTGCTCGGCCTGGTCGCGGACCCGTGGCGGCGCGAGGTCTTCACGGCCGTACTGGGCGGGGGCGCGCACCTCAACGGCGTCCCGATCCGCGCGGCCGACCACACGACCCTGACCGGCCATGTGTTCATGACGGAGTGGGCGGCGCACGCGCACTGGCCGGGCCTGGACGCGCTGCTGACCCGGCTGGCGGACCGGCACTGCACGGCACGCGTGATGGGCTCGACGGCGCTGTCCCTGGTGCAGGTGGCGGCCGGCCGGGCGGTCGCCGCCGCGATCGGCGAGTTCCACCCGGTGGACGGTCTGCCGGCGCTGCTGATCGCGACGGAGGCGGGCGCGGTCGCGTTGCCGCACCTCCCTGCGTACGACGAGCCGTTGCTGCTGGCCGCGCCCGAAGTCGCGGCGGAGGCACGGGAGTTGTGGCAGTCGACGGTCGGTGCGGCGCGCCCGCGGCAGTGACGGCCCGACGGTCGCGTGCGCACAGCGGACCGCCGGGCGGCCGGGTGAACGGGCGGCCGGGGCGGTCAGGTGGGCGGCCCGGCCCTCAGGCCGCGGCGCCCGGTCTCGCCGCCGCCGTCAGGACGTGCTGGAGTCGGCGGGCCGCGTTGAGGTGGTCCGCCGTCCAGATGATGCGCACGGCCGTGGCCGTGGCGCGTCCGTCGTCGTCGCGCAGGTCGCGGCGCAGGGAGTCGACGAGGCGCGCCTCTCCCTCCGGATCGCGTGCCAACGGAGCGGGTACGGCGGTGTGCCGGCCGAGGACCGCGGCGAGGTCGCGGTACCAGTCGGCCAGCCGCACGACGGTGTCGAGGAGGATCAACCGGGCCTCGGAGCGGTCGGGTTGGACCTGTTCGTCGCCGCCGTTGCGCTGCCACAGTTCCAGCACCGCGTCCGCCGCGAGGCGCAGTCCCACGACCCCGGTGACCAGGGTGGTCATGTCGGAGAGCCGTACCGGCTTGGCGCCCCGTTCGGCCAGGTAGCTGCGGAAGGCGTCGTCGAGCCGGCGGGCCGCGGCAGCCGCCTGCCGGCCGGCCTCCAGCGGTGCGTCGGTCGGCAGGCAGCCGATACTGCACCGGCTGGCCGCGTACTCGACCGCGTCCGCGAGATAGCGGGCACTGGCGTCGTACGCGGCGGACAGCGCCCGGTCCACGGCGGCCCCGGCTCCGCGCGGCCAGAAGAACAGGCCCACCAGCACACTCACCGCGCAGCCCAGGGCGATGTCCTGGATCCGCAGCAGCACGATGTGCCAGTCGGGGTCCTGCCCGATGTTGAACAGGATCACCAGGGTGACGGTGAAGGCCGCCTGTCCCGCCGCGAACGAGATGGCCGCGGGGGCGATGCCGGCGACGAGCACGGCGACGGGGAGCAGGAACCAGAGCACGGTGCCGTGGTGGCCGATGAGCTGGAGCAGCCCGGTCCCCACGAGCGAGCCGACCAAGGTGCCGGCCAGGGCGCGCAGCGCGTTCTGCCCGGTGTTGAGGGCGTTGGAGCGCAGCACCGACAGGGTTCCGAGCAGCACCCAGAACGAGTGCTGGACGCCCGTCGCGTTCGCCAGTGCCACCGCGATGCCCAGTCCCGTCGCGCCCCGGAGGCTGTTGTGCAGCCAGACCGAGCGCGGTTCCAGGTGGGCGGCGGCGCGCTCGACGGCCGAGCCGAGCGGCTGGGCGAGTGCGCCTGGTTCCCCGCCGAGCAGCCGCTCCGGCCAGCTGCGGCGTTCGGCCGCCGCGGCAAGGTCCACGTTGCCGGCGATCTGGAGTGTGGCGAAGCCCAACTCCTGGGCGCGGAACGACAGATCGAGGGTCTCGACGAAGGCGCGGACCTCCGCGTCCGTGCGCGGCCTCGGCTGTGCCACGGGCAGCCGGTGGGTGGCGCCGTCCTCCATCCCGTCCATCGCCGCGCGCAGACGCGTCAGGGCGGCGCGGAGGGCGTCGGGCGCCGAGCGCGGGGATTCGAGGAGTACGGCCGCCTCGTCCAGGGCCGTGGCCGCCGCCCGCCGTACTGTGCGCGCGTCGGCGTCGCAGACCCGGCGTTCGTCGGACGCGGGCCCGCTGTCCTCCACGATGGCGCTGAGCCAGGTGAGTTCGTCGACCAGCCGGACCAGCGCGCGGGAGCCGACGGACAGACCGGTGGGCCGGTAGGGCGTGGCGTCGAAGGCGGTGCGCAGATCGGCAGCCGCCGCGGTGGCCCGGTCGGCGGCGGCCTCGCACTGCCGGGCGGTCGGCGCCTGCGGCCCGCCGTCCAGCCAGGAGGCGTCGGTGCGCAGCTGTGCCGCCGCCGCGCGGCAGACCCGGGCGGCGGGCGCGCTGAGCGGGTCGGCGGTGGGCCGGGGCCAGAGCAGGGAGATCGCGAGCATGGCGGCGACGGCGGCGAGGCCCGCGCCCGCGAGCCGGTCGGGCAGCTGCGACAGCGGGGCCGGCGAGGTCACGGGGAGGATGAAGGCCAGCAGCAGCGCGGTCGTGGCGCCCGCGAGGACGGAGCTGACCACCCCCGAGAAGAGCACCAGGAAGCCCACCACGACCATGGACGCGATGGCCAGCCAGTCCGTCCGCGCCACCAGCGTGCCGAGACAGATGAGCACCGCCCAGCCCAGCGCCAGCCCCACGTGGGCCCGCAGCCGCTGCACCATCGGGCCGGTGAACTCGACCAGCAGAAGCATCGAGAACGATCCGAACGCCGCGTAGGTCGCCATCGTCGAGGACTTCAGCAGCTGGCCGCACAGGGCGAACAGCGCGGGCATCACCAGTGCGGTGCGCGCGGCCCTGCGCGTCGCCGCGAGCCCGGGATCGTGGGCGCGCAACCACGCCGGGATCCGGCCGGGCAGGCCACGCACAAGTCTCTCCATACGCCGGCGCACCTCCAGCCCGCGCAGCACCCACGTGCCCCGCCTCACCCGAGTATCCGCCATGACCGCCGAACAGCGCGGTCACACGCCTCCCGAGGCCGCCGCCCCGAGGAGGGCGGCCGTCTCCGGATGAGGTCCCCTGTTCGCCCACTCCAGCGGTGACAGACCGGTGCCGTGATCTTCCCGTACGTCCGGGTCGGCGCCGTGGGCCAGCAGTTCCCGGACCGTCTCCGTGTGCCCCCAGCAGGCGGCGGCGCACAGCGGCAGGCCCTCGGCGCCGAGGCCGCGGCTCTCGGTGCCGGGCGGGGCACCGGCCTCCAGCAAGAGGCGGACGATCGCGGCCTGCCCGTTGACGGAGGCGGCGTAGAGCGGTGTGGTGCCCTCGCCGTCGGCTCGCGCGGGGTCGGCTCCGGCCAGCAGCGCGGCCCTGACCGAGCCGGTGTCATGGACGGCTATCGCCCCGAAGAGATGTCTGGAGAGCTTCTTCTGCCGCCGCCGCTTCATGGGCCGAGACTAGACGGCGATCACATGACCGGTCCGCCCATTTCCCCGGGCGGGGCCGGGGGTGATGATGAGGACCATGGCCTTGACGACGGCGTTCACGAAGCTGCTCGGCGTGCGACACCCCATCGCCCTGGCGCCGATGGGCGGATCGGCCGGTGGCGCGCTGACCGCGGCCGTGTCCCGTGGGGGCGGGCTCGGCCTGCTGGGCAGTGGCAACGGTGAACGCGGCTGGCTGGCAAGGGAGTTGGCCGTCCTCACCGCGAACACCACGAACCCGTGGGGCATCGGCTTCCTCACCTGGCAGCTCGACGTCGGCGCACTGGAGCACGCCCTGGAACAGCAACCCCGCGCGGTGATGCTGTCCTTCGGGGATCCGAGCCCGTTCGCCGAACGAATTCGCCGTGCCGGTACGGTACTTGTCGTCCAGGTCACCGATCTGGAGGAAGCCAGGCGGGCGGTGGACCTGGGCGCCGACGTCATCGTGGCGCAGGGGTGCGAGAGCGGCGGACACGGCGCCCGGCACGGCCGCTCCACGCTCCCCTTCGTGCCGGTCGTCGTCGATCTGGCCGCTCCGACACCCGTACTGGCCGCCGGCGGCATAGCGGACGGCCGTGGCCTGGCCGCCGTGCTCGCGTTGGGTGCCGCCGGGGCGCTCGTCGGCACCCGTTTCCAGGCCACCACCGAAGCCCTGGTCCCCGCCTCGACCCGTGAGGCCCTTGTCCAGGGCCGTGGCGCGGACACCGAGCGCAACGGAATCCTCGACATCGCCCGGGGCTCCGCCTGGCCGTCGAGGTACACCGCCCGCACGCTCGGCCATCCCTTCCTCGACCAGTGGCGCGACCGGGAGTCGGAACTCGCCGACGATCCCCACGCCCGCCACGCCTACCAAGTCGCCCTGTCCCAGGGCGAGATACCGCCCCTGCCCGTGTGGGCCGGCGAAGCCGTCGACCTCATCGACGACCTTCCCTCGGCCGCCGACCTCGTCAACTCCCTCGCCACACAGGCCGAAGAGGCACTGGCCCGAGCCGGAAAGGAGACCTGAGAGCCGACAGCCGACAGCCGACAGCGCGATCCTCGATCCGGTCCGAGGTCACGCCACGGGAGCCTTGCGAACCAGGAGCTGGATCCCCTTCGACCGGTGCCCGTTCATCGTGGACACCGTCACGGTCCGGGTGCCGATGCTCTCGAAGTCGGCGAGCAGGGTGGCCAGCCGTTCACGGGAGTGATGGCGGCACACGGCGCCGTCGCCGGTCCGGAACACGCCGTAACACCCGTGGCTCCCCGCGCTGTAGGCGTCGTAGCGGCGGCGGTTGCGTTCGTCGTCCTGGAGCAGGAGGTCGCTGACGTAGAGGATGCCGCCGGGCCTGAGGACGCGGTGCAGTTCGGCGATCAGCCGGCGTTGGGCCTCGTCGCCCGGGACGCAGGTGAGTACGGCGAAGAGCAGGACCAGGTCGAAGGCCGCGTCCGGGAAGGGCACGGACGGGGGTGTGTCGAGGGTGGTGAAGTGCACAGCGGGATACAGGTGTTGAGCCCGCTCGATCATCGCGGGTGAGATGTCGGCACCTGTCAGATCGCGGAAGCCGTGCTGGTGGAGTTCGCCCAGCGTGCGGCCATAGCCGCATCCGTGGTCGAGGATCGCGGCCTGCCTGCTGATGTCCGCCAGCCAGGGCGGGTGGAGCGGGTGCGTGAAGGTCTTCGTGGCCGCGGCGGCATCCCAGTAGGGCACCTGGGCGTCGAGGCGGTCGGGCACGTTGGGTTCCTTCTTCATGGGTCCGCTGCTTCTCCGAACTTCATGGGTCCTCCGCTCCCGCACTTCATGAGTCCTCCGCTCCTCCGAAGTCTTCGCGCATGGCCTCAAGTCGCTCGTGGCTGGGGGCGGTCGAGTGCGGCAGCCGGTCGGTCACGCCCAGATCGGCGCGCATGGACTTCCGCATGGTGTCGATGAGGGACCAGAGCGCGTGCTGTGCCTCGGCCGCCGACCGTGGGGTCTCGCCCGGTCGGGGGTTTCCCTGCTCCAGGCGCTTGACCTGGCCGTAGACCGAGGTCAGCGCCTCGTTCACGTCGTGGGCCGCGGCGACCACCGGGTCGGAGGCGATCATCAACGCCTCGGACCAGCGGTCGCGGTAGGTGTCCTTGCTCCGCTCCAGCGCCTGGACGTCCTCGGCCTCGGCCGTGCGGTCGCGCATGACGTACAGATGGCGGCTGAGTGCGGTGGCGAACTGCCGTGCGTCCCTGTGCAGTTCGGTGTAGCAGCCGCGTCGCAGCTCGCGGTGTTCGCGGGCCTCCTCGAAGGCCCGGGTCGTCTCCAGCTCGCGCCGCTTGGCGCGGTCGGCACCGCGCTGGGTGAGCAGTGCGCCCCCGAGCGTTCCGCCGACACCGGCGACCGCGATCAGTACCGCACCGACATCCATCGGATCACCCTAACCGCGGTTGCCTCGGCAGCCTTTAGAGTCTCCGGATGCGACGACTCACAGGTGTGGCGGCGGCCGGAACGGCGATCCTGGCCTGGAGCGAGTGGCTGAACCGGCGTTGGTCCCTGACTCTGGTGGGAGACGGCGAGGGTGATACCGAGGCCGTGGTCGTGCTGGGATATCGGAACCCCCAGGCGACGGCGAACCTCGTCACCCGCTGGCGCGTCCGCGCCGGGATCCGTTCCGTCACCGCCGACAGCACCCTCACCACTCGCAGGACCCGCGTGATCTTCAGCGGCGGCACGACCGGCGGCGTGGTCTCCGAGGCCCGGTTGATGGCCGACTACGCGCGGTCGGTGCTCGGGTTCGACGGCACGGTGCTGCTCGAAGAGGAGAGCACGACGACCTGGGAGAACGTCACGAACGTGATCCCGCTCCTTGAGGACGTCGACCGCATCAAGATCGTCTCCCAGCCGGCACACGCCCTCAAGGCCCGCGCCTACTTGCGGCGGCAACGCCCCGACCTCGCGCAGAGGCTCGTACGCGCGGACGACTACCGTCCCGTCGAGTGGCTGATCGCGAAACCGCTGCTGGCGCTGTACGGGCTCTGGACGCTCCGTCGTCTGCACGCCGACGAACGCGGGACCACGCCCGGTCGCGTCTCAACGACCTTTGCGGCGCGCCGGGTTGGGCATCGGCGTCCGCTCAGCCTTCCTCCGCACCCAGCACATAGAGCCCTGGAAGATTGACCACGATCGCCTCCTGCGTGCTGCGGGCGATCACGACCACGGCCTCCTCCGCCGGATCGGGGTTCTCCTCGCGGTGCGGGACGAACGGGGGGACGAAGATGTAGTCGCCGGGGGACGTGCGCAGGCGGATCTCCTCCGGCCGCGCGCCCGTGTCGTCGAGGAAGACGAACTCGGGGTTTCCGCTGACCACATAGATCGCGGTCTCGGACTCGCCGTGGTGGTGGTCGGAGGACGCGGTGGAGGGGGCGACGTGTGTCTGGCCCATCCACAGCTTCTCGGAGCCGACCGTCCGGCCGCTCACCGCGGCGAACCTGCGCATGCCCCCGCTCTGCGCCGTGTCGCCGTCGAGGGCGTCGGCGCGGATGTGGTGCAGGCGGTTGCGCAGGGGGGTCGCGGGCTGCCCCGCGGCGTCGTGGAGATGAGGGTGGAAACCCTCGCCGGGAGTGGTCAACGGCTCGCTCATGGTCGGTGACGCTAGGGCTGCCCTCGAAAGGATGTCAAGAGGTATCCATTGTCCTTCACCTGCGGCAATGTTCCCGCAATGTACGCGGGGAGGGACGGGGGAACCCGTGCGCGGAAGCTGTGGAAGTCCTCGTGCCGGGGCCCGCGTCGGGCATTATGTGCGCATGCATATCTCCGCGAAGGCGGACTACGCCACGCGGGCCCTGTTGGAGCTCGCCCGCGAACCTGCCCGTCCGCTCACGTGCGAGGCCATCGCCTCCTCTCAGCAGATCCCGTTCCGGTTCCTGAAGTCCGTGGTCGGTGAGTTGCGCAGAGCCGGTCTGGTGCGCAGCCAGCGCGGCTGCGAGGGCGGCTACTGGCTCGGCCGGCCCGCCGACGAGATCACGCTGCTGGACGTCTCCCGCGCCGTCGACGGCGAGTTGATCACCCTGCGCGGCGAACCGCTCGGCGGGCTCGACTATCCGGGCCCCGCCTCCGGCCTGCCGGGAGTGTGGCGCCGTATCGAGGAGGAGGCCGCCGCCGTGCTGGGCGGCACCACGATCGCCACCCTCCTGCCCGCCGCCACCGAAGACCAAGCGACGGCCGCGCCGTTGAGCCGCCAGGGAGCCGCATGACCACTCCTGTGGGCCAACTCCCGGTCGAGGTCGTCGAGTTCACCGACCCGCTCTGTCCGTGGGCCTGGGGGTCCGAGCCAGTGTTCCGGCGGCTCCGGGCGGCCTTCGCCGGGCAGGTCCGCTGGCGTCGCGTGTACTGCATCCTCTTCGACCACGACGACGACCCGGCGCCCGATCCCGCCGCCGAGACCGCCTGGTACACGCGCTACGTCGAGGACATCAGCGCCCACACCCACGCCCCGCACGCCCTGCGGCTGAGCCGGGTGGCCGCGAGTTCCTGGCCCGCCTCGCTGGTCGCCAAGGCGGCCGAGGCGCAGGGCGTGGAGGTGGCCGACCGGGTGCTGCGACGGCTGCGGGAGAGCGTGTTCGTGCTCGGGGAGCCCGCGGACACGCCCGAGGCGGCGGTCTCGGTGGTGTCGGGCGTACCCGGTCTCGACGTCGGGCGCCTCGCCGTCGACGCGGCGTCGGCCACCGTGCTGGAGCGGGTCCGTGCCGACCGGGCCGAGGCGCGTCGTCCGGTCGCGGAGGTGCTGTCCGTGCGCGGCTGCGACTCGCCGCATCCCGGCGCGGCGAAGGAGACCGTGGACGGTCAACACCGGTACGCGCTGCCGACGTTGCTGGTGCGCGGCAGCGGCGCCGCGTCGCGTGCGGTGCCCGGTTGGCGGCCGTACGAGGAGTACGTCTCGGCCGTCCTCGAAGCCGGTCCGGGACTGGTGCCCGCTCCTACCGCGCTGCCCGCGAAGGAGGCGCTCGCGCGGTACCGGACGCTCACCGGACCGGAGTTCGCGTCGCTGGGGGACGGCGGCCCGTTGGCTCCCGGTGACGCCGTCCGCGTCGAGACCGGCAACGGGCCGTTGTGGCTGCACCCGGACGAGGCAGCCGTGCACCCGGCACTGGCCTCCAGCCCCTGACAGGCCTCTGATCAGCGGTCAGAGACCGTCCCGCCCAATGAGACACCAATTGGTGTCCATTGACAGTCTCCGACCGTCGGCCCCAGGATGTGCAGCATGCTCACGACGCACCCCGGTGTGGTGTGCCGCTACGTGGACCTGCGGCGCACCTGTAGCGCTCTCTGTCGCTGACCCGCCGCCCCCGGCCCACCGGCGCCTGACCACGTTCCCGTAGGTACCGGCGCCCCACCGCCTCGCCGACCGGCGCCCGTCTCTCGCGCCGCGCCGTCGCCCTCGCGCTTCGCCGCCCCTCTCCGCCTCCGTATCCCGGCTCTCTCCCGTGATCCGCCGACGCCCCCTGTCCGGGCGCGGTATGCCTGCGTGCGTCTCGAAGCCGCACCGGCATGTCCGTCGTCCCGGCCGGTGGGGTGTGCGGTCCCCCGGGTGTGCCGCCCTCGCTCCCTTTCCGCTGCCCCGGCGCGGCCGGGAGCCCTCGAAGAAAGAAACGAAGATGTCCGGACGACTCACGCCCCGCAGCCGACGGGCGGCCATCCGACCCGGCAGACTGCGCGCCGCCGCCCTGGGAACCGCTCTCGCCACCGTGCTCGTCCCCGCGCTCAGCGCCTGCGGCGGCGACGCCTCGACGGCCGGCGGCAACGCCACGCTGAAGTGGGCCTCCTCCTACTTCCCCACCCACTGGGACCCGGTGGTCAGCGGCAGTGGCGCCCAGTTCCGTGAACTGGCCCTCGTCTACGCCTCGTTGACCCGTACGAACGCGGCCGGCAAGGCCGTGCCCGACCTGGCCAAGAGCTGGGAGTACAACGCCAAGGGCGACCAGGTCACCTTCCATCTGCGCTCCGGCCTCAAGTTCAGCGACGGCACGCCGGTCGACGCGAGTGCCGTGAAGGACGCCGTCGTCCGGGCGCAGAAGCAGAAGAACTCCGCGCTCTTCGGCGACCTCACCTCCATCAAGTCGGTGGACGCCGACGGGCTCGACGCGGTGTTCCACCTCAGCCAGGTCGACTACCAGATCCCGCAGCTCCTGGGCGAGCGCGTGCTCCAGATCGCCAGCCCCAAGGCGGCCAAGTCGCCCACCAAGCTGGACCAGAGCCCGGTCGGCGCGGGCCCGTTCATCGTCACGCAGCTCGTCCCGGGGACCAAGGTCCTGCTGAAGAAGAACCCGGACTACTGGGACGCGAAGAACATCCACATCGACAACGTCGAGCTGACCTCGGCGCCCGACGCGGCGACGGTCGTCTCCGGGCTCCAGACCGGCGTCTACAACTTCGCCGACATCGCGCCCAGTCAGGCCGAGGCCGCGAAGAAGGCGGGCCTCGACGTCTTCGTCCAGCCCGGCTTCAACGCCAACAACATCAGCCTGAACGTGAACAAGGCGCCGTTCGACAACGACAAGGTCGTCGACGCGGTCCGCTACGCGATCAACCGCCAGGAGTTCGTGGACAAGCTGACCTTCGGCTACGGCTCGGTGACCAACCAGCCCTTCCCGAAGGGCTATGTGGCCTACGACCCGCAGTCCGCGAACGACTACGCCTACGACCCGGCCAAGTCCAAGCAGCTGCTCGCCGAGGCCGGTTACAAGGCGGGCCAGATCAAGCTGAGCCTCGTCATCCCGGCCGAGGATCCCCAGGCGGAGATCGTCCAGGCGCAGTTGGCGAAGGTCGGCATCACCGTCAGCATCAAGGTCGACAAGAACTGGGCCACCCCGTTCTTCGCCAAGAACCTGACGTTCTCGCTGTACGGCACGACCGGCCGCGACTCGGCGGCGCAGACCCTGACCGCGCACTTCGGTCCGAACGGCCCGCTCAACCTCAGTACGCCGTACGAGCCTTCGGGCTTCGAGGCGGCCATCGCCAAGGTCCGCCAGACCCCGCTGGACGCGCCCGACTACGCGACGGTCCTCCAGGCGGCGACCCGGGCCGGACTCCAGAGCAAGGCGCTGGTCTTCACCTACTCCTCGCCCAACCTCTTCGCGAAGAGCAAGTCCATCTCCGCCCTGCCGAAGAACCCGGCGCACATCGACTGGACCGGCGTCACCATCTCCGGCTCCAACTGACACTCCGTCACATCCCGTACAGCCACTACAGAGAGGGGGCGAGCCATGACGACGACGGAGGCACCCGCCACACCGCCCGACGTCCGTCACCGGGGCGCCACGACCGGGGCGCGGCACACGCTGGGCCGCGTCCTGGTCACCCTCGCCCGGTCGATCGCGATCTTCGTGCCCGTGTTCCTGGTCGCGACGTTCGTGACGTTCGCGCTGCGGTCACTGAGCGGGCTCAGCCCGGCGCGGATCCAGCTGGGCGAGGAGGCGACTCCCGAGGCGGTAGCCAGAGTTGAAGCACAGTGGGGCCTGAACCGGCCCTTCCTCGTCCAGTACGCGGACTGGCTGGGCGGTGTCCTGCACGGGCAGCTCGGCACCAGCTGGACCAACGGCGCCGACATCTCCACCCTGATCGGCCTCGGCCTGGGCGTGAGCCTGTCGGTGGCGTTCTTCGCGCTGCTCATCGGCGTGGTCGTCGGCTTCGCCCTCGGCACGGTCGCCGCGCTGCGCCGCACCACCTGGGTCGACCGCGCGATCACGGGCTTCGTCACCGTCATCTCGGTGATGCCTGCCTTCGTCGTCGGCATCGTGCTGGTCGCGGTGTTCGCGGTGGGCCTGCATGTCTTCCCGTCCGCCGGTTACGTCCCGGCGGCCCAGGGCGTGGGCCCCTGGCTGGCCCACATCACCCTGCCCGCGCTCGCGTTGAGCTTCGACGTCATCGCCGACGTCGCCCGGCAACTCCGGACCAGCCTCATCGCGGCCTATCGCGAGAACTACGTGACGGGCGCGGTGGTACGGGGGCTCAGCCCGCGGCGGATCTTCTTCGGGCATGTCCTGCGCAACGGTCTGGGACCGACGCTCGCCACGCTCGGCCTGAAGTTCCCGACGCTGGTCGGCGCCTCCGTCGTCACCGAGTGGATCTTCGGGCTCCAGGGCTTCGGCCGGTTCGCGAACGACTCCGCGCAGGCCGGTGACGTACCGGCCGTGCAAGGGGTGCTGGTGGTGTCGATCGTCCTGGTCGTCGTCTTCAACCTGATCGTCAACCTGGTGCTGGCGCGTGTGACGCCGGCCTCGCAGCGGGGGGTGTGACCATGGTGCGCCGCGTGCTCTCCCTGACGTCCGGCCGGATCGCCCTGGTGATCCTGACCGTGATCGCCCTCCTCGCCGTCCTCGGGCCATTCATCGCGCCCGACAACCCCCTCGCCACCAGTTCCGACACGCTCGCCGACGCGTCCGGCGCGCACTGGCTCGGCACCGACTACCTGGGCCGCGACGTGCTCAGCCGGCTGCTCGACGGCTCCCGGGTCAGTGTGCTCGGCTCCCTCGAAGTCGCCCTGACCGCACTGGGGGTGGGGGCGATCCCGGGCATCCTGTCGGTCTACTTCGGCCGGGCCTTCGAGTGGATCACCCTCCGGCTGACCGACACGCTGGTGGCCCTGCCCTTCCTGCTGTTCGCCGTCGCCGTCGTCGCCCTGCTCGGCAACGGGATCACCCAGGCGATGCTGGTCACCGGGGTGCTGGTGTCCCCGCTGTTCTACCGGGTGGCGCGCGCCTCCACCCTGGCCGTGGCCCGCTCGCCGTACGTGGAGGCGGCGCTCATCTCCGGCGCCTCCATCGGGTGGGTCGTGCGCCGGCACGTCTGGGTCAAGGTGCTCCCGCCGATCGCGGTGGCGCTCGCGCAGACCATCGGTGTGGGCTTCGTCATCGTCTCGACGCTGACGTTCCTGGGCATCGGCGTCCAGCCGCCCGCGCCCACCTGGGGCGGCCTGCTCGCCTCGGACCTCGGCTATCTCACCCAGAAGCCGTGGGCGCCGCTCACCCCGGCCCTGCTGATCATGGTCACGGTCTGGGCCTGCAACCTGCTCGCCGACGCGATCCGTGACGTCTCCGGCGAGGCGGGCCGCGCGCTCGTCAACAACCGCAGGGCACGCGCCAACCGCCTCGCCGGGACCGACTCCGAGGGCGACCTCGCCCACGTCCACGCCGGAGGTGCGTGATGGCCACTTCCACCGCCAAAGTCCTGCCGGGACCCACGACATCGGGTGCGGCCGACCCCGTCCGCCCGCCGACCGCACCCACCACTCCCCTGCTGTCCGTGCGCGACGTACGCATCAGCGACCGGGCCGCCGGCCGGGAGATCGTCCACGGCGTCGACTTCACGCTGAGGCCCGGCACTTCGGTCGGCATCGTCGGGGAGTCCGGCAGCGGCAAGACCCTGACCTGCCGGGCCACGCTCGGCATCCTGCCCGCCCACTTCGAGGTCACCGGCGGCTCGATCGAGATCGATGGCCAGGACATCTCCGGTCTGTCCTCGTCCCAGTGGACGGCCCTGCGGGGCGCCACGATCAGCGCGGTCTTCCAGGACCCGGCGTCCTATCTCAACCCCTCGATCCGCGTCGGCGCGCAGCTCGCCGAGGTCTTCCGCGTCAAGAAGGGCCTGAAGCGGCGCGAGGCCCGCCGAGAGGCGATCGACCTCCTGCACGCCGTGCATCTGCGCGACCCGGAGCTGGTCTACGGCCAGTACACCTACGAGCTCTCCGGCGGCATGCTCCAACGGGTCCTCATCGCCGCCGCCATCGCCGCCGGTCCGCGCATCCTCATCGCCGACGAGGCCACCACCGCGCTCGACGTCACCGTCCAGGCCGAGATCCTCGACCTGCTGGCCGATCTGCGCGAGCGCACCGGGCTGGCGCTGGTCCTGGTCTCCCACGACCTGGCCGTCGTCGCCCAGCTGTGCGACGAGGTCCTCGTCATGCGCGAGGGCGAGGTGGTCGAACAGGGCCCCACGCACGAGGTGTTGCACCACCCCCGGCACGCGTACACACGGCTGCTGATCGCCGAGCACGAGCAGTACGGCCTGGACAAGTTCCTCGTCCCGGCGGCCACAGAGGACACGGAGGACAGCGCATGAGCGGGGAACTCACCGGTCCCGTCCTTGAGATCACCGGCCTCGACGTGCACTACGGCCCGCGCCGGCGCCGTCGCCAGGCCCTGCACCAGGTCTCCCTGAGCATCGCCCCGGGCGAGACGGTCGGAATCATCGGGGAGACCGGGTCCGGGAAGTCGACGCTCGCACGGGCCGCGCTCGGCCTGGTGCGCGCCTCCGCCGGATCGATCGTCATCGACGGCGAGGAGGTGGGCGCGTACGGCCACCGCCAGTGGCGCGCGCTGCGCCGCCGGGGTGTGATCCAGTACGTCTTCCAGGACCCGCTGCGCAGTCTCGACCCGGACGTGACGGTCGAAGCGTCCCTGGCCGAACCGCTGTTGATCCAGGGTGTGTCCCGGCAGGAGGCGGCGACCCGGGTGCGCGCGTTCCTCGACCGGGTCCACCTCTCCGAGGATCTGCTCGACCGACTGCCGGGCGAGTTGTCCGGCGGCCAGCGGCAACGGGTCGCGGTGGCACGGGCGTTGGTGACCGAGCCGCGACTGGTGATCCTCGACGAACCGGTCAGCGCGCTCGACTCCGCCAACCGGGTGCAGATCCTCCAGATCCTCAAGGAACTCCGCGCGGACGGCGTCGCCCTGGTCTTCATCTCCCACGACCTCGGGTCCGTCGCCGGGGTCGCCGACCGCATCGCCGTGCTCTACCAGGGCGAGCTGGTCGAGGCCGGTGCCGCCGCCGACGTCATCAACCGGCCCCAGCACGTCTACACCCGCCTGCTCGTCCGCTCCGCGCCGACCCTGCGCGGCGCGGCGGCCGACCGCGCCGAGCGCGAGGCACTGCGCGCCCTGCTGCACGTCTGACGGCCCGTCAACCGCCCTTCACAGAACAGGAACAGTCATGTCCCGCACGCTCCACCTCGCCCTCCACCCCTACGGCGTCGGCGGCCCCGGCCAGCACGGTCTGTGGAAGGACCCGCGTGTCGCGAAGAACGCGAGCATCGACATCAACTACTACATCCGGCTGGCGCAGGCGGCCGAACACGCCCTGTTCGACGCCCTGTTCATCGTCGACAGCCAGTTCATCAACTCGACCTACCCGGCGCACTACCTCAACCGCCTGGAACCGCTGACCCTGTTGTCGGCCGTCGCCACCCACACCAAGCACCTCGGCCTGGTGGGCACGGCCAGCTCGACGTACAACTCGCCCTTCAACCTGGCCCGCCGCTTCGCCTCGCTCGACCACATCAGCGGCGGCCGGGCCGGCTGGAACGTCGTCACCAGCTTCGACACCGGCACCGCGCGGAACTTCGGCCTCGACGAGCACCTCGACTACGCCACCCGCTACGGCCGGGCACTGGAGTTCGTGCAGGTCGCCCGGGGGCTGTGGGACTCCTACGAGGACGACGCGTTCCCGGCGGACGTCGAGCGGGGCGTCTTCCTCGACCCGGCCAAGCTGCACGAACTCGACCACGCGGGCGAGCACTTCAAGATCGCGGGCCCGCTGAACCTCTCGCGGTCCCCGCAGGGCCAGCCGGTGATCTTCCAGGCCGGGGTCTCCGAGGAGGGCCGCGATCTCGCCGCGCAGGTGGCCGAGGGCATCTTCGCGCCCGGCGGCACCCTGGAGGCGTCGCGCGACTACTACGCCGACGTCAAGCGGCGCGCAGCCGCCTACGGCCGCGACCCCGAGCACGTCAAGATCCTCATCCACGGCGGCCCGGTCGTCGCCGCGACCGACGAGGCCGCCCGCCGCCGCGAGCGGGAGATCTTCGAGGAGGACGACGACTTCGGCCGCAACCTCGCCCTGCTGGGCCGTTCCTTCGGCGCCTACGACTTCAGCGTGCACGACCTGGACGGACCGTTCCCGGATGTCGCCCACCTCGCCGAGAAGGGCGGGCGGACGGGTGCCGCCCAGCTCATCGAGCGGGCCAGGGCGGAGAATCTGACGCTGCGCCAAGTGGCCGAGTCCGTCAACCAGTTCCGGCAGTCGCCGTTCGTCGGCGACCCGCACACCGTGGCCGACACGATCCAGCAGTGGTTCGAGGCCCGCGCCTTCGACGGCATCAACCTCGCCTTCCGCACCGAGGAGGAGCTGAACCTCTTCGTCGACGGTGTCGTCCCGATCCTCCAGAAGCGCGGCCTGTTCCGCACCGAGTACACGTCCGACACCCTGCGCGGCAACCTCGGCCTGCCGATCCCCGCCAACCGCCACTCCCGCGAGCGCCAGCTCGTCAACGACTGAGGGCGCGCGATGACCGAACTGTCGGCGACGGGAGGCCGCGACGTCCACACCGTCCGCTTCCCCGCAGCCACTCCCCCGGCCGACGTCGACGTCCTCGTCGTCGGCGCCGGCCCGGTCGGCCTCGCGGCGGCCGTCGAACTCACCTCGCGGGGTGTCGCGGTCGCCGTAGTCGACCGCGCCCCGGCCGCGACCCTGGTCCGCGCCGGGGCGATGGGCCACACCCCCCGGGTCGTGGAGCACCTGCGGCGCTGGGGACTGCTCCAGCGCGTCCGGGACGCGTGGACGTACCCGCCGGAATGGCATCGGGGCACCCGGCTGGTCACCTCCCTCGCCGGACACGAACTGGTGCCGGTGCCCGCCCCGTCGTTCACCGACCGGGCGGGCACGGCCGGGCACTCCGCCGACGAGGCGCTGCGCCGCCCGCAGACCGTGTTCCAGCGCGTGTTCCTGGACCACCTGACGGAGCGCGGCGTCAGCGTCAGCGGCGGCCAGGAGCTGACCGCGCTGCGCGAGGACGCGCAGGGCGTCGACGCGCGGGTCGTGGACGTCGGAACCGGCCGCGCGCGGACGGTCCGCGCCGCCTACGTGCTCGGCACGGACGGCGGCGGCAGCACCACCCGCCGCCTGGCCGGCATCGACCGTACCGGCGAGCACGCCACCGAGAAGCGGCTGCGGCTCATCGTCCGCACGGGCGACGTCGCGGACCGGATCGGACCCGCGCCGAGCGCGACGAACATCGTCGTCAACGCCCGCGCCTCCGGCTTCCTCGCCGCCGTGAGCGCGCGCGAGTGGCGGGTGTACGCCGGACCGTACCCGCTCGAACACGAGCCCACCGAGGGCGAGTTGCTGGACGTGGGACGGGCGGCGTTCGGTCTCGACATCGATCTGGAGCTGGTGTCCGCGACGACCTTCTACCACGCCACCCGGATCGCGGAGACCTTCCGCCGCGGCCGGATCCTGCTGGCCGGTGACGCCGCCCATGTGCGCACGCCCGGCGGCAACCTGGGCGAGGGCATCGGCGACGTGGTCAACCTGGGCTGGAAGCTCGCGGCGGTCCTCGACGGCCACGCCCCGCCGAGCCTGCTCGACTCCTACGACCAGGAGCGCCGCCCGCACAACTGGCGTGTCGCCGAGCACGCGTTGGAGCGTTCGCGGCGCTCGCAGGCCGCCCTGGCCGAGATCCGGGCGGGTGGCGTTCCCGACGACGCGGACCTCGGCGAGGAGGCCGTGCGGCGGCGGGCCGAGATCGGCGCGCGGCTGCGCCGGGACCGGTCCGGGAGCGACGGGGTCGCCTTCGACGAGCGGTACGACGCCTCGTCGGTGGTCTGGTACGAGCCGGGCCAGCTCGACGCCGAACAGCCGTGGCGTGCCGACGTCTACGAGGACGACCCGCGCCCGGGCCACCGTGCGCCGGACGGCCCCGTCGACCCCAGCGGCGGCACCCTCTACGACCGGCTCGGCACCTCCTTCGGTCTGCTCGTCCTCTCCGAGGACCGCGCGGTCGAGCGGGCCTTCGCCGCCGAAGCCGCCGCGCGCGGGCTGCCGTTCACGGTCGTCCACCTCACGGACCCGGCGGCGCGGGCCGTCTACGGCACGACCAACGTCCTGGTCCGCCCGGACCAGCACGTGGTCTGGCGCGGCACCCGGCTGCCCGACGCGGGCGCCGCCGCCGTACTCGACCAGGTGCTGGGACAGGAGGCCGGCGCGCCGGCGGCACATCCCACCGGCCCGGTCCCCACCGCGGCCTGACACCGAAAGGCCATCACCCCATGACGAGCGAGAGACCACGCTTCCGGCTCGGTTTCCTCACCCACGTCCAGGGCCGCGACGACGACATCGCCCGCACTTACCGCAACGCGCAGGAACTCTTCGTCGTGGCCGACGAGTTGGGCTTCGACGTCGGCTGGGTCGCCCAGCACCACGTCTCGCTCGGAGGCGGCGGGCTGTCCTCCCCGTGGACGTTCCTCGCCCACGCGGCGGCCCGTACGAGCCGTATCCGCCTCGGTACCGCGATCACCGTCCTCCCGCTGGAGGACCCGGTCCGGCTCGCCGAGGACATCGCCACCGTCGACACGCTCAGCGGGGGCCGGGTGGAGTTCGGCGCGGGCAGCGGGTCGAGCGAGGTGGAGTACGCGGCGTTCGGCAAGGACGTGGCCCGCAAGCGCGAACTCACCAGCGCGCACCTCGACATCGTGCGCCGCGCCCTCGACGGCGGCGAGGTCGGCACGGCCGGCTTCCGCATCCAGCCGCGGCCCGGCGACTTCAACGGCCGCCTCTGGCAGGGGGTGTTCAGCGCGCAGGGCGCGGAGTACGCGGCACGGAACGGCTCGAACCTGCTGCTCAACCGGGCCGCCTACGGCTTCGACGCGCCCACCGACGAGGTGCAACGCCCTTGGGCCGACGCCCACTTGGCCGCCTGGGACCATCCGCACCGCCCGCGCATCGGCCTGTCCCGGTTCGTGTTCCCGGCCAAGGACCGGCACACCGCGCTGGCGGCGGTCGGCGAGGACGTCCACCGGGCCGCGCTGCGCATGGCGGAGCACGGCGCGTTCCCCAAGGGCCTCGGCCAGGAAGAGGCGTTGCGTCGCTTCCACTCCTTCTACGGCCACCCCGAGGACATCGTCGCCGCGCTCGGGCAGGAGCGGGTGCTGCCCGTCGCGACGGATCTGATCACCCAGTTCAACCCCGCAGTCCCCGACCACGACGCCGCCGTACGCGCCCTCGAACTCATCGCCACCGAAGTGGCACCCGCGTTGGGCTGGAAGCCCGCGCGGTCCGCCGAACCCGCATCCCTATCCGCAGGAGTCTGAAATGCCCCAGTACAGCGACCACTTCGGCCCCGAGGGCCTGCTCGTCCGCGGCACGGTCCTCATCGTGCCGGGCCGTGGCGAGACCCGGGCCACCTACACCCGCTTCGGGCGACGGCTCGCCGCCGACGCCTACCGGGTCCGGGTGCTCGACGCACCCGACCTCGACACCGAGGACCTGACCGCCCTCGCCGCCCGCCTCACCGAGGCCGCCGAGGACACGGCCGCCGAGAACGGCGTCGTACGGCCCCTGGTGCTCGTCGGGGCCGACTCGGGCGCCGCCGCCGTGGCCGCGCTGCTCGGCCGGGAAGCCGGTGTCCGGCCCGACGCCGTGGTCCTCGCGGGCCTGCCCGGCCGTGCTCCCGGTGCCACCGCCACCGCAGGCACGTGGGACGAGGAACTGGACGTGCGGACCTCCTGCCCCACCCACCGGGGCAACCTCACCCAGGACCCCGAGGTGCGGCGCGGCTCGCTCGACGACGCGATCCCGGAGGCGGTGCTCGCCGCCGCGTACGAGGCCGAGGCCGACGTGCCGGTCCTGTTCCTGGTCGGCGACGCGGACCCGCTCGCGGACCACGAGGCGCTCGCGCACACCGCCAAGTCCCTTGCCCGCGCCCGGCTTTCGGTCGTGCACGGCGCGCACCACGACGTGCTCAACGACCTCCAGCACCGCACGGTGGCCGCCGAGGTGGTCACCTTCCTGGAGACCCTGCGCAACGAACTCCGGCCGCTGCTCACGGTGCGGTCGAGCGCCTGGTGAGTGCTGTTCCTCCCGCTCGGCACACCGTCTGAACCCCGACCTCGGAAGGTCCCGTCATGGCCTCGATCCTGTCCGTCTCCGGCAGCCCCTCTCCCACCTCCCGCACCACCCGGCTCCTGCGTCACCTGGACGACCGGCTCCGCCGCCAGGGTCATGACGTGACTCCGCTGGAGGTGCGTACCCTGCCCGCGCAGGCGCTGCTGGGCGCCGACTTCGCGCATCCGGCGATCGTCGCAGCGACCGCCCTGTTCGAGCAGGCGGACGGGGTGGTGATCGGCACGCCGGTCTACAAGGCCGCCTACTCGGGCCTGTTGAAGTCGTTGCTCGATCTGCTGCCGCAGTACGCGCTGACCGGCAAGACGGTGCTGCCGCTGGCCACCGGTGGCAGTACGGCCCATGTGCTGGCGATCGACTACGCGCTGCGTCCGGTGCTGAACTCCATGGGGCCCTCGCACATCGTGCCGGGCTGGTTCACGCTCGACAAGGACATCACGGTCGCCGAGGACGGCACCCTGACGGTGGCGCCCGCCACCGCCTCGGCGCTGGAGCAGGTCACGGATCTCTTCTCCGGCGCGCTGGGCGGCCGTACGGCGGTGCTCGCGTCGACCGCGTGATCCGTGCCGGGGACCGGTGCGGTTGTGGCAGTCGTGTTTCAACTGCGCACGTCACACTGGTTCTCCGGTACGGGCTGTGGTTCTCTCACTGCATGACCCCGCTCGTGACCCGCCGCCACGTCGACTACGTGCGTGTCACCAGCACGGGGTGTCCCGCCCTGAGCTGACGCACCGCTCCGGCATTCGCTTCCCCTCTCCACGAGCGCGCCGCGCCGGTCCCCGCCGTGCCCTTCTCAGGACGGCGGTGCCGCGGCCGTCCCACGCACCCGCACGCCCCGCACAAGGGAGAACCATGAGCCAGCCCATCGACTCCGTCACCGGTGGTCACACGCCCGAGGACGAGCCCGCAGGTCCGGACACCTCGGCCTGGTCGTTCGAGACCAAGCAGATCCACGCCGGTGCCGCGCCGGACCCGACGACCGGGGCACGGGCGACGCCGATCTACCAGACCAGCTCGTTCGTCTTCCGTGACACCCAGCACGCGGCCGACCTGTTCGCGCTGGCCGAGCCCGGCAACATCTACACCCGTATCCACAACCCCACCCAGGACGTGTTCGAGCAGCGCGTGGCCGCTCTGGAGGGCGGGGTCGCCGCGGTGGCGCTGGCCTCCGGGCAGGCCGCGGAGACCCTCGCGATCCTCACGCTGGCGTCGGCGGGCGACCACCTGGTCTCCAGCACCTCGCTCTACGGCGGCACGTACAACCTGTTCCGGCACACGCTGCCGAAGTTCGGCATCGAGGTGTCCTTCGTCGACGACCCCGACGACCTCGACGCCTGGCGCGCGGCGATCCGCCCGAACACCAAGGCCCTGTTCGCGGAGACGCTCGGGAACCCGCGCGGCAACGTCCTCGACGTCCGTGGCGTCGCGGACGTCGCGCACGAGGCGGGCGTCCCGCTGATCGTGGACAACACCGTGCCCACTCCGTTCCTGTTGCGGCCGATCGAGCACGGCGCCGACATCGTCGTCCACTCGGCGACGAAGTTCCTGGGCGGGCACGGCACCACGATCGGCGGTGTCGTGGTCGACGGCGGCACCTTCGACTTCGGCGCGCACGCCGAGCGTTTCCCGGACTTCAGCGAGCCGGACCCCAGCTACCACGGCCTTCGGTACTGGCCGGCGCTCGGTCCGGGTGCCTTCGCCATCAAGCTGCGTGTGCAGCTGCTGCGCGACCTCGGACCGGCGATCTCCCCGCACTCCGCGTTCCTGCTCCTCCAGGGCGTGGAGACGCTGAGCCTGCGCATCGAGCGCCACTCGTCCAACGCGCAGGCCCTCGCGGAGTGGCTGGAGCAGCGCGACGAGGTGGCCGCCGTCCACTACCCGGGACTTGAGTCCAACAGGTGGTACGAGGCGGGGCAGCGCTACCTCCCGCGCGGCGCCGGGGCGGTCCTGGCCTTCGAACTGCGGGACGGGGTCGAGGCCGGGAAGCGCTTCGTGGACGCGGTCGAGCTGTTCAGTCATCTCGCCAACATCGGGGACGTGCGCAGCCTGATCATCCACCCCGCGTCGACGACCCACAGTCAGCTGGACGAGGCGCAGTTGGCGGCGACGGGCACCTCTCCGGGCCTGGTGCGGCTGTCCGTCGGCATCGAGAACCTCGCCGATCTGAAGGCCGACCTGGAGGCCGGGTTCCGCGCGGCCAAGGCCGCGTCCTGAGCACCGTACCGACTCCGTCGGTGGTCCCCCTTCCGCCGGCCTCCGGGGCCTGGCGGGAGGGAGACCCGCCCGGACGACGCCAGTGGCACGCCCGGGAGAAGCCCCTCGCGCTGGAGGCGGGCGGTGAACTGCCCGGTGTGCGGCTGGCGTTCGAGACCTGGGGACGACTGGCGCCGGACCGCTCGAACGCCGTCCTCGTCCTGCACGCCCTCACCGGAGACAGCCATGTCGCCGGCCCGGCGGGGCCCGGTCACCCCACCCCCGGCTGGTGGGACGCCCTGATCGGGCCGGGGCGGGCGCTGGACACGGACCGCTGGTTCGTCGTCGCGCCGAACGTCCTCGGCGGCTGCCAGGGCAGTAC
Source organism: Streptomyces sp. NPDC091280 (assembly GCF_044768565.1). Taxonomy (NCBI): domain Bacteria; kingdom Bacillati; phylum Actinomycetota; class Actinomycetes; order Kitasatosporales; family Streptomycetaceae; genus Streptomyces; species Streptomyces sp. NPDC091280. The sequence goes on from NZ_JBIVUZ010000007.1 coordinate 266,817, forward strand.
CGGCCCGTCCTCCCCGCGCCCGGACGGGCGCCGCTGGGGCGGCGCCTTCCCGTTCCTGACGCAGCGCGACCAGGTGGCCGTGGAGGCTGGTCTGGCCGACGAACTCGGCGTCGAGCGCTGGGCGTTGGTGCTCGGCGGTTCCATGGGCGGGATGCGGGCGCTGGAGTGGGCCGTGACGTATCCGGAGCGTACGGACGCGCTCCTGCTGCTCGCCACCACGGCGGCGGCGAGCGCCGAGCAGATCGCGTGGACGAACATCCAGCTCCATGCGGTGCGTTCGGACCCGCACTGGCAGGGCGGCGACTACCACGACAGCGGCCGGGGTCCGGGTGCCGGTCTCGGCCTGGCCCGTCGTCTGGCCCATGTCACCTACCGCAGCGAGCCGGAGTTGGCGGTCCGCTTCGGCCGGGCGCCGCAGGACGCGGAGGATCCGTGGAACGGCGGCCGGTACCAGGTCGAGTCGTATCTCGACCACCACGCCGACAAGTTGGTGCGCCGGTTCGACGCGGGCAGCTACGTCACGCTGGCGGAGGCCATGAACACTCACGCCATCGGCCGCGACCGCGGCGACACGCGAGCGGCCCTGCGCCGGGTGACCGCGCGGACGCTGGTCGCCGGAGTCGACTCGGACCGGCTCTATCCCCCGTCCCAGCAGGCGGAGTTGGCGGCCGGCATCCCCGGCGCGGACCGGCTCCGTGTCATCGAGTCGCCGTACGGCCACGACGGTTTCCTGATCGAGACGGAACAGGTCGCGGCGCTCGTCCGTGAACTCGTCGGCCAGGGGCGGGAGTAGCGGCCTCTCGGCGGCGGGGGACGACCGTGAGCCGGACGGCGCCCGCCGTACCGAGTGCCGCCGCAACGGCCCTCCCGGCCGGGCCGTCGTCCTCGGTGCAGCCCTCCGCCCGCACGGCCACCGGACCGACCCGCTCGTCCCTGCGGGGACCACGACAGTCGTCGGCACACCGCGCCAGGACGGCTACCGCTCCTGCGGACTGCGGTCCTCGCGCCGCCGGTCGTGCCGGGGACCGGGACCGTTCGTGGTCGGGTCCCCGGGCCTGGGCGGACGGGGCGGGACGGCGGCCCGGCGCAGCCGCGCCGGCACGAGCGCGGCGGCGAGCAGACCGGCACAGACGCAGGAGGCCAGCGCGTACGCGGTTCGCGGGCCGCCGCCCACTGCCGTCGCGCCGGACGCGGTGTGCAGATAGACCGCCGATACGGCGCTGAGGCAGACGGCCGCAGCGATGCGCTGTGCCATCTGGAGGACGCCGCCGCCCACGCCCGCGGCCTCGGCCGGGGCGTGTTGCAGGACCTGTGTCTGGTTGGGCGAGACGGCGAGGCCGCCCGCCGCGCCGGACAGCGCCTGGGTCGCGGCGAGCACGATCGGCAGTGCGGCGGCCGGCACGAAGAGCACGGCCACCGCCCCGGCCAGGGCGGCACAGATCCCCGACACCAGCCCCACGCTCACCGTGCGCACCCCTATCCGCCGCACCAGCCGCCAGGCGAGCGCCGAGGAGACGCCCATCGCGAGCGCCGAGGGGAGCGAGACCGCCGCCGTCATCAGGGCCGACAGTCCGAGCCCGTCCTGGAGGAAGACGGTGAGCACGAGCGACGCGGCGATGGAGGAACCGAACTGGGCCATGGCGACGGCGGTGCCCAGCAGGTACGGCCGGGACGACGCGAGCGCCGGATGGACCAGCGGCACCCGGCCCCGCCGTACCCGCAGCCGCTGCTGCGCGACGAACGCCCCGGCCAGGGCGCACGCTCCGGCCGCCCACAGAAGTGCCGCTCCCCCACTGCCCGGTGTCCGGATGAACGGCACCATCACCGTCAGCGTGCACGCGCAGGCCAGGCCCAGGCCGGTCACGTCCAGCCGGGAGTCACGGGCGGTGCGCCGGGGCGGCGGCAGCCAGCGGGTGGCGAGGGTCAGGGTGACCAGTGCGCACGGTGCGCTCAGCAGGAGGCAGTAGCGCCAGCCGGTCCCGGCCCCGTATCCGGCGACGAGGGCGCCGCCGAGCGGTGGGCCGAGTGCGGCGGCCACGCCCGCCGTCACCGCGTACATTCCCAGCGCGCGGCCCCGGTCGAGCCCGTGGAACACGTCCTGAATGGTCCCGATGACCTGGGAGTTGACGAGTCCGGCGGCGGCTCCCTGCACCAGCCGGGCGCCGATCACGGTCCCCGGCCCGCCGCCGGTCGCGGCCACCACCCCGGCCAGGAGGAAGACGGCCATTCCGGCGAGGAAGAGCCGCTTGCGGCCGTGCAGGTCGCCGAGACTGCCCCCGGGTACGAGGGCCAGTCCGAACGCCAGCGAGTAACCGGCCACGATCCACTGGACGTCCGCCGCGCCGGCCCCCAGCGAGTGCCGCAGGCTGGGGACCGCGATGTTCAGAACTGCCTGGTCCAGCAGGGTGGTTGCCCCCGCGGCCAGACACACCAGCAGGACGCGGCGGGCGGCGCGGTCTTCTCCGGGGAGCATTCAGGCGTGCCGCGCCGTGGTGCCCGCGTCCGGCTCCACTCCGAGGACCTTGCGGTAGACGCGCTCTCCGTCGCCGTAGTCGTCGACGGCGTAGTGCCAGGTCGCCCGGTTGTCCCAGAGGACGAAGTCGCCGGGCCGCCAGCCGAAGCGGATCGTGTAGTCCGGCGAGGAGGCGTGCCGCAGCAGATGGTCGAGGAGGACCTTGCTCTCCGCCGGGGTGACACCGGTGAGCTGCTTCGCCGAGCTGCTGATGAAGAGGCCCTTGCGGCCGGTGGTGGGGTGGGTGAGGACGACGGGGTGCTCGACGGGCTCGCCGGGTGCGTTCTTCCTGCTGCCCTGCGCGTAGTTCTCGGCGTTGCCCGCGTAGAGGGCGCCGACCGATTCCAGCAGCACCTTGAACGGCTCCGACAGGTCGTCGTAGGCGGCCTGGAGGTCCGCCCACAGGGTGTGGCCGCCGAGTTCGGGCACGACCTCGTAGGTGAGGGACTCGATCGCGAAGACGGGCTCGCGCCAGAGCCCGCCGATGTGCCAGGTGCTGGCCTTGCCCGTGTGCTTGACGTCGTACGGATACACAAGCGGGTTGTCCGGGTGCTTCAGCGCGGTGGGGTGGTCGAAGGGCCGGGCGAACAGGCCTACGGCGGCGACCTGCTGATCGGGCGTCAGATGCTGACCGCGGAAGACGAGGACCTTGTGGTCGCGGAAGGCCCGGCGCAGTTCCTCGGCGGTGCTCTCGTCGACGGGCGCGGTCAGGTCGACGCCGGCGACTTCGGCGCCGAAGCGGGGCCCTGCCCTGAGGATGTCGAGACGGGCGGCGGTGGTCATGGCGTTCTCCTCTGCGGCGACTGCTGTGCGGCTGGTGGGCGTGCGGCTGGTCGGGGCCGTCCGCCGGTCCTCGGCACCGGTGCGCGTGGAGCCGCGAAAGCGGCGCGAGTCGACGTGCCCGGTCACCACCCGTGGGTCGTCGGGCAGCGCGAAGAGGGAGCGGACGGCGCTCGGCGTCTCCTCGCACAGCGACTCAACGGCCGTACGGGGGTTACCGGTTGCGAGGGAGCGAAGGGGTGCGGGGAAGGGGCCGTGGAACGGCGATCAGCAACAGACCTCGTCGAACTGGTCGGCGCGGCGGCTCACCCAGAACGGGTCGAGCAGCACCGTGTGTGCCTGGCCAGTTGTGTCCATGGCCGGATCAAAGCACACCCGGAAAGGTGCGTCCACCACGCGTCCGAGCGGTGGGACGACCGGGGGCGTCGACCGCTGCGGTGACCGCACCCTCCCGGAACCACCGCTCAGGCCCCGCGGTCGGACACGTCGTCGGTGAGTCGGGCGATGGTGTCCGCGATCAGCGCCACCCGGTCGGCCAGGTCACCGGCCGGTACCTCCACGAGGTCGTAGCCGAACCGCCGATAGCTCTCTTCGTGGACGCGCTCGAACACGAGGGACTCCTCGAAGCTGATCCGGCGGGCGGCCGTGGGCTCGCAGAATCCGAGGTTGCGGACGAAGAAGACCTGCGGTTCATAGATCCGGTCACGGGTGACCCGGTCGATCTCGGCGAGCAGCGCGGCCGGCGCGGGGCGGCCGAGGTAGGTACTGAGGGCGTGTGTGCACACCGGAGACCTGTCGTAGACCTGCCGGGTCACGCCCTCCGTCACGGACGTCACCTGTCGCAGACGCTGCAGATCGACCACCTTCCGGACGAAGCCCTGCCGGGTCCAGGGCTCGGCGTCTCCCCCGGCCTGCTCGTGGGCGATGACCGCGGTGGCGGCCTCCTCGACGACGTCGAATCCGTCCGCGCGCAGCCGGCGCAGGATCGTGGTCTTTCCGGCACCGGGCGCGCCGGTGAGGATGTAGCGCTTCATGGTGGGTCCTCTGGTGGCCGTGAACCGGCAGGCGGCAGACGGCAGTTCGGGAAGAGGGAGCGATCGACTCAGTGCCGTGGGGGCAGGGCGGGGAGAGCCTCGTCCGCGACCGCGCGACGGCAGGTTCAGAAGTTTCCCCGACGCCGGACCTCTGCCCCGGCATTGACGCACAGCGAGACGACTCCCTACGATCTCCAGTGGCATCGAGTGTCAGCAACAAGCCCTGGCTGGCTGACCGGCAACCCTCCGACGCGGTGGGGTGCTCCAGGTGAAAGCCCGGCAGAGACACTGACGACTCTGCAAGCGCGCGACCCCGTGACCGGGGTCCCGGACATGGAGGACGGCGTGCCCGACAGCTACGACCTGAGTGCCTCCTGTCCCGACGCCGTGGTTTTCTCCCGGCTCTCCCGTCGGCGCCACATCGACCTGAAGCGCTGCGCCGGCTGTCTCTGTCACAGCTGACCAGGTCCGGCCGCAGAGCCTGACATCCGTCACCGCTGTTTCTCCGGCACAGCCCCGTTTCCCCCTTCACCTTCCCTTCTTCGACGAGTCGACATGCGCGCGGGCGCGTCCCGTGCCGGCCGGCACGTCCTCCCCGCCCCACCGGATCCACCCCGCCGGGGTCGATACCGTCCGCGCGCCCCGCCACGTTCCGCACAGGTCCGTGTGCACGGGGTGACACGAGTAGGAGCACCTCTCCCGTGACAGCACATCCGGTCTCCCGAACCACCCGACGGGCGGCTACGGCCGCTCTCGTGACCACCAGTTTCCTGCTGACCGCCTGCGGATCGGGGGGCGGTGGCGCCGGCGACACCGGCGGCCGGGCCACGTCCGGTGGGACGCTGACCTTCGCGGTGGGCTCCGACGCCGGTTGCGTGGACCCGCAGCAGGTGGCCAGCAACGACACCATCTACTCGGTGCGGCAGATCGTCGACTCGCTGACCGACCAAAACCCCCAGACCGGCAAGATCGTGCCGTGGCTGGCGAAGAGCTGGGACATCAGCTCCGACGCGACGACGTTCACGTTCCATCTCAGATCGGGTGTCACCTTCAGCGACGGGTCCAAGCTGACCGCGCAGGTGGTCAAGGACAACTTCGACGCGGTGCCGAAGCTCGGCGCGCTGGGCACCCTCGCCGAGGGCTATCTGAGCGGCCTCAAGAGCACCACCGTGGTCGACCCGCTCACCGTGAAGGTGACCTTCCAGCAGCCCAACGCCCAGTTCCTGCAAGCCACTTCGACACACTCGCTGGGCATCGAGTCGTCGGCGAGCGTGCAGCGGAGCCCGCAGGAGAAGTGCAGCAAGGGCGTGGTCGGCTCCGGGCCCTTCGTGCTGAAGCAGTATGTGCAGAACCAGTCGATCACGCTCGCCAAGCGCACCGGATACGCGTGGGGTTCCTCGCTGTGGCGCAAGAGCGGGGAGGCCTACCTCGACAAGGTGGTCTTCAAGGTCGTGCCCGAGGCGGGAGTACGGGCCGGCAGTCTCCAGTCGGGGCAGGTCGACGCGATCAGCAGCGTCGGCAAGGCCAACGAGGCGGCGCTCAAGGGCGGTCAGGTCACCCTCCAGCGGCGGGCCAATCCGGGCGTGGTGTTCGGGCTGGCGCTCAACAACTCGCGGCCGGTCCTGAAGGACGCGCGGGTGCGCCAGGCCATCGGGTTCGCCATCGACCGCAAGCAGATCGCCGACGCGGTGTTCCCGACCGGGACCCAGCCCGCGACCAGCGTCCTGGCGCACACCACACCCGACTACACGGACCTGTCCTCGGACCTGACGACCGACGCGGCCAAGGCGAAGTCCCTGCTGGACGCGGCCGGTTGGAAGACCGGCAGCGACGGCGTCCGGACGAAGGACGGCAAGAAGCTGAGCCTCACCGTCGACTGGATCCCCAACTCGGCCACGAACCAGCCCGCGTTGGAGCTGATCCAGCAGCAACTGAAGGCCGTCGGCATCGGTCTGACGCTCAAGCAGCTCCAGGTCACCCAGCTCGCCCCGACCCTCCAGTCCGGCGACTTCGACGTGGCGTGGAGCAACATCACCCGCGCCGACCCCGACATCCTGCGCAGCTCCTTCTCCACCAAGCTGGCGAACTTCTACCGCCTGCCCGCGAGCCCGCTCGACACGGCGCTGACCGGACAGGCGGCCACCACGGACACCGCGAAGCGCGCCCAACTCGTGCAGCAGGCGCAGGAGTTGCTCGTCAAGAACGCCTACTACGCGCCGGTGGTCGAGCTCCAGACCCAGATCGGCGTGGCGAAGAAGGTGCACGCCCTGAACTTCGACGCCTCCAGCCGGATCCAGCTGCACGACACCTGGATCGGCTGACCCGTGCGCCGCTACGCGATCAAACGGCTCGCCCAGGCGGTCGGCGTGCTGTGGGCCGCCTACACGGTGTCCTTCCTGGTCCTCGACTTCCTGCCGGGCGATCCGGTCACGGCGATGGCGAGTGCCGGAATGGACTCCGGGACGGTCGACCCGGCCCAACTGGCGGCGCTGCGCCACGAGTACGGCTTCGACAAGCCGGTCCTGGCGCAGTACGCCGACTACCTCGGCCGGGCGGTGCGCGGGGACTTCGGGAACTCCGTCTCCACGGGCCGGCCGGTGTCCTCGACACTGGCCGACGCCCTGCCGCAGACCCTCCAGCTGACCGGCGCCGCGCTGCTCCTCGCCGTGCTGCTCGGCGGCGGCCTGGCGGTGGTCGCGACCTACACCTCGCGTCGGTGGCTGCGCCAACTGCTGCTGTCCCTGCCGCCGTTGGGGGTGTCGGTCCCGACGTTCTGGGTGGGGCTGCTGCTCGTCGAGTCGTTCTCCTTCCGCCTGCACTGGTTCCCCGCGTTCGGCAACGACGGGCTGCGGGGGCTGATCCTGCCGGCCCTGACGCTGGCGATCCCGACCGGCGCGCAGGTGGCACAGGTCCTGGCCAAGAGCCTGCTCACCGCGCTGGACCAGGCCTATGTGGAGACCGCCCGGGCCAAGGGCGCCGGGCGGTGGCGCGTCCATCTGCGGCACGCCCTGCGCAACGCGTCCCTGCCCGCGCTCACCGTGGTCGGCCTGCTGGTCGGGCAGTTGATCGCCGGTTCGGTGGTCGTCGAGACGGTGTTCTCGCGCGACGGCCTCGGCCGGGTGACGGCCGCCGCGGTCACGGCCCAGGACATCCCGCTGGTGCAGGGCGTGGTGGTGTTCGGCGCGCTGATCTTCGTCCTGACGAACCTGCTCGTCGACCTCGTCTACCCACTGCTCGATCCGCGGATCGTGATGACCTCGGGCCGGAAGGCGGTCACCGTATGAGTCAGGGTCTTGTCGACGACACCGCCGCCGGCACCCCCGCCGATGCCGCGCTCGGCCCCGCGCGGCCGGTCGGGCCAGGGTCCGGGCCGGGACGCCGCGTCGAGGTGCGCCGGGTCCTGCGGTTCCTGGTGCGCCGTCCCGGTCTGCTGCTCTCCGTCCTCGTCCTGGTCCTGGTCGTGCTGGCCTCGTTCCGGCCCGGCCTGTTCACCTCCCGGGACCCGCTGGCGGGGATACCCTCGCAGAACTTCCGGGGCCCGAGCGGCGCGCACTGGTTCGGCACCGACGAACTCGGCCGCGATGTGTTCTCCCGGGTCGTCCACGGCGCCCAACTCTCCCTCAAGGCAACCCTCATCGCGGTCGCGGTCGCCTTCGTCGTCGGCAGCCTGATCGGGCTGGTCGCCGGCTTCGTGGGCCGCTGGGTCGACGACGTACTGATGCGCTTCGTCGACGTGCTCCTCTCCATCCCGGCACTGTTCCTCTCCCTGGCCCTGGTCACCGCGCTCGGCTACGGCACGGTCAAGGTGGCGGTCGCCGTCGGTGTCGCCAGCGTGGCGGGTTTCGCGCGGGTGACCCGGGCGGAGGTGCTGCGGGTACGGCAGGCGGTCTTCGTCGAGGCCTCGCGCTCGTGCGGGGCACGCTGGTACTCGGTGCTCGGCCGGCACGTCCTGCCCAACGCGGCCGGTCCGGTGATCGTCCTGGCCACCCTCGACTTCGGCTCCTCGATCCTCGCCGTGTCGGCCCTGAGCTTCCTCGGCTACGGCGCCCCGCCACCGGCACCGGAATGGGGCACGCTGATCTCGGACGGCCGCAACTACCTCGCCAACGCCTGGTGGTTGACGGCGCTGCCCGGCCTCGCCATCGCGGCGACCGTGCTGGCCACCAACCGCGTCGCACGCGCGCTGGACGGCGAATGGTCCCGGCAGTCATGACCGGTCACCCGCCGAACACACCTGGAACGGATGAGGACTTGAGCACGACACCGAGCACCGACCCGGACCCCGGCGCGGGCGCGGACGCCGCGCTGGAGATACGCGGCCTGTCCGTGTCGTACCGCACCCGCGGCGGCACCGTACCGGCCGTGCGGGACGTCGATCTCGACGTGCGTCCGGGCGAGGTGACCGCGGTGGTCGGCGAGTCCGGCTCCGGAAAGAGCACCACCGCGCATGCCATCACCCGGCTCCTGGCGGCCAACGCCACGATCGACGCGGGCACGATCCGCTTCGGCCGGCACGACCTCACCACGCTGAGCGAGGCGGAACTGCGCACCGTGCGCGGCGCGCGGATCGGCCTGGTCCCCCAGGACCCCTCGGTCTCCCTCAACCCGGTCAAACGCATCGGCGAGCAGGTCGCCGAGGTGCTGCGCATCCACGGCCTCGCGACCCGCCGCTCCGCGCCGGCGGAGGCGGTCGACATCCTGCACCGGGCCGGACTGCCGGACGCGGCCACCCGGGCCCGGCAGTATCCGCACGAACTCTCCGGCGGCATGCGGCAGCGCGCCCTGATCGCCATCGCGATCGCCGCCCGGCCGAGGCTGATCGTGGCGGACGAGCCGACCAGCGCGCTCGACGTCACCGTGCAACGCGTCATCCTCGACCATCTCCAGAGCCTCACCGAGGAGTCGGGCACCGCGATCCTGCTGGTGACCCACGATCTCGCGGTGGCCGCCGACCGGTCACAGCGCCTCGTCGTCATGTCCCAGGGGCGGGTGGTCGAGGCCGGGGCGACCCGCGAGGTGCTGGCCGACCCCCAACACGAGTACACCCGACGCCTGTTGGCCAGCGCGCCGAGCCTGACGACCGCGATCCCCCGCGCCGGGGCGACCGCGCCTCCGGCCACCGACCCGACGCCGCTGGTGGAACTCCGCAACGCCGTCAAGGAGTTCAGGCTCCCCCGGGCGGGCGGCGAGTCCCGGACCCTGCGCGCGGTCGACGACGTGAGCCTCACCCTCCACCGCGGCCGGACCCTGGCCCTGGTGGGCGAGTCCGGCTCGGGCAAGTCCACCACCGCCCGCCTGGTGCTCCGCCTCACCGACGCGAGCTCCGGACACATCCTGTTCGACGGCGCCGACATCACCACCGCCCGGGGCGCCGAGGCCCGGCAACTGCGCCGACGCGCCCAGCTCGTCTACCAGAACCCGTACGCCTCGCTCGACCCGAGGTTCACCATCGGCGAGGTCATCACCGAGCCGCTGCGCGCCTTCAAGGTCGGCGACCGCGCCTCCCGGCTGGACCGGGCCCGCGACCTGCTCGACCGGGTCGCCCTGCCCGCCGCGACCCTGGACCGCCGCCCGGCGGAACTCTCCGGCGGACAGCGGCAGCGCGTCGCCATCGCACGGGCGCTCGCCCTCTCCCCCGATCTCGTGGTGTGCGACGAACCGGTGTCCGCCCTCGACGTCTCCGTCCAGGCCCAAGTCCTCGACCTGCTCGCCGAGTTGCAGGCCGACATCGGGGTGGCCTACCTGTTCATCTCGCACGACCTGGCCGTCGTACGGCAGATCGCGCACGAGGTCGCGGTCATGCGGGCCGGCCGTGTCGTCGAGACCGGCGCCCCCGAGGACCTGTTCACGCACCCCCAGCACGAATACACCCGCGAACTGCTCGCGGCGATCCCCGGCCGACGGACCGACCACGACCTGAGGACGCGGACCGCATGAGCATCACCTCCCTCGCCTTTCTCACCCCGGGCAACTTCGCCGACGACGACCCCTACACGGGCCTGGAGGAGACCCTCCAACTCTTCGAGTACGGCGAGCGGTTGGGCTACGACGGCGCCTGGATCCGGCAGCGGCACCTCGAACACGGCGTCGGTTCGGCCGCGGTGTTCCTCGCCGCGGCCGGACAACGCACCGAGCGCGTCGAGTTGGGGACCGCGGTCATCCCGATCGGCTACGAGAGCCCGTTCCGGCTGGCCGAGGACCTGGCACTGGCCGACGTGCTGTCCCGAGGGCGGCTCCAGGTCGGCTTCAGCACCGGCATGCCGCACGCCGAGCTGCTGGGCGACCTGGTGTACGACGGCGACTGGCGCGCCTTCGACCTGTCGTACGGCCGGGTCGCCCGTGTCGTCGACAACCTGCGCGGCGACTACCTGGGCGGCCCGGACACGGTGATCGAGTCACCGGGCAACGTCCAGCGACCGCGCCTGCAACCCCACAACCCCGGCCTGGTGAACCGGATTTGGTACGGCGGCGGGAGTCTGCGCTCGGCCCGCTGGGCCGGTGAGAGCGGCCTCAATCTGCTGTCCGGGAACATCGTCACCGGCGAGCACACCGACGACTTCACCACGGCCCAGGCGAACCTGCTCGCCGCGTACCGGCGCGTCCAGCCCGCCGCCCGGGTCGCGGTGGGCCGCGTCGTCGTCCCGTTCGACGGCGCGGACCGGACCACCAGGGCCCGCTACCGGGCGTACGCCGAGAGCCGGCATGCCCGCACCCTCGCCCCGCAGGGCCCCAGGCGGACCCTGTTCGCGCCCGATGTGGTCGGCACGGCGGATCAGATCCTGGAGCAACTGGCGGCGGATCCCGTGGTGTCGGGGGTCTCGGAGCTGCGTCTTGAGCTGCCGTACGAGTTCCGGCGGGAGGAGTACGAACAGATCCTGCACGACGTGCTGCACCTGGTCGCGCCCGAACTGGGCTGGCGCCCGGCGCGGTTGGAGGCCGCGCGATGAACGCCGTACGACTGGAAGTCCGGCGCAGGGAGCCGTTCGCGGACGGTCATCGCTTCGCCGAGGGTGGGGCGTACGAAGTGCTCACCGCCACGGCCCACTACGCCGTGGACCCCGAGGCGCCCGCCCTCCGCTCGATCACCGATCTGGACCTCGCGCCGCGCGACGGTGACGGTCTGGTGCGCTTCAGCGGGGACGTCGAGATCCTGCGACCGGTCGACGGCGGACGCGGACGGCTGTTCTTCGACTGGGGGAACCGGGGCAACAAGCGGGCCGTCCAGTACTTCTGCGACGCCCCGCACACCAACCGCCCCCGCACCCTCGCCGACGCGGGCAACGGCTACCTTCTACGGCGCGGCTACACGGTCGTCTTCGGCGCCTGGCAGGGTGATCTGCTGCCCGGTGACGGGCGGTTGCTGCTCGACCTGCCCGTGGCGAGGCGCGGCACGGAGCCCGTACGCGGCCTGACCACGGCCGAGTTCATCGTCGAGGAGCCCACCTTCTCGCTGCCGCTGTCGCGCTGGACGAGCACGAGACCGTCCCCCGTGAGCGCGGCGAGCGAACACACCGCGCGGCTCACCCGGCGACGGTACGCGCACAGTACGCCGGAGGAACTCCCTGCTGCCGCATGGCGGTTCGCCCGGTTGCAGGGCGGCGGAACCGACCTGAGGTCACAGGCCGTCGCCGTCGTACCGAGCCGCGGCGACCTGTATGTCGACGGCGGACTGCGCCCGGGCTGGATCTACGAACTGACCTACGAGGCCGAGGAACCCCTCGTCCTCGGCCTCGGTCTCGTCGCCGTGCGCGACCTGGTCAGCGCTCTGCGGTACGACCCGGCGCAACCGGTGGGTGAGATCAACTACGTGTACGGCTGGGGGCGTTCGCAGACCGGGCGCGCCATCCGCGACTTCATCCACCGGGGTCTCAACGAGGACGCCGAAGGCCGCCGGGTGTTCGACGGACTGCTGCCGCACGTCTCCGGCGCGGGACGGCTGGACACCGCACGGTTCGCCAACCTGACGGTGCCGGGCGGCCAGCAGTACGAGGACCATCTCAACGCGGCCGACGCCTTCCCCTTCGCGTACGCCGAGACGGTGGACCATCTGACCGGCGCACGCGACGCGATCATGAAGCGCGCGAGCGATCCCAAGGTGCTGCACACGCAGACGTCCACGGAGTACTGGCAGCGCCGGGGCTCGCTGGTCCACACCACAACTGACGGGCGGGACCTGGGATTTCCGCCGAACGTGCGCGGCTATCTGTGGTCGTCGAGCCAGCATGTCGCGAGTCCGACGCCGCAGTCTCCGGGGAAGGGCATCTGCAATCACGTCGAGAACGTCGTCGCCACGTCCGCGCTGTTCCGGGGCGTCCTCGACGCGCTCGACGCATGGGTGAGCGAGGAGGTGGAGCCGCCGCCGAGCACGGTGCCCACCGTCGCCGACGGCAGCCTGGTGACGATGGCGGAGTGGTCGCGGCGGTTCCCGGCGGTGCCCTCGGCGCTGCGGCCGTACGGGCCCAACGAGCTGTATGCCGTGGACCGTTCGAGTGTGCCGCCGGTCGCGGACCGCGCGCACGGCTACACGGTGCTGGTCCCGGCCGTCGACGGCGACGGCAACGAGACGGCGGGCGTGCGCGCCCCGATGGTGTCGGTGCCGCTCGGTACCTACACCGGCTGGAACACCCGCGCCCCGGGTCAAGGGCACGGCGCGCTGCACGAGTTCAGCGGTTCGACGTTCCCGTTCGCGGCCACCGAGGACGAGCGGCTGATCACGGGCGACTCCCGCCCGAGCGTCGAGGAGCGGTACGGCGACGCGGCCGGTTACGTGGCCCGGATCAGGGCGGCGGCCGAGGAACTCGCGGCGCGGCGGCTGCTGCCGGTCGAGGACGTCGACCGTGCGACGGCCGCGGCGGCGGACTGGTCCGCGCCCCGGCACCGCTTCGAACTGCCCTGAGCCGGACGGCCGGAGAGGCGACCGGCGTCGAGGCGTGGCAGGCCGGTGCGGCGGAGACGTCGTTCAGGTCTCCGCCGCACCGGTTCAAGAAGGGTGGTCCGACTAGCGGGTCGCACCCCGGCGGTCCGCGAGCCGCCTGACCGCCGTGATCAGCGTGTCCACCTCCGCGTGGGTGTTGTAGAAGGCGAACGAGGGCCGGACGGTGGCCTCCAGGCCGTACCGGCGCAGGATCGGCTGCGCGCAGTGGTGGCCCGAACGGACCGCGATTCCCTCCTCGTTGAGGGCGGTGCCCACCTCGGCCGGCTCGTAGCCGTCGAGGACGAACGACACGATGCTCGCCTTGTTCGGTGCCGTGCCGACCAGCCGGAGCCCGGGTACGCACCGCAGGCCTTCGGTGGCGTGCTCGACCAGGGTGTGTTCGTAGGCGGCGATGTTCGGCAGGCCGATGCGCTCGACGTAGTCGATGGCCGCGGCCAGTCCCACCGCGTCGGCGATGTTGCCGGTACCGGCCTCGAAGCGGCCCGGCGGCGGCTGGAAGGTGGACTTCTCGAAGGTGACGTCGGTGATCATGTTGCCGCCGCCCTCCCACGGAGGCATGTCCTCAAGCACCTCCCGTTTGGCGTAGAGCACTCCGATGCCGGTCGGTCCGAACAGCTTGTGCCCGGAGAAGACCAGGAAGTCCGCGTCCAGCGCCCTGACGTCGATCGGCAGGTGCGGGACGGACTGCGCCGCGTCGACGAGGACACGTGCCCCGGCCCGGTGCCCGATCTCGATGATCTCCTCGACCGGTACGACGGTGCCCAGCGCGTTCGACATCTGGGTGACCGCGACCAGCTTGGTCCGCTCCGACAGGAGCGCGGTGTACCGGTCGAGCAGCAGCTGACCGCTGTCGTCGACCGGGATCACCTTGATCACGGCACCGGTCTGCTCGGCGAGCATCTGCCAGGGCACGATGTTGGCGTGGTGCTCCAGGTGGGAGAGCACGATCTCGTCGCCCTCGCGGATGTGCGCGGGACCCCAGGCCTTGGCGACCAGGTTGATCGCCTCGGTGGTGCCCCGGACGAACACGATCTCCTCGGCGGAACCGGCCCCCACGAACCGGGCGACGGTCTTCCGCGCGCCCTCGTAGGCGTCGGTCGCGCGGGCCGCCAGTTCGTGCGCCGCGCGGTGGATGTTGGAGTTCTCCCGGGAGTAGAACTCGACCAGCCTGTCGATCACCGCCTGCGGCTTCTGCGTGGTCGCCGCGTTGTCGAGCCAGATCAGCGGACGGCCGTTGACCAGCTCGGCCAGGATCGGGAAGTCCCGCCGCACCGCGTGCACGTCGAAGCCCGGGTGCTGGTCGATCGGCAGTCCCGACGGCGCGCCCGCCGCCTCCGGTTCCTGGACGAAGTAGTACGGCGCGCTCGTCGCGGTCGGTGCCATCGCCTCAGGCAGGCGCGGCAGCCCGAGGTGCCCGAAGCCGGGGAGCTCCGGCGCCTGGGCGGGGTACCCGGCGGCCTCGGCGAGGAAGTAGTACGGCCCGGGGTCGGGGAGGTGCGGTGGCGCGGCGGGCGACGGGACCGGCGGCGGCCCCGGGGCCTCCGGCGGGACCGGTGCCTGCGGGGCAGGTCCGGCGCCGATGGGCGCGCCCACCGCGTAGGGGCTCGCCATGAACGTGGCGGGCGCGCTGGTGGGTGGCGGCCCGGACGGCGGACTCGCCCCGGCGGTGGGTGCCGGGGGCGGCGGGTCCATGGACGGCAGACCGGTGGGCAGGGGAGGCAGCGGGTCCGCGGTCGGCGTGGCCGGAAGCGGAACCGGGGCCGGTGGACCCGCGGGGACCGCGGGCGCGGACGCCGCGGCCGGTGGTCCCGCGGGGGCCGTAGCCGCTGTGGCTGCCGCGGGAGACGTGTCCGCCGCCGACTGGCCGGGGAGTGCTCGGAAGAACTCCCCGGCCATACGGCTCAACGTCTCCTCGTCCGGCAGCCACGCCGGGGCGGGTTCGTTACCGGTGGTTGAGGGCGTGGTCATGGCTACCGGTAACTCGGCGCGTAGTCATGGAACTTGTCCACCTCGACACCGTCGAGGACGGCGAGCGCGTCGTCGGTGAGGACCGCGAGCGAGCAGTAGAGGGAGATCAGGTAGGAGGCGATGGCGCTGCGGTCGATCTGCATGAAGCGCACCGACAGGCCCATTCCCTGCTCGCCGGAGAGCCCGGGCTGGAACAGTCCCACCACGCCCTGGCGGGACTCACCCGTGCGCAGCAGGATGAACTTGGTCTTGCCGTTCTCCAGCGGGACCTTGTCCGAGGGGATGATCGGCAGGCCGCGCCAGGTCAGGAACTGCGAGCCGAACATGCTGACCGTGGCCGGCGGTACGCCCCGCCGGGTGCACTCCCGGCCGAACGCGGCGATCCCCTCGGGGTGGGTGAGGAAGAAGGCGGGCTGCTTCCACACCTTCGTGATGAGGGCGTCGAGGTCGTCCGGGGTCGGCGGGCCCCCCATCGTGGAGATCCGCTGGGTGTCCGCGACGCTGGCCAGCATCCCGTACTCCGGGCTGTTGATCAGCTCGCCCTCCTGATGTTCCTTCACCGCCTCGATGGTCAGCCGCAGTTGCTGCGCGGTCTGGTTGTGCGGGCTGGAGTACAGGTCGGAGATACGGGTGTGGAGGTCCAGGACGGTCTGGACGGCCTTGAGCCGGTACTCGCGGGGCTCCCGCTCGTAGTCGACGAAGGTGTCCGGCAGCGGCGACTCGTCGTAGTTGTCGCACTCGATGCGCACCGACTCGGGGTGGACGACCTTGTTCACCCGGTAGATGCCGGCCTCGACCGGGACCCAGGACATGAGGTGCACCAGCCAGCGAGGCGTGATGGAGCTCATCTGGGGAACGGTCTTGGTGGCGTTCGCGAGGGTCCGCGCCGCGCTGTCGCTCACCGACATCGATCGCGACGGTGGATTCACAGCCGTGGTCATGCGCCATCTCCTTTCGGCGCCCGGGGTCCGGGATCCGGGCAGGCGTGAGGGGTGAGATCGCCGACGGGACACGTACGGCCGAGATCTCTCGCACCCACTATCGATTCACCGTCGCAGTGAGCCCGGTAATGGTCCAATGCGTGTTTTCGAGGCTTTCATCGACGCGGTCTATGATTCGCGAATGATCGACTTGAGTCGGTTGCGCGTCCTGGTCGCCGTCGCCCGCGAGGGTTCGATCACGGCAGCCGCCGAGGCGCTGCACTACGCACAGCCTTCGGTGAGTCATCAACTCGCCAAGCTGGAGGCCGAGGTCGGGGTTCCGCTGTTGCAGCGGATGGGGCGCGGGATCCGGCTCACCGACGCCGGCCGGCTGCTGGTGGACCGGGCCGAGTCGATCCTCGCGCAGGTGGAGTCGGTGCACGCGGAACTGGACGAGTTGGCCGGACTGCGCACCGGCCGGGTCCGGCTGGCGGCCTTTCCCTCCGCGCTGGCCACCCTGGTGCCGCTCGCCGCCGCCCGCGTGTCCGCCGAGCATCCCGCCGTCGGGCTGACCCTGCGGGAGGCCGAACCGCCCGACGCGCTCACCGCTCTGCGCAACAACGACGTGGACGTGGCGCTGATCTTCGAGCACGGCGATCCGCCCCAGCGCGACCGCCGCGACACCACGATGATCCCGCTGCTCGACGAGCCGTTGTACATCGTGACCCCGGCGGACCGGTGCTGGGACGGCCCCCGGGCGGAGCTGGCCACCTATGCCGACGCGCGCTGGATCGCCGGGTGCGAACGCTGCCGCGAGCATCTCGTCGCGGCCTGCGGGCGGGCCGGGTTCGAGCCGGTGGTCGAGTTCGAGACCGACGACTACGTGGCCGTGCAGGCGCTGGTCGCGGCCGGTCTCGGGGTGAGCCTGCTGCCGGGCCTCACGCTGTTGGCCAACAGGCATCCCGGGGTGCGCCTCCACCCCGTCCCGGGAATGCGCCGCCAGGTCGTGGCCGCCGTCCACGGCAAACCGCCCGCGTCCCAGCCCGCCCAGGTGCTCCTCGACGCGCTCGCCATGACCGTCACCGAACCGGAATGGCCGTCCTGACCTGCTCAGTCCTCGCCGGGACCGGCGGCGATCCAGTCGGTCACCCGCCGTACGTACTCCCGGTACGCGGACCGCGCGGCGGCCACGATCGCGGGGACCCGCTCGGGTTCGGTGTCCAGGTACAGCTGGACGAGGACGTGGTGCGGGCCGTCCGCCGGAGCGAGGGCGCCGGCCAGTTCGGCGTCGATGATGCCGGCCTCCTCGGCCGCGCCGAACGAGGTCGCCGGTGTGCCTGGTGAATGGCCCGGTAGCGCGGCCGAGTTGACGGCCGCGGCGAGGTCGTACAGGAGCGCCAGGATGCGTTCGATGACGAGCCCGGCTCCCGGATCGGCGGCCAGGCGGGCGCTGTCCAGCGCTTCGAGCCCGTCGAGCTGGCCGACCGACTTGCGCATGGTGATGAGCCGGTGCTCGATCGACGCCCGGTCCACGGGCAGGTGAGCCGCTCCCGCGCTGGATGTGGTCATCGCCGCATCGTGCCACGGGGGTTCCGGGCCGGGGCCGCCGATTCCGTCTGGTGGGACATCCGGTGGACGGTCCCGGGCGGCGGGTGGACAGTCGGTGCCCCGTGGTCCGCCGGGCCAGCCAGAGCAGGGGGTGCCGAGTGCGGTCGTTGAGTGACCTCTTCCGCAATTTCATGCAGTTGGGATACGTGACGGACGACATCGACGCGGCGGCCACGTTCCTCGAATCGAGGCTCGGGACCGTGCGGTGCGTCAAGCACTTCAAGTCCTCGCTGGGCGGCGGCCGTCCGCCGGTCGGGGCCGGTGCCCCGCGCGCGCCCTTCGTGGTGGTGGACGGAACGCCCGCCGACGAATGGGTCATCGACGTGGCGCTGGTCAACGCCGGGCCCACCAACCTGGAGATCATCCGCCCGGTCGGCGGCGCGGTCGACCTCTATCGCGGCGCGGTCCGGCCCGGGGAACCGGCGACGCTCCATCATCTGGGCTTCCGCGTCGCCGACTTCGACGAGGCGTCCGCGATCGTCGCCGCGAGCGGCCGGACCTGGAAGCAGTACGGGGACAGCGGTGGCATCCGGTTCGGCTATCTCGACATGACGGCCGAACTCGGCCACTACGTCGAGGTGATGGAGCTGGACGAGGCATCCGCCCAGGGGTTCGCACACCTTGAGGCCGCGTCGAACGCGGGCCGTTGACAAGGGAATTGGGGAGAGGAAACGGCATGAGCGACGAAGGCACAGCCGATACCTACGACGTCGTGGTCGTCGGCTCGGGCGCGGGGCTCGTCGGCGCGTACGCGGCGGCCTCCCGCGGACTCCGTACGCTGGTCATCGAGAAGACGGAGTACGTCGGCGGGACCACGGCCTACTCGGGCGCCGGGATCTGGCTGCCCGGCAACGCGGCCGAGCAGCGGGCCGGGGTCGAGGACGGTCCCGATGTCGCCCGGCCCTATCTCGACGCGATCGTCGGCGACGACTCGCCGGCCGCGCTGCGGGAGGCCTTCCTGCGGGCGGGGCCGGTCCTGATCGAGGAGTTGGAGCGCAATCCGCGGTTCGGGCAGTTCGTCTGGCAGGGCGTGCCGGACTATTTCGCCGGGCGGCCGGGGAGCCTGCCGCAGGGGCGCACCATCTTCCCCCCGGACCTCGACCGGTCCGAACTCGGCGCGCTGGAACCGCTGGTGCGCAGGCCGCTGTGGACGGAACGCTGGGGTGTCGAGGTCGGTCCGAGGATGATCGGCGGGCAGGCCCTGATCGGCCGGGCGCTGCTCGCGTTCACCGAGACGGGCAACGGCACCGTGCGGACCGGCACCGGGCTGACGCGCCTCCTGGTCGAGGACGGCGCGGTCGTCGGCGTCGAGGCCCTGAGCGGCGGCGAGTCGGTCGAGTTCCGGGCCCGCCGGGGCGTCCTGCTCGCGGCCGGCGGCTATGAGCGCAACGGCGAGCTGCGCGAGCGGTTCCAGCCCGGAGTCGGCGACGAGTGGACCCAGGGCTGCCCGGGCAACACCGGCGACGCCCTCCTCGCGGGCATGGACATCGGCGCGGCGACGGACCTGCTCGACGAGTCCTGGTTCGCACCGGGCCTGGTCGTGCCCGACACCCGCCCGGTGTTCTACACGTCGGTCTGGAGCGGCATTTGGGTCAACGCGGCCGGGCAGCGCTACATGAACGAGCGGCTGCCCTACGACCGCGCCGGTCACGAGATGCTGGAGGCGCACAGGTCGTCGGGCGTGTCGCACCTGCCGACGCACTGGGTGTTCGACCAGCGGCAGCTCGACAACCGGAGGGCGTTCGCCGGGCTGCCGGTCGCACCGCAGGTGCCGGGCTGGTTCGAGGTCGAGAAGTTCCTGGCCGCCGGTGTGCTCAAGCGGGCCGACACGCTGGAGGAGCTGGCGGAGTCGATCGGTGTGCCGCCGGGTGCGCTGACCGAGAGCGTCGAGCGGTTCAACGGGTACGCCCGCGGCGGCAAGGACGAGGAGTTCGGTCGCGGTGAGGATCCCTGGGACCTGATGATCACGCACATGGCGGGGGCCCACACCGACGGGCCCAACCCCTGCCTCGGGGTGATCGACAAGCCGCCGTACTACGCGGCCTCGATCGTGCTGTCCGACCTGGGGACCAAGGGCGGACTCAGGACGGACGAGCGTGCGCGGGTGCTGCGGCCGGACGGCTCGGTGATCGCCGGGCTGTACGCGTCCGGGAACACGATGGCGCCGATGTCCGGCCGGATCTACCCGGGCGCGGGCGGTCCCGTGGGTTCGTCGATGGCGTTCTCCTACATCGCCGCCGTCGACATGGCCGACGGGAGCCGCTAGGCACGAGACGTGCGTGAATCCGCTGCCGCCCGGCTCCCTCTCGAAAGGTGCGTATTCGAGAGGGAGCCGAGCGGGTTCAGGCGGACTCGGTGGAGTGGCCGGGGAACAGGGACAGCGCGGGGTCCAGGGCGACGGCCGCGTTGTTGACCGCCGTCGCCACCTCGCCGAAGCCCACGGACATCAGGCGGACCTTGCCGGGGTAGGCCGTGACGTCGCCGGCCGCGTAGATCCGCTCGACCGTGGTGCGCATCCTGGTGTCGACGACGATGGTGCGCCGCTCCAGTCGCACGCCCCAGTCGGCGAGCGGCCCGAGGTTGCTGATGAACCCGAGCGCGGCCACGACCGCGTCGACCTCCAGCACCCGGGCCTCGGCCTCCCCGTCCACGCGCACATGCGCCCGGCGCAGCCGCTCGTCGCCGGCCAGGGTCTCCACCTGGGCGTTGGTGACGATGCCGACCCCGCGCTCGTGCAGTTCGCGGACGCTCGCCGCGTGGGCCCGGAAGGTGCCGCGGCGGTGCACGAGGGTCACCGAGCGGGCGACCGGGTGCAGGGCGAGGGCCCAGTCGACGGCGCTGTCCCCGCCGCCGACGACGAGGACGTCACGGCCGGTGTGTTCGGCCGGGTCGGGCACGAAGTAGCTCAGTCCCCGGTCGAGGAACTCCTCACCGGCCGGCAGGGTCCGCGGGGTGAACGTGCCGATGCCCGCGGTCAGTACGACCGCTCCCGCGTCGACCGTCACGCCGTCGGAGAGGGTCACTTGCGGTCGTCCGTCCGCCGCGTGCGCGAGGCCGACCGCCTGGCGGCCCAGGAGGTACGTCGGACCGAACGCGTCGGCCTGGTCCTTGAGGGCGGTGACGACGTCGCGGCCACGGGTGCCGGGGACGGCGGCGATGTCACGGATCTCCTTCTCCGGGTAGAGCGCGGTGATCTGGCCGCCGCACTGCGGCAGCGCGTCGACCAGGACGGTCCGCAGCCCGCGGAAGCCCGCGCAGTAGGCGCCGTAGAGCCCGATCGGGCCGGCGCCGACGATGAGGATGTCTGTGGTCACGGTCTCGGCCACGGGCCGGCCTCCTGGGCGTGGTGGGCGGGGGGCGGTCGCGGACGTCGGCCTGCGACGGCCGGTCGAGTGTAGGAGGCGTGCGACCAGGGGTGTCGGTGCCGGTCCCGGTTGATGGGACGGGCGGTGGACGGTCCGGGGCGCCGCGTGGAGAGTCGTCCTGACCGCCACCGCGAGGACGGGCCGACGTCCGTACGCCCTGTGGTGCCGGGAGCTTTCCGTGGACGAGGAGGCAGGGCCCGTGAGCGATGAGGTGCGGGTGTGGATCGACCAGAAGCTGTGCACGGGTGACGGCCTGTGCACGCAGTACGCCCCCGACGTCTTCGAGTTCGGCGACGACGGGCTGGCCTACGTCAAGGACGCCCCGGACGGGGAGTTGCTGACGCCGGAGGGCGCGCAGGCCGATGTGTCGGAGCGGCTGCGCCTGGACGTGATCGACGCCGCCGACGAGTGCCCGGGCAACTGCATCCACGTGGTGCGGCGCGCCGACGGGACCGAGGTCGCCGGGCCCGACGCCGGCTGACCTCACCGTGCGGCCCGCCGGAGCCGTACCCGTATGTCGAGTGGAGGAGTGGTGATCGGTGTCTGCCGTGGTTGAGCCCCAAGTGGTCCGCCGTGTCCCGTGGTTCGAGGGCGATGTGCCGCCCGAGAAGGTCCCGGAGAAGTACCGGCTCTCGCGTGCCTTCGTGCCCAAGGGGCGTTATCTGGACCCCGAGTTCCTCAAGCTGGAGCTGGAGAAGGTGTTCACCCGGGCCTGGTTGATGGCCTGCCGGGTGGAGGAACTGCCGGGTGTCGGCTGTTTCGTCGAGTACGAGATCGGTGGTCATTCGATCCTGATCGTGCGGGAGGCCAAGGACTCGATCCGCGCCTATTTCAACGCGTGCCGGCATCGCGGTACGCGGCTGGCGCGCGGCCGGGGCCGGGTGGGTTCCCTCATCTGCCCCTTCCACGGCTGGCGTTGGAACCTGGACGGTTCGATCCGGCTGGTCCTGGACCGCGAGGAGTTCGTGCCGCGCTCGGACGACGACCTCGGTCTGGTGCGGGTGCGGGCCGAGCAGTGGGGCGGGTTCGTGTTCATCAACATGGACCCCGACGCGAAGCCGCTGCTCGAATACCTCGACCCGATCCCGCGGATCTTCGCGCCGTTCCAGTTCGAGCACATGCGTTACCGGTGGCACAAGAGCGTTCCGCTGCCGTGCAATTGGAAGACCGCCCTGGACGGGTTCCTTGAGGCGTATCACGTGGCGGGGACGCATCCGCAGCTGTACCGCTTCGACAAGTCGAACACCAACATCGCCTCGATGAAGGAACTTGAGAACCGGATGTGGGCGCCGACGACCGTGTACGAGCGGCACGCCCACTATTCGAGTGTCGGCCCGAAGAAGAAGGACACCGCCAAGGACCCGGCGAACCGGGGCACGGGCGGGGTGACCGACGAGCGGCTGAGCGTCGCGCTGAGCGTGCAGTACATCGCCGACGACATGCGCGGTCTGGAGAACGAGCGGAGCTGGCGGGCGGCCGAGGCGCTGAAGACGGCGGAGGTGCCGGAGGGGATGACCGCCGGTCAGTACTACATGCGGCTGTACAAGGAGTTGTCGCTCGCCGAGGGCTACGACTGGCCCGACATCACGCCCCAGCAGTGGGCGGAGGCCGGTACGGCGTGGAACGTGTTCCCGAACACGATCCTGCTGCCCAACCAGGGTTCGGTCTTCGGTTACCGGGCGCGGCCGGACGGCTTCGACCCGGACCGCTGTGTCTTCGAGATCTTCAGCCTGGACCAGGTCCCGGTCGCCGACTACGACAAGAAGCGGGATTTCCAGCCGCAGTACTTCGAGGACTTCCGCGAGGCCGATCTCGGGGAGATCTTCACCCAGGACCTGATGAACGCCAAGGAGGTCACGGTGGGCATGCACTCCCCCAGCTTCGACGGCCACCGGCTGAGCGAGGAGCAGGAGATGACCATCTACAACCACCACCGGGTCGCCGACCGGTTCCTCTGGACTGACTGACCCGTTGGACGGACCGACCCGTCCGGCGTCCGATCCGTGGTCCCGGCTCGCACGAGCCGGGACACGATCGTGTCGGCGGTCTACCGCCGGACCCAGCCGACGTCGTGCCAGTACGTCTCCAACTCCCGTACCGGCTTGGGCCAGGTCTCGATGTAGGTGACGCCCTCGGGCCCCGCCGTCATCGTGTACGGCGTGCCGGCCCGGCTGAGGAACACGTCTCCCGGGCCCACCCGCACGGTCTGCGGCTCGCCCGACTCGTAGTGCTCGATGTGGTATTCGCCGGCGAAGACGAAGAGCATCTCGTCGACGTTGTGGTGGTGCCGGGGCACCGTGAAGTTCGGCCGCACGCGCAGCGGGTTGCGGTTGAAGCGCGGGATGTCGATCGGCTTCGTGGTCACCCACATCGCGCCGTCGAAGGTAGCCGCGAAGTCCACGGGCGCGTCCCGCAGCAGACCGCCGTCGTTCCAGAAGTACTGCGGATGGCCCTGCTGTTCCAGGCCCATGGGAACCCAGTCCGCGTCTTCCACCAGATCACCGAAGGTAAGAGTCACGCGGTGACCGTACGCACGGCCGGAGGCGGTGTCGCCGACAGGTCCCGGCCAACGGGATTCACGTATGACACGCCCAGCCCCGCTGCCCAGTATCGGTTTCATGGGAATCGAGTCTTTCAACCTGCTGTCGGACGAGGGCTGGATCGAGCTGCCGGTCGACCAGTCCGCACCCACGTATCTGTGGCACGGAGGCGGTCTGCTGGCCGACGCTCCGGTCGACATGGAGCAGACCTTCAAGGGCAACATGTGGTGGTCGACCAAGGTCGACCCGTCGTTCAACATCAACGGGCTGCGCTGCGCCCCGCACTTCGCGGTGCCCCGGCACCACCACAACCTCGACGAGCTGATCATCGTCTTCGGCGGGGAGTTCCACGTCGCCTGGGGCGAGGACGGGACCGAGGGCAGCCGCACGGTCGGACCCGGCGAGTTCTGGATCAGCAAGGCCGGAACTCCCTATCTGATGACGGCAGGCGCCGAGGGCGTGACCTACGCGGAGACCTGGCCGGAACCGATGGAGAACCTGGAGACGTACTGGCACGACGCGGGCTGGGTCCACCGCGACCGCTGACCCGACCCCCGCAGACCCAGCCTCCGCTGGCTCAACCTCACCATTCCGTCCCCTCATTACAAGCACGACGGCGACCGAACGGCGGACAACCACAACAGCTCGCGTACGACCCATTCCGGCCGACTGCAATTACGTATACTCTTCTTGCTCACGGGCCGGTACTGCGGGGAGCCGCGGGTGAGCCGGTCCGTCTCGTCGCCGGTCGTGACGTCCACGCCACGCCGGCCGACATGGTCTGCCGCGGCACCCGGCCCTCGTGCCGTTCGACATCCGCTCGCGGCTCTCTCTTCACTTTCTCGGACGGCGGTCCCGCCGCGCGGTGCCGCCGTCCGCTGATCGCTGCGAGTGCCGGGCACTCGCCGACACGTTGGGAAGCGGACATGATCGAGTCGGTCGGACGGGCACTCTCCACACCCCGGGCGCGCGTGTCACTCGCGCTGGTGTCGACCACTGTGCTGCTCGCGGGCTGCGGCGGCGGCGCGAGCGGCACGGCCACGGCGGCCGGCACACGGATCCCGGCCGCGCTGGCCAGCGCGTTCCCCGGTCACAAGGCCACCGGAACTCCGGTCAGGATCGGGCTCATCACCAACGAGGGCGGCTCGGCGATCAGCCAGCCCGAGACCCGCGAGGCCGCCGAGGCGGCGATGAAGTACGCCAACGCCAACCTCGGCGGCATCGCGGGCAGGCCCATCGCCCTCACGATCTGCAAGACGAAGGAGGAACCGGCGACGGCCCGGGACTGCGCCAACCAGATGGTCGAGCAGAAGGTCGACGCGGTGGTCCTCACCAGCAGCGGCCTGGGCGACTCCATGGTGCCGATCGTGACGAAGGCGGGCATCCCCTGGGCGACCGCCATCGCGGCCAGCAACTCCGAGGGCACCACCGCCAACGCCTTCTCCTGGACGGGCGGTTTCCCGACGACCATGACGTCGATGGCCGCGTACGCCAAGGAGAAGGGGTACAAGAACGTCGCCGCGTTCGTGATCGACGCCCCGGCCGCGGTCAGCGGCATCGAGGCCATCGGCAAGCCGGTGTTCGCCAAGGCGGGCGTCGGGCTGCGGATCGTGACGGTGGCCGCGGGCACTCCCGACGCCTCTCCGCAGGTGAGCGCGGCGCTGCGGAACAAGCCCGACGCCGTGGCCGTGGTGGCCGACCCCACCGTGTGCACCTCCGTGCTCCAGGCCATGAGCACCCTCGGCGCGGGCATCGCCCGGATGACCGTCCAGTCGTGCGTGTCCCCCGAGGTCGTCCAGGCGGTGGGCGCGGGCATGGACGGCGTCCAGGTCTTCAGCAGCTTCGACGCCGCGAGCGACGACCCGGAGGCGCAGCTCTTCCGGCAGGTGATGAAGGAGTACAGCCCCGACACCGCGACCCAGGGGTACGCGGCGATCGGCTATCAGGGCGTACTCGGCCTGGTGCGCGCCCTGCACGGGCTGACCGGCACGGTCTCCTCGAAGACGATCACGGCGGCACTGCGCTCGGCGAAGGACGTCGTCCTGCCGGCCGGCCACGGCATCACCTTCAGCTGCGACTCCAAGGCGGTACCCGGACTGCCCGCCGCCTGCTCGGCGAAGGAGGTCACCGGCACGGTGTCCGACGGCAAGGTGAGCCAACTGCGGGTCGTCGACCCCAGCTCGCTGTTCGCGCACTAGCCCGGGCAACCAGGAGGGACGGTCTCGCCGATGAGCCAGTACGTCGTGTTTCTGTTGCTGGGGCTGGGCAGTGGGGCGGTGTTCGGCGCGCTCGCGCTGGCACTGGTGCTCACCTATCGCGGTTCCGGGGTGGTCAACTTCGCCACCGGCGCCATCGCGTTGTACAGCGCGTACACCTACGCGTTCCTGCGCCAGGGCCAGTTGCTGGTGCCGCTGCCGGGACTGCCGAAGAAGGTCGGGCTCGGCGGACCGCTCGGGCTCTTCCCGGCGGTGGTCATCTCCCTTGTGTGCGCTGCCCTGTTGGGGGTCGTGCTGTACGGGCTGGTCTTCCGGCCGCTGCGGACCGCGCCGCCGGTCGCGAAGGCCGTCGCCTCGATCGGGGTGATGCTGGTGATCCAGGCCGTGCTGGCCGCCGCCGTCGGTACGGGCGCGGTCTCGGTCAAGGCCATCCTGCCCAACGACCCGGTGTCCTGGGGCGGTTCGCTCATCCCGGGCGACCGGCTGTGGTTCGCGGCCGTCATCGTCGTCCTGACCGTTGTGCTGGCGCTGGTGTTCCGGCTGACCCGGTTCGGGCTCGCGGCCCGGGCGGTCGCGGAGTCGGAACGGGGCGCGCTGGTCAGCGGGTTGTCACCGGAGCGGATCGCCGTCGCGAACTGGGCGCTCAGCTCGGCCATCGCCGGTCTGTCCGGCATCCTCATCGCGCCGATCGTGCCCCTGGTCCCGGTGTCGTACACGCTGTTCATCGTGCCGGCCCTCGCGGCGGCGCTGGTCGGCAACTTCACCGCGCTGATCCCGGCCGTGGGCGCCGGGCTGGTGATCGGGATGCTCCAGTCGGAGGTGCAGTTCCTCCAGGGGAAGTGGTCGTGGCTGCCCCAGACCGGACTTGCCCAACTGGTGCCGCTGGCCGTCATCCTGGCCTATCTGGTGGTGCGGGGACGGCCGTTGCCCACCCGGGGCTCGCTGGTGCAGCAGGCGCTCGGCCGGGCCCCGCGCCCGGACCGGGTGCTGGTCCCGGCCGTCGTGAGCACGGCCCTGGGTGTCGTCGTGCTGCTGGCCACCCACGGCAGTATTCGGGCCGCCGTGATCACCTCGCTGACCCTGGCGGTGATCTCGCTGTCGCTGGTGGTCGTCACCGGGTTCGCCGGGCAGATCTCGCTGGCGCAGCTGACGCTGGCGGGGGTCGGCGCGTTCAGCCTGAGCAAGCTGAGCGCGGGATGGGGTATACCCTTTCCGCTCGCCCCGCTGCTGGCCGCCCTGGTGGCGATGGTGATCGGGGTCGTGATCGGGCTTCCCGCGCTGCGGATCCGCGGTCTGCCGGCCGCGGTGGTCACGGTCGCGCTGGCGGTGGCGCTGGAGGCCTTCTGGTTCCGCAACCCCGACCTCAACGGCGGCCTCGGGGGCTCCAAGATCCCCTCGCCGCACCTGTTCGGCCTCGACCTGGGCATCGGCTCGGGCGAGGACTATCCACGGCTGCCCTTCGCGCTGCTGTGTCTGCTGGTGCTGTCGCTGGTGGGCCTCGGCGTGGCGGGGCTGCGGCGCAGTCGGCTCGGTGCGGCGATGCTCGCCGTGCGCGCCAACGAGCGGTCGGCCGCGGCGGCCGGCATCGACGTCGCCCGCACGAAGATCGTCGCCTTCGCGATCGGCGCGTTCGTCGCCGGGCTCGGCGGCGCCCTCCTCGGCTACCAACAGACCGTCGCCGACGCCGAGATGTTCACCGCGATCGGCGGCCTGGGCCTGTTCGCCACCGCGTACCTGGCGGGTGTCACCGCGCTGTCGGGCGGTCTGGTGGCCGGGGTGATGGGGGCCGGCGGTCTGCTGCCGGTACTGCTCGACCGGGCCCTGTCGCTGGGCGAGTGGTACGACGTGATCATGGGCATCGGTCTCGTCCTCACTGTGATCACCAACCCCGAGGGCGTCGTCGGCCCGGCCCACGAACTGGCGGCGCGGCTGCGGCGCGCGCGCCGCCCGGCCGCCGTGGACACCGGGGACACCGGGGACAGCTCTGACGACCAGGACGCCGACGCGCTGACCGCGTCGGGGCCGGCCGCCCGTCCCCCGGTTCCCGAACCGGGCGAGGTGGTGCTCTCGGTGCGCGGGGTCGGGGTGCGCTACGGCGGTGTGGTGGCCGTCGACTCCGTCTCCTTCGAGGTGCGTTCGGGCGAGATCGTCGGCGTGATCGGGCCGAACGGGGCCGGGAAGACCACCCTGCTCGACGCGGTCAGCGGCTACCACCGCAGCACGGGAACCGTCGAGTTCGACGGCCGGGACATCTCGTCCCTGAAACCGCACCAGCGCGGCCGGGCGGGACTCGGCCGCACCTTCCAGGGCATCGAGCTCTACGAGGATCTCAGCGTCGAGGAGAACGTGCTGGTCGGGGAGGCCGCGGCCCGGCACGGCGGCGACCATGTCGGTGCGGTCCAGGGGCCGGAGCTGCGGAACCGCCTGTTCGAGACGTTGCACCTGAGCCGCTTCAGGGACCAGCCGGCCCGTGAACTCTCGCAGGGCAGGCGGCAGTTGGTGTCCATCGCGCGCGCCCTGGCGGGCCGCCCCCGGTTGTTGCTGCTGGACGAGCCGGCGGCCGGTCTGGACAGTTCCGAGAGCCGCTGGCTGGGCGACCGGCTGCGGGCCGTGCGGGCCGACGGCGTGACCGTGCTGCTGATCGACCACGACATGGGGCTGGTGCTGGACGTGTGCGACCGGATCGTGGTGCTGGACATCGGAAAGGTGATCGCGGACGGAACTCCCGCCGAGATCAAGGCGGATCCCCGCGTCGCGACCGCCTACCTCGGCGCCGCACAGGGCGACGACGACACGACGCGGATACGTGGGGAGGTCGTCCAGTGACCGGACCGGAGCCGCTGAGGTGCGAGGGCGTGGACGCGGGCTACACGAAGGGGCGGCCGGTGGTCCGCGGCTTCGACCTGACGCTGTCGCCGGGTGAGGTCGTGGCCCTGCTGGGGCCCAACGGGGCGGGAAAGACGACCCTGTTGACGACACTCGCCGGTCTGCTGCCGCGCCTGGGCGGGAGTGTGGCCCTCGACGGCCGGGAGATCCGGAGCGGCCGGGCACGTGAGGCCGCCCGGCGGGGACTGGTCCTCGTGCCCGACGACCGTTCCCTGTTCACGCAGTTGACCGTGCGGGACAACCTCACGCTCGCGCGGCGACGGCAGGGCAGCACGGTCGACCAGGTGCTCGACTTCTTTCCGGCGCTGGGGAAACGGCTGAAGGTCGCGGCCGGTCAACTCTCCGGCGGCGAGCAGCAGATGCTGGCCCTGGGCCGGGCCATGATCCAGGATCCGCGCGTACTGCTCGTCGACGAGCTGAGCATGGGCCTGGCACCGGTCATCGTCGAGGAACTGCTGCCGGTCGTGCGACGGATCGCCGAGGACACCGGCGCGGCCGTCGTCCTGGTCGAGCAGCACGTCCGGCTGGCCTTGGACGTGGCGGACCGGGCGGTGGTCCTGGTCCACGGCACGACGGTCCTCAGCGACTCGGCCGGACGGCTCGCGGCCGATCCCGGTCTGCTGGAGCGCGCGTATCTCGGTGAGGGGGCTCCGGATCCCGTCCCGTGACCTGCGGAAGCCACCGGCTTCGCGAAGCGACCACTCCGTGCCGTCCCGTCGACCCGGTCAGGCGGCGTCCCGCAACGAGATCGGGTCGCCCACCCGTACCGTCCCCGCCTCCAGGACGTCCAGGTACACGCCCAGGCACGAGAGCCGGCCCAGGTCGAAGACCGGTACGCGGTGTTCCCGGGCGATCGCGCGCATGATGCCGGGGTCCGGCGGCAGTTCGTCGTGGCCGAGGGTGGGGACGACGCAGCGGGGCGTCGGCACCAGGACCCGGAACAGGGCCTCCCCCACCCGCAGGCACGACCCGACCCAGGCGTCCTCCGGGAAACCGGGGCCCCCGGGTGTGTCCACGACCAGGTTCGGCCGGAAGCGGCGGGCGTCGAAGTCCCCTTCGGGGCGGATGGCGCGCATCCGGTCCAGGGCCGCGGTGGTGACGAGATGGACCCGGCCGAAATCGAAGAACGTCCCCGGGGCGACCCCGCCCGTGGTGATGCTCTCCCCGGTGACATCGACGGTCGCCGACTCCCGTACGGAGTCGGGGACCCCGCCCTCGTACTCGGGCACCGCGCGTTCCAGCCGGCTGTCCTCGGGCACGACGGCCGACAGGAACACCTGGCGGCCCAGCAGTTTGGACAACTCCCCGTCCAGGTCCGGGTCCTCAACCGGGAGGGCGGTGCCGTCCGGCAGGACGACCCGCACCACGCCGGAGTCGTCGAGGCGACTCCGGCAGCGCAACAACTCGCCCCATTTGCGCGGGTGTTTGGCGCTGCCGACCGCGCCCGTCCCGTCGAGGACGGCGTACACGCGGTCGCCGGACAGCCCGCGCTCGGTGACCGCCACGGCGATCACGGCCTCGCCGACCATCGACTTCACCGGATAGCGGTACAGCGCCGCGACGGTCCCCATGGATCAACTATGCCTGCCGCACCGGCCGAGTCCCAGCGGATTCCGGGCGGCTCTCCCGCCTCAGAGGGTGAGCAGTTCCTCGTAGAAGCCGCCGAACTGCCTCTCCCGGTCGATGAGATGGACCTCCAGGATCCAGTGGCAGGCCCGGCCGGCCTTGTCGGTGCGGCGCATCGGCGTGCTGTTCTCCGGGGTGACGTACGACTCGACGTGCGCGCCCTCGATGGTCTCGTGCGGGAACTCGCCGACCAGGTGTCCGGCGTGCCAGCC
The DNA here is from genome assembly GCF_044768565.1 of Streptomyces sp. NPDC091280. Lineage (NCBI taxonomy): Bacteria > Bacillati > Actinomycetota > Actinomycetes > Kitasatosporales > Streptomycetaceae > Streptomyces > Streptomyces sp. NPDC091280. The sequence continues at coordinate 297,419 of NZ_JBIVUZ010000007.1, forward strand.
GCCCAGTTCCCAGCCCGCCTTCTCGGCGAGCCGCACGACCTCGGCGTACAGGCGCTCGCCGGTGATGTCCGGCGTGCTCTCGAAGAAGCTCCGGCCGGCCGCGAACACCTTCGGCAGGTCGTCGCGCAGCCGCTGCTTGACGGGGTCCTCGCCGAGGACGAAGGTACGGCCGAAGTCGGCCTCGTACTCCTCGAAGATCGGCCCGAAGTCGGCGAAGACGATGTCGTCCGCGCCGATCACGCGGTCCGGCGGGTTCTCCTTGTACGGCGCGAGCGTGTTCGGTCCCGAGCGCACGATCCGCTTGTGCCAGTGCTTGGTGGTGCCGAACATCTCGTTCGCGAGGTCGCGGATCCGGTCGCTGACCGCGCGCTCCCCCGCGCCGGGCGCCACGAGCCCGCGCTCCTCGATCGCCGCGAAGAGCAGTTCGGCCTTGGCCTGGGCATCGAGCAGGTGCGCGGCCCGCGTGGGTTCGTCATCAGCCATGGCCCGAACCTAACCAGCCCGATCATCGTCGGCAACGGGATTCCGCATGTCGGGCGCACCGGGGGCGGTCGCCCGCGAACCGCCGCCGGAGCGGCTAGCTTGTGGAGGCACAGCCGGTGACAAATCCGGCAATACGCAACTTTCCCTTGTGAGGCGTTCCGTCATGACCTTGAGCATCCGCAACCAGATTCCCGGCACCGTCACGGCCGTCGTGCCCGGCGCGGTGATGGCGACCGTCAAGGTGCGCCTCGACGGCGGCCAGGACCTGACCGCCGCGATCACGCTGGAGGCCGTGCGGGACCTGGGGCTCGCCGAGGGCAGGGCCGTACGCGCCATGATGAAGTCCACCGAGGTCGCGCTCGCCACCGGCCGGGTGGAGGGGCTGTCCATCCGCAACCAGCTGCCCGGCACGGTGAGCGAGGTCGCGACCGGCGGGGCGATGGCCGTCGTCAAGGTCACGGTCGACGGCGGCGAGCTGACCGCCGCGATCACCAAGGACGCGGTCGGCGACCTCGGTCTGGCGGCCGGTTCACCGGTCGTCGCGCTGATCAAGTCGACCGAAGTTTCCCTGGCGACCGTCTGAGCCGCCCGGAGCCCGCCGGCGCGGCCTCGGTCCCGGGCCCGTGCCGCGCGCGGCGGCGACGCGTACCGGCGCACCCGGACCCGGCCTCGGCCGCGTCGGCCGGGAGCGCCTACGCTGCTCGGGAGAGGTAGTCGTACCCGGGTGACCGGCGAAGAAGGGACGTCCCGCGTGGCAAGCGACCGACAAGGCACGGCCGAGGCCGCCGCCGACCCGGCCCGCCGCATCCCGCCCGGCCAGCGCCTCGTACACGGCTGGCCGGTCTCGCACTACGGCCCCGTCCCCCGGTTCCGCCCCGACCGCTGGAACCTGCGGGTCCACGGCGCGACCGCCGACGGCACCGAGCACAGCTGGACCTTCGACGAACTGGCGCCCCTGCCGCATGTCACGGCCGTCGCCGACCTGCACTGCGCGTCCGGCCCGACCTCCACCGACCACGAGTGGTACGGCATCCCGGCCACCGCGCTGCTGGACCTGGTGCCGCCCGCGCCGGAGGTCACACATGTCATGGCCTGGGCGGAGTACGGCTATTCCGCCAACCTCCGCCTGGCCGACTTCACGGCGGTGCAGACCCTGCTGGCCACCCATCACAACGGCGAGCCCCTCACCGCCGAACACGGCTTCCCGCTGCGGCTGGTCGTGCCGCACCTCTACGGCTACAAGAGCCCCAAGTGGCTGCGCGCCGTCGAGTACCTCACAGAGGACCGCCGCGGATTCTGGGAGGAGCGCGGCTACCACAACATCGCCGATCCCTGGAAGGAGCAGCGCTACTCCTACCAGGAGCAGGACGAAGAGGGTGCGCGACTCGGTGATGTCGACGGCACGTAGGCTCACCCGCATGGTTGCGCAGCGCATGGTGGACGTGAACGGCATACGGCTGGAGATCGCCGAGCAGGGCGAAGGCCCGCTGGTGGTGCTCCTGCACGGCTTCCCCGAGTCGTGGCACTCCTGGCACCGCCAGTTCGGGCCGCTGGCCGACGCGGGCTTCCGGGTGGTCGCCCCCAACCAGCGGGGCTACGGCCGCAGCCACCGGCCCGAGGCGGTCGACGCGTACAGCGTCCTCCATCTCGTCGGCGATGTCGTCGGTCTGATCCAGGAGTTGGGCGAGCGGCAGGCGTACGTCGTCGGACACGACTGGGGTGCGGTGATCGCCTGGCACACCGCGCTGCTGCGCCCGGACCTGGTGCTCGGGGTGGCCGGTCTGAGCGTGCCGCCGCCCTTCCGCGGAGCGCACCCGCCGCTGGCCGTGACGCGGGAGCGGTTCGGGGGCCGCTTCTACTGGAACTACTTCGAGCGTCCCGGGGTCGCCGACGCCGAGTTCGACGCGGACATCCGCACCACGCTCCGCAAGTTCCTCTACTCCGCCTCCGCCACGGCCTCCCCCGCCGGCGAGATCATGCAGCCGCTGGTCCCCTCCGGGCGGGGCTGGCTCGCGGCCATGGAGGATCCCGAGGTGCTGCCGGACTGGCTCACCGAGGAACATCTCGACGCACTCACCGAGAGCTTCGCCGGGGGCTTCACCGGCCCGCTGAACTGGTACCGCAACCTCGACCGCAACTGGGAGCTGACCGCGCCCTGGCACAACGCCGTCGTCACCCCGCCCGCGCTGTACGTGTACGGCGACCGCGACCTCGTCCCCGCGTTCCCCGGTGCCGCCGAACTCATCGCGCAGCTGCCCGACGTGATGCCCAACCTGGTGCGCGAGCCCCTCGAACTGCCCGCCTGCGGACACTGGACCCAGCAGGAACGCCCCGACGAGGTGAACGCCGCGCTCGTCGACTTCCTGACGACCCTCGCCAAGACGGCCAACGCAACCGCAACCGCAACCGCCGGGGAACGGACCATCGGCTGATCATGGAGTTCCTCTGCCACCATCGCGACCGGCCCGGCTCCCTCGCCCTGCGCGCGGAACTGACGGAGCGGCACTGGTCCTACATGGACGGGTACGCGCGGGAGATGATCGCCCGGGGGCCGACCCTCTCCGACGACGGCGTCCCCACGGGCAGCGTGCACATCCTCGACCTGCCCTCGCCGGCCGCCGCCCGCGCGTTCGCCTTCGACGAGCCGAACTACCAGGCCGGTGTCTACCGTGACGTGCTGCTGCGCCGCTGGCACAACGCGCTGGGGCGCACGATGTGGGACTTCCCCGGCGGCCGGACCGGCGGCGACCGCTATCTGGTGCTCGGCCTCGGCAGCGGTCCGGCGGCCGACCTGGCGGTGCCGTCCGACTCGGGTGAACTGATCGCGTACGGACCGCTGTTGTCCGACGACGGCACCCGCTGGCTGGGCACGGCGGCTCTGCTGCGGGCAGCGGACGCGCGGGCGGCCCGTGCCGTGCTGACCCAGGACCGTTATGCCGAGATCGAGGTGCACAACTGGCAGTTCGGCGGACGGCCGTCCTGAGCCCGCCGCACCCTCCAGCCCCTCCCCTCACTCCCCCGTGACGGCCTGGTCGGGCCGTGGTGGCGCCGGGACGTTGAAGGTGGCGCCCTGGAAGTCGCGGCCCTGGAGCACCGGGGCGTAGTAACTGCCGCCGCTGATCGTGTTGTTGACCGAACCGCCGCCGATGCGCACGAGCCTGGCCTGTTCGTGCCAGGCGGCGAGGGCGGTGGCGAACTCGGTGTCGAGGGCCGCGCGTACCGCCAGGGCCGTGCTCAGCGCGTGGGCCCGGGTCCCGTCACCGGGGGCCTGCTGAAGCCGCGTCAGTTCGTCCTCGCCGGGAAGGGGCCCACCGGAACCGCCGTCGCCCCGGCGCAGCGGGCGCCGCACCAGAACAGTGAGGCCCGTCCACATCTGTCGTCCCAGCTCACCGCCCGCACCGCCGGCCAGCGCCGCGAGCAGTCCTACCGACACCGGGTCCATCCGGCCCCCCTCCCTGACAGGACGTCACCACTTCCCGTGTGAGTGAGGAACGCCCGGCGGCGCGGCCTGGTTCCCGCCCCTCACGCCTGGAGTGCGGCCGGAGCCGCGTGAACCGATGTCTCCCGGGTAGGAAACGGGGTCGGACGCGGCCGGACGGTCGCGCTGTGCGAAGGGACGGTGCGGAGATGGCGTTGGAGCAGGCCCCCGAGGGCTCGGTGGACGCGGTCGTCGTGGACGACGGCCGGCTGCTGCTGGTGGACGCGCAGGGCGGTTGGGGGCTGCCGTCCGGTGTGCCCGAGGAGGCCGAGACGGCACAGGCCACCGCCGCGCGCGCGGTCTACGAACTCACCGGCTATCTCGTGGACGGGTCGAGCCTGCTGGAACCTGCGTCGGGGTCCGGAGTGGCGGGATCGCCCGCCGTGGTGTGTCACCTGTTGAGCGAGGATCCCTCCGGGGAGGCCCAGCTCACGGCGGGACAGCTGCGGTGGGCACCCTTCGCCGAGGCCATCGACAGCGGGCTGCCCGCGCCGGTGCGGACCTACCTGGAGGGCCATACGCCCGTGTAGCGAACACCGGCCGACCGAGAGCCGGCCCTCCCACTGCCGGCTTTTCGCCGCCGAGCCTGCGGGCCCGGTCTCAGGACGTCGCCTCGCGGATGCGCGCGAGCAGGGCGCGCAGTTGTGCGCGGTCCTCCGCGCCCAGGTCGGATGTCGCCTCCGCGAGCGCCTGGCCGTCCACCGCTTCGGCCTCGCGATGGCACTCCCGGCCCTTGTCGGTGAGGCGCAGCAGGAACGCGCGCCGGTCGTGCGGATGCCGGACGCGCTCCACCAGCCCGTCGCGCTCCAGGCTGTCGACGATGCTGGTCGTGGTCCGGGCCGCGACGCCGGTCATCTCGCTCAAGTCCCGCATACGCAGCGGTTGTTCGGCGTGGGCGAGCATCCGCAGGGCGCGCAGCCGGGCGACCGAGGCGCCGTTGGCGCGCAGCCGGGTCTCCACGAACTGCCGTAGCCGGTGCGTCGTCTCGTAGAGCTCGTCGACCAGGATGTCGCTGCTGCCGTGCACTGCCATGACGTTCCCCGTTTCACCGTGAGGACCGATTCTAGATCCTCGCCCGAAACCTATGAGCACCCACATAGTGAGTATGCTCAGCATGTGCTGCTGTTCCGACGCCGTCCCGTCTCCTCCGACTCTTCCGGCTCCCCCGTCTCCCCTGCTCGCTCCGTCCCCCTCGCCGCCCGAATACGCCTCCGCCCGCGCCCGGGCCAGCGTCTGGTCGTGCCCGTCATGTGTGTCTGCGTGACGTTCATCGCGATCGTCGACGGAGCCATCACGACCGTCGCGCTCCCCTCCATCGCCCGCACGTTCCAGCTGACCACGGCCGCGCTGGACGGTGTGGTCGTGGTCTATCCGGTCTGTCTGGCCATGGCCATCCCCGCCTCCGCCTGGCTGGTGGAGCGGTTCGGCGCCAAGCGCGTGCTGCTCACCGCGCTCGGCGGCTTCCTCGGCTCGTCACTGCTGTGCGGCGCGGCGGCCGACCTCGGTCAGCTCGTCGCCTTCCGCGCGGTGCAGGGCCTGTCCGCCGGGCTGCTCTTCCCCGCCGCGTCCTCGCTGCTCTACAGCACCTTCAACTCCTGGGAGCAGGTGCGGATCTCCCGGTACATGATCGTCCCGCAGCAGCTGGCCCCGGCCGTCGCGCCGATCCTCGGCGGCCTGCTGGTGGACCATCTGTCCTGGCGCTGGGTGTTCTACGTCAACCTGCCGCTGGGCCTGCCCGCCGTGGTGTTCGGAGCGGTCTTCCTGGCCCAGCACCGGGGTCATCGGCCGGGCCGGTTCGACCTGACCGGGCTGCTGCTGAGCGCGGCGGCCCTGGGCTCCGTGATGTTCGGGGTGTGCGAGGGCCCCAACCGCGGCTGGTCCTCCGCCAGCGTCGTCACCGCCCTCGTACTCGGCGCGGTCCTGCTCATCGCCGCCGTCCTCTTCGAACTGCGCGTCGCCGAACCGCTGTTGAGGCTGCGGCTCTTCGCCGACCGGCTCTTCCGGGACACCAATCTGATCAACCTGGTGGGCCTGGTGCCGATCCTGGGCGCGATGTACCTCGGCCCGCTCTTTCTCCAGCAGGGGCAGGGCCGTTCGGCGCTGGAGTCCGGCACCAGCACCTTCCCCGAGGCCTTCGGGGTGCTGCTGACCGTGCAGATCGCCGGGATCCTGTACTCCAGGGTCGGTCCCAGGATCATCATCGGCGGCGGCCTGGCCATGGTGAGCGGGGTCCTGCTGCTCTTCGCCACCTGCGATCAGAGCACCGGCCTGTGGACGTTCCGTGCGTACATGTTCCTGCTCGGCGTCGGCATGGGCGGGGTCTTCATGCCGACCACGGTGGCCTCGCTGGCGACCGTCTCCCGCAAGGACCTGGCCCAGGCGTCGACGCTCAACACCGTCGTACGGCAGACCGGCGGCGCCTTCGCCCCGGCGGCGGTGACCACGGCCCTGGTGCTGAGCACACCGGCGGGAGCCGCGGCGAGTCCGCCCGTCTCCGCCTACCAGCACGCCTATCTCGCCCTGGCCGCCCTCGCCGCGGTGACCGCCCTGTTCGCCTTCACGCTCCCGGACGGTCCGGCCCGCGCCGCGGCCTCCCGTGGGACCACCGCGTCGGGCCGGACGTCCGCACCGCGCCGCCGTCACGAGGAGGCGCGCTAGCCGGTCCGCCGCCCGGCCGGCGCGGCTTCCTCGGTCAGAAGATGCCCTGTCCGGGCACCAGGATCCCCTTCGGGTCGTAGGTCTTCCTGGCGGCGGCGAAGCGGCTCCACACCGGCCCGAAGTGCCTTCTCCAGTCGGCGGGTTCGAAGGGGATGGAGCCGACCGGGTAGTTCGTGCCGCCCGCCGCGTCGGCCAGGTCGTAGGCGGACCGGTTGGCGTTCAGCAGCCGCTGGACGGTGGCCGTGTCCTCGGGCGCGGTGGTCCGCAGGACGGCGAAGAGGTACGGCACCGGGTCGTCGGGCGCGCGCAGCAGCGGGGTGTGGAGGCGGTCGCGGAGCACCGGGTAGAGGAGTACGACGCCCGGTCCGAGGTCGGCCGGGGTGAGCTCGTCGAGGAGGGTGGCCGCGAGGTCGGCGGTCCGGTGGCCGGGGAGCAGCAGGTTGAGCCACGGGTGGGCGTAGGCCCACAGGCCCGCGGACTTGAGCGCGGCGACGGAGGGGGCGAGCCGGTCGAGGAAGTCGTAGTAGCCGAGGTCGGCGGTCTGGACGCCGGACGCGGTGTGGCGCAGCCCCTTCAGGAGCGTGGCGTCGTCGGGGGTGTCCCCCACGGGCGGCCCGTAGGCGACGGCCTCGATGGTGAACTGGTCGAACGATCCGGCGGTGTCCGCGCCGACCTGTCCCTCGACGTAGGCGAAGCGGCCCTCGGTGACCAGGAGGCGCTGGTCGTCGAGGAAGGTCCGCAGGTCGGAGTACGGCAGGAGGTAGTGCCGTACGGTCTCCGGGGCCTTCACCAGGCGCAGGGTGGCGCCGACGATCACCGCGCACTGTCCGAGTCCGGCGAGCACGGCGTGGAACAGGTCGGGGTGCCGGGTGGCGGAGCAGCGGAGCAACTCCCCGGCGCCGGTGACGACTTCGAGTTCCAGGACGTTGTCGACCTGTGCGCCGTGCCGGTGGGTCTGGCCGCCGATGCCGCCGACGGACAGGGTGCCGCCGACGGAGAGTTCGAGGTAGTCGGTGAAGACGGGCGGGGTCAGACCGTGGGCAAGGGTGGCCTTGGCGACGTCGCTCCACTTCGCGCCCGCACCGACCGTGACGTGCGAACTGCCCTTCCGTACGGCCCCGATGGAGGCCAGCGGCGTTGTCTCGATGATGAGCCCGCCCTCGACCTGCGCCTGCCCGTTCGTGCCGTGGCCCTGTCCGCGCGGGGCGACGCGCAGGCCGTGCAGATTGCAGAACCGCACCATCGCGACGACGTCCCGCACGGAGCCGGGCCGTAGCACCGCGGCCGGCCTGCGGTGCACGATGTGCCCGAAGTCGTCGGAGTCCGCGGTGAGCGAGGCGTCGTCGGTGACCAGTGTCCCGTCGAGCCGCGGCACCCCCTGCAATGCCGACCCGGAGTCGGTCACCGCCCAGGCGCGGGTGAGTGGATCGAAGCCGACGACCACGGCGGAGGCCCCCACCAGGCCACGCAGAGCGGTACGTCGAGACGGCGTGCGCGTCATACTTTCCTCCCGTGAAGATCAACAGCGGCTCAGTGTAAGCACGTTGAGCTGTGAGGCAAGGTTCCGACGGGACGAGGGCGTGCCGTGCTCAGCTCGGGCCCCGGCCCGCCGTCCACGCCCGGGTGCCGAACGACGTGCAGGACCGTGAGGCGACCTCGGCCGCCGCGGTCAGCGCGGCCACGAAGTGCTCCGTCGTCGGGCGAGCGGCCCGCCGCGCGAGGTGGTGGGCGAGGGCGCCGTGCAGGACGTCTCCCGCGCCCAGCGTGTCGGCCACCCGGACCGTGGGCACGTCCACCGTGCCTTCGGCGTCCGGGGCCGCCCAGACGATGGGCGCCGCTCCCGCGCTGACCGCCGACCAGGCGACCCCCTGCTGCCGCAGGAACCGCAGTGTGTCCGTGCCGGGCGGGTGGAAGTCGGCCGAGCAGACGGCGACGTCGATGAAGGGGAGCAGGGTCTCGGTGCCGGGCTTCCAACTGCCGCCGTCGAAGAGGGTCGTACGGCCGGCGGCCCGTGCGGCGCGGGCCGTGGCCACGGCGAGTTCCATGTGGTGGCCGTCGAACTCGACGATGTCGCAGGCCGCGAGCAGCGCGTCGAGATCGTCGGGCGGGGCGAGCCGGTGCCGGGTCGCGTTGGTCGAGGCGACGGCGCGCTCCCCGGTGGCCTCGGTCACCAGGACCGAGGAGACGGCGGGGGGTTCCAGGGAGTGGGCGGCCAGGTCGGTGACCGTCACTCCCGACGCGTTCAGGTCCGTCGTCGCCGCGGCTCCCAACGCGTGGCGGCCGATCGCGGTCAGCAGCGCGGCCGTACCGCCCAGGTGGGCGAAGGCAACCGCCGCGTTCGCCGCCGGGCCGCCCGCGGCGACCAGTTGGTCGCGCGCGGTGAGTTTCTCGTCGGCGCCCGGTGGGTGGTCCACGAGCTGGATGACGTCCAGGGTGCACAGTCCGACGAACAGTCCCGCGGGACGGCCTCGCGCCATCGGTGATCTCCTCGCGCAATTTACTAACAATTGATTGAGCAGTTCAGGCTGTTAAATCTAGTGTTAGTAACCGTGAAGGTGGACAGTACGAACGACACCACGCGACTCGCGTCCGATCTACGGCTCGCGGTCGGGCGGGTGACCAGGCGGCTGCGTCAGGCCCACGCCGTGGGGGACGTCTCGCTCTCCGGGGTCTCCGTGCTGGCCCGGCTCGCACGGGACGGCTCGGAGTCGCCCTCGTCCCTCGCAGAACTGGAGCGGGTGCGCCCGCAGGCGATGGCGAGCACGCTCGCGCTGCTCGAACAGCGCGGGCTCGTCCGCCGGAGCCCCGACGCCGCGGACCGGCGGCGGAGCATCCTGGCGATCACGGACGAGGGACGCGCCATGCTGGCCGAGCGGCGCTCGGAGTCGGTGCAGCGCCTCGCCGTCGTCCTGGACGAGTTCACCGGGGAGGAGCGCGCGGCGCTGGCGTCCGCCCTCCCCCTCCTCGACCGACTTGCGGAGCGGCTGTGACCGAGAGCGCGCACATACCCGGCGAAGGACAAGGGGCCCGACCGCGACCGAAGCGCCCGTCCCTGCTCGGTGCCGTGCGCCCGGCCCGCCGCAAGGACACTCCCCCGGGCCCGAACTACAAGTGGATCGCGCTGTCGAACACCACGCTCGGGGTACTGATCGCCACGATGGACGCCTCCATCGTGATCATCTCGCTGCCCGCGATCTTCCGGGGCATCGGCCTCGATCCGCTCGCGCCGGGCAACATCGGCTATCTGCTGTGGATGATCCTGGGCTATCTGCTGGTGTCGGCGGTGCTGGTCGTCGTGCTCGGCCGGCTCGGTGACATGTTCGGCCGGGTGAGGATCTACAACATCGGCTTCCTGATCTTCGCGTGCGCGTCCGTCGCGCTGTCCCTGGACCCGTTCCGGGCGGGGGCGGGCGCGATGTGGCTGATCCTCTGGCGGATCGTGCAGGCCTTCGGCGGGTCGATGCTGACCGCCAACTCGGCCGCCATCCTCACCGACGCCTTCCCCGCCCGGCAGCGCGGCATGGCGCTCGGCGTCAACCAGATCACCGCCCTCGCCGGCCAGTTCCTCGGTCTGCTCGCCGGCGGGCTGCTGGCCGTCGTCGACTGGCGCGCGGTGTTCTGGGTGAGCGTGCCGATCAGCATCACCGGCACCATCTGGTCGTACCTGAGCCTGCGCGAGACCTCGGCGGGCCGCCCCGGCCGCATCGACTGGCTCGGCAACCTCACCTTCGCGGCCGGCGCCGGAATCCTCCTCGCGGGCATCACCTACGGCATCCAGCCCTACGGCGGCAGCGCCACCGGCTGGGGAAACCCGTGGGTGCTCAGCGGCCTGATCGGCGGAGTCGTCCTGCTCCTGATCTTCTGCTTCGTCGAGACGCGCATCGCCGAACCGATGTTCAATCTGGCCCTGTTCAAGGTGCGTGCCTTCGCGGCGGGCAACCTGGCCGCGCTGCTCACGAGCATCGCGCGCGGCGGGCTCCAGTTCATGCTGATCATCTGGCTCCAGGGCATCTGGCTGCCGTTGCACGGCTACGACTACGAGGACACCCCGCTGTGGGCGGGCATCTTCATGCTTCCGCTCACGGTCGGCTTCCTCGTCGCCGGGCCCGTGTCCGGATATCTGTCGGACCGGTTCGGCGCCCGGATGTTCTCGACGGTCGGCCTCGTCCTCGTGGCCCTGTCCTTCGTCGGCCTGCTGGCCCTGCCCATCGACTTCGACTACGGCATGTTCGCGGCGCTGCTGCTGCTCAACGGGCTGGGGCAGGGCATGTTCTCGGCGCCCAACACGTCCTCGATCATGGGCAGCGTGCCCAGCGAGTACCGGGGTGTCGCCTCGGGCATGCGCTCCACCTTCCAGAACTCGGGCACCGCCCTGTCCATCGGGGTGTTCTTCTCCCTGATGGTCTCCGGGCTCGCCTCCTCGCTGCCCGGGACGCTGAGCCAGGGGCTCCAGGCGCACGGTGTGCCGGCGGGCGCCGCCGAGCAGGCCGCGTCGCTGCCGCCGGTGAGCACGCTGTTCGCCACGTTCCTCGGCAACAACCCCATTCAGCACCTGCTCTCCGCCAACGGCGTCCTGGACCAGGTCTCGGCGGCCCAGCGTGCCGTACTGACCGGGCACTCCTTCTTCCCCCGGCTGGTGTCCGGCCCGTTCCACCACGGCCTGACCATCGTCTTCGGCGTGGCGGCGGGCATGGCGCTGGTCTCCGCCGTCGCCTCGGCCCTGCGCGGCGGCCACCAGTCCGAGCCCGGCCCCGCAACGGCCCCGACGGGTCGGCCGCCCACCCCCGCCGAAACACCCGAGACCACCCAGACGGGTCCGAACGGACAGTCGTAGAAAGGGAGTTGTGAGCCGTACCCCTCGCGCGGGGTACGGCTCACACGGCGCGTTCCATGCAGACCAGTTGGTCGCGGTCGTCCCAGGACTCGGTGGCCGTGAAGCCGAACCGTTCGTAGAGGGCGACGGCTCCGGTGCGCCAGTTCCACACCGACAGCCGCAGGGTGTCCGTGCCGTTCTCGGCGGCGTGGGCGAGTGCGGCGCGCAGGAGGTCCGAGGCGATGCCGCGGCCCCGGTGTGCGGGGTCCGTCCACAGCCGCTTGATCTCGGAGCGGCCGTCGGCGGGGGCGGTGACCATCAGGCAGCCCACGGGGGTGGTGCCGCTGAGCGCCAGCAGCACGGTGTCGTCGGCGAAGGCGGTCCGCGGGTCCGAGATCTCGGCGCGGTAGCGGTCCGGCAGACCGTCCGCGTCGGGGACGGCACGGCCCTTCTCGGCCTCCGTGCGCAGATGGTAGGCCGTCAGCAGGGCGGCCGTGCCGTCCTCGGCGGAGAGTTCCCCGGCCGGCCGGCGGACGACGGAGACCTGGTCCTGAGCAGTCATGACGTCAGCATCACACAGCGCGGGACGGGGTCCGTCCGGGCCCCTACCGGGTGCCGTTGCGGGCGAACGTCCACACCGCCCGGCTGCCGGGGCCGACCGTCAGGGTCGAGTTGCCGATCCGCTCCACGTGCCGGTCCCGCACGTGCCGGTTGAGCGACAGGTCGATCCGCCGCATGCCCGCGTTCTCGCGCGGTACGGCGTCGAGGCGGATCGTCGTGCCGCCGCCGGCCGCGAGGACCCCACCGCCCGCCAGTGTCCGGACGGTGAACCCGCCTGCCCGCAGCAGCGGCACGGTGTCGGCCAGATCGCCTTCGGTGACCGCGATCCGTACGGCGGTGACGTCCCGCATGAGGTGGGTGCGGTAGTCGTCGGAGAGGTAGCGCTCACGGCCGACGTCACCGGGGAAGCTCGGCGGCTCGGTGTTGCCGCGCGGGTCGGCGAAGTACTCCGGCCGGTACTCCATCGCCCAGGCGCCGAAGGCGTCGTACTCGGTGGCGGTGAGGACGGCATCGAACCACGGCACGGGCACGCCGTCGCCGAAGTCCCGGGTCTGGAGGAACGCGACGGGGTCCGCGACCCCTTCGTCCTTCAGCCGTGCGGTGACTGTCGCGAGGTCCCCCGCCCGCTCGGTCGACAGTCCCAGCCCCGCGGAGCCGAGCGTGCCGTCCTGGCCGGCGACGTCACCGACGCCGAAGAGTTCGAGGTAGGTCTCGCGGCCCGTAAGGTAGCGGCCGGTCCAGGTCTGTCCACCGGTTCCCGTCGTGGTGCGGACCTGGAAATTGGCGAACTCCCGCAGGTAGTCGGAGTGTTCGACGGCGTCGGCGGTCTCCCGGTCGAAGACGCCGTAGGAGTGGTTGTAGAAGAGGAGCTGCCGGTCGTGCGAGGACCGGCCGCCCTGGGCCGTGGCCGTGTCCGCGCCGCCCCCGACCGCTCCGGCCAGGGCCACGGCGAGCACGATGATCAACCGAAATGTCCGACGCATCAGCATGCGCGCGATCGTAGGGCGGCGGGAGTGCGGCTGCCGTGCCTTGTGAACCAGGTCGAAATGCTTGACACGCTGGTCAACGGTGCTCCGACGGATGGTCCTCGGCGCGGGGTCGGGTGTCCTCGCGCACCGCCGCGTCGAGCAGGGGGCCGAGTTCCCGTGCCACGGTCCTCAGGGCGCGGACGTCCCGCTCGGCGCGGGCGACGAGGATCGCGCCCTCCAGGGCACTGATCATGAGGGTGGCCAGGGCTTCGGCTCGCTCCTCGGGCACTCCCATCCCGGTGAGGGCGCGGGCGATCGAACCGCTCCAGGTGGCGAAGGCGGCGGAGGCGGCTTCGCGCGTGGTCTCGCCGGCCCCCGCGCGGTCCACCGTGGCGGCGGCCACCGGACAGCCGCCCGCGAAGCCGACCGCCTCGTACTCGTCGGTCCACTGGCGGACCATCTCACCGAACAGCCCGCTCGGCGTCGGCTCGGACAGCGCGGCCAGGAACCGGTCGACGCGCCGGCCCGCGTAGCGGCCGGTCCAGCCGACGGCCTCGTTGACCAACTGCTCCTTGCCGCCCGGGAAGTAGTGCTGGAGCGAACCGCGCGGCGCCTGCGCGTGGACGGCGACATCGCGCATTCCGGTGGCGGCGACCCCGTCGCGCCGGATGAGCTGCGCCGCGCTGAAGACCATCCGCTCGCGCGCCCCGTACCGGGACACCTCCGCCGCCGCCATCTCCGACCCGCCTCCGTCACCGTCGCACACACGCCGCCCTCGGGGCCAACGCTTCCCGGGCTCACGCCCTCCGGACTCCACTCTATGACCGTCGTCATAGAGACCACTACTATGACGACGGTCATGAGCAAGGGCGACGCGGGCGACGAACACTCCGGCCTCGCCCCGGACGGAGACGGTGGTGTGTCGTGGCATACGTGGGTTTCGTCGGCCTCGGGGTCATGGGGCAGCCCATGGCACTCAACCTCGCCCGCGCCGGAACACCCCTCGTGGTGTGGAACCGCACGCCCGGCCGGGCCGAACCGCTGCGGGCCGCCGGGGCCGAGGTCGCGGCGGACCCCGACGAGGTCTTCGAGCGGGCCGACGACGTGGTGTTCCTGATGCTGGCCGACGAGGCGGCGGTGGACGCCGTACTCGGCCGTGGCACCCCGCGGTTCGCCGCGCGCGTCGCCGGACACACCGTCGTCCACATGGGCACGACCTCGGCGGAGTACTCGGCCGGCCTCCAGGAGGACGTCCGCATCGCGGGCGGGAGATATGTCGAGGCCCCGGTCTCCGGGTCCCGGGTCCCGGCGGAGCGGGGCGAGTTGGTGGGGATGCTGGCCGGGGACGCCGACGCCGTGGCGGCCGTACGGCCGCTGCTCGCTCCGGTGTGCCGGGAGTCGTTCGGCTGCGGTGCGGTTCCGGGGGCGCTGCTGATGAAGTTCTCGGTGAACCTGTTCCTGATCACCCAGGTCACCGGGCTCGCCGAGGCGTTCCACTTCGCCGAGCGGCACGGGCTCGACCAGCGTCTGCTGCGGGAGGTGCTGGACGCGGGACCGCTGGCCAGTGCCGTGTCCCGGGTGAAGGCGCCCAAGCTGGTGGACCGTGACTTCGCCGTGCAGGCGGCGGCCACGGACGTGCTGAAGAACAACCGGCTGATCGCGGAGGCCGCCCGCAGGGCCGGGCTGGCCTCGCCGCTCCTCGACGTCTGCCACGCCCTCTTCGCCGAGACCGTGGCGCGCGGACACGGTGGCGAGGACATGGTGGCCGTGGTGCGCGCGCTGGAGGCCAGGACCGGGGACGCGGCGCCGGACGGTGCCCGGACTCCCGCCGCGGAGAACGGCAGCCGCGAGCACTGAGCGCGGGGAGGGCCGCCCGGGGACGGGCCCGGACGGCCGTGGGTGTTCGGGGGTCTCCGGGATCAGGTCACCAGGAGGTGCGCGACTGCGACTGCTGGGCCGGCTGCTGCGCCGGGAAGCCGGGGTCGCCGCCGAACAGCGGGGCGGGCGCGGGCGTCTGCACCAGCGGCACATCGTCCCCGAGCATCATGTCGGGGTCGAACATGACGATCACGGCGGCGATCAGCAGGACGATCAGCGGGCCGGCCAGCATGACCAGGAGGAACGCGACCAGGTCGGCCGAGGACTGCGTGGAAGCGGCCTGGTGGGTGAGGTGCACGGAGACCGCGGCCATGCCGGTGTAGTGCATGCCGGTCACCGCCACACCCATGACCAGGCTCGCGCCGAGGCTCGCCCACAGCGCGTGGATGGAGACCGCCGCCCACAGCGCGGCGGTGGCGGCGCCCACGGCGATGACCACGGACAGCACCACGGTCGTCGGGTTGTAGTGCAGGGTGCCGTTCGTCTCGATGGCGGCCATGCCGAGGTAGTGCATGGCGGCGACACCGAGTCCGGTGACCACGCCCGCGACACCGAGGTTCAGCGGTGAGCCGCCCCGGTAGCCGACGAGGAACACGCCTACGGCGACCACCACGATGGCCACGAGGAGGCTCAGGAGCGTCTTCGTGGTGTCGTAGTTCACCAGCGCGCCCTGGACGCTGAAGCCGATCATGGCGATGAAGTGCATGGTCCATATGCCGCAGCCGATCGAGACGGCGCCCATGGCCAGCCACCGGGCTCTGTGCTGCGGCCGGCGCAGCGAACGGGTCGTGCAGCGCAGCCCGAGGGCCGCGCCCAGGCAGGCCATCAGGTAGGCGGCGACAGGTGTCACTGCGCCGTAGTAGAAGTCGGAGACGGTGGCGGTCATCGAGGGTTCCCTTCACGTACGTGACGGCAGGCGGCACCGCAGTCGCGGTGGCCGGCACGGTGACGTGCGCACGCTGTCGTCCGACGGGCCACGGAGACCGCCGGGCCGCGCCGGTCGCGGGCCTCCGGTCGGGAGACGCGCGGGGACACAGGGTGCGCCACGGCAGGGGCACGCGCGGATCGACCACTCCCGCCCCTGCCGCACGTTCGTACCGGCTCGGCCGGGCGGACGTGCACGAGCGCGCGGACATCCTGCGAACGGAGACAGGACACGGGGAACCGAACGGTCGAGTTCAAGCCACCAGGCCGAGTTGTGCATGATTCAATCACGGCGTTCACACATTTCCTGCACAACCCGGATAGGTGTTAGCCGAATCGATACTTCGGCACCACTGCCCACAAAAACCGTCACCGGTACGAGCGTTGCCGACCCGGCACGGACCACACCGAGGCGCCCGAACCGCCATGGACGACGAAGAGGACCGGGTGACCTTGAGCACATCGGAGGTATCCGGCCACGACGGCGGGCCCACCCCGTCCCTGTTGCGCATCACGCACTGTTTCCGCTGGACGGCCCACAGGTGACCCGAGTTCTGACGCTCCGTCATATGGCCCTGGGGAAGCGGCCGGAGGACCGGTCAGCCGCCTCCGGCCGCAGATGAACGGCTACGAGGAATTGACCCCACCCGTCACTCCAGCCTCTAATCTGTCCCCAGAAACCTGTCCGGGTCTCTCCCCCACACACAGCGGGCTGAACACCCGCTCGGCCTCCACCGAGAACAGGCGGCTGAGGGCATGAAGCCACTGCGCCCAGAAGATCCCCAGCAGTTGGGTCCCTACCGCCTTGTGGCCCGCCTCGGCACGGGCGGCATGGGCCGGGTCTATCTGGCCACCTCGGCGGCCGGCCGCACGGTCGCGGTCAAGGTCATCCGCCCCGAGATGGCCGAGGACAAGAAGTTCCGCACCCGCTTCCGCCGCGAGGTGGCCGCCGCGGCTGCGGTCGGCGGCACCTACACGGCACACGTCCTGGACGCGGCCCCGGACGCCGAGACGCCCTGGCTCGCCACCACCTACATACCCGGCCCCACCCTGGCCGAGGCCGTCGCCGACCACGGGCCGCTGCCGGTGGAGACGGTCCTCGCCCTCGGCGCGGGCATCGCCGAGGCGCTGATCTCGGTGCACGCGGCGGGCCTGGTGCACCGCGACCTCAAGCCGTCCAACGTGCTGCTCGCCGCCGACGGCCCGCGCGTCATCGACTTCGGCATCGTCCGGGCCCGTGACGGCTACGAACTGACCGGATCCGGCACCCTGTTCGGCTCCCTTGAGTACATGTGTCCCGAGCAGGCCACCGGCGAGCGGATGGGACCGGAGGGAGACATGTTCTGTCTCGGCTCGGTCCTCGCCTTCGCCGCCTCCGGCCGGCCGCCGTTCAGCGGCGGCGCGTCGGCGGCCGTCCTCTACCAGGTGGTCCACGGTTCGCCCGACCTCGGTGCGGTGCCCGAGCCACTGGACAAGATCATCAGCCTGTGTCTCGCCAAGGACCCGGCGCTGCGCATCGACCCGCACCGCCTCTCCGCGGCCTGCGCGCCCGGCGGCGCCGAACAGGTGCTGACCGAGGGCTGGTTGCCCGCGCCGGTGACCGCCGCCATCGCCGACCACCGTGCCGCCGCCGCGGATCTCGACCTCCTCGTGCGGACGATGGAGAACACCGCCCCGGGCGACGAGGCCGAAGCGGACGACGAGAAGGCCGGAACGTACCCCGAGCCGGACGGCGCCTCCGGCAGCGGGACCGCCTTCGGACCGCGGGCGGGAGCGCCCTCCGTCCCTCCCCCCGCACCGGCCGCGGGACGCCCGCTCAAGCCGGGGCACCGCCGCGTCTCAGGACGGCTTCCCGTGTCGCGCCGCGTGGTGCTCGCCGCCACCGCGGCGACGGCCGTGGCCGGGGGCGCGGCTCTCGTGGCGGCGCGCCGAAGAACGGACGGACAGGCCGGACGCCCGCTCGGCCCGGCCCCGGAGCCGACCTGGGTCTACCGAGGCGGCCCGTTCCTCCAGACCCCGGCCGCCTTCAACAGCGGCACGGCCCTGCTCAAGGCCCGTCCGGGGAACATGGTCTGCCTCGATCTCGCGGGCGGCTCCCGGGCGAAGTGGGTCTACGAGGGCATCAGCCTCTCCCCCACCCCCGTCCTGCTGACCTACGGCGCCGCCATCGCCCTCGGCACCGGCTCGACCGTGATCGGCGTCGACCCGGCGGACGGCAGCGAGCGCTTCACCATGGACTTCGGCCAGACCTTCCAGTTCGACCAGCTGCTCGGCACCTACGACGGCTACGCGGTGTCCGTCCTCGGCGCCAGCCTGCACCGCCGGTCGGCGGACCAGGGCGTGGCGACCTCCACCAACGCGGTCTTCGGCGTCGACCTCACCGCCCGCCAGGCCGTCGTCATCCCCATCAGCCCGGAGGACGTCGGCATCCCGCTGCAACCGGTCGTCACCGCCGACTACTTCGTCTACGCCGACGGACTGCGCAACATCGCCGTGCGCAACACCGCCGACGGCGGCACCCTGCGCTGGCGGCACCCGGTGGGCTACGACCTCCGGCCCGGACTCGCGGTACTGGGCCGGACCGTCTTCGCCATCGGCTCGGAACTCATCGCCCTGGACCTGAGCACCGGAAAACTCCGCTGGCGGGCGATGGCCGAAAAGGGTCTGTTCGCCTCCCTCGGCGCGGCGGGCAACACCGTCTACGCCACCGGCACGAGTCCCTACGGCGTCTACGCCTTCAACGCGGCGACCGGCATCCGCCGCTGGTTCTGCCCGACCCCGCGGCTCAACGTCGACAGCCCGATCGCCGTGGGCCCGAACACCGTCTACGTGCCCGCCTTCGAGAACAAGAACGGCTTCTACGCCGTCGACACCGCCTCCGGCCGGCTGCTGTGGAACTTCACCGACGGCCGCGAGACCGGTGTCAACGACTGGCAGATCTCCTGCGACGGAGCCGGTCACATCGTGGCCCAGCACTTCGACCGTGTGTACGGGCTGCCTGCCACCTGACACGCTCCTGCCGGGCCCTTGACGGACAGCGCCCTCACGCCCCGACGTAGGCCGCCAGATGTTCCCCCGTCAGCGTCGAGCGCGCTTCGACCAGGTCGGCCGGTGTGCCCTCGAAGACGATCCTGCCGCCGTCGTGTCCGGCGCCGGGGCCGAGGTCGATGATCCAGTCGGCGTGGGCCATGACCGCCTGGTGGTGCTCCACGACGATGACCGACTTCCCGGAGTCGACCAACCGGTCCAGCAGGCCGAGGAGTTGCTCGACGTCGGCGAGGTGGAGCCCGGCGGTGGGCTCGTCCAGGACGTAGACGCCGCCCTTCTCGGACATGTGGGTGGCGAGCTTGAGGCGCTGGCGCTCACCGCCGGAGAGGGTGGTCAGCGGCTGGCCAAGGCTGAGGTAGCCGAGGCCGACGTCGGCGAGCCGGGTCAGGATCCTGTGTGCGGCCGGGGTCGCGGCCTCGCCAGCGCCGAAGAACTCCTCGGCCTCGGTCACGGACATCGCCAGCACCTCGCTGATGTCACGCCCGCCGAAGCGGTATTCGAGCACCGACGCGTCGAACCGCTTCCCCTCGCACTCCTCGCAGGTCGTGGCGACGCCCGCCATCATCGCCAGGTCGGTGTAGATGACGCCGGCGCCGTTGCACGTGGGGCAGGCGCCCTCGGAGTTGGCGCTGAAGAGCGCCGGCTTCACACCGTTGGCCTTGGCGAAGGCCTTGCGGATCGGTTCGAGGAGTCCGGTGTACGTCGCCGGGTTGCTGCGGCGGGAGCCACGGATCGCGCCCTGGTCGACCGAGACCACGTTCTCGCCGGCCGGGATCGAGCCGTGCACGAGTGAGCTCTTGCCGGAGCCCGCGACTCCGGTGATGACGGCGAGGACCCCGAGCGGGATGTCGACGTCGACGTCGTGGAGGTTGTTGGTCGCCGCGCCCCGGATCTCCAGGGCGCCGGTGGGCTTGCGCGTCGACTCCTTCAGGGACGCCCGGTCGTCGAAGTGCCGGCCGGTGATGGTGCCGCCGGTGCGCAGTGCCTCGACGGTGCCCTCGAAGCAGACGGTGCCGCCCGCCGTACCGGCGCCCGGCCCGAGGTCGACGACATGGTCCGCGATGGCGATGGTCTCCGGCTTGTGCTCGACGACGAGCACGGTGTTGCCCTTGTCGCGCAGGCGCAGCAGCAGGTCGTTCATGCGCTGGATGTCGTGCGGGTGCAGGCCGATGGTCGGCTCGTCGAAGACGTAGGTGACGTCGGTGAGGGAGGAGCCGAGGTGGCGGATCATCTTCACCCGCTGCGCCTCGCCGCCCGACAGGGTGCCCGCCGGGCGGTTCAGCGAGAGATAGCCGAGCCCGATCTCGACGAACGAGTCGAGGGCCTGCCGCAACGCGGTGAGCAGCGGCGCGACCGACGGCTCGTCGAGTCCTCGCACCCATGCGGCCAGGTCGCTGATCTGCATCGCGCAGGCGTCGGCGATGCTGATGCCCTCGATCTTCGAGGACCGGGCGCCCTCGTTGAGGCGGGTGCCGTCGCAGTCGGGGCAGACGGTGAAGGTGACGGCCCGGTCCACGAACTCGCGGATGTGCGGCTGCATGCCCTCGCGGTCCTTGGCGAGCATCGACTTCTGGATGCGCGGGATCAGACCCTCGTAGGTCATGTTGATGCCCGCGATCTTCATCCGGGTCGGCTCGCGGTGCAGGAAGTCCTGGAGTTCCTTCTTCGTGAACCTGCGGATCGGCTTGTCGGGGTCGAAGAAGCCCGACTCGATGTAGAGGCGCGAGTTCCAGCCGCCGCCGGTGTATCCGGGGACGGTGATCGCGCCCTCCGCGAGGGACTTGGAGTCGTCGTAGAGCTGAGTGAGGTCGAGGTCGGTGACCGAGCCCCGGCCCTCGCAGCGCGGGCACATGCCGCCGGTGATGCTGAAGCTGCGGCGCTCCTTGACCTTCTGTCCGCCGCGTTCCATGGTGACCGCGCCCGCGCCGCTGATGGAGGCGACGTTGAAGGAGAACGCCTTGGGCGAGCCGAGGTACGGCTTGCCGAGGCGGCTGAAGAGGATGCGCAGCATGGCGTTGGCGTCGGTGGCGGTGCCGACGGTGGAGCGTGGGTCGGCGCCCAGGCGCTGCTGGTCGACGATGATCGCGGTGGTCAGGCCGTCGAGGACGTCGACCTCGGGGCGCGCGAGCGTCGGCATGAAGCCCTGGACGAAGGCGCTGTAGGTCTCGTTGATCAGCCGCTGCGACTCGGCGGCGATCGTGTCGAACACGAGGGAGCTCTTGCCCGAGCCGGAGACGCCGGTGAACACGGTCAGACGGCGCTTGGGGATCTCGATGCTGACGTCCTTGAGATTGTTCTCGCGCGCCCCGTGCACGCGGATCAGGTCGTGGCTGTCGGCAGCGTGCAGCGCGGATGGCTGCGTGTCCGTCCTCGTGGCCTTGCTCATCGTGCCTTCCCTCCGTTTGCGCCGGGCCGCCGACGGTCGCTCGGCGGTCATCGCCCGACTCGATCTAATCAAGCTTCCGGCGGTACGTCCGCTTGCGGCGTCGATGCGCGGTGACGTCCATGGACGTCACGCTAGGGGTGGCGCGGGATTTTCCGCTTCTCGGATCCTGACCGGTGCGGTCGCGACGCAGCCTGCCGCGCGCGCCGGGCCAGGAACCCGCGCCGTCGCCGAGGGGGGCGGTGACGGCAGAGCCTACGGCAGGGGCAGTCCGTTGATCCGGTCGTGGAGGGCGGTGCGCAGGGGGTCGTCGGCGGGCAGGCCCAGCTCGACCGTGAGGGCGAGAGCCCGGGCCCAGACCTCCTGGGCGGCCTCGGACTGGCCGGCGCTGTCGTGGCTGTCGCCGAGGCAGCGCAGACAGGCGGCCTCGCTACGGCGCTCCCCGGTGGCGCGGAACAGGGCCGCCGCCTCCCGGTAGCGGTCGACCGCCTGTTGGTGGCGGCCGAGTTGGTGGTGGATGTAGCCGAGGCTGTCGGAGATGTGGGCCTGTCCGTCGACGTCTTCGGCGGCGCGGGCGAGTTCGAGGGCCTGCTCGCAGTGCGCGAGGGCGCTGAGGTGTTCGCCGAGGTGGGCCTCGCGCCAGCCGATGTGGTTGAGTGCCGCGGCCTGTCCGGCCGGGTCGTCCGCCGCGCGGTAGTGCTCCAGGCTCCGGTAGGCGTGTTCCAGTGCCAGTCCCGGATTGCCCTGGGCTCCCGACATCCGCGCGAGATGCTGGTGGGTACGGGCCTGTCCGGCGTCGCTGCCCAGTTCGGCGAAGAGGTCCAGGGCCCGCAAGTAGTGCTCCCGGGCCGGTTCCGGGCTCTTGAGGCGGTCGAGGGCCAGGCCGAGTCCTCGGTGGGCGCCCGCTCTTCCGACCAGGTCGCCCTCGCGTTCCGCCGCCGCGAGCGCGCTGTGGCCCGCGGTCAGCAGCGCCTCCCAGTAGCCGTGCCGGTCGAGGAAGGTGGTCAGGACGGTGACCAGTCGCCACACATGGGCGTCGAAGCCCGGTGGCGGCTGCCGCACGATCTCCAGCAGTACGGGGTGTTCGGCGACCAGCCAGGCCAGCGCCGTGCCGTAGTCCTCGGGCCGCACGGGATTCGCGCCCGCTCTCGGCGCGGCGGAGGCGACCGGGTTGGGCTGCGGGGTGACCAGGACGTCGGCCGCGCGCGCGGAGTGCAGATAGTGGTCCATCATGCGGTGCAGCGCGGCCCGCCGTTCCCATTCGTCGTCGTACGCGGCCACCAGCTCCCCGGCGTAGACGCGTAACAGGTCGTGGAAGGCGTACCGCCCCGGAGCGTGTTCGACCAGCAGGTGTCCGCCGGTCAGTTCGGCGAGGAGCCCTCGGACGCGCTCCGGCGGGGTGCCGGCCAGGGCGGCTGCCGCGTGCTGTCCGAGGTCGGGGCCCGGGTGCAGGGCCAGCAGCCGGAACAGCCGGGCGGCGGCCGGGCTGAGCGCGCTGTAGGACCACGAGAACACGGCCCGTACCTGGCTGGCCTCCTCGCCGCCGTCGAGCGCGTCCAACCGGCCGCCCGCCTCGCGGAGTTCCTCGGCGAGCGTGCCGAGGGGCCGTCGTGGCTGGGCGGCGGCGCGGGCCGACACGACCGCGAGGGCCAGTGGCAGTCCCGCGCACCAGGTGACGACGTCGGCGACGGCCTCCGGTTCGGCGGCCACCCGGCCGCTACCGAGCCGCTCCGCGAGGACGTCGCGTGCCGCGTCCGGGGTCAGCGGGTCGACCGCGAGCAGATGGGCGCCCTCGGTCGCGGCCAGCCCGGTGAGCCGGTTGCGGCTGGTCACCAGCGCCATGCAGCCGACCGCGCCGGGCAGCAGCGGGCGCACCTGCTCCTCGTCGCGGGCGTTGTCGAGCACGACCAGCATCCGACGTCCCGTCAGCAGGCTGCGGTACAGGCCGACTTGGGCCTCCAGGCCGGGCGGCACCCGGTCCGGCCGTACCCCCAGCGCGTCCAGGAAGCCGCGGACCGCCTCGGTGGGCGGCATCACCGCGCCCTGCGGGTCGAAGCCGCGCAGGTTCACGTACAACTGCCCGTCGGGGAAGGCGCTTTCGACCCGGCGGGCCCAGTGCACGGCGAGCGCGGTCTTGCCGACCCCCGCCATCCCGGAGACCGCCGAGATCACCACGGCGGCGAACTCGCCCTCCATCGAGGCGAGGATCGCCTCAAGTCTGGTCAGTTCCTCGTCGCGGCCGGTGAACCCCCGTACGCCCATGGGGAGTTGGGCGGGGAGTTCGGCCGACCGGGGAGCCCCGGACGGTTTGGGGCGCTCGGCCGGGCCGGAGCGGTGGCCGCGCAGGATCGTCTGGTGGAGCTGGCGCAGGGCCGGACCGGTGTCGGTGCCCAGCTCCTCCGCGAGCCGTTTGCGGACGGCCGCGTAGCAGTCGAGTGCCTCCGCGCTGCGGCCTGTTTCGTGCAGGGCCCGCATCAGGGCCTCGGCGACGGGTTCCGCGAGCGGGTACTCGCCGAGCAGGCCGGTCAACGGGGCGATGACGGACGCGGGGTCGCTGTGGCCCAGTTCCGCGCGGGCCCAGCCGACGGCGGCGTCCTGGTGCTGGCGCCGCCAGGCCTCGCGCATCCGGGCCGCCCACTGCCCGTGCAGCCCGGACAGCGGCTCCCCGCGCCACAGGTCCAGCGCCGCGCGCAGCAGCCGGGCGCGCTCGGGGCCGGCCGGGCCCGCCGCGCGTGCCTGGTCCACCAACTGCCGGAATCTGTAGACGTCCACCTGGTCCGGGCGCGCCTCCAGGAGGTAGCCGCCGGAGCGCCGTACCACGGACAGCGGTTCGCGGGCGGTCCTGGCGGCCTGCTCGCACACCCGCCTGATCCGGGTGACATGGGCGTGCACGGCGCCGCGCGCGCCGTCCGGGAAGTGGGTGCCCCAGACTCGTTCCATGACCACGTCCACCGGGACGGGCCGGCCGACGTCCACGGCCAACGCGGCCATCACGGTGCGGCGTTGGGGCGGGCCCACCTCCACCGCGCGTCCCGCCGCCGACAGTTCCACCGGCCCCAGCAACTGCACGTCCACCATCGTGTGCGCCACCCCCTGCACAAAGCCTCCTCCTTTCTTTCACGGACGTGTACGCGGCGCGACAAGCCTTCGACAAGGTTTCCCGTCACACACCGGTGCGAATCTGCTGGGGCACGGGCGGGGCGTCGACCGCGTCCCGTCGACTCAGGACGGCAGGGCCGTCGCCTGGCGGCTGCGCAACAGGCAAACGGGGGCGAGAAGTGTGATCACAGACGACGTGATGGCACCTGGGAAACGGGTGCCGGTACGGCGGCCGGACGCGTTACCGGCCGCCACGGGAAGCGCCGGCGGCAGGAGCGTGCTGGAGGGCGCCTTCGCGCTGCTGGAGGCGGTGGAACAGGCCACGGAGGCGGGGCCGACCAGGCTGGCCGCCGACTGCGGGCTGCCCAAGACGACCGCGTACCGGCTGCTGGAACAGCTGGCGGACCTGGGCGCGGTCGAGCGGTGCGGGGGGAGTTACCGGGTGGGCCCGGGGATGTTCCGCCTCGGCCGTGCCTGGCAGCCGCACCCCCGGCTGCGGACCGCCGCCAGGGAACCGATGCGCCGGCTGGCGGAGCTGACGGGAACCACGGTGGGGATCGCCGTGCTGTGGAAGGGCGAGACGCTGATGGTCGAGTGGCGTCCCGACGACACCGAACGGCCCGATCCGCTCCAGCCCCGGATGACCTGGCCGTGGTTCACCGCGGCGGGCAAGGTCCTGGTGGCCACGGCCGCGTCGGCATCGCTGCTGGGGCCGCTGCCCCCGTCCTGGGCGCGGGACGCCGCCGCGATCCGCGAGCGCGGTGCCGCGTTCGACCGGGAGGAAGTGGTGAGCGGGGTGTGCTGCGCGGCGGTTCCACTGCTCGGCGCGGGCAGCACGCCGCTGGCTGCGCTGTGCGTCCTCACCGATCCGGCACACCACTTGGAACGGCTCGCGGAGGCCGCCCGCCGTACCGCCCGGGTGATCGGCATGGGCCTGCGGGGGCGGTGACCGCAGGGGGGCGGCGGGGCGCCGAAAACCCGCCGCTCCCCGGCGATCTCCGTCATACGCTTACGGCCGCTGTCTGCCGAGGGAGGACACATGGGGATCCGAAGCCTGACCCGCGCCGAAGCCGAGGACCGGGCCGCGCTGATCGCGGTCGAGCGCTACGACGTGGCGGTGGATCTGACCGCGCTGCCCGAGGGGCCGGAGGTCCGCTGCGTCTCCACCGTGGCGTTCACCTGCCGCGAGCCGGGCGCGACGACCTTCGTGGACTGCGCGGCCCGGGTGCTGAGCGCGACGCTGAACGGCGTCGAGGTCGGCCCCGGCGAGGACGGGCGGATCCGACTCCCCGGTCTCGCCGCGCGCAACGTGCTGCGCGTGGAGAGCGTGCAGGCCGACACCACCGTCGGCGAGGGCGTGCACCGGGCGACGGACCCCGGCGACGGCGAGGTGTATGTGTGGATGAGTTTCGAGCCGGACGAGGCACGGTTCGTGTGGGCCTGCTTCGACCAGCCCGACCTCAAGGCCCCGCACGCCTTCACCGTCACGGCCCCGGCCGCGTGGACCGTCACCAGCAACTCCGGTGACGCGGAAGTGACGGAGTCGGGCACGGCCCGCCGGTGGACCTTCCCCGACACCCCGCCCCTGTCCACGTACAACACGGTCATCAACGCGGGCCCCTTCCACGAGGTCCGCCGCGAGGTGGACGGCCACGACCTGGGCCTGTACGCCCGCCGTTCGCTGGCCGAGGTCCTCGACCGGGACGCCGAGGAGTTGTTCACCCTCACCCGTCAGGGCCTCGCGTTCTACGCCGAGGCCTTCGCGATGCCGTTCCCGCAGCGCAGGTACGACCAGGTGTTCATGCCCGAGTTCGGCGGGGCGATGGAGAACTACGGCTGTGTCACGTGGTCGGACGGGTTCCTGCGGCGGGCCGCCCCGACCCCCGCCGAACACGTCCTGCTGGCAAGGGTGTTGCTGCACGAGATGGCGCACATGTGGTTCGGCAACATCGTCACCATGCGCTGGTGGGACGACCTCTGGCTGAACGAGGCGTTCGCGGAGTTCGCCTGCCACTGGGCGGCCGAGCGCGCCACCCGGCACACCGACGCGTGGGCGAGCCATCTGATGAACGGCAAGATCAGCGCGTACCTGTCCGACCAGGGGCCCGCCTCGCACCCGATCCACCAGCCCATCCACGACGTCGCCCAGGCCGCGTCGATCTTCGACAACATCACCTATCCCAAGGGCGCGTCCGTCCTCCAGCAGCTCAAGACGTATGTCGGC
Source organism: Streptomyces sp. NPDC091280 (assembly GCF_044768565.1). Classification (NCBI taxonomy): domain Bacteria; kingdom Bacillati; phylum Actinomycetota; class Actinomycetes; order Kitasatosporales; family Streptomycetaceae; genus Streptomyces; species Streptomyces sp. NPDC091280. The sequence continues at coordinate 323,936 of NZ_JBIVUZ010000007.1, forward strand.
GAGGAGCACTTCAGGACCGGCATGGCCGCCTACTTCGCCCGCCACGCGTGGGGCAACACCACGCTCCAGGACCTGATCGACTCCCTGTCGCGGGCAAGTGGCCGCGACCTGGACGCCTGGCGCACGGCCTGGCTGGCGACGGCCGGCACCGACCGCTTCTCGCTGGAGCGCGACGGCGACACCCTCACCCTGGTGGCCGCCGGGCGTCCGCGCCCGCAGGTGCTGGCGGTGGGCGCGTACGCGGCGAACGGCGACGCGCTGGAACGCCGGGCGCTGGTGCGGGTCGAGGTGACCGAGACCCGTACCCCGGTGACCGGCCTCCCGGCCGCCGACGTACTGCTGATCAACGACGACGACCTGACCTTCGCGACGACCCGCCCGGACCCCGCCGGCCGGGACGCGCTGTTCCGTACGGCGGCCCGGTTGCCCACGGCGATCTCACGGGGCGTGGCCGCCGCCACCGTGTGGGACATGCTGACGACCGGCGAGGCCACGGCGGTGGAGGCGGGGCGGTGCCTGACCGCGTCGCTGGCGGCCGAGACGTCCGACGCGGTGATCGAGCCGTATCTGACCCTCGCCGCGGACATCGCGGAACTGTGGGCGCCGCCCGCCGAGCGGACCGCGCTGTCGGCCGCGGTGGCGGCGGCCTGCGTCCGGCTGGCCGAGGACCTCGGCCGCCGCCAGGTCGCGCTGCGCGGGCTGGCCCGTACGGCGACGACCCGGGACGATCTCGACCGGCTCCGGGAGCGGGCGGGCGCCGACGTGGACCTGCACTGGCGTGCGCTGGTCCGCGACGCGGAACTGGGCGGGGACGTCGTCGCGGAGACCGAGCGGCTGCTCGCCCGGGACCCGGACCCCGACGCCTGGATCCGTGCCCTCACCGTCCGGGCCGCGCTGCCCGACGCCGACACGAAGGCGGAGGTCTGGCAGCGGCTGGTCGAGGACCGTGCCGTCCCCGTCAACTCGGTGGGCGCGGTGGCGACGGCCTTCTGGCGCCCCGGCCAGGACGAGCTGCTGGCCCCGTACGCCGAGCGCTACTTGGAGGCGATCCCCAAGCTGCACCAGGGCGGCATGCTCCAGGCGATGAGCTACACGCATCGCCTCTTTCCGCTGCACGCCATCGGCCCGGAGTACATCGAGCGGGCCCGGCAGGCGTCCCAGGAGGCGGTGCCGGTGGTCCGCACCACGCTCCTGGAGCGCTCGGACGAGGTGAGCCGCATGCTCCGCGCGCGGGCCGGGGGCGCGTGAGGGGATCCCTTCAGTGCCCCAACCGGTCGGCCAGGCAGGCGAGATAGAGCGCCATGGCCGTCCGGTACTCCCGCAGCGGGCGGCCGGTGATCTGCTCGATCTTGTTCATCCGGTAGACGACGGTGTTGCGGTGGATGTGCAGGGCCTCGGCGGTACGCACGAGGTTGAAGCCGCTCTCGCACCAGGCGGTGACGGTGTCGCGCAGGGCCGGCCAGTCCGGCTGGGCGCGCAGTTCGGCGGCGGTGAGTTCCAGCAGCCGCCGGCGCGCCGACTGGCCCACCGCCGTCACCACCTGGTGGACGCGCAGGTCGGTGATGAGGTGCACGGGATCGGTGGCGGCGAACCGGGCACCGAGCCGCAGCGCGTCGCACGCGTCCTGGTAGGAGTCGTGCAGCCCGCCGACGGCGGTGGCGGTCTCGCCGATGCCGGCGCGGGCCGCGAGACCGTCCTGGGCGGCGATGAGGTCGGTGACGCGTCGGCAGTCGGCGAGGAGGGAGGCGGTGGAGCGTCCGGCGGGCAGCCGGTGCAGCACGCCGATCCAGCCGGGCGCGGTGGAGGCCACGATGTCCTGCGGATCGGCGAAGAACTCGCCTACCGTGCGCAGGAGTTCGGAGCGGACCAGGGCCATGTCCCGGGTCTGGGTGCCGCCCGGCCGGCGGGGCGCGGAGTGCGGCACGCTCACCTCGAAGGCCACCGCGACCCGCCGCAGACGCAGGTCGTAGCCGAGTTCGGCGCCGCGGAACACCAGGAAGTCGCCCTCGACGACCTGGGGGTCGTAGGACGCGATGTCGGCGAGGAGCTTCTCGGCGGCGCGTTCGGCCAGCAGCCGGGAGCGGAGCATCACGGACTCGCGGAGCAGGATCTCCGTCTGGCGTTTGACGAGCAGGCCGAAGCGGCGGACCTGGGCGGGGGTGCCGGTGATGCCGACGGTGCCCACGGCCTGTCCGTTGGTGATCAGCGGGAGGGTGACGCCCGGCCGTACACCGCGCAGCAGCTGGGCCTGGGAGGCGCTGTGGGTGGCCGGTTCCTTCGTGCGGACGACGTCGACGGAGGCCTCGTGGAAGCTGCCGACGCGGCTGCTGTCGCCGCTGCCGATGACGATCCCCTCGGCGTCCGTGATCAGCACGTTGAAGCCGATGACAGCGGAGGTGTCCCCGGCGATCTCCTGGGCGAGTGACGGGCTGAGCACGGGGTTTCCTCCCTTCGCGGGCCGACCGGATTGGACGCACCGTACAGCGGACCGCATGAATCCGGCCATAACTTCGTACGAAGTGGACGATGACGGACGGCCGGTCGGTGCCTAGCGTTTGGGCCCAATCACTTCCCGCCGAGGGCACAGCGCGGTGAACGGCGGGTCCCTTCAGTGCCGATACGGAAGGCCCGTGCCGATGATCCGTGTGCGCTCGCTCGTCGTGGCGTTGTCCGCGACATTGCTGCTGTCCACCGTCGCCGCCTGTGGTTCGGGCGGCGACGACGCCCCGAAGAACGTCTCCGCGAAGACCGCCGCGCTGGGCACCCTCACACCCGGTGTCCTCAAGGTGGCCGTCCAGCCGTACGCGCCCTACACCACCGTGCGGGGCGGGAAGATCGTCGGGCTGGACGGCGACATCCTCACGTATGTCGCCGAGAAGCTGGGGCTCGACATCAAGCCCCAGGTGACGGACTTCGCGGGCATGCTAGCCGGGGTGCAGTCCCGCCGTGTCGACATCACCGTCGGCGGGGTCGCCTGGTCCGCCGACCGGCAGAAACAGGGGCTGTTCACCGATCCGCCGTACTACTCGCCCCCGGCGATGGCCGTACGCAGCGGCAAGACGTACCGGACGGTCGCCGACCTCAAGGGCCTGAACCTCGGCACGGTCGACGGCTATGTGTGGGTCAAGTCGATCCAGGCCGTGCCGGGCGCGAAGCTGCACGCCTACCCGGACGCCAACGGTGTCTTCGACGACCTCGGCGCCGGCCGTATCGACGCAGGTTTCCTCGACCCGCTGATCATCATCGCGGCGCAGAAGCAGCGCCCGGACCTGAAGATCGCCACCGAGTACCTGACCCCGCCGACCGCCGCCGAGGTCGAGGCGAAGCCGGCCCTCCAGTACTTCGAGCCGTACCAGACGGGCTTCTATCTCCCCAAGAGCGCCACGAAGTTGGAGCGGGCGATCTCCGCGCAGATCGACGCGATGTACCGCAACGGCGAGTTGGCGAAGCTCGTCACCAAGTACGGCGGAGATCCGCAGCAGTTCCTCAGGCCCGCCGCCGATGTCGCGACCTCCCGGCGCGGTGTGGACCGACCGGCTGACTGGACACCGCCGTCCATCGGGAAGTGAGGCGCCGACATGTCGCAGCTCTTCCAAGTCCCCTGGTCCGACTACCGTTCCGACCTGATCGACGCGCTGTGGCGGACGATCTCGTACACGGTGGTCAGCTTCGTCGGCGCGGTGCTGCTGGGTCTGGTCGTGGCGCTGCTGCGGCTCAGCAGGGCATGGCCCGCGCGGGCCCTGGCCGCCGTCTACACCGAGCTGTTCAAGAACATCCCGCTGCTCGCCATCATCTTCCTGACCTACTTCGGTCTGGCCTCGGCGGGCATCCGGCTGGACGTGTTCACCGCCGGCTGTCTGAGCCTCGTCGTCTTCTACGCCGCCTATCTGTCCGAGATCTTCCGCTCCGCGATCAGCGGGGTGCACGAGGGGCAGACCGAGGCCGGTGAGGCGCTGGGCATCGGGAAGCTCGGGATCTTCGTCCACATCGTGCTGCCGCAGGCGGTCCGCCAGGCGCTGGCCGGCACCAACACCATGCTGGTGGACCTGCTGAAGTCCACCTCGCTGCTGGTGACCGTCTCCGCCGCCGAGCTGATGTCGGAGGGCCGGCTGATCACCTCGGCGACCTTCCGGGCCCTGGAGGTGTACCTCGTCATCTCCGCCATCTACTTCGCCCTGTGCTACCCGCTCTCCCAGCTCCTCCTGCTGCTGGAGCGCAAGGTGCGCGCGGGCGTCCCTCTCTCCCCGTGGCGGCGGCGCAGGGTGCGTACGGCACGGGCGCTGCTCGCCGCCGACCTGCTCATCCCGGCGAACCCGAAGGAGCCGGCCGTATGACCGAGCCCGTCATCACCTCGAAGACCGACTCAACTCCCCACGCCGACACGGTCGTTCGGATCGAGCGGCTCAGCAAGTCCTTCGACGGGCGGCGCGTGCTCGACGACGTGAGCCTTGAGGTCGGGCGGGGCCGGATCGTCAGCGTCATCGGGCAGAGCGGCGGCGGCAAGACCACGCTGATGCGGTGCGTGAACCTGCTGGAGCGGCCCGACCGCGGCACGGTCGAGGTCGCCGGGGAGGTGGTGCACCGCGACGGGCGCACGGTCTGCCGCGACCTGCCAGGGCTGCGCCGCACGGTCGGCATGGTCTTCCAGCGCTTCAACCTCTTCCCGCACCTCACGGCCGTGGAGAACGTCGTGGTCGCCCAACGCAAGGCCGGCGTACCGGAGTCGGAGGCCCTGGAGCGGGCCGTGGCCCTGCTGCGCCGGGTCGGGGTGGCCCACCGGGGTCTGGCCCTGCCCGACCGGCTCTCCGGCGGAGAGCAGCAACGCGTCGCCATCGCACGGGCGTTGGCGCTCCGGCCCGAAGTGCTGCTCTTCGACGAACCCACGTCCTCCCTGGACCCGGAGGCGACCCGCGAGGTGCTGAGCGTGATGCGCGAACTGGCCGCCGACGGCATGACGATGCTGCTGGTCACCCATGAACTCCCCTTCGCCCGCGAGGTGTCGGACCGTGTCGTCTTCGTCGACGGCGGCCGGATCGTCGAGGAGGGGCCGTCGGAACAGGTCATCGACCGCCCCGAACAGGCCCGCACCCGCGCCTTCCTCGCCGCCTACGGGACGACGTCATGACCGGCCGCGAAGGCCCGGTCGTCGTGGTCGGCGGCGGGGTCGTGGGACTGTGCACGGCCTACTACCTGGCCGAGGCGGGCCTCGAAGTGGAGGTCGTCGAGCGGCGCGCGCTGGGCTCGGGGGCGTCCCGGGGCAACGCGGGCTGGATCTGCCTCAGCCATTCGACGCCGGTCCCCGCGCCCGGCGTGGTGCGCTACGCGCTGCGCTCCCTGGGCCGCCCGGACTCGCCGCTGTATCTACGGCCGCTGCCCGATCCGGCGTTCGTCCGGTGGCTGTGGCGGTTCTGGCGCAGCAGTACCCCGGCCGCGTTCCGGCACGGCTACACGGCCATCGCCGAGCTGAACCGCGGCACCTTCGACCTGTTCGACGGGTTGCGGGCGGCCGGAGTCGAGACGGGGCTGACCCGGCCCGGCATGGTGCACGCCTTCCTCTCCCCCGCCGAGGCGCGCCACCATCTCGCCGTCCAGCGGCAGATGGCGCACGGCCGCTACCCGCTGCCGGGCGACGTGGTCACGGGCGACGAGGCCCGCCTCCTGGACCCCGCGCTGTCCGACCGGGTGCGGGCCGCGTATCTGGTGGAGGGCGAGGGCGTGGTCGATCCGGCGGCGTTCGCCCGTGCCCTGGGCCAGGCGCTCGCCGCGTCCGGGGTGAAGGTCCACGAGAACACGGAGGCCACCGGGTTCCGGACGGAGGGAAGCCGGGTCACCGCGCTGCGCACCGCGACCGGTGAGATCCCCTGCTCGGCCGCCGTCATCGCGGCCGGCACGCGCTCCTCGGACCTGCTCGGCCCGCTCGGCCGTCCGCTGCCGTTGCAGGCCGGGAAGGGCTACAGCTTCTCGGTCGACCTGGAGCGGGCGCCCCGGCACACGCTGTACTTCGGCGAGCGCAGGGCCGTCGCCTCGCCGATCGGGGCCACCACCCGCATCGGCGGGACGATGGAGCTCAGCGGCAACAACAACCGGCTGGACTGGCGCCGGATCGTCGCGGTCGCTCTCGCCAGCCGGCACTATCTGGGCCGCTGGTTCGAGGACCCGGACGACCTGGTGAGCCTCATCCGCGATCCGTGGGTGGGCGGGCGGCCCTTCCTGCCGGACGGGCTGCCGGTCGTCGACCGCGTCCCGGGGCACGACAACGTGTTCGCGGCGACCGGGCACGGCATGCTCGGCGTCACGCTGGGCCCGGTCACCGGCCGTACCCTCGCCGACTACGTCCGCACCGGCCGCCGCCCCGACGTCCTCGTGCCGTTCCGCTTCGACAGGGCGCCCTGGAACGGGGGTTCAGCCGGTCGGTGACTTCGCCCCGGTGCCCTCCGGGTGCGGGGCGGACGGCTGGACCCGCAGCGGGCGGGCCGCCCAGGCGGGCAGGTGCCAGTTCCAGCCGCCGAACAGGGAGACCAGGGACGGCACGAGCAGCATCCGCACGATGGTCGCGTCCAGCAGGATGCCGATGCCGAGACCGGTCGCCAGGGTCTTGAGGTCGGTGCCCGGTCCCGAGGCGAGCGCGGCGAAGGCGAGGAAGAGGATGAGTGCGGCGCTGGTGACGAGGCGGCCGGTGCGGCCGATGCCCTCGACCACCGCTTGGTCGGTGGACAGGCCGGCGTCGTACTCCTCCCGGATGCGGGTGAGGATGAACACCTCGTAGTCCATGGACAGTCCGAACAGGAACGCGAAGATCATGATCGGGATCCAGAACGTGACGGCGCCCGTGGCGGCGATCCCGAAGATCGCCTGGGAGCCGTGGCCGTCCTGCCAGAAGAGGACCATCAGGCCGAGTGTCGCCGCCAGCGAGACCAGGTTGAGCAGCACCGCCTTCAGCGGCAGCAGCAGCGACCGGAAGGCGCGCACGAGCAGGATGTACGTCAGCAGCGCGATGATCGTGAGCATCAGCGGGAAGTTGCCGTAGACCGCGTGCAGGAAGTCGATCTGGGCCGCGCCGACCCCGGCGACGCCGATGGCGCCGGGCAGGTGCTCGGTGGCGGTCCTGACCCGTCGTACGACGTCGACGCTCTTGGAGTTGACGGTCTCGGTGTCGGGGACGACCACGACGATGCTCTGTCCGCCGCGGTTGCCTGCGGGTCCGGTCGGCACGAACACGCTGCTCACGCCGTCGACCTTGGCGAGTGCCGCGGCGACGGGCTTCGCCCGGTCGGTGCTGACCAGGACCTCCATGGGGGTGAGCGCGCCGGTCGGGACGCCACCGCGTTCCAGGGTCTGGAGGGTCTCGTAGGCCGGGCCGCTCTTGGCCAGGGACGCGGAGGAGGCGAGGCCGATCTTGATGCCGAGGAAGACGCCGACGAGGGCCGCGAGGGCGGCCAGCGCGGCGCCGGCCGCGATCCAGCGGCGCCGTACGACGGCGGTGGTCCAGCGGATCCAGAAGCGGCTCGCGCGGTTCTCGTGCCGGATCTTGGGCCAGTCGACCTTCGGCCCGATGCCGCCGAGGATCGCGGGGGTCAGGGTGAGGGTCGTCAGCACGCTGGCGAGCGGGATGAGCGCGCCGCCGTAGCCCATGCTGCGCAGGAACGGGACGGGCAGGACGACCAGGGAGAGCAGGCCGATGGCGACCGTGACGCCGCTGAAGACGACGGCGTGTCCGGCGTGCTCCATCGCGACGACGACCGCGTCGTGGTTGTCCCGGCCGCGGTCGCGCTCCTCGCGCCAGCGGGTGACGAAGAGCAGCGAGTAGTCGATCGCGACGCCCAGGCCGATGAGGGCGACCAGGAACTGCACGATGAAGGACACGTCGGTCGCGTAGGTGAGCGGCAGCAGCATCACGAAGGTCGCGAGGATCGACACGGCGGCCACCAGCAGCGGCAGCAGGGCGAGGAAGGACGCGAACACGAAGGCGAGGACGGCGAGCGCGCCGACGGCGCCGAGCAGGGTCTCGCCGAGGACGCCGGGGCCGCCTCCGTCGTCGCCGCCGGTGGCGAGCGGGTCCTCGCCCGTGACCCCGACCGTCGCGCCCGCCGGGACGGCCTTCTCGGCCGCCGTCCGGATCGGCTCGGTCAGCGCCTTCTGGCTGGGGGACGGGTTGAAGCGGTAGAACACCAGCGCGTAGGCGGTGCGGTCGTCCTTCGTCCGGAACGCCTTGTCCCCGGTGTTCGCCTCGTCGATCACCCGCAGGCCCGGAGCGGCCGTGCCGGCGGCGGTGAACACCCGCCCGACATCGGCCTCGTGGCCGGTGACGGTCTGCCCGGCCGGCAGGGTGACCGCGACGAGATAGGGATTGGTGTCGCCGCCGCTGCCGAAGGCCTTCTCGATCTTGTGGGCGGTCACGGTGCCGGGCTGGCCGGGCAGCGAGAAGTCGATCGTCAGCCGGTCCGTGGTCCGGCCGGCCAGCGCGATGCCGGCGATCAGCACGAGACCCCAGAACGCGACCACCGCTTTGCGGTGCCGCAGCACGAATTCGGCCCACCGTCGCATGCCGGACCTTCCCAGCGTCGTAGGTTGCGCGAGTCTAGCCCGGCGCCCCGTTCATCCGCTATCGGGATGATCCATCCGGTATGACGGGATCCGGAAGCACGGAATCCGCGTCGGCGCCCCTCTGCGCCCCTCGGGAAGAGAGCGCGGCGCAGGGCTGTTTTAGCCTTTGCGTACCGGATCAGCACCGGACTCCTGAGAGCGGAGCAGTCAACGTGAACGACGCGTCGAAGACCGACATACGCCAGGTGCCCGACCCGCTGGCGCCGCCCCCCGACACACTGGAGCGGGTACGTCGGCACCGGCGGCACACCCTGGAACTGCTCACCGTCTGCTCCGTGGGACTGATCCCCTGGACGATTCTGCTGGCGGTCACGCTGCCGTCCGCCTACGAGGTCCACCAGTGGCGGGTGACCTGGGTCGGGTTCGATGTCCTGCTCGTGCTCTCGATGGCGGCCACCGCGCTGCTCGGCTGGCGGCGGCACCGGGCCGTCATCGTGGCGGCGGTCTTCTCGGCGACGCTGCTGATCTGCGACGCGTGGTTCGACGTGTCGCTGGCCTTCGGCACCTCGGCCGTCTGGTCGGCAACGGCTCTCGCGGTCTTCGCCGAACTGCCGCTGGCGTACTACCTGATCCACCGGGTGCTGGGAATGATCTCGCTCGCGCAGTGGCCGTCCGCGGAATCGGCCACCAGGCTCACCGAATAGCGGGTTTGCCTCTGCGGCAACGGTGAGTTTTTCGCAACTCCCCTTTGTTCCCGATGACTTCGTTCGGAAATCCACAGGGCTGAAGTTGGTCGCCATGGAGAGCGGCGAGGTGGCAAGACCTCGGCGCACGGCATGGAGGATGTCATGCCCGAGATGTATTTCGATGTGCGCTGGCCCGACGGTCTGACCCAGCGCTGCTATTCCCCCTCCACGATAGTCGAGGACTACTTCGTTCCAGGCTCCTCGTACGAGCTCGCGGAATTCGTCGAGCGCAGCCGTACGGCACTCGGTATCGCCGGTGAGCGGGTGCGGGAGAAGTTCGGCTTCCACTGCACCGGCGCCTCGGACCAACTGGCCCGCATAGAACGGACGGCCGCCGCGTACGGCGACGTCAGCGGCGCCGAGGTCACGGTCGAGGCGCTCCTGGGCGCCGACGGGAGTCCGCGGTGAACCCGGTGATCCGCCTGGCCGGCGCGCACTTCCCGGTCGCCGTGGTGGGCGGTGGCCAGGCGGGGCTCTCCGTCAGCCACGAGCTGCGCGAACGCGGTGTCGACCACGTCGTCGTCGAGGCCCACCGGGTCGGCCACGAGTGGCGCGAGCGGCGCTGGGACTCCTTCTGCCTGGTGACCCCCAACTGGCAGTGCAGACTGCCCGGTCACCCCTACCGGGGCGACGATCCCGACGGGTTCATGGTCCGCGAGGACATCGTGCGGTACCTGGAGGACTACGTCGCCCGGTTCCGGCCGCCGCTGGTCGAGGGCGTGACGGTCACCAGGCTGCGCCGCGCGCCCGGCGGGGTCTTCGAACTCGCCACCGCGCAGGGCGACTTCACCGCCGACCAGGTGGTGATCGCGACCGGCCCGTACCACACCCCTTCCGTCCCGCCCCTGGCCCAGCGGCTGCCCGGTTCCGTCACCCAGGTCCACTCCTCGCGCTACCGCAACCCCGCCCAACTCCCGCCGGGCGCCGTGCTGGTGGTCGGCACCGGCCAGTCCGGCTGCCAGATCGCCGAGGACCTGCACCTCGCCGGACGCCAGGTGCACCTGTCCGTGGGCAGCGCTCCGCGCGTGGCCCGCTTCTACCGCGGCCGTGACTGCGTGGCCTGGCTCGACGACATGGGCCACTACGCGAAGAGCATCGACGACTTCGACGACGCCGGCGCGGTCCGGATGCGCGTCAACCACTACGTCACCGGACGCGACGGAGGCCGTGACATCGACCTGCGCGCCTTCGCCCGCGACGGCATGCGGCTGTACGGCAGACTCACCGAAGTCGGCGGCACGGCACTGGAGTTCGCCGACGACCTCAAGGTGAACCTCGACCACGCGGACGCGGTGGCGGAGGGCATCAAGGACGCCATCGACGCCCACATCACCGCGCGGGGCATCGCCGCGCCGGACGAACCGCGGTACGTACCCGTGTGGGAACCGGACGACCGGCCGCGCGCACTCGACCTGGAGCGGACCGGCATCACCTCGGTCGTCTGGTCGACCGGGTTCCGCCGCGACCACCGCTGGATCGAGGCGCCGGTCTTCGACGGCCGCGGCTACCCGATGCACTGGCGCGGCGCCACCAGCGTCCCCGGCCTGTACTTCCTGGGTCTGCCCTGGCAGCACTCGTGGGGTTCGGGACGCTTCGAAGCGGTGGGCAGGGACGCGGAGTTCCTCGCGGACCACATCGACGCCTCGCGCCGCCTGGCCGACGTGTGCGGCACCCTCACCGGCGCCCCCACCGACCTGGCCTCGGCCCTGCCGATCGGCTGAGGAACTCACCACCATGGTCTTCGACGCACACCGCCACATCGGCGTCCTGCCCGCCCATCCCTTCTACGGCGGCCCGCCCGTCAACCCCGACACCACCGCCCGCGCCACGGTCCGGCAGCTCATCGCCGACCTGGACGCGGAGGGCACCGAACGCGCCCTGGTCATCCCGAACTACGGCGTGCCCGACCCCTCGATCGCGTTCTCCTTCAACGAGTTGGCGATCGAGGCCGCCCAGACCGACGACCGCATCCGGGCCGGACTGTGGGTGTCCCCGCGCCCCGAGGACGAGCAACGCACCGCCCAGGCCCTGGCGTTGGCGGGTGAGCGCGGGGTGAAGGCGCTCAAGCTGAGCTTCCTGCTCGGCGGCCGTCCGACCGACCCGGCCTGCCGCCCGCACCTGGACCGCATCTTCGCCGTGGCGGCCCGGCACGGGCTGGTGGTGCACGTCCACACCTCCCCCGGCGCCGCCTCCGACATCGACGAGGTCGGCCATCTGGTCGACTGGTACGCCGACCGGGTCCCCGTCCATCTCGTGCATTTCGGCGGCGGCATGAGCGGCCACATCAAGCTCGCCGGTTCCCGGTTCTTCGACTGGATCACCGCCGGCAAGCACGTCTACACCGACCTCTCCTGGGCCATCGGCTTCACTCCCCGCTGGCTGGCCCAGGAGATCGAGCGCCGCGGCATCGGCCACGACCGGGTGCTCTTCGCCAGCGACCAGCCGTGGGGCGACTTCACGGGCGAGTACGCCCGCCTCGCCGAGGCGACCGGCGGCGGCGCACTCGGCGAGCTGGTCTTCCGGGACACCTTCGCCGCGCTCTACGACTGACCGACCCCCTTCCCAAGTCCGGTACGCACAAGGAGACAGCCATGTCCGAAACCGTCGAACTCAGCGAGATCGAGCAGAAGTCCCTCAACGAGATCCCCCACCCCTCGCTCCCCGAGGGCACCAGCATCTACGGCTCCACGAAGGTGTTCCCCGACTACAAGGCCGAGGACGGGGAGACGTACTTCACGCTCGTCCACGGCATCGCCCACGAGTCGTCGGTCTCCTTCGTCGCCGTCCTCCAGGCCACCCGCGCACTGCGCAAGGGCTTCGAGACGGCCATCTACTTCTACGGCCCCGGCTCCCTCAACTGCCTCGCCACGCGCGGCTTCCCGACCACCGGCAACTCGGCCTTCCCCGGCGAGCACAACATCAACAACCAGCTCAAGACGTTCATCTCCGAAGGCGGCAAGGTCTTCTGCTGCCGCTTCGGCCTCTCCCTGCACGGCGCCCGCGAGGAGGACCTCATCGAGGGCGTCATCCCGACCCACCCGCTCGACGTCCAGGACGCGCTGATCCACTACGCGCGCAAGGGCGCCATCATCAACTCCACCTACCAGCTGTAAGGGGCGGGCCGTGAGCGTTGGCACCAACACAGCGGTGGACGTGCGGATCATGACCCGTGCCGAACTCGCCCTCCACGGCGTCCGGTCGGACGCTCCGGTGCGGCGGCCGGACGGCGCGGGACCGAGCGACGACGGTCACTTTCTGATCGGGCACGGTCCCGTCGACGGTGCCAACGCCGCGCTGCCCACCAACCCCGAGAGCCCCTACTCCCTACGGGACGGCAGGGTGTGGCTCGGCGAGGACGACACCGGCCTGACCCTGTCGGCCGTGGACCGCCCGCAGTTCTACGACCTCACCACCGCCGACGGCGTCCCCTACGAGCACATCGCCCGCCTGCACGGCGCCGACGTCCTCGCCACCACCGTCGTCCAGACCTGCATCCGCTACGCCGAGTCCGACCGCTGCCGCTTCTGCACCATCGAGGAGTCCCTGCGCTCGGGCGCGACGGTCGCCGCGAAGACTCCGGCCCAGCTCGCCGAAGTCGCCGAGGCCGCCGTCCGGTTGGACGGCGTACGGCAGCTGGTCATGACCACCGGCACGACGACCGGACCCGACCGGGGCGCCCGCGCTCTCGTACGGTCCGTCCGCGCGGTCCTGGCGGCCGTGCCCGGCCTCCCCATCCAGGTGCAGTGCGAACCGCCCGGCGACCTCGCCTGGATCCGCGCCCTGCACGACGCCGGGGCCACCGCGATCGGCATCCACGTCGAGTCCCTCGACGAGGAGGTGCGCCGGCGCTGGATGCCGGGCAAGTCGAGCGTCCCGCTCACCGAGTACGAGGCCGCGTGGGACGAGGCGGTGCGGGTCTTCGGGCCGAACCGCGTCTCCACGTACCTGCTCGTCGGGCTCGGCGAGCGTCCCGACGAACTCATCGCGGGCGCCGGTGAGTTGATCAACCGGGGGGTGTATCCGTTCGTCGTCCCGTTCCGGCCGATGGCGGGCACGCTCGCCGCACGGGACGGCATCGCGGCGCCGAGCGCGGAACTCCTGACGTACGTCACCGAAGGCGTCGCCGCCCGGCTGCGGGCGGCCGGGATGAGCGGCGCGGACCAGAAGGCGGGCTGCGCGGCCTGCGGCGCGTGCAGTGTGCTGCGCGCCGCGGGCGGGTGAACGCCATGTACCTCGACGGCTCGACGGCACCGCTCGCGGCGGACGGCCCGGTGGACATCCTGGCCCTGCTCGGCGACCGCAGCACCCTCGCCCGCCGCCCCGCGTTCCATATCCAACAGGCCGACGGAAAGGCGGAGTTGGCCGCCTACCGACGGCTTCGCACCGACACCTTCGTGCACGAGCAGCGACTGTTCAGCGGCGACGACCTCGACGACCGTGACACCGACCCCCGTACCGTCGTGCTGGTCGCCAAGGCCGCGGACGGCACGGTGGTCGGCGGGGTCCGGCTGGGACCGGTCGACGACGGGATCGACCTGGGCTGGTGGCAGGGCGGCCGACTGGTCGTCGCCCCGGAGGCTCGCGGCCCGCTCGGTATCGGCGCGGCGCTGGTCCGGGCCGCCTGCGCACGGGCGGAGGCGGAGGGCGCGCTGCGCTTCGACGCGACCGTGCAGGCCCGCAACGAGGTGCTGTTCCGGCGGCTCGGCTGGCGGCCGGTGCGCGCGACGCGGGTGGCCGACGCCCCGCACCTGCTGATGCGGTGGCCCGTCGCGCGGATCGCGGCTCAAGTCGCCGCCACCAAGGCCGCGTTGGGCGGTCTGCTCGCCGAGCTGCCCGCGCCGCCCGGCTTCGGCGGCGACGACGGCGCGCCCGTGCCGGGCACCGATGTGATCGCCGCGTGCGACGCGATCGTGCCGTCGATGGTGGAGCGGGACCCGGAGTGGGCGGGCTGGTGCGGGGTCCTGGTGAACGTCAACGACCTGGCGGCGATGGGTGCTTCACCGGTCGGCCTGCTGGACGCGATCGGCGCGCGTGACACGGCGCAGGCCGCCCTGGTCCTCGCCGGACTGACCCGGGCGGCACGGGCCTACGGCGTCCCGGTGCTGGGCGGGCACACCCAACTCGGCGTCCCCGCCGCCCTGTCGGTGACCGCGCTGGGCCGCACCGGACGGCCGGTACCGGGCGGTGGCGGCCGTCCCGGGCACGCCGTCCGGCTCACGGCCGACCTCGGCGGCGGCTGGCGCGCCGGCTACCGGGGCCGTCAGTGGGACTCGACCACCCGTCGTCGCGGCGAGGAACTCCGCGCGATGACAAGGGCGGTGGCCGTCGCGCGGCCCGCCGCCGCGAAGGACGTGTCGATGGCCGGGATCGCCGGGACGCTGGGGATGCTCGCCGAGGCGAGCGGCTGCGGGGCGGTGCTCGACGTCGCCGCCGTGCCCCGTCCGGCGGGCGCGTCCATGGGCGACTGGCTGACCTGCTTCCCCGGCTTCGCGATGCTGACCGCCGACGAGCCGCACGCGCCACCGCTGCCGGCGGGGCCCGCGATCGGCGCCGTGTGCGGGGAGTTGACCGCGGGGCAGGGGGTCGGGCTGCGCTGGCCGGACGGAGAGATCACCGAGGCGGTCACCTCGACGGTGACCGGAATGGGGACGGCATGAGCACGCTGCGGATGGCGGCCGTGGCCGCCGAGTTCGGCCGCGATCTGGAGGAGGACTTCACGATCGCCGAACGGCTGGTCAAGGAGGCCCGGGAGCAGGGCGTACGGCTCCTGGCCCTGCCGGAGGCGTGCCTCGGCGGATACCTGCTGAGCCTGGACGACGAGGACGCCTTGGACGAAGGGCCGCCCGCGCTCGCCCTCGACGGCCCGGAGATCCGCCGACTCGCTTCGCTGGCGGGCGAGTTGACGGTCGTGGCCGGATACTGCGAGGCAGCCGGGGACGCCCGCTACAACAGTGTCGTCTGCGTCAGCGGCGACGGCGTCCTCGGCAACCACCGCAAGGTCCACCAGCCGCTGAGCGAGGACGCGAGCTACTCCTCCGGCGACCGCTTCCACGCCTTCGACACACCGGTCGGCCGGATCGGCATGATGATCTGCTACGACAAGGCGTTCCCGGAGTCGGCGCGGGCGCTGGCCCTGGACGGCGCCGAGATCGGTGTGTGCGTGTCGGCGTGGCCGGGGGCGCGGACGAACGCGAGCGCGGACCTGGAACAGGACCGCTGGAAGCGGCGTTTCGACCTGTTCGACCGGGCCCGCGCCCTGGAGAACCAGATCGTGTGGCTGTCCGCCAACCAGTCGGGCACCTTCGGGTCGCTACGCTTCGTCGGCAGTGCCAAGGTCGTCGACCCGGGCGGCGAGATCCTCGCCGACACGGGCGTGACCTCCGGCATCGCCGTCGCCGAACTCGACGTCGCCCAGGCTCTGGAGACCGCCCGCCGGTCGATGGGACACCTGCGCGACCGGCGGCCCGAGACCTATGGCCCAGCCCCGGGAGCAGTCACCGTATGAGCACCGTCCGGATCGCGGCCGCCGCCGCCCACTTCGGCCGCGACCTGGAGTTCGACCTCGCGCGCGTCGGCAAACTCATCGAGGACGCCCGGGGTTCGGGCGCCGATCTGCTGGTGCTGCCCGACGCCGCGCTCGGCGGCTACCTGGCCGACCTGCGCCACCCCGACCCCGAGGCGCTGCCTCCGGCCCTCAAGCCCGACGACCCGCTCATCCTCCGGGTCGCCCGGCTGGCGGCCGAGATGGTGGTGTGCGTGGGCTACTGCGAGGACGGCGGGACCGAGCGCTACAACGCGGCCGTGTGCGTCAGCGGCGACGGTGTCCTCGGCCGGCACCGCAAGGTGCACCTCCCGGCCGGCGAGGTCGCCGCGTACACGGCGGGGGACCGCTTCGACGCCTTCGACACACCGGTCGGCCGGATCGGCATGCTCATCGACTACGACAAGACCTTCCCGGAGTCGGCCCGTTCGCTGGCCCTGGACGGCGCCGAGATCCTCGCCTGTCTGTCCGCCTGGCCCACCAGCATCACCAACCGCGCCCCGCGCATGGCCCAGGACCGCCAGGCCCGGCTCTTCGACCTCTACGACCAGTCCCGCGCCGCCGAGAACCAGGTCGTGCTGGCCTCCTCCAACCAGACCGGCGCCCTCGGCGGCATGCGCTTCCTCGGCCAGGCCAAGGTGGTCGGCCCCGGCGGCGACATCCTCGCCCGCACCTGGTCCAAGGCCGGTCTCGCGGTCGCCGAGATCGACGTCGCCGCCGAGACCGACCGGGCCCGCCGCGTGCTGCGCCACCTCGACGAGCGCCGTCCCGACGCCTACCGGGAGTCCCGTACGTGAAGATCGCCCTGCTCAGCTACTCGACCCGGCCGCGCGGCGGGGTCGTCCACACCCTCGCCCTGGCGGAGGCCCTGGCGGCGCTGGGCGAGGACGTCACGGTGTGGACCCTGGGCCGGGGCGGCGACGCGGGCTTCCACCGCCCGGTGGACCCGGCGGTACGGGTCGAGATCGTCCCGTTCCCGGACGGCTCGCCCGGCGAGACGGTCGGCGCCCGCGTCCTGCGCTCCATCACCACCCTGCGCGCCGCCTTCGACCCCACGCCCTACGACATCGTCCACGCCCAGGACTGCATCAGCGCCAACGCCGTCGGCCGCTGCGTCCGCACGGTCCACCACCTCGACCACTTCACCACCCCCGAACTGGCCGCCTGCCACGAGCGGGCGATCGTCGAGCCGTACGCCCACCTGTGCGTGTCGGACGCGGTCGCGCGGGAGCTGGCGGAGGGCTGGGGCATCGCGGCGCGGGTCATTCCCAACGGGGTCGCCTACGACCGTTTCGCGGTCACCGACCCGGCCGCGCGGGCGGGTTGGCGCTCCCGGCTCGGCCCGTACGTCCTGACCGTGGGCGGCATCGAGCCGCGCAAGGGCTCGCTGGACCTCCTGGAGGCCTACGCCCTGCTGCGCGCCGCCCGTCCCGACGTCCGGCTGGTGATCGCGGGCGGGGAGACCCTCTTCGACTACCGCGACTACCGGGCGGCCTGGGAGGCGCGGGCCGCCGAACTCGCCGTGGAGCCCGTCGTGTTGGGGCAGGTCGCGGAGGACGAGCTGCCGTCGCTGGTCGCCGCGGCGGACGTGTTCGCCTTCCCGTCGCTCAAGGAGGGCTTCGGGCTGGCCGCGATGGAGGCGCTGGCCGCCGGGGTGCCGCTGGTCGTGCGGGATCTGCCCGTGCTGCGCGAGGTGTTCGGGGGTGCCGCCCGATTCGCTTCCACGCACGAGGAGTTGGCCACGGAACTGGGCCACGCCCTGGTCGTCGAGGACCCGGCGCGCCGCACCGCCGGGCGGGAACTGGCCGCCCGCCACACCTGGGACACCGCGGCCCGTCGGCACCTCGCCTTCTACCGGTCCCTCAACTCCCCCGACTGAACAAGGGCGTTGACACCTCGCGCGTTCCGCGTCACGGTGAGGGCCCGTAGCGCTGGGAGGTCCCTCATGGCTCCGCTCCCGTCCGATGCCGGTCTCGTCGAACGCGTGCGGGAGATGCGACCGCTGCTCCGTGAGCGGGCGCTGCGCACCGAGCAGGAGCGGCGGGTGTCGGCGGAGGTGGTGTCCGCGCTGACGGACGCCGGGGTGTACCGGATGAACGTCCCACGCCGGTACGGGGGTTACCAGAGCCGGTTGAGCACGCAGGTCGAGGTGCTGGGCGAGATCGCCGCCGGGTGCGGTTCGACCGGGTTCATGGCGCTGAACCATGCGGGGTGCTCCTACATCGCCGCGCTGTTCCCGGACGAGGCCCAGGACGAGATCTTCACCGGCCCGGACGTGCGGATCGGCGGCACGCTCGTCCCGGACGCGGTCGCGGTGGCGACGGACAACGGCTATGTGGTCAACGGGACTTCGCGCTTCGCCACCGGCTGCCAGAACGCCGACTGGCATCTGCTGACGGCCCGGGTCGCGTCCGCCGACGGACCGCCCGAGGTGCTGTGGACGGCCGTACCGATGGCGGAGCTGGAGATCCTCGACGACTGGTACGTGTCGGGGCTGGCGGGCAGCGGAAGCAACAGTGTCGTCGCACGGGACGTGTTCGTGCCCGCCCATCGGGTGCTGCCCCTGGGGCAGTTGCTCGGGGGCGGCTCCGCCTCCAAGGCCAACGCCGACGACCCGTTCTACCGGATGCCGGTCCTGACGCTGTTCTGCGCCTGGACCGCGCCGAACGCGCTGGGCCTGGCCCGGGCGGCGCTCGCGGAGTTCACCGAGCGCATCCACCGGCGGGGCATCACGTACACCTTCCACGAGCGGCAGTACGAGGCGGGTGTCACCCATCTCCAGGTCGCCGAGGCCGCGTTGAAGATCTCCTGCGCCGAACTGCTGACCCGCGAGTTCGTCGCCCGGATCGAGTCCGCGGCCGAGCACGACGAGCCGTACACACAGGAGCGGCGCGCCGAGATCCGGGCGCGGAGCGGCTACGCGACCCGGCTGTGCAAGGAGGCCGTGGACCTCATCGCGTCCGCGTCGGGCGCCTCCTCCCTGCGGCAGGACGTCCCCGTGCAGCGCGCGGTCCGCGATCTGCACGCGCTGAGCGTCCACTCCTTCGTCAACCCCGCCACCAACCTGGAGCTGTACGGCCGGGTCCTCTCCGGGCTCGACGCGGGCACCCCCTTCCTCTGACGGCTCAGCCCAGGGACGCGAACCAGGCCGCGGTCTCGCGGGGGTGGGCGAACCGGAGTGCGGAGAGCGGGGCGAAACGCGGGTCGTTCGTCCGGCGCGCGATCTCGCTCCGTCTGCCCGCGTGCTGGGACCAGGCCCACCACGCCGGGTGCTCACGGCTCAGCCAGCCCGCCCAGGTCTCCCGGTTGCCGCCGAAGACACGCTCGCGCGTCACCGTGCGGCGGAGCGAGCGGCGCAGCACGCGCGGCATGATCACGCCTCGCCCGTAGTCCAGCCAGAGCACCGTGTCCGCCGACTCCCAGAGCAGATCGCGGACTTCGGGCGAGCCGATCGAATCGATGATCCAGCGGGGTTCGGCGGTGAGCCGCAGCACGTCGTCGGTCAGGTGCTCGTTGACGGCCCAGCCGGGACCGGTGAAGTACAGGGCGTCCATCTCGTGGTAGGGCACCTTCAGCCGCTCGCCCACGCTCCGGGCCAGCGTGGACTTGCCCGCGCCCGTCGCCCCCACCACCAGAATCCGCTCCATCCACGCACCCTAACCACGATGTGCGAAGTCCGCCGATCATTGATCTGAGCCCCGGCATGGGCGGCCCGCGACCGTCGCCGGGTGGGCCGGGGGGTTACACCCGCACGGCCAACGCCCGCCGGGCCACCGAGACGAGGCGCTCCCCCACCAGCTCCATGCACAGCCGCATGTTCTTGTCCGCGATGTCGTTGTCCGGGATGCGGCAGGCGAACTGGAGCCCCTCGTGGACCCGGGTCACCCACGCGCACACCTGATCGCCGTACGACACCCGGATCAGCCCGTACGCCTTCAGCTCCTGCCAGCGCTCCGAACCGGGCAGGGCGCGCGAGTCGACGTAGGAGACGATCGAGTACAGGTCGGGGGACGTGGGGCGGAAGTCGGCGCCCAGCAGGCGCAGTACGCGGGCGATGGGCATGCGGGCCAAGGGGCGGTTCTCGCGGAGGGTGGCGCGGACCATCCGCAGGGCGTCGTCGAAGTCCCGCGCGTCCTCGACGGGGATCTCGATCGGCGCGCCGCCCACGTACCAGCCGACGGAGTCGGCCCAGCGGGACTTGGCCCGGGTGTGGAAGGGCACGACCGTGCGGTACACGTCGAGGCCGCTGATCTCACGGGCGGCGAGGGCGACGGCCGCCAGGACCCCGACGAGGCTCCCGCCGTACGGGCGGCAGTACGCCTCGAAGGCCGCCGCCTCGGTGCCGTCGGTCAGCATCTCCTGGAGGAACTTCTGTGTGGGCAGCGGCCCTTGGGGGTCGAGGCCGAGGTCGACGGGGAAGTTGGGCAGTTTGCCGTCGCAGCGGGCGATGAACTCGCGCCAGCGGGAGACGACGGTGTGCGTGTCGTCGATCCGGTCGGCGTCCGTGCGTTCGTCCGCGCAGAAGTCGATGTAGCTGGCGACGGGCGCCGCTTCGACCGATGTCCCGGCCAGCCCGGCCGCGTACAGCTCGTGCACCTCCCCGGCGATCCGGTGGAGCGAGTAGGCGTCGACGTTGCTGTGGTCGAACGCCAGGTACACGCTCGTGCAGTCCGGGCGGACGACCGCCGTGAAGAGGAAGTTCGGCCAGGTGAGCGCGTCCGCCGTGACATCGAAACGGTCCTGCAGATACCGGGTGAGCGTCCCCGCGTCCGCGAAGTCGCCCACGTCCTCCCGGTGCAGGACCACCGCGTCGGCGTCCAGGGTGAAGCGGCGCATCTCGTCACCGGCCCACCGGAAGCCGCTGCGCAGGGTCTCGTGCCGGAGCATCCAGGACCGCAACGCGCCCTGGAGCACGTCGAGTTCGATCCGCCCCGGCAGGTCGAAGGCGGTACCGAGCCAGGTCGGCACGAACAGCCCGTCCTCGCGCACCGTACGCGCCGTACGGATATGGGACTCCTGCACATAGGCCGGTGGCCGCGCGTCGTCGGGAAGCGCCCGCGCCGCTCCTACGGCCGCCGGGTGCAGCGTCCACTCGACGAGTCGTCCGGGACGGATCTCGCACCGCTGAAGGTCACTCATGCGCACAGGGCTCTCCGTTCGCCTGCCCACGGGAGGCCGCCGGGCACCACTGTCGATCCACGCCTCCATGCCGCTCGGGCACCGCTTCACTGCATGCGGAGATCAACGAGCGGGATCTTCGGAAAGCAACGCTCTGGAGCCCGCCCTTCGAAAAGGGGCGGGGCAAAGCGGATCAAAGGGAAGTGTCGGCGCGTGCGGCGATGACGGCGAGGGTGGTGCAGTCCAGCGTGAAGCGGCCTCCCAGTCCGTCGATCGCGCGGCCCACCTCACTCTGGATCTCGGCCAGTTGGGCGGGGGCGAGGCGGGTGAGGCCGCCGGTCGTGGGGAGGAGTTCCAGCCACTCGTCGCGCGTGTAGGACCGCGCCCAGTCGAACCGCGCCTGTTCCGGGGCGTCGAACCGCCCGCTCTCGGCGATCCTCTCGGCGACCCTCGCGTAGCCCGCCCGGTACATCTCCAGGGGACGGCGGGCCGGCCCCTCGTTGAACGGCGCGTCGGGCGCCACGCGCCGGTAGGCGGCGGCGAAGGGCTCGGCGACCTCGGCGGGCGGCTCGTAGACGTGCCCGAAGATCGCGAGGCGGCCGTTCGGGCGCAGCACGCGGGCCGCTTTCACGGCCCCGGCGAGGGGGTCCACCCAGTGCCAGGACTGGGCGGCGGTCACCATGTCGAACATCCGGCCGCCCGGTTCCCAGGCCTCGAAGGTCGCCACCTCGACCGGCAGGCCGCGGTCCCGTGCGACCTCGGCCATCCGCGCGTCGGGGTCGACGCCGAGCACGGTGCAGCCGACGGCCTGGAACTGGCGGGCCGCGATGCCGGTGCCGCAGCCCACGTCGAGCACGGCCGTCCCCGGGCTCCCCGCGACGAGGCGGGACACCAGGTCGTCCGGGTAGGCGGGGCGCGCGCGGTCGTAGCGTCGGGCGTCCGTGCCGAAGGACTCGGCCATCTTCCGGGCCTGGTGGAGCGGGGTCGGCGAGGGGCGCTCGGGCGGTAAAGTGGGCATGCGTTCACCTTAGTGGGCAAGCGCCCACACGCCAATGGGTGCCAGTGGACTGGCGCGGGAGAGGATCGACGAGTGCCGACCGGGGTCCACCTTCGTGATGCGCGGCAGCAGCTGTTCGACGCCGCCGAACGCGTGCTATTGCGGGACGGCGCGGACGGACTGACCAGCCGGGCCGTCACCGACGAGGCGGGCTGCGCCAAAGGCGTACTGCACCGGCACTTCACCGACTTCGACGCCTTCCTGGCCGAGCTGGTCCTCGACCGGGCCGCGCGGCTGGAGACGGACGCGCGGGCGCTGCGCGACGCGGCCGGCTCCGGCACCGTGGCCGACAACCTCACGGCCGCTTTGACCACTCTGTTCGGTCCTGTGCCGGTGGCGATCATCCCGCTCATCACCTTCCGGGACGAGCTGCGCGCACGGCTGCGGCAGGCTCGGCCCGGGGGCGGGATCGCCATCCTCGCCGAGGTGACGACGGCGGTCTCCGGCTATCTGACCGACGAGCGCGCCCGGGGCCGTATCGCGGCCGACGCGGACATCGACTCGCTCACCCTCTCCCTGGTCGGGGGCGGGCACCTCCTGTTCGCCGACCGGGCCTCGGACCCGCCGACCGCGTCGGCCGTCGGCAAGCTGGTGAGCACGGTGCTCGCCGATGTCGTACAGCGGCGGCCACGCTGAACTCGACGTGCGGCGGCGGGAGTTGCCCCAGAGGGGTCCGGACAGGGGCCACGGGCAGCCGGTGTGGACGGCGTCAACAATGGTGACACGGTCAACAACGTGGGCCGCACACACATCGCCGGTACACTCCCCGCCATGCCGACCCGCCCCCGCCCCTATCACCACGGAGACCTGCGCGCCGCCCTGCTGACCCGCGCCGAGGAGACGCTTCGGGAGCAGGGGACCGCCGCCCTGTCGCTGCGCGGACTCGCCCGCGATCTCGGGGTCAGCCACAACGCGCCGAGCCGCCACTTCAAGGACAAGCAGGCGCTGTTGGACGCGCTGGCGCTGACCGGCTACGAGCGGATGACCGACGCCATGCGGGCGTCACAGGCCGACGCCGGCGAGTCGTACCGCGGGAGGCTGGAGGCGGTGGTCCGCGCGTACGTGGGCTTCTGCCTGGAGAATGCCGCGCTGCTGGACCTGATGTACTCGATCAAGCACGATCCGCAGGCCTCCGCCGCCCTGCTGGAGGCGACCGGGCGCTGGTCCGAGCTCATCGAGCGGTTGATGGTGGAGGGGCAGCGCCGGGGCGAGGTGCGCGAGGGCCCGCTCGACCGCGTCGGCGTCCCGGTCTTCGCGACGCTCCACGGCTACGCCGACCTGGCCGCGACGGGCATGCTCACCTCTGAGGTCGCGGCACAGGGCCTGGACGAGGTGATCGCGTTCATCCTGCGGGGCTGCGCGCCGGACGCACGCGCCTGACCGTCCTTGCGACGTGGGCGGGCCGAGTGGTAGCGGGACCGCACGCCGCACGTGGCGAAGGTGGAACGGAGCCATGGGTTCACCCGGCCGGAGGTCCTGCGGAAGCCGGCCGCGGGCTGAGGGCTTCGCCGGCCTGCCCACGACCGCGACAACGAAGTTTTTGCGAACTCACGGGGACCCCATGAACCGGCTCCCACCTGCGTGAAGTCCTCTTTGTCCACTCCTGCTCGACGGCGGTAATCGCGAGTTCACCGAGGTTCTCTTCCTCAGCGTTCTACGCGCGTGGTGTCATGCCCACGCTCACCACCCCCCACGTGGGCATCAACTCGACTAGGAGTCACGCATGTTGAGGACGTTCCTCGGCCGTGCCGGCGTCACCCTGGTGGCCGGCGCCGCCGTCTTCGTCACCGCCGTCCCCGCCGACGCGGCGACGTACACCGCGTTCGCCTTCTCGCAGACCACGAGCGAGCCGACGATCTACGACTTCATCAACTCGGCCACCTCCTCGCTCGACATGACCATGTACGAGCTGGAGGACACCACCGCCGTCAACGACCTGATAGCCCTGGCGAACAAGGGCGTCACCGTGCGGGTGGTCCTCGACAACGCGCACCAGTCCGCGAACAGTTCGGCGTACACCGCGCTGACGAACGCGGGCGTCGGCGTGGTCTGGTCGCCGTCCAGCTTCGTCTACACGCACCAGAAGACGATCACGGTCGACGACACCAAGTCCCTTGTCCTGACGGGCAATCTGACCTCGCAGTACTACACGACCGGCCGCGACTACGGCGTCTTCACCGACGACACCCGCGACGTCGCCGCGATCGAGAAGGTGTTCAACGCCGACTACGCCGGCACCTCGATCACCCCGACCGACGGCGACCATCTGCTCTGGTCCCCCACCGACTCCCGCAGCCGCCTCCTCACCGTGATCAACGCGGCCACCAAGACGCTCGACGTCGAGGAACTGGAGTTCAGCGACAGCACGGTGGTCAACGCGATCGTGGCCAGGGCGAAGGCAGGCGTGACGGTGCGGGTGGTGCTGGAGACCCCGTCGAGCTACGCCAGCGAGGTGTCCGCGATCAAGGCGGCCGGCGGCACGGTCGTCGGGTACTCCGACCCGAACGGCTTCTACATCCACGCCAAGGCCATGGTCGCCGACTACGGTCTGTCCACCCAGGAGGTGGAGGCGGGCTCGATGAACATCAGCAGCAACTCCCTCTCCAACAACCGGGAGTTGGGCATCATCCTCACCGGCACGGGCGTGGCCCAGTCCGTCGCCACCACCATCGAGACCACCTTCAAGAGCGACTACGCGGGCGGTACGGCCGCCTAGTTCGCACCGGTCGGCCGTGTCTCCCGGCACCGGTCGGCCCTGAGGGCATACGTCGTCGGGTGGCGCCTCGACAGGACGGGGCGCCACCTCTCGATCACTGGCCGCGGGCGCGCAGCCGGCGCAGCATGCGCGCGTCCTCGAAGCCGACCGAGCGGGCGGCGGTGTCGATCGTGGTGCCGTGGCTGATGAGGTGCTCGGCGCGTTCGAGGCGGAGGGTCTGCTGATAGCGCAGCGGGGTGAGTCCGGTGGCCCGGGTGAAGAGCCGGGTCAGGGTTCGTTCGCTGACGCCGACGGCCGAGGCGAGGGCGGGCAGCGGCAGCGGTTCGTCGAAGCGGGAGTCGATGAGGTCCTGGGCGCGGTGCACGGTGTCGTCCAGGTGGGAGCGGTGCCGCAGCATCGCGCTGGTCTGCGGTTCGTGGCCGTTGCGGCGGGCGTAGACGACCATGTCCCGGGCGATCTGGGCGGCCACGGCGGGGCCGTGCCGGGTGGCGATCAGGTGCAGGGCGAGGTCGATGCCGCTGGCGATGCCGGCCGAGGTGACGACCCGGTCGTCGGTGGTGAACAAGACGTCTCGGACGACCGTCGCCTTCGGGTGGCGCAGGGCGAGTTCTTCCTGCACGTCGTGGTGGGTCGTGCAGTGGCGGCCGTCGAGGAGCCCGGCCCGGCCGAGCGCGTCGGCTCCGGCGCAGACGCTGGCCACCGTTCCGCCGCGCGCGTGGTGCTCCCGCAGGGCCCGCAGGGGCGCGGGGCCGATCGCGGGGCCCTGCGCGAGCCGCAGCGAACGCCAGCCGGGCACCACGATCAGGTCCTCGGGGCCCAGCTCGGGCCAGTCGAGCCCGGTCTCCAGCGGCAGCCCCTGGGCACTGGTGACCCGGGGCCGCTCGGCGACGTAGGAGAGCGTGTAGGGGTGCCCGAAGTCGGCGGCCGTGGAGAAGACCTGCGCGGGGCCGGCCAGGTCCAGCAGATGGACTCCGGGTACCAGGAAGAAGACGACGTGGCTCACGATCCGGTCATCATGCCCGAGACGCGGCGGCGGCTTCCAGTTCGGCGACCGTCGCGATGGTGGCGAAGCGGCCGGCGAGGGCGTACTCGGTGCGCCTGATGATCTCGTCGGCGGGCAGGGTGCGGGGGTCGGCCAGGAGGTCGGCGACGCTCTGGTCGGCGGGGGCGTCGCGGTGCGGGATGGGGTTCGTGGCCGTCGCGTCGGTGACGAAGGTGACCTGGTAGCCGAAGTCGCTGGCGACGCGGGTGGTGGTCTCGACGCACTGTTCGGTGCGGATACCGCAGACGACGATCTCGCGGACGCCGTGCTCGGTGAGGATCTGCTGGAGGTTGGTGGTGGTGAAGGCGTTGTGCGAGGTCTTGTGGATCAGCGGTTCGCCCTCCGCGCGCTCCAGTCCGTCGATGAGGCGGACATGGCCGAGGGCGGGGTCGAAGACGTCGCCGCTGCCGGGCTCGGAGTGCAGTACCCACACGACGAGGTCCCCGGCCCGGCGGGCCAGCCGGACCAGGCGGTCGGCCTGCTCGGCGATCTTCGGGTCGGAGATGGTGTCCCACAGCGGGCGGGCGCGGAAGGATTCCTGGACGTCGATGACGATCAGTGCTCGGGTCATGTCCTCAGGATGGGCCGCGCGGGTGCGGCGGCGACAGGCCGCATCGGGTCCGGGACCGGACTGATCCGGTCACCCGGGGGTGGGCCTGTCGCCGCTGCCGCGCCTACCTCAGCTCGACGAGCAGGTCGCCGCCCTCCACCTGCTGGATGCGGTTGATGGCGAGCCGGGAGACCCGGCCGGACCGGGGCGCGGTGATCGCCGCCTCCATCTTCATGGCCTCGATGGTCGCGACGGTGACACCGGCCTCCACCTCGTCGCCCTCCTCGACCGCGAGGGTGACCACGCCCGCGAACGGGGCGGCGACATGGCCGGAGTCGGTGCGGTCGGCCTTCTCGGTGACGGGGATGTCGGAGGCCGCGGCGGCGTCGCGGACCTGGATGGGCCGGAGCTGTCCGTTGAGGGCGGACATCACGGTGCGCATCCCGCGTTCGTCGGCCTCGCCCACGGCCTCCAGCTCGATGAGGAGCCGGACACCCGGTTCCAGGTCGACCGTGTACTCCTTGCCGGGGCGGATGCCGTAGAAGAAGTCCTTGCTGTCGAGGACGCTGGTGTCACCGTAGGTCTGGCGGTGCGTCTCGTACTCGCGGGTCGGGCCGGGGAACAGCAGCCGGTTGAGGGTGGCGCGGCGGTCCTTGTCGAGGGCCGTGCGGTCCTCGACGGAGAGGTCCTGTACGGGCTTGGGGGCGGCGCGGCCCTGGAGTGCCTTGGTGCGGAACGGCTCGGGCCAGCCGCCGGGCGGGGTGCCCAACTCGCCGCGCAGGAAGCCGATCACGGAGTCCGGGATGTCGAAGCGCTCCGGGGACGCCTCGAAGTCGGCGGGGGAGACTCCGGCGCCCACCAGGTGCAGGGCGAGATCGCCGACGACCTTGGAGGAGGGGGTGACCTTCACCAGGTGGCCGAGGATGCGGTCGGCGGCGGCGTACATCGCCTCGATGTCCTCGAAGCGGTCGCCGAGGCCGAGCGCGATGGCCTGGGTGCGCAGGTTGGAGAGCTGGCCGCCGGGGATCTCGTGGTGGTAGACGCGCCCGGTCGGGGAGGCGAGGCCCGCCTCGAAGGGGGCGTAGATCTTGCGGACGCTCTCCCAGTACGGCTCCAGGTCGCCGACGGCCTGGAGGTCGAGGCCGGTGGGGCGCTCGGAGTGGTCGGTCGCGGCGACGATCGCGGAGAGCGAGGGCTGCGAGGTCGTGCCCGCCATGGACGCCACGGCGCCGTCGACGGCGTCCGCGCCGGCCTGGATCGCGGCGAGGTAGGTGGCGAGCTGGCCGCCCGCGGTGTCGTGGGTGTGCAGGTGCACCGGGAGACCGAACTCGCGGCGCAGCGCGGAGACGAGGGTCGCGGCGGCGGGCGCGCGCAGCAGGCCAGCCATGTCCTTGACCGCGAGGACGTGGGCGCCCGCCTCGACGATCTGTTCCGCGAGGCGGAGGTAGTAGTCGAGCGTGTAGAGCCGTTCGCGCGGGTCGGACAGGTCCGAGGTGTAGCAGAGGGCGACCTCGGCGATCGACGTTCCGGTGGCACGTACGGCGTCGATGGCCGGGCGCATCTGACCCACGTCGTTCAGCGCGTCGAAGATGCGGAAGATGTCGATGCCGGTGGCGGCGGCCTCCTGGACGAAGGCGTCGGTGACCTGGGTCGGATAGGGCGTGTAGCCCACGGTGTTGCGCCCGCGCAGCAGCATCTGGAGGCAGATGTTGGGGACGGCCTCGCGCAGTGCGGCCAGCCGGTCCCAGGGGTCCTCGGCGAGGAAGCGCAGCGCCACGTCGTAGGTGGCGCCGCCCCAGCACTCCAGGGAGAGGAGTTGCGGCACGGTGTGGGCGACGACGGGTGCGACCGCGAGGAGGTCCTTGGTGCGGACGCGGGTGGCGAGCAGTGACTGGTGCGCGTCGCGGAAGGTGGTGTCGGTGACGCCGATGGTGGGCGATTCGCGCAGGTGGCGGGCGAAGCCCTCGGGTCCGAGTTCGGCGAGCAACTGCCGTGATCCGGCCGGGGGTTCGGTGGCGGGGACGGGCGGCAGCTTGGTGGTGGGGTCGATCAGGTCGGGGCGTTCGCCGTGCGGCTTGTTGACCGTGACGTCGGCGAGGTAGGTGAGCAGCTTGGTGCCGCGGTCCGCGGACTGGCGGGCCGTCAGCAGCTGTGGGCGCTGCTCGATGAACGCGGTGGTGATCCGCCCGGCCTGGAAGTCGGGATCGTCCAACACCGCTTGCAGGAACGGGATGTTGGTGGCCACACCGCGGATGCGGAACTCGGCGACGGCACGCCGGGCCCGGTTGACGGCGGTGGTGAAGTCCCGGCCCCGGCAGGTGAGTTTGACCAGCATGGAGTCGAAGTGGGCGCTGATCTCCGTACCGGCGTGGGTGGTTCCGCCGTCGAGGCGGATGCCGGAGCCGCCGGGCGAGCGGTAGGCGCTGATGCGGCCGGTGTCCGGGCGGAAGCCGTTGGCGGGGTCCTCGGTGGTGATACGGCACTGGAGAGCGGCGCCGTGCAGGGTGACCGTGTCCTGGGAGAGGCCGAGGTCGGCCAGGGTCTCACCGGAGGCGATCCGCAACTGCGCCTGGACCAGGTCGACATCGGTGACCTCCTCGGTCACCGTGTGCTCGACCTGGATGCGCGGGTTCATCTCGATGAAGACGTGCTTGCCGTGCGGGTCGAGGAGGAACTCGACGGTGCCGGCGTTGCGGTAGCCGATCTCGCGGGCGAAGCGGACGGCGTCGGCGCAGATGCGCTCGCGCAGTTCGGGGTCGAGGTTGGGCGCGGGGGCCAATTCGACGACCTTCTGGTGGCGGCGCTGGAGCGAGCAGTCGCGCTCGAAGAGGTGGATGACGTTGCCCTCGCCGTCGGCGAGGATCTGCACCTCGATGTGGCGGGGGTCGACGACGGCCTTCTCCAGGAACACCGTGGCGTCGCCGAACGCGGACATGGCCTCGCGGGCGGCGGCCTCGATGGACTCGCGCAGGGCGGCCGGGTCCTCGACGCGGCGCATCCCGCGTCCGCCGCCGCCGGCGACGGCCTTCACGAAGACCGGGAAGCCGATCTCCTCGGCGGCGCGCACCAGTTCGTCGACGTCCGTGGAGGGCGCGGAGGAGCCCAGCACGGGTACGCCGGCCGCGCGGGCGGCGGCGACGGCGGTGGCCTTGTTGCCGGTCAGCTCCAGGATGCGGGCGCTGGGGCCGACGAAGGTGATGCCCGCCTCCTCGCAGGCGCGGGCGAGTTCGGGGTTCTCGGAGAGGAACCCGTAGCCCGGGTAGACCGCGTCCGCTCCCGCGCGCTGCGCGGCGCGCACGATCTCGTCGACGGAGAGATAGGCGCGGACCGGATGTCCGGGCTCACCGATCTCGTAGGCCTCGTCGGCCTTGAGCCGGTGCAGCGAATTGCGGTCCTCGTGGGGGAAGACCGCGACGGTTCGCGCGCCCAGCTCATAGCCGGCGCGGAACGCCCTAATCGCGATCTCTCCACGGTTGGCGACCAGCACCTTGCGGAACATTCCCGATCCCTTCAGCCTGCCGGTGACGTGCACCATGGTGTCGGCGTCGCCCCTATAACGCCATGTGAGCCGGGACACTAGTCGCAAACGTGTCGCGCGACGCGCTCCACCGGGCCGACGGTAAAGAAATCGTATGGTCTAGTCCAAAGTGCCACTTGGTCCAGTCCAATCCATTGACGTGGCCGCGACACCGCCAGAAGCTGGGCGCCTCCCCCACTTCACCGGAGGCACAACGTGACACGTCTTCGCGCATGTCTCGGCGCGGCGGTGGCCGTGACGCTCGCCGCCGCGGGCACGACCGCGCTGGTCGCGACCGACGCCCAGGGCGCGCCGAGCGCGGCCACCGCGCTCAGCAACCGCTGGTACGCCGCGGCCCCCTACCTGATGCCGACGGACAACAACCCGCCCGACGCCGGCACCATCATGGACGCCACCGGCCTCAAGGCCTTCCAGCTCGCCTTCGTCCTCGCCCCCAACGGCGGTGGCTGCACCCCCACTTGGGGAGGCACCTCACCGGTCTCCTCGGACACCGCCGTCCAGTCGGTCATCAACACGATCCGCGCCAAGGGCGGCGACGTCTCCGTCTCGATCGGCGGCTACGGCGGCACCAAGCTCGGCCAGTCCTGCGCCGACCCGGCCTCGACCGCGGCGGCGTACCAGCAGGTCATCACCAAGTACGGCCTGCACGCGATCGACTTCGACCTGGAGGAGCCGGAGTACGAGAACACCGCGGCCGTCCACAACGAGATCGGCGCGGCGAAGATCCTCCAGCAGAACAACCCGGGCCTCTACGTCTCCGTCACCACGGCCGGCACGGCGGACGGCACAGGCTGGTTCGGCAAACAAATGTTGTTGGAGGCTAAGTCGCAGGGGTTCACCCCGAACAACTTCTCCATCATGCCCTTCGACGGCGGCTTCAACGGCGCGGCCTCGCAGACCGGCGCGCTCACCAACTTCAACTCCATCCTCCAGTCCACGTTCGGCTGGGACCAGGCGACCGCGTACGCGCACGAGGGCTTCTCGGGCATGAACGGGCGCAGCGACACCGGCGAGTACTTCACCCAGGCCGACTTCCAGACGGTCCTGAACTACGCCACCAGCCACAACATGGACCGCTTCACCTTCTGGTCGCTCAACCGCGACCGGCCGTGCAGTCCGGTCGACAACGGCGGTACGACGTCCGGGACCTGCTCCAGCGTGGCGCAGAACGCCTGGGACTTCGCCAAGTACTCCGTGCAGTTCGCGGGTGTGACCCCGCCGACCTCGACCCCGACCCCGACGCCCACGCCGACCCCCGGCTCGTGCAAGTCCGCGTGGAGTGCCACGGCCGTCTACACGCAGGGCAACGAGGTGTCGTACGGCGGTCACAACTGGGTGGCCAAGTGGTGGACCCAGAACGAGGTGCCCGGTGCCTCCCAGTGGGGCCCCTGGCAGGACGAGGGCTCCTGCTGATCCGGCGGGATCAGCGGGTCACGGCGGCGGCGCCGGGCGGGCCAAGGGAAGGGTCCGCCCGGCGTCGCCGGCCACGCTCAGCGCAGGATGTTGACCGCCCGCGCGACGACCAGCACGACGGTCACCAGGGAGACCGAGGACTGGCCCATCATCAGCATCTTCGCCCAGCGCGAGAGGGGCATCACGTCGGTCGGGCTGAAGGCGGTGGAGTTGGTGAACGACAGGTAGAGGTAGTCCAGGAACGCCGGTTCCCAGTCCGCCGGCGCGGTCTCCGGGCTCTGCATCTGGACGAAGAGGAAGTCGGCGTACCGGCGGTGGCCCATGACCCGCTCCAGCGGACCGCCGCGGTCCCACTCCCAGTACCAGAGGGCGAACACGATGACGTTCGTCAGCCAGATACCGCCGCCGGTGAGCAGCAGCGGCCCGGCGTCCATCGCCTCGGTGCCTCTGACCAGACCCGCCACCAGCCGGACCGCCGCCCACCCGTTGGCCAGGGTGATCACAGCCGTGAGGAACAGGCTCGGCCAGCGCAGCCACCGTTTGCCGGGCTCGATCCGCCGGGGATTGGCGACGAACAGGCCGATCATCAGGGCGAGTTCGAGAGCGGGTAGCAGCCAGTAGGGATGGAAGGCGAGCCGGTGCGGCAGCAGCAGCTGCACGGCGACCGCCACCAGGATGACGGCCGACACGGCCCACCGTGTCTCCCCTCGCGTCACCCGCCGCCACGCGGGCACCACATCGCGCCCGCTCTCCGCCAGCAGCCGTTCGATCCGGTCCAAACGGCCCTCGGGATCGTCTCTGTCGTCCGTCATGGGCACGATTGTCCCGGGTCACGAGCCGATCACCGGACCGGCATGCCCCACAACGGCCCCTCGGGACTCAGCCGGTGCCGAAGCCCCCTGTCGCGTAGGCGCACTCCGTGTAGATGTAGCCCGACCTGAGCTTGGCCGTGTCCGAGGCGGGGGTCGCGGTCGAGCTGTCCGGGCGGTGCACGAAGTACGTGGTGCCGGTGGGCAGGCTGATCGTCTTCTGCGGGTAGTTCTTGCCGCCGCTGCACGGCTTGAAGCCGGTCAACAGGGTGCTGGTCAGGGAGTACGTCGTGCAGCTGCCGCAGGCCTTGAGCGTGAAGCTGCCGGTGACCGGGCCGGTGTAGAGGACCGTGATGTCGTCGGGGCTGTCGTTCTTGACCGTGACGGAGATGCTGCCGCCGGAGGCGGTGGTCGGCAGCTTCTTGCCCGCCGCGGGGACCGTCTGGGCCACCTCTGCGGCGATGGCGATCTTCTTGGCGCGGGCCCGGTTCTTGTCGTGCGTGTTGTTCTTCACGAAGTCGTTCATCGTGCTGAGCGCCGAGTCGAAGTCGCCGGACCTGTACTGCGAGACACCGCACTGATAGGTCCCGGCGGCGGCCTGGCCGCCGGCCCGTGTGGCGTCCGCGCCGAGCGCGTCGGACACGCCCGCCGGTCCGCCCTCCAGGGTGCCGATCTGGGTGGAGAGGCTCTTCAACTGCTCGACGGCGGCGCACGGTTGGCCGCCGCTCACGCCCTGCGCCGCCTTGGTGACGGCGGCCTTGACGGCCGGTTCGACCTGGCCCGCCTGGGAGGACTGCGGGAACGTGGTCAGCAGATCCCCGAAGTCCGTGGGCCAGGTCGCGCTCTGTGCGGCCAGCGAGGTGGAGGCGCATTCGTACAGGGAGGTGGCCAGCCGGTCGTCGGGCCAGGTGGCCAGCGTGCCGAGCTGCTTCTTGCCGATGGTGCCCGGCACGGTCCGCAGATACTTCAACTGGGGTATCGCGTCACAGTAGTTCTTCTGCGCGTAGGCCCCGGCGACCGTCGTGTAGAAGGTCTTCAGCCGGTCGGGGACCTTGCCGGCCGCCCGTGATCCGGAGTGCGCGGTCGTGAGGTCGTCGTACACGCCCAGCGCCTGGCGGTAGTGGGGTTCGGCCGTGGAGAACGCCGACTGCCCGCTGTCCGCGACGAGTTGGTCGGCCTTCTCCAGCCGGTCGAGGAGCATCTGCTGGGTCGCCTCGTCGCGCGCGCCGTCGTACAGCACGACTCCCCCCGCGGGTACGGCGAGCAGCACCAGGCCCAGCACGGTCGCGAGGGGCGCGGACGGGGGCCAGGCCAGCCGGGTGCGCAGACCGACGAGCGCGCCGTGGACGGCGGCGAGGACGAGGAACACGACGTACAGCACGACGAGCGGGCCCGGGACGCCGTCCGGGTCGGCGGGCAGGGCGACCAGCAGCAGGACGGCGGTCGCGGTCCAGCACACGGCCGTCAGCAGCCGGCGGCGCATGAGCGCGTAACCGAGGCCCAGGCCACTGAGGTTGAGCAGTCCGACGGCCGCGGATCTCAGCCGGTCCGGGGGCGCGGGCGGCGGCGACGTGGGCATGGGCGGCACGGCGAAGCCCTGATACCCCTGATAACCGCCGTAATGGTCACCGGACATGATGACTCCCCCCGATCAACAACGCCCCCGTTACCGTGACTTGTCAGTGTACGGTCGGGTTCGCCGCCAGGACAGAGCAGACCGCGGGAGTCCGTTGGTCTAGTCCTCTTGACGGAGGACCCGGCGAGTTGTTTGGTATGTACCAAAGCCTTTCGCGCTCCACCCCCCACAACTCCCCCTCCCCATAGGCACCCCCGAAAGGGGATCTGTCATGCGCCTGGCAAGACTCGCGGCCTCCGTGTGCACCCTCGCGCTCTCGGTCACCGGCGTCACCGTCGCCCTGGCCCCCGCGAGCAGCGCCGCGGGAAGCAGCGTCTACTCCGTGGCCCCTTACGTCGACATGTCGAACAGTCAGGAAGGACTGCTCGACACCGCCATCACCGGACACCAACTCAAGGCGTACACAGCGGCCTTCGTCCTCGGCGTCGGCTGCAACCAGATCTGGGGCGACACCCTCCCCATCGGCAACGACTCCTTCACCGACCCCCTGATCGCCAAGGCGAAGTCCGAGGGCGCGTCGGTCGTCATCTCCTCGGGCGGCGCCAGCGGCGAGCCACTGGCCTGGACGTGCTCGACGCAGAGCAGCATCGACGCCGGGTACCAGGCCATCATCAACGACTACGGCGTCACCCAGCTCGACTTCGACATCGAGGGCGCCGCCATCGCGGACACCGCCGCGGCGGCCCGCCAGATGCAGGCGATGAAGGACCTCAAGGCGGCCAACCCGAACCTGAGGTTCTCCATGACCCTGCCGGTGCTGCCGAGCGGGCTGACCGGCGACGGCGTCAACATCGTCAAGGCCGCCAAGAACGCGGGCATCAAGATCGACGTGCTCAACATCATGGCGATGGACTACTACGCGGGCACCGGCACCGAGATGGGGCAGGCCGCGGTCTCCGCGGCGAAGGCCACGCTGGCGCAGATGCAGTCGGTCGACCCCGGCTACACCTACGCCAACCTCGGCATCACCCCGATGATCGGCAAGAACGACGACGGCTCCACCTTCACCCTGGCGGACGCCCGCACGGTGGAGAGCTTCGCCGCGCAGAACAGCGTCGGCCGACTGGCGTTCTGGGCCATCACGCGCGACCAGGCGTGCGGCGGCAACGCCAACTCCCTGCCCACCTGCAGTCAGATCAGCCAGAGCAGCCTGGCGTTCACCGACGCGTTCGTGCCCTACACGGGCGGTTCGGGCGGCGGCGGAGGCACCACGAGCGACTTCTCGCTGTCCCTGTCGCCGGGCTCCGGCTCGGTCGCGCAAGGCGGAACGGCGACCTCGGCCGTCTCCACCGCCGTCACCTCGGGCAGCGCCGAGTCCGTCGGCCTCTCCGCGTCCGGGGCGCCCTCCGGCGTCAGCGTCTCGTTCAGCCCCAACTCCGTGACGTCCGGGGGCAGTTCAACGCTGACGGCGACGGTCGGATCGTCCGTGGCCGCGGGCAGCTACCCGATCACGGTCACCGGCACCGCCGCGACCGGCAGCCACAGCGCCACCTACACGCTCACCGTGACCGGCAGCGGTGGCGGAGGCGGCGGCGGGGGCTCGCTGACCAACGCGGGCTTCGAGACCGGCAGTCTCAGTCCGTGGACCTGCACGGGCGGCAGCGCGGTGGTCTCCAGCCCCGTCCACAGCGGAAGCCACAGCCTTCAGGTCACGCCGAGTGCCAGCAGCACCGGCGAATGCGACCAGACCGTCACCCTGACCCCGAACAAGAGCTACACGCTCACCGCCTGGGTGCAGGGACCGTACGCCTACCTCGGAGTGAGCGGCGGTGCCTCCGCGAGCACCTGGTCGACCAGCACCAGCTGGAACCAGCTGTCGGTGACCTTCACCACCGGCGCCAGCGGGACGGTCACCGTCTTCGTCCACGGCTGGTACGGCCAGTCCGCCGTCACGGCCGACGACTTCGCACTCGGCTAGCGACCCGCCGGCGTACCGGCGCCGGTGCCCAGGGGACCCCTGTCCTCCTGGGCACCGTCGGCGTCTGCCGTGTCTGCCGGTACGGCCGGCTCACGGCGGTTGTGGCGGCGGATGACCAGCCACGTTATCCAGCCGACGCCGATGATGAACCCGAAGCTGATGATCCGGTAGAGCACGACCGTGGCGATGGCGGTGCTGGTCGCGACCCCGCCCGTGACCAGCCCGAGGACCAGCGCGCTGTCGATGATCCCGAGGCCGCCGGGGATGATCGTGAGGGTGCCGGCGGCCATGCCCGCGCAGTAGGCCAGCAGCAGCTGGGCGTTGCTGATCCGGGTGTCGCTGATGGCGTGGAAGCACAGCCACAGACAGCCCGCGTCGAGCAGCCAGTTGAGTACGGCGAAGACGGCGGCGGCGACCGCGTGCCGGGGCCGCAGCCGGGCGGAGCGCAGCTGCTCGACGAAGCCGCGGATCCGGTCCAGGCCCTGGGTCTCGGGCAGGCGCCGCAGCTTGTTGACCCTGGCCAGCGCGGCCCGGGTCGCCGGTTCGACCTTCTCCGGGTGGCGGGTGATGCGCCGGATGCCGATGGTGAGCAGCAGGACGGCCAGACCGAGGGTGAGCAGGCTGTGCCACTGGAGGCTGCCGTCGGAGGCGATGGCGGAGACCGCGGTGACGACGGCCAGGGCCGCCGCGGAGAGGATGCCGGACAGTGCGATGCACCAGGAGGCGATGGCGGGCGTGGCCCCGAAGCGGCGCATCTGCTGGTAGTTGAAGTGGGTAGAGAACGCCGGGCCGCCGGGCAGTGTGACGCTGAGCGAGTGCGCCGCGTAGGCGAGGGCGACATGGCGTTGGATCGGCACGTTCACCCCGGCCGAGCGCAGCAGCCTGCGCTGCATGCGCGCGTAGGAGCCCATGGCGGCGACCTCGGCGACGAGCGCGACGGCGAACCAGTTCAGCCGGGGCGCGCGCAGCTGAGACAGGGCGGCGGCGAGTGACGGCCAGCCCAGCACCAGTTCGGTGGAGAACAGCGCCAGCAGGACCGTGATCACCACCGCGCGCAGCAGGCGCCGGGTGCGGCGCGGCGCCGTGTCGGCCGGTTCGGGGGTGAGGGCGGTGTCCGGAGCGTGCACAGGCAGGACCGTCGATTTCGTGAAGTGGGCTTCAACCGCCGGCGATCCCGGCACCGCGCGGGGCGGCCACGGTGTTCTCCGAGCGGACGAGGGAGCGGGCGCCGAGGCGGAACTGTGCCAGTTTATCCACGATGGTCCGACCGGCCGCGATGTGCCCCAGGACTCGGCGCGCGTGCGTCGACGGAGCGCGGGCTCAGTCGTCCGTGGCGGTACGGGTCGCCCCCGCGATCTCGTCCACCACGTCACGCGCCCGCTTCTCCGGCACACCGGCCGCGATCAGCGTGGCGACGGCCGCGTGGGTGCCGTCGTCCTCCAGCCGCCCGGAGTTGACCTCTTCGAGCAGCGCGATCGTCATGGCCTCGACTCCCGCGCTGAGTACGGCGGCGGGCAGCTGGGTGTGGAAGACGCCGTCGCGCTGGCCCCGGTCCAGGACGGCGGTGGCGGTGCGGCGGGCCGGTGCCAGGATCCCGGTCACCCGCTCGACACCCAGGTCGCGGCGGGCCAGGGCCAGCAGGAGCCGGTAGCGGTCGCCGACGGTCCACATGGACAGGACGAAGCGCGCGAACGCCCGGTCGGCCGACTCCGGCTCCCCCGGTTCCGGGTCGCCCGGCAGCGCTGCCCGCAGCGTCTGCGCGGCCTCCTCTGCCAGTGCCTCCAACAGCGCCTCCCGGCCCGGGAAGTGCCCGAACAGGGTGCGCCGCACCACACCGGAGGCACGGGCGAGTTCTTCGAGGGTGATGTCCGGGTTCCGGCCCAGTTCCCGGCGGGCCGTGGCCAGGATGCGTTCGCGGTTGGAGCGCGCGTTGCTCCGCCGGGGGACGCGGGCCGGGGGCTTGGTCACGGACAACCTCGGTGTGGTGCGGGAACGACGGTGCCAGGGCGAGCGGCGCGCCAAGTCTGGCACGGCCCGGCGGCTGCCCTGCGTCCCCGCCCCCGCTCCGTTCCGGTTCAGTAGGAGCCGGAGGTGTGCGGGTTCAGTAAGGGCGGAGGTAGCGGTCGAGCCGGGAGCGGGCCCGGCTCACGCTGAGGCCCAGTGCCTTGCCGAGCGCCTCGCCCGAGACGTCGTCGGCCCGCACCCCGTACGCGGCCTCCCTGCCGACCCGGACCGCCATCCGCTCCAGCATGGCCACCGCCTTCAGCGCGGCCACCGGCGCCGTCTCGGCGAGCGCGTCGAGCCGTTCCTCCAACTGCTCCATGAGATCGGAGAGTTCCTCCGGCAGCGGGACCGTACGGCGTTCGACCGCGTTGATGTGCTCCCACCAGTCCTCGTACGCGTCGGACGTGTCCAGGTCGTCCAGGTCGCGGTGGTCCACCTGGTCCCAGTCGATGGGATGGCTCTCGCCGCGCCAGCCGCACACACAAGAGGCCCGCCAGGCCGCCGCCTTGGGGCGGCCCAGCCAGCCGTTATACGCCCACCACTCCTGCGTGTGGAATCCGTTGGTGCCACTGCCCACGTCCAGATACACGGGTTTGGGCTCACTGCCATCGGCGAGTGTCGCCCCCACGATGCCCTCGTGCGACTCCCCGAACTCCTCGCTCCGCCACGCCACGGCTCCCCCTTCCGACACCCTGTCACAGCCGGACCGGCACCCAGGGTGCCGGTCCGGTCACAGTAAGAGAGTCCCGCGGAACGGGTGTCCGGGGAGGGTGATTTCACCCAACAGACCGGATTGTTGGGCAGCAGGACCCGTCAGGCGACCGCGGGGTCGAGCAGCCCCGCGCGCAGGCGCCGCAGCATCCGGCTGATCAGGCGGGACACATGCATCTGGGAGATGCCGAGTTCCTCGCCGATCTCGGCCTGGGTGCGCTCCTCGACGTAGCGCATGTGGATGATCCGCCGCTCCCGCTCGTCGAGTTGGGCGATCAGCGGGGCCAACGAGTTGAGGTCGTCGACCAGTTCGAGGCCCGGGTCGTCCTCGCCGATGACGTCGGCGAGGACGGTCTCGCCCTCGGCGCCGGCGTCGGAGCTGAGCGCGGCGTCGAGCGAGGAGGAGGTGTAGCCGTTGGACGCCTTGCGCGCCTCGATGACCTCTTCCTCGGTCAGGCACATCAGCTCGGACAGTTCGCGGGTGGTGGGCGTACGGCCGAGGCGGGAGCGGAGTTCCTCGGTCGCCTTGGCCAGTTCGACGCGGGCCTCCTGGAGCCGGCGCGGCACATGGACGGCCCAACTGGTGTCACGGAAGAAGCGCTTGATCTCGCCGACGATGTAGGGGACGGCGAACGAGGTGAACTCGACCTGCCGGCTGAGTTCGAAGCGGTCGATCGCCTTGATGAGTCCGATCGTGCCGACCTGGACGATGTCCTCCATCTCGTTGTTGCTGCGGCTGCGGAAGCGGGCCGCCGCGTAGCGCACGAGGGAGAGGTTCATCTCGATCAGGGTGTTGCGCACGTACTGGAACTCGTGGGTGCCCTCCTCCAGCGAGGTCAGCCGGTCGAAGAACTGGCGCGACAGCTCACGCGCGTCCTTCGGGCTCACCTTCGACGGCTCCGCGATCAACGGGAGTGACTCCTCGGCCGCCACCCGCCGCCCTGCCGTGGCCGGTGCCTTCGCTGCCGTCACGGCTCCCATAACGCCCACCCCATTCGCTCGAACGAACTACCGACAAGAGGCCCCTGCCCCGGTTCTCGCGGCTCATTCCTCCTCGTTCGGTCAAATCCGGAACGGGCATATGCCGTTCGGTCCGCCGTCGGGCGCCGCGGCCCGCGCCGCCTCACCCGGCCTTGCGGCCGACGCCCGCGTAGACCCAGTATTCCGAGGGGTTCTCCGGGATCTCGTCCTCGGCGTCCGGGCGCCACAGAGGGACGTAGGTCAGCCCGGGTTCGACGAGGTCGAAGCCGTCGAACAGGCCGCTGATCTCGTCGCGGGAGCGGGCGGTGACGGGCGAGGTCGCCTTGGAGCGGTACAGCTTGCCCACGGCGGCGGCGGTGTCCGGCCGGTCCTGGTTGGTGGCGTGGCTCAGCGCCAGCCAGCCCTCGCCGGGCAGCGCGTCACGGAACGCGGCGACGATGCCGGCCGGGTCCTCGTCGGGCGTGATGAAGTGCAGGATCGTGATCATCAGGACGGCGACCGGCTGGTCGAAGTCGATCAGCTTCCGCAGCTGCGGGGCGGACAGGACCTCCTCCGGTCGCCGGATGTCGCCGTCCACGATGTCCGCGTCCGGGTTGTCGGCGAGCAGGGAGGCGCTGTGCGCGACGGCCACCGGGTCGTTGTCGACGTAGACCACGCGGGCGCCGGGCCCGGCCGCCTGGGCGACCTCGTGGACGTTGCCCTGGGTGGGGATGCCCGAGCCCAGGTCGATGAACTGCCGTACCCCGGAGGCGACGAGGAAGCGCACGGCCCGGCCGAGGAAGTCGCGGTTGGCCCGGGCCAGGGTGCGCACCTGGGGGTCGATCGCGGTGAACGCGGCCAACGCCTCGCGGTCTATGGCGAAGTTGTGTTCACCGCCCAGCATCGCGTCGTACATCCGGGCGACACTCGCTTTGTCGGGGTCGATCCCCTGCGGCAGACCCGCGCTACCCGGCACCTCAACTCCTCTTCATCCGAAGATCCTTGACGAGTCATCATATGATTGCCGTCGAACGCACGGCAGACCGCATGCCTCATGCCACGCGGCCGGTCCCCACCCGGAAAGGCACGACCCTGCGCAACGAACCGCGCAGTCACCACGGTGACGCACTCCCTGCCGGCCCCCCACGCCGCAGACAGGCCTTCGCCCCGGCCGCGGACGTGATCGGCTCGGAGCTCGATCTGCGGCTGACCGGCACGCATGTCGTGCACGCGCTGACCCCGGGGTTCTGCGACGCGGCGTCGGTGTATCTGCTGGAGCGGTGGGTGCTTGAGGAGAACACCGCGCCGTCCGGGGAACCGGCCCAGATCGAGGCGCGTCGACTCGCGGTGCGGGTGGGCGCGGAGGCGCAGGAGACCTGGGACGGTGTGCTGCCGGTCGGCGAGGTGATCGTCTTCCCGCGCGAGACGCCGTACGCGCGCGCTCTCGCCACCGGGCACACCCAGGTGCTCGACGGGGTGGACACGCACACCTCGCAGCGGCTGCTGGCCTCCGCGGGCGGGGACGCGCGGCGCATAGACGATCTGCTGCGCACCGCGTCCTTCCTCGTGGTCCCGCTCCAACTGCGCGGCTCCATCGTGGGGTTCATCGCCTGTACCCGCGGCCCGCAGCGGGAGCCGTTCCTGCCCGGCGAGGCCGTGGCCGTGGAGTCGCTGGCGGCCCGGGCGGGGGTGGCCCTGGACAACGCGCGCCGCTACGAACGCGAGCGCCGCACCGCGCTGGCGATCCGCAACAGCCTGCTCCCGGACCCGGCCCAGGAGTTCACCGGCTGCCGTATCGCCCACGGCTATCTTCCCGCCGGGCAGGGCAACATCATCGGCGGCGACTGGTTCGACGTCCTGCCCCGCCCCGGCGGCCGGGTCGGTCTGGTGGTCGGCGACGCGATGGGGCACGGTCCGGACTCCGCCGTCGCCATGATCCAACTGCGCACCGCCGTGCGCACCTTGGCCCGGCTCGACATGGAACCGGCCGAACTGATGCGCCGTCTGGACGAGTTGGCCTGCGACACCCCGGGCGCGTCCTTCGCCACCTGCATCTACGCCGAGTGGGACGCGCGCTCGCACACCTGCACCCTGGTGGGCGCCGGGCATCCGCCGCCGCTGCTGCGCGGTCCCGGGGGACCGGCGGCGCCCGCCGTACTCGCCAGCGCGGGACTGCCGTTGGGACTCGGCACGGGCAACTACGAGGCCGCGGTACTGACCGTCTCCGAGCCGTCCCTGCTGCTGCTCTACAGCGACGGGCTGGTGGAGTCCCGGCACGCCGACATAGACCAGGAGATCGCCCGGCTGGCCAAGGCGCTCGACACGGCCGCCGCCGAACCCGCGCCGCCCGGCGGCCCGGACGCCTTCACCACGCTGTGCGGACGGCTGCTGCACTCCCCCGGCGCGGCGCCCGGAGCCGACGACCGCACCCTGCTGCTGGCCGAGTTGACGCCCGCGGCCACCTGAACAGGCCGCGGACGTCCCCTCCCCCTCCATGGCCCGCGATCAGCGCCCGGTCGACAGCATGGCCCAGACGGCCTTGCCGCCGGTGAGGCCCGAGCGGTCGACCCCCCAGGTGTCCGCGAGCGCCTGCACGATGAACAGCCCCCGCCCGCTCTCGTCGTCGGCACACGGCTCGCGGCGGGGCAGGCCGCGGCCGGTGTAGTCGTGGTCGTGCACCTCGATGCGCAGCGAGCGCTCGTCGACCAGCCCGACCCCGCACAGGAGCCGCGCGCTGGGTGTGTGGCACACGCCGTTGGTGGCCAGCTCGGAGACGAGCAGCACCGCGTCGTCGCGCACGCTCTCGGGGAGGTCCCACTTGGCCAGGTGCGCGCCCATCGAGTGGCGGGCGACCCGGACGCCCGAGCGGTGCGCCGGGAGTTCCAGCCAGTGCGCCAGGTCGGGACTGACGACGTCTAAGAGCTGCGGGGAGGGAGTCGTGTGGGGGGACACGGTGGTTCGCCTTCCATCGGGGGCGGGCGCAGGCGGGAGACGCGGTTCATCGGCAACAGGCGTGCCGGAATAGGGGTGTTCCGGCAGGAGGCCTAGATCACTGACACAAGTAACTATGCCCATAGGTCAGTTCAAGCTGCAACCGGCTCCCTGATAATTACAGAACGCCGATTTCTGTCTGGCGACAACAGCAAGTCGCTGTCAGACTGGCGCCGGTGACAGTCCCTCAGGAGGTTGGGCGTGAGCGAAACTCGTTCGGGCAGCACCGGCGCCGGTGCTCCCACGGTTCTGCGCATGATCCTCGGCCGTCGGCTCCAGGACCGGCGGCAGGGCGCGGGCGTGTCCCTGGACGACGCCGCCAGGGCCCTGCGGGTCACGTCCCTGACCATCCGCCGCCTGGAGAAGGCCGAGGTCGGCCTCAAACCGCTCTACGTAGAGAAGCTCCTGGAGACCTACGGCGCCGACGAGCAGGAGATCGAGGAGTTCGTCGCCCTCGCCGAGCGCGCCAACCGGCCCGGCTGGTGGCACGACTTCCGTGATGTGCTGCCCGGCTGGTTCACCGCCTATGTGAGCCTGGAGACCGGCGCCAAGACCCTGCGCACCTATGAACCTCACTACGTCACGGGGCTTCTCCAGACGTACGACTACGCGCGTGCCGTACTGAGCGGCGGGTTCCCGAACGACAACGACGAAGATCTCGAACGGCGGGTGCAGTTACGTCTGCGCCGCCAGAGTCTGCTGGAGAGGCCGGACTCGCCCACGCTGTGGGCGGTGCTGGAAGAAGCCGTGCTCCACCGGGTGGTGGGCGGTCCCGCCGTGATGCGGGACCAGATAGACCGGCTCCTCGAAGTCTCGGAACTGGACCACGTCAGTGTCGACATCGTCCCGTTCTCGGCGGGTGCCCACG
Source organism: Streptomyces sp. NPDC091280 (assembly GCF_044768565.1). Classification (NCBI taxonomy): domain Bacteria; kingdom Bacillati; phylum Actinomycetota; class Actinomycetes; order Kitasatosporales; family Streptomycetaceae; genus Streptomyces; species Streptomyces sp. NPDC091280. The sequence goes on from NZ_JBIVUZ010000007.1 coordinate 367,098, forward strand.
TGGGGGCGTGCGCACCCTTCACCTATTTCCGGTTCGAGGAACCGGAGCTGCCCGACATCGTCTACAGCGAGATCCTCTCCGCCTCCATGTACCTGGACCAGCGATCCGACGTCGCGGCCCATCTGGAGGCGCACAACAGGATGGCGCTGCTGACCTCGTCCGCGGACAGCAGGGCGCTCTTGAACCGCATGCGCAAGGAGTACTCATGACCACCACCGACGACACGGTCTACAACGGGATGCCCGCCTCGAACCTCGGGGAGCAGGGCTGGGAATGCCCCTGGAGCGGTCCCAACGGAGGTCAGTGCGTGGAGACGAAGCAACTCGCCGACGGCCGCGTCGCGTTGCGCCAGTCGACGGACCCCGCCGGACCCGCGCTGATCTACACGCCGCAGGAGATGGCCGCGTTCGTCGCCGGGGTCAAGCGCGGCCTGGCCGACCATCTGATGGCCGGCTGAACCAGAACCACGGGCGAGAGGACCTGGAGCCGGCCCGGCTGCGACCTGCCCGAGACGCCGATGAACACCACTTGAGAGGGACAGCATGACCAACCCCCACGCCACGCGGGACATCGACACCAGCAGGCCGCACTCCGCCCGCATGTACGACTACTACCTGGGCGGCAAGGACCACTTCGAGGTCGACAAGCAGGCGGCCGAGTCGGTCTCGGGTGTCTTCACCGGCGTCTTCGTCGCCGCCCGGGAGAACCGCGCGTTCATGCACCGCGCCACCCGCGCCCTGGCCCGGGAGCACGGCATCCGCCAGTGGCTCGACATCGGCACCGGCATACCCACCGAGCCGAACCTGCACCAGGTCGCCCAGTCCGTGGTGCCCGAGGCCCGGGTGGTCTACGCCGACAACGACCCGCTGGTGCTGAAGTACGCCGAGCGTCTGATGCGCAGCACCAAGCAGGGCCGCACCGCGTATGTGCAGGCGGACGTCAACTCCCCCGACATGCTGCTCAACTCCCCCGAAGTGGCCGAGATACTCGACTTCGACCAGCCGATCGCGCTGTCCCTCAACGCGCTGCTGCACTTCGTCACCGACGAACAGGACCCGTACGGCATCGTGGAGCGGCTGCTGTCGGTCCTCCCCTCGGGCAGCGCCCTGGCCATCAGCCACGTCACCGCGGACTTCGACCCGGAGGCCTGGGCGAAGGTCGTCGCGATCTACGAGGCGGGCGGGACACCGGTCAAGGTCCGCACCCAGGACGAGGTCGCGCGTTTCTTCACCGGGCTGGAGCTGCTCGACCCGGGCGTCGCGGTCGCGCACCGCTGGCGCCCCGAGCCCGTGAGCGAGGAACGTTCCGAGGCGGACGCGCCCACGGACGCCAAGGTCAGCCTGTGGACCGGGGTGGGCATCAAGCCGTAGCGGCTCCGCGCACCTCCAACGACGTTACGTGCGGGAAACCTTGACGACGGCGGTGCCGGATGCCACGATTCCGGCGCCGCCATGTTTGCGTAAACATCTCCAGGGCCGAGCCGGCCGACAGATCCGGTCAGGCTTCCGACCCAAGGATGTTTACGCAAACATCTCGACGCGGCCGGTGCTGGACGGAGAACAGGAGGCTCCCAGCGAGCAGCGGGACAGCCGCACCCCACTCCCCTACTCCCCCACACCGAGCCCACCGGGCCCGGAGACGGTGAGCCGACACCGCCGTCCCGCCCGGTCTCTGTTCCGACGGCCGCTCAGCCGCACGCATGCCCCGCCATGCGCCGAGCCGCCATACCTGAAAGGGCAAGTCGATGCGCACCATCCCCGCCAGAACCCGTCTGCGCGCCACCTTCGTGGCCGTCGCGATCGCCGCGGTCACCGGCACCACGCTGGCCGGCACTCCCGCCTCCGCCGCGCCGAGCAAGAACACGTCCCAGTTCAAGGGCGTCAACTGGGCCGACCCGCGCGACAATTACGCCGACGACCCGGTCGTCCTGTCCGGTCTGTCGCTCACCGACACCTACGCCCAGACGTACACCAAGGCGACCCGTGTCATCGCGGCCTTCCGCGCCAACCTCGGCGCCAACACGGTGCGGCTGCCCATCAACCCGTACACGGTGAACGGCAGTTACTGGAAGTCGTACCGCGGTGTCATCGACGCGGCGACGGCCCAGGGCTTCAAGGTCATCGTGTCGTACTGGGAGGGGACGGGCGCCAACAAGGACGGCTTCATCGACGACCAGGCCACGTACTGGCCCATGTGGAACACCGTGGTGAAGGCGTACCAGCACAACCAGCGGGTCTACTTCGAGCCGATGAACGAGCCGCACGGCTACACCGACACCGAGTGGGCCGACATCGCCGCCAAGTGGCTCGACACCTACTCCCAAGTGCCGCGCGACCGGGTGTTCGTGAGCGGCGCCGGCTACAACGACCACGTCACCACGGTCTGCGCCGACCCGCGCCTGAAGGGCACCTACCTCTCCCTGCACCACTACGGCTTCTGGAAGGACTACGCGACCTACGACCAGTGGGTGAGCGACCTCAAGGAGCGGCTCGGCACCTGCGCGAACCGTACGGTGGCCGACGAGTTCGGCGCCCCGATGACCACGGGCCTGAACTACAACGTGCCCACGCCCACCGACAATTCGGTCAACTTCATCCAGGCCGACACCGACACCTTCCGCAAGCTCGGCATGGGTTCCGTGTACTGGCCCGGTCTGCGCACCGACGACACGTACTCGATCCAGAAGCTCATCGGCGACGCGGCCCGTCCCTGGCTCGCGACGACCAACCAGTCCGGCGCGGACCGGCTCGCGTGGGCGTGGGGCCGGGGGCGTCCCGTCAAGCCCTGAGACCGCAGCGGCACCCGGCGCACGGTGAACGGCCGTGGTGAGCCGTCCACACGGTGTGCGGCCCGGACCCCTTCGACGAACTCCTCGAAGGGGTCCGGGCCGCATCGGCCGCACTCCCGCATCGCGCCCGGATCAGCGAATATCTATGTTCGCGGCATGAGAAACGGAATTCACGGCCGCACACTCACGATCGCGCCGTGCTACTCTTGATCTCAGTTGCAGTTGTGGTTGCCAAACCCTTCAGATGCCCACACCGCCCTCCGAAGCGGTGGAGCATTTTTTTGTGTGTCCGGATTCTTTTCCGGCGGGGTGATCATCACGGCGACACGGAGCCCGCACAGTGCGGACTCCGCTGACCGCCCCGAAGGAGAACAAAATGGCCAGCGGCACCGTGAAGTGGTTCAACTCGGAAAAGGGTTTCGGCTTCATCGAGCAGGACGGCGGCGGCGCCGACGTCTTCGCCCACTACTCCAACATCGTCGCCCAGGGCTTCCGTGAGCTCCAGGAGGGTCAGAAGGTGACCTTCGACATCGCGCAGGGCCAGAAGGGCCCGACGGCCGAGAACATCGTCCCTGCGTAACACGGACATCGACTTCGCAGCTGGGGCCCGCACCTTGGGGTGCGGGCCCCAGCTCGCTGCATTTTCCATGCTTCGGCCTTATTCCGCCGAAGCCACCGGCTCGTTCTTGCGATTCTCTGCGCCGCTCAATCACCGCGGGAATTCCTTGATACGTGCCATATCAAGGAAGGTTCCACATTGAACCGCGCACGTACGAATGATCGCTTCGCGCGAAAGCGCAATGGAAATCCGGAATCCGGAAAGAGCGCCGGCTACCGTTCGGCGGCTCCGGCCGGCAGTCGCTCCGGCGCTCCGCGTCGCTCCAAGGGCGGCAGCGGCCGACCGGTCGCGCCGCAGGGCGAGTTCGCGCTCCCGAAGACGGTGACCCCGGGTCTGCCCGCCGTGGAGTCGTTCGCCGAACTCGACATGCCCGCCAAGCTGTTGGCCGCGCTCGGCCACGAGGGCGTCACCGTCCCGTTCCCGATCCAGGCGACCACTCTCCCCAATTCCCTTGCCGGGCGCGACGTTCTCGGCCGCGGCCGGACCGGCTCGGGCAAGACCCTCGCCTTCGGCCTCGCGATGCTGGCCCGTACGGCGGGCCGCCGGGCCGAGCCGCGTCAGCCGCTCGCGCTCGTCCTCGTCCCGACCCGCGAGCTGGCCCAGCAGGTCACCGACGCGCTCACCCCGTACGCCCGCGCCGTCAGCGTGCGGATGACGACCGTCGTCGGCGGTATGTCGATCGGCCGCCAGGCCGGGGCGCTGCGCGGTGGCGCGGAGGTCGTGGTCGCCACGCCGGGACGGCTCAAGGACCTGATCGACCGCGGCGACTGCCGGCTGGACAACGTCACCATCACCGTCCTCGACGAGGCCGACCAGATGGCCGACATGGGCTTCATGCCCCAGGTCACCGGCCTGCTGAACCAGGTGCAGCCGGGCGGGCAGCGGATGCTGTTCTCGGCCACCCTGGACCGCAATGTGGACCTCCTGGTCCGCCGCTACCTGACCGACCCCGTCGTGCACTCCGTCGACCCCTCCGCGGGCGCGGTCACCACGATGGAGCACCACGTCCTGCACATCCACGGCACGGACAAGCAGCGGGCGACCACCGAGATCGCGGCACGCGACGGCCGCGTCATCATGTTCCTGGACACCAAGCACGCGGTGGACAAGCTGGTCAAGCACCTGCTGAACAACGGCGTCCGCGCGGCCGGGCTGCACGGCGGCAAGTCCCAGCCGCAGCGCACCCGCACCCTCGCCCAGTTCAAGGACGGGCACGTGACGGCGCTGGTGGCGACCAATGTCGCGGCCCGCGGCATCCACGTCGACAACCTCGACCTGGTCGTCAACGTCGACCCGCCCACCGACCCCAAGGACTATCTGCACCGCGGCGGCCGTACGGCCCGTGCGGGCGAGTCCGGCAGTGTCGTCACGCTGGTCACTCCCGACCAGCGCCGTGACTTCACCCGCCTGATGACCGCGGCCGGTGTCACCCCGGAGGTCACCTCGGTGCGGTCGGGCGAGGAGGAGCTGACCCGGATCACGGGCGCCCAGGCCCCCTCCGGCGTCCCGGTCGTCATCGCCGCACCGGTCGTGGAGCAGCGCGAGCGCACCCGCCGCGGCACCTCCTCGTCGTCGCGCGGCCGTCGTGGCGGCCGTCCCTCCACCGAGGGCCGGACCGGCGGCGGCACGGCCCGTCGCGGCAACGGCGGCAACAGTGCCGGCGGCGGCGCGGGCCGAGGGCAGCGACGCTCGTCGTTCGGCCCGGCGGCCTGAGGCTCGCAGCGCTCAACTCCGGCTCTCCACGGGCCTGTTCGGACGGTCACTCCTTCTCTCTGTGAGGCAACATGCGTTGTGTCATCGCCCGGTATCCCTTCGAGCTCACCAAGCAGGGCGTGCTGGAGACGATGAAGGGCATCAAGCCCGAGCTGGTCACGGGTGAGTCCGTGACCATCGGGCGGCGCCGCTACCCCGTGAAGCAGGTGGGGCGGCTCGTCACCCGGCAGGACCCGCGCGACTTCACCAGCGGCGAGGTCGTCCGGGCCATGACCCGGCTCGGCTTCACCTGCCACGCCGTGCCCGAGGCCGTGCCGGTGCACACGCTCACGCCGTTCGAGAACGCGTCGGCGCTGCTGGGCGGCAGCGTGCCCCAGGACTCGTAGGGGCCGGCACCAGCACTGAGCGACACCAGTACCACCCCCGTGAGGGCCCTGCCGACGAGCGTCGGCAGGGCCCTCACGGCATTTCTGGCGGCGGCCCAGGGGCCGGGCGGCACCCCCGTCCGAAGAACGGATGAACAGCGGGTTAGCATATGAGCGCCGTCTAGCTCGAAAGAGAAACCTGTGCCTGTCAACGAGGACTCGTTCACCAACTGGAAGAACCGTGAGGAGATCGCGGAGTCGATGATCCCGATGATCGGGAAGCTGCACCGCGAGCGGGACGTCACGGTCCTGCTGCACAGCCGCTCCCTGGTCAACAAGTCGGTGGTCAGCATCCTCAAGACCCACCGGTTCGCCCGCCAGATCGACGGCGAGGAACTCTCCGTCACCGAGACCCTGCCGTATCTGCGGGCCCTCACCACGCTCGACCTGGGTCCCTCCCAGATCGACATCGGCATGCTCGCCGCGACCCACCGGGGCGACGAACGCGGCCTGACCGCCGAGCAGTTCACCGCCGAGGCCGTCGCGGGTGCCACCGGCGCCAACAAGATCGCGTTCCGTGAGGGACGTGACGTCGTCCTGTACGGCTTCGGCCGCATCGGGCGTCTCGTCGCCCGCCTGCTCATCGAGAAGGCCGGCTCGGGCAACGGACTGCGGCTGCGCGCCATCGTCGTACGGCGGGGCGGCGAGCAGGACATCGTCAAGCGCGCCTCGCTGCTGCGCCGCGACTCGATCCACGGCCAGTTCCAGGGCACGATCACCGTCGACGAGGCCAGCGGCACGATCGTCGCCAACGGCAACGAGATCAAGGTGATCTACGCCAACGACCCCTCCGAGGTCGACTACACGGCGTACGGCGTCAAGGACGCCATCCTCATCGACAACACCGGCAAGTGGCGTGACCGGGAAGGGCTTTCGCAGCATCTGCGGCCCGGGATCGACAAGGTCGTGCTGACCGCGCCCGGCAAGGGCGACGTCCCCAACATCGTGCACGGCGTCAACCACGACACGATCAAGCCGGACGAGCAGATCCTGTCCTGCGCGTCCTGCACCACCAACGCGATCGTGCCGCCGCTGAAGGCGATGGCCGACGAGTACGGTGTGCTGCGCGGCCATGTGGAGACCGTGCACTCGTTCACCAACGACCAGAACCTGCTGGACAATTACCACAAGGCCGACCGTCGCGGCCGTTCGGCGCCGCTGAACATGGTGATCACCGAGACCGGTGCCGCGTCCGCCGTCGCCAAGGCGCTGCCGGACCTCAAGGCGCCGATCACCGGCAGCTCGATCCGGGTCCCGGTGCCGGACGTCTCGATCGCCATCCTCAGCCTGCGGCTCGGCCGCGAGACCACCCGCACCGAGGTCCTGGACCACCTGCGCGACGTCTCGCTGAAGTCCCCGCTCAAGCGGCAGATCGACTTCACCACCGCCCCCGACGCCGTGTCGAGCGACTTCATGGGCTCGCGCCACGCCTCGATCATCGACGCGGGCGCCACCAAGGTCGACGGCGACAACGCCATCCTCTACCTCTGGTACGACAACGAGTTCGGCTACTCCTGCCAGGTCGTCCGGGTCGTGCAGCACGTCTCCGGGGTCGAGTACCCGACGTACCCGGCACCGGCCGTCTGACCGTCCGGCCACGCGGTACGCACGACGGCCCGGCCACCCCCGTGAGGGGGCGGCCGGGCCGTCGTCGGTCACAGCCGGGCGGGGGTGTCAGCGAGTGCTGCGCTTGCCCCGGTACAGCACCACGAATCCGGCGACGAGCAGCAGCGCTCCGGCCATCGCCGGCCACAGGTTCGCGCCCGTCTCGGCCAGACCGCCCTGCGCCTGCGGCTGGTTCGGGCCCACGGCCGCGTAGCTCTCGCCGCCCGAGGACGTGTCGGGCGGTGTCTGCACGGCGCTCCCGACCTCACCGCCGGTGGCCGCGTTGTCGTCCGAACCGCCTTGCGTCGGCGTCGACTTGGCGCCCTCGGTCTTCGTGTCGGCCTTGGGGATCGCGACCGCGGTGGTCAGTGAACCGGGGTCGGTGGTCGCGGTGTCCGGAGCGCTCGTGGTGGGCTCGGCGGTGGGCTGGTCGTCGCCGCCACCGTTGCCGCCATTGCCGCCGTTTCCGCTGTTCCCACCATTCCCGCCGTTGCCGCCGTTCCCCGCGGGCTCGTCGGACGCGGTCGCGGTGGCCGTCGGCGTAGCGGACTCAGTGGCCGTCGGGGACTCCTGCGGCTCACCCGAACCGCCGCCCGCACCATTGCCGTTGCCGTTGCCGTTGCCGCCGCCATTGCCACCACCGTTGCCCGAACCGCCGCCCGATCCCGGGTCGTTGTCCGTGCCGGCGCCGCACTTCTGGCCGTTGTTGATGCAGGTGACCATGTCGTTCATCAGGCCCTCGTCGAAGACGTTGATGAAGTCGCCGTGGTCGGTGACGGGCTTGTGCTGCTGCTCGGGGAAGGAGTCCACCGCGAACAGCGGGGTCGTCTTGCCGCCGTCCTGGAGGCTCGGCGCGTCGACGGCGTAGACGATCCGCTGCACCAGCTGCGGAATGGCCTCGAAGCCGGCCGGGCAGGCGCCGTCCGCGGCCTCGAAGGCCACGTGGGTGCGGTGGTTGGCGCTGTCGATGTTGCGGCCGTCCCAGCAGCTCTGGAACTTGAAGGTGCGCACCACGTCGCTGCCCGCCGGGCACAGCGGGTACTTGTCCTTGAGCTGCCGGTCCTCGAACCCGGTGCAGCTCCAGGAGGCGTTGGCGTTGGCCGGGCCGTTGACGAAGGCCTTCGCGTCGCCGGTGATGATGCGTAGCAGGCGCGGCATCGCGACGACCTTGCTCTGCGGGTTGCCCTCGAAGGTCAGCGTGACCTGCTTGGCCGTGACGATCTCACCGGAGTTGCCCTCGGTGCCGCCGCCGGGCTTGTCGGCGTCGCTCTCCTGCTTGCCGTTCTGGAGGCGCAACACGGGCCAGTAGTAAGTGGACTTGTCGCCCGGGTTCTCACAGCTCGTGTCGGCGTTCGCCAGATCCTGGTCGCTCGCGAAGGCGTTGTTGGACTGGTTGCCGATGTAGTCGTGGAAGTGGTGCGCGCCGTTGGAGACACCGGGCGCGACGATCACGTTGTCCGAGTTGAACAGGCCGTTGGCGTTCACCCCGCAGGCGGTGACGAACGTACCGCGCGAGGCGTTGGCCTGCTCCTGCGGAGCGTTCACGTTCGGCTGTACGGAGGTGATGTCCGCGTAGTCCGAGGCGACGGGCCCGTTGGTGGACTGCCCGTTGCCCTGCTGGCCCTGACCGCCCTGGCCGCCGGCACTGGCACTCGCGCTGGAACCGGCGCTCTGATCGCCGCCGTCGCCACCCTGGTCACCCTGGTCGCCGGTGTCGTTCTTGGGTGCGATCAGGGTGCACGCGGCGAGCGCGTCGAGTCCCTGCGGCCGGTCCCCGACGCGCCCGATGGCGTCGTCGATCCGCCCGATGGTCGCGGCCCGCTTCTCCTTCAGCGGATTCATGATCGCGTTGTCGGCGAAGGACGCGTCCTGCCGGATGGCGTCCCTGGAGTCCTGGAGTTTCTGGTAGGCCTCGGTTATCTGCTGGTCCAGAAGCGCGAGTTCCTTGTCGACGTCGGTCTTCGCCCCGGCGGGCACCGTCGTCAACTGGGTGCCGATGTCCGGGCAGTCGATCGTCGCGCCGCGCGACGCCGCGTCCGGAGACCCTTGCTGGGCGGAGTCACCGCCCCAACCGCCTTCGGACGCCGACGCGTAGACGTTCGCCGCCACCAGTCCTCCGCCGCCCAGCATCAGGGCGACTGCTGCCATCGTCGCGCGTCGTGCGCCCGTGGGGCGTCTGCGCGTGTTGCGTGCCAAGGAAGTTGCTCCTACGCGTATCGGTCGGCCCGGCTCGTCCCGGCATGGAAATCCCCCGACCCAATACGGAGCCGGAACCCGGTGTGTTCAACCGTCCCAGAAATTCATAGCGACCTCTTATGGATCACCCGACCCGGCGGCCACCCGGCCCTTCGGTGCACCAGGGCGAGGTAAAGGTCACAAAAACGTATCGGACATATCGCGCTTCAACCTTCACACGAGGCACACACGTTGGCTAAGTTGACGCTCAGGCCGTACGACCTACTCCGGCGATCAGCGCCGGGCCGCGCGGCTTGCGTTGAGTCCGGCGCGCCGCTCGCGGCAACCGGAGCCGGGGACCCAACCGACTTGGGGTGAATCGACCCAACTGCCCCTGTGGGCAAGGGTCGTAGGGCAAACCTTCCGTGATCGCCGCCCGAACCCGACAGCTAACCCGGTAGGCGCGATACGGAAGGAGCACGTCTGCCATGCCGGCAGAACGAGGTACGCGCACCGGAGGCAGTGGCCCCACCGTGGAAGACCGACCCAGCCGTGACGAAGTCCAGCGGCGGATCAACTCCCTTTACGACAGGGCCGAGACGGCCACCGGGACCTACAACGCCACGCGTGCGATGTCGGGGAAACCGCGCAAGCGCGTCGAATCCCGCCCCAGCGCGTCACGTCCTTCCGACCCCGCCGTCGAAGCCGTCACCCGGCAGCTGTTCGACCGCGCCCGCACCCAGCTGGGCCCGACCGTACCGGCGGCCCTGCCGCCCGGCAGGGCGCAGGCCCGCCCGGCCGAGTCCCGCCCCGAACGCTCCGAGCGGCCCGAACGGCGTCCTGAGCCCGAGGGCGCCGGCCGTGCGCTCGAAGCGCAGTCCGGCCGCGCCATGGCCGAGCTGACCATGGGCACCACCACCGCACCTCAACTCACGCCCTCCGCACCGGAGTCGGCCCCGGCACCCATCGCCGCGCTGCCGCCCGCCGCACCGCAGGCTCAGCAGTCGCCCATGACGGCACAGATGCCGCAGCTGGCACAGATGACGCAGACGCAGGTGCCGCAGGCGCAAGCACCGCAGCCGCCGCAGATGTCGCAGCTCGCCCAGATGGCACAGATGGCTCAGGCCCAGATGGCGCAGACGCCGACGGCGACCGTCCTCGACCTGCCGCCGGTACCGCCCGCTCCGGCCGTCGAGATGCCGGCCTCGCGCGTCATGGCACCACAGCAGTTCGCGACCGCCCCCGCGGCGGCGTTCGACCCGCTCACCGCGAGCCTGGATCTGCTCCCGTCGATCGGCTCGCCGCGCACCGAGGCCACGCCGACGGGCGCCACCTGGCCGCCCCCGGAGACGGCCTGGTCCACCCCGGAGGCCGCGTTGTCCACGGGGCAGATGCCCGTGGTGACCCAGCAACAGCCCTGGTCGACAGGCCAGATGCCCGTGGTGACCGAGCAACAGCCTTGGGCGACCGGCCAGATGCCGGTGGTGGCGGAGCAACAGACTTGGTCCACCGGTCAGTTCCCTGCGGTGACCGAGCAACAGCTCTGGTCGACGGGGCAGATGCCGGTCGTGGCCGAGCAACCGGTCTGGTCCACCGGGCAGATACCGCTGATCCCGCAGCAGCCCTCGCCCCAGCCCGCCTGGCAGCCCGCGCCGGAGCCGTCCTGGCGCCCGCCGGAGCAGCAGTGGCAGCCGACCGCCCCCGCCCCCGAGGTCTCGTTCGCCGCGGCACCGTCCGTCGCCCCCACGCTCGCGCCCCCGGCGCCGGAAGTCACGCTCCCTCCGGTCCAGGCCCCGGCGCCCGTCGCGGTGATCCCCGCTCCCGCCCCCACCGCACCGGACGCCGGCACCCAGAGCAAGACCGCCACCGCCCTCGCCTTCGCGCGCGCACAGATCGGCAGGCCCTGCCTGTGGGGCGCGGCGGGACCGGACGCGTACGACTGCTCCAGCCTCACCCAGGCCGCCTGGAAGGCCGCGGGCGTCCTGCTCCCGCGCACCGCCCAGGAACAGTCGGGCTCGGGCGCCCTCGTCCCGCTCACGGACATCCGCGCCGGCGACCTGATCTTCTTCTACGACAGCGTCGACCACGTCGGCCTCTACACCGGCAACGGACTGATGATCCACGCGCCGAGCCCCGGCACTCCGATCCGCGAGGAGTCGATCTTCTACGCCGGTTCCGCCGCCATCCGGGGCGCCGTACGCCCCGCGTGATCCGGTCGGGGCCGGGCATTTCCCGGCCCCGACCGCACACCTCGGATCACTCCCGGCCAACCGTGCCGGCGGCCCGTACGAGTGGTGCATCCTGGAGCACGGTCGTAGCGTCGAGAGGGACACGACGACCGCGCCCCGGCAGGCGGGCCACCGCCGGTGCGGGTGCGGGGCGACGAGGACGATCGGGCGGCCGGGAGCGGACATGTACAAGCACACCATGGTCGGAGTCGTCACGCTCTGTGCCGCCGCCCTGCTCGGGCCGGCCGTCGGCACCTCGTCGGCGGCCCAGGACACGGCGCCGGTGACCGCCCACCGGCAGTTCCGGGACACCGTGCTGGTCGACTGCCTGTGGCATCCCGAGGTGCGTCCCACCGACTTCATGCTGGCCTGCGGCGACGGCAACAGCCGTCTGACACAGCTGCGTTGGACGGACTGGAACGCCGACTCCGCGACGGCCACGGGCGTGAACGTGGTGAACGACTGCAAACCCTATTGCGCGGCAGGCAGGTTCCACTCCTTCCCGGTGACCGTGCGGCTGGACTCCGCGCAGACCTGGAAGCGGCATCCGGGGCTGCGGCAGTACGGCGAGATCACCCTCACGTACCCCGGGGCGCGGCCGGACAAGTTCCAGCACACCGTGACCTACCCGCTGTGGAACTGACTCACAGCGACAGGTCCACCACCAGCGGCCGGTGATCGGAGATCTCCGCCCGCGGCACGTCCACCGCCCCCACCGCGTCCGCGCCGAGCCCCGCCGTCATGATGTGGTCGAGCTGGACGAGCGGCCGGTGCGAGGGGAAGGTCGCCTGCCGGGCCGCACTCCGCCAGCCGCGTGGCGCGGTCGCGTTCAGGGTGAGCCGGGGAAGGGCGCCGAAGAAGTTGAAGTCGCCCATCAGCACCCGGGGTCGGGGCAGCTCCTCGATCCAGCGGCGCACGGCGCGGAGCTGGCCGATGTTCCAGCCCGGCACGAAGGACAGATGCACCGCCACCGCGGTGAACGGCCCCTGCGGGCCTTCCAGTACGGCGGCCAGCGCGGCCCGGGGCTGATCGCGGGCCAGCACGGGAGCGGCCCGCCCGGCGACCCTCAGCGGCACGGCCAGCGGGCCCGGGGAGAGCCGTAGCACCCGCCATTCGCGGACCGGCAGCCGGGTGAGCAACGCGACACCCTGGGAAGGGAGTTCGGGCTCCAGGGCGTCGGGGCCGTGGACGCGCAGCGCGGGTTGGGACGGGTCGGTTACCCAGCCGCGGTCCGGTACGAAACGGCTGTGCAGGGCCGTCGCGTAGCGCCAGTCGCGGGCGCCCAGCGCCTCGGCGGCGACCGCCGCCTGGTCGAGGCGGCCGGAGCGTTCCTGGAAGCGGTCGACCTCCTGGAGGGCCAGCACATCGGCGTCCAGGGACGCGACGGCCTCGGCGAGGGGCTCCGCGGGGTCCTCGGGGCGGGTGGCCGCCGGACGGCCGTCGGGACGGATCAGCTGACCGTGCAGCACGTTGAACGTCGCGCACCGCACCCGTGTCTCGCCCATGGCCGCTCCCTCCCAGGGCAGCGATCTTCGCATCCGGCGGTCCGCGCCGTGCGGCGGTCGACAAGATCGCTCCCAATCACGCGGAATTTCGAGTCAATCCGCCATCGCGCACGTACCAGCGGTCATGGGCGCCCCGCGCCGACCCGCCACGTCACCAATTCGGAGAACAGGCACCCCATGAACGCATCCGCACCGAACAGCTCCGCCGCCGACGCCACCGCGCAGATCGGCGTCACCGGCCTGGGTGTGATGGGCCGCAATCTGGCCCGCAACTTCGCCCGCAACGGCTACACGGTCGCCGTCCACAACCGCTCGCCGCACCGCACCCACGAGTTGATGAAGGAGTACGGCGACGAGGGTGCCTTCGTCCCGGCCGAGACGGCCGAGGAGTTCGTGGCCGCCCTCGAACGCCCCCGCCGCCTGATGATCATGGTGCAGGCCGGTCCGGCCACCGACGCCGTCATCGACGAGTTCGCCGCGCTGATGGAGCCCGGCGACATGATCATCGACGGCGGCAACGCGCACTTCGCCGACACCCGCCGCCGTGAGGCCGCCCTGCGCGAACAGGGCCTGCACTTCGTCGGCGCCGGGGTATCCGGCGGCGAGGAGGGCGCGCTCAACGGCCCGTCGATCATGCCGGGCGGCTCGGCGGAGTCGTACGCCGTGCTGGGTCCGATGTTCGAGTCGGTCAGCGCGAAGGTCGACGGCGAGCCCTGTTCCACGCACATCGGGACGGACGGCGCCGGGCACTTCGTGAAGATGGTGCACAACGGCATCGAGTACGCGGACATGCAGCTCATCGCCGAGGCCTACGACCTGCTGCGCCAGGTCGGCGGCTACCCGCCCGCCGAGATCGCGGACGTCTTCCGCCGCTGGAACGAGGGGCGGCTCGGCTCGTACCTGATCGAGATCACCGCCGAGGTCCTGGCGCACACCGACGCGGAGACCGGCGGGGCGTTCGTCGACATCGTCAAGGACGCGGCGGGCCAGAAGGGCACCGGGCGCTGGACCGTGCAGACCGCACTGGAGCTGGGTTCGCCGGTCACCGCCATCGCCCAGGCCACCTTCGCCCGCGCCTCCTCCAGCCAGGCGGACCTGCGCGCCGCCTACCGGGGGCTGCCCGGCGGCACCACTCCCCCGCTCAGCCGCACCGAGGCCGAGCGCTTCACCGCCCAGGTCGAGCAGGCGCTGTACGCCTCGAAGGTCATCGCCTACGACCAGGGCTGGAAGATGATCCAGGACGCGGCCACCGAGTACGGCTGGTCGATCGACCTCGCCGCGGTCGCCGGGATCTGGCGCGGCGGCTGCATCATCCGCGCCTCCTTCCTGAACCGCATCCGCGCCGCCTACACGGCCGACCCGGGGCTGGTCAGCCTGCTCGGCGAGGAGACCTTCGCGCGCGAGATCGGCGACGCGCAGGTCCCGTGGCGCGAGGTCGTCGCCTCGGCGGCCCGCCGGGGCATCCCGGTCCCGGCGTTCTCCGCCGCGCTGTCGCACTACGACACGCTGCGCGCCGAACGGCTGCCGGCCGCCCTGCTCCAGGGGCAGCGCGACTTCTTCGGCGCCCACACCTACGGGCGCACCGACCGCTCCGGCAGCTTCCACACCCACTGGTCCCGGCCCGGCCGCCCGGAGACGACGGCCTGAGCAACTCCCTTGTCCGGCCCGCCCGTTCAGGCGGGCCGGAGCGATCCCGCGCCCGCTACTCGTCCCCGGCGAGAGCGGGCGCCGCCGTGCTGGCGCGCACCACGAGTTCGGTCGGCACCAGGGTGGTGCCGTGCTGGTCGCCGCGCTCCCGCATGCGCCGCAGCACACCCTGCACGCACAGCCGGCCGACCTCGGCGAAGTCCTGGTGGACGGTGGTCAGGGGCGGCAGGAAGGAACCGGCCTCGGGGATGTCGTCGAAGCCGATCACGCTGACGTCCTCGGGGATGCGCCGCCCGCGCTCGTGCAGGGCCCGCAGCAGGCCCAGGGCCATCTGGTCGTTGGCCGCGAACACCGCTGTGCAGTCGGTCTGTTGGGCGAGGTCCAGGCCCACGCGGTAGCCGGACTCGGCGGACCAGTCGCCGCGCACCACGGCGGGCACGGGCCGTCCCGCGTCGGTGAGTTCGGCGCGCCAGGCGTCGGCGCGGCGCTGGGCGGCGAAGGACTCCTGGGGTCCGGCGAGGTGCCAGACGGTGCGGTGGCCGAGGTCGAGGAGATGGCGTACGGCCGCGCGTGCCCCGCCGTTCTGGTCGGTGTCGACCACGCTGTAGCGGTCGCCCGCGTCGGAGTCGGCGACGACGACCTGGACGTGTGGCGGCAGCGAGATGGTCGCCGCGTCGAGGAGGTGGACCTCCATGATCGCGATGACGGCGTCCACGGCGAGTTCGCCGAGCCGGGAGAAGGCGCCGCGCACCTCGTCCTGAGTGGGGACGGCGACCGGCAGCAGCGTGACGGCGTAGCCCTCGTGCGCGGCGGAGGTGGCGATGGCCTCCAGGGTGCGCATGTTGCCGGTGGTGGAGAGGTTGAACGTGATCACGCCGATGGTGCGGAACTCACCGCGCTTGAGGGCGCGGGCCGCGCTGTTGGGCCGGTAGCCGAGTTCCTTCATGGCGGCGAGAACCTGCTGCCGGGTCTCCTCGTTCACACCCGCGTAACCGTTGGACACCCGCGACACGGTCTGCGAGGAAACGCCGGCCAGTCGTGCGACATCGGCCATGGACGCGCTCGGGGCGCGCCGTACGGACCGTTTTCCGCCGCGTCTGCGGGGCTCCTCGGTGCCGGCCGAGGCACTCTGCGCTGTGTCCACCCGTCTCCCTCCCCTATCGATCCGATTGCGTGGGGCACGTTTCACCAAACGGCCCTTGACCACCGACATTGGGGCAGTGTAGACATGCCGCCATCAGATGTTTACGTAAACATAACAGGCCGAGACCGTCTCGGACCTGGATGTTTACGCAACCATCGCGACGGCGTGTGACGCCGGTTCCGAGATGGACGAGCGAGGAACTACATGACGACGCTTCAGCCCCCCGTGGCCGAGACACGGCCCCCGGTCCGGCCAACGGCCAAACGGGACCGCCGCTCCTGGACCGGGTGGGGTTTCATCGGCCCCTTCGCGGCGGTCTTCGCCTTCGTCTTCCTGGCTCCGATCGTGTACTCGATCTATCTCAGCCTGTACCGGGACCAGCTCATCGGCGGAAACCACTTCGTCGGCCTGGACAACTACACCCAGGCCTTCCAGGACGACCAGTTCTGGTCCTCCCTGGAGCGGGTCTCGCTGTTCCTGCTGGTCCAGGTGCCGATCATGCTCGGCATCGCCCTGTTCGTGGCCCTCGCCCTGGACAGCGGCCGGCTCTTCGGCCGGGACTTCTTCCGGATCACGATCTTCCTGCCGTACGCCGTGCCCGCGGTGGTCGCCACCCTGATGTGGGGCTTCATGTACGGCACCCAGTTCGGTCTGGTGGGCGACATCAACAGCGCCTTCGGCGTCACACTGCCCGACCCGCTCTCCACCCACCTGGTGCTGGCGTCGATCGGCAACATCGTGACCTGGGAGTTCGTCGGCTACAACATGCTGATCTTCTACTCCGCGCTGCGGGTCATCCCGAACTCGCTGTACGAGGCCGCGGAGATCGACGGCGCCGGGCAGTTCCGCGTCATCACCGCCATCAAGCTCCCCGCGATCCGCGGCGCGCTGGTCATCGCGACGATCTTCTCGATCATCGGCAGCTTCCAGCTCTTCAACGAGCCGAGCATCCTGCGGCCGATCGCGCGCAACGCCATCACCACGGACTACACCCCGAACTTCTACACGTACTCGCTGTCCTTCAACGGCCAGCAGCACAACTACTCCGCGGCGGTCGCGATCATCATGGGCCTGATCACCATGGTCATCGCCTATGTCGTGCAGCTTCGCGGCATGCGCAAGGGAGCCTGACCATGAGCACCCCCGTCACCACCGCCTCCGCCTCGGCGACGGCACCGTCCGGCGGCGGCTCCCGGAGCGCGCCCCGGCTGCGCACCCCCCGCAAGAAGCACAGCCCCGGGCGCCCCAGGCGCAGCGTGCTGCTGACCGTTCTCACCGGTCTGATCATGGTCTACGCCGTGGTGCCGCTGATCTGGCTGGTCATCAGCTCCACCAAGACCCAGTCGGGGCTCGCCGACTCCAACGGCCTGTGGTTCGCGCACCACTTCGCCCTCTGGTCGAACATCCACGACACGTTCACCTACCACGACGGCATCTTCGTACGGTGGCTGCTGAACACCCTGCTCTACGTCGTGCTCGGCGCCGGCGGGGCCACCTTCCTGGCGATCCTCGGCGGCTACGCGCTGGCGAAGTTCAACTTCCCCGGCAAGCGCGGCATCTTCGCCGTGGTCATCGGCGCCGTCGCGGTCCCCGGTACGGCCCTCGCGGTGCCGACGTTCCTGATGTTCAGCAAGATGGGCCTGACCGACACCCCGTGGGCGGTGATCATCCCGTCCCTGGTGTCGCCGTTCGGCCTGTACCTGATGTGGGTCTTCGCCACCGAGGCCATCCCCGGCGAACTCCTCGAAGCCGCCCGGATCGACGGAGCGGGCGAGATCCGCACCTTCTTCCAGGTCTCGCTGCCGCTGCTCGCCCCCGGTGTCGTCACGGTCCTGCTGTTCACCACGGTCGCGACCTGGAACAACTACTTCCTGCCGCTGATCATGCTCAAGAACCCCGACTGGTACCCGCTGACCCTGGGCCTGGACGCCTGGAACTCGCAGGCCCAGACGATCGGCGGTGACGTCATCTTCAACCTGGTGATCACCGGTTCGCTGCTCACCATCGTGCCGCTGATCGCGGCCTTCCTGCTGCTCCAGAAGTACTGGCAGTCCGGTCTCGCGGCCGGAAGCGTCAAGGAATAACCCAACCCTCGAAAAGTCCCACCACGAAGAAGTGGAAGCACCTCCATGCGCAGAACCACCGGCCGCCTGCTGCGCGGCCTCGCCCTCCTGTCCGTCCTCTCCCTGGGCGCGACCGCGTGCGGCAGCTCGGACGACGACAGCTCCAGCACCAAGGCCG
Source organism: Streptomyces sp. NPDC091280 (assembly GCF_044768565.1). Taxonomy (NCBI): domain Bacteria; kingdom Bacillati; phylum Actinomycetota; class Actinomycetes; order Kitasatosporales; family Streptomycetaceae; genus Streptomyces; species Streptomyces sp. NPDC091280. The sequence continues at coordinate 385,188 of NZ_JBIVUZ010000007.1, forward strand.
TCTCCGCCTCGGACATCCAGGCGGCCCTGAAGAAGGGCGGCACGGTCACGGTCTGGGCCTGGGAGCCCACGCTGAAGACGGTCGCGGCCGACTTCGAGAAGAAGTACCCGAAGGTCAAGATCAACCTGGTCAGCGACCGGTCCGGTGACAAGCACTACACCGCGCTGTCGAACGCGATCTCGGCCGGCAAGGGCGTCCCGGACGTCGCCCAGGTCGAGTACTTCGCGGTCAGCCAGTACTCCCTGACCAAGGGCCTCACCGACCTGGCCCCCTACGGCGCCGACAAGCTGGCCTCCAAGTACACGGCCGGCCCGTGGAACGCGGTGAGCGACGGCGACAAGGTCTACGGCCTGCCGATGGACTCGGGCCCGATGGCGATGTTCTACAACAAGAAGGTCTTCGACAAGTACAAGATCGCCGTCCCGACCACCTGGGACGAGTACGTCGACGCGGCCCGCAAGCTGCACAAGGCCGACCCCAAGGCGTACATCGCCAACGACGCCGGTGACGCGGGCTTCACCACCAGCATGCTGTGGCAGGCCGGTTCGCGCCCCTACAAGGTCGACGGCACCAAGGTGACGGTCAACTTCGAGGACGCGGGCGCCAAGAAGTACACCGACACCTGGCAGAAGCTCCTCGACGAGAAGCTCGTCTCGCCCATCAACGGCTGGACCGACGACTGGTACAAGGGCCTCGGTGACGGCACCATCGCCACCCTGACCACCGGTGCCTGGATGCCCGCCAACTTCGTCAGCGGTGTGGCCGGTGCCTCCGGCGACTGGCGCGCGGCGCCGATGCCGCAGTGGACCGCGGGCGCCAAGGCCAGCGCGGAGAACGGCGGCAGCTCCCTCACCCTGCCCGCGCTGGGCAAGAACAAGGAACTCGCCTACGCGTTCGTCGAGTACGCCAACTCGGGTGCCGGTGTCCAGACCCGGGTCGACCAGGGCGCCTTCCCGGCGACCAAGGCGCAGCTCCAGTCCTCCGCGTTCCTGAACAAGGAGTTCGCGTACTTCGGCGGGCAGAAGGCCAACCAGATCTTCGCCCAGTCCGCGGCCGAGGTCTCCTCCGACTGGTCGTACCTGCCCTTCCAGCAGTACGCCAACTCGATCTTCAACGACACCGTCGGCAAGGCCTACATCTCGGGCACCACGCTGGCCCAGGGTCTGAAGAGCTGGCAGGACGCCTCCATCAAGTACGGCAACGAGCAGGGCTTCACGGTCTCCAAGTGACCCGCTCGAAGTAGCCGGTCGCACCTGACCGGCACCTTCTCGGGAGCCGCCGCCGGGCAGCACTCGCCCGGCGGCGGCCGGCCCGGATCCACCATCGACTCGTCCCACCCGTGCAGTTCCGGAAGGACCGCCATGATCTCCACCCTCCTGTCCAACCTGCGGCACGGGCCGGACGGTGACGCCACGCCCCGCCTCGCCTACGGCGCCGACTACAACCCGGAGCAGTGGCCTCGCGAGGTGTGGGACGACGACATCCGGCTGATGCGCGAGGCCGGTGTCAACATCGTCTCGCTGGGGATCTTCTCCTGGGCCCGCATCCAACCCGGCCGGGACGTATGGGACTTCGGCTGGCTCGACGAGGTCATGGACCTGCTGCACGCGGGCGGCATCGGCGTCGACCTGGCCACCGCGACCGCGTCCCCGCCGCCGTGGCTGAGCACGGAGCACCCGGAGATCCTGCCGGTGACCGCCTCCGGCGAGACCCTGTGGCCCGGCGGCCGTCAGCACTGGCGTCCCACCTCGCCGGTCTTCCGCGAGCACGCGCTGCGCCTGGTACGGAAGTTGGCCGAGCGCTACGCGGACCACCCCGCGCTGGTGGCCTGGCACGTCTCCAACGAGCTCGGCTGCCACAACATCTACGACTACTCCGACGACGCGGCCCGCGCCTTCCGCGACTGGCTGCGCGCCCGCTACGCCACGGTCGACACGCTCAACCAGGCCTGGGGCACGGCCTTCTGGTCGCAGCGGTACAGCGACTGGGAGCAGATACTGCCGCCCCGGCTGGCCGCGTCGTTCCCGAACCCGACCCAGCAGCTCGACTTCAAGCGCTTCTCCTCCGACGCGCTCAAGGACCATCTGCGCGCGGAGCGCGACCTGTTGCGCGAGATCACGCCGGACGTGCCGGTCACCACGAACTTCATGGTGATGGGCAACACCAAGGGCATGAACTACGCCGACTGGGCCGCCGAGATCGACTTCGTCTCCAACGACCACTATGTGACGCCCGGTTCGCAGGACCGCGACGAGCTGTCCTTCTCCGCGAACCTCGTCAGCGGGATCTCCGCCGGACGCCCGTGGTTCCTGATGGAGCACTCCACCAGCGCGGTCAACTGGCAGCCCGTCAACGTGGCCAAGCGCCCCGGCGACCTGGCCCGCGACTCGCTGCTGCACGTCGCGCACGGCGCGGACGCCGTCTGCTACTTCCAGTGGCGCCAGTCGGCGGCCGGTGCCGAGAAGTACCACTCCGCGATGGTCCCGCACGCCGGCGCGGACAGCGAGGTCTTCCGCGCGGTGGCCGAACTCGGCCGCACCCTGCGGACGTTGGCCCCGATCGCGGGCACGGACCGGGAGACGGCCCGGGTCGGCATCGTCTTCGACTGGGAGTCCTGGTGGGCCAGCGAGCAGGACTCGCACCCCACCGACCGGCTCGACTACCGCCAGGAGGCGCTGGACTGGTACTCCGCCCTCCTCGACCTCGGCGTACGGGCCGACGTCGTCACCGCGCAGACCGCCCTCGACCGCTACGACGTGGTCATCACACCCGTCCTGCACATGGTCCCGGCGGCCCTGTCCAAGGAACTCACGCGCTACGTCGAGCAGGGCGGCCACCTGGTCTCCACGTACTTCTCCGGTGTCGTGGACGAGAACGACCACATCTGGCTCGGCGGCTACCCGGGCGCCCTGCGCGACCTGTTGGGCATCCGCATCGAGGAGTTCGGCCCGCTGCTCGACGGCGACACGGTCGAGCTGGACCTCGACGGCACCGCCGACGGCTCCCTGTGGACCGACCGGATCACGGTGACCGACCCGGAGGTGGAGGTGCTGGCCCACTACCGCAGCGGCGCCTACGCCGGCCGCCCCGCCGTCACCCGCCGTACGGTGGGCGGCGGTTCGGCCGCCTACGTCTCCACCCGACTGGGCCGCGAGGGCCTCACCGGCCTCCTCCCCCAGCTGCTGGCACCGGCCAGCGTCGGCAGCGAACTCCCGGACGGAGCACGGGGAGACGTCGAACTGACGGTGCGCCGCGACGCCGACAGCCGCTACCTGTTCCTGGTCAACCGCACCGACCGCACAGTGCCGTTGACGGGCCTGTCCGGCGAACTCCTGGTCGGCACCGCGGGCGAGGACGGCTTCCCGCTCCTCTCCCCCAGGGACGTCGCGGTGATCCGCCGCCCGGCGAACTGACGTCCGGGCGCGTGAGTGCGTACGGCACTCACGCGCCCGGCACACCCCACACCCCACACCCCACGCCGCGCCACCACCGTCACCTCACGTGCGCTCAATACCCCCTAGGGGTATAGTCCGGGCCAGGCGCACTCCGGAGAGGGGCGGTTCATGGGAGCGATCGGGCACGCGTTGTCCATTGCCGGTTCGATGACGTGGGAGGTGACCTGGGCGCTCGTCCTCGGCTTCACGCTCTCCGCCGTCGTGCAGGCGGTGGTGCGCCGGTCGACGGTCGTACGGCTGCTCGGTGACGACCGGCCGCGCACGCTCGCGCTGGCCGCCGGGCTCGGTGCGGCCTCGTCGTCCTGTTCGTACGCGGCCGTGGCACTCGCCCGCTCCCTGTTCCGCAAGGGCGCGAACTTCACCGCGGCCATGGCCTTCGAGATCGCCTCCACCAATCTGGTCGTCGAACTCGGCGTGATCCTGGCCCTGTTGATGGGCTGGCAGTTCACCGCCGCCGAGTTCGTCGGCGGACCGATCATGATCGTCGTCCTCGCCGTGCTGTTCCGGCTCTTCCTGCGCCGGCGACTGCTGGACCAGGCGCGGGAGCAGGCCGAGCGCGGGCTGGCCGGATCCATGGAGGGACATGCCGCGATGGACATGTCGATCGGCGGCGAGGGAAGCTTCGTCCGACGGCTGTTCTCGCGGGACGGGTTCACGTCCGTCGCGCACATCTTCGTGATGGAGTGGGCGGCGATCCTGCGCGACCTGGTGGCGGGCCTGTTGATCGCGGGGGCCATCGCCGCCTGGGTGCCGGACGGCTTCTGGCACACGTTCTTCCTCGCGGACCACCCGCTCGCCGCGAAGCTGGTCGGCCCGCTCGTCGGCCCCCTGGTGGCCGTCGCGACCTTCGTCTGCTCGATCGGCAACGTGCCGCTCGCGGTGGTCCTCTGGAAGGGCGGCATCAGCTTCGGCGGGGTGATCGCCTTCCTCTACGCCGATCTGCTGATCCTGCCGATCCTGAACATCTACCGGAAGTACTACGGCGCCCGCACGGCCGGCTTCCTGTTGGTCACCTTCTTCGCCGCGATGGCCTTCGCCGGCTATGTCGTGGAATTCGCCTTCGGCGGGCTGGGGTTGATCCCCGACCAGGCCGACGCGAGGATCCCGGACGACGGGATCACCTGGAACTACACGACCTGGCTGAACATCGCCTTCCTGCTGCTGGCCGCCAGTCTGGTCGTACGGTTCCTGCGCAGCGGCGGCCCGGCGATGCTGCGGATGATGGGCGGTTCGCCCGAGCACGGCGAGCAGCACGAGGACCACGGGCACCACCACTGACCCGGGACGGCCCACGCCGAATTCCCGCGCCCTCCAGGTCAGTTCACTGTAAAGAACCTTGACAGACGATTGGTCTAAACCAAATATGGTCGCTGTTCGCCCCGGTCCGGGGCGGCTTCTCTCCTTTCGACATGGGAGCGTCATATGAGACGACCTGGGCCTCTTCGCGCGTCGCTGTCCTGCGCGGCCGTAACCGCCCTGTCCACGGGGCTCGTCGCCCTCGGTGGGAGTGCCGCGAACGCGGACCATCGCGCGCGGCCCATGCCCGATCATGTCGCGGCGCCGTACTTCGAGGCGTGGACCGGCGAGAGCCCGGCCGCGCTCGCCGCGGCCTCGGGCAACAAGTACCTGACGATGGCGTTCCTGCAGACAGAGGCGCCCGGCTCGTGCACGGCGTACTGGAACGGCCAGCCCGCCCAGCCGATCGCCAAGTCGACCTTCGGCAAGGACATCGCCACGATCCAGGCGCGCGGCGGCAACGTCATCCCGTCCTTCGGCGGCTACGGCGCGGACACCACCAACACCGAACTGGCCGACAGCTGCACCGATGTCGACGCCATCGCCAAGGTCTACGAGAGCCTGGTCACCACCTACGGCGTGAGCCGCATCGACCTCGACATCGAGGCCGACTCCATCAACAACACCGCGGGCATCGACCGTCGCAACAAGGCGATCGCCAAGGTGCAGCGCTGGGCCCAACGCACGGGCCGCAGCGTGGAGTTCTCCTACACGCTGCCGACCACCACCACCGGTCTCGCGCCCAACGGCGTGGCGCTGCTCCAGAACGCCGTCGACAACGGCGCGCGCGTCGACGTCGTCAACATCATGACGTTCGACTACTACGACGGCGCGACCCACGACATGGCCAAGGACACCGAGACGGCCGCCGCCGGACTGCACGCCCAACTCGCCGCGCTCCACCCGAAGCAGAACCCGGCGAGGCTGTGGAAGTCGATCGGCGTCACCGAGATGCCCGGCATCGACGACTTCGGCCCGGCGGAGACCTTCACCACTCAGAACGCCGTCACGGTGCGAAAGTGGGCCGAGGCCCGGGGCATCAACACGCTCTCCTTCTGGGCGCTCCAGCGCGACAACGGCGGCTGCGTGGGCACCGGCGGCGCCAACGACTGCTCCGGGATCGCCCAGGACACCTGGTACTTCAGCCACGCCTTCAAGTCGTTCACCCGCGGGTGACGGGGAGGGTCAACTCCCAGGTGTCGACGCCGAAGTCGAGGGTCATGCCGTGCCGTTCGTACAGCGCGAGCGCGTTGCTCGTGTTGTCGGTGTCGACGCCCAGGCCGACGCGGTCGCGGCCCAGCGTCGCGTAGTGGCCGAAGCCGTACCGCAGGAGGTGACTGCCCAGGCCCCGGCCGCGGGCCTGGCGCAGGACGGCGAGGTTGCCGATCCAGGCCATGGAGGCGCGGTCGTCGTGGGTGCGCAGCATCGCGGCGTCCCCGATGCCGTCGACGTGGGCGATCCAGATCAGCGACCAGTCGACGCGCCCGGCGTCGATGTCGTCCAGCCACTGCGGGTACGTGCGGTACTGGAAGTCGAAGTGCTCGGTCATGGCCTCCTGGAGGATCGCGTGGGCGCGTCGGCGGTCCGCCTCCTCCAGGCAGGGGCGCAGCGTCACGCCGGGCGGTGGGGCGGGCAACACGTCCGCCTCGGCTGAGAGTTGACGGGTCATCACGTTGTAGCGGCGGACCGGCTTCCAGCCCCGGTCGCGCAGTGCGGGGAGGTCCATGGTGGGGGCCAGGGTGAGGTGCAGATGCACCACCGCGCGGGACGCCCCGTTCGCGGCGGCGCGTGCCGCGGCCCTGGCCTCCATCACGTCGAACAGGTGCAGGGCGCCCGGCAGTCGGCCCGGGAGGATGTAGTGGTCGATGTCGATGCGCTCGCCGCCCGAGTCGTCCCACAGCAGGCCGTAGCCGATCAGGCGGGCGCCCTCGAACAGCAGCCAGGAATCGTGCTCCAGGTCCACCTCGGGGTGCTTCAGGTCGGCCTGGACCTCGGCGAGTTCGGTGTCCGGGCGGCCGATCTCCAGCAGGTCGACCTCGTTGAGCAGGGCGCACACCGCCGCCGCGTCGTCGGGTGTCGCCGGGCGGACGCGCGGGCCGGGCGGCGCGGGGGTGGGTGCGGTCATGGATCCACTGTCGGGTGACGGCACCCGGCCCGCAACGGAGTTTTCGCGCCCCTGGGGCGGTCCTCCCGTACCGCGGAGCTCACCCGAGGGGCGACGCCCCTCCCGTGGTCTGCCGTGCCGTCTCCGTCGTCTCCGCGTGCCCGTGATAGCGCAGCAGGAGCATCGCGGCGTCGTCGTGGAGGGGGCCGGCGGTGTGACGGACCAGGTCCTCGCGCAGTGAGTCCAGCGCGCTCTGCGCGTCGGGTTCCTTCAGCAGGTGCGCCCGCTCACCGAGCGGATAGAAGGTGCCTTCCTCGTCGCGGGCCTCGGTGACGCCGTCGGTGTAGAGCAGCAGTTGCTCGCCCGGCGCGAAGCGCACGGAGAACGGCTTCGGGGTCTCGCTGCCGTGGGCGCCGCCGAGGCCGAGCGGCGGGGCGTAGGCGGGCGGGGCCGGGAAGTCCGCGGTGCCGTTGCGTCGGACGACCATCGGGGGCGGGTGGCCGTAGTTGAGGAAGATCACCTCGTGGTCGGTGCCGATCTCGGCGAGGACGGCGGTCACGAACTTCTCGTCGGACAGGACGCGCGAGACGCTGCGTTCCAGGCGTTCGCCGAGTCCCACCAGGTCGGGTTCGTCGTGGGCGGCCTCCCGGAACGCGCCGAGCACCACGGCGGCCGTCTCGACCGCGGCCAGGCCCTTGCCCTGTACGTCGCCGACGATGACGCGCACGCCGTGCGGGGAGGCGACCACCTCGTAGAGGTCACCGCCGATCCGGGCCTCCGCGACGGCGGAGGTGTAGGACACGGCGGCCTGGAGCGGTCCCGCGGTCAGCGGCACCGGGCGCAGCAGGACGCGTTGCGCGACCTCCGCGATGGACCGCACGCTGGCCAGTTCGGCCTCGCGGCGACCGCGCATCACGGCGGCGGCGATGCCCGCGCCGGTCACGCCGACCACCGACACCATCGCCAGGAAACCTCTGCGTTCCTGGAAGAGGCCGTCGTAGAGGCCGAGTCCGACGCAGAGCGCGAGGGCCGCCGCGCCGAACCACGCGGTGCGGCGCCAGCCGCCGACGAGTCCGGCGAAGGCCGGTCCGAGGGAGGCCAGCGGGAGGAAGCCGATGCCGGGGCCGGTGACGAGGTCCCCGACGGCGACGACCGCCATCACCGCGGCGGGCAGCCAGGTCAGCACGGAGAGACTGCGCTGTGGCTTCGTTGCGGCCATGGTCCACTCCAACGGCGTCGCGGCATCCGGAGCCGCCCTCGCCTTCCGCGCAGGGGTCCCTCCCCCACCTTGGACATCGCAAGGCTGCCAGGCAACCCCTCGGAAGTGTCCGCCCCTTTACCCAATTGATTCCGAGAACTGACATTTCCTGATCGGCGACAACCATCGGACGCGGGCCGGTTGGCGATCATCGACTCCGGGCACATGAAGAGTGCAGGACCCGCCGCGCAAGACATGCAGCGGCCCCGGTGCGGTGACACCGCGGGGATACCGGGTGTCCTAGGAGGGGAAGTGATTCGCCATGCGTGCGCATCGGCGTACCCATAGGCGTTCCGTACGCGTGGAGTACCTGCTGCCGGACGAGGCCGCGGCTGCGGGTCAGGCACGGAGGCTGACGTCGGAGTTCCTCGCCCGCTCGCGCAGCCGGATGGCGCGGGTCGACGAGGAGCAGATCGACGACGCGACACTCATCGTGTCCGAGCTGGTCGCCAACGCGACCGAGCACGGCCGCGGCGAGTGCCGGCTGCGCCTGCAACTGTCCGACGAGCGCGTCACGGTCGAGGTCTACGACGACAACCCGGCCCCGCCCCGCGTACGGCCGCTGACGGCCGAGGCCGAGAGCGGACGCGGCCTCGCCATGGTCCGCTGCCTGGCGCACCGCCTCGACGTCACCCCACTCACCGGGGGCGGCAAGCGGGTGCGCGCGATCCTGGCGATCTGACCGGCCCGGGCCGGCAGCGCGGAGACGGGCATGCCGGTATTCCAGCCGGGCGAGACGGCCGTACGACGGGACGTCTTCCGCCGGAAGGTGTGGAGCGCCCACGCCCTACGGGTCTTGGAGGACACCTCGGAGGCGCTCGTGCTCGGGTGCCGCCCGGGCGCGGAGCTGCTGGTCCCCACGACGTGGATCGACTGGATGACGACGGGCGACGAGAGCGTCCGCCTGCGGGCCCTGCCGAACCTGGCGACCGGCACCTGGCGGCTCGGCCACTGGACCTGGCGCGACACCGCCCACCTCCAATGGGTCCCGCCCGACCGGTGGTTCAGCGTCAACGCCTTCTACGACGACGTCCCGGGCAAGCACCGGCTGCGCCACTGGTACGTCAACTTCCAACGGCCGATGCGCCGCACGCCCGTCGGCTTCGACACCTTCGACCTCCTGCTGGACCTGGTGGTCGCGCCCGATCTGTCGCGCTGTGACTGGAAGGACGAGGACGAGTACGCCCACGGCCGGCGGCTCGGGGTGGTCGGCGAGGCCGATCACCGGGCGGTGGGCGAGGCCCGCGAGGAGGTGCTGGCCATGATCGGCGCGGGTGCCGGACCGTTCGCCTTCGACCGGGGTCTGCGCGACTGGCGCTCCGCGTCCGACCGGCCGCCTCCCGTGCTCCCCGCCGATGTCCTGACCGTGGTCTGAGCAGCGCACCGCACAGTGCGCCGCCCGGCGCCGATGACCGGTCTTCCGGTCGCTCGGTGCCGGGCGGTGTGTCCCCCGTGGGTTCGGACCGCTCGGGTCAGGATTCGACCCCGGCGCCCTTGAGCGCGGTGACCGGCTGTTCGGGCTGCTTCTCGTCGTCCGGCGCGGTCTGGCGTACGGCCGGGATCATGGCCGCGACCAGGGCCGCGAGGAGGGCGACGCCGCCGCCGATGAGCAGGCCGGTGCGGAAGCCGCTCTCGGAGGTGAAGGTGTAGCCGCCCGCCGTGTCGGTGAGCTGGGCCAGGACGACACCGATGACGGCCGCGCCGATCGACGTGCCGAGCGAGCGCATGAGGGTGTTGAAGCCGTTGGCGGCGGCGGTCTCGGAGAGCGGGACCGAGCTCATGATGAGCGCGGGCATGGCGCCGTAGGCGAGGCCGACGCCGCTGTTGATGACGATGCAGACGAGCATCAGGCCCCAGGCGGAGCCCATCAGGCCCATCGAGAGGGCGTAGCCGGCGGTGATGACGAGGACGCCGCTGATGAGGGTGAACTTCGGGCCGCGGGCGTTGGTGAGCTTTCCGCCGAGCGGGGAGACGATCATCATCATGATGCCGCCGGGGGCCATCCAGAGGCCGGCCGCCAGCATCGACTGGCCCAGGCCGTAGCCGGTGGCCGCGGGGAACTGGAGCAGCTGCGGCACGACCAGCATGCTGGAGTACATGCCGACGCCGACGAACACCGAGGCGATGTTGGTGATCAGGACCCGGGGCCGGGCGGTGGTGCGCAGGTCGATCAGCGGGTCGCTGGTGCGCAGTTCCCATACGCCCCAGGCCAGGAAGGCAACGATCGCGACGGCGAACAGGCCGAGCACGGTGGCCGAGCCCCAGCCCCAGTCGGCGCCCTTGGAGATGCCCAGCAGCAGGCAGACGAGGCCGACGGCGAGGCCGAGCGCGCCGGGGGCGTCGAAGCGCTGACCCTTGGCGGCGGCCGGTACGTCCGGGATCAGGAACCAGATCAGCGCCGCGACCACCAGGGCGAGGGCGGCCGAACCCCAGAACAGGGCACGCCAGTTGGCGTACTGGGCGATGGCCGCGGCGATCGGCAGACCGAGACCGCCGCCGATGCCCATGGAGGCGCTGACGAGCGCGATGGAGGGACTGAGCCGCTCCTGCGGCACGACGTCCCGCAGCAGGGCGATGCCGAGCGGGACCATGCCCATCCCCATGCCCTGGAGTCCGCGTCCGACGATCATCGGGACGACGGAGGAGGAGAGCGCGCACACCACCGAGCCCACGATCAGCGGGACGGAGCAGGCGAGCAGCATGCGGCGCTTGCCCACCAGGTCGCCGAGGCGGCCGACCACCGGCACACAGACCGCGGCCACCAGCAGGGTGGCGGTGATCACCCACGCGGCGTTCGAGGACGAGGTGTGCAGCATCTCCGGGAGGTCGGCGATGAGCGGGGTGACCAGCGTCTGCATGATCGCGGCCGTGGTGCCGGCGAAGGCCAGCGTGGCGACCACTCCGCCTGCGCGGGCTGTGGGCTGGGGGGCGTCCATGACGGGACTCCTCGGCATGTCTGTTCAGTCGGGAGGTGAAGGAGTATGCATCGTACACATCATATGTATCGACCATGTGATCGGGATGATGCATATCGTCGTGGGAGGATGGGCCGGCCCGCCCCGGACCGCAGGACCCGGTGGCGGTATCGGCGGGAAGCAGGAGGCAGCGGACCGATGGACAGGCGTACGCGCGAGATCGAGTACGAGCAGATGCTCCTCAGCCGGCACGGACTGCTCTCGCACAAGGGCGGGCGCCGCAAGGACGGCGTACTGGAGCGCAGCGCCTACATCCTGCTCAGCCGCATCCGCGTCCAAGGACCCATGTCGATCGGCGAGTTGAGCGATGCCTTCGGGCTCGACACGTCCACCCTCAACCGGCAGACGGCAGCAGCCATGCGCTCCGGACTGGTGGAGCGCATCCCCGACCCGCGGGGCGGCATGGCCCGCAAGTTCCGCATCACGGAGCTGGGCGCGCGCATGCTCGACGAGGAGCGCGAGGGTCTCGTGCGGTCCCTGGACGAGATCATGGACGACTGGTCGGAGACGGACATCGCCGCCTTCGCCGCGTTTCTACGACGCTTCAACACCGACATCGAGAGGCTCGGCGGGCGGCCCTGGCCCCGGCCGTGAGTGAGCCGGGCCCTGTCGAGTGAGCCCCGCCCCGTGGCGTTCCACGGGGCGGGGCTCCCGGTTCACACCGGGCGTGCCCGGATCGGCCGGGTCAGGAGGAGCGACGCGCGCGGCTGGCCGCGTAGACCACACCGCCGCCCAGGACGATGACGAGGGCCGCGCCACCGGCGAGCAGGCCGACCGGCGCGTTGGAACCGGTCTCCGCCAGCGGCTGCTTGCCGCCCTCGGGCGTGGGCTTCGGCGAGGGCGAGGGCGTCGACTTCAGCGGCGGGACGTGCGCGGAGGTGGGCGGTGTCGTCGACGGCTTGGGGCTGGGCGGCGGGGTGGTCTCGTCGGCGGGCGGCGTGCTGCCGGCCGGGGTCGAGGGCGTCGCGGGCGGGGCCGAGGCCGGCTGGGTCGGCGTCGGGGTGGGCGAGTCCGGGGTGCTGGGCGTGCACGCCTTGTCGCCGCCGTTCCAGGCCGCGATGAGGTGGTACGGGGTCACGATGTTGTCGGGCTCGTAGGGGAGCGGGCCGTGGCCCTCGCCCGTGCCGCCGTCGTAGGCCACGTCGTCGCCGTAGAGGTCGATCTGGCCGTAGCAGTCGGGCGACTTGACGTTGAGCTTCTGCCAGGTGCGCCCCGAGTCGTCCGCGCCGGCGACGTCCTTGGCGGTGAGGTAGACCGTGGACTTGTCGACCATGGTCTGGTGGCCGGAGTTGTACCAGCTGGGTCCCTCGGTGGTGTATTCGGCGAGGGAGACGGGGTACTTGCAGCCGGCGCCGACGCTCTGGCCGGGTGCGAGCCGGACCTCGACGGTGCCGGGGACGGTGTTCCACTGGTGGAAGCCGCCCTGCGAGGTCCAGTCGGCGCCGACCACGTTTCCGTCGCTGCCGACGATGCGGTACTGCACGGTGGCGGACTGGCACGCGTCGTTCTCGGTGGCGCTCGCCGTACCGGCCGCGAGCACGGGGGTGGCGGCGGCTATGAACGCGCTTGCTGCGAGGGCGGACAGGGTGGGGAGGTGTCTCGAACGTGACAAAGTGAGCCTCGACGATGGTGAAAGGTGTGGGAGGTGGCAGAGCGCGGACGGTGGGCGCACGCCGAGGAGACGATCGAGGGTGTGCGCGACCGGACCGCCCGCGAATGCTTCGCTCAGCGAAGCCACAGCGAAGCAAGCTGAATTCTTGTCACCTTTCACAACTCCCGTCAATCCTTCACCAGTTGGCCACAGGTCAAGATCCGGGCAGCACCGCGAGCAGATGCCGGCCCAGGCCCGCCAGCTCGACGTAGAGCCCGAGGTCGAGGAGTTCGTCGCCGTCCCGGTCGTAGGTCGTGCCGGACATCAGTTCGGTGAGGTGGTGGGTGCCGCCGCGCAGGTCGCTCCACGGGAGGCGGACTCTGCCCTGGGCCGGTTGCTCGGAGAGGTTGACGACGATCAGCTGGCGGCTGGAATCGTTCGTCCAGGACCAGGCGATCAGGTTCTCGTGGGAGGGGTTGTCGGGCCAGCCGGTGCAGTCGAGCAACTGCCACTCCCCTCCCGCACGCATCCCGGAGGAGCCGACGGCGGCGATCAACTCGCGGTAGAAGGACTGAAGTTGGGTGTCGACCGGCTCGTCGGGGCGGCGGGCGAGAAAGACCGGCGGGCGTACCCGGCGTCCCTCGAACTGCCCCTCGTGCCAGAGGGTCGCGCCGGGCAGCGTGGCGATCGTGACCGCCGCCACCCGTTCCCGCTCGGGTGACAGCGTCGCGGCGGCCCGGGGTTCGTCGTGGTTCTCCAGGAAGCGGACCAGGCCGCGCTGGTAGCCGAGGTCGGCCCGCAGATGACCGCGCACCGAGTCAGCTCCCTCGTGCAGCAGCCGGTCGTAGAGCCGTTTGTCGTAGCAGTGGTCGAACCCCTGGTGCTGCAAGGCCCATTCGAGGTCCCAGTACGCCTCGGCGACGAAGAGCAGGTCGGGGTGGCGCTCGCGGACCCTGGGGACGACGTACGGCCAGAAGTCCTCGGCGGGTGCCGGGCCCGCGCGTGTGCCCCAGGTCTTGGCGAAGACGTCGGTCATCAGCAGCATCGCCATGTCGCAGCGCACGCCGTCCGCCTGGTCGCCGATCGCGGCCAGGGTGTCCACGGCCGCCGTGCGCAACTCCGGGCTGAACGCGTTGAGTTGGACGACGTCGGGCCAGGGCGCGAAGTAGGGGTCGCGGCCCCGCGCGAACACCCTCCCGCCCGCCTCCAGGAAGGCGCCGGGGTCGCGGGCGAGGTCGTCCGGGGTGCCCTGGATCAGGCAGTCCGGGCGTTCGGTCAGCCAGGGGTGGTCGGGGGCCACATGGTTGGGGACGTGGTCGAGGATCAACCGGACGCCGCGCGCGGCCAGTTGGGCCCGGGCCTCGGCCAGTCCCGGCGGCCCGCCGAGCGACGCGTCGACGACGTAGTCGCGGACGCAGTAGGGCGAGCCGGCCACGTCCTGCGGGCGGAGGTCGGGCAGCGCCGCCCGGAAAGATGCCTGCAACGACTCGTCGCGCAGGGCGATCTCCAGTCCGGCCGGGCTGCGCTCCCACACGCCCATCAGCCAGACGGCGTCGACACCTCGGAGGGCGACCTCGTCCCAGGCGGGCGCGGGCACCTCGCCGAGGGTCATCGGGTGGCCGTAGCGGGTGCTCAACTCGCCCAGCCAGACAAGGGTGTTGATCTCGTAGATGACGGGGTGCTCGGGCCAGGCGGTCATGACAGTGGCTCCTCCCGGTCGCCGGTCGGGCGCAGGCTCTCGCGGCCCCGGGCCGACCACTCGGCGTCGCCCAGGGTGTGGAAGAGGGTGGCGGTGACGGCGGACAGGCCGGTCCAGCCGGTCTGGTGGGAGGCGCCGAGGCCGGCGCCGTTGTCGCCGTGGAAGTACTCGTAGAAGAGGATCAGGTCCTTCCAGTGCGGGTCCTTGGCGAACTTGGCCTGGGCGCCGTGCACCGGCCGGTGTCCGTCGGCGTCGCTGAGGAAGGTGGCGGTGAGGCGGTCGGCGATCTCGCGGGCGACCTCGTAGAGCGTGAGCCGCCGGCCCGAGCCGGTGGGGCATTCGACGGTGAACTCCGGGCCGTGGAAGGCGTGCAGGTTGAGCAGGGCGCGGATGAGGAGCAGGTTGACCGGGAACCACACCGGGCCGCGCCAGTTGGAGTTGCCGCCGAACATCCCGGAGTCGGACTCGGCCGGCAGATAGCGGACGCCGTAGGTCTCCCCGTGCACGTCGAAGGTGTACGGGTGCTCGGCGTGGTGGCGGGAGAGCGAGCGGATGCCGTGCGGGCCGAGGAACTCGTCCTCGTCGAGCATCCGGGACAGCACGCGGCGCAGCCGGTCCTCGCCGAAGAGGGCGAACAGATAGCGGCCGTCCGCGTTCGGGCCCATGGCCTCGTGCGAGGAGATGGTGGCCTCCACGGCCGGGTGGCGTTCGATGAACTCCATTGCTCCCGCGACCAGTTCGGGGAAGCGCTGGTCCGCCCAGCCACCGACCAGGCTGGTGGCCGCGAGGGGGATCAGACCGACGAGGGAGCGCACCTTGAGCCGGGTCGCCGTGCCGTCCGGCAGCCGCAGCACGTCGTAGAAGAAGCCGTCCTCCTCGTCCCAGAGGCTCGCGTTGTCCGTGCCGATGCGGTTCATGGCGACGGCGATCCACGCGAAGTGCTCGAACAGGGACTGCGCCTGCTCGACGTAGACGGGGTTGTCGACGGCCAGTTCTATGGCGATCTCAAGGAGGTTCTGGCAGTACAGCGCCATCCACGCGGTGCCGTCGGCCTGGTCGAGATGGCCGCCGGTGGGGAGCGGCGCGCTGCGGTCGAAGACGCCGATGTTGTCGAGGCCGAGGAAGCCGCCCTGGAAGACGTTGTTGCCGTCGGTGTCCTTGCGGTTGAGCCACCAGCTGAAGTTCTTCATCAGCTTCTGGAAGGCGTTCTCCAGGAAGGCGCGGTCGCCCTTGCCGGTGCGGTGCTTCTCCAACTCGTAGAGGAACAGGGTGGCCCAGGCGTGGACGGGCGGGTTGACGTCCCCGAAGTTCCATTCGTAGGCCGGGATCTGGCCGTTGGGGTGGAGGTAGAGACGGCGCAGCAGCAGGTCCAACTGGCCCTTGGCGAAGGTGAGATCGACCATCGACAGGGCGACGGTGTGGAAGGCGAGGTCCCAGGCCGCGAACCACGGGTACTCCCAGGTGTCCGGCATCGACATGATCTCGTCGTTGACCATGTGGTACCAGTTGCTGTTCCGCACCCGGGGGTCGGAGGCGAGCGGGTCGACGCCGTGCTCGGACAGCCAGCGCTCGACGTCGAGGTAGTAGTACTGCTTGCTCCACAGCATCCCGGCCAAGGCCTGCCGCACCAGCCGCCGTTCGTCGGCTCCCGCGTCGGCCGGGGTGCAGCCGTCGTAGAACTCATCGGCCTCGGCACGGCGTTGGTCCATGACCGTGTCGAAGTCGCCGGTCCAGTCGGGGAGTTCGGTGGCGGTGAGGCGCAGGCGGACGGTCGCGCTCTGCCCGGCCGGGACGGTGAGCACGTGGTGGACGGCGGCCTTGGTGCCGGTCCGGTCGGGGTTGACCGCGGCGCTCTCGCCCTGGACGACGTACCGGTCGATGCCGTCCTTGACGTACGGGGAGGCGTTCGGACTGCCGAAGATCTTCTCGTTGTTGGTGTCGTTCTCGGTGAACAGGGCCTGTGCCCCGGCGTCGTGGTACAGCCGGTGCGGGCCCAACTCGGCGTGGTCCGCGCGGACTGTGCCGTCGTGTTCCTGCCGCAGGGACGGGACGGCGGTGCCGCCCGCCCAGGACCAGGTGTGCCGGAACCACAGGGTCGGCAGCAGATGCAACGGGGCTTCGTCGGGGCCCCGGTTGTGGGCGGTGATCTCGATCAGCAGGTCCTCGGGGCCCGCCTTGGCGTACTCGACGAACACGTCGAAGTAGCGGTCCTCGTCGAAGATGCCGGTGTCGAGGAGCTCGTACTCGAAGTCGCCGCGCCCGCGTGCCCTGTTGGTGGCCTTGAGGTCTTCGTAGGGGTACTCCGCCTGCGGATATTTGTAGAGGTACTTCATGTACGAGTGGGTGGGTGTGCTGTCGAGGTGGAAGTAGTACTCCTTGACGTCCTCGCCGTGGTTTCCCTCGGAGTTGGTGAGGCCGAACATCCGCTCCTTGAGGATCGGGTCGCGGCCGTTCCACAGCGCGAGCGCGAAGCACAGCCGCTGTTTGTCGTCGCTGACGCCCGCGATGCCGTCCTCGCCCCAGCGGTAGGCGCGGGAGCGGGCCTGGTCGTGGGTGAAGTAGGACCAGGCGTCACCGCTGTGGCTGTAGTCCTCCCGTACGGTGCCCCACTGGCGCTCGCTCAGGTAGGGGCCCCAACGGCGCCAGGGCACCCCGGAGTCGTCGGCCTCGGCCAGCCGTCGCCGTTCGGCGTCCGGCGCGTCACCGTTCGTCGCCATCGTGTGTCCTCCTCGTGGCCGGGCGCATTCCCTCAGCCTCAGGCGTCCTGGACCCGACCGCAACGCCCCGCGTCGATGGTCATCCGCCCGTCGCGCGCCGTTCGGTCGCCGGGCCCGGACGGGAGGTGCGCCGCCGGTCCGCGAGAACCACCGTGACGGCGAGCAGCAGCGCGGCTCCCGCCGCGAGCGGCGCCGGCAGGAAGGCTCCGGCCGGGCCGTGCCGGTCGGCCAGATGACCGCTCAGCGCCTGCCCGGTGGCGGTGCCGAGCGGGCCGCCCGCGCACAGGATCGTCAGGGCGGCGGTCGCGCGGTCGGCCGGTGCGAGGCGTTCGGTGAGCGCGTACAGGCTGATCATGTACGGGGCGACCGTGACACCGGCGACGGCCATCGCGGCGGGGACGGCGTGCAGGTCGTACCCGGCGAGGAGGACGAGGGTGCCCAGCAGCAGGGTCGCCGCGAAGGTCACGTACCGGTGGTGGGGTGTGAAGCGGGCGGGGAGCCAGGCGCAGGCGGCACCGGCCAGGGCGCTGCCGACGCCGAAGAGGGCGTAGAGGAGTCCCGCGCCGCCGGGGTGTCCGCGGGCCTCCGCGTAGGCGGTGACACCGGTCTGTACGGCGCCGAAGACGGTGCCCATCGCGGCCATGGCGAGGAACATGACCGCAAGGGGCAGGCGGGGCAAGGGAGTTCGTGAGGTGCCCGGCACCGGTCGGGGAGCGGTCCGGCCGGGGGCGAGGGACAGGGCGAAGGGCAGGGTGGCCAGGAGGAGCAGGGCGACGGCCGCCAGGGTCGGTGCCGTGGGGCCGAGGGCCGTGAGCAGTCCGACGAGCGCCGGGCCCGCGACGAAGCTGATCTCGTCGACGCTCGCCTCGTAGGACAGCGCGGTGGGGACGAGGTCGGTCCGCTCGCGGGCGCGCAGCAGGCGGGACCAGTGGACGCGGACCAGGGAGCCGACCGGCGGTTGGGTGAGTCCGGCCAGGGCAGCGGCGGCGATGGTGGACGGGCGACCGGTGTGGCTCGCGACGACGAGGCCGGTCAGGGCACCGGCGTTGGCGAGTGCGCAGAGGGCGCCGACGAGCCGGTGGCCGTAGCGGTCGGCCAGCGCTCCGGCGGCCGGGGAGCCTAGGTCGTGTCCGCGAAGTCCCGTCGTTCGCCCGGAGGGCGGGCCTCGCGGCGTCCGGTGCGTGCGATCGGCGTGCCGCCCGGAAGCCCTCGTACTGGGCGTACTCGGGCTTTCGGGCGGTGCGGCGAGCGTGCGTGCCGGGCGTCGCGAGGCAGGCGGGACTTCGCGGACACGGCCTAGCGCGTTGGCGATGCCCTGGGCGGCGGCGGCGAGCCCGGCGAAGGCGTAACTGTCGAAGGCGGCCCGGACGAGGACGAGCGTGGCGAGCGAGGAGGTCGCGTAGGGCAGGCGGGCGAGGAATCCGAGCGGGAAGAAGCCCGCTCCGGGCACGCGGAGAAGGGATCGGTACGCCATCGGCGTCTCCCGTGGGCACGTCGGAGGGACGCGCTGCCCAGCCACCCACGCGTCGACGATCCCGCTTCCGGCGCGCAGCCTAGCGACCCGGCCGCCCCGTCACCAGAGCGGCTCCGCCGCGCCCGCCCGTAGCTCGGGGCCCGCACCCCGACGTACGGATATGGCATTCTCAATTCGCGAGAGGTAGCCTCTCAACCGATCGTCACGTCTCGCCGGGGAGGCCGTCATGGCAGGCACGATGCAGGGCAAGGTCGCGGTGATCAGCGGGGGTTCGACCGGTGTGGGGAGGGCCGTCGGGGCGCAGCTCGCGGAGAGCGGGGCGCGGGTGGTGCTGCTCGCCCGGCGTGCCGACCGGCTGGAGTCGGCCGCGCGGGAGATGGCGGGGCAGGTGCTGACCATCCCGACCGACGTCAGCAGCGGCGACAGCGTGCGGGCCGCCTTCGCTCAGGTCGAGGAGCGGTTCGGGCGGGTGGACATCCTGGTGAACAGCGCCGGTGTCGCCCGCATCCGCGCCATCGAGGAGACCGCCGACGAGGACATCCACGCCTGTGTCGGCACGAATCTGCTCGGCCCGATCCACACGATCCGCTCGGCCGTGCCCCTGCTGCGGGCGGCCGGGGGCGGCGACATCCTGAACATCTCCTCCGAGATCACTCTCGACCACATGCCCCTGATGGCCATGTACGCGGCGAGCAAGCACGGCCTGAACGGCTTCACCGCCGCGATGCACAAGGAGCTGCGCGGCGACGGCATCCGGGTCTCCCTGGTGATCCTGGGCTCCATCTCGGACAGCGCCTTCATCGAGAACTTCCCCGGCGAGGACCGCCAGCGTGCCGCGCCGGTGTGGGAGGCGGACGGCTATCTGACCAGGGTGGGCGCCATGAAGCCGCTCCCCTCGGCGACCGTCGCCCGGGTGATGGTGCAGCTGCTCGCCACCCCGCCCGAGGTCGCGCAGGACGTGGTGCACATCCGGCCCGCCGGCTGAGGACCCCGGCCCGCATCATGCGACCGCTTTGGACACCCCATAAGTCGGTCTTATGAGGTCATAGATCGGACCCGTGTACTGGGTTAGGCATGCCTTAGCTTAGGCTTCCCGTCGAGTCGCCTGTCCTCACTCGAAGGGAACCTGATCATGCCGCGCCCCCTGCGGGTAGCCATCGTCGGAGCCGGCCCCGCCGGGATCTACGCCGCCGACGCCCTGCTCAAGTCCGAGGTGGCCGCCGAACCCGGCGTGTCCATCGACCTCTTCGAGCGGATGCCCGCGCCCTTCGGCCTGATCCGGTACGGCGTCGCCCCCGACCACCCGCGCATCAAGGGCATCATCACCGCCCTCCACCAGGTCCTGGACAAGCCGCAGATCCGCCTCTTCGGCAACGTCGACTACCCGACCGACATCAGCCTCGACGACCTGCGCTCCTTCTACGACGCCGTGATCTTCTCCACCGGGGCCACCGCCGACCGCGAGATGTCCATACCGGGGATCGAGCTCGACGGCTCCTACGGCGCCGCCGACTTCGTCTCCTGGTACGACGGCCACCCGGACGTCCCGCGCACCTGGCCGCTGGAGGCCGAGAAGGTCGCCGTCCTCGGTGTCGGCAACGTGGCCCTCGACGTGGCCCGCGTGCTCGCCAAGACCGGCGACGAACTGCTGCCGACCGAGATCCCGCCGAACGTCCACGAGGGCCTCAAGGCGAACAAGGCCCTCGAAGTCCACGTCTTCGGCCGCCGCGGCCCCGCGCAGGCGAAGTTCTCCCCGATGGAGCTGCGCGAGCTGGACCACTCCCCCAACATCGAGGTCGTCGTCGACCCCGAGGACATCGACTACGACGAGGGCTCGATCGCCACCCGGCGTGGCAACAAGCAGGCCGACATGGTCGCCAAGACGCTGGAGAACTGGGCGATCCGCGATGTCGGCGACCGCCCGCACAAGCTGTTCCTGCACTTCTTCGAGTCCCCGGCGGAGATCCTCGGCGAGGACGGCAGGGTCGTCGGGCTGCGCACCGAGCGCACCGCCCTCGACGGCACCGGCAACGTCAAGGGCACCGGCGAGTTCAAGGACTGGGACGTCACCGCCGTCTACCGCGCGGTCGGCTACCTCTCCGACCGGCTCCCCAAGCTGCCCTGGGACATCGACTCGGGCACGGTCCCGGACGAGGGCGGCCGGGTCATTCAGGAGACCGGCGAGCACCTCCAGTCGACGTATGTGACGGGCTGGATCCGGCGCGGCCCGGTCGGTCTGATCGGCCACACCAAGGGCGATGCCAACGAGACGGTCGCGAATCTGCTCGCCGACCACGCGGGCGGCCGGCTGCACACGCCCGTCGCGCCCGACCCGGAGGCCGTGGAGGCGTTCCTCGCCGAGCGGAACGTCCGCTTCACCACCTGGGACGGCTGGTACCGGCTGGACGCCGCCGAAAAGGCGCTGGGCGAGCCGCAGGGCCGTGAGCGCGTGAAGATCGTCGAGCGCGAGGACATGCTCCGGGCGAGCGGCGCGTAAGCCTTGAGCGGTTGACGTCGAAGGGCCCGGCGGGCTGACCGCCGGGCCCTTCGCATCTCAGCGCGCGGCCCTGCCGTACCGGGCGAACACGGTGGCCCCCGGCTTCTCCACCTCCAGGCACTCCAGGTGCGCGGCCGGGCCGTCCGGGGCGAAGAGCCGTTCGCCGGCGCCGAGGACGGTGGGGAAGGTGATGAGCCGGTACTCGTCGACCAGGTCTTGTGCCATCAGGGTGCGGACGACGCTCAGGCTGCCCATGACGATCACCTCCCGCTGCTCGCGCTTCACCGCGTCGAGGAGATCCCCGTCGAGGACGGTCGAGTTCGCCCAGGCCGACACATCGGTCAGGGTGCGGGAGGCGACCCGTTTCGCGACGGCGTTCATGCGGTCGGCGAACGGGCCCTCGCGGCCCGGCCACAGCCGCGCGAACGCCTCCCACGTGCCGCAGCCGAGCAGCAGCACGCCCTCGTCCAGCAGGCCGGCCAGCCGGAACCTGTCGCCCTCGATCTCCGCACGGCCGTAGCGGAGGAGCCAGCCGCCGTACGGGGTGCCGTCGGACCCGTCGGGGTCGGAGACCACCCCGTCCAGGGTGGTGAACTGAATGACGGTGACGCTCATGGTCCATGTCCTTTCGGTCGATGCTCACCGGTACCTACCGGCGGGCTCGGCCGAACTCATCGCGGAACGGGCGGCAGGTCCGCGGAGATGCGCGGCGGGAGCCCGAAGGACGCCAGGACGCGCGGTTCGGTGAACACGACATTGCGGGTGACCCGGCCGCCGGCGACCGTGAACACCTGGACGCTGTGCAGCCACCGGCCCCCGTCCGGATCGCTCGCGTAAGCGGCCAGCGCGGGCTGCGAGTTGGCCGTGAGCGGTCGCAACGCCCAGTCGGTGCCCCGGAGTTCGAAGACGCGACGCATGAACGCGCCGTAGTGCCCGGTGCCCCGGAACCAGAGCGGGATCGGCGGCATCTCCAGGACGACCGCGTCGGCCAGGAGCCGTACGAGGGCGGGGACGTCGGCCGCCTCGAAGGCCCGCAGGTAGCGGTCGACGACCTCGCGCGCCTCCCGGTCGTCGGGTTCGGCGACCGCGAGGCCGTCGCCGATGTCCGGGAGGGCGGCGCGGGCCCGCTGGAGTGCGCTGTTGACGGCCGGGACGGTGGTGTCGAGCTGGTCGGCGACCTCGGCGGCGCTGAACTGGAGCACCTCGCGGAGCACGAGCACGGCCCGCTGCCGCGCCGGGAGCTCTTGCAGGGCCACGACCAGGGCGAGCCGCATGTCGGTGCGCGCCTCCATGTCGTGGCGCGCGTCGGGGAAGGGCTGGAGCCAGGGGATGTCGGCCGCCGGGGTGAGCGGGGTCCCGGGGTCGTCGCCCGGCGCGCCGAGGCCGGACGGGAGGGGGCGGCGGGCGCGGCCTTCGAGGGCGGTGAGGCAGACGTTCGTGGCGATGCGGTACAGCCAGGTGCGGACGGACGCGCGGCTCGGGTCGTAGCGCTCGCGGGCCTTCCACGCGCGCAGCATCGTGTCCTGCACCAGGTCCTCGGCCTCGTGGAACGAGCCCAGCATGCGATAGCAGTACGCCACCAACTCGCCCCGGTACGGCTCGAAGTCCACCCGTCCATCATGGCGTACGGGGCTGTTAACGTCCTCCGGTGTTCTCCCTCCTCGAACCCCCGTTCTTCTCCCGTCTGCGCGACGCGCGCCGCATCCTCGTCGCCGGGGCCGGCGGCGGCTTCGACGTGTACGCGGGGCTGCCCCTGGCGCTCGCCCTGCGCGCGGCCGGCAAGCAGGTGCACCTGGCAAACCTGTCCTTCGCCGATCTGTACGGCCTCGACCAGGACGTGTGGGTGGAACCGGACGTCGCTGCGGTGGGCCCCGACACGGAGGCCCGGGGGGACTACTTCCCCGAGCGTTCCCTCGCCCGGTGGCTCCGGCTGCACGACATGCCGTCCACCGTCTACGCCTTCCCGCGCACCGGGGCGCAGCCGCTGCGGGCGGCCTACCGGGCGCTGATCGACCACCTGGGCGGTGTCGACGCCGTGGTGCTGGTCGACGGCGGGACCGACATCCTGATGCGCGGCGACGAGCACGGGCTCGGCACACCGGAGGAGGACATGGTCAGCCTCGCCGCCGTGGACGGGCTCGACGACGTGCCGGTGCGGCTGGTGGCGTGCCTGGGCTTCGGCGTCGACGCGTACCACGGGGTCAACCACGCGCTGGTGCTGGAGAATCTGGCCGCGCTGGAGCGCGCGGGCGCCTACCTCGGCGCGTTCTCCCTCCCGCGCGAGAGCCGCGAGGGGCGGTTGTACCTGGACGCGGTGGCCCACGCGCAGGAGTCCACGCCGGAGTACCCGAGCATTGTCAACGGTTCCGTCGCCGCCGCCGTACGCGGGGATTTCGGCGATGTCCGCTTCACCGAACGCACGCGCGGCAGCGAGCTGTTCATCAATCCGCTGATGTCCCTGTACTTCTGCGTCGACGCCCCGGGGCTCGCCCGCCGCAACCTCTACCTCGACCGGCTGGCGCCGACCGCGCTGATCCGCCAAGTCAGCTCCCGTATCGCGGAGTTCCGCGACGAGCTGCCCCGGCAGCGGCCACCGCGCGCCTATCCCCACTGACCGTGCGGAACGGTCAGGCGGGCGGTGTCAGCGTCTGTTCGGCCCAGATGGTCTTGCCGGTCGCGGTGTGCCGGGTGCCCCAGTCGGCGGTGAGCTGGGCGACCAGCAGCAGGCCCCGGCCGCCCTCGTCGTAGATCCGGGCCCGGCGCAGATGGGGCGAGGTGGAGTTGCCGTCGGAGACCTCGCAGATGAGCGTACGGTCGTGGATCAGGCGGAGTTGGATCGGTTCGGCGCCGTAGCGGATCGCGTTGGTGACGAGTTCGCTGACGACCAGTTCGGTGACGAAGGCCTCCTCCGTCAGTCCCCAGGCGTCGAGTTGGGCGGTTGCCAGGCGTCGGGCCTGGGCGACGCCCTCGAAGTCGGCTGCCAGGTCCCAGACTTGGACGTGCTCGGCGTCGAGTGCCTTGGTGCGGGCGAGCACCAGGGCCACGTCGTCGGCCGGGTGCTGGGGCAGCAGCGCGGAGAGCACCTGGTCGCAGCGGTCCTCCAGGGTGGACCGCGATCCGGCCAGGGCCTCGCGCAGCCGGGAGATGCCGAGGTCCGGGTCCCGGTCGGCGGCCTCCACGAGTCCGTCCGTGTACAGGGCGACGAGGGTGCCCTCCGGCACTTCGAGTTCGGTGGTCTCGAAGGGCAGGCCGCCCACGCCCAGGACCGGGCCGACGCCGATGTCGACCACGTCCGTGGTGCCGTCCGGCAGCACGAGGACGGGCGGGGGGTGACCGGCGCTGGCGGCGCTCAGCGTCCGTGACACCGGGTCGTAGACGGCGTACAGGCAGGTCGCCCCGGTGCCGCCGACACCGGCCCGCCCGCCGTTCTCGTCGTCGCCGAGCCGCAGCACCAGGTCGTCGAGGTGGGCCAGCAGTTCGTCGGGCGGAAGGTCGACGTCGGCGAGGGTCTGGACGGCGGTGCGCAGCCGTCCCATGGTCGCGGAGGCCTGGATGCCGTGGCCGACCACGTCACCGACCACCAGGCCCACCCGGGCTCCGGAGAGCGGGATGATGTCGAACCAGTCGCCGCCGACCCCGGCGCGCGAGTCGGTGGGCAGATAGCGGCAGGCGACGTCGACCGCCGACTGCGGGGACGTGCCGCGCGGCAGCAGGCTCTCCTGGAGGGTGAGCGCGGTGGAGCGCTCCCGGGTGTAGCGGCGCGCGTTGTCGACGCAGAGGGCGGCCCGGCCGGTGATCTCCCGGGCCAGCGCGGTGTCGTCCTGTGTGAAGGCGTCGGGCCGGGTGCGCAGCAGCACGGCGACCCCGAGCGTGGTGCCGCGCGCGATCAGCGGCACCGCCAGCAGTGAGGTCACGACGGCTCCCCCCATCCGCGCGGCCCGCGCCGGGACGCCCGCGATCCACCGGTCGAAGTCCGGGTCGCCGCTCCCGCTGAGCACCGGACGGCCGGTGTGCAGGGCGCGGGCGGGGGGCGAGTACGGCGGGTAGGCGTCGCTGGCGCCCAGGCCGATCACGGCCTCCGGGGTCCCCTCCTCGGTGGACAGGTGCGCGACCCGGCGCAGCACGACGTCGGTGTCCGGGCCGCCCGCCTCGGGCTCGTCGCCGTGCATCACCGCCTCCAGCAGGTCCACGCTCGCGAAGTCGGCGAACCGCGGGACGACCAGTTCGGCGAGTTCCCGCGCGGTGCGGTCGAGGTCGAGGGTGGTGCCGACGGAGACGGCGGCCTCGTCGAGCACCGCGAGCCGCTGCCGGGCCCAGTGCTGCTCGCTGCTGTCGAAGCCGGCCATGCCCACGGCGCGGACCTCGCCCCGCTCGTCCCGGACCGGCCACAGCTCCAGGTTCCAGGCGTGCTCGCGGATTCCGGAGGGGGCGCGGGTGTAGCTCTCGTAGTGGGCGGGTTTGCCCGTGGCCGCGACATCGCGCAGTGCCTGGAGGGTGCCCAGCTGGTCGACGTCCGGCGGCAGGCCGTAGGGGAAGGCGTGGCCGCGCAGCACCTCCTCACCGAGCCCCATGACCTCGCAGGCCACGGCGTTGAGCCGCAGGTACCGCTGGGCGGCGTCGAACACCGACATCGAGAACGACGCCTGCCGGAACGC
The DNA here is from genome assembly GCF_044768565.1 of Streptomyces sp. NPDC091280. Taxonomy (NCBI): domain Bacteria; kingdom Bacillati; phylum Actinomycetota; class Actinomycetes; order Kitasatosporales; family Streptomycetaceae; genus Streptomyces; species Streptomyces sp. NPDC091280. Next base: position 410,909 of record NZ_JBIVUZ010000007.1, read on the forward strand.
GCGCTCGATCAGCGCGCGCTCGTCGTCGTCCCCGCGGGCCGGATCCATGGGATCAGTGTGCTCCCGCACCCGGAGGCCAACAACCGGGCGCCGGGGCGGGCGCAGGGGGCCGACGGGATCGAACGAATACTCGGGGTCCGTAAATGCTGTGAAGTGACCCACGACGGGTAGTTCTTAACTCAGCGCCTCTTCCGCGTGAACACCTCCACTCAAAGGAACTGTGGTCTTGGCTCTCGCGTACCCTGACGCCCCGTCAGCCCGTCGACCAGGGCGTACCTGGACTATTCGCATCACAGGTCACCGCGACCGCACCGCGTCGGTCAGCTGCTCCTCCGGGTGCGGCATGCCCGTCCGGTCGCGTGACATCCCGGCCCTGCGCCGTTTCGCCGAAGCGCATGCGGCGGCCCATGTCCGAGCGGCGACCGTACGCCCCGACGCGGCCTGCGGCTGCCGTCGCCAGCGGTGTGCGGCGCACGAGGGGACCCGGGTCGACTGTTCGGGCTCGGTGCTGCTCGTGCTGCGGCACGATCCGGCGGTCGGCCAGGTGTGGACCCTGGCCGAGGTCTGCGCGGCCTGTGCCTCGCTGATGACGCACACCCGGGTCGTCGGCAAGCCCGTGCCCCGTACCCGGCCGCCGCGCCAGGAGACGGTCGTCCCGCTGGAGGCGTCCGCCCCGGCGGGCGCGCGGTCGGTGCCGGCCGGATTCAGCGCGCCGCCGGCCGGGCCGGGCGTGCCGTCGCGGCCGGACCGCCGGCGGCGGTGACGGGTGCGGTGCGGGACATACGGGCGGGACCCACCCCGAGCGGATGGTGGGCGGGTCCCGTCCGCGCCACCATTCTGGGGACCGGGCCATGTCAAAGGCACGTGTGAAACCCCGCCACCCGGAGTGGACCGATCACACCCCGCGCGTACGCTCACGCCGGAGCGCGAGAATTCCGGGCATACGGGACTCTCCGACCCCCGCTTGACCCACCAAGATCTCCGACGCCCATACTGGTGGGTCAGCCCCGCCCCCGCCGGCAGATTGGCCTATGTCGAACTCCTCCACAGCTCCGCCCACGATCCCCCACACGGTGTGGCTGGCTCGTGGCCGCCACGTCGGGTCCCAGGACGCGGCCGGTGTCGTACGGCGACAGTTGCAGCGACTCAAGGACCGCGAGGTCATCGACGACCACATGGAACCGGACGAGGACCAGGGCCATGATCCCGGGGAACTGGTCTTCGAGGCCCGGTGGCGGGTCGAGGGGACGGTGACCGTGCGGGCGCGGCTCACGTTTCCGGCGCGGCCGGAACCGGGCTCGCCCACGGCCGCCCCGACCTCGGCCGAGGGGCGCGAATGGGTCCTGGTCGCGGAGGCCGAGCGGGCCTGGGACCCCCGGTGGCCCTCCCCCGCGACCGTGTTCTGGCCCGAGGACGCGGACGCCGGCTGGGACCACGCTCCGGTCCCGGGGCTGCGCCTGCGGGCGGTCAATCCACTGCCGTCCGAGGAGAAGGATCTACGGCGGCTGTTCCGCGGTTGCGCGCAGGACGGCTGGAGCGTGCACCTCGTCGTGCACGAGGCGATGACCCCGGACGCGCGCGGCCGTCGCCCGCTGGCCGGACTGCTGCCGGCGAGTCTGCGGGACCGCGTGGTGGAGCACCGGGCCACACCCGACCAACTACGCTCCGTCAACTGGGCGTTGCTGCGCGAGTTCGACTTCCAGGTGCCGCGCGGCGGTGCCGTGGTGCTGCCCACCCACCCGGCCGCGCCCGGCTACGACGTCAGCGACTTCTCCGTGCGCAGCGTCTTCCTCGACGGCTCCGAGCCCACCGAACTCGTGGACGTGCTGTGCCGTTACGCGGCCTCCGCGCGCCTCCTGCCGGAGGGCGGCGCGGAGGCGCTCACCGCGCTGCGCGAGCAGTGGAGCCTGATGACGCTGGAGGAGGAACTGGCCCGGGAGCGCAGGCTCGTGGCCATGTACGCCGAGGCGCTCGAAGCGATGACGAAGTCCCGCGACCTGTACCGGGAGTCCGCCGACCGCGCCAACGAGGCACTGGCCGCGCTGCGCGAGTCCGGCGGCGCTGTCGTGCCCGGCGCGGCTCCCCCGCCCGCGGGCTCCCCGTTCCAGCGGACCTTCGGCCGGCTGCGGGACGCGACGAAGGCACTGCGCCCCGCGACACCACCGGCCGACGGCGACCGGGTCGACCCGTCGCGGGACGACGACCGCTCGCCGGAGGGCCGGTAGGCGGTCGCCCTCCGGCCTTGGGCCCCCGTCACGCGAGTGGTGGGGGCCGCGCACCGACACGGGTGAGAATGGACCACCAGTGGTGATCACCGCCCACGCGCCGAGGCGTCCCGCGGCCTAGCTTGGCGGTATGCCGATGCAACCCTGGTTCCGCGATGCCAAGTTGGGCATCTTCGTCCACTACGGGATCTACGCCGTCGACGGTGTGCCGGAGTCCTGGTCGTTCTACACGGGCGAGGTCCCGCACGACCGATACATGCGCCAGCTGGCGGGCTTCACCGCCGCGCGCTACGAACCGCGCGACTGGGCACGGTTGTTCGCGCGAGCCGGAGCCCGGTACGCGGTCCTCACCGCACGGCACCACGACGGGGTGGCCCTGTGGGACTCGGCCCACGGCGACCTGAACGTGGTCAACCGCACCCCGGCCGGCCGCGATCTGCTCGGCCCCTACGCCGACGCGCTGCGGGAGGAGGGCCTCAAGGTCGGGCTCTACTACTCCCACTCCGACTGGAACCACCCCGACTACGCCAGTACGACGCACCCGCGACCGCCGGACGAGGAACTGCGCGCCAACCCCTACGCCTCCGCCCGGCCCGGCGAGGAGGACCCGGCCGCCTGGGCACGCTACCTCGCCTACCGCGACGGCCAGGTCGGCGAGCTGGTGTCCCGCTACCGGCCCGACCTGCTGTGGTTCGACGGCGAGTGGGAGCGCGCCGAAGAGCAGTGGGGCATGGGGAAGTTGGCGGAGCTGATCCTCGCCGGGAACCCCGACATCGTCCTGAACGCCCGCATGCTGAGCCACGGCGACTACGCGACGCCCGAACAGGGGGTTCCGCTGCAAGCCCCGGACGGGCCCTGGGAGTTGTGCCTCACGGTCAACGACTCATGGGGTTTCCAGCACGCCGACGAGCACCACAAGTCGGTGCGGCAGCTGGTGCGTTACTTCACGGAGACCATCGGGATGGGCGGCAACCTGCTCCTCGACGTGGGCCCGATGGAGGACGGGACGATCCCGCCCGCGCAGGCGGAGCGCCTCGAAGGTCTCGGCGTGTGGATCGCCCGGCACTCCGAGTCGGTCTACGGCACGACGGCCGGTCTGCCCGCCGGACACCACTACGGACCGAGCACCCTGTCCGCCGACCGCCGCACCCTCTACCTCGTGTGCTTCGACCCGCCGCGCGAGTCGGTCTCGGTCCGCGGCCTGCGGACACCCGTCAAGCGCGTCACGGTGCTCGGCACGGGCACCGAACTCGGCCACGACGTGATCGGCGGCCTCGGCGAGGTCCCGGGCGTGACGTGGATCGACGCCCCGGGCGCCACCGACGTGGACGAGCGGGCGACGGTGCTGGCGGTGGAGCTGGACGGCGAGCTGGAGCTGTACCGGGGGGCGGGTCGGGACTGACCGCACGGCACCCGCACATGGCCGCGCGGCGCCGGGCCGGGGCGCGCGGCACCGGCCCGCACCACGGTGGACCGCGTTCACCCACCGCCGCCGCGCACCGCCCGCGGCGAGGCGCCCAGTTCGCGTCGGCACGCCTTGTTGAAGGCCTGGAGGTCGCCGATGCCGACGGCCGCCGCGATAGCCGGAACGGACAGGGTGGACTCGCGGAGCAGGTGCCGTGCGCGTTCCAGGCGGCGGTGCCTGATGTAGGCGACGACCGTGGTGCCGAGTTCCGCGCGGAACACGCGGGTGAGGTGGTTGTGCGAGACGCCGGCCGCGCGGGCCACCTCGGGCACCGTCAACGGCGTCGCCAGGTGCGATTCGACGTACGCGACGGCGAGGGCCAGCGCGGGGTGGGGGCCGGGTGCGTCGCCGGCGGCCGGGGTCGCGAGGTCGGCCACACGCCACAGCACGGTCCACAACTCGGCCGCCGCGCGGGCGGAGTTGCGCGGCGCCGCCGCGACGGCCCGCAGCATCAGGTCGGTGAGCACGGGGGTCTGCGTACCGGCGTCCTGCATGACCGGAACGGTCAACCGCTCACCGGCGGAGGGGAGTTCCAGGTGGGCGAAGAGATGCTCGGAGCGCCCCCGGTAGTGGAAGCGCACCAGCGCGCCCGGCGGCACCAGGCTCACATGGCCCGGCCGAATCGCGTGCGGCACCCCGTCGACGGTCAACTCCGCCTCGTACCGGTAGAGATGGAGCTGCCAGAGGTCGGGCAGCCGGAACACGTCACGCGGGCTCACCGTGCCGTGCACACCGACGCCGAGGCTCGCGACGCGCGGCGGGGCGTCGAGAGCGATCCGTACATGGGTTCCCGGTCCCGCCCCGGCGGTCGCGCTCATGGTGAAAACGTACCAGCGCCCGACCGGGCGGACTCGACTGTCAAGACCGTTCCGGGCGTTCGGGTGTGATGTTCCCCTCGTCGGCAATACCGGAGCCCGAACAGGGCATCCGGATAGGGGCACATGTCGTGCGGCCGGACCGGAAAAGGGGAGCCCGTGGATTCGACCACAACCGTGATCGTCGTCGCCGTGGTGCTCGCGGTGGCGCTGCTCGCCGTGGCCGTCGGAGTGCTCGTACGGCTCGTCCGGATGCGCCGCGGACTGCGGCGCGCAGGGCTTCCGACCGGCCCCAAATGGGTTTTCTGGGGTGCCGTCCTCTACTTCGTGCTGCCGACCGACCTGATGCCCGATCCCGTGTACCTGGACGACATCGCCGTCCTCCTCCTGGCCCTGCGCTCGATGCGCAAGTCCCTCGGGGAGCAGGAGGAGGGGCGGCCGGGAGACCTCGGCTGAACCCGGCGCGCGCCTTACCTTTCTTACTTTGACTACGCAGAGTAAGGAAACCATTCACTCGTTCGATTCGTATAAGTCTCTGGAAGCAGACGGAAGTCAGCGGGCCAAGCGACCTCGCGGGGTGGCCACCGCTTGCACGAGGCAGTACCGACGAGGGAGAGACGATGCAACCGTTCGCGCTCAACTACGCTCGCCCGGCAGCACAGTTGGAGCTCACCACTCCGTACAGCTACGACTCCGGACTGCAGTTGAACGTGCTCGCCGACGGACGGGTCGCCGCCCATGATCTCGCTCTGCTGAGAGAACTGGGGACCACGACGTCCACCGCGGGATCGAAGACTCACTTCGACGACTGAACACGGAACGACGAAAATGACCGTGTTGGTCCTTACCTGCGAAGAGGACGTCACCGCGGACCTGGTGATGGTGCATCTGCACGCGGCCGGTGTCCCCGTGGTCCGCATCGATCCCGCCGACCTCACCGGCGGGGTCGCGCTCTCCGGCGAGTACGTCCACGGAGCCTTCCGCGGCCATCTCGCGGCCGGCGGACGGCTGGTGAGCGTGAGCGGACTGCGTTCCATCTGGGTGCGCAGACCCGGCACCCCGGCGACCCGCGCACCGCAGCCCTCCGCGTGGCTCACCGAGGAAGCCTCCCAGGCGCTGTACGGCATGCTGCGCGGCTCCGGCGCGCGCTGGATGAACCACCCCGACGCGGCCCGCCGCGCCCGGCACAAGCCCTGGCAGCTGCGGCTGGCCCAGCGCAGCGGACTGCCGGTGCCCGCCACCCTGATCACCACGTTCCCGCAGGCCGCCCGCGAGTTCTCGCGCCGCTTCCCGGACCTGGTGGTCAAACCGGTCTCCGGCGCCCACCCGCAGGATCCGCCCCGCGCGGTGCCGACCAGCCGGGTCGCGCCGGACACCGATTTCGCGGCCGTGGCCTTCGGGCCCACCCTGCTCCAGCGGCGGGTCGCCAAGCGCGCCGACATCCGGCTCACCGCGGTGGGCAACCGGATGCTGGCCGCCCGCACGGCCACCGCCCCGGACGCCGACCCGGCCGAGGTCGACGTCCGCTTCGCCACCCCCGCGCAGCCCTGGCACCCCACCGAGGTCCCCGCGCGTATCGCCGAGGCCGTGCGGACGTATCTGCGCGAGGCCGAACTCGCCTACGGCGCTTTCGACTTCGCCGAGGACGCCGACGGGACCTGGTGGTTCCTCGAATGCAACCAGTCGGGCCAGTTCGGCTTCGTGGAGGCGGACACCGGCCAGCCGATCGCCCGCACCATCGCGGAGTGGCTGGCCCTGCCCGCCGCCCCGGAGCGGGAGGGGCTCGTCAACGGGGCGGACAGTACGGCCGGTTGAGCAGTAACGGTTCGCCTGAGGCGGGCGCGGCGCACCTCCCGGGTCAGGAGCGGCGCCACGAGGCGCTATGACCCGTATGTCCCGAGCAGGGCGCACACGGCGTCCTCCTCGACCGCGCGCACCTGGCGCAGCAGAGCGGCGTTCCCCGTCTCGTTCACCTGAGTTGTCAATGAGAAAGTGAGCGCCCGCCGGCCGTCCGGGGTCGCCGCCATCAACTGTGTGTAACCAAGGGTGTTGCCGGTATGTCCCAGTACGACCCCGCAGCGGGTCTCGTAGCGGAAGAGGGCCAGCCCGGCGCTGTTGCGGCCGGGTCCGGCCGGTTCGGAGGCGCCGGGGATCCAGTGCCGCTGCTCCCGCACCGCCGCCGGTGAGGTGAGCGCTCCGGCCGCGTAGCCGCCGATGAACGTGGCCAGGTCGCGGGGTGAGGAGGTGATGCCGCCGGACGCCCACACGCCCGACATGCCGATCGTCTCGCTGACGTCCTCGGGGCCCGACGCTCCGCCGACCGCGTAGCCGCGCATGTACGGCTCCGGCATCCGGTACCCCTGCGGCAGGCTCGTGTCGCGCAGGCCCAGCGGCCGGTACACGTCGTGGCGCAGCAGGTCCTCGTAGCGCGCGCCGGTCGCGGCCTCCGCCATCAGCGCGACGGCGATGTTGTCGGAGTTGGAGTACTGGTACGTCGAGCCGGGCGGGAACCGCAGCGGTTCGCCCGCCACGAAGTCGAGCAGGCGCCGCGAGTCGAAGTGGTGGTGCGGGTCGGCCTGGATGATGCTGCGGAACTTCGGGCTCTGGCTGAAGTCCGGGAGCCCGCTGGTGTGCTGGAGCAGCTGCCGCAGGGTCACCGACCCCCAGGCGGCGGGCAGTCGGGGCAGCCGCCGGCGGATCGTGTCGTCGAGGGAGAGCCGGTGCTGTCGTACGAGGCTCAGGGCCACCGCCCCGCTGAACGCCTTGCTGGTGCTCGCGGTGCGGGTGTGGTCGGCCGGTTCGAGCGGGCGGCCGGTGGCGAGGTCGGCGGTGCCCGCGCGCAGGACGCGCTGCCGGTCGCCGTCGCGCAGCACGACGATCACGCCGGGCGGGCCGTCCGGGGCGGCGACCAGCGCGTCGAGGCCGCGCTGCAAGGAGTGGTCGTCGGCCGCGGCGGGCGACGCGGGCACGAGGCCGCCGACACAGCCGGCGACCAGGAGGGAGACGAGACGGAGCGGCAGGGGCATCGGGTGTCCTGGGGCAGTGGGGGCAGGGCACGACCAGAATCCGGGGGCCCGTCGGCGTCCGCACGGGTACGTGCTCCATCCGGCCCCGTGCGGTCCCCCTGCTCACGGTGTTGCCGGGTGCGCCGGGCTGTGCCGTAATCGGATGACCCGCGGTTCGGATCCTGACGGTGCCGTGCCCCGTCGGAAGGAGCGGCCGGGATGGACGCTTACGGTGCCGGGGACGGTGTCAGCACCGCCTCGGGAGGGCTGCTGGACCTGTTGCGGGTCGCGGCCGTGGTGCTGGACGCCGGCGGGTACATCGCCCTGTGGAGTCCGGAGGCGGAGCAGCTGCTCGGCTACTCCCCCGAGGAGGCGCTGACGCAGCGCGCCGACCTGCTGCTGGTGTCGCCCGACGACCGGGCCCGGGCGCGCGAGCTGTTCGCCCAGGTGGGCTCCGGTGCCCGTTGGGCGGGGGTCTTCCCGCTGCTGCACCGGGACGGCACGGAGCGGCCCGTGGAGTTCCGTACCATGCGGCTGCGCGACAGCCACGGCCACGCGCATCTGCTGGGTCTCGCGGCGGATGCCACGACGGTACGGGGCGTGGAACGGGACCTGGCGCTGTCCCACAGTTTGGTGCGGCAGACACCGGTGGGCATCGCGGTCTTCGACACCGATCTGCGGTGGGTCACGGTCAACCCGGCGCTGGAGCGCATGAACGGCGTCCCGGCGTCGGACGTCGTCGGGCGCCGGGTCGGCGAGGTGCTGCCGGACCTGGACGTGGCGGCCATCGAGTCGCGGATGCGGCATGTGCTGATCACCGGCAAGCCGCTGCTCGACCAGCAGACCGTGGGCCGTACCGCGGCCGATGTCGTGGATCGGGCGTACTCGGAGTCGTACCACCGCATCGAGGACGCCCAGGGGCGGGTGCTCGGTCTCGCGATGGCCGTCCTGGACGTCAGCGAGCGGGAGCAGGCGGCGGCCGAGGTCGCGCAGGCGCGCCAGCACCTGTCCGTGGTGGCGGAGGCCGGGGTGCGGATCGGGACGACGCTGGACCTCCAGCAGACCGCGCGGGAGCTGGCCGACGTGGCGGTGCCGCAGGTGGCCGACCTGGCGGCCGTCGACGTACTGGAGTCGGTCGTGGCGCACGGCGGGATCACTCCGGTGACCGGGGACGCGCAGGTCGAGTTCCGGGCGCTGGCCGTCGCCGCCGGATACCTCACCGACGCGATCCACGCGGCGGACCCGGTCGGCGAACTGGCCACCTACGGCCCGCACCGCGTCATCACCCAGTGCGTGCGCGAGGCCGGTCCCGTCCTGCTGGCGCGGGTGGATCCGCCGATGATGCGGCGCATCGCCAGGGACGCGCGCGCCGCCCAGACGCTGCGCGCGGCGGGCGTCCACTCCTACCTCGCGGTCCCGCTGATCGCCCGCGGCGAGGTGCTCGGCACGCTGAGCCTCTACCGCACCGTCAACGAGCGGCCCTTCGACGAACAGGACCGCGTCCTCGCCTCGGAACTCGCCGCGCGCGCCGCCATCTGCATCGACAACGCCCGTCTCTACGGCCGTGAGCGCACCACCGCGCTGACCCTGCAACGCAGCCTGCTGCCGCCGGCCCCGGCCCGGCAGGAGGGGCTCGACATCGCCGCCCGCTATCTGCCGGCCCTGAGCGAGGTCGGGGGCGACTGGTACGACGTGCTGCCGCTGGGGCCGGGGCGGACCGGGCTCGTGGTGGGGGACGTGATGGGGAAGGGGGTCCAAGCCGCCGCCATCATGGGGCAGTTGAGCACCGCGACCCGCGCGCTGGCCCGACTCGACCTGCCGCCCGCCGAGTTGCTGCACCACCTCGACGATCTCACCGGCTCCCTGGACACGATGGCGACCTGCGCGTACGGCGTGGTCGACCTCGGCCGGGGCACCTGCGCCCTGTCCAGCGCGGGCCATCTGCCGCCGGTCCTGATCCGCCCGGACGGCGGCGCGGAACTCCTCGACATCCCCGGCGGAGTACCGCTCGGTGTCGGCGGGGTGGACTTCGGGACCGCCGAAGTGCCCTTCACCACGGGCGCGTTGCTCGCCCTGTACTCCGACGGGCTGGTGGAGAACCGGGGCGAGTCGATCGACGTGGGGCTGCGCACGCTGACGCGGCTGCTCCAGAGTTCCCGGCGCCCGCTGGAGCAGACGAGCGACATGCTGCTGGGCGCGCTGCGCCCGGAGCCGGACGACGACGTGGCACTCCTGCTGGTCCGCGCCACGGGCTGACCGGTCAGGCGCCGGTGGTCGAGCCGGGGCGGACGATCATGAGGACGGTGACGGTGGCCCACAGCAGGTTGAAGATGCCGGTGAACATGGCCAGACGCACGGTCGCGGCCCGCTCCACGGACCTGCCCGCGCCGAGTTCCTCCAGGAGTTCGTCCTGTCGCGGCAGCACGAAGGCGATCAGGAGACCGGCGGCCACGGCGGTGAGGGTGATGGAGGCGATGAGCCAGCCGCTGCCCAGGACGCCCATCGCGGCGGCGGTGGCGAAGCCGAAGAGGGGCACGGCGAGGCCGACCGCGCCGTAGAGGCGGCAGATGCGGTGCAGGAGTCGTACGGTCGTCACCCCCGCGTCGGGACCGTCGCCGCCGGTGAGGGCGCGGCGGGCCGCCGGCGGGAACATGCTGGCGGCCACGGTCACGGGGCCGACCGCGACGATGGCGGCCAGCACGTGCAGAGTGAGAAGGATCTTGGTCACCGGCCCAGGCTAGGGATGTCCCGGCGGCCTTCGACAGAGGCTGGATCGACAGCTTCCGACGGATTCCCGCCAGCCGCTGTGATCAGGCCCTGGGGACCGAAACCTGCGTCACCGCGCTGGCGGGAATCTGTCTATCGTGATGTTCATGCACTCCGTCGCGATCCTCGTCCTCGATCATGTGGTGCCGTTCGACATGGCGACCCCCATGGAGGTGTTCGGCCGCACCCGGCTGCCCGACGGCCGTCGCGCGTACCGCGTCCGGGTGTGCGGCGAGACGCCGGAGGTGCGGACGGACGGGCTCGCGCTGCGGGTCGAGCACGGGCTGGAGGCGCTGGCGGACGCCGACACCGTCGTCGTGCCCGGCTGCTCGGAGCGGGCCGGGCCGCCCTCCGCGCGGGTGCTGGCGGCGCTGCGGGAGGCGGCAGCGGCGGGCACCCGCATCGTGTCGATCTGCGCGGGTGCCTTCGTGCTCGCCGAGGCCGGGCTGCTGGACGGACTGCGCGCCACCACCCACTGGATCGCGGCCGACCTGCTGGCCCGCTCGTACCCGCTGGTCGAGGTGGAACCGGACGTGCTGTACGTCGACAACGGACAGATCCTCACCTCGGCCGGGGCCGCCGCCGGGCTCGATCTGTGTCTGCACCTCGTCCGCCGGGACTTCGGCTCGGCCGTCGCCGCCGACGCGGCCCGCCTCTCGGTCATGCCGCTCGAACGCGAGGGCGGGCAGGCCCAGTTCATCGTGCACTCGCACCCACCCGTCCCGCAGGGCTCGACCCTGGAACCGCTCCTCCGGTGGATCGAGGACAACCTCTCCCACGAAGTCACCCTGGGCGCGCTGGCGGCGCGATCAGGCATGAGCGAGCGGACGTTCAGCCGCCGCTTCCGCGAACAGACGGGCAGCACACCGCTCCAGTGGCTGCTGCGCGCCCGGGTCCGGCGCGCCCAGTACCTGCTGGAGAACAGCGACCATCCGATCGAACGGGTCGCCCAGCAGGCCGGGTTCGGCTCCCCCACCGCGTTCCGCGAACGCTTCCGCAAGGTGGTCGGCACCAGCCCGCAGGCGTACCGCTCGGCGTTCCACGGCAGGGCGGCACGCGAAGGGGCGCTGTCCTGAGGGGGCTAGGTCGTGTCCGCGAAGTCCCGTCGTCCGCCCGGAGGGCGGGCCTCGCGGCGTCCGGTGCGTGCGATCGCTGCGCCGCCCGGAAGCCCTCGTACTGGACGTACTTGGGCTTTCGGGCGGTGCGGCGAGCGTGCGTGCCGGGCGTCGCGAGGCAGGCGGGACTTCGCGGACACGACCTAAGCGAGGGCGCGGTCGGCGGCGGTCGTGTCGCGGGCCGCCGCCAGCAGGGCGTCGGCCTTGGCGATGGCCGCCCGGATGTCGGTGGTGGCCGTCATCACGCACAGGGTGTAGCTGACGTCGTTCAACTCGGCCGCCGTCTGCGGGCGTTGCCGCTCCGCGTGGGCGATGCGGAGCACCGCGTACCGGGTGAGCAGTTTCCTGACGGCCTTCGGGTCCGGCACGAGCACGGAGCGCCCCTCTCTCGTTGTGCGCTCCGGGTACCCGGCCGACACCGGATCACTCACCCGGCCACGAGATCAGCTCAGGCGACCTGCCCGCTGTGCAGCGCCGTGTACGCCCCGCCCCGGCGCAGGAGTTCGTCGTGCGTGCCGACTTCGAGGATCTCCCCGTCGCCCATGACCACGATCCGGTCGGCGCCCCGGACGGTGGACAGCCGGTGCGCCACGACGAAGGTCGTACGGCCGTGCAGCAGCCGCGCGAGGGCCTGTTGGACGAGTGCCTCCGAGCGGGTGTCGAGGGCCGAGGTCGCCTCGTCCAGCACGAGCACCTTCGGGTCGCGGATCAACGCCCGCGCGATGGCGAGCCGTTGGCGCTGGCCACCGGACAGCCGGGCCCCGCGCTCACCCACCAGGGTTTCCAGTCCCTGGGGCAACTTGTCCACGAACTCAAGGGCGTTGGCGTCCCGCAGCGCCGCGCGCACCGACTCCTCGTCGGCGTCGTCCATGCCGTAGGCGACGTTGTCGCGGATCGTGCCGTCGAAGAGGATCGACTCCTGGGGGACGACCGAGACGAAGCGGCGGTAGGTGCGCAGGTCGAGGGTGTTCATGTCGGTGCCGTCGAGCAGGATGCGGCCGGTCGTGGGGCGGATGAAGCCGATGACGAGGTTGAGGACGGTGGACTTGCCCGCACCGGACGCGCCGACCAGGGCGATGGTCTCGCCGGGTGCGACGGTGAGGGTGAAGTCGTGCACGGCGGGCCGGAGTTGGTCGCCGTCGTAGGCGTGGCCGACGCTCTGGAAGGTGACCGCTCCGCGCACCGCGGTGACCTCCGTCCGGCCCTCGTTGTCCTCCAGCTCCGGTGCCTGGAGCACCTCGCCGACCGAACGGACCGATTCCAGGCCCTTGGTGATGACGGGGGCCAGGCCCGTGAGGGTGGTGGTGGAGTTGGTGAGGGTGGTCAGGAAGGCGCTGAGCATGACGACGTCACCGGCGGTGACGCCCCAGACGCCGTAGTACGACACCAGGGCCGCGCCGGCCAGGACCAGGACGCCGACCACGTTGAGGACGACCCAGGCCAGCGAGCCGAAGCGGCCGTTGAGGAGGTCGAGGCGGTTTCCTGAGGTGAGCAGGCGCCGCAGGGTGCCGTCCATGCGGCGCAGCGCCTTGCCCTCCAGGCCGTGGGCGCGGGTGACCGGGATGAGGCGGGTCATCTCCGTGACGCGCGAGGACAGGGTCTCGACCTCGTGACGGAAGTGCTCGTTGTGGGTGCGGAGGCGGGCCCGCAGCCGGGACACCAGGAGCGCGGCGACCGGCACGACGATCACGAAGACGGGCACGAACTCCGGGGTGCGGAAGGCGATGATGACCAGGCCGCCGGTGAGCACGGTGATCGCGCCGAGCCCGGTCTCGGCGGTCTGCTGGACCATCTGCTCGACGGTCTCCACGTCCCGTACGACCTTGGCCTGGAGCACTCCGGCGCTGACCCGCGAGTGGTAGCCGATGGAGAGCTGCTGCATCCGGGTGCACAGGGCCGAGCGCAGATCGGTGCCCATGCGGCGGACGCTGCCGTAGAGGAGGCGGACGTAGAGGACGTGCAGCGGGTAGTTGATCAGCAGGATGAACAGGATGACGCCGGTGCTGATCCAGAGTCTGCTGACCGGCTGGTGCTGGACGACCGTGTCGATGATGGAGGCGGTGATCAGCGGGAGCAGCCAGATCGGGCTGTGCTTGACCGTGAACACGACGACGGCCACGGACAGTCGGCGGCGGTCGGCGCGGAACAGGTAGGCGAGTGTGCGGATCGGGTGTTCGTCGCGGTAGCGGTGGTCGAGCGGTTTCTCGGTGAAGGACGCCATGGACGGTGATGCTCCCCCTGCGACCGGCCGGCGGACAAGCGCTTTCTGAGCGTCTTGCCCGCCTGCCCGTGCCTCTCGTGCCGGGTCTTCTCAGACGGCGTCCAGTTCCGCGAACTCGGCGGCGGACAGGACCAGTTCGGGCGCGGCGGCCGAGTCGCGGATCGTCTCGGGGCGGCTGGCGCCCGGGATCGGGACGACGACCGGGGACTTGGCGAGCATCCAGGCCAGGCACACCCGCTGCGGGCTGACGCCGTGCCGCTCGGCGACGCGGGCGAACGGCGCGTAGGCGGAGCCGAGTTCACCGGCGCGGGCGATACCGCCGAGCGGGCTCCAGGGCAGGAACGCGATGCCGAGTTCGTCGCACAGCTTCAGCTCCGGTTCGCTGGAGCGGAAGGCCGGGGAGAACTGGTTCTGCACCGAGACCAGCCGTCCGCCGAGGATGTCGTCGGCGAGCCGGATCTGCTCCGGGTTCGCGTTCGAGATCCCGGCCAGCCGGATCTTGCCCGCGTCGAGCAGGTCCCGGATCGCGCCGACGGAGTCCGCGTAGGGGACCCTCGGGTCGGGGCGGTGGAACTGGTAGAGCCCGATGGCCTCCACGCCGAGCCGGCGCAGGGACGCCTCGCAGGCCTCCTTGAGGTGCTCGGGGCTGCCGTCGAGGGTCCAACTGCCGTCCCCGGGGCGCAGATGGCCGCCCTTGGTGGCGACCAGGACGTCGGCCCCGCGGTCGTGGGTGGCGAGGGCCTTGGCGATCAGGGTCTCGTTGTGTCCGACCTCGTCGGCGTGCAGGTGGTAGGCGTCCGCGGTGTCGATCAGCGTCACGCCCGCGTCCAGGGCGGCGTGGACGGTGGCGAGGGAGCGGGCCTCGTCCGGGCGTCCCTCGATCGACATGGGCATACCGCCCAGGCCGATCGCTCCGACCTCGACGTCACCGATACGGCGGGTGTCCATTGCTCGTGCTCCTCTTCCGGTCGTCCGGCCGTCACACAGAACCGTGCCGTCCCGCACCGCCCGGCGACCGGTCGGGCCGCGGCGGAACAGGACGCACCCTCCAGCCTCTCCGGCCCGGGTCCGCAGGTCCAATAGAAGAAATCGAACGCATCCAGCAGCGGAACTGCTCAATCGGTGCGTCGCGGGAAGGGCTTGCGCGCCTGCCCGGTTCGTGTGGCACGCTCACCGGCGACCGGCCGGTCGCACCGACTCCGGCCGCCACCAGGTCCGCTCGTCGGACCCGACCCGTGGAGAGGCAGCGCCATGCGCATCGGACTGCTCGGCACCGGCCCTTGGGCACAGCTGGCCCACGCCCCCGCCCTCGCCGGGCACGCGGAATGGGAGTTCGCGGGCGTGTGGGGCCGCCGCCCCGATGCCGCCAAGGAACTGGCGGACCAGTACGGCGTACCGGCCTACGACGACGCCGACGCCCTCATCGCGGACGTGGACGCCGTCGCCGTGGCCCTTCCGCCGTCCGTGCAGGCCGAGTTGGCGGTGCGGGCCGCGCGGGCGGGCCGTCACCTGCTGCTGGACAAGCCGCTCGCGCCGACCGTGGAGCAGGGGCGGGCGGTGGTCGACGCGGTGCGGGAGGCCGGGGTCGCGTCGGTCGTGTTCTTCACCTCCCGCTTCCAGCCGGAGACGGAGGCGTGGATCGCCGAACAGGCCGCCGCCGGGGGCTGGTTCACCGCGCGGGCCGAGTGGCTGGGCTCGGTGTTCACCAGCGACAGTCCGTTCGCCGCCTCGCCCTGGCGGCAGGAGAAGGGCGCGCTGTGGGACGTAGGCCCGCACGCGCTGTCGGTGCTGCTGCCGGTGCTCGGTGACGTCCGCACGGTGGCGGCGGCCGTGCGCGGTCCCGGGGACACGGCCGTCCTGGTCCTCGACCACACGGACGGTGCGACGAGCACCCTCACGCTGAGCCTCACCGCACCGCCCGAGGCGGCGGGCGTCGCCGTCGAACTCCGGGGCGCGACCGGCGTGAGCGGCCTTCCGGACAGCTCCGGCGACGCGGTGTCCGCCCTGGTCCGGGCCGCCGACGCGCTGGGCGAGGCCGTCCGCACGGGCCGGCCGCACCCGTGCGACGCGGCGTTCGGACAGCGGGTCACGGAGATCCTGGCGCGGGCCGAGGAGATGGTCGGCGGCTGACCACCCGCGTTCACGCCCTTCCGGGGGCCGGTCGGGCGCTCGGCGTGCGGGCCGGGTCCGGTCGTAGGAGCGTGGTGGTGTGGGAAAGGTGCGTGTGCCGGTGTCGCGCCGGAACCGGGAGCCGGCCCGGCGGGGGTGGCTGCGGGGCGCGCCCGCGCCGCTGTGGGTGCGGGCGCTGCCGAGCGTGCTGGTGGCGGGGGTCGGGGTGGCGACGCTGGTCAGCCCCGGCCCGCTGGACATCGGCTTCGTGCTGGGCGCCATTCCACCGCTGGCCGGGCTGTCGTACGGCCCCCTGGCGACCGTCCTGTTCGGCGTGCTGAGCGTGGCCCTGCTGACCGTTCCGGCCTTCCAGCTCAACGATCCGGGCAACACGGACGTGCTGACGATCTGCTTCGTCGCGATGCTGAGCGTGTTCATCTCCTTCGTACGCAGCCGTCGCGACGCCCAGCTCGATCTGGAGCGCACGGTCGCCGAGGCCGCGCAGCGGGCCGTGGTGCCGCCGCTGCCGGAGCGGGTGGGGCGGGTGCGGTGCGCGGGGCTGTACCGGGCGGCGCAGCGCGGGACGCTGGTCGGGGGTGACTTCTTCGACGTGCGGGACGGGCCGTTCGGGGTGCGGGCGGTGATGGGCGATGTGCAGGGGCACGGGCTGTCGGCCGTGGCGACGGTGGCCTCGCTGCTGGGGGCGTTCCGCGAGGCGGTCCTCGACCGGCCGGAGCTGGAGTCGGTGGCGGCGCGGCTCGACCGCAGGCTGGTGGTGGACTCCGCGCGGTCGCCGCACGCGGAGCTGTTCGCCACGGCCGTGCTGCTGGAGTTCTCGGCGGACGCGCGGGCGGTGCGGATCGTGGCGTGCGGGCATCCGGCTCCGGTGCTGCTGCGCGCGGGGCGGGTCACCGAGATCGACATCGTGCCGTGGACCCCGCTCGGTCTCGGTCTGGCCGACTCGGGGCCGCTCGGCGCGGTCACCGTGCCGCTGCTGCCCGGGGACCGGCTGTTCCTGGCGTCCGACGGGGTGTGGGAGGCACGGGACACCTCCGGCGCCTTCTACCCGTTCACCGGGCGGCTGGCCGCGCTCGCCGACTCGGACCCGGCCGACCTGGCCGAGCGGGTGTGGGCCGATGTGCTGAGCCACTCGGAGGAGATCCGGGACGACGTCACCATGCTCGTCCTGACGCCCGGCGAGTGACCCTCGGGCCTCAGGCTCGCAGCCCCTCGGGCCTCGGCCGCTCAGCCCCTCAGGCCCCCTCGTGCTCCCCCTCCGCGTCGATGTGCGGCAGGATCCGGTCCAGGAAGCGCGGTGTCCACCACGCGTGCCGGCCCAGCAGCGTCATCACGGCGGGCACCATGAGCAGCCGTACGACCGTGGCGTCGATGAGCACGCTCACCGCCAGGCCGAGTCCGAGCATCTTGACCACGATGTTGTCGCTGAGGACGAAGGCCGCGAAGACGCTCACCATGATCAGCGCGGCGCAGGTGATGACCCGCGCGGTGATCTCCAGGGCGTGGGCGACGGAGGCCTCGGCGTCTCCGGTGCGCAGCCAGGCCTCGTGGACGCGGGAGAGCAGGAAGATCTCGTAGTCCATGCTCAGGCCGAAGATGATCGCGAACATCATCATCGGGACGTAGCTCTCGATGGGGACCTTGCCGGAGACGCCCAGCGCGGGGCCTCCCCAGCCCCACTGGAAGACGGCGACGACGACACCGTAGGAGGCCGCGATCGAGAGGACGTTGAGGACGGCGGCCTTCAGGGCGACGAGGAGGCCGCGGAAGACGGCCAGGATGATCAGGAAGGCCAGCGCGACGACCACGCCGATGATCAGGGGCAGCCGGCTCGACACGATGTCCCGGAAGTCGACCTGTGCGGCCGTCGTGCCGGTGACGTACCCCTTCGCGGAGGTGCCGTGGACGGCGTCCGGGAGGGTGTCGTGGACGAGCCGGTTGGTGAGGTCGGTGGTGGTGGCGCTCTGCGGGGACTGCTGGGAGTAGACGGTGCCGACCAGGACGTCGCCGTCCTTGGTGGCCGTCAGGGAGGTGACCTTGGCCGCGCCCTGCACGCCGTCGAGGGTCTTCTGCGCCTGGGTGGCGAGGTCCTGGCGCTGGGCGGAGGGGACGGACGTCTGGTCGATGACGACGGTGAGCGGGCCGTTGGAGCCGGGCCCGAAGGCGTCGGTCATCAGGTCGTAGGCGCGCCGGTCGGTGAACGAGGTGGGGTCGGCGCCGTCGCCGATGTGGCCGAGCTGGATCGAGAAGACCGGGATGGCGAGGACGACCACGGTCGCGATGCCCGCCGCGAGGAAGGTCCACGGCCGGTGTTCCACGCGTTGCGCGTAGCGGTGCCAGGTGCCGGTGGGCTCGCTGCCCGGTTCGGCGTCGGTCTCGGCGACCGGGCGACGCACCCGGTAGCGGTCGATGCGGCTGCCGATGAGCCCGAGCAGGGCGGGCACGAGGGTGAGCGCGCCGATCACCGCGGAGACGACCGTCACGGCCGCCGCGAGCCCGAGTTTGCCGATGAAGGGCACGCCGGACACGAACAGTCCGGCGAGCGCGATGATCACCGTGCAGCCGGAGACGAGGACGGCCCGGCCGCTGGTGGCGGTGGCCTGTCCGGCGGCGCGCACGGGGTCGCCGCCGTTCATGAGGTTCTGCCGGTGCCGGGTGATCAGGAACAGGGCGTAGTCGATGCCGACCCCGATGCCGATCATGGTCGCGAGGGTCGGTGACACCGTCGCGAAGGTGAACGCCGCCGCCAGCAGTCCGAGGCAGGCGAGCCCGCCGATCACGCTGATCAGCGCGGTCACCAGGGGCATCGCGGCGGCGATCACGCTGCCGAAGCCGATCAGCAGGACGACGATCGCCACGGCGAACCCGATGAGTTCGCTGATCTTGTCGTCGGCTGCGGGCCGGGCGAGTTCGCCGAGCGGTCCGCCGTACTCGACCTGGGCGCCGGCGGCGCGCAGCGGCTGGACGGAGGTGTCGACGCCGTGGAGGTAGCCGTCACCGAGAGTGGACGGCTGGACGTCGAAGCGGATGGTGATGTACCCGGTCTTGGCGTCGGAGGACAGCGGGCCGACGTTGGGGCCGGAGGACGCCGGTGCCTGTGTGCCGGGCTGCGGCAGCGGGTTCTGCACCGACAGGACGTGCGGGAGCTTCTGGAGGTCGCCGACCGTCTCGGACATCTGGGAACTCAGCGAGGTGAGCTGTTTGTCCTTGTCGTGCAGGACGATCTGGCTGCTGTAGCCGCCGGCCGCCGGGTCGTGGTCCTTCAGGACCTGGAGACCGTGCTGGGACTGTACGCCGGACAGCGAGAAGTCGTCCGAATAGTCGCCCCCGAAGGACCTGTTGAGGACCTGGAGCGCGGCCAGCGCGACGAGCCAGGCCACGATCACGATCACGAAGTGCCGCGCGCACCACTCCCCCAGCCGCCGCAGCACCCCCTTGGCTGCGGCTCCGCTGCCCCCTGCACTGGAATCCGTGGGCGTCATGACCTCGGCCTTTTCCGCCAGGGGACATTTCGGACATCCCCATTAGACGCCCGCGGGAACGCTCCGGCATCTCGGGCCCGCGTTCAGTCGGCGCTCACCCCACGTCCCACAGGAACCGGTGGGTGTGGATGCCGAAGTACGGGAACGACCGGACGCTCGCGACCCCCTCGATCGGCCGCACCACGTCGTTCACGAAGTCCAGCAGGTCGCGCGGCCCCGGGGCGACCACCTCCGCGAACAGGTCGAAGCCCCCGGAGGTGAGCACGGAGTACACCACCTCGTCGCGCAGGGCGAGTTGGTCGGCGACCGCGCGCGGGTCGCCGTCCGTCTCGATGCCGAGCATGGCCATGGCCTGCCCGCCCATGGCCATCGGGTCGGTCACCCCGACGACCTGAACCGCCTTGGAGTCCAGGAGGCGTTGGAGCCGCTGCCGGGCGGCCGACGCGGACAGGCCGACCCTCGGTCCGAGATCGGCGTAGGCGATACGTCCGTCGGTCTGGAGCTCGCGCAGGATGGCCCGGTCGATGTCGTCCACGTGCTTGTTCTCCAACTCCCTGTGTCAGCCGACCAGTTCGGCGAGGGCTTCGGCGAACACCCGGGTGTGGGTGTCGACGTCCTGTTCGGTGGTGTCGGGGCACATCAGCGCCATGCTGTGGAACGGGGTGAGCAGGATGCCCCGGTTGGCGAGGTAGAGGTGGAGGAAGTCCTCCAGCTCGGGGTCGCCGGCCGCCTCGGACTCGGTTCCGGTGCGGGGCGCCGGGGACGCGAAGCGGTACTCGCTGCGGGCGCCGAGGCGGCTCACCGTCCAGGGCAGCGCGTGGGCGTCGATGCCCTGCTGCACTCCGGCCGCGAAGCGTTCGGAGAGCTTCGCCATGTGGGCGAACGCCGCGTCGGTCAGCACGTGTTCGAGGGTGGCGCGCATCGCGGCGACGGAGAGCGCGTTGCCCGCGAGGGTGCCGCCGACCCCGCCCATGTCGACGAGGTCGAGGTCGGCGCGGCCGAGCAGCCGGTCGGCGAGTTCGGCGGAGAGGCCGTAGGCACCGGCCGGGATGCCGCCGCCGATCGCCTTGCCGATGGTGAGCAGATCGGGTGCGAGGTCCCAGGCCGCGGTGCAGCCGCCCGGCCCGGCCGAGAAGGTGTGGGTCTCGTCGATGATGAGCAACGTGCCGTATTTCGCGGTCAGTTCGCGGACGGCGGTCAGGTAGCCGGGCTCGGGCAGCACGATGCCGATGTTGGTGAGCGCGGGTTCCATGAGGACGGCGGCGACGTCGCCGTGCGCCAACTCCCGCTCCAGCTGGGCGGGATCGTTGAACTCGGCGACACGGCTGGTGAGGGTGACGTCGCAGGGGGCGCCGACGTTGCCGGGGCGGGCCGCGCCCCGGCCGTCGGGTCCGACGACGATGAGCGACTCGTCGACGCTGCCGTGGTAGCTGTAGCTGTTCACCAGGATCTTGGGGCGGTCGGTGACGGCGCGGGCGAGCCGGATCGCCCAGCGGTTGGCGTCCGTCGCGGTCAGCGAGAAGCTCCAACGGGCGAGCCCGAAGCGGCGGGTGAGTTCCGCGCCGACCCATTCGGCGTCCTCCGTGGGCAGCATCGCCGTGGCTCCGCCCTGCTCGGCGAACCTGCGGCGCACGGCCTCGGCGACCACGGCGGGCGAGTGCCCGGCCATGGCTCCGGTGTCGCCGAGGCTGAAGTCGATGTACTCGTGGCCGTCGATGTCGGTGACGCGGGCGCCCCGGGCGGTGTCGAGGTAGCGGGGGAAGGCTCCGGCGGTCTTGTTCATCCAGGTCATCGGCACCCGCCCGAAGAGGTGCTCGGCACGCGCGTAGGCGGCCTTCGAGCGGGGGTTGCGCCGCTCGGCCTCGGCGCTCTCCCGGGCGAGCAGGTCCTTCAGGCGAGTGCGGTCCATGGAACACCCCGGTGAGGTCGGCGACGGAATGTCCGGACCATACGACCGAAAGTTCCGCCGGGGCAAGAGATGGCAGCGGAATCGAGCGTGAGAGCAATCGATTCACGCTCACGTCCCATTGGGACACAAGTCTCACCGGGCCTCATGTCCCCATGGGACATCATGGGTGTACGGTCGGGAGCATGAAGGCAACGGAGCCCCCCACCGGACCGGCCGCCACCGCCTCGGTGGACCGGCGGCAGCGCAAGGCACGCCAGACCCGTGACGCGCTGGCCACCGCCGCCCTGGACCTGATCCTGGAGAGCGGTCTGGCCGCGACCACGGTCGAGGCCGTCGCGGAGCGCGCGGACGTCACGCGGCGCACCTTCAGCCGGCACTTCACCGGCAAGGAGGACGCGGCGCTCGACTTCGTCCGGGGCGACGGCGACCGCATCAACGCCCTGCTGCGGTCCCGCCCGGCGGCCGAGCCCCCGCTGCTGGCCTATCGCCGGGCCGTGCGCGCCTGGCTCGCCGACCGGGAGAACCCGGCCTGGCACCTACGGCCGCGCATGCGGCGGCTGCTGGCCCTGGTGGACCGCGAGCCCGCCCTGTTCGCCGCCTACGAACGCATCCGGGTCGACGCCCAGGAGGAGTCGATCCGCATCCTCGCCGACCGGCTCGGCACCGACGACGTCCGGGACGTGCGCCCGGCCGTCGTGGTCGACGCCGCCGCCGGAGTCCTCACGGCCGCCCTGCGCATCTGGGCCCGCCGCGCGGACGAGCACGACTCGGGAGCCGCAGACCTCGCCGCCCTGGTGGAGCGGGCCTACGACGCCCTGATCGGGGAGGCCGTCGACGCGGCCTCCCGAAGCACTACCGAACAGTGAGCACACCATGAGCACCATCACCGACTACGCGAGCGAGTTCTCCGGCAAGACCGCCCTCGTCACCGGCGCCGCCTCCGGCATCGGCCTGGCCACCGCCCGCCGCCTCGCCGCGGGCGGCGCGAGTGTCGTCGTCGCCGACTTCAATGCGGAGGGCGCCGAGAAGGCCGCCGCCGAGCTGACGGCGGAGGGCCTCGCCGCCGCGGCGGTCGAACTGGACGTGACCCGCCCGGAGTCCGTCGAAGCGGCCGTCCGCTTCGCGATCGCCACCTTCGGCGGCCTCGACCTGGCCGTGAACAACGCGGGGATCGGCGGCCCGAGCGCTCCGACCGGCGCGTACGACATCGAGGCCTACGACCGCGTGGTCCGCACCAACCTCGACGGCGTGTTCTACTCGCTGCGCCACGAACTCCCGGCCATCGAGGCGGGCGGCCGGGGCGGCGCGATCGTCAACGTCTCCTCCATCCTCGGCTCCACGGGCTTCGCGGGCTCCGCCGCGTATGTCGCCGCCAAGCACGGCGTGGTCGGCCTCACCAAGACGGCCGCCGCCGAATACGCGGCGAAGAACATCCGCGTCAACGCGGTCGGCCCCGGTTTCATCGAGACCCCGCTGCTCCAGGGCATGGACCGGTCCGCCTACGACGGTCTCGTCGCCCTGCACCCCGCGGGCCGCCTCGGGCGCCCCGAGGAGGTCGCCGAGCTGATCGTGTTCCTGCTCTCCGACCGCGCCTCGTTCGTGCACGGCGGCTACCACCTGGTCGACGGCGCCTACACCGCCGTCTGAGCCCCGGAAAGGAGCCCTGTCATGAAGGCACTTCAGTACCGCGCGATCGGCGCCGCCCCCGAGGTGGTCACCGTCCCCGACCCCGAACCCGGCCCCGGCCAGGTCCTGTTGAAGGTCACCGCCGCCGGCGTCTGCCACTCCGACATCGCCGTGATGAGCTGGCCCGCCGAGAGCTTCCCCTACGACCTTCCGCTCACCCTGGGCCACGAGGGCGTGGGCACGGTCGCCGCGCTGGGCGCCGGAGTCACCGGCGTCCGGGAGGGCGACCCGGTCGCGGTGTACGGGCCCTGGGGCTGCGGCAGGTGCGCCAAGTGCGCGGAGGGCAAGGAGAACTACTGCCTGCGCGCCGACAAATTGGGAATCCGGCCGCCGGGACTCGGCGCCCCGGGTGCGATGGCCGAGTACCTCCTCGTGGACGACCCCCGGCACCTGGTCCCGCTCGACGGGCTCGACCCGGTCGCCGCGGTGCCGCTCACGGACGCGGGTCTGACGCCGTACCACGCGATCAAGCGGGCGCTGCCCAAGCTGGTGCCCGGTTCGACGGCGGTCGTCATCGGCACCGGCGGACTGGGCCATGTGGCGGTGCAGTTGCTGCGCGCGCTGACGTCGGCGCGGGTGATCGCGCTGGACGTCAGTGAGGACAAGCTGCGCCTCGCCCGTGAAGTCGGCGCGCACGAGACGGTGTTGTCGGATGCGAACGCCGTGAAGGCGGTCCGCGAACTGACCGCGGGCCTCGGCGCGGAGGCGGTGTTCGACTTCGTCGGCGCGGAGCCCACCGTCCGGACGGCGGGCGCGGTCGCGGCCGTCGAGGGCGAGGTGGCGATCGTCGGCATCGGCGGCGGAACCCTGCCCGTGGGGTTCGGGCAGTCGGCCTTCGAGGTGTCGGTCCACGCGCCCTACTGGGGCAGCCGCGGCGAACTCGCCGAAGTGCTGGCGCTGGCCCGGTCCGGCGTCGTGTCCGTGCACACGGAGACGTTCTCGCTGGACGAGGCCCCGCTCGCCTACGAACGCCTGCACGCCGGGACGGTCAAGGGCCGCGCGGTGATTCTGCCGAACGGCTGAGGTCCCTCAACTCCCTTTGTCCACACGCCATTTCAGACAGTTGGCACAGAAGTGAACAGAGGTCTGTCAGTTTCGGAGGGAACTCCTGTTACACCGTGCGAGAGCGGTCGATGACGGTGTGTACTGTGCTCCGGGCACCCCGCCTCAGGGGCTCGAACTCAGCCCTGCCCGACTGCGCTTGGACTCGATTCGATGACCGAATTACCGGACCTGGTGACCGGTGCGCTCGCCGCCGGAACGCTGTCCGCGCTCGCTCTGGGCGCCGGTCTGCTGCGGTCGCGGCGCAGGCGCGCCGTGCAGCACGCGGAGATCGCGGAGCTGCGGGACCGACTGGCCGGTGTCCAGGCGGCGTTGGCGGCGGAGGCCGAGCATCTGGCCGTCCAGCGGATTCCGGCCGTCGCCCGGCAGCTGACGCATCCACGGGTGACCGTGCCGGGACCGGCGCAGCCGCAGTTCGTCGGTTCGCCCCTCGGGATCGCCCTGGAGAACGTGCTCGGCGCGGTGCGCTCCGAGCTGACCTCGCAGCGCACCCGGATCGACGCCGCCGCGCAGGCCGGGATGCGCGGGGCCACCCGGGAGATCCAGGCCGCGCTGTACCGCTTGCAGGACGCCCTGCGCGCGCTCCAACAGCGCTACGACGACCCGGAGTTGGCGCAGACCCTGTTCATGCTCGACCACGAGAACGAGCAGTCGCTGCGCCGCGCGCAGGTGACGGCCGTCGTGTGCGGGGCCTGGGTCGGACTGGCCCGGGAGGACTCGCATCTCGTGGAGGCGGTGACCGGCGGGCAGGCCCGGCTCGCCGGATACCACCGGGTGCGGGTGTACAACCATCTCGAAGCCGGTACCGCGCTGGTCTCGCACGCCGTCGAACCGGTCGCGATCATCGCCGCCGAGCTGCTCGACAACGCGCTGCGGCACTCCGCTCCGGACACCGAGGTCGTGGTCAACCTGGAGCACGTCCACCACGGCGTCTGTGTCACCGTCGACGACGCGGGCCTGGGCATGACCCCGGACGAGCGCGAGCACGCCCGGCGGACGGTGGCGGGCAGCGACCCGGTCCTGCTCACCGACCTGGGCGATCCGCCGCGCATGGGCTTCGCCGCGATCGGCCGCCTCACCCGGCAGTTCGACCTCGGTGTCGACGTGTCCTCGCCCTCCCCCTACGGCGGTGTGCGCGCGGTCCTGCGGATCGACAGCCACCTCCTGAGCCGGATCGACCCCGAGCGGCGACCGGCCGCGGCGGGCGCGGCGCGCTCCACCCGCCCGGCCCCCGCTCCCACCCGGGCGCCCACGCCCGCGCCGACGCACTCCTACGGCTCCGAGCCGGACGAACGGGCCCCGGCCGACGTACCCGGGCACCAGGCGGTGCCCGACACCGGCGGACTCCCGCGCCGCCGCCGGCGCGACGCGGTCGCCGCCGCGAGCGCGCGGAGCGCCCCCGCCGCCCGGAAGACGCCGACCGCCCCGGCACCACCGGAGCGGGGCCCGGAGGAGGCCGCCGCCGCGCTCGGCGCGCTCCAGTCCGGCACCGCCTCCGCGCGCGCCGCGAGCCAGGGCGCCGCGGCCGAGGACTCCGCCGGGCCCAGACCGGCGGCGCACGATGTCGATCAGGACGATCACGGGAACGACTACGAGGGGGGAGCGGCTAGATGATCAGCCGCGATGGGGGCGACACGGCCTGGGTGCTCGATCCGATCCTGGAGGTGCCGCACGTGGTGGCCGCGGTGCTGCTGACCCGGGACGGGCTGGTGCGCGGGTACACCGACGCGCTGTCCCAGGCCTCGGGCGAGCGGGTGGCGGCGATCACCAGCACGGTGCAGGGCGCGTGCCGTACCGCGGCGGCGGCCTTCGCCGACCGGGAGGACGCCGAGATCCGGCAGGTGGTGATCGAGTCGGACCACGGGTACGTGCTCATCGTCCCCACGGATCACGGGACGTGTGTGGCGGCCTACGGCGACACCGAGGTGCGGCTCGATCTGCTCGCGCACCGGGTGCACTCGCAGGTGGCGCGCCTGGGCGAGAAGGCGATGGCCGCCGCTCCGCGGGGAGTTGACGGCGGCGCGTCGGCATGACGGGCCGCCGCGGCGGCCGTCCCCTGGTCCCCGCGTATCTGTCGACCGGCGGGGTGGCCCGGCCCAGCCGCTCGCAACTGGAGCGGCTGACGGTGCTCTCCGGCAGCGGCGAGCCCGTGCCGGCCGGGTTGCCGGCGGCCCAACTCGCCCTGCTGGACGCCCTGTACGGCGGTTCGCTGACGGTGCTGGAGGCGGCGGCCCTGCTGGAGCTGCCGGTCTCCGCCGTGCGGGTGCTGGCCGCCGGTCTCCTCGATCTGAACCTGGTGCTCGCGCGCGCCCCGATCCCGCCCGCCGAGACCTTCGACCCCGACCTGCTGAAGAGAGTGGCCGATGGCCTACGCGCCCTCAAGCACGACTAGCGGCATCCATCTGCCGGACACCGCCAGGGAGTTGGTGAAGATCCTGATCGCCGGCCCGTTCGGGGTGGGCAAGACCACGCTGATCGACGCGGTGTCGGAGATCCGGCCGCTGCACACCGAGGAGCGGCTGACCGAGGCGTCCGTCCACGTGGACGATCTCGACGGGGTGCGGGAGAAGTCGACGACGACCGTCGCCATCGACTTCGGGCGGCTCAGCCTGCCGGGCGGGATCGTGCTGTACCTCTTCGGCACACCCGGGCAGGAGCGGTTCCGGGCGCTGTGGGAGGACATCGCCCACGGCGCGCTCGGGGCGCTGGTGCTGGTCGACAGCCGACGCGTCGACGCCTCCTTCGACATGCTCGGGCTGGTCGAGGAGAGCGGGCTGCCGTACGCCGTCGCCCTCAACACCTTCCCGGACGCGCCCCGCCACCACAGCGAGGAGCAACTGCGCGCCGCCCTGGACCTGGCGCCCGGCACTCCGCTGGTGACCTGCGACGCCCGGGACGCGAACTCCGCGATGGACGCGCTGCTCGCCCTGGTCCAGCACCTGATCGACCGCGACCCCCCGGAGCCCCGGTGACCACTGCATCCCCGACCCGCCCCGTCCGGCTGTGGGAGGACGGCTTCGCGCTGGACCCCTACGGCTACTACGCCGCCCTGCGCGCCCAGGGTCCGGTCGGCTGGGCCGAACTCGCCCCGGGCGTACCGGCGTACGTGGTCACCGAGCGGCGGGCGGCGCTGGACCTGCTGCGCGACACCGAGACGTTCTCGCACGATCCCCGGCCGTGGGAGACGACGGTCGCCGAGGACTCGCCGGTCCTCGGGATGATGCGCTGGCGGCCCAACTCCCTGTTCGCGGACGGCGCCGCGCACATCCGCTACCGGGCCGCGCTGATCGACGCCTTCGACCGGATCGAACCGCACGACCTGCGGGCCCGGGTGCACCGGGCGGTCCATGTCCTGGTGAGCCGGTTCGGGCCGCGCGGACAGGCCGACCTGGTGGGCGAGTTCGCCCGGCCGCTGATGGCGCTGGTCTTCAACAGCCTCTTCGGACTGCCCGAGAGCCAGAGCGAGCGGCTGGACCGGGCGCTGGGCATGATGATCGAGGGCGGGGCCCAGGCAGCCGCGGGCGAGGCCGAGTTCGGCGGTTACGTCCTCGAACTCATCGCCGCCAAGGCGAAGACGCGCGGCGACGACCTGACGAGCTGGCTGCTCGACCATCCGGCCGGGCTGGACCCGGAGGAGGTCACCTGGCAGGTGTTCCTCACCCTGGGCGCGGGTCACGAGCCGACCGCGAACCTGGTGTCCAACGCGCTGTCCCGCATCCTCGGCACCTCGGTCTACTACTCCACGCTCACCAGTGGCGCCCGCCCGGTCATGGACGCCGTCGTGGAGGTCCTGCACCACGAGACGCCGCTCGCCAACTACGGCATCCACTACGCCCGTTCACCCGTCACCTTCCACGGCGCGTGGATCAGGCCGACGACCCCGGTCGTCGTCTCGTACGGCGCGCTCGCGCACTTCGCCGAGCAGGAGGTGGTCACCGGTCGGCATCCCCAGGACGCCTCGCACCTCTCCTGGTCGGCGGGTCCGCACGCCTGCCCGGTCAAGCGGCACACGCTGCTCATCGCGACGGAGGCGATCGAGCGGCTCACGCAGTGGCTGCCGGACCTCGAACCCCTGGTGGAGCGCGCGGAGTTGACCTGGCGTCCCGGCCCCTTCCACCGTTCGCTCACCTCGCTGCCCGTCCGGTTCGGCCCGCGCACCCCCGACCAGCCAGGAGACCCGTCGTGACCGTGTCCGACCGCATCGCCCTCGACCCGTTCGGCGCCGACATGGCCGCCGAGACCGCCACGCTGCGTGCCCTCGGCCCGATCGTGCCCGTCGAACTGCCCGGCGGCATCCCCGCCTGGGCGCCCACCGGCTACGACACCCTCAAGGAGCTGATCCTCGACCCGCGGGTCAGCCGGGATCCGCGGCTGCACTGGCGCCTGTGGCCCGAGATGGGTGAACACCCCTCCTGGGGCTGGGTGTTGGGCTGGATCGGCGTCGTCAACATGCTCTCCACGTACGGCGCCGACCACGCCCGCCTGCGCAAGCTCGTGGCGCCGAGCTTCACCCACCGGCGCACCGAGGCGATGCGGGCCCGGGTGGAGGCGATCACGACGGAGCTGCTGGACGCGGTGGCCTCGGACGACGCCGAGGTGGTCGACATCCGCGCGGCGCTCGCCCAGCCCCTGCCCATGCGGATCATCTGCGAACTCTTCGGTGTGCCGGACGAGTTGGTGGACGACACCGGGCGGCTGATCGCGGCCATCATGGACACCTCCGACCCGAGCCCGGAGCACGCGGCGTCCGTCCAGCGGCAGATCGGCACCGTACTGCCCGCGCTGATCGCCCATCGCAGCGAGCATCCCGGCGACGACCTGACCACGGAACTGATCCGGGTGCGCGACGAGGACGGCGACCGGCTCAGCGACGAGGAGCTGCTGTACACCCTGCTGCTGGTGATCGGCGCGGGCTTCGAGACGACGGTCAACCTCATCGGCAACGCGATCGTCGCCCTGCTCGGGCGGCCCGAGCAGCTGGCGGAGGCGCGGGCCGGGAAGATCGCCTGGGACGCGGTCGTGGACGAGACGCTGCGTGTGCACCCGTCCATCGCCTCGCTGCCGCTCCGGTTCGCGGTCAGTGACCTCACCGTCGGCGGCGTCACCGTCCCGGCCGGGGACGCCATCATCACGACGTACGCGGCGGCCGGGCTCGATCCCGCGCACTACGGCCCCGACGCCGATGTCTTCGACGCGGCCCGCGGCGCCGACGACCATCTGTCCTTCGGCATCGGGGTGCACCGCTGCATCGGCGCGCCGCTCGCCCGGGTGGAGGCGCTGACCGCGCTCCCCGCGTTCTTCGACCGCTTCCCGGGGGCCCGCCTGGCCGTCGCCCCGGACGCCCTGCGCCAGGTGCCGTCCTTCATCGCCTTCGGCTGGCAGGAGATCCCGGTACGGCTGCGCGGCTGAACGGGGACGGCCTGTACGGGTGCCGGGCGCGTCCCCGCGGCCGTGGCCTACGCACGCCGGGTGCTGGAACGGCTCCGCCGCGGCCTCGGAGGGGAGCCGCAGGCGGAGCCGTGCCGCCCGGGTTCGGGGGAGAGCCCCGAGCGCACTTGTCGGCTTCCCCGGTTTCGCCGGGGTACGCCCGTGCGAACCGGGTGACATGAGGGCCCGCGCGGCGACCCGTGGCCGTACGGCATAAGCTCGGCGGGTGGCCAAGTACTTCGACGTGCACCCGGACAACCCGCAGCCGCGCACCGTCTCGCAGATCGCGGACAGTGTCCGCTCGGGTGCGCTGATCGCGTACCCGACCGACTCCTGCTACGCGCTGGGCTGCCAGCTCGGCAACCGCGACGGCATGGAGCGGATCCGTACGATCCGGCAGCTCAACGACCGGCACCACTTCACGCTGGTGTGCCAGAACTTCGCCCAGCTGGGCCAGTTCGTGCACATCGACAACGACGTGTTCCGGGCCATCAAGGCGTCCACGCCCGGCAGTTACACCTTCATCCTCCCGGCGACGAAGGAGGTGCCGCGCCAGTTGCTGAACGCGAAGAAGAAGACCGTGGGCGTGCGCATCCCCGACCATGTCGTCACCCAGGCGCTGCTCGCCGAGCTGGGCGAGCCGCTGCTGTCGAGCACGCTGCTGCTGCCCGACGAGGAGGAGCCGATGACCCAGGGCTGGGAGATCAAGGACCGGCTCGACCACGTGGTGGACGCGGTGGTGGACTCCGGGGACTGCGGTACGGAACCGACGACGGTCATCGACTTCTCCAGCGGCGAGGCCGAGATCGTCCGCAAGGGCGCGGGGGACGTCTCCCGCTTCGAGTGACCCCGGCGGCGGGGCCGCGGGCAGGCGTGCCACGATGACCGGAACACGCCGCTCCGGGCCGGCTGCCGGCCCGGAGCCGAACCGCCGGGAGGCATCCCCGCCATGACCGCAGTACAGGGCACCGCCGTGGACATCCCCACCGAGGACGGCGTCGCCGACGCCTATCTGGCGCATCCCGGTGACGGGCGCCCGCATCCGGCCGTGCTGCTCTACCAGGACGCCTTCGGACTGCGTCCGCACCTGAAGTCGATGGCCGACCGGCTGGCCGCGGCCGGTTACACGGTCCTCGTGCCGAACGTGTTCTACCGCAACGGCCGGGCGCCGGTGGTGGAGCTGCCCGAGTTCATCGACCCCGAGGCGCGGCCGGAGATCTTCCGGCTGGTCGGCCCGCTGATGCAGGGGCTGACGCCCGACCTGGTCGAGCGGGACGCGGGCGCCTATCTGCGCTGGCTGGCCGAGTCCCCCGTGGCCGCCGACGGTCCGGTCGCGGTCACCGGGTACTGCATGGGGGCCCGGCTCGCGGTCTACACCGCGGGCGCCCACCCGGACCGGGTGGCGGCGGTGGGCGGCTTCCACGGCGCGCGGCTGGCCACCGACGACCCCAACAGCCCGCACCTGGCCGCCGCGCACATCACCGCCGAGGTGTACTTCGGCCACGCCGACCAGGACCCGGGGCTGCCCGAGGACCAGATCAAGCGGTTCGACGACGCGCTCACCGCGGCGGGCGTCCGGCACCGCTGCGAGGTCTATCCGGGCGCGCACCACGGCTACACGCAGGCCGACACCTCGTCGTACAGCGCGGAGGCCGACGAGCGGCACTGGGCCGCGCTGCTCGATCTGCTGGCGCGCACCTTCTGAACGAGGACCGCGTCTCCTGATCCGACCCTGGTGCCCACGGCGCGAGTCGCCGTGGGCACCTTTCGCCCCGCTCATTGACATGCACGCGACCCGGCGGGACTCTGAGAGCGCTCTCAAACAGGTACGGACCAATCATCCGTACACCCCCACACGGAGGTGAGCAGTGCTCGGCAGAATCCTGCGCCGACTCGGAACCGCGACCGCGGTGGCCACGATGCTCGCGCTGGCCACACCCCTGACGGCGGACGCGGCGGTGCCCGCCACGATCCCGCTCAAGATCACCAACAACTCGGGGCGCGGGGACGCGGTCTACCTCTACGACCTCGGCACCAACCTCGCGACCGGACAACAGGGTTGGGCCGACGCGAACGGCACCTTCCACGCCTGGCCCGCCGGCGGCAACCCGCCCACCCCGGCACCGGACGCCTCGATCCCGGGACCGGCGGCCGGGCAGTCCACCACGATCCGGATCCCCAAGTTCTCCGGCCGCCTCTACTTCTCCTACGGCCGGAAACTGGTGTTCAAGCTGACCACGGGCGGCCTGGTGCAGCCGGCCGTGCAGAACCCGACCGACCCCAACCGCGACATCCTCTTCAACTGGTCCGAGTACACGCTCAACGACTCCGGGCTGTGGATCAACAGCACCCAGGTGGACATGTTCTCGGCCCCCTACGCGGTCGGGGTGCAGCGGTCGGACGGGAGCACCGCCACCACCGGGCACCTCAAGTCCGGCGGCTACACGGGGTTCTTCAACGCGCTGCGCGGACAGTCCGGCGGCTGGGCCGGCCTGATCCAGACCCGCTCCGACGGCACGGTGCTGCGCGCGCTCGCACCGGGATACGGCATCGAGACGGGTGCCCTGCCCAGCACCGTGCTGGACGACTACATCAACCGCGTCTGGGCGAAGTACGCGTCGTCGACCCTGACCGTGACACCGTTCGCCGACCAGCCGAACACCAAGTACTACGGCCGGGTGTCGGGCGGCGTCATGAACTTCACCAACGGTTCGGGGGCGGTGGTCACCACGTTCCAGAAGCCGGACGCGGCCAGCGTCTTCGGCTGCTACAAAAACCTCGACGCGCCCAACGACCTGGTACGCGGCCCGATTTCACGCACGCTGTGCGCGGGCTTCAACCGCTCCACGCTCCTGGTCAACGCGAACCAGCCGGACACCACCTCGGCGAACTTCTACGTGGACCCGGTCACCAACCAGTACGCGCGCGACGTCCACGCGCAGATGGCCGACGGCAAGGCGTACGCCTTCGCGTTCGACGACGTCGGCGCCCACGAGTCCCTCGTCAACGACGGGAACCCGCAGCAGGCCTATCTGACGCTGGACCCGCTGAGCTGAGCCGGACGAACCGGAGGCACCCCGCACGCCTGGGGGCGCGTGCGGGGTGCCGGACGGAACAGGTGGAACCGGTCAGCTGGTGGTGACGGCGGTGTCGTCGATCACGAAGCTGGTCTGGAGCGAGGAGTCCTCGACCCCGCTGAACTTCAGGGCCACCGTGGTGCCCGCGAAGGCCGACAGGCTGAAGGACTTCGCGACGTAGCCGCTGGCCGCGTTGAGGTTGGAGTAGGTGGCCAGGGTGGTCGAACCGGCGGTGACCGTCAGCTTGTCGTACGCGGTGCTGGTGGTGGTCTCGGCCGTGTCGATGTGGATGTAGAAGGTGAACGTCGTCCCGGTGCAGCCGCTCGGGATCGTCACCGACTGGGACAGCGTGTCGGTGTGGGTCGAGCCGTAGCCGTCGAGCCAGGCCTTGTACGAACCGGTGCGGGCCGCCTGGCTGCTGGAGCTGGTGATGACCCCGCTCGTCGCGGTCCAGGTGGTGTTGCCCGACTCGAAGCCGGCGTTGCCCAGCAGCTGCGTGGAGGTGCAACTGCCGCCCCCGCCACTGGAACTGACGGTCCAGGTGAAGGACGCGGTGCCGGTCGCCCCGGTGCTGTCGGTGACGGTCACGGTGGTGCTGTAGGTGCCCGCCGTCGTCGGGGTGCCGGTGATGGCGCCCGTGGAGCTGCTGATCGACAGGCCGGTCGGCAGTCCGGTCGCCGCGTAGGTCAGCGAGCCGCTGTTGGTGGAGCTGGCCGCGACCTGGAGGCTGACCGCCGTGCCCACGGTGGAGGACTGGCTGCCCGGGTTGGTGACCGTGACACCGCTGGTCGGCACGGTGATGTGGCTGCCGACGTTGATGCCGGCGAAGGCGTTGCCGACTCCCGCGTACTGCACGGAACTCGTGCCGTACAGCGCCGCCGCCGCGTTGAGCGCGGCGGTGCGGGCGGCGGCGTAGTTCGTGCTGGACGTCATGTACGTCGTCAGCGCCTTGTACCAGATCTGCAGGGCCGCGGCCCGGCCGATGCCCGCGACGGCCACGCCGTCGGAGGTGCTGCTGGTGTAGGTGGTGCCGTTGATGACCTTGGTGCCGCTGCCCTCGGAGAGCAGGTAGAACATGTGGTTCGCCGGGCCCGAGGAGTAGTGCACGTCGAGGTTGCCGACCCCAGAGTACCAACTGTCGGCCGAGGAGCCGTCCTTGCTCGGCTTGTCCATGTAACGCAGCGGCGTGCCGTCGCCGTTGATGTCGATCTTCTCGCCGATGAGGTAGTCGCCGACATCGGTGGAGTTGTTGGCGTAGAACTCGACGCCGGTGCCGAAGATGTCGGAGGTCGCCTCGTTCAACCCGCCCGACTCACCGGTGTAGTTGAGCCCGGCGGTGTTCGAGGTGACACCGTGGCTCATCTCGTGGCCCGCCACGTCCAGCGAGGTCAGCGCGTGCGTGGAGCCCGAGCCGTCGCCGTACGTCATGCAGAAGCAGCTGTCGTCCCAGAAGGCGTTGACGTACGCCGTGCTGTAGTGGACGCGCGAGTACGCGGCGACGCCGTCGTTCTTGATGCCGCTGCGGCCGAACGTGTCCTTGTAGAAGTCCCAGGTCTCCTGGGCGCCGTAGGCCGCGTCGGCGCCCGCGGTCTGGGTGTTGGAGCCCGAGCCGGTGCCCCACACGTCGTCGGAGTCCGTCATCAGGGTGCCGGTGCCGGACGTGCCGTTGTTGAGGCTGTACGTCTTGTGGCCGCCGCGCGTGGTGTCGTACAGCTGGTACGTCGAACCCGACAGCGTGGTGCTCAGCGAGACCGTGCCGCTGTACTGGGTGTTGCCGGTGCCGGTCTGGATGCCCTGGAAGCGGGAGAGTTCCTTGCCGGTGGTGGCGTCGGTGATGACGTGCAGCTGGCTGGGGGTGCCGTCGTCCTGGAAGCCGCCGATCACCGTCTCCCAGGCGAGCTTCGGGGTGCCGTCACCCGCCCAGATGACCTTCCGGGCGCTGTCGGTGCTCGGCGCCTTGGCGTCGAGGGCCTTCGCGGTGGTGAGGGCCTTGGTCTCGGCGGCCGACTTGGCGACGGACGCGGTGGTGGAGGGCACCGCGAGGGTGTGCTTGTTGTTGAAGGTCGCGCTCACCGTGCCGGTCGCCTGCGCGGCGGGCGGGGTGTGCACGACGAGGTCGCCGCCGAGGACGGGGAGACCAGCGTAGGTGCGCTCGTAGCGGGTGTGGACGGTGCCGTCGTTGTCCTTGACGACGTCCTTGACGACCAGCTTCTCCTTGGCGCCGAGGCCGAGGGTGCGGGCGGTCTTCGTGCTGTTCGCCGAGGCGCTCTTCACCAGGGCGGTGCGCTGCGCCGGGGTGAGTTTCGCCTCCAGGCTGCCGGTGCGCAGCGGGCTGGGGTGGGGGGACGCGGGCTTCGCGCTCGCCGGAACCGACTGGATGCCGACGGCGAGCAGCGCGGCGGTGGAGATCAGGGCTCCAACCGCGGTCCGCTTGCGGGGGATGCGTCTCACTCGTACTCCTCCTGCGACGGCCGCGGACGCGGCCGGTGACAGACCGGACAGCCGGGTCTGCTGTCCGGGAGAGCTGAGCTGTGCGGGGCCGACCGAACTTTGACCGATCCATGGAGGATCCGTGGGGTAACTGCGTGGAGGATGACAGCGTTGACCCGTCCATGTCACGCGAGCCCGGGGCACTCAAGGGTTTTCCCTCTGTCACCCGGCCCGGCCGGCGTCGCGGACCGGCCACTCACGATCTGTGACGATCGGCCCCCGTCGGCACCGAAATGCGGCCCACGCGCACGCGGGGGATGCTGAGAGGGCCAACGCACGTCCGAAGGAGGACAGCCATGTCGTTCATGGACAAGGTCAAGGGAATGCTCGGCCAGAATTCCGACAAGGCCAAGCAGGCCGTCGACAAGGCGGGTGACATGATCGACGAGCGCACCGGCGGCAAGCACGCCAAGCAGGTCGACATGGCGCAGGACAAGGCCAAGGACTTCATCGACCGCGAGAAGCCGCAGCAGCCCTGACCACCGGCCACCGGCCACCGGACGGATCTGTCCGCGTATCTCCCCCGATGGGTCGCAAGTGGGCCCTGAAATTAGAGACTTCGTCAAGAACAGCTGTGAAAGAGGTGCGCGGCCCGGCCCCGGTTCGTACATACTCCCCCCACAGGAAGCCGGGACTCTGGGGGGAGTTGGCTCATGAACGGCACGATCGACGGGTTCCGCTACGGCGCGGTGACTCCGGTGGCGGCCTATCTGATGGCCTGCCTGGGAGGTGCCCTGGGACTGCGCTGCGTGGTGCGGTCCCTGCACAACCAACATTCCTGGAAGGCGGGTTGGCTCGCACTGGGCGCGACCTCGATCGGCTGCGGCATCTGGACGATGCACTTCATCGCCATGATCGGCTTCCAGGTCGAGGAGACCCGCATCGGCTACGACGCCGGCCTCACGGTGCTGAGTCTGGCCGTGGCGATCGTCATGGTCGCCGTCGGGGTGTTCGCCGTGGGCTATCGCGGCGCCACCCCCGGCACGCTCTCGGCGGCGGGCGTGATCACCGGCCTCGGGGTCGCCGCGATGCACTATCTGGGCATGGCCGCCCTGCGGTTGGACGGCACCATCGAGTACCGGACCGGCACGGTCGCGCTGTCCGTGGCGATCGCGATCGTCGCCGCGACGGCGGCCCTGTGGGCGGCGGTCTCCATCCGGGGCTTCCTGGCGAGTCTGGGCGCCAGCCTGGTGATGGGCGTGGCCGTGTCCGGAATGCACTACACGGCGATGGCCGCCGTGCGGGTCCATCTGCACGGCACCGGCGGGGCGTGGACGGGTGACTCCGCCACCTCGCTGCTGCTGCCCATGCTGCTGGGGCCGGTCATCTTCCTGCTGCTGGCCGGGGTCGTCGTGATGTTCGACCCGCTGCTGGTGATGGGCGAGGGCACCTGGGACCGGTCCTTCGCCCGCCATCCCGTCGGCCCCCGAACCGCCGACACGCACACGGCACCGGAGCCCGAAGCGGCCTTCACGCCGCGTGCGAGCACCGGCCGCCGCCGACCCCGGTAGACGCCGGACTCAGTTGGGCGCGCCCGGCGGCACCCGAGGCGGCGGATCGAGCCGTACCGAGCCGGGATCGGCCAGGAAGGCGCGGATCAACTCCCCCGCCTCATCGGCGTGTTCGTCGCCCTGGCAGCGCAGCTCGGTCGCGAGCCGCCGCACGGCGCCGCGCACCGCCATACGCACCGGGGTGTGCAACGCCGTGTCGCCGAGCAAGGTCAGCAGGTGGTTCAGGAGGGTCCAGTCCGCCGTGTGCTGCACGGCCGCCCCGCCGGGCAGTTCGCCGGACACCGGGTCGCCGCGGCGCCATGTCGTGGCGAGGAGCGCGTCGACGATGTCCGCGGCACCGGGCACGGCGGGGTCCGCCGCGTGCTGCCAGGCGACCCGGTTGAGCCGGGCCGGGTCCAGCAACTGCTCGGTCACCAGGGCGGTCGCGGCCCGTACCGCCTCGAAGGGGTCGAAGACCCGCCCGGCGCCCGTGTCGAGGTACTGCTCCGTCCGGCCGTAGCGGATGGCGGGCGGGGTGAGCGTGTCCAACACCGCCTGGGGCAGGGCGAGTTGTTCGGCGCGCAGCAGTCCGGCGAGGCGGGCGAGCGCTGTGTGCTGAGTGGCCGCGTCGACGGCTTCGGCGCCCCGGCCGGTCTCGCCCGCCAGGCCGTAGGCGTAGCGCACCCCGCCCACCAGCCTGGCCACGGCCGCCACCTCGTGCCGGTGCAGCAGGTGCAACAGCGCGGCGCGTTCCTCCAGTTCGCCGGTCTGCCGGTCGGGCGGCAGCACCCCGGCGCAGAAGCCGTCCAGGGCGATACGGCGGACCCTCAGCATCGTCTCCAGCGACTGGAGGGCGTCCCCTCCGCCGACCCAGGGCACGGCGTCGGCGTGCGCGGCGTGCGGGCCCTGGGCGTCCTCGTCGGAGACGTAGGCGAGCCCGGCCTCGGCGGCTGAGCGGCGCAGTGCGGCGAGCGCGACGGCCTCGCCCTCGCCCTCAGCTTGTCCTTCGCCTTCGCCTTCGCCTTCGCCTTCACCGAACCGTCCGTAGGCGTGCGCGACCAAGTAGTGGTCCCACGGCCCGAGTTCCGTGCCGTACGCGGCGGAGAGATCGAGATCGCCCTGCTCCGTGACACGGACCCGGGCGTGCGGATAGTCCATGACGGACGGCTCGGGGTGCCCCGTACCGGCGAAGTTGTGCATGAAGCCGAGGGCGTGGCCGATCTCGTGCGCCGCGAGCTGGCGCAGCCTGGCTAGCACCAACTCCTCCACGGCGGCCAGTCGTTCGGCCTCGTCAGGGTGGCCGTAGGGGGCGAGGAGGGCCTCGCCGAGCGCGCGGACCTGCTCGACGCGCTGGGAGCCGAGCCGTACCCGGGCGTGCAGGATCTCGCCGGTGCGCGGGTCGGTCAGCCCCTGTCCGAGGGACCAGCCGCGGCCCGAACGGTGCACCCAGACCACGCCGTTGACCTCGGGGTCGTAGGGGTCGAAGCCGGCGCCGCCGGGCTCTACGCGGTAGGCGTCCGGGAGTCCGATCCGGGCGAAGGCCGGCTGCCACCAGTTGCCGCCCTCGACGACCGCCGAACGGAACGGTTCGGGGACGGCCGGGTCGACCTGGAAGACGATCGGGGCGCCGCCGGGTTCCGCGCGGAAGCGGGGCTGCATCTTGACCTGGGTGCCCGCGCGGCCGACGAGGCCGTGGTCGGCGTAGCCGATGCCGTAGCCGCCGGAGGCCGGGTGGTAGCGGCGGACGGGCAGCGGGGTCGCGGGCAGCCGCATCAGGTTGAGCTGCTGGACGACGGTGACGGCGCGCGGGTCGGCGGCCACCGCCTGGAGGGCCTTGCCCCGCCCCGGGCCCCGGAAGGTGAGGAGCGCGGGCAGCCGGACGGCGCGCGGGCCGGTGCGGCTGTCGGCGAGGAGCGGGAGGCTCGCGGACGCGTCGATCGTGTGGTCGCCCTGCTCCTGTGCGCGCAGATGCTCGGCGACCCGGTCGTGGTCGGCGAGGACCAGGCCGGTCGCGTCGACGACCACCGCGCCGTTCTCCTCCCGCAGGACGGGTCCGCTCCACACCACGGACAGCGCGAACGACTCGTCCCCGGCCCGTACGGCGGCCTCGTCTCCGGAGGTGCGGAAGTGCTTGTTGCGGACGGCGAACAGGACCCGGTCGCCGATCCGCCGGAACTCCGCGAGCCGCGCCTTGCCCGCCCGCCCCCGGTCCAGCCACAGGTCGCTGGAGCCGAGGCCCTGCGAGAGGGAGACGGTGACGAGGAAGGGTTCGTCGAAGTGACGGATGCCCAACAGCAGCCGGTCCGACCGGAGTTCGGGGTCGGGGAGCAGATCGATGAAGTCGGCTTCGCCGGGCATGCGGGGGCCTTTCGGTTGAGCGTCGTCGCGTTGATGTTGTCAGGCCCCTGCCGCCGGACCGGCCGTGGCCCGTTGTTACGGTGCACAGGTGGTTGAATCCTCACGCGACACCCCCGAAGGCGCCGGCTGGGGCGGCGCGGAACGCGGCGCGTACCGGCAGTTGATGCCGACCCATGTCAAGAAGGTCTCGTGGCTCGACCCGAGGACCCTGTGGTCCGCGCGCAACGGTGTGCTGGCCTCCTGGTTCGGGGACCCGACCGGTGACACCCGCAGCCGCTGGGTGGCGCAGCGCACGGCCGCCGGCGCCCCCGCCGACAAGGTGATCCGGCGCGACGACGCGGACACCTTCTCGTTCATGGTCATCGGTGACACGGGCGAGGGCGACGATCCCCAGTACGCCGTCGTGCCGGGGTTTCTGAAGGTCAGTCAGGGCACGGACTTCGCGGTCGTCGCCAGCGACGTCATCTATCCGGTGGGCACCGCCGACGACTACGGCACGAAGTTCTTCCGCCCGTACCAGGACTATCCCGCGCCGATCTACGCGATACCCGGCAACCACGACTGGTACGAGGGCCTCGGCGGCTTCATGCGCGTCTTCTGCGACGACGCGCCCGCGCTGCCCGCGCCGGAGTCGGGGCCGCGCCCGCTCACCCGGGCCTGGTGGCGCTCGCTGCTGTGGCACCACCCCCGCCAGACCGACGGCGAACACCTCAACAAGGAACGGGAGTTGCGCTCCTCGCCGCTCCAACAGGCAATCCAGCCGGGCCCGTACTGGGCGATCGACGCGGGGCCGGTGCGGATCATCGGTATCGACACCGGTCTGCTGGGCACGATCGACGCCGAACAGGGCGCCTGGCTGCGGGAGGTGGCGAAGGGACCGACGCCGAAGATCCTCGTCACCGGCTCGCCCCTGTACGTGGACGGAAAGTACGACCCCTGTGCCATCGAGGGCGGCGGCACGGTGGACGACGTCGTCCGCGATCCGGACCATCACTTCGTGGCGGCGATCGGCGGCGACATCCACAACTACCAGCGCTATCCGGTGCGGTTGGACGACGGACGGGTCCTCCAGTACGTGGTCTCGGGCGGCGGCGGCGCGTTCATGCACGCGACCCACACCGTGCCGCGCGTCGACATCGGCAACG
The DNA here is from genome assembly GCF_044768565.1 of Streptomyces sp. NPDC091280. Classification (NCBI taxonomy): domain Bacteria; kingdom Bacillati; phylum Actinomycetota; class Actinomycetes; order Kitasatosporales; family Streptomycetaceae; genus Streptomyces; species Streptomyces sp. NPDC091280. The sequence continues at coordinate 450,774 of NZ_JBIVUZ010000007.1, forward strand.
TCACCGAGGCGGACTTCCGCTGCTATCCGCTGCGCGGCGACTCGCTGGCCTTCTACAGCCGGCTGTACGGCCGGCGGCTGCGGCTGCGCCGCTTCTTCACCCTCACCGAGGCCGAGGCGTCGGCCGTGATCCGCGAGCGGCTCGGCATCCCGCCGACCCGCGCCCCGGGCCCGCCGGTCCGGATCACCCGGCGGATCCGGCTGGTCGCGAGCCTGCTGGGCGCGGGCGGCCGTCCCGACCGCACCTCGCGCTTCCGGCTCCCGGTGCGCAAGATCTACACGCAGCTCTTCTCGCCCGGCTCGGTGACGTACAGCCCGCCGTTCTTCAAATGCTTCCTCCGGCTGGACGTCACCCCGGAGGCGATACGGCTGCGCTGCTTCGCGGCCACCGGCAACCGCGCCCAGGAGATCGACCCGCCGGTCGAGGACGAGGTCGTCATCCCGCTGCGCTGATCACACTCCCGCAATGTTCACCTGCCACAATCAGGACAGAACAGAACTGACGTACGACCGCCGGAGGAGCCCGTGCCGCCCACCTCACGCCCGTTGCGGAAGCTGGGCTTCCTGACCATCGGCCTCTTCGACGAGGCCGATCCGCGCCGGGGCCACGAGTCGACGCTGGAGATCATCGAACTCGGCGAGCGGCTCGGCTTCGACAGCGCCTGGCTGCGCCACCGCCATCTCCAGTACGGCATCTCCTCCCCCGTCGCGGTGATGGCGGCGGCCTCCCAGCGCACCAGCCGGATCGAGCTGGGCACGGCGGTGATCCCGCTCGGCTGGGAGAACCCGCTGCGCCTGGCCGAGGACCTGGCGACCGTCGACATCCTGTCCGGCGGCCGGATCAACCCGGGCGTCAGCGTCGGCCCGCCGATGCACTACGCACAGGTCAAGGAGGCGCTGTACCCCGACACGGCCGACAGCGAGGACTTCAGCTACGAGCGGGTGCGGCGGCTGCTCGACCTCGTCCGGGGCGAACCGGCCACCGACTTCAGCGGCGTCGAGGGCTTCGAGGTGTTCTCCGACCGGGTGCAGCCGCACTCCCCCGGGCTGGGCCGCCGCCTGTGGTACGGCGGCGGCAGCGCGAGTTCGGCGCGGTGGGCCGGCGAGCACGGCATGAACTTCCTGACGAGCAGTGTCGTCAAGGCCGAAGGGCCGGACGAGTCAAGGGACTTCGCCGAGATCCAGCTCTCCCACATCCGCACGTTCCGCGCCCACCACCCGGACGGGGAGGCCGCCCGCGTCTCCCAGGGGCTGGTGGTCATCCCCACCGACTCCGCCTCGCCCGAACAGCGCCTGAAGTACGAGGAGTTCGCCCGCAGGCGCACTCCCCGTACCACGTCGCCGCAGGGCCCGGCCCGGCTGATGTTCGCGCCGGACATCGTCGGCACCTCCGAGGAGATCGCCGAACTGCTGGGCGCGCACGCCGCGTTCAGGGAGGTCGACGAGGTGGCGTTCGCGCTGCCGTTCACCTTCGAGCACGAGGACTACGTGCAGATCCTCACCGACATGGCGACCGTGCTGGGACCGGCGCTCGGCTGGAAGCCGGCCGGCTGACCCCGCGGTGTCACCAGCGGCCGGGCTCGGTGCCGACGACCGGCTCGGACGGCTTGCCGTCGACGCCGACCGGGATGTCGCCGGTGAGCATCACCCGGTGCATGGTCCGGGGGAAGCCGAGGTGGGCGTTGTCGCCGGGAGCGAGGTGGATGGTGGCCCGGTTGTCCCAGAAGGCCACGCTGCCCGGCTCCCAGCGGAACCGGACGGTGTACTCGGGGCGGGTCGCCTGCGCGAGCAGCAGCTCCAGGACCGCGGCGCTCTCCGCGCGCGAGATCCCGGTGATCTGCTCCAGGTAGTAGCCGTTGACGAACAGCACCCGCTCCCCCGTCTCGGGGTGCACCCGGACCAGCGGGTGTTCCGAGGCGACCTGGTGGTCGAGCAGATGCCGGACGTAGGCGTCGTCGCCGGGCCGGGGCTGGTAGCCGACGCCGAGCCGGTGCTCGGCCCGCAGCCCGTCCACGAACTCCCTTACGGGCTGCGACAGTCCGGCGTAGGCGGCGGCCAGGTTCGACCAGGTGGTGTCGCCGCCGTACGGCGGGACGGTCTCGGCGCGCAGGATCGTCGCGGCCGGTGGGTCGATGCGGGCGCCGTGGTCGCAGTGCCAGCCGCGCAGCAGGGTGTGCCGGCGCCGCTCCAGCCACTCCTCGTGTTCCATGCCGAACCGGCCGCCCAGCTCCAGCCGGTCCGCGGTGGTCTCGACCTCGGGGAAACCGGCCGGTGAGGCGCTGCCGCGCCGGCCGAGGACGACCGGTTCGCCGAACCTGCGCGCGAACGCCACATGAGCGGCGTGGTCGAGCCGTTGGTCCCGGAAGAACACGACCTTCCAGCGCAGCACGGCCGCCCGGATCGCGGCCACCACCGCGTCGTCGAGGTCACCGGCCAGATCGACCCCGGTGATCTCGGCCCCGATGTGCCCGGCGGCCGGCCTGACCTCCACGCCGGCCGCCCGCGCCCGCTCGTCCGCCGTACCGGAACCGCCGCCGCCGGCTGTCGTACCGCTGCCGCTGGGTGTCGTACCGCTGCCGTTGTCCGTCGTCATGCGCGCTCCGTCGTCGTCCCTGCCCGGTCGGTCGTCCGTATCGGGTCGTACCCAGGCCGTACGGGTTCCAAGGAAGATCGTGACGGCGATCACCGCACGAGGCGGCCCGACCCCCGCTCGCCCATACTGGCTGTACCGCACATCCAAGGGAAGGTCGACCGTGATCAGCATCCCGGCGCACACGCTCAACGACGGAACGAAGCTCCCCGCCATCGGTCTGGGCACCTGGCCGATGGACGACGCGACGGCCGAGGAGGCCGTCGACGGCGCGTTGCGCATGGGCTACCGCCTGGTGGACACGGCGACGAACTACCGCAACGAGACCGGTGTCGGGCGGGGCATCGCGCGCAGCGGTGTGCCGCGCGAGGAGATCGTCGTGACGACGAAGCTGCCGGGGCGCCACCACGGCCACGACGAGACCCTCGCGTCCTTCGAGGAGTCCCGGGCCCGGCTCGGCGTGGAGTACGTGGACCTGTATCTGATCCACTGGCCGCTGCCCCGCGTCGGCAAGTTCGTCGATTCCTGGAAGGCGATGATCAAGCTCCGTGAGGACGGTCTCGTCCGGTCGATCGGTGTCTCGAACTTCACGCCCGGCCACATCGAGCGGCTGGAGAAGGAGACCGGTGTGCTGCCCTCCGTGAACCAGATCGAGCTGCATCCGCTGTTCCCGCAGGACGAGTTGCGCGCTTTCGGCGCGGCGAAGGGTGTTCTGACCGAGAGCTGGAGTCCGCTCGGCCGCGGTTCCGAGCTGCTGAACGACCCGACCGTGGTGACGGTCGCGGAGGCCTTCGGTGTCACCCCAGCGCAGGTGGTGCTGCGCTGGCACACCCAGCTGGGGGCCGTCCCGATCCCCAAGTCGGCCGACGCGCGACGGCAGCGCGCCAACCTCGACATCTTCGGCTTCGAACTCGGCCCGGCCCAGCTGGCGGCCCTCGGCGAGCACGCGCCGCAGCGCCTGGGCGGGGACCCGGAGACGCACGAGGAATTCTGAGACTCCCCGGGGAAGTCGCGTGTTTCCGCCCCCAACTCGCCTTCCCTGCCTCTATGTTCACGGCGGAGACACAAGATCCCACCGGAAGGTTCCCGTATGCGCACCGCGTTCCGCACCGCCGTGACCGGAGCGGTGACCACCGCCGCCCTGCTGGCCGGTGGCACCGCCCAGGCGACCCCCGCCGGACCCGGGGTCACCGCCCGGCTGATCAGCCAGACCACGATCGGCGACACCGACTACACGGTCCGCGAGATCACCATTCCGCCCGGTCAGGCCACCGGCTGGCACTACCACGACGGCCCCCTGTACGGCATCGTCAAGCAGGGCACGCTCAGCCACTTCGACTCCAGCTGCGCCTCCGACGGCGTCTACCGCAGGGGCAGCACCATCCAGGAGCCGGCCGGGGCGGGCAACGTGCACATCGGCCGCAACCTGGGGAGCACTCCGCTCGTCCTGGACGTGCTGTACGTCCTGCCGCACGGAGCGCCGTTCTCGGAGGACGCGCCGAATCCGGGCTGCCCCTTCGAGTGAGCGGTCCGGTCAGTCGGGCGGCAGCGGCTGCTCCGCCCAGATGGTCTTGCCGCCGCCGGTCTGTCTGCTGCCCCAGCGCTGGGTGAGCTGGGCGACGAGGAGCAGTCCGCGTCCGCCCTCGTCGTAGGCGTGGGCGCGGCGCAGATGCGGTGAGGTCGAACTGCCGTCGGAGACCTCGCAGATGAGGGCGCGGTCGCGGATCAGGCGGAGCTGGATGGGCGGTTGGCCGTAGCGGATGGCGTTGGTGACCAGTTCACTGACGACGAGTTCGGTGACGAAGGCCTCCTCCTCCAGTCCCCACGCGGCGAGTTGGTCGGTGGCGGCCTGCCGGGCTCCGGCCACATGGGCGGGGTCCGGTTCGATGTCCCAGGTGGCGACGCGGTCGCCGCCCAGGGCGCGGGTGCGGGCCAGCAGCAGGGCCACGTCGTCGCTCGGTTCCTCCGGCATCACGGCCTTCAGCACCGAGTCGCAGAGCGCGTCCAGGGATTCGGCGGAGGCGGTGAGCGCGCCGCACAGTTCGGCGGTGGCGTGGTCGACGTCGCGGTCCCGGTCCTCGATCAGACCGTCCGTGTACAGCGCCACGATCGCACCCTCCGGCAGCTCCAACTCCACTGCCTCGAAAGGGAGTCCGCCGACACCGAGGGGCGGTCCGGCCGTCATGGGGACGATGCTCGCACTTCCGTCGGGCAGGACGAGCGCGGGCGGCGGGTGTCCGGCGGCGGCCATGGCGATACGGCGCGACACGGGGTCGTAGACGGCGTAGAGGCAGGTCGCGCCGAGTTCCGCGACCTCGTCGCCGGTGTCGTCGGTCGCGAGGTGGGTGACCAGGTCGTCGAGGTGGGTGAGGAGTTCGTCGGGCGGCAGGTCCACGTCGGCGAGGGTGCGCACGGCCGTGCACAGGCGGCCCATGGTCGCCGAGGAGGCGATGCCGTGGCCGACCACGTCACCGACGACGAGGGCGACCCGGCTGCCGGAGAGCGGGATCACGTCGAACCAGTCGCCGCCGATGCCCGCGAGCGAACCGGAGGGCCGGTAGCGGTGGGCCACCTCGACCGCGGCCTGTCCGGGCAGGCCTCTGGGCAGCAGGGTGTGCTGCAACGCGAGGGCGGTGCTGCGTTCGCGGGCGAAGCGGCGGGCGTTGTCGATGCAGACGGCGGCCCGGCTGGCCAGTTCCTCGGCGAGTACGGCGTCGTCCTCCGCGTAGTCGTCCGGGTGCGCCATGCGGACGGCCACCGCGACACCGAGGGTGGTGCCGCGCGCCCGCAGCGGCACCGCCATCATCGAATGGACGCCCTCGCGGTACGAACGGCCTTCCGGGGAGCGGGCGTTGCGGTCCTCCACCCAGCGGACGAAGTCGGGTTCACCCGCCTGGCCGCGCACCGCCCGTCCCTCGCGCAGGGCCCGTACGGGCGGTGAGGAGACCGGGTAGACATCGGCCTGGCCGAGGGGCACGGCGGCGTCCGGGGCGCCCTCGGTGACGGAGCCGTGGGCGACGCGGCGCAGCACGATCTCGCTGTCCGGGTCCTGCGGCGGTTCGTCGGCGCCGAGCACCCACGGCAGCAGGTCCACGCTGGCGAAGTCGGCGTAGCGCGGCACGAGCAGCTCGACCAGTTCCTCGGCGGTGCGCACCACGTCGAGAGTGGTGCCGATGCGGGTCGCCGCCTCGTTGAGCAGGGCCAGCCGCTGCCGGGCGAGGTACTGCTCGGTGCTGTCGAACGCGGCGAGGGCGACCGCCGTCAGCTCGCCGGAGGGGTCCCGGAGGGGCCACATCTCGATGCTCCAGGCGTGTTCCCGGTTCATGGCGGGGGCGCCCGCCCAGCTGTCGTAGCGGACGGGTCTGCCCGTCTCGACGACCTGGCGCAGATTGCGGAGGAAGCCCCGGCTGTGTTCGGCGTCCTCGACGCTCTCGGGGAAGTAGCGGCCGAGGAGGACGTCCTCCGGGACTCCCATCACGCGGCAGGCGGCGTCGTTGAGGCGGAGGTAGCGCTGCCGGGTGTCGAAGACGGACAGGGACATCGAGGCCTGTTCGAAGGCCCGCGCGGCGAGGTCCGGTCCGGGTGCGGGGGTCTCGGCGGTGAGGACGTAGCCGTCCGGCGCGCCGTCCGCGCCGAGCACCGCGCAGGCCCGCAGGTGGACCGGGAGCGGGGAGCCGGCGCGGTGTCGCAGGACCACCGGGCCCGCCAGCGCGGCCAGGACCGCGGCGGCGGGGGGTTCGGCGAGCAGTGCCGCGGCCGGCCGGCCCACGGCCTCCTCGGCCGGGTATCCCGTCAGCGCGCGGGCGCCCTCGCTCCACCCCCTGACGATGCCCCGGGCATCGACGACCGCCGTGGCGCAGGCCTGCTCCATATCGTCCAGGATGGTCCCTGTACGGCGCCGCATCAACCGCGATACGGCATTTGCGGCCCCGGTGTCACTTCCGGTGGGCGCGCAGGGCGGCGAGGGCGCGGTCGGCGTGGGTGTTCATCCGCAGTTCGCTGGAGACGACCTCCAGGACGGTGCGGTCCTCGCCGATGACGAAGGTGGCCCGCTTGGTGGGTGCCAGCGAGAAGCCGCGCTTGACCCCGAACAGCGTCCGGACGGTGCCGTCGACGTCCGAGAGGAGCGGCATGCCGAGGGTGTTCTTCCCGGCGAACTCGTTCTGCTTGTCGACGGTGTCGCCGCTGATGCCGACGGGCCGGGCGCCGACGGCCGCGAACTCGGCGGCCAGATCGCGGAAGTGGCAGGCCTCGGCGGTGCAGCCGGGGGACAGGGCGGCCGGGTAGAAGAAGAACACCACGGGCCCTTCGGCGAGCAGTTCCGTGAGGCTGCGTTCCGTGCCGGTCTCGTCCGGCAGCGTGAAGTCCTCGACCTTGTCGCCGACGTTCAAGCGATCACTCATGACCGTTCCTCCCCATTCTTCGCGACCTTGCGTGCCCACAGTACGAGGGGCACTTGAAGGGGCAGCCGGCCGAGGGCCACCGCCTTCTGCGGGGCCGGGCGGTCCCGCCAGTCCAGCGCCATCTGCGCGTTGGCGGGGAAGACGCCCACGAAGAACGCCGCCGCGGCGAGCGCCGCCGTGCGCCGGGTGCGCGGTACGGCGATCCCGGCGGCCAGCGCCAGTTCGACGGCGCCGCTCGCGTACGTCCAGGACCGGGGTGATCCCGGCAGGGCGCGCGGGACGATCGCGTCGAACTGTCTCGGTGCGGCGAAGTGGGCGACTCCCGCGGTCGCCAGCAGACCGGCGAGCAGCAGGGACGAGCGTTCGGACCGTGGCACGGTTCCTCCTCCAGTGGCCTGCCGCGCGATATTACTCGACGGTAAGCGGCCGGCTGTCACCCCCTCGGCGGACCTCTACAGTTTCGGTCTGACCTTTGATATGTTTCGCATCCTAAACGGAGAAGGGTTCCGTGCATGGACTTCGAACTGACCGAGGACCAGGAAACGATCCGCAAGTCCGTGGCCGGACTGCTGCGCGACTTCGACGACCAGTACTGGATGGAGAAGGACCAGGCGCACCAGTTCCCGACGGAGTTCTACGAGACCGTCGCGGGCGGCGGCTGGCTCGGCATCACGATCCCGGAGGAGTACGGCGGCCACGGCCTCGGCATCACCGAGGCGAGCCTGCTCCTCGAAGAGGTGGCACGGTCGGGCGGCGGCATGAACGCCGCCAGCGCCATCCATCTGTCCATCTTCGGCATGCATCCCGTGGTGGTGCACGGCTCCGAGGAACTGAAGCGGCGGACACTCCCGCGCATCGCCGACGGTGACCTGCACGTCTGCTTCGGCGTCACCGAGCCCGGCGCCGGGCTCGACACGGCGAGCATCACGACGTACGCGCGACGCGAGGGCGACCACTACGTCGCGAGCGGCCGCAAGGTGTGGATCTCCAAGGCGATGGAGTCGGAGAAGATCCTCCTTCTGACCCGCACCAGCAGGGCCGACGAGGTCGCGAAGAAGACCGACGGGATGACCCTGTTCCTGACGGACATCGACCGCGACCGGATCGACGTCCGGCCCATCCCGAAGATGGGCCGCAACGCCGTCACCTCGAACGAACTCTTCATCGACGACCTGCGCATCCCCGTCGAGGACCGCGTCGGCGAGGAGGGCCAGGGCTTCCGCTACCTCCTGGACGGCCTCAACCCGGAGCGCATGCTGATCGCGGCCGAGGCCCTCGGCATCGGCCGGGCCGCGCTCGACAAGGCCGTCCGGTACGCGAAGGAGCGGGTCGTCTTCGGCCGCCCCATCGGCATGAACCAGGGCATCCAGTTCCCGCTGGCGGACTCCCTGACCCGCCTCGACGCCGCCGAACTCGTCCTGCGCAAGGCGACCTGGCTCTACGACAACGGGAAGCCCTGCGGGCGGGAGGCGAACACCGCCAAGTACCTGTGCGCGGACGCCGGGTTCACGGCCGCCGACCGGGCGCTCCAGACCCACGGGGGCATGGGCTACTCCGAGGAGTACGGCGTGTCCCGCTACTTCCGCGAGGCCCGCCTCATGCGCATCGCGCCGATCAGTCAGGAAATGATCCTGAACTACCTGGGATCGCACACGCTGGGACTCCCGAGGAGCTACTGAATGACCGACAGCACAGGGCTGTTCGACCTCACCGGCCGCTCGGCGCTGGTCACCGGCGCCGGGGGCGGCATCGGTTCCGCGGTCGCCGAGGCGCTGGCCCGCGCGGGTGCCGCGGTGCTGGTCACCGACGTGGACGGGTCGGCCGCGGCGGCCGTCGCCGAAAAGCTCACCGCCGCGGGCCTGACGGCCGACAGCGCCGCCCTCGACGTACGGGACCGGGCCGCGGCCGACACGGCGGTGGCGCGCGCGGCGGCGCTCGCCGACGGGACACTGCACATCCTGGTCAACAACGCCGGGGTGATCGCCCCGGCCATGTTCGACAAGCTGGAGGAGGAGGCGTTCCGGCGGGTCCTCGACATCCATGTGATGGGGAGCTTCCACTGCGCGCAGGCCGCGCTGCCGTTCCTGCCCGAGGACGGCAAGGGGCGGATCATCAACGTCACCTCCTCGGCGGGCCTGGTCGGCACGCTGGGGCAGGTCAACTACTCGGCGGCGAAGGCCGGAATCATCGGTCTGACGAAGTCCCTGGCACGTGAACTGGCGCGCCGGCACGTCCTCGTGAACGCGCTCGCCCCGCTGGCGGCCACGCCCATGACGCGGACCATCCGGACCGACGAGAGGTTCGCGGCCCAGATGCTCGCCCGGATCCCCCTGGGCCGGTGGGCGGAGCCCGCCGAGATCGCGGGGAGTTTCGTGTTCCTGGCCTCGGACGCGGCCTCCTTCATCACCGGTCAGGTGCTGCCGGTGGACGGCGGCATGGTGATGTGAGCGGCGGCTCGGTGAGATGACAGGGGGCGGGCGTGCTGTGTTGAATGGTTCAGCCAAAGTGGCCGAAGAGCGCGGCCCGCGACGAGAGGCCCGAACCTGTGCAGAGCGCCGAACACCCTTCCCGCACCGCCCGGGGGCGCGCCGCGGCCGGTGCGCCCCGGCCGCGCTTCGATCCGCTCACCGTCCCCAAGGCGTCGGACGTGCTGGCGGCCGAGGTGCGCGAGCGGATCCTCTCCGGGGAGTTCACCGAGGGCATGGCGCTGCCGCCGGAACGCCAACTGGTCGAGCAGACGGGACTGAGCCGCGCGACGGTCCGCGAGGCGCTGCGCGTCCTGGAGGTCGAACGGCTCCTGGAGATCAGGCCGGGGCGCGGGGGCGGCGCCTTCGTGCACCGGCCCGGCCGTGAATCGCTCGCCAGCACCGTGCGGCTGGTGATCCGGGGACAGCGGATCCGGCTGGAGGACCTGCACGAGACGCGCGAGGCGATCGAGCCGGCGTGCGCCGCGCTGGCCGCCAGGCGCCGCACCGACGCCGACCTCGCCGAACTGGACGGCGCGCACGAGGAGTTGGTCGCGGCCGGGGACGACATCCAGCGGTTCCTGCGCGCGAACGTCCACTGGCACAACGCCGTGGCACGGGCGGGCGAGAACGAGCTTCTCATCGGTTTCATGAGCGCCCTCTCGCAGTCGATCCACGCGGCCACCGACATCGAGCAGTTCATGGACGCGGACATCCGCGAGCTCACGGCCCGTGCGCACGCCCGGATCACCGAGGCGATCCGGGACCGCGACAGCGAGGCGGCGCTGCGACGGATGACCCGCCACGTGTGCGGCTTCGCCCGGGCGGCGGCCGAGGTGGACCGCCGGGACGGCGTGGAGCTGACCGATCCCGGGAACTGAATCCGAGAAGCGAACCCATCCATGATGAGAATGTGATTCTCTTCTTCGTGCAACACCATTGACAGTTTCGGTCTGACCTTTAATACCATCACGGTATGAGCAAGGTGAGTTCCGCGCTGACCGTGGCCGCCGACGGAGACGTCCGCATCGTCACCCTGAACCGCCCCGACCGGCTGAACGGCGTGTCCGAGGAGCTGCACCGGCGCCTGTCGGAGGTGTGGCGCGAACTCGCGGACGACCCCAAGGCCAGGGCCGTCGTCCTCACGGGCGCGGGACGGGCGTTCAGCGCCGGCGGCGACTTCGACCATCTCCTGCGCCACCACACCGACCCGGAGCTGCGGGAGCGGTCCATCCGGATCGACCGCACCATCCAGACCGAGATGATCCGCTTCCCGCTGCCGGTGATCGCCGCCGTCAACGGCCCGGCGGTGGGCCTGGGATGCAGCCTCGCCCTGGCCTGCGACCTCGTACTGATCGCCGAGGACGCCTACTTCGCGGACCCGCACGTGTCGGTCGGCCTGGTGGCGGGCGACGGCGGGGTCACCCTGTGGCCGCTGCTCACCAGCCTGCTGCGGGTCAAGGAGTACCTCTTCACCGGCGACCGCATCCCCGCGGCCAAGGCGGTCGAGTTCGGCCTCGCCAACCGCACGGTCCCGCCCGACGAGCTGATGCGCGAGGCGCTCGCCCTGGCCCACCGGCTCGCCGCCCAGCCCGCCGAGGCCCTGCGCGCCACCAAGCTGGCCCTCGCGGCGGTCGTCGAGCAGGTCTCGCGCGGGGGCATGGAGGCGGCCCTGATGGCCGAGCGGGCCACGATGACCAACCCGGACCACATCCGCATCATCACCGAGCTGGCGGCCCGCGCCGAGCGGCGCGCGAACCCCCCTGAGGAGCGCTGAGCGTGGACCGCGAGGAGTTCGCCCTCGTCCGCGAGACGGTGCGCTCGCTGGCACCCCGGTACGGCGTGACCTCGGCCGACGAGGTGAAGCCGGCGACCCGCACGGCCGCCCAACAGGCCCTGGACGACATGGGTCTGAGCGAGCTGCGACGCTCCACTCCCCCGGCGGCGACCACCCAGGAGTGCGCGCTGCTCGCGCAGGACCACGGCCGCCACCCGCTCACGACGTCCCTGCTCGGTACGGTCCTGCTCGCTCCGGAGCTGCTCCGGCTGCTCGGCGACGACACCTCGCCAGGAACGCCCACCGTCGCGCTCACCCGCGAACTCCGCTTCCCAGATACGGAGTTCGCGGACCTCGTGGCGTGGGACAGCGAGGGAGCCGACAGCGCGCTGTGCGTCACCGCCGACGGGACCGTCTCCCGCGTCGGGTTGGGTCCGGCGGCACCGAGCACGGACCTGGTCCGCTCGGTGCGCGCGGTGCCCTCCGATGCCCCGGTCCAGGTCCTCGGCCGGCTGACCGCACCGGACCGGCTCCGCTGGGAGGCCTACGCACTCGTCCTCGTGACCGCCGAACTCGTGGGCGCGGCGGGCTCGTTGCTGGAGCAGGCGGTCCAGTACGCCCGCGTCCGCCGCCAGTACGGGCGGACCATCGGCTCCTTCCAGGCCGTGCAGCATCTCCTCGCGGACGCGACGGTCCTGGTGGAGGCGGGCACCAGTGTCACGCACTACGCGGCCTGGAGCCTCGACAACGAACCGCCGGAACGGGCCCTGCGGGCGGCGCGCGTCGCCAAGGCGGAGGTCAACTCCTCGGCGCTGGAGGCGGTGTACGCCGGGATGCAGGTCTTCGGCGGCATCGCCCAGACCTGGGAGCACATCGCGCACCTGTATCTGCGCAAGGTCCGCCTGGGCGCGACGCTGCTCGCCACGACGGACGACCTGCTGCCCGCGCTGGCCGCACCGGAGGTGCCGCGATGACCGACACCCCGCTGGACTTCGGCGACCCGGCCGACCTGGACCGGCTGCGCCGGGAGTTCCGTGCCTGGCTGGCCGAACACCCGCTCCCCGAACGGCAGTCGGGCGAACCGGTACCGGTGTTCCTGCACCGCTGGCACCAACTGCTGCACTCGGGCGGCTGGGTCGGCCTCGACGTCCCCGAGCGGTATGGCGGCCGAGGCCTGACCGCGCTGCACCAGGTCGCGATCAGCGACGAACTCGGTGCCTGCCGGGCCCCGGGCGTCCCCCGGATCGGCTATCTCGCGCACGCCCTCCTGGAGTTCGGCTCGGAGGAGCAGCGACTGCGTTTCCTGCCGAGGATGTTGGCCGGTGACGACGTGTGGTGCCAGGGCTTCAGCGAACCGGGCGCCGGCTCCGACCTGGCGGGCATGACCACCTTCGCCGCGCGGCACGACGGCCACTACACGGTGCGCGGCCAGAAGCTGTGGACCAGCTACGCCCAGTACTCCGGCCTGTGTCTGCTGCTGGCCCGCACCGACCGCGCGGCACCGTCCCACCGGTCGATCTCGGCGTTCGTCCTGCCCCTGGACCGCCCAGGGGTGACGGTACGGCCGCTGCGCGCGGCCAACGGCGACGACGAGTTCTGCGAGCTGTTCCTCGACGACGTCCGTATCGAGGAGGCCGAGCGGGTCGGCGCCGAGGGCGTCGGCTGGGCGCTGGCGATGACGACGGTGTCGTACGAGCGCAACGCTCTCGACACCGGGCACATCTCGAAGTACGGGCTGCTCGTGGAGCGGTTGCGGCGCCATGCCTCGGAGCACCGGGGGTCGCTGCCCGACGGGCTGTTGTCGCGGATCGGGCGGTGTGTCGTGGACTACGAGGTCCTGGTGGCGCACGCCCGCCGCCGTACCGCCGAACGGCTCGCCGGGAAGGTCGCCGGCCCGGAGTCGTCCGTCGACAAGCTGCTGATGACGAGGACCGAACAACGGCTCTACGACACGGCCCTTGAGGTGTTCCCGGCCGAACTGGCTTCGGAGGGCGGCGAGTTGTTCGGCGACTACCTCTACTCCCGAGCCGCCTCCGTCTACGGCGGCACGTCGCAGATCCAGCGGAACATCATCGCCAAGCGGATCCTGCATCTCCCTTCGAACGGCTAGCCCTGGAGCCAACTGATGCGCTACGACGAGGAATTCCTGAGCATCCCGCACGTCATCAGGCTCGCGGCCGAACGGTTCGGGGACGCCACGGCACTCATCGACGGGGACCGCAGGTGGACGTTCCGGGAGCTGGCGGAGCGGATGGTCGACGCGGTCCGCGCGACCGTCGCGCTCGGCATCGAGCCCGGGGACCGGGTCGGGTTGTGCGCCCCCAACTCGGCGGAGTGGATCTTCGCCGCGCTGGGCATCCACGGCGCCGGGGGCGTGCTGGTGCCGCTCAACACCCGGTTCAAGGCGCGGGAGATCTCGTACATCCTGCGGAAGTCGGGGGCGTCCGCCGTGTTCGCCTCGCCCTTCCTCGGCAACGACTACATCGGCGAACTCCGCAAGGCCGATCCGGATCTGCCGGCCCTGCGCAGGACGGTGTCCGTGCTCGGCCCGCGAGGAGCCGCCGAACTGGCCTGGGACGACTTCCTCCGCGCGGGAGAGGGCGTCCCCGCGTCGGCCGCCCACGAGTCGATCGGCCGCCTGACGCCGGACGACGTGTCCGACGTGATGTTCACGTCCGGCACGACGGGCCACCCCAAGGGGGTGATGCTCACGCACGGCCAGTCGCTGCGCGCCTATGGGTGGATGGCCGAGGAGTACACGTTCCGGGCCACCGACACCTTCCTGGTGATCCCGCCGTTCTTCCACTGCTTCGGCTACAAGGCGGGGTGGCTGGCCTCCCTGATGCACGGGGTGACCGTCATTCCCATGGCCGTCTTCGACGCGGGCCGGGCCCTGGACCTCATCGCCCGCGAGCGGGTGAGCATCCTCCTCGGGCCGCCGACGATCTTCCACGACCTGGTCAACCACCCGGACCGCGCCGCACACGACCTGACCTCGCTGCGGGTCTCCATGACGGGCGGGACGACGATCCCGGAGTCGCTGATCCGCGCCATGAAGTCGGAGTTGTCGTTCGACATCGTGATGAGCGCCTACGGCCTCACCGAGTCCACGGCGCTGGTGACCACGACGAGGGTCGGTGACGCGGAGGAGACGGTCGCCCGCACCACGGGACACGCCATCCCGGACGTCGAGGTCCGCATCGTCGCCGACGACGGGCTCGACGTCCCGATCGGGCTCGACGGCGAGATCCTCGTGCGCGGCTACAACGTCACCCGCGGCTACTGGGACGACCCCGAAGCGACCGCATCGACGATCGACGCCGAGGGCTGGCTGCACACCGGGGACATCGGACGGCTCGACGACGACGGCAACCTCGCCGTCGTCGACCGCAAGAAGGAGATGTACATCGTGGGCGGCTTCAACGCCTATCCGGCGGAGATAGAGAAGCTGCTGCTCGGCTGCGCGAGCGTCCAGCAGGTCGCCGTGATCGGCGTTCCCGACGAACGCCTCGGCGAGGTCGGCTGCGCCTTCGTGGTCGCGCCGCCGGACCGCGCCCCGACCGAGGCCGACGTCATCGCCTGGGCGCGGGAGCACATGGCCAACTTCAAGGTGCCCCGGCACGTCCGCTTCATCGGTCAACTCCCGCGCAACGCGAGCCAGAAGGTGCTGAAGGACGAACTCCGCGCCGGCTTCACGGCCGTGGGCTGAGATGACGACGACAACCGGGCCGCTGGCCGGAATCACCGTGGTCGCGCTGGAACAGGCGATCTCCGCCCCGATGTGCACCCGTACGCTGGGCGACTTCGGCGCCCGCGTCATCAAGGTGGAGAACCCCCAGGGCGGCGACTTCGCCCGCCACTACGACGACGTCGTCAAGGGGCTGGGGGCGCACTTCGTCTGGGTCAACCGGGGCAAGGAGTCGGTGGCCCTGGACCTGAAGACACCCGGCGGGATGGACGTCCTGCACCGCCTGCTGGCGCGCGCCGACGTCCTCGTCTCCAACCTCACGCCCGGCACCACGGCCAAACTCGGCATCTCCCCCGCCGACTTGACGACCCGTCACCCCGAACTCGTCGCCGTGGAGATCGACGGCTACGGCCCCGGCGGCCCCCTCTCCCACAAACGGGCCTACGACCTGCTGGTGCAGGCCGAGTCGGGAGCGTGCGCGGTCACCGGGAACCCGGGCGCACCGGCCAAGCCCGGCCCGCCGATGGCCGACGTGTGCAGCGGCCTCTACGCCGCGCTGTCGGTCGTCGCGCTGCTGTGCGGCAGGGAACGCGGGGTGGGTCCGGCGGCCTCGTCGGTCGCGGTGAGCCTGTTCGACACGATGACGGAGCTGATGGGCTATCCGCTCACCTACACCCGCCACTCCGGGATCGAGCAGCAGCCGCTCGGCCTGAGTTCGCCGGCCGTCGCGCCGTACGGCGCCCATCGCACCGCCGACGGCCACACGGTGATCCTGGGGACCACGAACGACCGTGAATGGCAGCGCCTGGCACGGGAGTTGCTCGACCGGCCCGATCTCGCGGACGACGCCCGCTTCCGGAGCAACGCCGGCCGGGTGGAGCACCGCGCCCTGCTGGAGCCGGAGATCAGCGCCTGGTGCGCCCGGCACGACCTCGCCGAGGTGCAGTCCCGCGCGGACGCGGCCGGGATCGGCAACTCCCGCTACAACACACCCCGCGACGTCATCGCCCACCCGCATCTCCAGGCCCGGAACCGGTGGCGGGAGATCGACACACCGTCCGGTCCGGTACCGGCGCTGCTGCCGCCCCCGGTCATCGACGGGTACGACCCGCCGATGGGCGCGATTCCCGCGCTCGGCGAGCACACCGACGCCGTACTCGCCGAACTCGGCCTCACCGGCGGGGAGATCGCCGCTCTGCGGGCGGCGGGAGCGGTGCGATGAGCGGGCCGCCGGTGCTGCTGACGAGCGACGCCGACGGCGTACGGACGCTGACGCTGAACCGGCCGGAGCGCAAGAACGCCATCGACGCCGAGCTGTGGGAGGCCCTGCGGGCGGCGCTCGCTTCGGCGGGCGGCGACCGTACGGTACGCGCGCTGGTCCTGGCCGGTGCGGGCGGCGCGTTCTGCTCCGGGGCCGACATCCGCAAGGGCGTCAGCGACGAGCATCCGCTGTACCGGATGCGGACCCTGACCGACGTCACGCTGCTGCTGCACGAGCTGCCGATCCCCACGATCGCCAAGGTGGGCGGCGTGGCGGTCGGCGCGGGCTGGAACCTCGCCCTGGGCTGCGACTTCGTCGTGGCGACGCCGGACAGCACGTTCTCGCAGATCTTCGCCCGCCGTGCCCTGTCCCTGGACTGCGGCGGCTCCTGGCTGCTGCCGAAGCTGGTGGGCCTCCAGCAGGCGAAACGGCTGGCGCTGCTCGCGGAGACCATCGACGCCGAGGAGGCCCGCGCCCTGAACCTGGTGACCTGGGTGGTGGACGCCGACAAGATCGACGCCTTCGTGGACGACCTGGCCGCCCGGCTGGTCGCCGGGGCCCCGGTCGCGCTCGCGCAGAACAAGGCGCTCCTGAACGAGGGCGCCGACCGCACACTGCGCGAGGCCCTCGCCGGTGAGGCGCGGGCGCAGGCCATGAACTTCGCGACGGCGGACGTCCCGGAGGCGTACGCCGCGTTCACGGAGCGGCGCGCGCCGCACTACACCGGCCGCTGGGCGGTTCCCCGGACCCCGGCGCCCAGAGCGACGGAGGACAGGACACGTGATGCGTGAGGCAGTGGTGGTGGAGGCGGTCCGCACCGCCGTCGGCAAACGGAACGGCGGACTGGCCGGTGTGCACGCGGCCGACCTCTCCGCGCTCGTCCTCAGGGCCCTCGTCGACCGCACGGGCATCGATCCCGAGGTCGTCGACGACGTGGTGTGGGGCTGCGTGGGTCAGCTGGGCGACCAGTCGAGCAACATCGCCCGCTACGCGGTGCTGGCCGCCGGCTGGCCGGAGACCGTCCCGGGGACCACGGTGAACCGGGCCTGCGGATCGAGCCAGCAGGCGTTGGACTTCGCCGCCCAGGCGGTCATGTCCGGTCAGCAGGACGTCGTGGTGGCGGGCGGCGTCGAGGTGATGAGCCGGGTGCCGCTCGGCGCCTCCCGGGCCGGCGGGACGCCGTACGGTCCCCAAGTCCTCGCCCGTTACGCGGACTTCTCCTTCAACCAAGGTGTCTCGGCCGAGCTGATCGCCCGGAAATGGGGACTGGGCCGGAGTGTCCTCGACGAGTTCGCCGCGCTGTCCCACGAGCGGGCGGCTGCGGCGCAGGACGGCGGGGCGTTCGACGCGCAGATCGTGCCGGTGGCCACCGGCGCGGGGGCGGTGGGCGCGGACGAGGGTGTACGCCGAGGCA
This sequence comes from Streptomyces sp. NPDC091280, assembly GCF_044768565.1. Taxonomy (NCBI): domain Bacteria; kingdom Bacillati; phylum Actinomycetota; class Actinomycetes; order Kitasatosporales; family Streptomycetaceae; genus Streptomyces; species Streptomyces sp. NPDC091280. The sequence continues at coordinate 468,371 of NZ_JBIVUZ010000007.1, forward strand.
CCAGCGGTGCCACTCTCGCGAAGCTGAAGCCGTCCTTCCAGGAGGACGGGGTGATCCACGCGGGCAACTCCTCGCAGATCTCCGACGGCGCGGCGGCCCTGCTGGTGACGACGCCGGAGAAGGCCCGTGAGCTGGGGCTGACGCCGATCGCCCGCTACCGGGCGGGCGTGGTCACCGGTTCGGATCCGGTCCTGATGCTGACCGGGCCGATCCCGGCGACCGAGAAGGTGCTGCGCAGGGCCGGAGTGGCGCTCTCCGACGTGGGTGTCTTCGAGGTCAACGAGGCCTTCGCGCCGATCCCGCTCGCCTGGCTGGCCGAGACCGGAGCGGACCCCGCCCTCCTCAATCCGCTCGGGGGCGCCATCGCGCTCGGGCATCCGCTCGGCGCGTCGGGCGCCGTCCTGATGACCCGCATGCTGCACCACATGCGGGACCACGGCATCCGCTACGGCCTTCAGACCATGTGCGAGGGCGGCGGCACCGCCAACGCCACCGTCGTCGAACTCGCTTCCTGACAGGGGTTGTTGTGCGCCGAGACGTCTTCACCGACGACCACGAGGCCTTCCGCCGGCTCGCCCGGGACTTCATCGGCAAGGAGGTGGTCCCGCACTACGCCGAGTGGGAGGAGACCGGCAAGCTCCCCCGCACCCTCTTCGAACAGCTGGGCGCGCTCGGCCTGTTGGGCACGGCCGTGCCCGAGGAGTACGGCGGAGCGGGCCTCGCCGACTACCGCTACAACGTCGTCCTCCAGGAGGAGGCGGCCCGCGCCCTGGTGACGCTGGGCACGGTCCGCACCCAACTCGACGTCGTCCTGCCGTACTTCCTCACCTACGCCGACGACGAGCAGCGGGCCCGCTGGTTCCCGGGCCTGGCCTCCGGGAAGCTGCTGACGGCCGTGGCGATGACCGAGCCGGGCACGGGCTCCGATCTCGCCGGGATCCGCACGACGGCCGTGCGCGACGGGGACTCCTACGTCCTCAACGGCGCGAAGACCTTCATCACCGGCGGACTCCTCGCCGACCTGGTGATCGTCGTGGCCCGGACGTCGACCGACCCGGACGACCGCCGCGCGGGGCTCACCCTGCTGGTCGTCGAGGACGGCATGCCCGGTTTCACCCGGGGCCGGGTGCTGCACAAGCTGGGCATCAAGGTGCAGGACACGGTGGAGCTGGCCTTCGACGACGTGCGGGTCCCGGTCGCCAACCGGCTCGGCGAGGAGGGCGCCGCGTTCGGCTACCTCGGGCACAACCTGCCGCAGGAGCGGATGACGGTGGCGGTGGGTTCGGTCGCGCAGGCGCGGGCGGCCCTGGACGCCACGATCTCCTACGTCAAGGAGCGCAAGGCGTTCGGGAAACCGGTCGCGTCCTTCCAGAACACCAAGTTCGAACTCGCCGCGGTGGCCGCCGACATCGAGGCCGCGCAGGCCATGCTGGACCGGGCCGTGCTCGAACTCGTCGCCGGTGCGCTGAGCGGACCGGACGCCGCCAAGGTCAAGCTCTTCTGCACCGAGATGCAGGCCCGCGCGGTCGACCGCTGCCTGCAACTGTTCGGCGGCTACGGCTACATGCTGGAATACCCCATCGCCCGGCTCTACGCGGACGCGCGCATCACCCGCATCTACGCCGGAACCAGCGAGGTCATGAAGGTCATCATCGCCAAGTCCCTCGGATTGTGAGGCGGTCACGGTGCCGGACTTCTCCAGCAGAGCAGGTGTCGCGTTCGTGGCGGGCGGCTCGGGCGGTATCGGGGCGGCGGTCGTCCGGCTCCTCGCCGAGCGGGGCAGCGACATCGTCCTCACCTACCGGGCCAACCAGGAGGCGGCCGACGCCGTCGCCGCCGAGGTGACCAAGCTGGGCCGTCGAGTGCGGTCCATGCGGCTGGACCTGACCGACGAGTCCGCCACGGCCGAGGCCGTGTCCGAGGCGGCCGGGGGCATCCACACCCTGGTGTACGCCTCGGGCCCGCACGTGCCGATGCGGCACCTGAGCAGGGTGACGCCGGGCGAGTACCGCGCCCAACTCGAAGGCGACGCCGTGGCGTTCTTCAATCTGGCGCATCCCGCGCTGCCGTCGCTGCGGGCGAGCCGGGGCAGCATCGTCGCCGTGACGACCGTCGCCACCCGCCGTTTCCCGGTACGCGACGGACTGTCCTCGGGCGCGAAGGGCGCCGTAGAGGCAGTCGCCCGGGCGCTCGCCGCCGAGGAGGGCCGCTACGGCGTCCGCGTGAACTGTGTGGCGCCCGGCATGCTCAACGACGGTATCGCGGGCCGGCTGATCAGCTCCGGCGAACTGGACGAGGCCGCGCTCGCCGTCACCCGGCGCAATATTCCGCTGCGGCGCTTCGGCGACGCGACGGACATCGCGGAGGCGGTCGCGTTCCTCGCCTCCGACCGGGCCGGGTTCATCACCGGGCAGGCGCTGGGGGTCGACGGCGGGTACAGCGTGTAGGTCACTCGGGCGTGACGGGGCGGCCCGACACGTAGGCGGCGCGCACCAGTTCACCGGAGAGCGTGCGCAGCGCCTCGCGCAGCGGCACATGGAGCAGGCACAGATCGGCGACCGCGCCGACCGTCAACCGGCGGGTGCGGGCGGGGTGTCGGGGTTCACCCGTGAACAGCCGTAGCGCCGCCTCGGGTCGGAGCCGTTCGCCGTCGTCGCGCCGGGTCGCCGCCCGCATGACCGCCCAGGGGTCCGCGGTCCCGTACGGCGCGTCGGTGCCGGCCGCGACGGGGATGCCGGCCTCGATCAGGGTGCGGCAGCGGTAGAGGTGGGGACGGTCGTCGGCGTCCACGTCGGTGGCGTACGCCTCGCGTCGCTCGACCGGGAAGTGCGGCTGGGTCACCACCGTCACCCCGAGCCGTCGCAGCCAGGGAATGGTCTCGGCGGGGATCACCGACCCGTGCTCGACGCGGTCGCCGTCGACGGGACCCGCCTCGTCCAGGGCGAGGAGGGTCACCAGCAGCTGCACCCGGGTCACGCAGTGCACGGCGACCGGTCTGGGTCTGATCTCCGCGATGGTGCGGGCGAGTTGGGCGGGTGTGGGGAGGGTCGGATCGTCGAGCATCAGCTTCACGGGCTCGTCGACGCCCATCACCAGCAGCCGTTGCGGGAGCACCGACAGCAGCTGGGTGAGCCCGGCGGCGGGGTGCGGATCGGCGTTGGTGAACCCCGTGACACCCAGTGCCGCCGCCCGGCGCCCCACGCCCTCCAGGTCCAGCCGTACGGGCGGCACGAAGCCGCGCAGCCGCTCGTCCTCGCGCCAGAACCGTCCGTCGCCCTCCAGGCCTGCCGCCCGGAGCGCGGCGCTGTTCCACACCCACAGCGCGCCGGTGCGATGCTGCACCCGGACCGGCCGGTCGGCGACGAGCGCGTCCAGCGTCCACCGGTCCAACTCCCCCGCCACGGCCTCGTGATAGCCGACGGCCCGCACCCACTCCCCCGGCCGCCCGCACGTCAGGGCCGCCGCGAACGCCGTGCGGCCCCGGACGTCCGCCGGCCCGACCCGCACGGAGGCGGCTTCGGCGGCCAGTGCGGCGAGGTGGATGTGATGGTCGTGCAGACCGGGCAGCAACGCACCGCCCCGGCCGTCGAGTTCGGCCCGCCCCGTCAGCCCGGTCCCGATCCCGGCGATCCGCCCGCCCTCGATCCGTACGTCCACCGCCGGTCCGTGGCCCGCCACCTCGACGTTCCTGATCAGCACGGCGGGCGGACCGGTCGGCGCGTCGCGGCGAGGGTCGCGGCGCAGGCCGCCATGGAGGCGCAGAGGAGTTCCCCGCCGCCCCCGGCAAGGGAACGGGCCACGGCGTGGGCGGCGAAGACGCCGGTGACGGGGTCGGCGAGCGCGTCACCGAGGAAGACGGGGTCGCCGTCCGGGTCGAGGCCGGTCAGTCCGCCGGCGACGGCCGCGTCGTCCCCGAAGGCGATCCGGTCGCTCTCGCGTCCGTAGCCGGTGATGCCGACCCAGACGCGGCCGGGGCGCGCGGCGAGGAACTCCTCGGCCCGGAGCCCGAGTCGACGCAGCGCGCGCGGGCGTGACGCCTCGATGACGACGTCGGCCTCGGCGACGAGTGCGTCCAGCGCGCCGGGGACGAAGTCCACGACCGCGTTGTCGTGGCCGTCGTGCAGCCAGCGGTAGAAGGCGGGCGACCCGAGGCGCGCGCCGTCCGGTCGTGTCGCGCTCTCCACCTTGACCACCCGCGCGCCCGCCAGCCCCAGCAGCCGCGCGCACAGCGGTCCCGCCCAGAGCGCGGAGAAGTCGACGACCCGCAGACCGGCCAGTGCGCGCGTCCGACGCTCGCCCCACCGCTCGGCGCGCACCGCGGGCCGTGCGTCGGCGGCGACCGATCCGGGTACCGAGGCGGCGATGCCCAGCGACTGCGCCGCCTCGGCCGCCTCGGCGGCGGCGACCCGTCGTACGGCCGCACGCAGCCCCTCGGGGTCGTCCGGTGAGCCGAGGAGGGCCAGCAGCGCGGGTACGGCGGCGAGGTCGTCGGGGCGGGCCAGGTTCACCGCGGTCCACCCGTCGGCGGCTCGCAGAAGCCGGCAGGAACCGTTGGCCGACGTCCTCCCCGGGCGTTCCAGACCGGCCAGTCGGGCCCGGAGGAACAGGGCGTCGGGCAGATCCACCGGTACGCCCGTCAGCGCGGTGAACGAGCGGGCGGCGGCGGAGAGGGGGGCCAGGTACGGCTCGACCGTGTCCGTCCAGGCGCGGAGAGTGTGGTTCTCGCTCATCCGAACCCCCTTCTCTCCACAGGTGATCTCAAATTACACTCCGGTCCACACCTGGAGGGAGATCACCGTGGAGTCGCCCTTCGTGATCGTCGACCTCGACCGCGCCCCCGCCCGGGAACCGGAGGCCCGCGACCGTGTCGTGATCGGCGTGGCCACCGCCCCCAAGGACCCGATCGACGGGTACGACGTCCTGCTCACCGGCGCCCCCGAACCTCCCGCGCCATGGGTGGGGTGCGCGGATCCGCGTGCGACGGCTCGCGAGCTGGGGCGGATCGTCGCGAGTCGGCCCGCCGCGTCCCTCGCGCTGGTGCAGGTGCTGCGCATGGGCGGCGGGCTCGCGGTCCCGGACCGGCTGGTGCTCGAATCCCTGGCCTATTCGACCCTCCAGGGCGGAGCGGACTTCCGGTCCTGGCTGGCCGCCGCTCCCCGACGCGCCCACCGCCCGGCCGAGACTCCCGTCCGACTCGCCCGCGAGGGTTCGCGGCTGGCCGTCACGCTGGACCGGCCCTGGGTGCGCAACGCGTTCGACGCGGCGACCCGGGACGCGCTGTGCGAGGCGCTCCACGTGGCCGTGGCCGACCCGTCGATCACCCGCGTCGACCTGTACGGCAACGGTCCCGCGTTCTGCAGCGGGGGCGACCTCGCCGAGTTCGGTACGTCCCGTGATCCGGCGCGGGCCCATCTGGTGCGGGTGGGCCGCAGCCCGGCCGCGCTGCTGCACCGGTGCGCTCCGCGCGTGACCGCGCATCTGCACGGGGCGTGTGTCGGCGCGGGGATAGAGCTCGCGGCCTTCGCGGGCCGGGTGGTCGCCGCGCCGGACACGGTGATCCGGCTGCCGGAGATCGGGATGGGGCTGATCCCGGGCGCGGGTGGCACGGCGAGCGTCCCGGTCCGGATCGGCAGGGAGCGCGCCGCCTATCTCGCCCTGTCCGGCGCGGAGTTGAGCGCCGGACAGGCACTGCGCTGGGGGCTGGTCGACGAGATCGGCGACAGTGACGGGATCAGTCGCGGTGAGGACGTGACCGCCGGCCCGCAGGAGGCGGTCCGGTCCTGAGCCTCACTTCCCGGTCCACACCGGAGGACGGCGTTCGGCGAAGGCCCGCGCCCCTTCCGCCGCGTCGGCGCTTCTGAACACCGACTCGACCTCTTCCGGTTCGGCCCAACGGCGTTCCCGCATCAGCTTCTTGGTCATCGCGACGCCGAGCGGGCCGTTCTCGGCGATGCGTCCGGCCAGGGCGAGCGCCGTCTCCCGCACCTCTGCGGCCGGTACGGCCCGGTTCACCAGGCCGAACCGGCCGGCGTCCGTCGCGGTGACGAGGTCGCCGGTCAGCCCCATCTCCAGGGCCACGGCCAACGGCACCCGGTCGGCGAGGGTCGTGCCTCCGCCGGCCGCGAACAGGCCGCGCCTGACCTCGGCGATGCCCAGCTTGGCGTCCTCGGCGGCGACCACCAGGTCGCAGGCCAGGGCGAGTTCGAAGCCGCCGGCGAGGGCCGAGCCGTTGAGGGCGGCGATCACCGGGGTGGCGATGCCCTCGCGGAAGAACCACACCAGGCCGTCGAACCGGCCGCCGCCCTTCGCGAACGCCTTGAGGTCCATGCCGGAGCAGAAGACCGTTCCGGCGCCCGTGAGGACGATCGCCCGGACCGCCGGGTCGGCGTCCGCCTCGCGCAGCACGTCCGACAGGTCGTCGATCAGCTCCGGGCTCATGGCGTTGCGGGCCTCGGGACGGTTCAGGGTCGCCACCAGCACGGCGCCGACCCGTTCCGTCAGGACCAGGTCGCTCATCGGGCCGCCGCCACGGCCGCCCGGGCCTTGGAGCGGAACGCCTCCAACTTCTCGGCGGGCTCGATGAGTTGGTGACTGCGCGAACGGGTGGTGACGTCGTGCCCCTCGGCCGCCTTGCGGAGGGCGCCCACGGTGGCCTGTTCGCGCGGGATGTGCGCGAAGGGGTCGAAGGAGTACCAGCGCATGGCGTTCTCGAAGGTGATCTTCCGGGTGTCCTCGTCGGAGACGTCGCAGCTCGTCATCACGTCGTGCAGCTGCTCGGGGGCGTCCGGCCACAGGGAGTCGCTGTGCGGGTAGTCGCCCTCCCAGCAGATGTTGTCGATGCCGATGTCGTGCCGCAGCCGTACGCCCAGCTTGTCGGTGATGAAGCAGGTCAGGAAGTGCTCGCGGAAGACCTCGGAGGGCAGCTTGCCGCCGAAGTCCTGGAGGGTCCAGGTCGAGTGCATCTCGAAGGTGCGGTCGAGGCGCTCAAGGAAGTACGGGATCCAGCCCGTTCCGCCCTCGGAGAGGGCGATCTTCAGGTTCGGGAACTCCTTGACCGGGGGTGACCAGAGGAGGTCCGCGGCGGCGGAGACGATGTTCATCGGCTGGAGCGTGATCATCACGTCGGGCGGCGAGTCCGCGGCCGGGACGGCGAGCCGGCCGGAGGAGCCGATGTGCACCGACATGACGGTGTCCGTGTCGGACAGCGCGTGCCACAGCGGGTTCCAGTACGGGTCGTGGAAGCTCGGGTAGCCGAGGACGGCGGGGTTCTCGGTGAAGGTGAGCGAGTGGACGCCCTTCTCGGCGACCCTTCGCACCTCGGCCGCGCACAGTTCCGCGTCCCAGATCGCGGGCAGCGCCATCGGGATGAAGCGGCCCGGGTAGGCGGCGCACCACTCGTCGATGTGCCAGTCGTTGTAGGCGCGGACCAGCGCGAGGGAGAAGTCGGCGTCCTCGGTGGCGAAGAGCCGGGCCGAGAAGCCGGGGAAGGAGGGGAAGTTCATCTGCGCGAGGATGCCGCCCGCGTTCATGTCCTTGACGCGTTCGTGCACGTCGTAACAGCCGGGGCGGATCTCGTCGAGGCCCTGCGGTTCGACGCCGTACTCCTCCTTGGGGCGGCCGGCCACGGCGTTGAGCGCCGAGTTGGTGATGGTCGTGCCGCGGAACTGCCACACGTCGGTTCCGTCGTCCCGGTGGACCAGTTGGGGCGCGTCTTTCTTGTAGCGCTCGGGGAGGTGGTTCACGAACATGTCGGGCGGCTCGATGATGTGGTCGTCGACGCTGATGAGGATGAGGTCGTCGCGGTCCATGACGGCTCCTTACGGGGGTGGGTCGGTCAGTCGGAGGCGGGCAGCGGCTTGGCGGCCTTCAGGGTCATGGGGGCGCCGTCACAGGTGAGTTCGCCCGCTCCGGAGGCGGTACAGAGCAGTTCGAGCGTCCCGGTGGCGTCGACGTACCGCTTGCCGATGAGGGTGGTGGTGCCGGCCGGTCCGGGCCGCGCCGCGGGCGCGTCGGCCGCGGGCACCAACGGGCTGCCGCCGCAGGTCAGTCGCGGGTGCGTGTCGGCGGGGGCGCGGATGACGACCACGCGGGTGCCGCAGACGGTGCTGGCGAGTTGGTCACCGGGGCGCGGCGTCGGTGCCGGTGGGGTCATGGCGGAGTTCCCTTTCGAGCAGGCGGTCGGCGAGGAGTTCCACGTCGTAGGACTGGCGTGCCATCCAGTACCGCAGGAAGCCGGTGAGCGAGTACCGCAGGAAGAGGGCGGAGCCGACGACGCTGCCGGCGACCGCGGCGAGGCCCAGGGTGAGCGCGTCGTTCTGCACGAGCGGGTCGCTGGTGTTGTGCGAGATGAAGTAGGCGCACACGCCGAGGACGACGCCGATCGTCATCAGGGCGGCGCCCAGGCGCAGCCAGAGGGCGGCCCTTCCGGCGGCCGGGTCCGGGATTTTCAGGACGGTGAGTTCGCGGACGAAGCGGTCCGCTCGCGTCTCGGTGGACGTCATGTGGAACTCCCCAGGTAGAGAGCGGACAGTTCGGCGCGCAGGCCGCCGTCGGGGTGGCCCTGCCGTTCGACCCGGCCGCGTACGAGGACGGCGGCGTGGTCGCAGATGTCGAGGACCGCGGCGGCGAACTGCTCGACCACCAGGACCGCCACGCCCTGCCGGGCGATCTCGGCGACCTGTTCGTAGAGGCGGCCGACGATCAACGGGGCCAGTCCCATGGAGAGTTCGTCGAGCAGCAGGACGGCAGGGTCGGTGGCGAGGCCGCGGGCGAGGGCGAGCATCTGCTGCTCGCCCCCGGAGAGGGTGCCCGCCGCCTGCCCGGCGCGCCGGGCCAGGACGGGGAAGCGGGCGAACGCGATCTCCTCGATCTCCTCCCGGCCGCGGCCGGTGAAGGTCATCATGAGGAGGTTGTCGCGGACGGACAGGTTCGGGAAGACGCCTCGTCCTTCGGGGATGAGGCAGACTCCGGCGCGGGCCAGGTCGCGGGGGTCGGCGCCGGTCATGTCCCTTCCGCCGAGGACGAGTTGGCCCGATTCGGCGGGGTGGACCCCGGCGGCGACGCGCAACGTGGTGGTCTTTCCGGCGCCGTTCGGCCCGAGCAGCGCGACCACCTGTCCGGCGGCGACGTCGAGGTCGACGCCGTGCAGGACGGTGATGCGTTCATGGGCGGCGCGGATGCCGCGCAGTTCGAGAAGTGCGCTCACGCGTCCCCCAGATAGGCGGCGAGTACCGTTTCGTCGCTGCGGATCACTTCGGGCGGTCCCACGGCGATGATCTTGCCGAGGTCGAGGACGTACACCTCGTCGCAGACGGCCATCACCAGGCTCATGTCGTGCTCGACGAGGACGACGGCGGTGCCGTCCTCGGTGAGGGCGCGCAGGAGCTGCGCGAAGCGTTCGGTCTCCTCGGCGTCCTGTCCGGCGGCGGGTTCGTCGAGGAGGAGCACCTTCGGACGGATCGCGAGCGCCCGGCCGACCTCGACCAGGCGGCCGACTCCGGTGGGGAGGGCGTCGGGTGAGGTGTCCGCGATGCCGGTGAGATCGAGGCGGTGCAGGATCTCGCTGACGACCCGGTCGGCGCGACGGCGTTCGGGGCCCAGTTCGGCGGCGACGAGGAGGTTGTCGCGCACGCTCAACCGGCCGAAGAGTTCCAGGCGTTGGAAGGTGCGGGCGAGTCCGTGCCGGGCGCGCGCGGAGGGCCGGGACCGGGTGACGTCCCGGCCGTCGAGGCGGACCTGTCCGGAGGAGGGCCTGCGCAGTCCCGAGGCGACGTCGAACAGGGTGCTCTTCCCTGCCCCGTTGGGGCCGATGAGCCCGGTGACCCGGCCCGCCTCGGCGGTCAGCGCGACCCCGTCGAGGGCACGGTTGCCGCCGAAGGACACGGTCACTCCACTAACCTGCAGTGACGCCACGGGCCAGCACCTCCTTGTCCTCGGGGCGCCACGCACGCCGCACGCCCCACCACTCGACGGGGATCTCCGGCTCGGCCGGAGCGCTCTGCCGGGCGTCGGCCCAGGTGCGCAGCGCCACGGCGAGCAGGAGTGAACCGCCGTAGTACGTCCAGTCGTTGATCACCCCGCCGAAGCGCAGCGCCCAGGCCAGGGCGAGGGCGCAGAGCAGTGCCGGCAGGGCGATGCGGTCGCGGGCCAGGGGCTCCCACTGGCGGCGGAAGCGGGAGACGATGCCGTCGGGGTTGTGGCCGAGTCCGATACCGGCCAGCCCGGGGAGCAGGGCGACCAGGTTCGCGGTGCCGGGGGCGACGGCGATCAGGGCGTTGGTGGGGCCGGCGAAGGCGGTGCCGGCGAAGAGGCCGTTGCCGACCGCGCCGAGTCCGCCGACCACGGCGACCAGGAAGATCGGCAGTCCCGCGATGAGGCTGAACTGGTCGGCGGTGACGGTGCGTTGCTGCATTCCGTACAGCGCCCCGCCGAGCCCGGCGATGCCCGAGGCCAGGGCGAACACCGCGACCTTCGCGACCAGGAGGTTGCCGCCGAGGGTGGCGTACGCGGCCTCGCTGTCGCGCAGGGCGATCAGCCGTCGGCCGAAGCGGCTGCGGCGCAGGGCGGCCACCCCGATGGAGGCGAGGGCGAGGCAGACGGCGGCGAACACCATCGAGTCCCGTCCGCTGTCCAGCCGTAGGCCCAGGAGGTGGGGTCCCGAGATGTCCACCGAGCCCTGGTCGAACAGGGCGATCCGCAGGCCGAGGACGTGGAAGGCCGGGATGGTGAAGATCCAGCGGTCGAGGATGACGGCGAACGCGGCGGTGCCCAGGGCCAGATACACGCCGGAGAGGCGCAGCGCGGGCAGTGCGACCAGTGCTCCCGCCGCCGCCGAGACGAGGATCGCGGCGCCCAGTGCCCACAGTTGGCCGTGGGCGCCGAGGTGTCCCCAGACGACCGCGCCGATGCCGGCCATGCTGAGCTGGCACAGGGAGACCTGTCCGGCGTAGCCGGTGAGCGGCACGTAGGAGAGGGCCACCACGCCCAGCGAGAAGATCGCGCCGTAGGTGATGAGGTCGGCCTCTCCCAGGAGGGAGGCCAGGATCGCGCCGAAGGCGACGACGGCCGCCGCGAACACCAGGGTGCCGCGCGCGCTCGGCACGGGTACCCGGGCGAGCCGCCGTTCCCGGCCGCGCAGGCGCCGGTGCGGGAACACCAGCAGGGCGAGGAAGAGCAGGAGGGCGGGGGCGGCGAGCCGCAGGCCGGGGAGGTATTGGTTCTGCGGGAGGTAGCCGGTCAGATAGCTCTCCATGCAGCCGACGACGACGGCGCCGAGGAAGGTGAGCGGCAGGCTGCGGAGTCTGCCGAAGACCGCTGCGGTGTAGGCGCTGACGATCAGCAGGGAGAGCTGGGCGGCGTCGAGGGTGACGGTCGGCGCGATGAGGATGCCGCCGATCGCGGCCAGTTGGGTGCCCAGGATCCAGGAGACCCGGCCCGCGCGGACCGGGTCGGCGCCGGTGAGGCCGACGAGGGCCCGGTCGTCGACGGCCGCGCGCATCTCGGCTCCGGCGCGGGTGCGGTAGAGCAGCACACGCAGGCCGATCGCGACGGCGACGGCCACCGCCATGGTGATCGCCTGGTGCCAGGTGATGACGGCCGGCCCGAGGTGGAAGGGCTTGCGGTCGGCGAAGAACATCGGCAGCGGGCGGGCCACGTTCGGGTCCCAGATCCAGCGCGCCGCCGCGATCAGTCCGCTGAGCAGCGCGACGGTCATGACCAGGCGTTCGGCTTCGCCGAGGGCCTGGACGGGACGCAGCACGAAGCGCTCGACGAGCAGCCCGAAGCCCGGGGCGAGCACGAGCAGCACCACGGCCAGGGCGACCGGAACGGGCCAGCCCCAGCCGACGGTCAGCTGCCAGTACATGAACGCGGACAGCATGCCGGCCGCGCCGTGCGCGAAGTTGAACACACCGGTGGTGGTGTAGGTGAGCACGAGCCCACTGCCGATGACGGCATAGATCGCGGCCGTGCTCAGGCCGACGATTCCGAAGGTGAGGAACTGGTCCATCGCGTCGGATCTCCCCTCTCCATCGCTGGAAACTAGCTTCTCATCTACGGAGAATCAACCATTCAGACAGAGACTGTTGACGACGGCTCACGCAGCATGGAAATCTGCCACTCATCTGAGAGAATGCCATTCTCGCTCATGGTGAAGGGTGGAAAGTCCTTGTCCTCCTTGCCTGTCCCGGCTCTTCCGCCCGGTCCGACCGACGACCTCATGGAGATCCAGCAGCTCCTGGCCCGCTACGCGGTGTGCATCACCCGCGGCGACCTGGACGGAGTGCTGGCGGTCTTCACACCCGACGGCACCTACAGCGCCTTCGGGGACTCCTACGGCCTCGACGAGTTCCCCGCGCTGGTGGCCGCCGCCCCCAAGGGGCTGTTCCTCACGGGCACGCCGGCCGTCGACCTGTCCGGCGACACGGCCACCGGCACCCAGCCGCTGTGCTTCGTCGACCACGCCACGCACGACATGCGGATCGGCTACTACAACGACACCTACGTCCGCACCGACGAGGGATGGCGGCTGCGCACCCGCGCGATGACGTTCATCCGCCGCAGCGGAGCGCACGACTCGGGCCGCCCGCACGCCTATCAGCGTCCGGGAACATGAACACCCCCTCGCCACCCGGCTACTCGAACGCCGCCGACTTCCGCTCGGACCTGCGCGGCTGGCTGGACGAGCACGACCTGTCCCCCGGCCCGGACCACTCCCTGGACGCCCAGGTCGCCCAACTCGCCCGGGTCCGCCGGGCGTTGTACGACGCGGACTGGATGCGGTACGGCTGGCCCGCCGAGGTGAGGGGGCTCGGCGGGCCCGCGGTGCTGAGAGCGGTGCTCGGCGAGGAGGTCGCCACCAGGCAGCTGGCCGAGCCGGGCATCTACTCGATGATCGAGGTCCTCGCCCCGACGATGATCTCCTACGCCCCTCCCGCGCTCGCCGCCGAGATGGTCCCGCGTCTGCTCGGCGGCCGGGAGCAGTGGTGCCAGGGCTTCTCCGAACCGGGCTCCGGCAGCGACCTCGCCTCCCTCACCACACGGGCGGTCCCGCAGGGCGACCACTGGGTGATCAGCGGCCAGAAGGTGTGGACGAGCCTGGCTCAATTCGCGGCCCGCTGCGTCCTGTTGACCCGCACCGCGCCGGGCCACAACGGCATCACCGCGTTCTTCGTCGACATGGACACCCCCGGCATCACCGTCCGGCCGCTGCGCACGATGCACGGCGTGGACGAGTTCGCCGAGGTGTTCTTCGACGACGTGGCCGTGCCCGCCGAGCGGATGCTCGGCCGCCCCGGCGACGGCTGGCGGCTCGCGATGGACCTGCTGCCGCACGAGCGCTCCACCTGCTTCTGGCACCGGATCGCCCATCTCTACACGCGACTCGACCGCCTGCTGGCCGAGACCAGCGTCCCGGACGACGCCGAACTCGGCGCCGCCTACCTGGCGTTGCACACCGTCCGCTGCCGCTCCCACGCCACCCAGCGACGCCTGGCCGAGGGCCGGCACCTGGGCGCGGAGACCTCGGTCGACAAGGTGCTGCTGGCCACCGCCGAGCAGCGCCTCTTCGAGACGGTGCGCGATCTGCTGCCCGGCGTACTGGAGTTGACGGACACGCCGTGGCGCTCGGAGTACCTGTACGCGAAGGCGGCGACCATCTACGGCGGTACGGCCGAGATCCAGCGGAACATCATCGCGCGCCGACTGCTCGACCTGGGGAGGGAGTAGCCGTGGACGCGGCCGAACGGGACCTGCTCGCCGAGACGCTCCGCAAGACGATGACGGCCGCGTCGGGGCAGACGCTGGACGCGGCCCTGGCCGACCTGGGCTGGGCCGAACTGCTCGCCGAGCAGCCGGACACCGCCGTACCGCTCGCCTTCCGCCTGCTCGGCGAGACGGGCGCCCAGGCACCGCTCCTCAACGACGTCCTGCTGAGTGCGGCGGGCCGTCCGGTGGGCGGCACGCTCCCGCTGCCGTACACCGGCGGTACGTGGGTCCTCTGGGAGCGCCAGGACCGTGTGGCGGGGGCTGCCCTGGACGCCGAGCTGCCCCTGCGTCCCGTGCCCGCCGGGGCCCCCGTCCCGCTCGCCGCCGGGCGGGTGGCGCTGGGCTGGTGGCTGCTCGGGACCGGCCGCGCCATGCTCGCGCTGGCCCGCCAACACGCCGTGGACCGGACCCAGTTCGGCCGCCCGCTGGCCTCCTTCCAGGCCGTGCGGCACCGGCTCGCCGAGACCCTGGTGGCGCTCGACGGCGCCGAGGCCACCCTCGTGGCCGGCACCGACGAACTGGGCGCCCTACTGGCCAAGGCCGCGACCGGGCAGGCGGCGCTGACGGCGGCCCGGCACTGCCAGCAGGTCCTGGGCGGCATCGGATTCACCGCCGAGCACGAACTGCACCGCCATGTACGGCGGGCCATGGTGCTGGACGGACTGCTGGGCAGCGCACGCGAGTTGACGCGCGAGGCGGGCGCGCTGCTGCGGACCGGACGGTCCGCGCCCCGGCTCGTCCACCTCTGACCGACCCGAGGAGTGACATCAGTGACCGATCTGTGGAGCGACCTGCTCTCCTGCCTGGACCTCGACGCCCGGCCCGGTGACGTCTTCGAGGGCGGCAACCAACAACTCGGCTATCACCGGATCTTCGGCGGCCAGTTGCTCGCGCAGAGCGTCCGGGCCGCCCAACTGGCCTGCCCCGGCAAGGCGGTCAAGAGCCTGCATGTGCAGTTCGCGCGGGCGGGACGGCCGCAGGAGCCGGTGCGCTACGAGGTGACGCGCCATCATGAGGGCGGCTCCTTCGCCACGTTGACGGTGGTGGCGCGTCAGACGCAGGGGGTCGCGGCCGTGGCGGCCGTGTCGCTGCACGCGCACGAGGAGGGTCCCGACCAGCAACTCGCCTTCCCGATGCCGCCGGTGCCGAGGGCCGAGCACGACGTGGACCTCTCGCTGCTCCCGTGGGACACCCGGGCCATCGCGGATGTGGACTCGCCGAAGTCGGAGCCGCCCGAGTACGACCTGTGGATGCGCACCCCGGCCGTCGCCCCGGAACTCGCCCCGGCGCTGACGGCGTACGCGAGCGATCTGAGCCTGATCGGCACGGCGCTGCGCCCCCTGGAAGGGGTCACCCAGCGCGACTCGGGGACGGCGTTCTCGTCCGCCGTGACCGCGCACACGGTGTGGTTCCACCGCCCGTTCACGACGGACGACTGGCTGCTCCTGCGCCAGCAGAGCCCGCTGCTCGCCCACGGCCGCTGCTACGGCCGCGGCGACGTCCTCACCGCGCGGGGCTCCCTGGTCGCCTCGTTCGCGCAGGAGGCCCTGCTGCGGTTCCGCGACGCCGCCTGACAGCCCTTCCCCGTAAGGGACTTCAGCGCATCACCGTGCCGCCGTCGACGTTGATGACCTGCCCGTTGATCCACTCTCCCGCGTCGGACACGAGGTGGACCACCATGGCGGCGATGTCGTCGGCGCGGCCGTGCCGGGTGCTGCGGGTGCGGGAGAGCAGGCTCTCCAGGAGGGCCGGTTCGGCGCCCTCCTGGATGGCGGGCGTCAGGATCAGGCCCGGCGCGACGGCGTTGGCGCGGATGCCCTCCCTGCCCCAGCGGGAGGCGACATGGCGGGCGAGGGCGTTGATGCCCGCCTTGGTCGCCGAGTAGGCGGGACGCGCTGCCTCGCCGGTGAAGGCGGCGATGGACGAGGTGTAGACGATCGCGCCGCCGCCCCTGGCGAGGAGTTCGGGCACCGCGTACCGGGTGACGAGCATGTGGCCCCGCAGATTGACGGCGAAGGTCCGGTCCCAGACCGCGAGGTCCATGTCGACGACGTCGGTGTCCTTGGAGACCGCGCCCATGTCGCCCGCGTTGACGTGCACGGCGTCCAGACCGCCGTACGTCCGCACGGTGGTCCGCACGAGGTCGCCGACCGAGGTCTCGTCGGCGATGTCGAAGCCCGCCGCGACCGCCTCGCCGCCGGCGGCACCGATGGCCGAGGCGGTCGCCCGCGCGCCGTCCGGGTCCAGGTCGGCGACGACCACCCTGGCGCCCGCGTCCGCCAGCCGCCGGGCGGACGCGGCGCCCAGCCCGGTGGCCGCGCCGGCGACGAGCACGACCTTGTCCTTCAGACTCACCACGGAATTCCCCTCCATCGGATCCATCGCGTCGGCTGTCCGTCCGTACGGCGTACGTCCGCACGGCGTCCGGGTACCGGGGCGCTACGGCGCGGGCACCTCGATGACCGTGGCCGAGCCCATGCCGCCGCCCGCGCACATCGCGGCGACGCCGATGCCACCGCCCCGGCGGCGCAGTTCGTGCACCAGCGTGACCAGCATCCGGGCGCCGGTCGCGGCGACCGGGTGGCCGAGGGAGCAGCCGCTGCCGTTGACGTTCACCCGGTCGGGGTCGAGCCCGAGGAGTTTCACCGCGGCGACGGGTACGGCGGCGAAGGCCTCGTTGATCTCGAAGAGGTCGACGTCGGACGTCGAAAGTCCCGCGCGGGCAAGGGCTTTGGGGATGACCTTCACAGGGGTGAGGCCCGTCTCGGCGGGGTCGGCGCCGACCGAGGCCCAGGAGCGCACGACGGCGAGCGCGGGCAGACCGAGCCGGTCGCTGGCCACCACCAGCGCCGCGGCACCGTCGTTGGCGCCGCCGGCGTTGCCCGCCGTGATGGAGAAGCCGTCTATCTCGGGGTGCAGCGGCTTGAGCGAGGCCAGCTTCTCCAGGCTCGTGGTGCGGCGGGGGTGTTCGTCGACGGAGAACAGGCCGTGCGGTGTGTCGATGGGCACCAGCTCGGCGTCGAAACGGCCTTCGTCGATCGCGCGGATCGCGTTCCGGTGCGAGCGCAGCGCCCAGGCATCCATGTCGGCGCGGCTCAGGCCCGCTCGTACGGCGGTGTTCCAGCCGACCGTGATCGACATGTCGAGGTTGGGCGCGTCGGGGCGGTCGGGGTGCGTGGGCGGGCTCCACGGCTCGACCCACTCCCCGTCCACCCGGAACCGCTGCTTCGGGGAGGTGGAGGCCGAGTTGACGCCGCCGGCGACGACGAGTTCGTCCATGCCCGCGCGGATGCTGCCCGCCGCGCTCTGCACGGCCGCGAGACCGGCGGCGCAGTGCCGGTTGTGGGCGAGACCGGGTACGGCGGTGAGTCCGACGGTCAGTGCCGCGTGCCGGGCCACGACCCCGCCGCCGTACAGGCCCTCGCCGAGGATCACGTCGTCGACGGCGTCCGGGTCGAGCCCCGCCGCGGCGGCGGCGACGATGTGGTGGGCCAGGTCGAACGCGGTGGTGTCGCGGAGGGTGCCCTTGACGGCGGTGCCGACGGGGGTACGCAGGGCGGACACGAGGACTGCTTCAGGCATGGGTGGTCTCCAACTCGGCCAGCAGGGTGCGGCGCAGCAGCTTTCCGGTCTCGGTCTTGGGCAGTTCGGCGCGGAACACGATCGTGTCGGGGGTCTTGGAGGAGCGCAGCCGGTCCCTGACCCACTGGCGGACCTCCGCCGGGTCGCCCTCGCCGACCACGACGGCCACGATCCGCTGCCCCCACTCGGGGTCGGGCACGCCGATCACCGCGGCCTCCACGATCCCTGGGTGGGCGACGAGGACGTCCTCGATCTCCGCGGGAGCGATGTTCTCGCCGCCCCGGATGATGGTGTCGTCGGCGCGGCCCTCGATGAAGAGGTAGCCGTCGGCGTCCAGCCGGCCCCGGTCCCGGGTGGGGAACCAGCCCGCCGCGTCGAGTGCGCTGCGTCCGCCGTACTCGCCGGAGATCTGCTCGCCGCGCACGAAGACCAGCCCGGTGTCCCCGGCACCGGCCGGTCGTCCGTCGGCATCGCGGATCTCGATCTCCACTCCGGGCAACGGCCGCCCGACGGAACCGAGCCGGTCCCGTACGGCCGGGTCGGCCGCCGCCAGTGCCGCGCGGTGGTCGTCGGGCCCGAGCACCGCGACCGAGGAGGCCGTCTCGGTCAGGCCGTAGGCGTTCACGAACCCGGTTTCGGGGAAGATCCGCAGCGCCCGTTCCACCACGGGGCGCGGGGTCCTGGCACCGCCGTAGGCCAGGCTGCGGAGGGTGGGTGTGCCGGCGTCGTCCGCCGGGACCTCGGCGACTATGCGGGCCAGCATGGTGGGGACGACGAGCGCGTGCGTGACGCGCTCGCGGCGCGCGGTCGCCAGCCACTCCCCCGCGTCGAAGGCGGAGAGGTACACGAGGCGGCGGCCCGAGTAGAGGTTCGTCAGCAGGTTCATCAACCCGGCCACGTGGTACGGCGGTACGGCCACCAGTGCCGCGTCGTCCTCGTCGGCGGAGCCGAACTCCTGGGTGTTGAGCACGTAGGCCATCAGGTGGCGGTGGCGCAGCAGGGCCGCCTTGGGCTCGGCGGTCGTGCCGCTGGTGTAGAGGACCACCGCGACCGCGTCGTGGTCCTGGTCCTGGGCCTCGGGCAACTCCGTTACGGCGGCGTCCTCTTCGGCGCTCAGCAGGGCGTCGAGGTCGGCCGGGCGCAGCACGAGGGCACCGGGATGGCGGGCCAGGAGGCGGTCCAACTGATGTCCGCCGAGGCGGTAGTTGAGGGGGATGAACGGGATCCCCGCCAGGGCGGCGCCGAACAGGGCCACCGGGTAGGCGAGGTGACTGGGGCTCAGATAGAGCACGGCCGGGACCCCTCGGAAGCGGTGCGCGGCGGTACGGGCACGGGCGAGCAGTTCCGAGGCGGTCAGCGAGCGGCCGTTCGCCGTGACCACGAGTCGGTCGCCGCCCGAGGCCACCATCTCCAGAATCATGGTTATGTTCATGAGAATGCTATTCTCTTCTCACTAGAGCGCTGTTCGCAAGAGAGGAAATCCTTGATGCAGATCAGTGGGAGCTCCGCGGTCGTCGTCGGCGGAGCGGGTGGCCTGGGCGAGGCCACCGTCCGTCGCCTGCACGCGGCGGGAGCGAAGGTCGTCGTGGCCGATCTGGCCGACGAGAAGGGCAAGGCCCTGGAGCAGGAGCTGGGGGTGCGCTATGTGCGCACCGACGCCACCGTCGAGGACGACGTCCAGGCGGCGCTGGCCGAGGCCGAGTCGGCGGGACCGCTCAGGATCTCGGTGGACGCGCACGGCGGCCCGGCGAGCGGCGGCCGGCTGGTCGGCAAGGACGGCTCCCCCCTGGACCTCGCGGGTTTCCGCAAGACGATCGACGTGTACCTGACCGGTGTGTTCAACGTGCTGCGCCTGGCCGCCGCCGCGATGGCCCGCCAGGAGCCGCGGGACGGCGGCCGAGGTGTCATCGTCAGCACGGCGTCGATCGCCGCGTACGAGGGGCAGATCGGCCAACTCCCCTACGCCGCGGCCAAGGGCGGGGTCGTCAGCATGACCCTCGTCGCCGCGCGCGACCTCTCCCCGCTCGGCATCCGGGTCGTCACGATCGCGCCGGGCACCTTCAACACACCGGCCTACGGCAAGGCGGGCGACCAGTTGGAGGCCTACTGGGGGCCGCAGATCCCGTACCCGAAGCGCATGGGGCTGCCGGCCGAGTACGCGGGCCTGGTGCAGCACATCGTCGAGAACGACTATCTCAACGGCGAGGTCGTCCGGCTCGACGGCGCCCTCCGGTTCCCGCCGAAGTGACCGGCGTGGGTGAACTCGCGGGCGTGGACGGCTCGTTGAAGGGCAAGGTCGCCTTCGTCGCGGGCGCCAGCCGGGGCATCGGCCGTACGGTCGCGCTGGCGCTCGCCGAGGCGGGCGCCTCGGTCGCGGTCGCCGCGCGCTCCGAGCGGGAGGGCCGGCTGCCCGGCACGATCCACTCGGTCGCGGACCGGATCACGGCGGCCGGCGGGCGGGCGCTGCCGGTGCCCTGCGATGTGAGCGACGAGGCGTCGGTCGACTCGGCCGTCGCCGCCGCGGTCGCGGAGTTCGGCGGGATCGACATCCTCGTCGCCAACGCCGGGGTGCTGTGGCTCGGCCCGGTCGAGTCGACCCCGCTCAAGCGCTGGCAGCTGTGTCTGGACGTCAATCTGACCGGGGTGTTCCTGGTGACGAAGGCGGTGATTCCGCACGTACGGGCGCGCGGCGGTGGGTCGTTGGTGGCCGTGACGACCGGCGGGGTCGGCATGACGGACCGGGGCGCCAACGCGTACTGGGTGTCCAAGGCGGCGGTCGAGCGCCTCTATCTGGGGCTCGCCGCCGACCTGCGGAAGGACAACATCGCGGTCAACTGCCTCGCTCCGTCGCGGGTGGTGCTGACGGAGGGATGGCAGGCGGGCTCCGGGGGCCGGGACATCCCGCCGGAGATGGTGGAGCCGCCGGAGGCGATGGCGCGGGCCGCGGTCCTGCTGGCGGGCCAGGACGCCACCGGCCTCACCGGTACCGTCCAGCGCTCGGAGTCCCTGGTCTGAAAGGGCGGTCGGGCCCGGACGCGCGGTGCGTGCCGGGCACGACTGATCGGCCGTGTCGGGGGCACATGGAACGACGAGCCGCCGGGGTCACCGGTGGCTCGTCGTCCATTCCTAGGGGTTCTCAGATGCTTGCCTTCGCGGCTGCCGCGCTCTTCGTCATCGCCTTCCTGATCCGGGTCACCGAGACGTCGACCCAGTTGGTCTTCACCCCGACGAGCCTCATGCTCCTCGGGCTGGCCTTCCTCGCCGCGCACTCGGCCGGCCTCGGGACCGGCTGGTCCGCCCGCCGCAGCGGGCGTCGGCGCTGACGCGGCGGGTCGGGGCAGGGTGTCAGCGGACCGCCGCGCACACCCCGCCGTCGACGAGGACGTCGATCCCGGAGATGAAGGCGGCCTCGTCCGACAGCAGGAACGCCACCGCCGCCGCGACCTCCTCGGCGCGTCCCGTCCGGCCGAGCGGCGTCCGTTCCACCAGCGCGGCCATGGCGGGCTGGGCCGAGGCCTCCTGCCGCCCCTGCGGGGTGTCGATGACCCCCGGCGAGACGGAACAGGCACGGGCGCCGTACGGCCCGAGCCGCACCGCCTCCCGCCGTACGAACCGGTGCACTCCGTGCTTGGCCCACGCGTAGGCGAGCCCGGTGTTCTCGACGGCGGGTCCGAGCGCGTCCCGGAGCCGGTCGGGGAAGCCGTCCTGGAGCGGGTCGTCGAGGAGCGCCGCGACGGCGGGATCGGGCTCCAGGTCGCCGAGCAGCGGGGCCATCGAGGCGAAGCACACCAGTGCCGTTCCCTCGGTGGCGAGCGGGCGCAGGGCCTGTGCAAGACGGGCGGTGCCGACCAGGTCGACGTCGAGGACGCGCCGCCAGTCGGCCATCGTGGGCGAGATCCCGGCGGCGTGGGAAACGGCCCTGAGGGTACCCAAGTCGGCTGTGCGGGCGGCGAGTCGGGCGAGTCCGGCCGGGTCGGTGACGTCGAGGACGAAGGGTTCGACCCGCACCTCCCCGTCCGCGGCGGACAGTTCCTTCGCCGCGGCGGTCACCGCCGCTTCGTCCCGGTCCACCAGCAGCAGCGTGTCCACCAGGTCGGTCAGACGCCGGGCGCAGGCGAGTCCCATCCCGCGCCCGGCCCCGGTGGCGATGCCCACGGTCGTCATGCGGTGCCTCCTGTGTGCGTCCAGTACCTCTCCAGTCCCGGCCGGGCCACCCGGTCCACAAGTTCCACGAGCAGACCGCTCGGACCGCGCAGGAAGGCGAAGGGCGCGCCGCCGGACCCGGCCCGGCGCGCCTCGATCACGAAGCCCTGACGGGTGAGTTCGGCGGTGTCCTCGTCCACGTCGTCCGACCAGTAGCCGACGTGGTGCACGCCGCCGGCCACCGGCTCCCACAGGGTGCCCGGTATCCGGCGGACGATCTCCAGTCGCGGGAGGGTCCGGGAGTAGGCGCAGCTGATGTCGAGCACGGCGTTCCCGGTCGGCAGCGTCAGCGGCACCGCGCCTCCGATCTCGGCGCACCACTCGTACCCGAAGGCGGCCGTGAGTTCGGCCAGGGTCGCCTCGAAGTCCTCGACGACGAGCCCGAGATGGAACTGGTCCTCGGCCCTCATGACTCCCCCACCGCCCCGGAGACGTCGTGCTCGCCGAGGCGCGGCGGCGGCCCGTACTCGGGCTCGTACCCGGCCACCCGGACCGGGCTGCGCACCAGCCGGAAGTCCCCGGCCCGCACCACGGCCTCCGGGGTGGCCGCCAGCGCCTGCGGCAGCGTCCGTACGGCGGCGGCCGGTACCCCGAGGGGACGCAGCCGCGCCTCCCAGTTGGCGGCCGTGTCGGCGGCCAGGGCGGCGGTGACGGCGGCGAGCACGTCCGCACGGCGCTCCGCCCGTTCGGCCATGGTGGGAAATCCCTGGAGGCCCGCCTCGGCGGAGAAGGACTTCCAGAAGCCGTCGTGGGTGATGAACAGCGCCAAGTAGCCCTCGGCCGTGGGGAAGAGCTGGGCCGGTACGTAGAAGGAGTGGGCGCCGAGCGGCAGTCGGCGCGGTTCGGCCCCTTCGTTGAGGTAGGCGGAGGCGCGGTAGTTGAGCTGGGACAGCATCACATCCCGCAGGGACACCTCCACTTGGCCGCCGCGCCCGGAGATGATGTGCGCGAGCAGCCCCAACGCGGCCGTCAGGCCTGAGGAGTTGTCGGCGGAGGAGTAGCCGGGGAGGGTGGGCGGACCGTCCGGGTCGCCGGTGAGGGCCGCGACGCCGGTGGCCGCCTGCACCACGTAGTCGAAGGCGGGTTCGTCGCCGGCCGCCAGTCCGTACCCGGTGAGCGCGACGCACACGATCCGCTCGTTCCACTTCCGCAGCACGTCGTACGTCAGGCCCAGCCGGTGGATCGCCGACGGCTTGAGGTTGACGAGCAACGCGTGCGCGCCGCTGACGAGTTCACCGAGTGCGGCCTGTCCATCGGCGGTCGTGAGGTCGAGGCGGACGCTGCGTTTGCCGCGGTTGAGGCTGGCGAAGTAGGCGTCGCTCACCTGGCGCGAGATGTCCCCGCCGGGCGGCTCGATCTTGGTGACCTCGGCGCCGAGGTCGGCGAGCATCATCGTGGCGTAGGGGCCGGCCAGCATGTGGCCTACCTCCAGGACGCGGATGCCGTCCAGCGGTCCGGCGGTCATCGCAGGTCCGCGGCGAGGGCGGCGAGCATGTCGCGGGTGCGGTACTTGGAGGCGACCAGTTCCTCGCGGGTGTCGCCGATGGGCAGCAGCCGTACGGACAGGTCGGTGACCCCGGCGTCCGCGAACCGTTTGAAGCGGGCGGCGATGGCCTTCTCGTCGCCGGCCGCGCACAGGTCGCCGATGTCGCGGGCGTCGCCGTAGTCCAGCAGGCGCTGGTAGTTGGGCGAGATCTCCGCCTCGCCGAGGATGCGGTTGGCGCGCTCGCGGGCCTCCTCCACCTGATCGGGGCCGCACAGGCAGACCGGGATACCCGCGACGATCCGGGGTGCCGGACGGCCGGCGCTCTCGGCGGCCTTGGTGATGCGGGGCACGACGTGTTCGGCGACGGCGCGTTCGTCGGCCATCCACAGCACGGTTCCGTCGGCCCGTTCCCCGGCGAGCCGCAGCATGACCGGGCCGAGGGCCGCGAGCAGGACCGGGAGCCGGGAGACGGGGGTGAGGGTGAGCGGGTTGTGGACGGTGAAGGAGTCGTTCTCGACGTCGACGCCGCCCGTCGCGGCGAAGGCGGCGTCCAGGACGTCGAGATGGTCGCGGGTGAGCGCGGCCGGTTTCTCGTAGGGCAGCCCGAGCATGTCCCGGACGATCCAGTGGTGGGACGGTCCGAGGCCGAGCGCGAGCCGGCCGCCGGCCGCGGCCTGGGCCGACATGGCCTGCCGGGCCAGCGCGATGGGGTGCTGGGCCTGCAACGGCACGACAGCGGTGCCCAGTTCGATCCGCTCGGTGCGCGCGCCCATCAGCGCGACCGCGGTGAGGGCGTCGAAGTCGGTGGGGATCTGCGGCACCCACACGGTGTCGAAGCCGGCCTTCTCGGCCCATGTCACGTCGTCGATCATGCGCGTGACCTTGCGGACCGGGTCCCCGCGCTCGGGCCCGATCATCACTCCGATGCGCACGCTGCCTCCAGGTTTTCGGGTTGCCGCCGGGTCATGGCGAGGTGACGGATGTCAGGGCGCGCATCCCGGTGACGAGGGCGTCGAGCGGTGTGCCCGTGGGGAACACGGCGGCGGCTCCGGCCGACAGCAGTTTCGGTACGTCGGCCGGTGGGATGGTGCCGCCCACCACGACGGCGATGTCCTCGGCGCCCGTGGCGCGCAGTGCCTCGATCACGCGGGTGGTGAGGGCCAGGTGCGCGCCGGAGAGGATGCTGAGTCCGACGACGGCCACGTCCTCCTGGACGGCGACGGCCACGATGTCGTCGACGCGCTGCCGGATCCCGGTGAAGATCACCTCGAAGCCCGCGTCGCGCAGGGTCCTGGCGACGATCTTGGCTCCGCGGTCGTGTCCGTCGAGGCCCGGTTTGGCCACCAGTACACGGGAGTTCATCAGTACACCACCGGCTGCTGGAACTCGCCCCAGACCGCCTTGAGCGCGGCGACCATCTCGCCCACCGTGCAGTAGGCGTTGGCGCAGTCGATCAGGACGGGCATGAGGTTGTCGGTGCCTTCCGCGGCGCGGGCCAGTTCGGTCAGGCGGGTGCGGACGAGGGCCGCGTCGCGGGTGGCCTTGACGTCGGCGAGGCGCTTGAGCTGCCGGTCGCGGCCCTCCGCGTCGAGTTCGTAGGTGGCGAGGTCGGGCGGCGGTTCGTCGGAGACGAAGCGGTTGACGCCGACCACCGGCCGGGTGCCCGCCTCGACCTCGCGGTGCGTCTGGTAGGCCTCGTCGGCGATGAGGGTCTGGAGATAGCCGTCCTCGATGGCCCGGACCATGCCCCCGTACCGCTCCAGGTCCTCCATGATCTCGACGATGCGCGCCTCGGTGGCGTCGGTGAGCGCCTCGACGAAGTACGAGCCGCCGAGCGGGTCGGCGACCCTGGCGACTCCCGTCTCGTGGGCGAGGATCTGCTGGGTGCGCAGCGCGAGTGTCGCCGACTCCTCGCTGGGCAGCGCGAAGGGCTCGTCCCAGGCGGCGGTGAACATCGACTGGACTCCGCCGAGGACCGAGGCGAGGGCTTCGTAGGCCACGCGGACGGTGTTGTTCTGGGCCTGGGGTGCGTAGAGGGAGGCGCCTCCGGCGACGCAGCCGAAGCGGAACATGGCCGCCTTGTCGCTGTCGGCGCCGTACCGCTCGCGCACGATGGTCGCCCAACGCCTGCGTCCGGCGCGGTACTTGGCGATCTCCTCGAAGAAGTCGCCGTGCGTGTAGAAGAAGAAGGAGACCTGCGGGGCGAACTGGTCGATCGTCATCCGGCCCCGGGCGAGCACCGTGTCGCAGTACGTGACCCCGTCGGCGAGCGTGAACGCCATCTCTTGGACGGCGTTGGCGCCCGCGTCGCGGAAGTGCGAGCCGGCGACCGAGATGGCGTTGAAGCGCGGGACTTCGGCGGCGCAGAACTCGATGGTGTCGGCGATCAGGCGGAGGGAGGGGTCGGCGGGCCAGATCCAAGTGCCCCTGGAGGCGTACTCCTTGAGGATGTCGTTCTGGATCGTGCCGGTGAGTTTCGCCCGTGGCACGCCCGCCCGTTCGGCGGCGGCGACGTAGAAGGCGAGCAGGATCGCGGCGGTGCCGTTGATGGTGAAGCTGGTGCTGATCCGGTCCAACGGGATGCCCTCGAAGAGGACTTCGGCGTCGGCGAGGGTGTCGACGGCGACGCCGACCCGGCCGACCTCCTCGCCCACTTCGGGGTCGTCGGAGTCGTAGCCGCACTGGGTGGGCAGGTCGAGGGCCACCGAGAGGCCGGTGCCGCCCTGTTGGAGGAGGTAGTGGTAGCGGCGGTTGGAGGACTCGGCGGTGCCGAAGCCGGAGTACTGGCGCAGGGTCCACAGCCGTCCCCGGTAGCCGGTGGCGTAGTTGCCGCGGGTGAAGGGGAAGTCGCCCGGCGCGGGCGGCTTCGCCCCGACGTCGTCGGGGCCGTAGACCGGTTTGAGGGGCAGGCCGGACGCGGTCCGGACCTGGGCGTCGCCCTGGGGCGGTGTGGGAGGCGTCATCGCAGGAGGTCCTTCATCACCTTTCCGGTGGCGTTCAGCGGCAGTTCCGTCAGGAACTCCACGGTCCGGGGCACCTTGAACCCGGCCATCCGGCGCCGGCTCCACTCGATCAACTCGTCGGCGCCCAGCGGCTGTCGGAGGACGACGAAGGCCTTGCCGACCTGTCCCAGCCGTTCGTCGGGGACGCCGATCACGGCGGCCTGGGCGACCGCCGGGTGTTCCATCAGGAAGCCCTCGATCTCGGCCGGGTAGGCGTTGAAGCCGCCGACGATGAACATGTCCTTCTTGCGGCCGACGATCCGCAGATAGCCGCGCTCGTCGAGCGTGCCGAGGTCGCCGGTGTGCAACCAGCCGTCCTGGTCGATGGCCTGGGCGGTCGCCTCGGGGTCGTTGAAGTAGCCGCGCATCACGCTGTAGCCGCGGACCAGCACCTCGCCGTCGTCGGCGATGCGGACCTCGACGCCGTCGCAGGGGGTGCCGACGGTGGTGGCGATGTCCTCGAAGGAGTCGCCGGGGCGGGTGGCGGTCGCGGTGCCCGCCTCGGTCAGGCCGTAGCCCGTCATGATCGAGGTGAAGGGCAGTTCGGTCATCACCCGGCGGACGAGTTCGACGGGGATGTCGGCCGCCCCGGTCACCGCGACGCGCAGCGAGGACAGGTCCCTTGAGCCGCGGTCGTTGAGCAGGGAGTGGTAGAGCGTGGGCGGGCCGGGCAGGACCGTCACCCGCTCGCGCTCGACCAGGTCGAGGACGTGGTCCACGTCGAAGACCGGTACGGGCAGGATGGTCATGCCGCGGATGAGCGACGCGACCATGCCCGCCTTGAAGCCGAAGATGTGGAAGAACGGGTTGACGATCAGATAGCGGTCGCCCTCCCTGACCCCGGCGAGGTCGCACCACTCCGCGTACAGGCGGAGTGTCTGGGCGTGGGTCATCAGGACGCCCTTGGGGCGGCCGGTGGTGCCCGAGGTGAAGACGATGTCGCTGACCTGGTCGCCGGTCACCTTGCGCTCGAAGGGTGAACCGCTCGCCAGGAAGCCGGACTTGAGGTCGATGACCGGCACGCCGGGCGGCGCCTTGAAGTCCAGGCCGAGGAAGCCCTCCTGGACGAGGAGGGCCTTCGCGCCGCTGCGCACGATGATGTCGTGCGCCTCGTCGGCCTTGAAGCGGGTGTTGACCGGCACCACCACACCGCCCGCGGTCATCAGACCGAAGGCGGCGACGATCCACTCGGCGGAGTTGGGCGCCCAGATGGCGACCCGGTCGCCCTGCTCCACCCCGGCCGACGCGAACGCTCCCGCAGCCACACGCACCCGTTCGACCAGCTCGCCGAACGTGAGGCGCAGCGGGCCGTCCACCACGGCTTCGGCGTCACCGAAGCGGTCGGCCGCGCTCAGTACCATCTGCGGGATGCTCTCCCAGGTCATACGCCGATCAGACGGGCGAGGTTGCCGCCCATGATCTTGGCCTGGTCGGCCTGCTTCATGCCCTGGAGGGCGTCGATGTAGGAGACCGGGTCGGCCAGTCCCTCGGGGTGGGGGTAGTCGGACCCGAACAGGACCCGCTCCACCCCGACGACCTCGGAGAGGGCGGCCATGTCCTCCTCCCAGAACGGGCTGATGTGGATGCGGTTCCTGACCTCTTCCACCGGGTCGCCGAGGAAGCCCCTGGGCTGCTTCTTGTAGGTGCTCGCCAGCTGGTCGAGCAGCGGGAGCAGCCAGGAGGAGCCGTTCTCGATGACGGAGACCTTCAGTTCCGGGAAGCGGAACAGGGCTCCGTGGCACACCCAGGAGGCCACGGCGTCGGTGACCGGGCGCCACTCGGACATCATCCGGAAGACCTGCGCCTGGAACGGCGTCATCTCCTGGCTCTTGCCCTCCCAGTCGCTGGAGTAGCGGGAGTAGCCGCTGTCGGAGGAGTGCATGGCGACCAGTACGCCCGCCTCCTCGACCCGCTTCCAGAAGGGGTCGAACTCCGGCAGCGCGAAGGACCGCGAGCCGCCGTAGCCGGGGACCGGGGCGGGCCGGACGAGGATGGCCCGTGCTCCGCGCTCCAGGCACCACTCCAGTTCGGCGATGGCCTTGTCGAGGATCGGCAGGCTGATCACCGGGGTGGTGAAGATGCGGTCCTTGTAGTTGAACTGCCAGGTCTCGTGCAGCCACTGGTTCAGGGCGTGCACGACGACGTGGATCAGCTCCGGGTCGTCCCGCATGCGTTCCTCAACCAGGCTGGCGAGGGTCGGGAACATCAGGGTCTGCTGGATGCCCAGGTCGTCCATGAGTTCCAGGCGCGGTCCCGGCTCGCGGAACGCGGGGATCGACCGCATCGGCTCGCCGAACAGCTCCCGGTGGGACTTGCCCTCCGGGTTGCCCTCGCGGAAGTAGTCCTCCCAGGCGCCGGGACGGGCGACGACCTCGAAGGTGGGGTTGGGGATGTAGTCGCTGATCTGACCGCGGATGGCGATCTTCGTACGCCCCTTGACCTGCACGTACTGGATGGCGCCCGCGTACTGCTTGGGCAGGTACCGGGTGAGCGCGTCCTCGGTCTCGTACAGGTGGTTGTCCGCGTCGAACAGCGGATACGGCGGCACACGCGATGGCATGAGATCCTCCTTCGCAGATTGCGAGAATCCTATTCTCACTCTTGATGCGCGGCAATATCCTTGCGGAGAACGAACTTCTGGACCTTGCCGCTTGCGGTGCGCGGGAAGTCGTCGACGACGTGCAGTTCCTCGGGCCACTTCTGCCGGGCCAGGCCCGCCGCCGCGAAGTGGGCGCGCAGGTCGTCGAGTCCGGGCTCGGGGTGCCCGGGGCGCAGTCGTACGACGGCCGCCGCGTGCTCGCCCAGGCGGGCGTCCGGCGCCGCCACGACGGCGGCCTCGGCGACGGCCGGCAGGGCGAGGAGGACCTCCTCCACCTCCAGCGCGCCGATGTTCTCGCCGCCCCGGATGATGATGTCCGCCTTGCGGTCGGTGATGGTGAGATAGCCGTCCTCGTCGAGCACGCCGATGTCGCCGGTGCGGTACCAGCCGTCGGCGTCGAAGGCGCGCTCGGTGAGGGCGTCGTCGGTGTAGCCGAGGCAGAGGTCGGGGCCGCGGCTGAGGATCTCGCCGTCCTCGGCGAGCCGGATCTCCACTCCGGTCAGCGCGTCCCCGTCGGTGTAGAGCCGCTTGGCCTCGGGCGCGGTGTGGCTGGAGGCGGTGATCGAGGGGTGCTCGGTGCTGCCGTAGGCGCGGAAGACCGTGATGCCGAAGTCCGCGAGGCGTCTGGTGACCGCGTTGGGGACGGCCGCGCCGCCGAGGCCCGCGTACTTCATGTGCCGGAGGTGGGCGGGCGTGAAGTCGGGGTGGTCGAGCAGGCTCGTCATGTAGTAGGCCGCGCCGCCGCCGACCGTGAGTCCGTCGCGGGCCATCAGCTCCAGGGCCCGGCCCGGGTCCCAGGTGTCGGCGAGGTTGACCGGACTGCCGTCGAGGACGGGGATCAGGAAGGCGTTCACCATGCCGATGAAGTGACCGACCGGCGCGGAGGTGAGCTGGTCGCCGCGGTCGGGCGGGTAGCGGCCGGCCAGCTGGCGGGTCTCGAAGCCCAGGGTGCGGTGGCTGTGCACGACTCCCTTGGGATCCCGGGTCGTTCCGGAGGTGAAGGCGATCAGCACGGGTCCGGACGGGTCGGCGGGCAGGACGCCGGCCAGCGGTCCGTCGGCGAGCAGGTCCTCGAAGTCCCGCCCGACGACGCCGACCACGGGGATCTTCGCGCTGAGTTCGGGGTCGTGGCGCAGATGCCCGAACCGGTCGGCCGTCACGAAGACCTTGGGATCGACCGTGTCCAGGATGTAGCCGACCTCCTTGCGTCCGTAGAAGTGGACGATCGGCACCACGACCGCGCCGAGGAACGCCGAGGCCCAGAAGACGGCGGCGGCCTCCATCCAGTTGGGCAGTTGCAGCGCCACCGCGTCGCCGGGGCCCACGCCCCGCTCGCGCAGTCCGGCGGCCAGCCTGCGGGCCGTCAGCTCGACCTCGGCGAAGGTGCCTTCCCAGGGCCGTACCGCCGAGTGCACCCGGAACGCGGTTCCCGGGGCGGCCTCCAGTCCCCGCGCGAGCAGGTCACCGATCGTCTCCCCGGTCCACCACCCCTCCGCCTCGTAGCGCCTGACCAGTTCAGCGGGGACAGTTCGCACGACAGGAACTTCCTCTCGTCATTGAGAATTGCACTCTCTCAGAGCGAGAAGGTAAATTCCATACATGGGACGAGACCACGGGTTCCACCCGGTCCGGATCACCCGGATCATCCAGGAGACGCCCGACACCCGGACGTACGTACTCGACGCGCCCTTCCCGTACCGGGCGGGCCAGTTCGTGACGATCAAGGCCTGCGGCACGCTGCGCAGTTACTCGATGTCCAGTTCGCCGGAGGTGGACGCCGAGTTGATGACCACGGTGAAGCGGGTCCCGGGCGGTCTGGTGTCCAACTGGATGCACGACCATCTGGCCCCCGGTGACGTCCTCGAAACGACGCTGCCCGCAGGGGTGTTCTGTCTGCGGGAGGACGGCGGGGCGGAGGCGGGCCGGACGGGCACGGACCCGGCGGGCGCCGTGCCGGTGGTGGCGTTCTGCGGGGGCAGCGGGATCACCCCGGTCCTCTCGCTCGCCAAGTCCGCGCTGGCCGGCACCGGCCGCCCGGTGCGGGTGCTCTCCGCCGACCGGGACGCGGACGCCGTCATCTTCGGCCCCGCGCTGGACGAGCTGGCGCGGCGCCACCCCGGACGGTTCGAGGTCCGGCACCATCTCGACGACCGGGAGGGCTTCGTCACGCCCGAGCGGATACGGGAGTTCACGGGCGGCGACACGGACGCGGACTTCTACCTCTGCGGGCCCGCGCCCTTCATGGAGCTGGTGGAGAACGCGCTGCTCGCCCACGGCGTCGCCCCGGAGCGGATCTTCGTCGAGCGGTTCGCGCAGGCCGCCGATCCACCGCCCGCGGACACCCCCGAGCGGGAGGGGACGCTCACGCTCGTGCTCTCCGGCAGGCGGCACACGCTCGCCCAGCGTTCCGGCGAGACGTTTCTGGAGAGCGCGCGTCGGGCAGGTCTGGCCCCGCCGTTCTCGTGCGAGGCCGGCAACTGCGCCACCTGTATCGCCCAAGTCACCGAAGGCGAGGCCAAGATGCGTGTCAACAACGCGCTCGACGAGGACGAGATCGCCGAGGGCTGGGTCCTGACCTGCCAGGGCGAGCCGACCGCGCCGCACGTCACTGTCGTATACGAGGACTGAGGCCATGGACGTAGATCTCGAACTCGACGAGGGTCTTGCGGTCATCACCATAGACCGCCCGCAGGCCCGCAACGCCATCGCGCCGACCACGATGGACGAACTGGACAAGGTGCTCGACGCGGCCTCGGGCGCCAAGGCGCTGGTCGTCACGGGCGCCGGCGACCGGGCGTTCGTCTCCGGCGGCGACCTCAAGCAGCTGAGCACGATCCGGACCGAGGAGGACGCCATGGCCATGGCCCTGCGGATGCGGGGGATCTGCGACCGCATCGCGGACTTCCCCGGGCCGGTGATCGCCGCGTTGAACGGGCACGCGTTCGGCGGCGGCGCCGAGGTCGCGGTGGCCGCCGACATCCGGGTCGCCGCCGACGACATCAGGATCGGCTTCAACCAGACGGCCCTGGCCATCATGCCGGCGTGGGGCGGGGCCGAGCGGCTGGCCCGACTGGTCGGCAGGGGACGGGCGTTGATGCTCGCCGGCGCCGGGACCGTGCTCGGCGCGGCCGAGGCGCAGCGGGTCGGACTGCTCGATCTGGTGCTGCCCCGGGCGGAGTTCGCCGAGGGCTGGCGCACCCTGGCCCGGTCGCTGGCGACCAACCCGGCGCGGGAGATCAAGCGCGTGATGAGCGGAGCCGTCCCGGAGGAGGAGGCGGCCCGCGCCTTCGCCCGGCTCTGGGTGTCCGACGAGCACTGGCAGGCAGCGGAGAGGGTGATGTCCCGTGGGTGACACACGAGTTGGGGCGACCGGAGCGAGCGCGGACCTGACCGACGTACGAGCCCGGACGGCTCGGGCGGGGGCCGACGACGGGCGGGTGCGGGTCGAGTCGAGTCCGGTCGGGCCGATCGTCCGGCCGCCGGACCCGAGCGATCTCGTCATCCTGTATCTGCACGGGGACCGGCAGTTGTCGGGTTCGCCCGAGTCGGCGGTGGACCTCGCCGAGCGACTCGCGCTGCGCACGGGGGCGGTCGTGGTCTGCCCGCGCTACCGGTCGTCGTTCCCGGGCGCGCTCGACGACGTGCACGCCGTGTACGGCTCCTGCCAGGCCCGCGGCCCGGTGGCGCTGGCCGGTGAGCGGCTGGGGGCCGGACTCGCGGCCTCCCTGCTGGTACGGCTGCGGGACATGGGGGCGCGCGAGCCGGAGTGCGCGGTGCTGAGTTCGGCGTTGCTCGACCTGACGCTGGACGCGCCGAGTCTGCTGCTCAACGCCGCCGCCGACCCCGGCTTCGACTTCGACGAACTGCGGCTGCACGCGGCCCGGTTCGCGGCCGGCGCCGACCGGACCAACCCGCTGCTGAGCCCGCTGCACGCCAATCTGCACGGGCTGCCGCCGATCCAGCTCCTGGTGGCGGGGACCGATCCGCTGCTGGACGACTCGCTGTCGTTCGCCGCCCGCGCGGCCCGCTCCGGTGTCACCGTGGATCTCCGGGTGCGACCGGACGCGGTGAGCCTGCATCCCGAGAGCGTCACGGCGATGGCCGATTTCATACAGGCCTGGGCCCCAGCAGCACGCCCATGACCTCGCGGACGATCTCCGGGTAGTCGGTCTGCTCCCCGTCGAGCAGCCACTGCTGCTGGACCCCCTCCAGCATGGCGACCACGGCCGTGGCGGCTGCCCGGGGAGTCAGTCCGCTGGGCAGCCGGTCGCCGTAGAGGGCGGTGAGGTGCCCGACGGTGTGGTCCCGGATCGACCGGTAGTAGTCGTGACAGAACCGCTGGGCCTCGTCGCTGCCGGTGACCCCCTCGGCGACCAGGACGCTGTGGATCTGGGCGAGACCGGGGTTCTTGTGGTCGTAGGTGATGACCTCGGCGAGCAGCCCGGGCAGGTCCTTGCCGGCGTCCGCGTGGAGGGCGGCGAGGTGTTCGCGGGCCAGGTCCTCGCGGAGCTGGACGAGGGCCAGGAGCAGCCGCTTCTTGCTCGGGAAGTAGTGCAGGACGCCCTGGCGGGTCAGCCCGGCCCGCTCGGCGACGGCGTCGATGGATGCCTTCTTGTAGCCGCGCTCGGCGAACACCGCGAGCGCGGCCACCAGGATCTCCTCGTGTCGGGTCGTCGTCATTGAGAACCCCTTCCACCTCGGCAACACGGTGGTGACCCTACGGTTGCCGTGGCGGTGGGGCGACCCTTCCGGCCATCCGGGACGGGATGTCTAGCGGGCGGCCGGCCGGTGGGCCGCGGCGAAGGCGCGCAGTTCGCGTGCCACGTCGGGTCCGGAGGGCGTGTAGACGATCTCCTGGAATCCGCTCGCGGCGAGCGAGGCGAGCTGGGCGTCGATGCCGGACGCCTCCGCGACCATCGAGTCGACGTCGATGTACGGGAGGAGTTCGCGGTCGCGTTCGGTGAGTTCGGTGTCATGGCCCTCGAAGACCAGCAGATGGCGTTCGCCTTCGGGCGCCAGCGCCTCCAGCGCCTTCCGCCAGGCCGCGCCGCCCGGCAGCGCGTCCACGGCCTCGGCACCGTGCGTGGCGTAGGCACCGTGCCAGGCGCCGAGTCGTCGTGGGCCGATCGCCTCGCGCACCCGGGGCGATCCCCGGTCCTCGCCGGGGTCGAGCACGGTCCCGGACACGATCGTGGCGGTCGGCAGCGTCGGATGGACCGGCCCGATGACACCGTCGGCGACCTCACCGGCCAGCGCCGCGCCCCGGGGGCCGAACACGCTGAGCCACAGGGGGACGTCCAGGGGGCGGGCGGCGGCCCGGTCGGCCGCGTGCAGCATGCGGACCGGGCGGCCGTCCACGGTCACGGTACGGCCCGCGAGCAGGCCGCGCAGCGCCCGGACGTACTCGCCGAGCGCCGTGATCGGCATGGGGCGTCGGCCGATGGCGAGACGGGCGCTGAAGCCCGTGCCGAAGCAGGCCCGGAAGCGTCCGTCCGAGACCCGGGCGATCGTCGCGATCCCGGACGCCATCGCCATCACCGAGCGCTGCTCGGGCACGAGGACGGCCGCGCCCAGGCCGATGCGCGTGGTCCGTCCGGCGGCCAGCGCGAGATGGACGAACGGGTCCTCCCACACCGGGGCCGACTCGTGGATCCACGCCCGGGAATAGCCCAACTCCTCGGCCAGCACGACGAGTTCCGTGAAGTCCGGGCCCGGCGGCAGGCCGCAGGACAGTTCCATCTCAGGCGCCCGGAGAGGGCATCTCGAAGCCGGTGACGAGCACGGCGTGCGACTCGGCCGCGGCGTGCCGCAGGGGCTTCGCCCGCTGGTACTCCGCCGACTCGTACCAGGCCCGCGCGGCTTCCACGGATTCAAATTCGAGGATGACGGTCTGGTCGCCGTGCCATTCGCCCTCCAGGACCTCCGGCCCGGCGTCGACCGCCAGGACGGACGCGCCGGCCTGGACGATCGACGCACCCGCCGCCCGGCCGTAGGCGGCCATCCCGGCCGGGTCCTTGATGGCCTCGGTCACGATCACGTAGCCCTTGGGCATGTGCCTGTTCTCCTCAACTCAGGGTGATCGCACGCTCCGGGCAGCTGCCCAGAGCCGAACGGACCGCGTCCTGATGCTCCGCGGGGACCTCGGGCAGCAGGACCTCGGCGTATCCGTCGTCGGTCAGGTCGAACACCTCGGGGCAGATCGACCAGCAGATTCCGTGGCCCCGGCAGCGGTCCGGGTCGACGGAGGCCTTCATCGCGCGGACTCCTCGGTGAGCGTGAACTCCAGGTTCAGATGGGTCAGCCCGCGCAGGATGTACGTCGGCAGGTAGCGGTAGTTCCGTGCCTCGGCGGGTCCGTGCGCGCGCTCCGAGATCCTGATGTCGGTCGTCCGGTCGAGGATGCGCTCGATGCCCACGCGGGCCTCGGCGCGGGCCAGCGGGGCGCCGGGGCAGGTGTGCGGGCCGCGGCCGAAGGCGAGGTGGTGGCGGGCGTTGGCGCGGGCCGGGTCGAAGGTCTCGGGGTCCTCGAAGTGGCGCGGGTCGCGGTTGGCGGCGCCGTTGAGGACCATGAGGGTGGTGCCGGCGGGGACGTCGACACCGCCCACCGTGCTGGGGACGCGGGAGAGCCGGAAGTCGCCCTTGATGGGGCTCTCGGTGCGCAGCGTCTCCTCGATGAAGTTCGGGATGCGGTCGCGTTCGGTGCGCAACAGCCGCTGCAATTCGGGGTCTTCGGCGATCAGCTTGAGGGCGTTGCTCAGCAGCCGGACGGTGGTCTCCTGGCCCGCGGCGAAGAGGTTGGTGGCGACGCGGGCCACGTCGGCGACGTCGGGGGTCGAGCCGTCGGCGAACTTCGCGGTGGCGAGACCGGTGATCACGTCCTCGCGGGGTGCGCGCCGGCGCTCCTCGACGTAGGCCGAGAACTGCCCGTACAGGTACTCCAGCGGCGAGTACGCCACCTCGCCGTCCGTGCTTCCGATGCCGCCCCGCGGCTGGTGTTCGAGTCCTTCGACGAAGGAGTTGCGGTCCTCGTCGGGCACGCCGAGCAGGTCGGCGATGACCCGCAGGGTGAAGGGGCCGGCGAACCCCGAGATGAAGTCGCCCTCGCCCGGGGCGAGATACTCGTCCAGCTGGGCGTCGGCGAGGTGCCACATCGACGCCTCGTTCTCCTTGAGGCGCCTCGGGGTGATCAGCCGCATCAGCAGTCCGCGGTGGTCCGTGTGCAGCGGCGCGTCGAGCGTCGGCAGCTGGTCGCTCATCGGGAGCCGGTCGCGGTACTGCTCGATCAGCGCGCTGACGTCGACGTCGCCGTCGAGCGGGACCGGGAACCCGGGGAAGGGCCCGGTGACGGAGAGGCAGGACGAGTAGGTGTCGGCGTCGTTGAGGACCTGGATCGCCTCGTC
Organism: Streptomyces sp. NPDC091280; assembly: GCF_044768565.1. Taxonomy (NCBI): domain Bacteria; kingdom Bacillati; phylum Actinomycetota; class Actinomycetes; order Kitasatosporales; family Streptomycetaceae; genus Streptomyces; species Streptomyces sp. NPDC091280. Next base: position 504,406 of record NZ_JBIVUZ010000007.1, read on the forward strand.
GTACCCGGTCACCATCGTCACGTCGTGATGGCGTTCGCGCAGCACCGGGCACTTGCCGCGCATGGCCTCCAGATAGGGATAGGGGTCCGCGACGACCTCGTCGTCCTGGAAGAAGTCGATCGCCTCGAAGTCCTTCACGGTGTGCACGGTTCCCTTCCGTCACCAGTCTGACGACGAGCGACGATATCAATCTTCTCTAGTCGCAAGAAGGTCGTTTTCACTTTCGTGGAGCGGGACTTGCGGGGCCGGTGAGGCGCTCCTGTCCCATCTGGGCGAGGGCCCCGTCGGCCGCCGCCAGTACGGTGCCGGTCGGGGCGCCCGCCGTGTCGGCGAGGTCGGCCAGCAGCCTGACGTCCTTGTGGAGCAGCGGTCCGGCGCGCTCCGCGAGTCGGTCCAGGCTGCCGCCGCCGGCCTTCACCCGGTCGAGCGCGAAGCTCGCCCCGCTGCCGTGCAGCACGACCTCGGCGAGGGCGGCGCGGTCGATGCCGAACCGCGGCGCGAGCGCGAGCGTGTCGGCCGAGGTCGCCAGGTTCGCGGTGAACAGCAGGTTGTTGAGGAGTTTGGCGATCTGTCCCGAGCCGAGCGGGCCCATGTGGACGACGGGGTCGCCGAAGGTCTCGAACACCTTGCGGCAGTAGGCGACCGTGCCGGACTCGCCGCCCGCCATCACCAGCAGCCGGCCTTCCGCGGCGGCTCGTCCGCCGCCGCTGACCGGTGCGTCGACCACGGACACGCCGTGGACCTTGGCGCGTTCGGCCAGCCGCCGGCAGGTGTCGGGGTGGATCGTGCTGTGCACGGCGACGACTCCGCCCCGGCGCAGGCCGGTCAGTACGCCCTGTTCGCCGGTGACGACCTGTTCGACGTCGGCGTCGTCGACGACACAGACGCACACCAGGTCGCTGGCCGCGGCCAGTTCGACGGGGGACGCGGCCCGTTGCGCTCCGGTGTCCGCGAAGGCGGCGAGGGTGGCCGGGCGGCGCGCCCAGAGCGTCGTGGGGTGGCCCGCCTCGATGATCCGGCGTGCCATGGGGGCGCCCTGGTTGCCCAGCCCGATGAATCCGACGCGCATCAGCGGGCCTCCTGGTCGACGTCCTCGGGGGTGTCGTCGGCCGCCGCTTCCGCCGTGGCCGCCTTCGGCTCCGGTCGCCAGAACGTGCCCAGCAGTCCCCCGGTCGCCACGACGGCCACGGCGAGCGCGATCCCTCCACCGGTCCAGCCGGTCGACCCGACACCGGCGGCGTGGTCGAGGGACCAGCGGCCGGGGCCGAGGACCGCGAGGGCCAGGGCGACGACGGCGAGGGTGAGGACGTACTCGTAGCCGTCCTTGAAGACGAAGAACCCGTTGGGCCGGTGGGCGAGCAGGCCGGCCACCAGCATCACGGAGATCACGGCGGCGCAGGCCAGCGGGGTGAGGAGGCCGAGGACCAGCAACAGGCCCGCGCCGACCTCGGTGAGCACGCTCATCCACGCCTGGAGCACCCCCTGCCGCAGGCCGAGACCGGTGAACCAGCGGGCGGTGCCCGCGATCCGGCCGCCGCCGCGCCAGTGGTTCAGCCCGTGCATGATCATCACGAGTCCGACGGCCACGCGTACGAGCAGCAGTACGGCGTTGTCGGCGTCACTCATCCGGCCCTCCTCGGCAGACGGTCGATCCCGTCGTCCTCCTGGCCAAGGACGCACTCCTCGACGAACGAGAGGATCTTCAGGTGGTATCCGGTCGCGGTGCGCCCGATGCTCAGGTTGTGGCCGCTCTCGGCCTGTTCGTCGGTGACGACCCGGGGCGAGGCGGTGAACAGTCCCGCGATGTCGGCCATGGCCTCGGGCCCCGAGCGCCACACCCGCTCGTGGTCGCCGAGCGTGTAGTGCACGGGGACCCGCACGCGGGCGGCGGCCTCGGCGAACTCCTTCGGCCAGCGGCGCGCCACGGTCGCCTCGTACGGCGGGCCCGGCGACTGGATGGGGGCGGCGCCGACGACCTCGGCCGGGTACAGCCGCGAGGGCTCCCACAGCAGGTCGCGCAGTCCGGGTCCGGGCGGCCTCGGCTCGGCCGGGTCGCGCCGTCTGAAGTCCAGGATCTCGACGGCGGTGGGCGCGTGGTGGCGTCCGGTGCCGGCGATCTCCAGGCCGAGCAGGTCGCCGCGCCGTTCGTCGCCCGCCATGCCGACGCCCAGCGCGCAGCCGATCGAGTGCGCCCACAGGAACAGTCCCGCTCCGCGCGGCCGGGAGGCGAGCAGCCGGTCCACCGCTCCGTAGGCGAGGTCGACGCGTCGCGCGGGGGAGGCCATGCCCGCGCCGTGCGGGGCCGAACTCCCGTATCCGGGACGGTCGATGGCGACGGTGGTGAAGCCGAGTGCCGCCGCGGTGCGCAGCAGGGACAGGCGGGGCCGGCCGGGGTAGTCGAAGTAGCGGGAGGTCACGGCTCCCCCGTGCAGCGCGACGAGGACCGCGCGTGGTTCGGGGACCTCGCACAGCAGCGCCGACATGGGGATGCCGTCGACGTCGACGACGTGCGAACCGACCTCCGTGGTGCGTGGGTTCATCCGTCCGCCCGCAGGAGGAGCACACCGCTCGGGGCGAGGCCGCCGGTGCTGACCGCGGCGATCCGCGCGCCCGGCACCTGCCGTGGCCCGGCCGTGCCGCGCAGTTGGACGATCGCCTCCTCGACCAGGCCCAGCCCGTGGGTACGGCCGTGGGAGAGCTGTCCGCCGTGGGTGTTCAGGGGCAGTACGCCGTCCCGGGCGATGTTCTTGCCGCCGTCCAGGAAGTCCTTGGCCTCGCCGATCCCGCAGAAGCCCAGCCCCTCCAGCCAGGACAGGCAGTTGAAGGTGAAGCCGTCGTAGAGTTCGGCCACGTCGACGTCCTGCGGGCGCAGCGTGGTGCGCGACCACATGTGGGCCGACTGGCCCAGGACCTGGGGCTCGTGGGTGAGGGTGCTCTGGTCCCATTCGAGCCGTTCCAGGAGCTGGGTGCCGACGGCCTCGACGAAGACCGGCGGCTGGGCCAGGTCGCGGGCGGTGTCCACGGCCGACACGATCACGGCGACCGCGCCGTCGCAGGGCACGTCGCAGTCGTAGAGGCCGAAGGGTGTGGTGATGGGGCGGGCGCCCAGGTAGTCGTCCATGGTGAGCGGGTCGCGGTAGACCGCCGTGGGGTTGAGCGCCGCGTTGGCCCGCTGGTTGAGGGCGATCCAGCCGAGGGTCTCGCGGGTGGTGCCGTAGCGGTGGAAGTGGCGTTGCGCGTTCTGGGCGAGGGTGTGTGCCGCCGAGATGCCGCCGAACGGCTTGATCCAGCCGTCGAGTTGGCGCGGCGGGTCCTGCGCGATGCGTCCGCGCCGCACGAGTTCGCCGTACGACGCCTCCCAGACCGTACGGAAGCACAGCACATGGCGGGCGAGGCCGCCGGCGACGGCGAGCATCGCGGAGACCAGTGAACCGCCGGGGCCGAAGGTCTCTCCGCCGCCGTTGTACCAGGTGGGTTCGAGGCCGAGGGCGGATTCCAGGGCGGTGACCCCGCCCTCGCTGAACCCGCCGTGCGGAGTGGGGCCGGGGTAGGTCGCCAGGCCGTCGATGTCGGCCGCGGTGAGTCCCGCGTCCGCGATGGCGCGTTCGCAGGCCTGGACCGTGAGGGAGATCGGCGGGACCAGCAGACGGCGCCCCAGTTCGGAGGCGCCCACTCCGGTGATCGCGACCTTGTCCTCGAACTTCTCGGTGGTCACCATCGGCCGTACGCGGCGCGGCAGTTGAAGGGTCTCCTCCTCGCCGAGCGGCAGTGGGCGGGGCGGTGGCCGGTCGGCGGCCGGGCGGAACAGGGGCAGCCAGGCGTCCTCGACCTGTTCGAAGACGACCTCCATCAGCATGCCCAACTCCAGCTCGTCCGGCTCGCACTGGACGGCGTTGGTGGTGAGCCGGACCCGGGGGTCCTCCTCCACCGCGACCTGCGCGACCACGTACGGTGCGGGCAGGCCGGGCAGGGCGAAGCGGTGGTTGACGGTGAAGCCGATCAGCGTCGCGCGGCCGGAGACGGCCCGGACGCCCATGTCGTGGCCGTGGCAGTACCGGCAGACCGGCTGCGGCGGGTGGATGAGGGCCGCGCAGGACCCGCACTCCGTCAGCCGCAGCCGGCCGTCCGCGCCGGAGGTCCAGAAGAAGGCGTTCTCCTCCGTGATCACCGGGCCGGGGCGCTGAGTGTCCGTCATGTGTCGATCCGGGCCGTGGACTTGCGGACGGTGACCGGTTCGGCGAGGCGCTGTTCGTCGCAGACCTTCTGGAGTTCGGCGAGGGTCTCGTCGAGTCCGGCGCCGAGCCGCGGGCCCGGGGTGAAGGTGGCCGGGAGGTGGCGCATGCCCTGGATGACGCCGATGGTCTCGTAGTGCACGGCGCCCGCGGGCTCGCACGCGTAGTCGGGCATGCGGTCCAGGACGGCCGTCACCATCCGCTTGAACACGGTGCGGGCGACGTTGGAGCCGATGCAGCGGTGGATGCCGAGGCCGAAGCTGCTGTGCCGGTTGCCCTTGCGTTCCATGTCGATGCGGTCCGGGTCGGGGAAGACCGACGGGTCGCGGTTGGCCATCGCCCAGGACAGCCAGAGGCGTTCGCCCTCCTTGAACCGGGTGCCGGCGATCTCGCAGTCGGCGGTGATGGTACGGCCGTCGCCGGGCGCCGGGGTGTAGAAGCGCAGGAACTCCTCGGTCGCGGAGTCCAGCAGGGTCTTGCGGTCCCTGCTCAACCGGGCGCGCTCCTCCGGGTGTTGGGAGAGCCATTCCAGGGAGTGCGCGGTGAGCGCGGTGGTGGTGTCGAAGCCGCCGCCGATCAACAGGGCGCAGACGCCGAGGAGTTCGCCGTCGTCCGGGTTGCGGCCGTTGATGTCGGCGCGCACCAGCGCGTCCACCAGACCGGGGCGGGGGTTCTTGCGGATCTCCGCGAGCTGGGCCATGAGGTCCATGCCCATCTTGCGGCTCAGCTCCAGCACCCGTTGCATGTCGGGTGAGTTGGGCGGTGTGTAGACGGAGGCGTGGGCCGGTTCGTTGTAGATGGTCCAGTGCTCCAGCGGGATGCCCATCATCGCCAGGGTGAGTACGGCGGGGACGATGTTGGCGAGGTCGTCGACGAAGTCGATGGACCCGGACTCGATCTTCTCGTCGATGCTGGCGCGCACGACCTCGTCGACGAACGGGATCCAGCGCTGGATCGCGGCCGGCGACAGATACGGGTTGAGGGTCTGCCGGTAGTGCCGCTGGTCGGGCGGGTCCATCTCCAGGAAGCCGCCCTGGGCCTCGCGGGCGCGGGGCGGCGGGGGGATGGAGATGCCCTTGTAGCCGCGCCGTTCCCCCTTCACGTCGTGGTCGTTGGAGAGGAACTCGGCGGACCTGGCGAGTTCGAACACCTCGCGGTTGCCGCTGGCGACCCAGTGGCCGCCGTGGGCCTCCGTCCAGGCGATCGGGCAGGTGCCGTGGAGTTCGTGGGTGATGTCCTCGAACCGGTCGCGGTAGTCGGGGGTGTGCCGGTCGAAGTGCACCAGGTGGTGTTTGCGGCCACCGTCGTCGTCGACGGCCGCTTCTTCCGTGGTCATGCGGAGTCCTCTCCTGCTCGGTGGATGACGTGGGGGGTCAGGAGATGAGGGAGATCGCCCGCTCCGGGCAGGACAGGACCGCCTCGCGGACGTCCGCCTCCTGGTCGGCGGGGACTTCCTCCGCCACCACCGAGGAGTGTCCGTCGATCTCGCTGAGTTCGAAGGTGTCCGGTGCGCGCATCGCGCAGAGCGTGTGGCCCTGACAGCGCTCCGGGTCGACTCGTACCTTCACGGTCCTTCCTTCCTGCCTGGTGAACGGGGGGTGTGGCGTGGTTACTTGAGGTCGGACAGCGACTTGCCCACGTCGGCCAGGGTCGGCGGCTTGCCGTAGTTCCCCTTGAACTTGTAGGCGGGCGCGTCGCACCGGTAGGCGCCGTCGGTGGGCTTGAAGTCGGCGGGCACCCAGCCGCTGGTGGTGGCCTTCTCGACGTTGAAGCACTTCACCGGCTGGTCGGGCGATGCCAGGTCGACCGGAGCCTGGAGTCCGCCGCCGGTCCACTCGGTCTGCTTCTTCGCGTTGGCCAGGACGCAGCTGCGGGTCAGCTCGGCGCAGTCGCGGGCCGAGGTGGCGAACAACAGCCAGGCGGAGAAGGCGTGCACGGCGGGCAGGGTGATCTGCGCGTCGGGCGCGTACTTCTTGAACAGGGCGACCATCTGCTTCGTCGCCGGGTTCTCGTCGGCCTTCTCCAGCGGGTAAGTGCCGTCGATGGAGGCGAAGTTGGTCTGGGTGCCCAGCGCGGTACCGGCCAGCTTGAGGAAGGCGGGGCCGTAGGCGTTGTTGTTGGCGTCGATCCAGTCGAGCTTGTAGTCGATGTTGGTGAGCGCCTGTTCCAGCTTCGACAACTGGGTGAAGTCGCCGAGGAAGACGAGCCCCTTGACCTTCTTCGACTTGATGGACTGGGCGTACGGCGTCCAGTCGGAGACACCCTGGGCCGGGTAGAGGTCCGAGTAGGTGACCTTGCCGCCCATCGCGACCAGGGTCTCCCCGTCCTGGGCGGAGAGTGCCTTGGTGATGGGTACGTCTCCGGAGATGATGCCGATACCGCTCGCCGAGGCCGGGTACGCCTCCTTGAGCAGCCAGGAGTAGTAGCCGGCGTAGGGCGAGTAGCCGACCGAGGCGCCCTGGGTCAGCACCTGGAGGTCCGCGCCGAGTTCGGAGGTCACCTGGGCGGGGAATTCGGGCAGCAGGCACTTCAGCCGGGTCTTGACGCCGAGGCCGTCGAGGGCGGCGCCGCCGCCCACCTCGAAGAAGTCGGTGCGGCAGGCCGAGATCATCTGCTGGTTGACCTGCATGAGCGCCGAGTCGTGCGTCACGGGCGTGATCTTGCGGCCGTTGATGCCGCCGGCCGCGTTGCACCAGGAGGTGAAGACCTTCGCCGCGTTCTCGAACTCCGGGTTCTTGGTGAACCCGACGTCGGTGAAGACGCCGACCTTGATGTCGGAGCTGGTGACGCCCTGGCTGGTGACGGACTTGGCGGTGCCCTTGCCGCAGACGGACTTCAGCGAGCCGAAGTCGGCGCTCGCCGTGTCGGCGGCTCCGGTGGTCGAAGGGCTGCTGGTGTCCGCGGACTTGGTGCGGCCGGAACATCCGGCCGCGGCCGCGAGGGCCAGGACGAGCGCGGGGATGAGCAAGCGTCTCATCGGTTCTCCTCGTTGAGAATGTGAGTCCCGCTGTCGGGTGGTCAGGTGACGGCGCCGGCCGCCTTGAGCGCGAGGATGCGGTCCCAGTCGAGGCCCAGTTCGAGGAGGATCTCCTCGGTCTGGGCGGCGAACTCGGGTGCGGGGCCGAGTTGAGGCGGCGCCACGTCGAACTGCACGGGGCTGCTGACCAGTTCGAGTTCTCCGGCCGGCAGCAGGTACTCGTTGGCTCTGATCTGCGGGTCGTCGCCCACTTGCAGGGAGTCCTGCACCGGGGCCCAGGGCCCGGCGAGGGTGGCGAAGCGCCGGCTCCACTCCGCGAGGGTGCGGGTGGCGATGACTTCGCGCAGGATCTTGACGGCCTCCGCCGTGTTGGCCACGAGATGCTCGGCCGTGTCGAAGCGGGGGTCGTCGACGAGTTCGGGCCGGTCGATGTGCCGGCACACATCGGCCCAGAACTTGCCGGGCTGCATCATGACGAACGCCAGGTGGTGGCCGTCGGAGGTCTCGTACAGCCCGGACAGGGGGTTGGCGACGGAGCCGTGGGTGCCGACGGGCGGCGGGATCCAGGGCTTGCCGAGGTGCAGGGAGAGCGCGGTGGCGTGGCCCATCGCCCACAGTCCGCTGCCGAGCAGGGAGACGTCCACGACCGAGGGTTCGCCGGTGCGTTCGCGCTTCAGGAGCGCCGCCGCGATGCCTCCGGCGAGGTTGGTGCCGGAGATGGTGTCGCCGTAGGCCGGTGACGGCGGGTTGATGATGCCGTCGGTGCCCTCGGGCGTGATGCTCGCGGCGGTGCCGGCGCGGGCCCAGAACGCCGTCATGTCGTAGCCACCCTTCCCCGCTTCCGGTCCGCGCGGTCCGAAGGCGCTGCCTCGGGCGTAGACGATGCGGGGGTTGACGGTACGGATGTCGTCGACGTCGATGCCGAACTTGTCCCGGTGGCCGGGAAGGAAGCTGGTCAGGAACACGTCGGCGTGCCGGGCGAGTTCGTAGAGCACCTCCTTGCCCTCGGGCTTGGAGATGTCGAGGCCGAGGCTGCGCTTGCCGCGGTTGGAGTGCTCGACGTTGGGGTTGGGGTCGCCCTCGACGCGCATGGTGCCGGTCTGCCGGAGGCCGCGTTGCGGGTCGCCGGTGACGGCGTGCTCGACCTTGATGACATCCGCTCCCCAGTCGGAGAGGACGGCTCCCGCCGAGGGCACGAAGCCGTACATGGCGACTTCGAGGACGCGGATCCCGTCGAGGGGCATCATGACCGCACCACGATCGCGAAGGACTTGGTCTCCAGGAACTCCTCAAGTCCCGCGGGTCCGCTCTCCCTGCCGATGCCCGACTGCTTGTAGCCGCCGAACGGCACGTCGGCGGAGAAGTAGTTGCCGCCGTTGACGCTGAAGGTGCCGGTGCGGATCCGGCGGGCGAGGGCGACGGCCCGCTCGTCGTCACCGCTCTGGATGCCTCCGGAGAGACCGAAGACGGAGTTGTTGGCGATGCGTACGGCGTCGTCCTCGTCGTCGTAGGGGATGACCACGAGGACCGGGCCGAAGATCTCGTCCTGGGCGATCTCGCTGTCCGGGTCGACGCCCGTGAGGAGGGTCGGCTTGTAGAAGAAGCCGGGATCGACCTTCTCGCCGCCGGTGACGAGGGTCGCTCCCGCCGCCACGGCCCGCTTCACCATCCCGTCGACCTTCTCGCGCTGGACCTCGCTGATGAGCGGGCCCGCGAAGGTCTTGGGGTCGGCGGGGTCGCCGAGCGGGATGCGGGCGAGGCCCGCGGCCACCTTCTCGACGATCTCGTCGTGGTGCTCCCTGGGCACCAGCAGCCGGGAGGTGAGCGCGCAGCCCTGTCCGGAGTGGGAGCAGATGGTGCCGGCCGCGAACATCGCGGCGGTGGCGAAGTCGGCGTCGTCGAGGATGATCATCGCGGATTTTCCGCCGAGTTCGAGGAAGACCTTCTTCACCGTACGGCTCGCCGCCTCCATCACGCGGCGGCCGGTCGCGGTGGAACCGGTGAAGGTGATCATGTCGACGTCCGGGTGCGTGGTGAGCGTCTCTCCCACGTCGGCACCGGAGGAGGTGAGGACGTTGACCACACCCGGCGGGAACTCCGTGTGCTCGGCGATGAGTTGGCCGAGGAACAGGGTGGTCAGCGGGGTGTCGGGGGCGCCCTTGAGGACGACCGTGCAGCCGGCGGCGAGCGAGGGGGCGAGCTTGGCCAGGGCGAGCTGGTTGGGGTAGTTGTACGCGGTGATCGCGGTGACGACCCCCACGGCCTCCTTCTCCGTCCAGCGGCGGTGGCGCTGGCCGCGGATCTCGACCTCGCCCAGCTCCTCGGTGAGCGGGTACTTGCGCAGCAGGTCCGCGTAGTAGCGCACCAGCTTGACGGGGTCGTCGAGTTGGGGGCCGTAGGTGAGCATGCGGGGCGCGCCGACCTCGGCGATGGTCAGCTCGCGCAGTTCCTCGGCGTGGTCGAGGAGCGCCTGGTGCAGCTGGTCGAGGCAGCGGATGCGCAGCTGTACGTCCGTGGACCAGGCGGTGGTGTCGAAGGCGGTCCGCGCGGCGGCCACGGCGGCTTCGGCCTGGGCGGTGGTGGCCTCGGGGGCGTGGCCGTAGACCTCGCCGGTGGCGGGGTTGAGGGAGGGGAACGTCCCCTGCCCGTCGACCAGTTCGCCGTTGATGAGCAGTCGGGTCACAGCCGCACCACCTGTCCGCCGTCCACGCTGATGGTCTGTCCGGTCAGCCAGCCGGCGTCGTCGGAGAGCAGGAAGAGCACGGTCGGGGTCAGGTCGCCGGGGGTGCCCATCCGTTTGATGGCCAGGGCCTGGGTCATCCGCTGCTGGAACTCGACCGGTACGACGGTGGCGGTGGCCTCGGTGTCGGTGGGGCCGGGTGCGATGCCGTTGACGCGGATGCCCCGGCCGCCGAGTTCGGCGGCCAGCGACGCGGTGAGGTGGTTGATGCCGATCTTGGCCAGGCCGTAGTAGCCGCTGGCCATGTAGGCGGCGGCGGAGGACTGGTTGACGATCGCGGCGCCCTCGCCCAGGTGCGGGACGACGGCCCGGGTGACGTACAGGGCGCCCAGCAGGTTCACCTGGATGAAGCGGTTGAGGTAGTCGAGGTCGACCGTGGTCAGGCCCTCGCGCCGCATGCTGTGGTAGATCGCCGCGTTGTTGATCAGGTAGTCGATGCGGCCGAACTCGGCGACGGTGGCGGCGGCCAGCGCGTCGGCCGAGGCGGGGTCGCCGACGTCGACCTTGACGAAGAGCGCGGAGTCCAGCTCCTTGGCGACCCGCTGCCCCTGCTCCTCGTTGATGTCCGCGACCACGACCCGCGCTCCCTCGGCGGCCAGCGCCCGGGCGTAGTCCTCGCCGATTCCCTGTCCCGCTCCGGTGACGATCGCCACCTTGTCCTGGAACCGCATCCTGTTCTCCTCGCATGGATGGGCGGCTTGCTCCAATGAAGCGGAAACTACATTCTCGCTATACGCGAATCAACCATCCGGAAGCGAGAATGTCATCCTGACCGATGGCTGACAGATGCACGGAGTGCGGTGCACAGCCCCCGCCTGCGCGGGACTTCCGGAAGCACCGGAGACGAGAATACGCTTCTCAGATCTGGAAGGGAGATTTTCATGATCGAGACGAAGGGGGTTCCGGCATGAGGACAGCCCTCGTCACAGGCGGCGGCTCCGGCATCGGACGGGCCATCGCGGAGCGCCTGGAGGCCGACGGTCTCCAGGTCGCCACCCTCGACCTCAACCCGACCGACCGGGGCTTCTCCCGAAAGGCCGACGTCTCCGACCGGGCCCAGGTGGACGAGGCCCTGGCCGAGATCCGCGAACGGCTCGGCCCGGTCACGGTCCTGGTCAACGCGGCGGGGATGGAGGGCTACAAGCGCTTCGCCAACCTGACCTTCGAGGCCTGGCAGCGGGTCGTCGACGTCAACCTCAACGGCGTCTTCCACTGCGTCCAGGCGGTCCTGCCGGACATGGTGGCCGCCGGCTGGGGCCGGATCGTCAACATCTCCTCGTCCAGCGCGCACTCCGGCCAGCCGTTCATGACGCACTACGTGGCCGCCAAGTCCGCCGTCAACGGACTGACCAAGGCGCTGGCCCTGGAGCTGGGCCCGCAGGGCATCACCGTCAACGCGGTGCCGCCCGGCTTCATCGACACCCCCATGCTGCGCCGCTCCGAGGAGCGCCAACTGCTCGGCGGGACGGTCGAGGAGCACATCCAGCGCACTCCGGTACGACGGGTCGGGCGCCCCGACGACATCGCGGCGGCCGTCGCCTTCCTCGCGTCCGAGGAGGCCGGATACATCACGGGCCAGATCCTGGGCGTGAACGGCGGGCGGAACACATGAGCGAGAACGGCGGACCGGGCCGCGACCCGGGCGTCCGCATCCCCCCGGTGCCGTACGACGAGTGGGACCACGACCTGTTCTCGGTCATCAACCCGCACCGCAAGCTGCCGGAGGCCAACGTCCTGGGGATCTTCCAGCGGCATCCGGCCCTGGCCCGGGCGTTCCTGACGTTCAACATGCACCTCAACACGACGACCCTGCCGGTGCGGGTGCGCGAGCTGGCCGTGATGCGGGTGGCCTGGCGGCGGGGCAGCAGATACGAGTGGGCCAGCCATGTGCTGATCGGCCGGAAGCACGGGGTGACGGAGGAGGAGATCGAGGAGGTCCGCACCGGCGCCGACACCCTGCTCAACCGGGCGGTGGACGAACTCGACGCCGACTCGGGCCTGTCGGACGCGACCTACGCGGCGCTCGCCGCCGACCTGGACGAACAGCAGCTCATGGACCTGGTGTTCACCGTCGGCGCCTACACGATGCTCACGATGGCCCTCAACACCTTCGGTGTGGAACTCGATCCCGTGATCTCGGAAGAGAACTTCAGTTTCCCTAAACGAGAATGGTATTCTCACAAGCGAGAGGGGTGATCCCATGCCACACTTCGCCAAGCCGGCGGCCGGGAGCTGGACCGAGAACTACCCCGAGCTGGGCACCAGCCCGGTGAACTACGAGGACTCCATCGACCCCGCGTACTACGAGGCGGAGAAGGAAGCGATCTTCAAGAAGACCTGGCTGAACGTCGGCCGGGTCGAGCAACTGCCCAAGGTCGGCAGCTACTTCACCAAGGAGCTGGCCGTCGCCGACACCTCACTGGTGATCGTGCGGGGCAAGGACAAGGAGATCCGCGCCTTCCACAACGTGTGCCGCCACCGCGGCAACAAACTCGTGTGGAACGACTACCCGGGCGAGGAGGTCAAGGGCACCTGCCGCCAGTTCACCTGCAAGTACCACGCCTGGCGCTACGGCCTCGACGGCGAACTGACCTTCGTCCAGCAGGAGAAGGAGTTCTTCGACCTGGACAAGGCGGACTACGGCCTCAAGCTGGTGCGCTGCGAGGTCTGGGAGGGGTTCGTCTTCGTCAACCTCGACCCGGACGCGCAGCCGCTGAAGGAGTATCTGGGCGAGTTCGCCAAGGGACTTGAGGGCTACCCCTTCCACGAGATGACCGAGGTCTTCACGTACAAGGCGGAGATCGGCAGCAACTGGAAGCTGTTCATCGACGCGTTCGCGGAGTTCTACCACGCGCCCGTCCTGCACATGAAGCAGGCCGTCAAGGACGAGGCCGACAAGCTCTTCAACGTCGGCTACGAGGCGCTGCACTACGAGATCCACCCCCCGCACTCGATGATCTCCTCCTGGGGAGGCATGTCCCCGCCCAAGGACCTGAGCATCGTCAAGCCGATCGAACGCGTCCTGCGCAGCGGCCTGTTCGGGCCGTGGGAGGCTCCCGACATCGAGGGCCTGGACCCGCTGCCCCCCGGCCTCAACCCGGGCGGACACCGCGCGTGGGGCAACGACTCCTTCGAGTTCTTCCCCAACATGACCCTGCTGATCTGGAAGCCCGGCTGGTACCTGACGTACCACTACTGGCCGACGGCGGTGGACCGGCACATCTTCGAGGCCAACCTGTACTTCGTGCCCGCCAAGACGGCGCGCGAGCGGCTCAAGCAGGAGCTGGCGGCGGTGACGTTCAAGGAGTACGCGCTCCAGGACGGCAACACGCTGGAGGCCACCCAGACGATGCTCAAGAGCCGGGTCGTCACCGAATTCCCGCTCTGCGACCAGGAGTTGCTGCTCCGCCATCTGCACAAGACGGTCGCGGACTACGTCAAGGAGCACACCGATGCTGCCCAGTGAGTTCGCGGCACTCGAACCGTTCGGCGAGTGGGTCCTGGAGTCCGAGCGCGACCGCTACAGCAAGCGCCTGGCCAGCTCCATGGAGGAGATGCAGGCCTTCTACGACGCCGCGTTCCCGCTCCTGGAACAGGCCTCCGACCACCTCGACCAGTTCCCGCTCTCCCAACTCCCGGAGCAGGAGCGCAACTTGCTGCTCCTGATGTTCTCGCTGGTGAACGTGTCGTTCCCGGTCGAGGTCTGGAAGCAGGCCCGGGTGCCGGACAGCGGGGCCGCCTACATGGACCTCGTCGTCGAACCGAAGGTGTGACAGATCGTGCTCACGCTCAAAGCGGCGCGTGTACTGCACGTGGAGACGGGCGAGTTGGCGGCACCGGGCCTGGTCACGGTCGACGGCGAGCACATCGCGGGCGGCGGCGAGACCGGTGCCGCCGGCGGCGAGAACGAGGTTCTCGACCTCGGTGACGTGACCCTCCTGCCCGGTCTCATGGACATGGAGGTCAACCTCCTGATGGGCGGGCGGGGAGAGACGCTCGCGTTCTCCCCCGTCCAGGACGATCCCCCGCTGCGGATGCTCCGCGCGGTGGGCAACGCCCGGCGGACCCTGCGCGCGGGCTTCACCACGGTCCGCAACCTCGGCCTGTTCGTGAAGACGGGCGGCTATCTGCTGGACGTCGCGCTGGCCAAGGCCATCGACGCCGGCTGGATCGACGGCCCCCGCATCGTGCCGGCCGGGCACGCCATCACACCGACCGGCGGCCATCTGGACCCCACGATGTTCGCCGCGTACGCCCCCGGAATCATGACCCTCTCCCTGGAGGAGGGCATCGCCAACGGCGTCGACGAGGTGCGCAAGGCCGTCCGCTACCAGATCAAGCACGGCGCCCGGCTCATCAAGGTCTGCGCGTCCGGGGGCGTGATGTCGCACACCGGCACCCCCGGCGCGCAGCACTACTCCGACGACGAGTTGCGCGCGATCGTCGACGAGGCCCACCGGCGCGGCCTGAAGGTGGCGGCCCACACCCACGGGGCCGACGCCGTCCGCTCGGCGGTGGAGGCGGGCATCGACTGCATCGAGCACGGCTTCCTGCTCGACGACGACACCATCGCGCTGATGGCGGAGCGGGGCACTTTCCTGGTGCCGACCACCGCGCTCATAGACGGGATGGACATGTCCCACTCCGCACCCGAACTGGTGGAGAAGGCCGCCGAGATCTTCCCCCGGGCCAAGACCGTGGTGTCCAGGGCCGGCAAGGCGGGTGTCCGGATGGCGCTGGGCACGGACGCGCCGGCTATTCCGCACGGCCGGGGCGCCCAGGAGCTGATCGCCCTGGTCGACCGCGGGATGACTCCCCTGGAGGCGCTTCAGGCGGCCACCGTCAACGCGGCCGAACTCATCGACGCCCAGGACCGGGGCCGGATCGCGCCCGGGCTGCTCGCCGACCTGATCGCGGTGCCGGGCGATCCGCTGGAGGACATCTCCGTGATGACGGACGTCCGGTTCGTGATGAAGGGCGGAAAGGTGTTCCGGGACGAACGTCGCTGACACCGACACCGGTGGGCGCCGGGTGCCGCGGATCTCCGCCGGCACCCGGCGCCCACCGCCGACTCCAGTCGCTTGGAGCAGATGTGAAGATCGGGTTCATCGGGTGGGGCCGGATGGGACGGCCGATCGTCGACCGGCTGACGGCCGCCGGGCACGACGTCACGGTCCACGCGCGCCGAGCGGAGACCCGCGCGGCTGTCCGCGCGGCCGGGCTCACCGCGGCCGGCACGGTCCGGGCGACGGTCCGAGACGCCGACGCGGTGTTCGTCGTCGTCCTCACGGACGAGCAGGTACGAGCGGTGTGCCTCGGCACGGACGGCGCCCTCGCGGCCATGCGGCCGGGGGCGACGCTCGTCCAGCACACCACCTCCTCCCCCGCCACCGCCCACCTGCTCACCGGGGCGGGCGCGGAGCGCGGGGTCGGCGTGCTCGACGCCGCGCTCTCCGGCGGTCCGCACGACATCGCCGCCGGGCGTCTCACCCTGTGGGTCGGTGGGGACGAGTCCCGACTGGAGGAAACGCGGCCGCTGTTGGAGACGTACGCCGCGCCGGTCGTGTTCGTGGGGCCGGCCGGGAACGGGCAGCGGGTCAAGCTCGTGAACAACGCCCTGTTCGTGGCGCAGGTCGGTCTCGCGGTCGACGCGGTGCGGGTCGCGGGCTCGCTGGGCATCGACGAGAAGGTGCTCCTCGCGGCGCTCCAGCACGGCAGCGGGGCCAGTCGCGCGCTGGATGTCGTCGCCCGCGGGGGCTCGGTCGAGGCGGTCGCGGAGCGGCTGGCGGACCTGATGCGCAAGGACGTCGACGTGGTGCGGGAGGTGGCGCGGAGCGCGGGAGCGGACCTCGGGATCATCGGAACCGTGCTGTCGTCCGACGCCGTCGAGGAGAAGGTCCTGCGCTCCCGACGGGCCGGGGCGGGGGGGCGCGCGGGGGGGGGCCCGGCCGGGCCCCGCCGCGGCGCGGCCCCCCCCG
>NZ_JBIVUZ010000007.1:520342-575004 GCF_044768565.1 Streptomyces sp. NPDC091280
GGTATCTGGGTACGGGTGGTGGCGCCCCCCGCGGGGGAGGATACGGGCGGGCCCGCCCCCGGCGGGGGGGGGGGCCGGCGGGTGGGGCGCGCCGCGGGGCCACGCCGGCGCCTACTGGCCCTTCAGGCGTTCCTTCATGTCGTCGAGCTTGGTGAGGATGGGGTATCCGGAGACGCTGAGCGCGTTTCCGTGGCCCGTCTCGTGGATGTCGAACACGGACTGGACGGCCGCGTAGAACCCCTGGACGTCGAGGCTCTGGTTGACGGCGCGTTTGGCCTGGCGCAGGCCGAAGGACGGCATGCGGGCAATCTGCCGGGCCAACTCCATGGCCTCGGTGCCCAGTTGGTCCAGGGGGACGACCTTGTTGACCATGCCGACCTGCTCCGCCTCCCGGGCGGTGACGGCCCGGCCGGTGAAGAGGATCTCCTTGGCCTTGCGCGGGCCCAACTCCCAGGTGTGGCCGTGGTATTCGACTCCCCCGATGCCCATGTGCACGACGGGGTCGGAGAATTCGGCGTTCTCGGCGGCCACGATCAGGTCGCAGGGCCAGCACAGCATCAGTCCGCCGGCGATGCACTTGCCCTGGACCGCGGCGATCGACGGCTTGGGGACGTTGCGCCAGCGCAGCGTGTACTCCAGGTACCGGCGGGACTCGGCGCCGTAGATCCACTCCAGGGTGATCTCGTTCGGGGCCGGCCAGCGGTCCTTGAGGTCGTGGCCGGAGGAGAAGTGTCTGCCGTTGCCCCTCAGGAGGATCACCTTGACCTCCTCGTCGGCGGCGGCCCGGCGCCAGGCGGCGTCCAGCGCGTCGAGGAGCACCGCGTTCTGGGCGTTGGCGACCTCGGGCCGGTTCAGGGTGATGACCGCGACCCTGTCGTCGACCTCGTAGAGGATCTCGTCGCCGGCTGCTGTGTCTGTCATGGGTCCCGTCTTCCGTCGGCTCTAGCGGGGCAGGCCGAGGATGCGCTCGGCGATGATGTTGCGCTGGATCTCGGAGGTGCCGCCGGCGATGGTCCCGCCGAAGCTGCGCGCGTACCGCTCGAACCAGCTGGCGGTGAACGCGTCGAGGTTCATATGGGTCTGGGGCCCGGTCTGCACCGGATGCAGCAGCGCCTCGGTCCCGTGGTGTTCGAGGGCGTGCAGTTCGGCGCTCTGCGCGGCCTCGGAGCCGAAGAGCTTGAGCACCGAGATCTCCACCGGGTTGCGGTCGGCCCCGAGCAGCCGGTAGCCGAGCAACCGCAGTGCCTGGACGTCCATCTGGAGCGTCGCGTACCACTCCTCGGCGCAGGGCGAGTCCTGGATCAGGCCGTCCATCCGCTCGGCGTAGTGCACCCACAGCAGGGTCCGTTCGTGGCCGAGCGAGCCGCTCGCCACCCGCCAGCCCTCGTTGAGCGGGCCGACGAGGTTCTCCTTGGGGACGCGGACGTCGGTGAAGAACACCTCGTTGAAGTCGAGGTCGTCGGGTGCGGCGATCGATCCGAACGGCCGCCGGACCAGGCCCTCGGAGTCGGTGGGGATCAGCAGCACGCTGATCCCCTTGTGCTTGGGGGCGTCGGGGTCGGTGCGGACGAAGGTGAGCAGGACGTCGGCGTCGTGGGCGCCGGAGGTCCACACCTTCTGCCCGTTGACGACGAAGTGGTCGCCGTCGAGGACCGCGCGGGTGCGCAGCCCGGCCAGGTCGGAGCCGGCTCCGGGTTCGCTCATGCCGAGGGACGCGGTGATCTCGGCCCGCAGCAGCGGCAGGGCCCAGTCGCGTTTCTGTGCCTCGGTGCCGAAGGTGAGCAGGGAGGCCGCGATGATGTTGAGGCCCTGCGGGTTGAAGCTGTGGTAGATCCGCCGCCTGGACAACTCCTCCAGGTGGGCGACGACTTGGGGCAGGGTGGCGTTGCGCCCGCCGTACTCGGGCGGCTGGGCGGGCAGCAGCCAGCCCTCGTCGAAGAGGGTGCGCTGCCAGCGCCGGGCCCAGTCGGGGATGTCCGCGCTGGACCTGGAGCGGACGGTGACCTCTTCGGGGGTGGGCAGGTGGGTGTCGAGGAAGGCGCTGAAATCGGCGCGGAACTTCTCCACCTCGGGGTCGGGGGCCAGTCTCATACCAGCAGCGCCTTCCTGTGCTCGGACGCCGTGCCGAGGAGCAGGTCCCCGGCCTTGGCCCGCTTGAGATGGATCTGCAGTTCGTTCTCCCACGTGTAGCCCATGGCGCCGAAGAGCTGGAACCCGTTGCGGAAACACACCTGTTGGCAGTCTCCGGCGGCGGCCTTGGCCATCGCGGCGGCCCGGCCGCGGCGCGGGTCGTCCTCGGCGATGGTGAGCGCGGCGAAGTAGGCGAGCACCTTGGCGCGTTCGATGGCGACGTACATGTCGGCGGCCTTGTGCTTGACGGCCTGGAACGAGCCGATGGGCACGCCGAACTGGTGCCGCTCCTGCACATGGGCGACGACCAGGTCGAGGATGCGCCGGCAGCTGCCGACGACGCTGATCGCCAGGCCCATCAGGGCCAGGTCCGGTACACCGGCGACCAGGTCCGGGGCGTCCACCCGGGCGATGTGCAGGGTCGGGTCGAACACCGAGAGCCGTTCGGCCGCCAGCTCCTTGCCGTCGCGGACGACCACGCCCTCGGAGGTGAGGAGGGCGACCTCGTCCGCGCGGTCGGCGTCCAGGACGAAGCCGCCCGCCCCGTCGAAGACACCGGTGCCCGAGCCGCGCGGCAGCCGACCGGCGAGCGGCGCGAACCAGGTGGCGGTGGCGAGGAAGGGTGTCGGGTCGGCGGCGTAGCCCAACTCCTCCAGCACGATGGCGAGTTCCACCGGCGGGGCTTCGAGCCAGCCCAACTCCAGGTACGTCGCCCAGAGTTGGTCCTCGGGCAGGTCTCGTGACCTTGTGACCGTGTCGCGGGCCACTCGCTGGAGCAGCCGCTGCTCGTCGTCGAACTCAAACTCCATGCGCGACCTCCAGAAGGACCTTGCCGATGGCGCGGCGCCCCACGGTGAGGGCGGTGGCGACGTCGGCGAGCGGATACACGGCGTGCACGCGCGGCCTGATCTTCCCGGCGGCGAACAGTCCGTGGAGTTCGGTGCGGGCGGCGACCAGGTCGTCGCGCCGGTGCCGCGCCCAGCCGCCGAGGTCGAAGCCGTGGACGCTCACGCCCTTGAGCATCGGGAGGTTGAGCGGGATGCGCGGGATCTCCCCGCTCGCGAACCCCACGCTCACGAACCGACCGCCCCAGCGCATCGCGCGCAAGGCCTCCTCCGCGTACGGCCCGCCGACCGGGTCGATCACGACATCGGCGCCGCCCGCCGCCCGCAGGGTCCGCTTCAGGTCGTCGTACGGCAGGGTCGATCGCGCCCCCTGCTCGGCGCACACCGCGCGCTTCTCCTCAGTGGAGGCGACGGCGACGACCTCCGCGCCGAGCAGTGCGGCGAGTTCGACGGTGGCGAGGCCGACTCCCCCGGCCGCGCCGAGGACGGCCACCCGCTCGCCGGGTCGTACGTCGGCGACCAGGCGGAGCGCGTCGTAGGCGGTGGCGTGGCTGACTCCGAAGGCCGCGGCGCGGTCGGTGGGGACGCCCTCCGGGACGCGGCTCAGTCCGGCGGGGCGGGCGGTGACGCGTTCGGCGAAGGCGCCGACGAACATCGAGCCGAAGACCCGCTCGCCCTTCTCGAATCCGTGCGCGGAGGCGGCGACCACACCGGCGAACTCGCTGCCCGGGGTGAAGGGCGGCTCGGCCTTCACCTGGTAGGCGCCGTCGATGACGAGGACGTCGGCGAAGTTGACGGCCGCGTAGTGCACGTCGACCGGGATGCCGCCGTCGTCGGCGGTGAACTCCGGGTCGGGGAAGGGCGGTTCGGGGATGTCCTCGACGACGACCGGGCCGCCGAGGGCGTTGCAGCGGGCGGCTCTCATAGCCGGGTCGTGGCGGCGAGTTCGGCCGCCTGGGCGGCCATCTGGAGGACGACGTCGCCGTAGTGGGCCATCTTGGGGTTGCCGCCCTCGCCCTTCACATGCCGGGCGTAGCCGCCCTCCAGGACCACGGCCATCTTGAACCGGGCGAGGATCACGTAGTAGTCGATCTCGCTGACGTCGCGTCCGCTGACCTTGGCGTAGTGCTCCAGCAGGTCGGCGCGGTCGGGCATGCCGGTGTAGTCGACGTAGCCCTTCTGGGTGCGGTCCTCGTCGGCGTCCGGCCAGCCCATGATCACCCAGCCGAGGTCGAGCAACGGGTCGCCCACGGTGGCCATTTCGAAGTCGACCAGGGCCGCGAGCTCGGCGGGCGCGCCGTGCCGGAACATGACGTTGGCGAACTGGTAGTCGCCGTGGATGATGCCCGGTGTCCAGTGCGCGGGACGGTGTGCGCGCAGCCAGGCGGCGGCCTGCTCCAGGCCGGGTATCTCGCGGAACTCGAACTTGGCGAGATGGGCCAGCCAGCGGTCGACCTGCCGGTCGTGGAAGCCGTCCGGGCGGCCGAAGCCCTCAAGTCCCTGGGCCCGCCAGTCCACGTTGCCCAACTTGGCGATGCCCTCGACGAGTTGGTAGGCGAGACCGGGCCGCAGGGACAGGTCGCCGAGGAACGGCTCGGGCCAGCCGCCGGAGTTCATCGGCGACCAGCCGTCGACGTGGGCCATGAGATAGAAGCAGGAGCCGAGCACGCTCGTGTCGTCGCACACGGCGATGGCCTCGGGGTGCGGGACGTCCGTTCCGTTGAGCGCCTTGAGGACGCGGTACTCGCGCAGCATGGTCTCGTTGCGCCCCGGCGGAACCTTCTCCGGCGGCTTGCGCAGCACCATGTCCAGCCCTCCGCGCCGGACACCGTAGATGTCGTTGGAGGTGCCTCCGGAGATGTACGACGTCTCGACCGGCTGGCCGGGGGCGATGCCCTGGCCGTCCAGCCAGCGGGCGAGGGACGGTGTGTTCGCGAGCGTCACAGCAGGTCCTCCAACTGCTTCCGGGCCCATTCGCGGCGGGTGGGCAGATGCTGGGTGGGCCAGAGGCCGGGGGCCGCTTCGTAGCCGCGCAGGACGTCACGGGCGACGGTGATCTTGTGGACCTCGGTGGGTCCGTCGACGACGGCCATGACGGCGGCGCCGTTCCACATCTCGGAGAACGGCATCTCGTTCGAGACACCGAGGGCGCCGTGCAGATGCATCGAGCGGTACACGATGTCGTGCAGCACCTTCGGGGTGAGGAACTTGATCGCGGCGATGTCCTTCCGGACCCGCCGGTAGTCCTGGTACCGGTCGATCTGCCAGGCCGTGTACAGCACGAACAGCCGGAACTGGGCGAGTTGGGCGTAGGAGTCGGCGAGGTCGGCGCGCACGAGCTGCTTGTCCGCGAGCCGCTCGCCCTGGGTCTCGCGGGACAGGGCCCGCTCGGCCATCATGTCGAGGGCCTTCTGGCTCTGGCCGACGACCCGCATCGCGTGGTGGACGCGGCCACCGCCGAGCCGGGTCTGGGCGATCGCGAAGGCCTGGCCCTCGCCGCCGAGCAGCGCGTCGGCGGGGACGCGGACGCCGTCGTAGGCGATGAGCGCGTGCATGCCCTCGTCGGTGGCCTCGCCCATGATGCCGAGGTGGCGCTCGATGCGGACGCCGGGGGTGTCGCTGGGCACGAGGAACATCGACATGCCCTTGTAGGGGCTGACGTCGGGGTTCGTCACGGCCATCACGATGACGAACTTCGAGGTGCGGGCGTTGGAGGAGAAGAACTTGCGGCCGGTGATGACCCAGTCGTCGCCGTCGCGTTCGGCGCGGGTGGTGAACATCGTGGGGTCGGCGCCGGCCTGCGGTTCGGTCATGGAGAAGCAGGAGAAGCACTCGCCCTCCAGCAGCGGCTGGAGGTAGCGCTCCTTCTGTTCGTCGGTGCCGTAGCGGGCGATGATCTCGGCGTTGCCGGTGTCGGGGGCGGCCGTGCCGAAGATGACGGGGGCCCAGCTCGACTGGCCCAGGATCTCGTTGATCAGTGCCAGCTTGACCTGGCCGAAGCCGAGCCCGCCGAGTTCGGGGCCGAGGTGCGGTGCCCACAGGCCCGCGTCGCGGACCTGTTGCTTCAACGCCCTGACGATCGGGCCGAGTTCGTCGTCGAGCGGGTGGTAGGCCCGGTCCGGATACAGCAGGTCCAGCGGTTCCACGCGCTCGGCGCGGAACCGCCTGGTCCACTCCAGCTTCTCCTCGAACTCCGGCTCGGTGGAAAAGTCCCATGCCATGTCAGACGAACCTCCTGCCAACCCGGACGGATGTCGGTGAGAATATCATTCTCATCTCACGCGAGTAAGGGTCTCGAAAGTTGCAGTGCGTCCTTCGGTAGGGGAAGCCGATGTGTTACCGCTGAAGTGGAGTATCGTTCTTCTTGTGACAGCTGTCCCCGAAGAACAACCAGCCTGGCGCCAGCGCGCCGTTGAGCGTTCCACCCGTGCAGCGAAGCTCCGCGCCGAACAACGGGTGCAGCGCTTCCTCGACGCGGCCCAGGAACTCATCGCGGAGAAGCGGACGACGGACTTCACCGTCCAGGAGGTCGTGGACCGCTCCAAACAGTCACTGCGCAGCTTCTACCAGCACTTCGACGGCAAGCACGAGCTGCTGCTCGCGCTGTTCGAGGACGCGTTGTCCAAGTCGGCGGCCGAGATCCGCGAGACCGCCGGAGCGCTGTCGGACCCGCTGGAGGCGCTGCGGCAGGCGGTGACCATGCTGTTCGAGCAGTCGCTCTCCAACCCCGGTGTGGAGCGCCCGTTGTTCAGCGACTTCGCGTTGCAACTCCTGGTGAAGCATCCGGCCCAGGTGGCGACCGCTCATCTCCCCCTGCTGACGGTGTTCACGGAGTTGGTCGAGCAGGCCGAGGAGGCCGGCGCGATCCCCGCCGGGAAGCCGCGCCGCCAGGCCTCGATCCTGATGCAGACGGTCATGTTCGTCGCGCAGGGCAACGGCGTTCCGGCCGGCAGCCACTCGGCGGCGGTCACCGCCGAGGAGGTCTGGCACTTCTGCCTCGGCGGCCTCTCGGGGGTCCCCGTACGTAATTGACGCTCTCCACAGAGGAGAGTACGGTTCTCGCCCACCGAACGGGAGGTGGGCGATGACCGAGCCGTCACGGCATGGAGTACAGCGCTACCGGGTCGTGCAGTGGGCCACGGGGAACATCGGTGCCCGCACGATGCGTGCCGTACTGGAGCATCCGAAGCTGACCCTGGCCGGCGTGTATGTCCACACGCCGGCCAAGTCGGGCCTGGACGCGGGCGAGTTGAGCGGCGGGGAGTCCGGCACGACCGGGATCCTCGCGACGCACGACATCGACGAGATCCTGGCGCTGGACGCCGACTGCGTCCTCTACACCCCGCGGGCCTGCGACTTCGACGATGTGTGCGCGCTGCTCTCCTCCGGCGTGAACGTCGTCTCGACGCGCGGCGAGTTCCATCACGCGCCCAGCCTCGACCCGGTCCTACGCAAGCGGATCGAGGACGCGTGCGCCGAGGGCGGGACCTCCGTGCACAGCACCGGCAGCAGCCCGGGATTCATCACGGAGGCTCTGCCGTTCGTGCTCACCTCGATCCAGCGGCGGCTCGACGCGCTGACGATCGACGAGTTCGCGGATCTCTCCCCGCGCGACTCCCCCGGGCTGCTGTTCGAGGTGATGGGCTTCGGGCAGCCTCCTGCCGAGTTCGGCGAACAGCGGCTGACCGGACTGCGCGACAGCTTCGGACCGTCGTTGCGGCTGTTGGCCGAGGCGCTCGGGACACCGCTCGACTCCGTGGAGGCGCGCGGCGAGGTCGCGCTCGCCCGGCGTACGACCACGATCGCGGCGGGCACCCTGCCCGCCGGCACGGTGGCCGCGCAGCGGATCACCGTCTCCGGGCTGCGCAACGGGCGGCCCCTGCTGCGGTTCCGGGCCAACTGGTACTGCACGACCGACCTCGACCCCGCCTGGGACCTCCGGTCGACGGGCTGGCACGTCTCGGTCGAGGGGGACGCGCCGCTCGACATCGATCTGCGCTTCCCCGTCCCCCTCGACCGGATGGGCGCGATGTCCCCCTCCTACACCGCGAACCGCGCGGTCAACGCCGTCCCCTTCGTCTGCGCGGCGGCCCCCGGGATCCGCACCACGGCCGACCTGCCGCAGATCGTCGCCGACCTCGGCTGAGGCAGAGCGCGGTCCGCACCGGTCGGTCAGACGGTGCGGGCCTGCGCCGGCACCTCCGGCTCGCCGTCCTCCTCGATCGCGTGGTTCAGGAAGTCGTCGACCATGCGGTGGAACAGCGTCGCCAATTGCTGTAGTTCGTCCGTCGACCAGTCGGAGAGGGCCATCTGCATGCCGCGCGCACCGGCGTCGCGGACACTGTCGACGGCTCGGCGGCCGGCCTCGGTCAGCTCGATCCGCTGGGCACGGCGGTCGTCGGGGTCGGGCACCCGGGTGACGTAGCCCGACTTCTGCAACTGCTGCACCGTGCGCGTCACATGCGAGGCCTCGACCCCGAGGCGGTTCGCCAGTTCGCCGGGGCGCAGCGGCTCGGAGTCGGCGACCTGCCGCAGCAGCGCCACCGCCGCACGGTCCAGGGGCACACCGGCGAGGGCCATGAGCCGGTCGTGCTGACGGGCGCGGGTGCTCAGGTAGGTGATCCGAGTGAGGGCTCGCTCTATCTCGGTCACCTCCGGGGAGGCGGGGTCGGTGGGGACCGGAGGTGTGGACATGAGACCCACTTTACCATATTGTTGCGTAACTCAAGTAAGTTACGGCGCACGTTTACCCCGTCTACGGCGCAGAGAGTACGTCATCCGCAGGACGCGCGTGGTCCCGCAGCGGCCCCACCGACAGCCCGCGCAGCGCGCAGGTGTCGAGGATGCGGGGCACGGCGCCGAGGGTGGCGCGCCAGGAGCCGGGGGCCGAGGTGCAGTCGGAGTCGTGCAGCAGGATCGTGCCGCCGCCGCGCAGGTCCGCGGTGACCGTGCGGTGGACCGACTCCGGTGTGGCGCGGGCCCTCCAGTCCTCGCCCCAGGCGGTCCACAGCACCGGCGTGAGGTCCAGCCCGCGGGCCGCCAGGTGGGCGGCGGTCGACATCACGCCGTAGGGCGGCCGGAAGAGCAGTGGTGGGCGTCCGGTGAGGTCGCCGACCGTGTCGCGGGCGCGGGCCAGGTCGTCGTGGGTGGCGCGCGGGCCCCGCAGCAAAAGGGGGCGGTGCAGCCAGCCGTGGACGGCGATCTCGTGTCCGGCGGCGGCCATCTCGCGGACCAGGCCGGGGGCGCGTACCGCCTGTGCGCCGAGGAGGAAGAAGGTGGCGTGGACCCCGCGCTCGTCGAGCAGGCGCAGGAAGAGCGGGGTGGAGAGGGGGTCCGGTCCGTCGTCGAAGGTGAGCGCCACGTGGTCGGACCGGCCCCGGCCCGCGAGTCGGGGCATGACGCGGTTGCGGAGCGGGCCGTAGGTGGAGACGACGGGGGCGGCGTACGCGGCGGCGAGGAGGGGAAGCGCGGGGAGCGCGGCGCGGGCGGCGGTGCGCAGGAGGCGGGTGGCGGTCATGAGCGGCGGGCCTCCAGGTGGCCTTCGTGGCCCTCCATGCCTTCAGGATCCCTGTGGTCCCCGTGGTCCTCGCGGCTTTCGTGGCCGCCGTGGTGCGCGCGGGGTGTGTCGTCGAGGTCGAGGTGCTGCCCTATGGCGTGGATGAGACGTGGGCCGCCGTCGGTCGTGGCGACCGCCGTGCCGACCGCGCCCGCCCAGACCGCGCAGGCCAGGGCGGTGGTGAGCGCGAGCCTGAGGCCGGCCGGACGGACCGCGCGGCTGCGGCGGACGGCGATCGGGGCGGCGGGTCCGGCCCCGGCCCGGCAGACCCGTACCGTCTCGGCGGCGGGGCCCCGGTCCGTGGCCTCGTGCGGGTCCGTGCCGGTCGCGGTTTCCGGGACCTCTCCGGTGAACAGCGCGAGTCCCGCCTCCCGTTGCAGCAGGCCGCGCGGGCCGTCGATCAACTCGCCCAGCACGTGCTTGAGTTGGGACGGTTCCCGGATCCAGGCGGCGACGCCGGCCTCGTCCAGGGCGGACGCGTTGGTCAGTCCGTGGCCGGGTATGCAGCCGTAGCTGGCGACGGGCAGGCCCGTGGCGAAGGCCTCCAGGGAGGTCAGTCCGCCGGCGTTCTGGACCAGGACGTCGGCGGCGTGCATCAGGCCGGGCATGTCGTCGACCCAGCCGTGGACGTGCTCGATGCCGTCCGCGCGGAGCTGCTCGGCCAGCGCCTCGTTGCGTCCGCAGACCACGACCGGTACGGCCGCGCCGCAGTCGCGCAGTTCGCGGGCGACCTGCCGTACCGGGCCCACGCCCCAGGAGCCGGCGACCAGCAGGGCGAGCGGGGCGTTGGCGGGCAGGCCGAAACGGGCGCGGGCCGCCGCGTGCCCCGACGCGTCCACGGGACGGAAGCGCGGGTCGGCGACCGGGCCGCACACCCGGACGTCGCGCGCGCCGGCGGCGCGGGCCTGCGCGGCGGGCACGTCGTGCAGCGCGAGATGGACGTCGACGCCGTCGGCCACCCACAGCGGGTGCACGGAGAAGTCGGTGAGGTAGGTGAGGACGGGCACGGTGAGGCGGCCGGCCAGCCGGAGGCTGCCCAGGACCCGGCTCGCGCCCGGGTAGGTGGAGACGACGGCGCCCGTGTCGGCGGGCAGGGCGCGCAGCAGCCGGGTCTCGGCGGAGCGCAGCAGGGCGCGCGCGAGCGGGCCGCCGCCTCCGGCGCGTTCGGTGCTGCTGTAGATCCGCTGGTAGAGCCAGGGCGTCCGGACGAGCATGCGGTGGTAGCCGTCCCGGACGAGCCGTCCGAGCCGGGCAGGCAGCACGTCCAGCAGGTCGAGGCGGTCGACGGCGAATCCGGTCGCGACCAGCCGCCGTTCCAGCTCGGCCGCGGCGCCGTCGTGACCGGCCCCGACGCTCGCCGAGACGATCACGACCCGGTCGGCGACCGCGAGGGCACGTGGACGCACCGTACTTCCGAGGTGGGGCATGGGCTTTTTCCTCCGCAGATGGAGTGGAGCGGCGAAACTCTACAACATGTAGTAGGTCACGTCGTACAACATGTAGTAGGCAGCCGGGTAGGCTGGGTCGCCGAGCGGTGGAAGGCGGTGGGCGAGCGGTGGACGGCGACCGGAAGAGCGAGGGATCCGGCAGGCGGGCGCGCGGTGAACTGGAGAGCGGTGTACTGGCCGCGCTCTACGGGGCCGACCAGCCCCGGACCGCCCGCCAGGTCAGGGACGAACTGCCCGGGGACCTGGCCTACACCACCGTCCTGACGATCCTGTCGCGCCTGTACGACAAGGGGATGCTCGTCCGGCATCGCGCGGGCCGCGGGTACGCGTACGCGCCCGCCCGCGACGAGGCCACGCACACGGCGGAGCGGATGCGTTCCCTGCTGGAGCACGGCGCCGACCGCGAGGCGGTGCTCACCCGCTTCGTCTCCGAACTGTCCGAGGAGGACGAGCAGTTGCTCCAGCGCCTGCTCTCCGGGCACGACGGGCCGCACCCCGCCGGCCGCGCCGACGAAGGTCCGTGAGCCGGTGCTGATCAGCGTGTACGTCCCTCTCCTCATCACCATGGTGATCGCGGTGTTCGCACCCCGCGCCGCACCGCTGCTGCCCCCGCGCCCGGCCGCCTGGTCGCTGGCCTCCGCCGCGCTGATGGCCTCGCTCGGCTGGCTGGGCTCGCTGGCACTGCTGGCCTTCGCCGGTCTGGTGCAGCTCCCCGAGGTGGCCGAGGAGGGGCAGTGGTCGGTCGCCGCCGTACGCGCCTCCGACCCGGTGTACCTCACGGTCGCGGGGCTCGCCGCGCTCACCCTCCTCGCCTCCGCCACGGGCCTCGCCGTCGCCGCCACCCGTCAGACACGGCATCTGCGCTGGGCCCGTCGGGAGTGCGAACAGCTGCCCGGGGACACGGAGTTGGCCGTCCTGGACACGGCGTCGCCCGAGGCCTTCGCCCTGCCGGGGAAGCCAGGCCGGATCGTGGTGTCCAGCGGCATGCTGCGCTGCCTGGGCGACCGCGAGCGCGAGGCGCTGCTCGCGCACGAGCGGGCCCATCTGCACGGCCGCCACCACCTCTTCCAGACCCTCTGGCGCCTCTGCGCCGCCGTGAATCCGCTGCTACGGCCGCTGTCCGCCGCGGGCGGCTTCGTCCTGGAACGCTGGGCCGACGAGGAGGCGGCGGCCCGCGTAGGTGATCGCAAGGTCGTCGCCCACGCCGTGGGCCGGGCGGCGCTCGCCACCTCGGCGAACCGGACCCGCCCGGCGCTGGCCGCCACCGGCGGGGCGGTGCCGCAACGCGTGCGGGCGCTGCTGGCGCCGCCTCCCCGGCGCCGGGCCCTGCCGTTCGTCGCGGGCGCGGCGCTGCTCGTCGTGTGCTGCGCGAGCCTGGCGGACGCGGCGACCGACAGCGAGCAGATGATCGAGACCGCGCAACACGCGGCGTGCGTGACGGCCGGCCCGGCGATTGCCACAGCCCCGCCGCACGGCGTGTGCTGCGCGCACCCGCACGCGGGCGGGCACCTCCACCACCGCTGACCACAGGGCGATTCCCGCGCTCCAGAGGACTGATCACCACCTCCGTCCGCACTTGCGCGCGTGTTATCGTCGCCCTATTCATCGCCAGGAAACCTGTCGATCGACCCGGGCGGTCGGACCACGTTCCTCCGGTCGCGTGCACTCCATGAATGGAGCGGTATGTCTGTTCTGGCCCGGCCGGCAGTGGCCGCCTTCGCCGCCAAGTCCCTTCAGCGCCTGTCGATCATGGCCGACCGGCGCCCGAGCGGGCGCGGCTCCGCCGCCGCCTCGCATCAGCGTCTGCCGCAGTTCCCGCGCGACACACGGGAGTTGACGATCCCGACCGCGGTCGCCCCGGCCCGCGCCACGGTGTATCTGCCGGCCGGCGAGGGCCCGCCTCCCCCGGTGCACGTGAACTTCCACGGCGGTGGCTACGTCGTACCGCTGACCGAACTGGACGACCCGCTGTGCCGTTTCCTCGCGGCGGAGGCCGGTGTCGTGGTGGTCAACGTGGACTACGTCGTCGCCCCGCAGCACCCGTTCCCCGCACCGCCCCGGCAGGCCTTCGAAGTGGTGCGGTGGATCGCCGAGCACGGAGGCGAACAGGGCTGGGACGGCGAGCGCGTCACCGTGGGCGGGCAGAGCGCCGGGGGCGGACTCGCGGCGGCGGTGGCCCGGCAGGCACTGGAGGAGGGCGGTCCCTCGATCGCGCTCCAGGTGCTGCACTATCCGCCGCTGGACCT
The DNA here is from genome assembly GCF_044768565.1 of Streptomyces sp. NPDC091280. Lineage (NCBI taxonomy): Bacteria > Bacillati > Actinomycetota > Actinomycetes > Kitasatosporales > Streptomycetaceae > Streptomyces > Streptomyces sp. NPDC091280. The sequence continues at coordinate 533,568 of NZ_JBIVUZ010000007.1, forward strand.
CGCCACCAGCGCGAAGGACAAACGGTCCGCCATCGCCAAGCCGGTGCTGCGGCCCTGGATGGCCGAGGTCTTCGACACGTCGTACGTCCCGGACCCGAAGGTGCGTGCCGACCGGCTGGTGTCGCCCGCCCATCCCTCGGACACCGCGGACCTCAAGGGGATCGCCCCGGCGCTGGTCGTGACGGCGGAGTACGACCTGCTCCATGCCGAAGGCGTGCGCTACGCCGAGCGGTTGCGTACGGCGGGTGCTCTGGTGGAGCACGTCGACGTGGCCGGCGCCGACCACGGCTACGACGGCCAGGACGACGAACTGGCCCTGCGCAGCTACGCGCTGATCGCCCGTCAGATCAAGGAGGCGGTGGGCACCGCCTGACCGGAGCACCGCGCCGACCGTCCCCCCTTCGTACGGTCGGCGCGGTGGCACCGCGTCACACCGACGGCACCGGCTCCGGCGGGGTGAGGCCGAACTTCCCGGCCGCCTCGCCGAGTTCACGCCACACCTTCGGCGCCACGGGGATGCCCTTCGCGGCCCGTCCCTCGGCGATCGACGCGCTGCGCTCACCGGGGTAGAAGACACCCTCGGCGTCGTCGGCCGGGGGCAGCCGCTTGAGGGTGGCCAGCGTGGCGTCGACCGCCTCGGTGAAGGCGGCCGGGTCGCCGAAGGCCGCCGGGTCCAGGGCGATGAGCAGCGCGTTCTGGCGGTGCTCGCGGCCCTGCGGGTCGTCGGAGTGGAACGCGGCGAAGATCGGGGCGCCGACCAGCACGCTGGTGAGGAGTTCGAAGGCGAGGGACATCCCGGAGCCCTTGGCGCCGCCCAACGGCAGTGGCATGACGGCCAGTTCGGGATCGGTGGTCGGGGTGCCGTCGGCGGTGGCCGCCGCGCCCTCGGGCAGCGGGGTGCCGCTCACCTTCGCCTGCCGGATCCTGCCCAGCGCGATGGTCGCGGTCGCCATGTCGAGGACCAGCGGGGCGTGCGCCTCGGCCGGTACCGCGACGGCGAGCGGGCTGGTCGCCACGGCGGCGCCCTTGACGCCCGTGTAGCCCATGTTGGGCATACCGGCGACATAGCCGATGCCGACGAGACCCTGCTCGGCGATCTTCGACACGTAGTAGCCGATGGCCCCGGTGTGGACGGTCCGGCGGACCCCCACGGCGGCGACTCCGCCGGCCCTGGCCCGGGTCACCGCTTCGGCGGCGGCTGCGCACAGGGCCACCGGGCCGGGGGCCCGGTCGGCGTCCAGGACGGCGGCGGCCGGTGCGGTGGACTCGATCCTGATGTCGGCGTCGGCGTTGGCGACGCCCTTGGCGAGCAGTTCCAGATAGGCGGGGACGCGGGCGATGCCGTGCGAGTCGACGCCGCGCAGCGCGGCCCACACGAACACGTCGGCGGTGGTGCGCGCCTGCTCGGCGTTCAGGCCGCCCTTCTCCAGGAGGGCGGCGGAGAAGGCGCGCAGATCGTCGGCGGCGACAAGGACCTTGCCCGGCTTGGGCGTTGCGGTGTCGGACATGGTGGCGGATGCCTTCCTGGTTCAGCGGGTGACGAGGACGTCGACGACGGCGGTGGTGCCCTCCGTGACGGCCTTGAGCGCGCGCTCCAGCGCGGGGGCGAGCGCCTCGGGTACGTCGACCGTCTCGGTGTGCATCCCGAACGGCTCGGCGAACGCGGCCAGTCGGGGCAGCCGGCGCAGATCGGTGCCGAGCCACTCGCCGGTGTCGGCGGCGGCGCCCTCGGGGTAGAACCTGCGGTGGTTGAGGTTCATCGACTTGTAGACGCGGTTGTTGAACACCACGATCAGCACGGGGAGTTCGTAGGCGTTCGAGGCGTCGTAGGACGGGACGACCGGGTTGTAGGTGAAGGCGCCGTCGCCGATCGTGAGGACCACCGGGCGCTCCGGCGCGGCGAGTTTGACGCCGAGCGCGACGGCGATGCCCTGGCCGAGGCCGCCCTGGACGTAGAAGTACGAGTCGGGGTCGGCCGTCCGGACGTGGCGCTTGACGACCCGGCTGTGGGTGATGGTCTCGTCGACGACGATTCCGTTCCGGCCCTCCAGCAGCGTGCGCAGGGTCGCGGCGACGAGGACCGGGTCGATGCCCTCGGCACCGGCGGCCTGCGTCTCGGCCTCGGCGACGGCCTTCCGCTCGGCCTCGAAGCGTGCCTCCTGCGCGGCCCCTCGCCGGGCCACGGCCGTCTCGTCGAGGTCCTTGGCCCGCTTGGTGAGCTGGCGCAGGGTGTTGGCGACGTCGCCTTCCAAGTACGCGTCGGCGAAGAGGACTTGGTAGACGACGTGCGGGCGCTGCGGCACCTCGTCGATGACGACGACCGTCGCCTTCGAGGGGCGGCGCGAGGGCGGGTAGAAGGGGGCGCGGCAGTTGACGAGGAGGATGAGGTCCGCCTCATCCATCCACGGGCCGATGTCGCCGCCGGCGTGCAGCGGGTGGGTGCGCGGGAAGTTGCCGCAGACCGCCGAGTCAGGCTCGACGACCGGGATGTTCCAGGCCTCGGCGAACGCGACGAGCGCCTCGAAGCCGCCCGCCTCGCGCCCCGCCGTCTCCGTGACGACGACAGGGTTCGACGCCTCACGGATCAACTGGGCGACGGCGTCGGCCTCTTCGGGCGAACTGTGGGTCGAGCCCGGGGCCACGACCGGCTTGGCCTCGCGCCCGTCCCACTCCTCCAGCAGGATCTCCAGCGGGACGTTGAGGTAGGCCGGTCCCGCCGGGGCGCGCCAGGCGAGTTCCGCCGCCCGGGTCACCATCGTGGGCAGGGTGTGGACGCTGGCGGCCTCGTTGGACCACTTGGTGAAGGGCTGGGCGATCTGGTGCGGGCCGCCCACGACGGACAGGTTGCGGTACCACTGGCCGCCCGGGTCCTGGCCGGGGCCGTCGCCGTAGGTGGTCGACTCGGAGGAGGCGACCACCATCGGGACGCCCGCGAGCAGCGCGCCGTGCACGGCCATCGAGCCCTGGAGCAGGCCGGGGGCCGCGTGCAGCAGCACGCCCTGCGGCCGGCGCTTGAGGAGTCCGTAGCCGGTGGCCATGCCGACGGCGACGGTCTCGTGGGTCAGGTCCAGGTACCGCGGGCAGGGCAGTCCGTCGCGGTGGCGGCGGGCCAGGGACTCCCAGACGGGGGCCCACTCGGAGCCCGAGGAGCAGAAGAGGTAGTCGGCGCCGACGGCGTTGAAGGCGGTGACGAGAGCGTCGCCGCCGTCGGCGCCCGGGGGGTTGGTGGTGTCGGTCATCTCTCGCGCTTCCTCAGCCCTCGATCGGCCAGTTCAGGACCTCGGAGATACCACGGCCCATGATCCATTCGAGCTCCTCGGGCGTGAAGTCCCAGTGCTTGGTGAACTGCTCGATCGTGTCGGTGTAGGTGATGCCGTGCCCGAGCAGCCGCGTGATGTCGGTGCCGTAGAAGCAGCGCTGGGGGCCCATCCTGTCGACCATCTCGCGCACGTACTTCTGGATGTTGTTGTTCGGGAAGGGCTGCGTGGAGTAGCCGGGGAGCGCCGAGACCTTGACGTAGATGTTCGGGTGGGCGGCCAGGTCGGCGGTCTCCGCGACCCAGTAGCCGATCGCGTCGTCGACGCAGCGGGCCATGATGCCCATGTGGTCGATGATGATCCTCAGTTCGGGGTGCTTGGCGGCTATCTCGCCCAACTCCCGCTTCCAGATGGGCGCGTGGACCATCGTCGGGATGCGCAACTCCTCGGCGACCGGCCAGTACCAGTCGTTGGTGCCGTCGATCATCCAGTTGCGGTCCTGCGGCCGGTGGAAGGTGAGGCGGGTGCCCTTCACATGCGGGTTCTGCGCGAAGTCCTTGAGCATCGCCTTGCCCTCTTCGGGCTTGTTCTGCGGGATGCGCGCCATGATCCCGAAGCGGTCGGGGTGTGCCTCGCAGGCCTCCAGGGCGTAGTCGATGCGGTCGCCCTCCCAGGACGGCGGCAGGATCAGGGCCCGGTTGACGCCGGCCTCGTCCATCAGCTCCAGGGCCTCCTCGTACGAGAAGGGGTCCTCGCGGTGGCCGTTGAGACGGATGCGCTCGCGCGCTCCCGGAACCCAGGGGCGGTCCGGGCTCTCTTCCTTCCAGATGTGGATCTGCGTGTCGACGACGAACATGTCCGGAACTCTTTCTCTAGAAGGTCTCTACGGAAGGAACGCTAGGCGGGCGACGGGGCCTTGCCGAGCGCTGGACGTGCAAGCTGTAGTTGCGCGGAACACCGCTGTACGCAGGGCGTTCTCACGGTGTGGACGAGGTGTCGAACACCGCGCCGACGATGTGCTCGGCGATCGCCATGGAGGCGGTGGCGGCCGGCGAGGGCGCGTTGCGGACGGCCGTGATCCGGCCGACCCGATGGATGCGGAAGTCGTCCACGAGCGTGCCGTCGGGATCCAGCGCCTGGGCGCGGACGCCCGCTCCGCCGCGTACGACGTCGGCGATGCCGACCCCGGGGACGTACAGGCTCGCGTCCTTCATGAAGGCCTTCGCGGACAGCGAGCCGCGGTACTCCTTGATGCCGGTGCGCCAGTGCTGGGCGGCCATCCGCCAGGCGCCCGGGTAGGCGGCGAGTCCGGCGAGGTCCCGCACGGAGAGGTGGCCGAGCCGGTAGCCCTCCCTCGCCAGCGCGAGGACGGCGTTCGGGCCGACCTCCACGCTGCCGTCGACGCGCGGGGTGAAGTGCACGCCGAGGAACGGGTAGCGGGGGTCCGGCACCGGGTAGACGAGCCCGCGCACCAGGTGGGCCCGTTCGGGCCTGAGCAGCATGTACTCGCCCCGGAACGGGACGATCCGCGGCTCCTTCTTGTCCTGCGCGAGCCTCGCCACGGCGTCGGAATGCAGTCCCGCGCACAGGACGAGCCGGTCGACACGCACCCGCTCCTGCCCGGACCCGACCTCGATGCCGCCCGGCACGTCGGTGAGGGACGTGACGGGGAAGCCGAGCCGCACCTCGCCACCGGAGGCCTCGATGTCCTTCGCGAACTCCCGTGCCACGGCCGGGTAGTCGGTGATCGCGGTGCGCGGGGAGTGCAAGGCCGCGATCCCGCCGACGTGCGGCTCCAGTTCCTTGATCTCCTCGCGGGAGAGCTTGCGGAGTTCGGGCACGTGGTTGTTCGCGGCCCGCTCGTACAGGTCCTCCATCCGCACCAGTTCGTCCGGCCGTACGGCGACGACGAGCTTGCCGATCTCGTCGTACGGCAGCCCGCGGTCCTGGCAGTACTCGCGCAGGATCGCTACGCCCCGGACGCACAGGTCGGCCTTGAGGCTGCCCGGCGCGTAGTAGATGCCGGCGTGCACGACACCGGAGTTGTGGCCGGTCTGGTGGACGGCGACCGCGGGTTCCTTCTCCAGCACCACGACCCGGGTGCCGGGGCGGCGCAGGGCGATCTCGCGGGCGGTGGCCAGGCCCACGATGCCCGCGCCGACGATGCCGATCGTCTCGTCGGCCATCGGCGTCCTCCTCTCTGTCGTGCTCGCCGGCTCAGGCGCCGAGGTGGACGGCGACGGTCTTCACGCGGGTGGAGAAGCGCAGGACCTCGTCGCCCTGCTCCTTGTAGCCGGTGCCGGAGTCGTGGAAGCCGCCGAAGGGCAGGTGCACGTCCCAGCCGGGGGTGGTCGTGTTGACCGCGATCTGCCCGCACTCGGCGTCGTCGGCGAAGCGGTACGCGGAGGCGAGGTCGCGGGTGAACACTGCGGCGGCGAGCCCGAAGTCGGAGTCGTTGACCGCGTCGACGGCCTGCGCGAAGCCGTCCACGGCACGGAGGGCGAGGACCGGTCCGAAGACCTCCTCGCGCCAGATCGCCGTCTCGGCGGTGACCTCGGCGAGGACCGTCGGCTGGACGAAGCAGCCGTGCGCGCGGTCGCCCTCGGTGTCCGCCGCGCCGCCGGTCAGGACGGTGGCTCCCTGGTCCACGGCGCCCACGATGTGGGCGAGGACGCTGTCGCGCTGCCCGGGGCTGGACAGCGGGCACAGGGTGGTCGCCGGATCACTGCCCGGACCGGTCCGCAACGCCTCGACCTCGGCGACCAGCAGCCGGGTGAACTCCTCGTACACCGGCCGCTCCACGATCACCCGGCTGGTGGCGGTGCAGCGCTGACCGGCCTGTCCGAAGGATGCCGCCACCACGGTCCTCGCGGCGAACGGCAGGTCGGCGTCCCGGAGCACCACCGAGGCGTTCTTGCCGCCGAGTTCGCCCTGGAAGCGGACGTTGCGGTCGGCGAGACGGCGACGGATGCGGGCTCCGACCTCGTTCGAGCCGGTGAAGGTGATGCCGACGATCCGCGGGTCGTCGAGGAGCGCCTCCTCGATCTCGGCGGTACGGCCCGTGACCACGTTCAGGACCCCGGCGGGCAGTCCGGCGTCGTGCAGGGCGCGGGCGAAGTGCAGGCCCGACAACGGTGTCTCGGTGGCCGGCTTGAACACGGCCGCGTTGCCGGTGGCGAGCAGCGGGGCGAGCTTGCGGGCCGGAGTGATCAGCGGGTCGTTCCAGGGGCTGATCACGAGGATCACGCCGATCGGCTCGCGCTGGGTGTGCACGCGGGTGTCGGGACGGGCGTCGTGCAGGAGGGTGCCGTAGCCCTGGCGGGCCAGGCCCGCGTAGTAGTCGAGGAAGTCGGCCGCCTTGAGGGTCTCGCCGCAGGCCTCGGCGCCGGTCTTGCCGTTCTCGGCGGTGACGTCGGCGGCGATCTCGTCGAGCCGCTCGCGGATCAGCCGGGCCGCGTCGGTGAAGATCCGGGCGCGTTCGAAGGGGCTGGTGCGCTTCCATACGGCGAAGCCGCGCTCGGCGTGGTCGTAGGCGCGGGTGACGTCCTTGGCGGCGAGGGCGGGGATGCGCGCGAAGGGGGTGCGGACATCGGCGGGGTCGTGCACCTCGATCCACTCGCCGGTCGTCACCCACTCTCCACCGGAGAGGGTTTCCAGGCTTCGCATGAAGATCACTTCCTTCGTCCGCCGCGGTGCGGGTCCGCGGTCTGCGCAGTCGTCGGCCGCAGTGGGCCGAATGCGACAACACACCATGTGAGGGCGGTGCCACCAGCCCCGCGCCGGCAGGCATTGATTGCGCCGCGCGCGGGTCGGCACAGGGTTGATCCGTGCTGGAATCGGCAGGCCGGACGGCAGCTGCCGAAGATCCACCGAGGAGAGACACGACATGGCCTACGCAGTCATCGCCCGCTATTTCTGCGAGCCCGTCGACGAGGCCACGGTGCGCGCCGCGTTGCTGAAGGCGCGCGAGCAGACCCGGGCCGAGCCGGGGAACCTGGCGTACGAGGTGCACGCGGAGGCGGAGGTGCCGGGCAGTTTCGTGCTGTACGAGCAGTACGCCGACCGGGCCGGTTTCGACGCGCACAAGGCCGCCGACCACTTCGACGAGCTGATCGTGCGGACGGTGTGGCCGCTGCTGACCGACCGGAAGGTGACGTTCGCCGAGGTGCTGTGACGGAGCCGGCCGGGAAGCGCGCGGACGCGTTTCCCGGCCCGCGCGTCAGAACTCGTTGCCCCAGACATAGCGTGCGGTCGTCTCCACCAGCACGACCTTGCGGCGCTGCTGCTCGACGGTCAGCCACGGCCGGTCCGCCACGTCGGCGAAGCCCCGGGACGGCGATACGGCCCCGTCCTCCAGGTCCTTGAACTCGCCGACCGCGTCGATCCTGGCCATCACCGTGTCGATGTCCTCCAGTTCGGGCACGGTCGCGTCGACGATGCCCAGGCAGAAGTCCCGCTCGTCGGGCAGCGTCTCGACCAGGGCGAGTTCGGCCGGGGTGCCCTGGTCGAACGGCAGGATCCAGCGGTCGGCGCCGATGCCGGCGTAGAGCTGCTCGGCGCGGGCCCGGTCCACCTCGGTGGGCGCGGCCCAGCCGGGGGACAGCGCGATCTTCACGCCCTCGGGGCGGTCGTCCAGGCGTACCGCGAGGGCGTCGACGGCCAGGGCGTCCGCGAAGGAGAGCGCGCCGGGGTCGGCCGGGGTGGTGGCCAACTGGCCCAGCAGCAGCGGGTTGTCGAGCTGGATCAGGCGTACGCCCCTGGCGACCAGCGACTCGATCTCCGCGCGCACGATCTCGGCGAAGGCCTCCCCCAACTCCCGTGCGGAGGAGGGTCCGTGGCCGGGCTCGAAGGTGGTGGCGGCGAGGTAGGCGGGCGAGGGCAGCGCGGCCTTGGGGGCGATGACGGTCAGCTCGGCGAGCCGTGCCGCCCAGTCCCCGAGCAGCGGGCCGCTCGCCTTCGGCAGGGACTCCGCGACCCAGCGCACCAGGCCGTCGGCGTCGGTCTCGCCGGTGCGGCGCAGGCCTGACACTCCGTCAAGTACCGCGCTGCGGAAGTCGTCGCGGGGGAAGTCGCCGTCGGTGACGACGGTGGAGCGCAGCTTGCGCTGGAGGACGACCGCGTCCTCGACGGCCTGGATCTCGGCCTTCCGCAGCGCCTCGGGGTCGCCGGCCCTGCGAGCGGTGGTCAGTTCGATCGGGCGGACCAGGCTGCCGTGGTGGTCGATGCGGTAGTTGAACGTGTCGGCCATGGCTCAGGCGTCCTTTCCGGGCGCGGAGGGTGCGGGGTGGCCGGCGACTCCCCAGGCGGCGAACTCCAGTTCGTAGCCGAGCGAGGCGAGCACCTCCTCGGCGATCCGCTGGTCCTCGTCGGCCGTGCCGCCGGCGATGCCGAGGCCGCCGATGATCTCGCCGTCCTTCTTGATGGTGAGGCTGCCCTCGGTGGCCATGATCGGCATGGCGGCGCCGGGGAGTTGGGAGAGCTGGGCGAAGAAGACCGGCTGGCTCTCCTGCCACTTCTTCAGCATCGTGCCGGGGCGCTGCATGACGGCCGCCGTGTACGCCTTGGCGCGGGCGATGTCCGGGGTGAGCGGGCGGGCGCCGTCCGGGCGGCGGATGGCGACGGGGAAGCCACCCGCGTCCACGACGGCGACGCTCACCGCCTTCCCGATCTCCCGGGCGCGCTGGTGGGCGGCGTCGATGATCTCCTCGGCGGCGTCCAGAGTGAGGCTGCTCATGCTGCTTCCTTCGGTGCGGTGAGGGTGCGGCGCAGGTGGGCGACGGCGGCGTTGTACTCGGCGGGCGTCTCCCAGTACATGGAGTGCGGGGCGTCCGGGACGATCTCCAGGTGCGAGCCGGCCAGCAGTTCGTGGGCGCGGGTCACGGTCTTCACGCTGAGCACCGCGTCCTTCTCGCCCGCGAGGAAGGCGACCCTGACGCCCGAGTCCCGGATGTCGTCCAGGGACGGGCCGTCGGTGTCGAGGTTGCGCAGGTCCTGCATCCTGGCGACGTTGAACGTGCCCATCTGCTGGAACAGGAAGGTGAGATCGGCCCGTTCCCGCTGGAAGCGCTTCGTCAACAGGCGGTCGATGACGGGGAGTTTGACGGCCTCGGCGCGGTCGGCGGCGGCGAGTTCCTTCAGCTCGGGGTGGCTGATGCCGCCGAGGGAGTGGCCGAGGACCACGGAGCCGACGCGCTCGGGCCGCAGCAGTCCGGCGCGCAGCGCGGCGACGGAGCCGATGGACTGGCCCACCAGCATGGCGTCGGTCAGGTCCTCCTGGTCCAGTACGGCGACGACGTCGCCGGGGAAGTCCTGGCCGTCGAACTCGGGCCCGGACGAGTGCGGAGAGATGGGCGCGTCGGACTTGCCGAAGCCGCGCAGGTCCACGGTGAGGACCGTGAACTCCTCGCGCAGAGCGGCCACTTGCTGCCACCAGGCGGCGTGGTGGCCGCCGCTGCCGTGCACGAACAGGATCGCCGGACCGCTGCCGTGGCGCTCGTAGTAGATGGAGGTGCCGTCGGAGTCGGCGATGGGCATGGGAGTGAACTCCTGTACGTGCGGGGTCAGTTGGGGCGGCGGCCGTGGAAGACGAGTTCGATCATGGTGTGGTCGGGGTCGTGGATGTAGCAGAACTTCGACTGGTTCTCGGGCCGTTCGATGGGCCGGGTGTGCCGGATGCCCAGATCCTTGAGGTGAGCGAGGAAGTCGTCCCAGTCGTCGACCTCGACGGCGAAGTGGTAGGGCGCCATGCGCTCCATCTCCTCGACGGGGGTGAAGTGCAGGTCGAAGTTGCCGCGGGTCATCAGCACCACGCGGGTGTTGGACTTGGGCTGGATCCGCTTCATCCCGAAGACCTTCGTGTACCACTCGGCGGTCCGGTCGGGGTCGGTGGTGGGGAAGTTGACGTGGTGGATGTAGCGGGGTGCGCTGCTCATGACGGATTCCCTTCACGGTGTACGGGGTTGGACAGGACGCCGATGCCGCTGATCTCGATGTCCACGGTGTCCCCGGGTTCGAGTTGGCAGGTGGTCTCGGCGCCCATCCACAGCACGTCCCCCGGGTGCATGGTGATGTGCTTGGTGAGCTCGACGATGTGGTCGTAGGGGTCGAAGACCATGTCGCCGGTGGCGAACGAGGCGCGTACTTCTCCGTTCACCCGGAGCGTCGTGGTCTGCGCGAGCGCGTCGACGTCGGTCTCCATCCACGGCCCCATGGGCTTGAACGTGTCGCTGTTCTTGCTGCGCCAGAAGGAGCGGTCCTGGTGCTGCCAGGCGCGGGCGCTGACGTCGTTGCCGATGGTCCAGCCGAAGACCGCTTCGCGGGCCTCGTCGCGGGTGGCGTGCCGGAGTCTGCGGCCGATGACGGCGACGAGTTCGGGCTCGGCCTCGAAGCGGCCCTCGACCCCGTCCGGCTTGACGATGGGCGAACGGTGGCCGGTGAGCGCGTTGTTGGCGCGGTAGCCGACCTCGGGGCGGGCGGGGGTCTCGGCGCCGGCGTGCGCGATGTGCCGCGGGTAGTTCATGCCGACGGCGTAGAACACGGGCGGGACGACGACGGGCAGCCAGTGGGCGTCCGCGACCGGGACGGTGCCGAGGACGGACGGATCGCCGTCCAGCGGGGATTCCGACAGCAGCTCGATGTCCCGCTCCCCCACGCGGCCCCAGACCGCCCGGCCGCCGACCGCGACGCGGGTGTACCTCATGGCGGTTCAGCCCGCCAGCAGGTGGGAGACGCGCTTGGTGACCAGGTAGGCGTCGAGGGCCTCGGGGCCGCCCTCCCTGCCGTAGCCGCTCTCCTTGACTCCGCCGGAGGGTGCCTCGGCGACGGAGCCGCCGCAGTGGTTGACGGAGATGATGCCGGCCTCCAGTGTGTCGGCGAGCTTCTCGGCGGTGGCGGCGGACTCGGTGAAGCCGTAGGCGGCGAGGCCGTAGGGCAGGGCGTTGGCGAGCGCGAGGGTCTCGTCGAGGTCGGTGAACGGGAGGATCGGCGCGAGCGGGCCGAAGGGCTCCTCGTGCAGCAGCCGCGCGTCGGCCGGTACGTCGGTGAGGACGGTCGGGGCGTAGAAGTAGCCGTCGCGCTCGGGCCGTTGACCGCCGGTGAGGATATTGGCGCCGCGTGCGACGGCGTCGGCGACCAGGCTCTCGACGGCCTGGAGCCTGCGCTCGTTGGCGAGCGGCCCCATGGTGGTGCCCGCGTCGAGGCCGTCGCCCACGGTGACCTGTTCGGCGGCCCGCACGAACTCGGCGGTGAAGTCCGCGACGACGCTCTCGTGGACGTAGAAGCGGCTCGGTGAGGTGCACACCTGGCCGGCGTTGAAGAACTTCGCCCGGGCCGCTCTGCGGGCGGACTTCACCGGGTCGGCGTCGGCGCAGACGACGACCGGGGCGTGGCCGCCGAGTTCCATCAGGGTGGGCTTCATGGCCGCGCCCGCCTGGGCGGCGAGGAGTTTGCCGACCGGGACCGAGCCCGTGAAGGCGACCAGGCGGATCCGCGGTGAGGGGATCAAGTGGGCGGAGACCTCGGCGGGTTCGCCGAAGACGAGGTTGAGGACTCCGGCCGGCAGGCCCGCGTCGGCGTAGCAGGCGACCAGGGCGGCGGCCGTGCCCGGGGTCTCCTCGGAGGCCTTGATGACGATCGAGCAGCCCGCGGCGAGGGCGGAGGAGAGTTTGCGGTTGGGGCCGCCGACCGGGAAGTTCCAGGGGACGAACGCGGCGACGGGGCCCACGGGTTCGCGGCGGACGGTGAGGAGGGTGCCGGGTGCGGAGGGGATGATCCGGCCGTAGGCGCGGCGGGCGTCCTCGATGTGCCAGCGCAGGGTGTCGGCGGTGCGCAGGGCCTCGGTGGTGCCCTCTTGCAGCGGCTTGCCCTGTTCCTGCGCCATGATCCGGCCGATCCCGGCGGCGCGCTCGGTGATCAGGTCGGCGGCGGTGTGCAGGATCGCGGAGCGCCGGGCGACCGGGGTGGCGCGCCAGGCGCGGAAGCCCTCGGTGGCCGCTTCGAGGGCGCGGTCGAGGTCGGCTGTGGTGGCGAGGGGTACGTCGCCGATCACCTTCTCGGTGGCCGGGTTCACGATCGGGGCGGTCCGTCCGGTGCCGCCCTGGCACCACTCGCCCGCGATGTACATGCGGACGGCGGGGTAGCCGTGGTCGGAGGTCATGAGTGGGTGCCCTCTCAGGCTGGGAGGAGAGTCAGGTGGCGGGGGCGTCCTGGTCGCGGTGGGAGCGCAGTGCCCAGATGTGGTGCGGCGGAGTGGTCTCGTGGACACGGGTCTCGTAGGTGTCGTCGACGCGGTCCATGTCGGCCGCGTACTCGACCCGGCCTCCGCAGGGGGCGTGGACGAACCGGAAGACGTTCGAGCCGACGGTGTGGCGGCCGAGTCTGCGGGCCTCCCGCCAGCCGCGCTCGATCATGTGGTTGCCGCCCTCGATGACGTCGTCGAAGCCGGGGACCTCGTAGGCGATGTGGTTGACGCCGGCGCGGTCGGGGCGGTGGCACAGCAGCATGGTGTGCTGGTCGTCGTCGCCCGGCGCCTGCATGAAGACGCCCATCGGTTCGACGATGTCGGTGGGCCGGAAGCCGAGCCGCTCGGTGTAGAAGGCGACGGCTTCCTCGCGGCCCTCCTTGACGATGTTCAGCGCGACATGGCACATGCGCAGCGGGAAGGCCCGGGTGAGGGGTTCCAGCGGGGTGTTCCAGCGGTCGACGCTGCCCGTCGCATTGGCGGGCCGCGGACTCACGTCGGTGTTCTTCGGACGGGCCGGCGCGAGTCCGACGCCGAAGCCGCTCTCGTCCACGGTGTGGAAGACCCCGTCGGCGCTCTCGTGGACCTCGCGGTCACGGCCCGCGGCGGCGACCAGGCGGGCCAGTTCCGCAGGGGTGTCGACGCCCCAGACGACCTCGCGGATCGTCGGCCCGGCCTCCACCGGCGGCGGCAGCAGGGGGCCGGGCAGGGTGTCCAGGTGGAGGGTCTGCCCGGCGAGCGTCTCGAAGACCGCGTGCTCCTCGGTGCGCTCCAGCAGGAACAGACCGAAGTCGTCGAAGAATCGGACGCATTCGTCCACGTCGTCGATGCCGTAGGTGACCGATTCGATTCTCTGGATTCCCATGGATGCCTCGTTTCGCGGGTCGCCCGGCGAGCCTAGATTTCGGGTCGTGAAGGCCTCAATGGTCCGGGCTCGTCTGAATTCGCAATCGTTTCTTGCGGCTACGACCCGATGGCCGGAATGGGGTTCTGGGCGAACCATTCGGCGAGGAAGTCCAGGAAGACGCTGACCTTGCGCGGGGTGGCCTGGCCGGGGCCGTAGATCGCGAAGAGCGGGCGGTCGGGTACGGCGAGTTCGGGCAGCAGGACCGTCAGGGCGCCGGAGAGGAGGTCGTCGTAGGCGGGGCGCTGCGGGAGCAGGGCGATGCCTCGGCCGTGGACGGCGGCCTTCTGGAGGGCGAGGTAGGAGTTGGAGGAGAACGCCACGTTGCGGATCTTGTGCAGGGTGCTGGCGTGTCCGTGGCCGATGCGCCAGACCGGGTCGTTGACGTGGACCAGGCAGTCGTGGTGGGCGAGGCCGTTGGGCTCGGTGAGCGGGCCGCAGCGGTCCAGGTACGTCCGGGAGGCGCACAGCACGAAGGGCAGCGAGGCGATCTTCTTCAGGCGGACGCTGGAGTCCCGCAGATCCCTGGTGTGGAAGGCGACGTCGAAACCGCTGTCCAGGAAGTCGTACGTACGGTCCGACATGCCGCCCAGTTCGAAGCGGACGTGGATCTTGGGGTGGGCGGCGGAGAACGCGGCGATGGCGTCCCCGAGGTCCAGGCTGCCTATCCACTTGGGGCAGATGATGCTCAGGGTGCCCTCGGCGCGGTCGTGGAGGTGCGCGATGCCGGCGTCCTCGGCCTCGATCTCGTCGAGGATGCGGGCCGCGAACTCGGCGTACCGCAGCCCCGGTTCGGTCAGGCTGACCGAGCGGGCGGTGCGGTTGACGAGGCGGACGCCGACCTGTCGCTCCAGTTCGGCGACGTGCCGTGACACCAGCGAGCCAGACGAGCCCAGCTTCTTGGCGGCGCCGCTGAAGCTGCCGGCCTGGGCGACGGTGACGAAGCTGTGCATGAGGAGCAGTCGGTCCATGATTCCTCCGGAGGCCCCCGTGTGCCAGGGGTGGGCCCCGGCGGCGGTGCCGGTCGTGCGGGCGGCTCGGGACAGTACCGGGGTGCCTTGTTCAGGTTGTCCTCGGTGACCAACGAAAGAGGATTGTCGGCAATCTTGTCAACCTTCTTCCCGGCTACGACCGTGGCCGCGGATGTCCGGGAACGGGGGTTCCTTGTCCGCCTGGAGGTCCACTTGGAAGGTGTTGAGGCACATGCCGAGCATGGTGAAGTTGCCGAGCGCGCCGACGGTGTCGACCAGGCCCTTGGGGCCGAAGTGGGCCAGTGCGGCGGCGAAGGTGGCGTCGGTGACGAAGTGGTCGTCGAGGATCTCGCGGCAGAAACGGTAGAACGCCTGGTCCACTTCGTCGTCGAAGACGGCCTCGCGCTTCTCCGCGATCGCCTTGACGGCGGCCTCCGGAACGCCGGCCTCGATCGCCTGGTGCACATGGGCGTTCCAGGAGTACTGCGCGTCCCAGTTGCGGGCGGCCATCAGCAGCGCGAGTTCGCTGAGGCGCTTGGGGAGGCTGCTGTCGAAGCGGGCGAACGCGCCGAGGGATTCCGCCCGTTCGCACATCTCCGGGCTGTGCAGCCAGACCCGGAAGGGGCCGCGGACCGCGCCGCGCCGGCCGGCGATGCGGGCGGCCAGTTCCCGCTGGCGCGGGTCCATTTCCTCTTCGGTCAGAACGGGGAGCCTCATGGGCCGATACCTGCCTTTTCTTTCCGGCGCGTTCCGTGCGCGCTGAGTGCGCGGTTCGTGCTGCCGTGCGTTGCGTGCCGACGCTACAGCCGGGTCCGGGAAGCTCACCCCTCCGGAAATGCAAGGTAAAGCTGCACGCCGGAGGGCACCCATTGCCCCGCGCGAGGCCTAACGTCGTGCGACGCGAGAGTGTGTAGCCGGAAAGGAAATCCCGATGACCACGATCATCAAGGTCGCGTCCGTGCCCTTGCTCGACCGGGGCGGCGCCGTCGTCACGACGCCCCTCGTCACGACGCCGTCGGCGGGCGGGGAGAACCTGATCACCAGCGGGATGAGCGTGTATCCGGTCGGCTCCGGGGCGCCGTTGCACTCGCACAACTGCGACGAGCACGTGACGATCCTGGAGGGCGAGGCGGAGGTGTGGGTCGACGGCGAGGTGACACGGCTGGAGCGCTACGACACCACGTACGTCCCCTCGCCGGTCCCGCATCTGTTCCGGAACGTCGGCGACACCCCGCTGCGGATCCTGTGGGTGTACTCCTCGGGCCATGTGACCCGGACGTTCACCGAGACGGGCAGGACGGTGGAACACCTCTCGGCGGAGGACCAGATGGGCGAGGACTGACCGAAGGTACCCGAAGAGCCCGCGTCTCCCGGCGCGGGCTCTTCGGGCGCCACGTCAGTGGGCGGAGACCAACTCCTGCTCGGCGCTGGTCCGTTCGGCCTGCCTGGAGCCGCGCAGGGCCGCGATCCCGATGAACACCATGGACGACAGTCCGGCGATGGCGAAGGACGTGAAGCCCCAGTCGCCGTTGCCGGAGGCGAGCAGCCGGCCGCCGAGCCAGGGGCCGAAGACGGCACCGAAGCGGCCCATTCCGGAGGTCCAACCGACCGCCGTGGCACGGTTGTCGGGGGTGGAGCGGATGGAGACCGTCGCGTAGATCATCGTCTGGGCGCTGTTGAGGAAGACGCCGGTGAGGAAGACGACCAGCATCGTGACGGCCTGGTTCATGTGGACGCCGAGCAGGAAGACGCCGACGGCGGTGAGCGCGAACCAGATCGCCGAGATGCGCGGGGCGCCGAAGCGGTCGGCGGCGCGGCCCGCGGCGAGCATGCCCACGATGCCGCCGAGGTTGAAGACGACGACGAAGGTGAGGGCGTCGGCCAGCGCGTAGCCCTCGGAGCGCATCAGGGTGGGCAGCCAGGTGGCGACGCCGTAGACGAGCAGCAGGCCGCCGAAGGAGGCGAACCAGTACAGCAGGGTCTGGATCCACCGGCCGCCGGTGAAGAGGTCGCGCAGCGCGTCCCAGCGGTCGGCGGCGGTCTTCTTGCCGGTGGCGGCGGGGAGTTCGACCTCGAAGCGCTCGGCGAGGGCCGCGGCCTCGTCGGTGCGGCCCTTGGCGACCAGGAAGCTCAGCGACTCGGGCAGCAGCTTGAGCAGCACCGGGACGAAGAGCAGCGGGAGGACGCAGACCCAGAAGGCGGCGCGCCAGCCGACCGGGTCCACCAGCCACTTGGCCACGTAGGCGGAGAGGATGCCGCCCGCGTGGTGGGCGGTCATCAGCAGGCCGATGGTGAGGGCGGTCCGGCCGCGCGGGGCGTAGTCGGAGACCATGCTGATCGCGGTGGGCAGCAGCCCGCCGAGGCCGACGCCGGCGAGGGTGCGGCCGAGGCCGAAGACCTCCACGCTGCCGGAGATCGCGCAGATCCCGGAGGCCAGCGAGAAGAGCGTCACGCAGGCGATCATCAGCTGCTTGCGGCCGATCCGGTCCGCGACCGTGCCCGCGGTGAGAGCGCCCACCAGCATGCCGAAGGTGGCGTAGCTGCCGAGGTCGCCGGCCTGGTCCGCGGTGAGACCGAAGGTCTTCGTCTCCAGCAGGTGCGGGAGCACCGAGCCGTAGATGAACATGTCGAGGCCGTCGAAGAGGACGGCCAGCCAGCACAGGCCGATGACCAGCAGGGCCAGTCGGCTGCTTCGGGCGGACAGGGCGGGGGACGGGGAGGGGGAGGAAGACATCGTTGGTTACCTCTCGTGCTTGGTGCGCCAGACGCTAAGGAGTCACCCGCCGGATAGTCAACGTTTTTGTCAACAATCTCATCGACAATCGAGTCGGGGGTGACTCCGGCGACCGCGCCGCGCGTCGCTCAGGCGACCGGCGGAGTCCCGTGTGTGTGGAAGGACTCGATGGTCTTCAGGCCCCAGGCCTGCCCCTTCTTCCGCTCCTCCTCGGTCCAGGTGATCAGCGGCCAGTCGGGCGCCAGGACGAGTCGGGTGAGCGGGTTGCACAACTCGACGCGGTTGCCGCCGGGTTCGTAGACGTAGAGGAAGAACGTCTGCTGGATGGCGTGCTTGTGCGGGCCGGTCTCGATGAACACGCCTGTGTCGATGGCGAGATCGGCCGCCCGCAGGATGTCCTCACGGGTGTCGGTCGCGAAGGCGATGTGGTGCAGCCGTCCGGTCGCCCCGGTCCAGTCCTCGGTGTAGACGACGTCGTACGACTTGGCCGTGTACGTCAGCCAACGCGCCGCGATCCGGCCGCTGTCGAGCCGGATCTGCTCGGTCGGCCGCGCTCCGAGCACGTGCTGCTGGAACTCGGCGCTGGAAAGCACGTCCGCGGCGAGGAAGTTGATGTGGTCCAGGCGCCGTACTCCCACGCCCCGGTTGGGCTTGGCCTGCGGCTGGTTCTTCAGGGCCGGTTTCAGCTCGTCGGGGGCCCGGTAGTACTCGCTCTCCCAGTAGAGGGCGTGCTCGTGGCCGTCCGGGTCGGTGGTGACGTACAGCTTGCCGATCCCGGGTTCGTCCTCGACCCAGTGGCCCGTGCCGCCCGCCTCCTCGACCGCTTTGACGCGGCGCTGGAGGGCCTCCTCGCTGGAGGTGCGCAGGGCGAGACGGCCGAGGCCCGGCCGGTCGCGGGCGGTGAGGACCAGGCTGTGGTGCTCGTAGTCGTCGTAGGTCCGCAGGTGGACGGTGTCGCCGTCCTGCCCGTTGACGGTCAGCCCGAGGTAGTCGGTGAAGAAGGCGACACTGGCGTCCAGGTCCGGGGTGAAGAGCTGGACGTGGCCGATATGGGCGATGTCACCGAGCGGCGGAGCCATCGTTGCCTCCAAGAGGGGGTGCGGGTACGGGAGTCGGGGCGGCGGGCCGGGGGAAGACCGTTCCGTCGAAGATCTTTCGCGCGGTGCGGACGACCGCGGTTCTGCGGACCACGGGAGCGGGGTGCCCGGGTCCGGCGTCGACGCTGGTCTCGATGTCCAGGAATCCGGTGGGATGCTCGACGCGCAGTCGGTCACCGTGCGGGTTCACCTCCGCGATGCCCTCCCCCACGCCGCCGGGCAGGAGGAGTCCCGCCGCGACGCTCGCGGCGCCGAGGACGCCGATGGAGGTGTGGCAGCGCACGGGGATGAAGGTGCGGGTGGTCACCGCTCCGCCGTTCCTGGGCGGTGCCAGCAGGCTGAGCTTGGGGATCGTGGTGGGTTCGACGTCCCCGAGGCCCATCAGCCCGCCGGCCGCCAGGCGGATCGCCCGCAGGCGCTCGGCGAGAGCCTGGTTCGCCTCCAGTTCCTCGGGGCGCTCGTAGCCGGTGACGTCCAGCGCGGCGGCCGGGACGAGGACCACCGGCATCCCGTTGTCGACGCAGGTCACCTCGGTGCCGGCGACGACGTCCCGGATCCGGCCGGTCGGCAGCAACGGGCTTGCGCCCTGCGGGAATTCGATGACCACGGGGGCCGCCGTGCCGGGCACGCCGGAGATCTCGGCGGTGCCGGTGTAGTCGACCCGGCCGCCCGGTGTGGGGAAGCTGGCGACCGCGAGTTCCCCGGTGTTGAGCATGCGGATGCGCACGGACGTCTCGTCGGCACCGGGGGCCACGAGCCCCCGCTCCACGGCGAACGGGCCTATTCCGGCGAGGATGTTGCCGCAGTTCTGCCGGTCGGTGACCTCGGGGCGGTCGACGGCGACCTGGAGGAACAGGTAGTCGACGTCGGCCTCGGGGTCGGCCGAGACGGAGACCACGCCGACCTTGCTGGTCAGCGGGTGGGCGCCGCCCAGGCCGTCGATCTGGCGCGGGTCGGGGCTGCCCATGACACGCAGCAGCAGGTCGTCGCGCTCGGCCGGGTCGGCGGGAAGGTCCTCGGCCAGGAAGTAGGCGCCCTTGGAGGTGCCGCCGCGCATCAGCACGCAGCGCACCTCCGCGGGCCCGGTCACGACCCGGCTCCGGTGTACTCCTCGTACGACAGGTACTCGACGCCGAGCCGCTTGAGGGTGTCGCGCAACCCGTAGCGGTCCAGGCCGAGTTGGCCCGCCAGGAAGGCGGCGCGGGTGGCGGCCTCCTTGGCCTCGCGGGCCGCGGACCGCTCGGCGGTCTCACCGGCCCGCTCCCTCGGTACGACCACCACGCCGTCGTCGTCGGCGACGATCACGTCACCGGGGCGCACGACCTGGCCGTCGATGGCGATGGGCACGTTGACCGAGCCGCCGGTGGCCTTGACGGTGCCCTGGGAGGAGACGGCGCGGGACCAGGCGGCGAAGCCCATGTCGCGCAGTTCCTGGGTGTCGCGGATGCCGGTGTTGAGGACGACTCCGCGCACCCCGCGCTGCTGGAGGGCGGTGGCGAAGAGTTCGCCGAACAGGCCGTCCACGCACGGGGAGGTGGTGGTGACGACGAGGATGTCTCCCTCGCCGCACTGCTCCACGGCCGCGTGGATCATGAGGTTGTCGCCGGGCCAGCTCAGCACGGTGACCGCGGTGCCGGCGACCCGGACTCCCTGCTGCACAGGGCGGATCGACGGACCGAGCAGACCGGTGCGGCCCATGGCCTCGCCGACGGTGGCCACTCCGAACGCGGACAGCGCCTCGACGTCCCGGGCGTCGGCCTTCGGGGGGTTGGTGACGATCACGCCGCCCGTGCTCATGCCAGCTCCTTCGCGATCTGCGGGTAGGGACGCATGTACGCCTCGGCCATCGTCTTGTGGGCCAGGCCCAGGTTCGGGCCGGCGTTGCGCTTGAGCTGGACGCCCCGGCGGACGGCCAGGTCGGTGTAGTAGTCCCACAGGTGCTGCTGGGCGCCGAGGCACTCCATGGCCTTGCGCTTGGTGTGCCAGACCTCGGTGATGTCGAGGAGGACCTCGGGCCTGAAACCGCTCATCTCGGGCTGGTGCGGCTCGAAGTAGAAGACCGGCGGGGCACCGATGATCTCGCCCGCACCGGGATAGCCGATGGCCTGCGCCAGGACGCGGGCCTCCAGCGCCATGCGGTTGGCGGCGGGATGGTCGCCGTTGTACGGGTCCTCGGTGGGGTGGGTGAGCACGACGTCCGGCTGGGTCTCGCGGTAGACGGCGACGAGTCGGTCGGTCAACTCGGCGGTGGCGACCAGGGGGTAGTCGCCGGCGTCGTAGAAACGGACCTCGGCGCCGAGGGTGGCGGCGGCGCGTTCGGCCTCGTCCTTGCGTATCGCCTTGATCTCCTCCAGCTGCCTGCCCTCGCGCCAGGCCTTGGCGGACTCGCCGCGCTCGCCGAAGGTCAGACAGGCGATGGTGACCTTCTCGCCGCGGGCGGCGGCCAGGGCGATGGCTCCGCCCGCCCGCCACACGAAGTCCCCGGCGTGCGCCGTGACGACGAGTGTCGATCGTGGGGTTGCGGGCGCGTTGCCGTGCGTCATTACGTCAATCTCCTTGGTGGACAGGTGTGCGCCCGCCCCCAGTCGCGCCGATCGGCCGCGCCTCAGTCGCGCAACGCCTCGATCACACTGGTGAGATGGGCGCGGACGGCCGCCTCGGCCGCCTGCGGGTCCCTGGCCGTGATCGCCTCGATCATCGCCAGATGCTCGTTCAGGGACTGCTGCGGACGCCCCGGCCGCAACGCCAACTGGAAGCGGTGACGCACCAGTTGGGCGTTGAGCCGCTCCAGCAGGGTGACGGCCGTCTGCTGGCCGGAGAACTCCCTCACCCTGTCGTGGAGTTCGTGGTTCAGCTCGGAGTAGGTGACCGGCTCGCCGTCGGCCACGGCCTTGGTCATGGCCCGGCCCAGGGCCGCCAGTTCGGCCAGCTGGTCGTCGCCGGCCGCGACGGCCGCCTTGGCCGCGCACAGTCCCTCCAGGACCATGCGGCACTCCGTGATGGCGACCGCCTCCTCCACGGTCACCACCCGCACCCGTGAGCCCCGGTTGCGGATCCGCTCGACCAGTCCTTCGGCCGCCAGATCGATCAGTGCCGCGCGGATGCTGGCCCGCGTCACATCGAGTTGCTCGGCGAGCTCGTTCTCCACCAGCCGCTGTGCCGGTGCCATGTCGCCGTGCAGGATCGCCTGCCGCAGCTGCGTGAGCGCATGCTGCTTGGCCTGCTCCCCGGTGCTCGGACGGGCTTCTTTCGGCATCGTTGCCCTCCCTGAGTGAGTGCCTGTCGAACCTAAATCTAGCCAAACAAGATTGTCAACAATTTTGTCCGCCGTATTGCGGTGCGTGTCGGGCTCCGGCGTGGTCGACAGGGCAGCGTGTGGCGGCCGAGCGTCGGCCGGGCGTGGTCGATGCGCAGAGGGGCGGGGCCCGCGATGGCGTCGTGACGCAGCTCGTCGGCTCGGCGAGGGCGCGAGGGGTGTGCCCCACCACTCACGGCCTGGCGCTCGCCGGAGTCTCCGATCGGTGGGCGCGCCTCAACAGCCGTACGCCCACCTGCCGATGGGGATCGCGGTCGCCGCCCGGAAGCCGCCGATGCCTACAGCGGTGGGGCAGAGCGGGAAGTCGTCGCGGTGGCCAGCGTGCCGGGGATCCTCACCGCGCGGGGCCGCGCCGCCGAGGTCCGGTGCCGACTCCGGCCCTCGGGGCGCATGAGCCTCGATCCGGTGCTCAGCGCCGTGATCTGGAGGATCGGTCCCGGCCGCCGGCTGAGCCGGGCCGGGGGGAGCGGGTGCGCGTCGAAGTCGTCGTGGCGGCCCGCGCGCCGCTGGTCCTCACCGCGCGGCGCCGCGCCGCCCCGGCCCGCGCGCCGCCTCGCGCCTCACTCCCCCGCCGCTCTCCCCAGCCAGTAGCCGAAGCCCCGGCGGGTGTGGATCAGGGCCGTGCCCTCCTGGTCCACCTTGCGTCTGAGCCGGGAGATCAGTTGCTCCATCGCGTTGTCGCCGCGGCAGTCGCCCCAGACGTAGCGGCTGATCTGTTCCTTGGACAGCACCTTGTGCGCGTTGACCAGGAAGTGGCGCAGCAGCCGGAACTCCGCCGGGGTGAGATCGAGCGTGCGCCGTCCGCGGCGCGCCTGGCAGGTGGTGTCGTCCAGGACCAGGTCGGCGTAGTGCAGCGCGCCGTCCCGGTCGCCACCGGCCTGGGCGCGCAGCAACACCTGGACGCGGGCGAGGACTTCGGCGATCCGGAACGGCTTGGCGATGTAGTCCCGCTGCCCCGCGCCGAGTTCGGGCAGCAGCGCCTCCAGGGGTTCCCAGGCGGTGAGGAGCAGGACGGGCGGGCGGTGCGCGGCGAGGCCGCCGTCCTGTCCGAGCGCGTGCAGGTCCGGCAACTCCGCGTCGATGACGACCAGTTCGAACCGGTGCTCCGCCAACCGCGACACGACCTCGGCGCCGCTGCCGGCCGTCCCGATCCGGTAGCCGGCCAACTCCAGTGTCGTGGTGAGAAGTTCGGCGTTGTGCGGCTCGTCCACGGCGACGAGCAGGTGTTGTCCGCCGCCGCGGGCGAGGGGTCGTGCCTCACTGATGCTGCCGTACGTGGACATGCGTTCAGCCTACCGCTCCACTTGCCTGACTCAAGCAATATCCATTCGATTGCTTGACTCAAGTAAGTCCCATATGCTTGCCTAACTCAAGGAAGCCCTCGCTCACCAGAGCCGGGGCCGTCTTGAGCGGAAGACGGCCCCCGCGCCGAACCCGTGGGGACGGGGGTCGGCGCCGTCCCGGACCCGGCCGCCGGCCACTCCCCCAGATCGGCGCCGGGTCCGTGGACACACCCCTCACGCGAGGAGGTCGTCAGGCGGTCTTCCGGCGGGTGCGGAACAGGCTGACGCCCGCCCCGAGCGAGACCGCCCCCATGCCGACACCCGTCAGTACGGCCTGCGGCCCGTCGGCCACGAAGGGCGCGGCCACGGCGACGACCAGATTGAACAGGAACAGGAACCACAGCACGGGTCTCGACGCGAGCAGCGGCTTCATGAATGGTTTCCTCCGGATCGAGCAGACTTGGACCTTGGTTGACGTGGTGCTTCAACGATTGCGTCGTCCGCCCGACGACACGAGGGAGCGATCTCCCGGACCCCCGGTGGAGCGGTCTCCCGAACCCGTGGTGGAGCGGGCTGCACCCCCGCCGGCCGTACGGCTCCCCCGCGCCCGGGCCGTTGCGCCTAACCTGATCTCCATGCGCGCAACCCTGCGGCAGGCGGGCCGGGCGACCCTCCAGCTGGTCTTCTCCGCCGCGATGGCCTTCGGGTCGTACATCTTCATCACCGTGCTCCTGATCACCGCGATCCTCACGGTCACGGTGGTCGGCGCGTTCATGCTGCCGGAGACCGTGCTGCTGATCCGGCGGATCGCCGGGGCCAAGCGGCAGCAGGCGGGCGCCTGGACGGGACGGAAGATCCCGGAGGCGTACCAGCCGCTGGACGGCACCGTCCGCGAGCGGCTGCGCACGGCGGTCCGCGACCCCGGCACACTGACCGACTTCCGCTGGATGGTCGCGTATTACGGCTACGGCGCCCTGCCCGTCCTGATGCTGCCGCTGTGGCCGCTGGGGCTCGTCGTCGACGGGGTGTGGTGCGGGCTGCTGCGCCGCGAGGCCCTCGTCCTGCCGTTGATCAGCCGGCTCGCGGACCTGGACGCCGAGTGGTCGACCGCTCTGCTGAAGCCCTCGCCCAAGGCGCAACTGGCCGTACGGGTCGAGGAGTTGGTGCAGACCCGGGCGGGCGCCATCGCCGCGCACGGGGCCGAACTGCGCCGGATCGAGCGGGACCTGCACGACGGGACGCAGGCCCGGCTGGTGTCGCTGTCGATGCGGATCGGGCTCGCCAAGCGGGCCTACGACCAGGACCCGGCGGCGGCCCGCCGGATGCTCGACGAGGCGCAGACGCTGGCCGAGGAGGCGCTGACGGATCTGCGGCACGTCGTCCGCGCGATCCATCCGCCGATCCTCACCGACCGCGGCCTGGTCGGCGCGGTGCGCGCGCTCGCCGCCAGCAGCGCGCTCGGTGTCGGTGTGACCGTGGACGGACTGACCGACGGACACGACGGGCCGCGCGCCCCGGCGGCGGTGGAGGCGGCGGCGTACTTCGTGATCGCCGAGTCGCTGACCAACGCGGCCAAGTACAGCGGCGCCGACCGCGCCGAGGTCCACCTCGCCCGCGCCCGCACCGGACTGCGCGTCCGGGTGCGCGACGAGGGCCGGGGCGGAGCCGACGAGGCGGGTGGATCGGGGCTGCTCGGCATGCGCCGCCGGGTCGCCGCGCTCGACGGCGATGTGACTGTGACCAGCCCCGTGGGGGGACCTACCGTGATCGAAGTGGAGCTGCCGTGCGTCTGGTGAGTGTGCTGGAGGCGGGACTGTCATGAGGGTCGTGATCGCCGAGGACAACGCCCTGCTCAGGGAGGGCCTGGTCCTCCTGCTGACGTCGGCCGGGCACGAGGTGGTGGCCGTCGCGGGCAGCGGGCCCGAGGTACTGCCCGCGCTGCTCGAACACCGGCCGGACGTGGCCGTGCTGGACGTGCGGATGCCGCCCGGTTTCCGCGACGAGGGCCTGCGGGCCGCGCTGGAGGCACGGGAGAAGATCCCGGGGCTGCCGGTGCTGGTGCTCTCGCAGTACGTCGAGGAGTCGTACGCCGCCGAGCTGCTGGGTGTCGGGGCGAGCGGGGTCGGCTATCTCCTCAAGGACCGGATCGGCCGCGTGGACGAGTTCCTCGACGCGCTGGACCGGGTGGCGGCCGGCGGTACGGCCCTCGACCCCGAGGTGGTGACCGAGCTGCTGACCAGGCGCCGCAATTCACCGCTGGACTCGCTGACCCCGCGCGAGCGCGAGGTGCTGAAGCTGATGGCGGAGGGCCACGACAACACGACCATCGCGGGCACCCTGGTCGTCACCGAGCGCGCGGTCAGCAAGCACATCGGCAATGTGTTCCTGAAGCTCAGCCTGCCGCCGAGCGACAGCGGGCACCGCCGGGTGCTGGCCGTGCTGGCGTACCTCCAGAACGTGTGACGCGCGCGGCCGGTCGTGCCCTGGGATGACCCGGCCGGCCGCGCGTACTGCGTTCTCAGTAGCCACGAGTGTCGGCAGCCGCACGACGACGGGACGGGGGTCCGGCCGGGAGTGTGGGACGGTCCCCGAGATCAGATGTGGAGCATTCCGTCCCGTGGCTACTTTTCTCCATCGACTGGGCCGGCTCGCCTTCCGGCGGCGCTGGTGGGTCACCGTCTTCTGGGTGGCCGTGCTGGCCGCCGTGGGCTTCGCCGCCGTGCGGGCCCCCGAGGCCCCCGACGAGGGGTCGTCCATGCCGGGAATCGAGTCGCAGAAGGCGTTCGACCTGCTGGGGCAGCGCTTCCCGGGCTCGGCCGCCGACGGTGCGAACGCGCGGATCGTGTTCGTCGCCCCGCACGGCGGGAAGATCACCGCGAGCGCGAACCGCGCGGTCGTCGAGAAGCTGGTGGCCGAGGCCGCCGACGGCTCCCAGGTCGCCTCCGCCGTCGACCCGTTCACGGCGAAGGCGGTGAGCGCCGACGCGACGACCGCGTACGCGACCGTCACCTTCAAGGTGAAGGCGCACGACCTCACCGACACCGCCAAGTCCCATCTCCAGAAGGCGATCGACCACGCCCGCGCGTCGGGCCTGACGGTCGAGGTCGGCGGCACCGCGCTCGCCACCCAGCCCTCGGCGGGCGGCAGCGCCGAGGCGATCGGTATCGCCATCGCCGCGCTGGTGCTCCTGATCACCTTCGGTTCGCTGGCGGCGGCCGGACTGCCGCTGCTGACCGCCGTCATCGGCGTGGGCATCGGCATGTCCTCGATCCTGGCCCTGGCCAAGGCGCTGAACCTGTCCTCCACCACCGGCACGCTGGCCACCATGCTGGGCCTCGCGGTCGGCATCGACTACGCCATGTTCGTCGTCTCCCGCTACCGCGAGGAGCGCGCCAAGGGGCACCCGCCCCAGGAAGCGGCGGGACTCGCGGCCGGTACGGCGGGTTCGGCGGTCGTGTTCGCCGGGCTCACCGTCGTGATCGCGCTCGCCGGTCTGTCGGTGGTCGGCATCCCGACGCTCACCAAGATGGGGCTGGCCGCCGCCGGCGCGGTCGTCGTCTCCGTGCTGATCGCGCTGACCCTGGTCCCGGCGCTGCTCGGGTTCTGGCCGAACGCCGTGCTGTCCCGCTCCGCCCGCGTGAAGGGGCGGTTCGAGGAGAACGGCGAGAACAACGGCGGCAGCCGCTGGGCGCGGTTCGTGCTGCGCCGTCCGGTCACCGTGCTGCTGCTCGGCGTGGTGGGCCTCGGCGCGCTCGCGCTCCCGGTGGCGGACCTCCAACTGGGCATGCCCGGCGACGAGGTGAAGTCCACGTCCACCACCGAACGCCGAGCCTACGACGACCTCGCGAAGGGCTTCGGGCCCGGTTTCAACGGGCCGTTGACCGTGGTGGTCGACGCGAAGTCGGCCACCGGCACCAAGGCCGCCGTGACGACGATCTCGCGGCGCATCGCGGCGACCGAGGGCGTGGTCTCGGTCTCCCCGGCCCGCTTCGACACGGCGGGCGACACCGCCGTCTTCTCGGCCGTCCCGTCCACCGGCCCCAGCGACGAGAAGACCAAGGACCTCGTCCACACGATCCGCGCCGAACGTCCGGCGATCGAGTCCGCGACCGGCACGACGTTCCTGGTCACGGGCACGACCGCGGTCAACATCGACGTGGCCCAGAAGGTGCAGGACGCGCTCATCCCCTACCTCGCGGTGGTGGTCGGTCTGGCCGTCGTACTGCTGCTCCTGGTCTTCCGCTCGGTCCTCGTCCCCCTGAAGGCGGCCCTCGGCTTCCTGCTGTCGGTGCTCGCCTCGCTCGGTTCGGTCGTCGCGGTCTTCCAATGGGGCCACGGCGCGAGCCTGTTGGGCGTGGAGCAGACCGGCCCGATCATGAGCATGATGCCGATCTTCCTGGTGGGCATCGTCTTCGGACTCGCCATGGACTACGAGGTGTTCCTCGTCGCCCGGATGCGGGAGGCCTACGTCCACGGAGACCCGCCCGCGCAGGCCATCGCGACCGGGTTCCGCTACAGCGCCCGGGTGGTCGTCGCCGCCGCGCTGATCATGATGGCGGTGTTCTCGGGCTTCATCGGGGCCGGCGAGTCGATGATCAAGATGATCGGCTTCGGGCTCGCGGCGGCCGTGCTGCTCGACGCCTTCGTCGTCCGGATGGCGATCGTGCCCGCCGTACTGGCGCTGCTGGGCCGGGCCGCCTGGTGGCTGCCGAAGTGGCTGGACCGGCTGCTGCCGAACATCGACGTCGAGGGCGAGGCACTCACCCGGAGGGAGCCCGCGGCCCCCGCCGTACCCGAACCGATACCGATCACCCGTGCCTGAACCCGCCCTCCCCACGAGGGGCCGCCCGCGGCGCGTGACGCGGGCGGCCCCGGCGCCTGTCCCCGGACCCCACCTGCGGGACCCGGTCCGACATCCGGACCGGACATCACCCACCATGGTCCCAGGAGACCCACCGGAGACATCGATGCACGACAACTGGCAGCGCTACGCGGACGAGCACATCCGCACCGTCGACACCATGTCGGCGGTGCTGCTGTTCGCCATGTTCCTCTTCGGCAGCGAACTGAACGTGCCGCGCGGTCCCGGTCCCGACACGGTGGCCCCGACCATCGCGCTCGCCGCCGTCTCCTGCGCGGCCCTGTTCTGGCAGCGCACCCGCCCCCGCTCGGTCGTCGCCGTCACCGCGGTCGCCGCCGCCGGGGCCGCCGCCCAGGGCTGCCTCCTGACCCCGCTGCTGCTGGGGCCGTTGATGCTGGCCCTGTACCGGCTGGCCGTCCTCACCCGCCGCCGGACGGCCCGCCGCTACTTCTTCGCGTCGGTCGTGCTGCTGGTGACCACGGCGACGGTGGTGGACACGGTGCACCACCCCTGGCCGTTCAAGACGGTCGGCCCGGCCGCCTGGCTGCTGCTGCCCGTGGTCGCCGGGAACGCGGTCCGGCTGCGGAACGCCTACCTGGAGGCGGTGCAGGCGCGCGCCGAGTACGCCGAGCGCAGCCGGGAGGAGGAGGCCCGGCACCGGGTGGCCGAGGAACGGATGCGCATCGCACGGGAGTTGCACGATGTCGTCGCCCACCATCTGGCCCTGGCCCATGCCCAGGCCGGCACCGCCGCCCACCTGGCGCGCACCCACCCCGACCACGCCCAGCGGATCCTGACCGAGCTGGCCAGTACGACCTCCTCCGCGCTGCGCGAGATGAAGGGCACGGTGGGGCTGCTGCGCCGGGCCGACGATCCCGCCACCCCGCTGGCCCCGAGCCCGGGGCTGGCCCAACTCGCCGAACTGACCGGCTCGTTCGCCGGCGCCGGGCTCACCGTCACCGTCACCACGGTCGGCGAGCGGCGCCCGCTGTCGGCCGGGGTGGACCTGACGGCGTACCGGATCGTGCAGGAGGCGCTCACCAATGTCAGCAAGCACGCCACGACCGGGGCGGCGCAGGTGCGCCTGCGCTACTCCCACGACCGGCTGATCCTCACCGTGTCCGACGACGGCCCGGGGGCGACGGCCGTCTCCGCGACCGCCCCGGGCGAGGGTTTCGGACTGATCGGGATGCGGGAGCGCGCCCGGTCGGTCGGCGGTGCCCTGCGGGCCGGGCACCGGGTCGAGGGCGGCTTCGAAGTGACCACCGAACTGCCGCTGTACCCCAGCGCCCCGGAACCGGGAGAAAGAACCCCATGACCATCCGCGTGCTGCTCGCCGACGACCAGGCCCTGCTGCGGGCCACCTTCCGGATCCTGATCGACACCTGCGAGGACATGGAGGTGGTCGGCGAAGCGGCCGACGGCGCCGAGGCGATCACGCTGGCCGCCGAACACCGCCCCGACCTCGTCCTGATGGACATCCGCATGCCCGGCACGGACGGACTGACCGCCACCACCGCCATCTGTGCCGACCCGGCGCTGTCCGACACCCGCGTGCTCATCCTCACCACCTTCGAGGTCGACGAGTACGTGGCACAGGCGCTGCGGGCGGGCGCGAGCGGTTTCCTCGGCAAGGACGTCACCGCCGAGGCACTGCTCTCCGGCATCCGCACGGTCGCCGCCGGCGAGTCCCTGCTCTCCCCGCTCGCCACCCGCACCCTGATCACCCGTTTCCTGGCCGCGCCCACGCCGAGCGCCCGCCTCGCGACGCCCGACCGGCTCGACGTCCTCACCGCCCGGGAACGCGAGATCATGGCGATGGCGGCCGAGGGCCACTCGAACGACGAGATCGCCGAGCGGCTGTACGTCAGCCCGCTCACCGTCCGCACCCATGTGCACCGCGCCATGACGAAGCTGGACGCCCGCGACCGGGCCCAACTCGTCGTGATGGCCTACCAGTCGGGGCTGGTGCAGGCGCCGCCGCCGACCGGCCCCGGCCGCTGACACGGCGCCCGTTCAGGCGAACCACCCGCCGAAAAGGCGTGCCGCCCGTGCTCGCCGTCGACACCTGTGGCGTGCCCCTCCCCCGCATCGCCCCCATGCTCGCCACGCCCGGCGCCCTCCCGCCCGCCGGGCAGGACGCCCGCTGGGCCTACGAGACCAAGCAGGACGGCCAGCGCGTCCTGGTGTACCTCCCCGGCGACGGCACCGTCCTGCTGCGCGCCCGCTCCGGCGCGGACATCACCGCCGCCTATCCCGAACTCCTGCCCCTGGGGCGAGAGTTGGGCGGCAGGCGGGCAATCCTGGACGGTGAGGTGCTGGCCCTGGACGAACTGGGGC
The DNA here is from genome assembly GCF_044768565.1 of Streptomyces sp. NPDC091280. Lineage (NCBI taxonomy): Bacteria > Bacillati > Actinomycetota > Actinomycetes > Kitasatosporales > Streptomycetaceae > Streptomyces > Streptomyces sp. NPDC091280. Next base: position 563,569 of record NZ_JBIVUZ010000007.1, read on the forward strand.
GCGCCGACTTCCAGTTGCTCCAGAACCGCATGGGCCTGGCCGCCTCGCCCGCGCTCGCGGCGCACCGGGCCGCCAACACCCCTGTCCATCTCGTGCTGTTCGACGTCCCCCATCTCGACCGGCCGCTCCTCGCGCTCCCCTACACCGACCGCCGCGCCGAGCTGGAGCGGCTGGACCTGCGCGGCCCGGACTGGTCGACTCCCGCCGCTCTCACCGGGCATGGCGCCGAAGCGCTGCGGGCCACGGCGGAACACGGGCTGGAGGGGCTGGTCTGCAAGCGGCTGGACTCGGTGTACGAGCCGGGGGTGCGTTCCCGGGCCTGGATCAAGATCCGCAATCTGCGCGCCGAGGACGTACTGATCGGCGGTTGGGTGCCGGGCAAAGGGCGGTTGTCGGGGCTGCCGGGCGCGGTGCTGGTGGGGCAGCGCGTGGCCGGGCGGCTGCGGTACGTCGGCAATGTGGGCACGGGCTGGAGCGAGGCCGAACGCGCGGAACTCGCCGCGCTGTTGGGGGCCGCCGGTACCGACAGCTGCCCCTTCGATCCGGTGCCGGCGGTGGCCGGGGCGCGCTGGGTGGTGCCCCGGCTGGTCGGCGAGGTCCGCTACAGCACCCGTACCCGGGCCGGGATGCTGCGCCAGCCGTCCTGGCTGCGACTGCGCCCCGACCTGGCGCCGGAGGAGTCGGCCGCCGATCTGCCGGACGACGCGTGAGGACGCGTGCACGCAAACGAGGGCGAATGAAATTTCGTGGATCACGTATGCGACGGCGCCTGACGGTACCGTCCGCGGGGCACCATCGTTCTCAGGGCTCCCGGGACCGTCTCACCCCCGGGAGGCCGAGAGGACGGAACGTGGCAGCTGAACGCAGGGTCTCGCGGCGGGCTCTCCTGATCGCGCTGGGCATCGCCGGAGCGACGGCCATCCCCGCGGGTGCGCAGGGCCCGGACCCCGGGAACGGATACACCATGCCCACCCTCGCCTTCGACGACCCGGCCACGCAGCGCCGGCTCGGCGCCCTGTACTCGTCCGCGCTCCGGTCCGTGTCCGGCGCCAACACCATCGGGGCCGACCGCTCGGTCTACGACGGGTCGGGCCTGCTCAGCTATCCGCCCGGCACGGTCGTCCGGGCGGGCGGCGGCTATCCCGCGCCCCAGCGCTGGACCCGGGACGCGGCCGTGAACGCGTGGAGCGGGGTCAGCCTGCTGGCGCCCGAGATCGCCCGCAACACCCTGTGGTCCGTGGTCGACCGCACCCGGGACGGGCTCGTCGTCCAGCAGGACAACCAGTGGTGGGACCAGATCGTGTGGGTGATCGCCGCCCACCACCACTACCTGGTCACCGGCGACCGCGACTTCCTCACCCGGGCGCACGACACCTCGGCGCGCACCCTCGCGGCCCGCCGCGCCCAGCACCTCAACCCGGCGTTCGGCCTCTTCGAGGGCCCGGGCTTCATGAACGACGGCATCTCCGGCTACCCGAGCCCGCCCGCCTCGACCGCCGTCCACTCGTCGTTCGTCCTGGACCACCCGCACACCGACACACTGATGTGCCTGTCGACCAACTGCCTCTACTACGGCGCCCATCTCGCCCTCGCCGCCATGTCCGAGGCCCTCGGCCGCCCCGTACAGGCCGCCTCGCTGCGCTCGGACGCGGCGCGGCTGCGCACGGCGATCGACCGCCACCTGTGGCGCGCGGACGCCGGCACCTACGGCTACCTCGTCCACGGCGAGGGCCCCCTGTCGGGACACCTCGACCCCTCCCAGGAGGGCGCCGGGCTGGCCCTCGCCGTCCTCCTCGGCGTCGCCGACACCGAACGCGCCGGCCGGATCCTCGACGCCACGCACTGGCAGCCGTACGGGATCGTCAACGTCTGGCCGCACTTCCCGCGCTTCGACGACCGGCACCCGGGACGGCACAACGTGATGGTGTGGCCGATGGTCCACGGGCTGTACGGACAGGCGGCGGCCGACGCGGGCCGCACCGGGCCGTTCGCCCGCGCCGTCGACACCCTCGCCGCCCTGATCGCGACGAGCGGAGGCTTCTACGAGCTGTACGACTCCGTGACCGGTGCCGTGGACGGCGGCTGGCAGGGCGGCGCGAGTGGGCGTGCCGACCACTTCGTGTCGCAGCCGGACCAGACCTGGTCGGCGACGGCGTATCTGCGGCTGGTCCACGAGGGACTGTTCGGACTGACGTTCGCCGAGGACGCGCTGCGGCTGCGCCCGTGTCTGCCCCCGGCCTGGGGCGGGGTGAGTCTGCGCGGGCTGAGATACCGGGGCACGACCCTGGACGTGACGTTGAGCGGTGGCGGGAGCCGGGTGCGGTCGTGCACGGTCGACGGGCGGCCGGGGGAACCGGTCGTGGCCGCGGACGGGACGGGTCACCGCACGCTGCGTGTGGTCCTCACCGACACGGTGTGACGCGTACGTCACAGTCGTCCGCTGTCGGGGTCCGGTCCACGCAGGGGTGCCGGACGGTCTATCGTGTCCGCATGTCCGTGCCCGAACTGATCCGAATCGTCTCCCGCGACTCGCCCATGGCGCTGGCCCAAGTGGAGCGTGTCCGCGCCGAGTTGGCCGTCCTTCATCCGCAGGTGCGCACCGAGGTGGTGCCGGTGAAGACGACCGGCGACAAGTGGATGGGCGACCTGTCCGCCGTCGAGGGCAAGGGGGCGTTCACCAAGGAGGTGGACGCCGCGCTGCTCGCGGGGGAGGCGGATCTCGCGGTGCACTGCATGAAGGACGTGCCCGCCGACCGGCCGCTGCCCGCCGGGACGACGTTCGCCGCGTTCCTGAAGCGGGACGACATCCGCGACGCGCTGGTCCACCCGGGCGGGCTGACGCTCGACGAGCTGCCCGCCGGTACCCGGGTCGGCACCTCCTCGGTCCGCCGGGTCGCGCAGCTCGCGGCCACGCACCCGGAGCTGGAGTGCGTGCCCTTCCGCGGCAACGTGAACCGGCGGCTGGAGAAGCTCGCGGCCGGCGAGGCGGACGCGCTGCTGGTCGCGATGTCGGGCCTGGAGCGCATCGACCGGCCGGACGTGGCCACCGAGGTGCTCTCCGCCGAGGCGATGATGCCGCCCATCGGCGCGGGCATTCTCGCGCTCCAGTGCCGTGAGGGCGACACCGACGTCATCGACACGATCAGCGGGCTCGGTCACCCCGCGACGCATCGCGAGGCGGCGGCGGAGCGGATGTTCCTGCATGTCCTCCAGGGGCACTGCAACAGCCCGATCGCCGGGTACGCCCAGGTCGACCGGAGCGGTGAACTGTCGCTGCGCGCCTGTGTGTTCACCCCGGACGGCAAGACCCGGCTGAACGCCCACGAATGGGCGGGCCGGCTGGACCCGGCGACGCTCGGCACCTCGGTGGCGGTGGCGCTGCTGCGGCAGGGCGCCCGCGAGATCATCGACGGCATCCCGCACTGACCGCGGGAGCCCGGCGCCTCGGGTCTCAGGGGGTGCCGGGTTCCGCCTGGTCGCGGAGGAAGTTGCTCACCTGGTGCGCCAGGCCGTCCCGTCCGGCACCGGCCGCGACGGCCTCCTCGCACAGCCCGATGCCGCCCGCCCACAGGCGCCGCTGCGTCCACTCCTCCTCGACCCGCAGCTGCACCTGGACGTCGACCTGGGTCAGGGACGCCTCCGGGCCCGCCGCGTACAGGACGGCGGTGGCGCGGCGCAGCGGATAGACGTCGAAGCCCTCGATGAACTGCGAGCTGCGCCAGTCGATGAAGGCGCTCTCGCCGTCCGGGCCGACCCTGATGTCGAGCTGCCCGTCCTCCAGGTGGACGCCCAGATGCCGGGCGCCCCGGTTCTCGACGGTGACACGGAGAGTGAAGTACGTCAGCCCTTCGGCGGCGTCGTCGCGTCCGCGCGGCGGCTCGGCAGCCGCCAGGCTGTGGACGCGGACCCGCAGACCGGCATGTTCGTCGTACTCGTGCCAGTCCCCGACCACGTTCGGCTCGTACACAGTGCACCCTCTCGACCTCAGAGAGCTGCTTCCTATCTGTGTGCTCAGCGCACTGTCAAATGAGCGGAATGCGCTGTGGCCAGCGTTTTCGTCCGCTTGATCACTGATCAAGCCGTGCGCAGGAAGAATCCGCTTTCCGGCCGTCGAACCGCGATCGGGGGCGTGCCGCACATCACGTCCCCGGCAAGATCAGCGGGCCAGGCGTCCGAGCAGGGAGGAAGCGGCGGCGATGCCGAGGGCGGCGGCCATCAGCAGGACGGCGAAGTCGGTCCCGACATGCGACGGGGTGCCCAGCAGCAGCCCGCGCAGGGCGTCCACTTCGTAGCTGAGCGGATTCACCTTGCTCACCGCCTGAAGCCAGCCGGGCATGATCGCCACGGGGTAGAGGGCGTTGGAGCCGAAGAACAGCGGCATGGTGATCGCCTGTCCGAAACCCATCAGCCGGTCCCTGCTGAGCACGATGCCGGCGATGGTCATCGAGAGACAGGAGAAGAAGGCCGAGCCGAGGATCACGATCGCGCCGACGCCGATCAGCTTCAGCGGGTTCCAGGTGAGCGCGACCCCGAGGAGCGCGGCGATGACGACCACGACGACGGCCTGGATCAGTGACTTCACTCCGGCCGCGAAGGCCTTGCCGGTGATCAGCGCCGAGCGCGGGGTGGGGGTGACGAGGAGCTTGTTGAGGATGCCGGCGTCGCGTTCCCAGATGATCTGGATGCCGTAGAAGATGGCGATGAACATCGCGGACTGGGCGATGATGCCCGGGGCGAGGTAGTCGATGTAGGGGATGCCGCCGGTGGGGATCGCCTTGATGCGGGTGAAGGTCTGGCCGAAGATCAGCAGCCACAGGGCCGGTTGGACGGCCCGGGTGTACAGCTCGGTGCGGTCGTGGCGGAGTTTCTGGAGTTCGACCGCGCACATGGCGACGACGCGGGCGGGCAGCAGGCGCCAGCCGGCCCGGGGGCGGGGTGGGGTGAGCAGCAGGTCCAGGTCGTACGCCGGGGTGCGGTCAGCCGACGCGGTTCGCGGTGCGGCGGGTGCTTCGGACATCGCGGAAACCTCCTGACTGGTCTTCGAGACCGCTGCCGGCGATGTCCCGGAAGACGTCCTCAAGGGTGGGCAGCGGATCGGTGGCGGGCGCTCCGGCGGCCCGGCGGCGCTCGCCGAGTCCCTCGCGGAGCTGGACCGGGGTGCCCAGGGCGCGGATGCGGCCGCGGTGCATCAGGCCGACGCGGTCGCAGTACTGGTCGGCCTCGTCCATGTAGTGGGTGGTGACCAGGACGGTCATGCCGGTGGCCTCGCGCACGGCGTTGATGTGCTCCCACACGCTGGTGCGGGCGATCGGGTCGAGGCCGATGGTGGGTTCGTCGAGGATGAGCAGGCGGGGCGCGCTGACCAGTGCCTGCGCGAGTTCGAGACGGCGGACCATGCCGCCGGAGTAGGTGTTGGCGAGCCGGTCGGCCGCGTCGGTGAGGTCGACGGCCCGCAGCGCCTGGGCGACGCGGGCGGGGCGCTCCTTGCGGGGGACGTCGAAGACGCGGGCGAAGAGCGCGACGTTCTCGCGGCCGGTGAGCCCGCTGTCGGCGGACAGCTGCTGCGGGACGTAGCCGAGCATGCGGCGCACGGACATCTGGTCCTTGGCCGTGTCGTGGCCGAAGACGTGGACCATGCCCGCCGGAACCGGCAGGAGGGTGGTGATGCAGCGGATGGCGGTGGTCTTCCCGGCGCCGTTGGGGCCGAGCAGTCCGAAGACCTCGCCCTCCCCCACGGACAGGTCGAGCCCGTCCACCGCGGTGGTCTCGCCGAAGGAGTAGGCGAGCCGGGTGCAGCTGACGGCCGCAGCCCGCTCGGTGGCGGTGTCCTGCGTCATGAGTCCTCGGCCTCCTCGTGCAGATTGACGGCCAGTCGGCGCAGCGCCGGGATCGCCGCGCGCAGCGCGTCCCGGTCGGCCGGGTCGAGACGGTCGACCTGCCCCCGTACGAGAGCCGCGCGCCGTGCGTGCCAGTCACCGAGGCGGTTCCTGGCGGCCTCGGTGAGCTGGAGACGGGCGGCGCGCCGGTCCGCGGGGTCCGTGCCGCGGATCAGGTAGCCGTCGCGGACGAGCTGGTTGACGAGGGTCGACACCGAGTTGCTCGCGAGGAACAGCTCCTTGGCCGCGTCCGAGATACCGATACCGGGCCGGGCCTCGACCAGGCGCAGCAGCTCCACCTCGGCGCCCCGCAGGCGCGGCAGGGTCATCTCGCTGCGCAGCCGTCTGCGGATCAGCCGCTGGACCCCGACGAGCGCGTCGGCCAGCTCTTCCGGGAAGTCGTCCGTCTCCACACCCCCGAGATTACCTCTTTAGCAGAGGTAACTAACCCAAAAGGATGGTCAAGACACCCGCTCGACAGGCACGGCCGCCCCTTCCGGCCGGACACTGGGGGCATGAGCCACGCCAGGAAGCCGCCCTCCGCGGAACCGGACTCCGTCTCCACCCGCTCCCTGTTCGGCGCCCCCTGCTGGGTGAGCCTGACCAGCCGCGACGTGGAGACCACCGAGGCGTTCTACGAGGCCGTGTTCGGCTGGAAGTGGCGCTCGGCCCGGCTCGGCGACCGCTTCCGGATCGCCACGGCGAACGATCTGCCGGTGGCCGGTCTGGCCGCGGTGGCGTCCATGTGGCAGGTTCCGGTGGCCTGGACGCCGTACTTCGCCGTGCCCGACGCGGACGTGACCGCCGCCCGGGTCCGCGAGCGCGGCGCCACGGTCGCCGTGGGTCCGCTCTCCTTCCCGCCAGGCCGCGCGGCCCTGCTCGCCGACCGGGACGGCGCGGCCTTCGGCATCTGGGAGGGGGACCTGATGGGCGGCTGGGAGACCTGGCGCCGCTCGGCCCCGGCCTTCGTCCGTCTGCACACCCGCGACGCCTTCGACGCGGCGATCTTCTACGGCGAGGTCCTGGACTGGGCGTCGGCGGACCCGGCGAGCTGCGAGGTCCGCTACGAGGGCGACGAGGTGGTGCTGCGCAGCGGCGGCGAGGTCGTGGCGCGGATCGGGTCGGGCGCGCTGGAGGCGGCTCCCGACCCGACCGTCCGCCCGCACTGGCAGGTCCACTTCGCGGTCGCGGACATCCGCTCGTGCGCCCGGGTCGTGGCGACGCACGGCGGGAGCGTCCTGCGGGAGACCGAGCACGAGGCGGTGCTGCGCGACCCGGACGGCGCCCGGTTCACGGTGACCTCGCGCGCGACCCCCTGACGCTCAGCGCCGGGCCGGCCGCGACAGCAGCACGAGACTCCGGGCCTCGACCGGCAGCTCCGTGTCCGCCTTGTGTTCCGTCTCGTCCGGGGTGCCCTGCGGCTCGGCGGTGTCGATGAGGGTCGTCCAGCGCTCGCCGTAGGTGTCGTCGGGGAGGCGGAAGTCGACGGGCTCCCAGTAGCTGTTGAGCAGGAGCAGGAAGGAGTCGTCGACGACGGGCCCGCCGTGCGGGTCGCGTTCGGCGATGGCGTCGCCGTTGAGGAAGACGCCCACCGAGTGCGCGTCGGAGCGCTGCCAGTCCCGGTCGGTCATCTCACGGGCGTCGGGCAGCAGCCACACCAGGTCGGGCAGCGGCTGTCCGGGGTGCACGGCGGTCTCGCCGCGGAAGAACCGGCGTCGGCGCAGCACGGGATGGGCGGCGCGCAGCCCGATCACGTACCGGGTGAACGCGGCGAGTTCACGCTGTTCGTCGGTCAACTCCCAGTCGATCCAGGAGACTTCGTTGTCCTGGCAGTAGGCGTTGTTGTTGCCGCGCTGGCTGCGGCCCAGTTCGTCGCCGTGCCCCAGCATCGGGATGCCCTGCGAAAGGAGCAGCGTGGCGAGGAAGTTGCGCTGCTGCCGGGCCCGCAGTTCCAGTACGGAGGGGTTGTCCGTCTCCCCCTCGGCGCCGCAGTTCCAGGACCGGTTGACGCTCTCGCCGTCCCGGTTCCCCTCCCCGTTGGCCTCGTTGTGCTTGTCGTTGTACGACACCAGGTCGCGCAGGGTGAATCCGTCGTGCGCGGTGACGAAGTTGACGCTGGCGCGCGGCCGTCGCCGGCTGTGCTGGTACAGGTCGGAGGAGCCGGTGAGCCGGGACGCGAACTCGCCGAGCGTGTGCTCGCCGCCGCGCCAGAAGTCCCGTACGGCGTCCCGGTACTTGCCGTTCCACTCCGACCACAGCGGCGGGAAGTTGCCCACCTGGTAGCCGCCCTCCCCCAGGTCCCACGGCTCGGCGATGAGCTTGACGCGGCTGATCACCGGGTCCTGCTGGATCAGGTCGAAGAACGCGGAGAGCCGGTCGACCTCGTGGAACTGCCGGGCCAGGGTGGCGGCGAGGTCGAAGCGGAAGCCGTCGACGCGCATCTCGGTGACCCAGTGGCGCAGCGAGTCCATGATGAGCTGAAGGACGTAGGGGTGCCGCATCAGCAGGCTGTTCCCGGTGCCCGTCGTGTCGTAGTAGTGGCCCCAGTCGCCGTCCACCAGACGGTAGTAGGAGGCGTTGTCGAGGCCACGGAAGGACAGGGTGGGGCCCTTCTCGTTGCCCTCGGCGGTGTGGTTGTAGACGACGTCGAGGATCACTTCGAGTCCGGCGGCGTGCAGCGCCTTCACCATGGACTTGAACTCGGTGACCTGTCCGCCGCGTTCGCGGTGCGCGGCGTAGGCGTTGTGGGGCGCGAAGAAGCCGATGGTGTTGTAGCCCCAGTAGTTGGACAGGCCGCGGTCCTGGAGCACCCCGTCCTGCGCGAACTGGTGCACCGGCATCAGTTCCACGGCGGTCACGCCCAGCGAGACGAGATGGTCGACGACGGCCGGGTGCGCGAGTCCCGCGTAGGTGCCCCGGAGTTCTTCCGGGACCTCCGGGTGGGTGCGGGTCAGCCCCTTCACATGGGCCTCGTAGATCACGGTGTCGGCGTACGGGCGGCGGGGCGGGCGGTCGTCGCCCCAGTCGAAGGCGGGGTCGGTGACCACGCCGAGCATGCCGTGTCCGGCGCTGTCGCCCGGCGCAGGTCCCGCCGAACGCTCGTACAGCGAGGGGTCGTTGTCGATCTGTCCGTCCACCGCGCGGGCGTACGGGTCGAGCAGCAGCTTCGCCGGGTTGCAGCGGTGTCCGGCGGCCGGGTCCCACGGGCCGTGCACCCGGTAGCCGTAGCGCTGCCCGGGGCCGACACCCGGCAGGTAGCAGTGCCACACGAAGCCGTCGGCCTCGGGCAGCCGGATGTCGCGGTGGCTGCCGTCGTCCTCGACCAGGACGAGGTCGACGCGCTCGGCGACCTCGCTGAACAGTGCGAAGTTGGTGCCCTTCCCGTCGTAGGAGGCACCCAATGGATGGGGGTGCCCGCTCCACACGGACACCCCTTTCCGGCGTGGGCTCGCGGTCACCGGGCGTCCTCCAGGACGTCGCGCGGCGGGCGGGCCGGCGGGGCGGCCGGTACGTCGCGGGGAAGTTTCAGCATCTCCCGCAGGCGCGGCGCCGGGGTCCGGGGGACGCGCGGGACGCGTTCGCCGCTGCGGGCGCGCTGCGAGAACCAGATGACCTTGCTTCCGCCGTCGGTGGCGCAGCAGCCCCAGCCGTCGCTCATCGCGGCGATCCGGCTGAGGCAGGTGCGCAGGTCCTGGTCGGGGCGCAGCTCGCGGTCGTTGTCGCCGATCGCGGTGATGAGGTGCTGGCCGTTCCACCAGAGCTCGATCGACGTGTACTTGTCCGTGGCGTGCTCGTCGATGGCCCGCAGCAGCAGCTCGGCGCCGCGGCAGACGGGGTCCACGAGCACGTCCAGGTCCCAGAGGCGGAGATGGGCGGCCAGGATGCGCCTGACCTGCCCGACCCGTTCCGGACTGACTTCCACGTCGAGGTGGTAGTAGCAGGGCACTGCGGTGTTCATCTTGGTTGGCTCCCTACCGGCGAAGCCCGCGCTTCTCCTCGCCCTGCGGGGCCGGGGCCCCGCACACGAAGCGTGAGCACTGATCGCTTCTGAGTCAGCTCCAGGGTGCGAGCGCTAGGCCATTCGTGCAACACGAGCGACGGGTGGGGTGGTTGAAGATCCAACAAGACGCTTGGTCATCACGTGTGCACCATGAGTGAAAGCCTCGACTGCCGTGCCGGAGCCATGCCGCTCCGCGCACGGCCGCCACCCGATGGTCGGGAAACGCGGTCCGCCGGGGCGGAAGGTGAACAGCGCCATGCTGCTACCCGCCAAGGCCGAAGCGGCCCGCCACCTGCGCCGCTACCGGGCGTGGGAACGCGTGATGCTCGCGTCGCCGGACGACCGGACGGTACGGGCCACCTTCGAGGACGCGGGCTACACCCTGTGCGTGCTGATGGGGAAGCGCTGCGCGCGCGAGGCGGCGGAGGCCGCGGAACGCTATCTGCGCAGCAGCGTGGGCTCGTACCTCCAGGAGCAGAACGGACGCCCCCGCACGACGGCCGGCGCACACCGCGGGCCACCCGTCACCGCCACGGTCACCGCGGTCGAGGTCGCCGCGGTCGCGGTCGCCGTCGACCGGCGTTCCCCGGCCGGAAGGTAGTCCCCCTTCCGGCGCAGCTTGGCCCCCACCGGGCGAACGGCCCGGCCACGAGCACGGCGGAGGTGAGACCCGTGAACACGACCCCGGCCCCGATCGGCCGCATTCCGGTACGTGACGTACGACCGGCCGTCGACAGCGGCGCGCGCCCGGCGAAGGCGGTGGTCGGCGAGACGTTCCAGGTCACGGCCACCGTGTTCCGCGAGGGCCACGACACGATCGGCGCGAACGTCGTTCTGTACGACCCCGAAGGCCGCCCCGGCCCGTGGACCCCGATGCGGGAGCTCGCCCCGGGCACCGACCGCTGGGGCGCCGAGGTCACTCCGGACGCGCCAGGCCGCTGGTCCTACGTCGTCGAGGCATGGGGCGACCCCGTCGCCACCTGGCGGCGGGCGGCCCGCATCAAGATCCCGGCCGGGATCGACATCGGCCTGATGCTGGAGGAGGGCGCGGAACTGCACGCGCGCGCCGTCACCGGGATGCCCGAGGGACCGGCACGGGCCGCGGTGCAGGCGGCCGCCCGGACGCTTCGCGACGACTCGCTGCCGGTGGGGACGCGGTTCGTGGCCGCGCTGACGCCGGACGTGGAAGAGGCGCTGGAACGTTGTCCGCTGCGGGAGTTGGTGACGGCCTCCGAGCCGCGTGCGCTGCTGGTGGAACGGGAGCGGGCGCTGTTCGGCTCGTGGTACGAGTTCTTCCCCCGCTCCGAGGGCACGGCGGCCGAGCCCCACGGGACCTTCCGCACGGCGGCGAAACGCCTCGCGGGCATCGCCGCGATGGGCTTCGACGTCGTCTACCTCCCCCCGATCCACCCGATCGGCACGACCTTCCGCAAGGGCCCCAACAACACCCTCTCCGCCGGGCCCGAGGACGTCGGTGTCCCGTGGGCGATCGGCTCGCCGGAGGGCGGGCACGACGCGATCCACCCCCGGCTGGGCACCCTGGAGGACTTCGACGCCTTC
>NZ_JBIVUZ010000008.1:0-146643 GCF_044768565.1 Streptomyces sp. NPDC091280
TCGGCGCGCATCAGCAGCGCCATGACGCCGCCGATCAGGAAGAACGCGAAGGACGTGACCAGATACAGCGTGCCGATCGTCTTGTGGTCCGTGGTCGTCAGCCACTTGATGCTCTTGAGGTCTCTCACGCCCCGCCTGTGTCCGTGCCCAGCCCGCCCGTCACACTCGACGGGCGCGAGGAGAATCACGGAATCGGGTGTGACGATCGCCCGGGTGCCGGACACGAAAGGAACATGAGCAACGACGAGATCTTCGCCGCTGCCTATCGCGAGCACTACTGGGCGGTCAGCCGCTACGTGGCCCGGCGACTGGGCGGGCACGGCGGTGAGGTGGAGGAAGTGGTGGCGGAGGTCTTCACCGTCGCCTGGCGCCGCCGTGCGGATCTGCCGCCGGCCCCGCTGCCCTGGCTCTACGGTGTCGCCCGCAACTGCCTGGCCAACGCGGTGCGCGGACATGGGCGCCGCCGCAGACTCGTCGACCGGTTGGGCAACGACGAGAGCGCGCACGGGCGGCAGGTGGCTGCCGGACCCGACGCGGAGGCGCCCGGCTCCTGGGTGCACGAGGCGCTCGCGCGGCTGACCCCGGCCGATCAGGAGGTACTGCGGCTGACGGCATGGGAGGAGCTGGGGGTGGAGGAGGTCGCCGTGGTCCTCGGATGCGGGGTGCGGGCCGCGGCCATGCGGCTGCATCGGGCGCGGAAGCGGCTGAGAGCGGAGATCGACCGGCTCGCGGTGCTGGGAGGGACAGGGTGTTGACCAAGTATTCCGCCGGGCCGCAGGAGCGTCGCCGTGGCTGACGAACTCGAACTCCTGCGGGGCGCCAACCCGTTCACGGCCGACGGGTCCCCGTACGGCGACGGACCGTTGGACCACCGTGCCGAACGCCGGCTCAACCGGCTGCTGTCCGAACGGCGGACCGGGCGCCGTCGACTGCTCTGGAGTCTCGGCACGGCGGTCGTCGTGGCGGCGACCGTGTGCACGCTGTCGCTGGGCGGGCCGAACGGCACTCCCGCCGTGGCGGCGCCCCGCCCGCTGGTCGTGCACGCGAACTCCACGCCCGTCACCCTGAAGCAGCTCGCCGCGCTCGCCGAGGCGGTCGCGGCCGACGGAACTCCCGTGCTGCGCAAGGGGACTCACGTGCGGTCGTGGAGCCTCGGCATGTCCGACGACGGACCGCCGGTCACCGTCCCCGAGGAACGGATCGTGCGTTGGAACGCGGACGACAGCCACACCGAGCGTGTCGTCGAGGACGGGCAGGTCGTCAAGGAGACGACGTATCCGCCGAGTTGGAGCGATGTCCCGCCCGATGCCCGGCCGCCGCACGATGTGGCGGGACTGCGGGCGTACCTCCGGGAGACGGCGTACAGCCGGACAGCGTTGACGACTCCCGAACTCCTCGGCGCCGTGGCGGAGTTGCTGGACCACTGGACGCTCGGGGCGCGGGAGTCGGCCGCGTTGGCGCGGTTGCTGGCGGAGGCGGACGGGCTGCGGCCGGCGGGGGAGGTGACCGACCGGCTCGGGCGGCGCGGCGAGGCCTATGTGTATCCGCGGTCGGGCAGCCGGCTCATGCTGATCATGGATCCGGCCACCGGCGCCGTCCTCGGGATGGAGAGCACCTTCACGAAGGACCGGCCCGAGTACGGCGTCAAGGCCGGGGACGTCATGGACTACCGTGTGTGGACGCGCTGATCACGCCCCGAGCTGCCGGGCGGCGCCGGTCACGGTCTGTTCCAGGAGCGTGGCGATGGTCATCGGGCCGACCCCGCCCGGCACCGGGGTGATCAGCGCGGCGCGCTCGGCGGCGGAGTCGAAGTCGACGTCGCCGACGTTGCCCGCGTTGTAGCCCGCGTCGAGCACGACCGCGCCCGGCTTGACGTCCTCGCCGCGGATCAGCCGGGGGCGGCCCACGGCGGCGACCACGATGTCCGCCTCGCGGACCGCCGCCGACAGGTCGCGGGTGCGCGAGTGGCAGTAGGTGACCGTGGCGTCGCGGGCCAGCAGCAGCATGCCGGCGGGCTTGCCGAGGATCGCGCTGCGGCCCACGACGACGGCCCGTTTCCCGGAGGGGTCGACGCCGTACTCGTCGAGCAGCCGCATCATGCCGCCGGGCGTGCAGGACACGAAGCCCGGCAGGCCGAAGCTCATCGCCGCGAAGGACGCGAAGGTGACGCCGTCGACGTCCTTGTCCGGCGCGATCGCCTCGAACGCGGCCCGCTCGTCGATGTGTTCGCCCATGGGGTGCTGGAGCAGGATGCCGTGCACGGCCGGGTCGGCGGAGAGCGCGGTGAGGGTGGCGACCAGTTCGGCGGTCGTCGTGGTGGCGGGGAGTTCGACGTGCCGGGACTCGATGCCGGCCTTGCGGCTGCGGTTCTGCTTCATCCTGACGTAGGTGACGGAGGCCGGGTCCGCACCGACCAGGACCGTCGCGAGCGTGGGCGCCGTACCGGTGCGTTCCTTGAGGTCGGCGGCCTGCTTCGCGGTGTCCTCGACGATCCGCCGGGCGAGCGCGGTGCCGTCCATGATCCGTGCCTGGGGCATGATCCACTCCTGGGCTGGTCGACGTATCGCCCAGGCGCACGGCGTTCACTCCGCGTGGGCCGCTCCACGGTGGTGCTCCACCTCAGCGCCAGTCACGGCCCACGGACAGCCTAACCGAGGAGAGCCCGGCGGGTACGGGCGCGCTTCACCGGCGCCGCGGGCGAGTGCGCGCCGCGCGCAGCGCCGACCCCAGCAGGGCGGCGGACGCCCGCAGACCCGCTGCGGGGACCGGTCCCCGCCGTCTGGTCCCGGCCGGGCCCGCGGGTACCGTGCTCGCCGAGAACGTCCAGGTCAGCCGGGCGGAGACCCGTACCTTCGGCACCAATCTCGCTAGCCGTCCCATGCCTGGATCATGGTCTGCCGGGTGATCTTGCCGTCGTCCAGCACGAGCATCGACTCGGCCAGCACCCGGGTTCCGTCCGGATACCGGCAGGACTCGCTGTAGGCGACCCGGTCCCCCTGCACGACGCACTCCTCCAGCTTGTGCGTCATGTCCCGGCTGTAGACGTCGGCGAGCATGGCGCCGATCTCGTCCCGGCCGTGCAGGACCTTGGGGTTGCTGGGCTGGGTCTGGTGGTCGACGACGTGGATCTCCGCGTCGTCGGCGTAGAGCGACAGAAGCGTCGCCGCTGTGTGGTCCTCGATGCCCCGGCGCAGGGCTTCGGTGTCGAAGCCGGGGCGTGCCGCGGTGCCCATGGTGACCTCCTCGGAGGGCCGCGGCCCGAACAGGAACGGGCCGCGGCGGGCCTCTCCTACGAGCGTCCTCCGCCGCGCCGGGGTCGGCAAACCGAACGGCGCGCTCCGCCTGACGGGTGAGCGGCGGGCGCTGCCCGTGACCGGGCGGCGACCCTCCGCGTTGCTGCAAGCATGATCTCAACACGACGTATCGCCGCCGCCGTTGGTCTCGCCGTCGGGGTCACCGGCCTCGTCGCGCCGATGGCGAACGCCGCCGACGCGCCCGCCTTCAAGGACGGCAAGGTCAGCCCGGTCGCCCTGCTGGACTCGCTCGCGGTCAGCGAGATCCCCGCCGAGCACCAGGGGCAGATCCCCAAGGTCGCCGACCAGATGAAGGCGCTGAACCACCTCAACGACCTCCAGCAGCTGCACCAGGTCACCGACATGGCCGCGCCGGTCACGGGACTTCTCCCCGCCGTCGAGTAGCGTCACCGCGCAGACCATGAGGGCCGTCCGGAAACGGGCGGCCCTCAGCCGTGCCGGGGGTCGGCCCGCCGCATGGAGGCGGGCTCCTCAGGCCGCGTCGGCCGTCGCCCGCAGCGTCCGCCAGTCACGGGCCATCGACAGCGCGCCCGCCGTGCCGGGACGGCAGGCCTCCAGCATCCCCGACAGGGTTTCGCCCGGCCCGAGTTCGAGCCACTCCGTGACACCGTCCGCGTCCATCTCCGCGACGGCGTCCGCGAAACGGACCGGGTCGCGCAGCCCCCGCACCCAGAACTCCGGTGTCAGGACCTCGGCGCCGACCGGCCGCGCGGTGATGTCACAGACGAGCGGGACGCGTGGGACGCGCGGTTCCAGAGGGAGCAGGGTGCGGCGCAACTCGTCGCGCATCGGGTCGAGTTGGGGGGAGGAGAGCGTACCCACGGCACGGCAGGCGTCCGCGAGCGAGAACACGCCCGCGACATGGGCGGCGGCCATACGTCCCGCCGAGTACCCGAAGACGACGTCAGGGTGGACTCCCCAACTGCGCAGCAGACGGTACTGCGCGACCTGGAGCGCGAAGACCGCGGGATCGGCGAAGGCGACACGGTCCAGGAGTCGCGCGGTGGGGGTGTCCGGCTCGGCGAACATCACGTCGCGCACCGGCAGGTCGAGGTACGGGACCAGCAGGTCGCCGACCTCGTCGAGCGCGTCGGCGAACACCGGGTACAGCGCGTACAGTTCACGCCCCATGCCGGGTCGCTGCGAGCCGCTGCCGGAGAACAGGAACGCGGTGCGTCCTTTGCGACGCCGGACCGGGGCGGCCGGACGAGCCGTCTCGGCGGGCCTGTCGACCAACCGGGCCACCGCCTCGGCCACCGACGAGCACACCACGATCCGCTCCAGGTCCCCCGGATGCAGGAAGCCCTCGGCGCGCGCGTGTTCCAGGAAGGCCAGCAGCGGACGGTAGAAACCGGACGGGTCGAGCAGCAGCACCGGCTTGCGGTGGATCTGCAACTGCGCCCACGACAACACCTCGAACAGTTCCTCCGCGGTGCCCAGCCCGCCCGGCAGCGCCACGAACGCGTCGCCCGCCTGCGCCATCCGCGCCTTGCGCTCGTGCATGTCCGCGACCACTTCGAGGGAGGTCAGCCCGGTGTGCGCGATCTCGTACGGCAGCATGCGGCGCGGTACGAAGCCGGTCACCGCGCCGCCGGCGGCCAGGGCCGCGTCCGCGAGGGTGCCCATGAGGCCGGTGCGGGCACCGCCGTAGACGAGGCGCAGGCCTGTCCGCGCGAGGGCCTCGCCGAGTTCGGCGGCCGTGCGGGAGTGGCCGGGGTCGGTGCCGGGGGACGCCCCGCAGAAGACGGTCACCGAGGTCACGGCCACAGCCGGTACCCCCGGGTCAGGACGGCGTACGGGTCGAACCGCCTTTTGGCGCGGGCCAGTTCGGACCAGACGGGACCGAAGTGGGCGCGCCAGTCGGCGGGGAGCATCGGAAGGGCTCCGCCGGGGAGCAGCACCCCGCCGACGGCCACGGCCCGTTCGTAGAGCGCGCGGTTGGCCGCCACCAATCGCCTTACCGTGTCCGGGTGGTCGGGCGGTGCCGTGCGCATCAGCGAGAGCAGGCACAGGAGTTCACCCGCCGGCCTGCGCAGCAGCGGGGTGCGCAGGGTGTGGCCCGTGAGCGGGCGCAGCTGGACGGTTCCGCAGGCGCGCAGGCCCTGTTGGGCCTCCTCGGCGAGCAGCGCGGGGACGAGGGAGACGGCGGCCTCCTCCGGGAGGAGCAGCGTCAGCCACGGATGCGGGCGCTGCCACTCGCCGGTGGCCCGCAGTAGCCGTTCGTCGCGGTCCATGCGGTGCAGATACTCGGCGTAGGAGAGGTCCTCGATCTCCTCCGTGTCCCGGTCGTGGCCCAGATCGCCGATCAACAGCTCGTCCTCGTGCGGCAGTTGACCGGAGTGCGGCGCCACCGCCTCGATCATGTAGTCCCAGACGCCACCCAGCGCCGGTCGGGCCTGGCCCGTGACATGGCTGAAGCGGGCGTCCCGGGCCAGCCGCCGCTGGTCGGTGAAGTACGGCTCGGGCGCGTGGTGGTAGAGGCGGTAGCGGCGCACCAGGTCGGGCGCGGGCACCAGCCGCAGGGTGGCGCCGACGATCAGGGCGCACTGGCCGAGACCGGCCAGGACGGCGTCGAACAGGTCCTGACGCCGCTCCGGCGAGCACGTCAGCCGTTCCCCGGTGCCGGTGACGACCTCCAGCTCCCGCACCCAGTCGGTGACCGCGCCGTGGCGGTGGCTGGCGGCCCCGAGGCTCCCGGTGCTCAGCGCCCCGCCGACGCTGGAGCCGAGATGGTCGGGAAGCACCGGCGGCGCGAGCCCCTCGGCCAGCGCGGCGCGCACGACATCGCGCAACAGGGCGCCCGCTCCGGCGACCAGTGTCCGGTCCCGGGGCACACAGCGCACCTCGTCCAACGCGGCCATGTCGACGACATAGCCACCGTCGGCCTGTCCCTGCCCGTACAGCGCCTGGCCGCCGCCGCGCGCCGACACCGGCAGACCGCGCGGACCGGCGAAGGAGACGAGGTCCCGTATCTCGTCGGCGGAACGGGCGGCCAGGACACCGAGCGGACGGGAACCCACGATGTGTCCGAAGTCGTCCGCGGCACGTGCCAGATCCTCGGCCGGCGCGCCCGGTGGTGGAATGAGATCCGAGGATGATTTCATGCTGCATGCTCCAGCACGTCGAAGTCGACTTTGGACTGTGTCATCCATTCCTCGAATATCTCGGCGAACACCGCGGACTGGAGAATCCCGTGCTCGGCATGCCGCTCGGCGATCAGGGCGGCCATCCGGTCCAGGACGTGTGCCGGGAGGTCCTCCTTGTCGATCTTCTCCACATCCAGCGAGTATTTCGCACAGCATTCGAGGACGGCCTCGAAACCGTTGACCGAGGCGGCGAGCAACCGATGGCCGGGATCGTGCCAGAGCGCGGCCAGCTCCTCCAGCAGGCCCCGAGCGGGCGCGGCCGGGGTGAGCATCGCGCGGGCCCGGCGGGTGAGCGCGGCGACATAGGCGGCACGGTCGGGAAGGGGCAGCAGGCGGACCGTCAGCCGCCAGGGCAGACCGGAGCCGCGCGCGGCCAGCTCCCGCAGCAGCGAGATCGAGCCGCCTTCCACGATGACCGGCCGCGGGCCCAGTCCGGCCACCAGGTCGACCAAGGCGTCCGTGGCCG
This sequence comes from Streptomyces sp. NPDC091280, assembly GCF_044768565.1. Classification (NCBI taxonomy): domain Bacteria; kingdom Bacillati; phylum Actinomycetota; class Actinomycetes; order Kitasatosporales; family Streptomycetaceae; genus Streptomyces; species Streptomyces sp. NPDC091280. The sequence continues at coordinate 6,927 of NZ_JBIVUZ010000008.1, forward strand.
CCGCGGCGGAGAGGTCACCGTCCGCGAAGGTCCGGTCGCCGAGCCAGTACCTGCGCACGTCGGGCACCTCGGCGCCCGCCCGGGCGCTCGTCGTGGCCAGGTCGGTGAAGCACTGTAAGCGGTCGGCCACGACGATCGGGGCGCCGGTCGCCCGCGCCAGTTCGGTGGCCGCCGCGCTTTTCCCGACACCTGTCGGTCCCGCGATCAGATACACGAACGGACGTGCGAAAGGAGGCGTTTCCTTTTCGGTCATGACACGTGTCCCTTCCGGTGTGCAGCAGGGAATTACCAGCGTCAACCTACGCACGGGGGTGGCGATCAAGAACCAGGTGTTCGCCTCGGCAGGGCAAAGACATCACCACTTTCCTGTGAGGTTGTTAAAAGTTCAAGTCCTGGGTATGGCTGGCCATTTAGTCGGGAATCCAGGGCGATATGAGAAGGCGTCGCGAGGATTCTTAACCAGTTCTTGCTGCGTTTAAAGAAAAAACTTTCCAGGAGGTAGTGCCGTGGATTCCGACATGCTGCTCGCCGTTGCCGAGACCTGCCCCGAACCCCGGCGGGACGGACCCGCGGCCAAGGGCACCGTCCTGGTCGGCTACGGCGCGGTGGAGGAGCTGACCAGGTACGCCTCCGCTCCGGGCTGGACCGTGCACGTCCCCGGGCACCCCGTCGAAGTACGCCGGGCCATCATGGGCGCCCTGCACAACGGCGAGCAGGCCTACGTCCATGTCTCCGCCGAGTCCAACGCCGATCCCCGTACCGCGCGGGGCGGCTTCGAGATCGTCCGCGAAGGACTCGCCGGCGTGGTGCTGGCGGTCGGCGCCACCCTCGACCCGGTCCTGCGCGTCACCGCCGGGCTCGACCTCGCCGTCCTCTACGCGTCCACCGTCCGGCCCTTCGACGAGATCGGCCTGCGCACGGCCGTACTCGCCGCCGACCACGCGGACGTGATCCTCGTCGAACCCGGCCTGCCCGGTACCTCGGCCCGCGAGGTCGCCAAAACCCTGGTCCACGTACCGCACCGGCTGCTGGCGCTGGGCGGGGCGGAGGCACGGGACGAAGGGGGCGTGGGCCGTGCGGTCCGCGACTTCCTGAGGTGACCGCCGACGGACGGCCCTGCTCCGCGCTCGTGCCCTTACCGATCAGTCACGCGTAGGGTCTCGGGCAGGGACAACGATCGACGAAAGGGTTCAGGACCATGGCGCAGGAAGTGCGCGGCGTGATCGCGCCGGGAAAGAACGAACCGGTCCGGGTCGAGACGATCGTCGTACCCGACCCCGGACCCGGTGAGGCCGTGGTGAAGGTACAGGCCTGCGGGGTCTGTCACACGGACCTGCACTACAAGCAGGGCGGGATCAGCGACGACTTCCCCTTCCTGCTGGGGCACGAGGCGGCGGGCATCGTGGAGTCGGTCGGCGAGGGGGTCACCGATGTCGCCCCGGGCGACTTCGTGATCCTCAACTGGCGTGCGGTGTGCGGGAACTGTCGGGCCTGTCTGCGCGGCAGGCCGCAGTACTGCTTCAACACCCACAACGCGAAGCAGAAGATGACCCTGGCCTCGACCGGCCAGGAACTCTCCCCGGCTCTCGGCATCGGCGCCTTCGCCGACAAGACGCTGGTCGCGGCGGGCCAGTGCACCAAGGTCGACCCGACCGTCTCCCCGGCCGTCGCCGGACTGCTCGGCTGCGGTGTGATGGCCGGCATCGGCGCGGCCATCAACACCGGGAACGTCGGACGCGGCGACAGCGTCGCCGTCATCGGCTGCGGCGGGGTCGGCGACGCGGCCATCGCCGGGGCACGCCTCGCGGGCGCGGCACGGATCATCGCCGTCGACATCGACGACCGCAAGCTGGAGAAGGCCCGCTCAATGGGCGCCACCCACACGGTCAACTCCAAGACGTCCGACGCCGTCGAGGCGATCCGCGAACTGACCGGCGGCTTCGGCGCCGACGTCGTCATCGAGGCGGTCGGCCGCCCCGAGACCTACCAGCAGGCCTTCTACGGCCGTGACCTCGCCGGCACGGTCGTCCTGGTCGGCGTCCCGACACCGGAGATGAAGCTCGAACTCCCGCTCCTGGACGTCTTCGGGCGCGGCGGCTCCCTCAAGTCGTCCTGGTACGGCGACTGCCTGCCCTCCCGCGACTTCCCGATGCTGATCGACCTGCACCAGCAGGGCCGCCTGGATCTGGGCGCGTTCGTCACCGAGACGGTCCAACTCGACGAGGTGGAGAAGGCGTTCGAGCGGATGCACGGCGGCGACGTACTGCGTTCGGTGGTGGTGCTCTGATGGCCGCGCGCATCGAACACCTCGTCACCTCCGGGCAGTTCACGCTCGACGGCGGCACCTGGGACGTCGACAACAACGTGTGGATCGTCGGCGACGACCACGAGGTCGTGGTGATCGACGCGGCCCACGACGCCGACGCCATCGTCCGGGCGATCGGCGACCGCAGACTGACCGCCATCATCTGCACCCACGCCCACAACGACCACATCGACGCCGCCCCCGCCCTCGCGGACCGCACCGGTGCCACGATCTGGCTGCACCCCGACGACCTGCCCCTGTGGAAGCAGACCCACCCCGACCGCGACCCCGACGCCCAGCTCGCGGACGGCCAGGTGATCGAGACCGCGGGCGCCGACCTCAAGGTCCTGCACACCCCGGGACACGCGCCCGGCGCCGTGTGCCTCTACGACCCGGGACTCGGCACGGTCTTCACCGGCGACACCCTCTTCCACGGCGGACCGGGCGCCACCGGACGGTCGTACTCCCACTTCCCGACCATCATCGACTCCATCCGCGACCGTCTCCTGACGCTCCCGCCGGAGACGAAGGTGCTCACGGGCCACGGCGACCCGACCACGGTCGGCGCCGAGGCCGCCCACCTGGAGGAGTGGATCGCGCGGGGCCACTGAGGTCCCCGACGAAAACCCGACAGAAGATGTCCGGCTTCCCGCGCACGATCGACAGGAGACACGTCGAACGGACACGGGAGGTCGGACATGCCGGGCCCACTGGAAGGCAGGGTCGCGCTGGTCGCGGGGGCGACCCGCGGAGCGGGACGCGGGATCGCCGTGGAACTCGGCGCGGCCGGCGCCACCGTCTACGTCACCGGACGCACCACCCGCGCCCGGCGCTCCGAGTACGACCGGCCCGAGACGATCGAGGACACCGCCGACCTCGTCACCGCGGCCGGCGGCCGGGGCGTCGCCGTACCCACCGACCACCTGGACCCCTCGGCCGTACGGGCCCTCGTAGACCGCGTCGACCACGAAGCGGGCCGCCTCGACATCCTCGTCAACGACATCTGGGGCGGCGAGCACCTCTTCGCCTGGGACGCCCCGGTCTGGGAACACGACCTCGACAAAGGGCTGCGGCTGCTCAGGCTCGCGGTGGAGACCCACGCGATCACCAGCCACCACGCCCTGCCCCTGCTGCTGCGCCGGCCCGGCGGCCTGGTCGTGGAGATGACCGACGGGACCGCCGAGTACAACCACGACACCTACCGCGTCTCCTTCTTCTACGACCTCGCCAAGTCGGCCGTCCTGCGCATGGCCTTCGCCCTCGGCCACGAACTCGGCCCGCGCGGCGCCACCGCCGTGGCCCTCACGCCCGGCTGGCTGCGCTCGGAGATCATGCTCGACCAGTTCGGCGTCCGCGAGGAGAACTGGCGCGACGCCCTCGACCGCGTCCCCCACTTCGCCATCTCGGAGACCCCGCGCTACGTCGGCCGCGCGGTGACGGCCCTCGCGACGGATCCCGGCGCGGCCCGCTGGAACGGGCAGTCACTGTCCAGCGGCCAACTCGCCCCGCTCTACGGCTTCACGGACCTCGACGGCAGCCGCCCCGACGCGTGGCGGTATCTGGTCGAGGTGCAGGACGCGGGGAAACCGGCGGACGTCACCGGGTACCGATGACCTCAGACGGGACGCACGGGCGGCAGGACCCACGCGGCCGAGTGACCCGGTGGCAGCGCCAGGTCGTCACGTACGGCCGCGTAGTAGCCCTGCCGCCCTTCCCGCTGCCGTTCCAACAGCTCCTGCCAGGTCTCCGGATCGTGCCTGCCCTCGCGCAGGAACCGCTCCATCGCCAGCACCGAGGTGACCCACACCCGGGCCTCCGCCACCACCTCGGGGCTGCCCAGCATGAGCAGCGTCTCGCCGGCCGGGTCGCGGGCCAGCGCCGCCTCGGCGATCAGCGGCGCCGCCTCCTGGGGTGTGAGCGGGTGGGGGTGTGGGTCGTTGCGGAAGTGCGACGCGACCCGGTAGGTGAGCGTGACCGTCTGCTTCAGGACCCGTGCGTAGTCGGTGTACACCGCGAGCCGCCGCTCCTCCCACCGGGCCTCCCGCTCCCGCTGGAACCGCACCCGCTCACCCCGCACGATCGCCACGTAGGAGCCGAGCGCCCCGATCACCACACCGATCAGCGCGGGCAGTTGCTGTATGAACGCGTTCATGTCCGCACGGTATCTGCCGAGTTGATCGTCACGGCAGTACGTTCGTGACCATGACTGACTCAAGGCGCTTCGAGGGGTACGGAGTTCTCGTCACCGGTGCGGCCCGCGGCATCGGCGCGGCCGTCGCGCGGCGACTCGGCGAGGAGGGGGCGCGGGTGCTGCTGACCGACGCCGATCCGGCCGAGGCGGAGAAGACTGCGGCGGCACTGCGTGAACTCGGCCTGGGAGCAGAGGCGTTCGGCTGCGACGTGGGGGACCGGGAGGCCGTGGAGCGCGCCGTCGCCCATGCCGTGGCGATGTTCGGCGGGCTCGACGTCCTGGTCAACTGCGCGGCCCACTGCACCCCCGACCGCCCGCTCTTCGAGGACGAGCCGGACGACGGGTGGGCCCGCGACATCGACATCACGCTGACCGGGCCGTACCGCTGCTGCCGTGCCGCCCTCCCGCACCTGGTGGCCTCCGGACGCGGAGCCGTCGTCAACATCGGTTCCGTGAACGGGATCCAGGACTTCGGCAACCACGCCTACAGCGCCGCGAAGGCCGGGCTCGGCTCGCTGACCCGCACCCTCGCCGGACGCGTGGCCAAGCGGGGCGTGCGGGTCAACATGGTGGTGCCGGGCACCGTCCGTACCTCCGCGTGGGAGGGCCGGGAGGACGACCTCGACGCGGTGCGCGGGCTCTATCCGCTCGGCCGGGTCGGCGAGCCGGAGGACATCGCGGCGGCCGTCGCGTTCCTCGCCTCGCGCGACGCCTCCTGGATCACCGGCACGGCACTGCACGTCGACGGCGGCCTCACCGCGGTCAACACCGGCTTCCGGACGGCCGTTTCAGACCGGAACTGAGGCCAGCGCCGCCAGCACCCGGTCCGTGTCGGCCTCGGACGTACGCCAGTTGCTGAACGCGGCCCGCAGCGCGGGCGTCCCGTCGTGGACCGTCGGGGTCAGGAACGCCTCGCCGGTCGCGGCCACGGCGTCCGCCAGCGCGGCCACCCGGTCCCGCGTCGGGTCGTCGGCGAGGGTGAAGCAGACGACGTTCAGCCGGACCGGTGCCGACAGCCGCAGACCCGGGAGCGCGGCGATGCCCTCGCCCAGGCGGTGGGCGAGGGCGACGTTGCGCTCGACGATCTCGCGGTGCCCGGCGCTGCCGTAGGCCAGGAGGGAGAACCAGGCGGGGAGGGCGCGCAGCCGGCGGGAGTTCTCCGGGGTGAGGTGGAGGAAGTCCGGGTCGCCGGTCGGCAGGCCGAGATAGGGGGAGGAGTTGTGGAACACCCGCGTCTGGAGGTCGCGGCGGCGGGTGAACTGGACGGCCGCGTCGTAGGGCACGTTGAGCCACTTGTGGAGGTCGACGCAGACCGAGTCCGCCGCGTCGAGTCCGTCGACGAGATGGGCGTGGGCGGGGGAGAGCGCGGCGAAACCGCCGAACGCGGCGTCCACGTGCAGCCAGAAGTCGTGCCGCTCCCTGAGCGCCGCGACGGCCCGCAGATCGTCGAAGTCGACGGTGTTCACCGTACCGGCGTTGGCCACGACGATCGCCGGGCGACCGCCCAACTCGCCCAGGGCGGCGTCGAGTCGGGCCACGTCGACGGCCTCACGGCCGCCCGCGAGCACGGGCACCTGCCGCAGCCGGTCCCGGCCGATGCCCAGCACGGACAGCGCCTTGGTGACGCTGGAGTGCGGGCTGCCGGAGAGCACGTCGACCGGGCCGAGCGCGAAGACGCCGTCCCGGGAGACATCGACGCCCAGCCGCTCGCCGAGCCACTCGCGGGCGACGGCGAGGCCCACCGTGTTGGACATGGTCGCGCCGGTCACGAAGGCCCCGGAGTGCGCCTCGCCCAGTCCCAGCAGCTCGCGCAGCCAGCCGACCGTCTCCCGCTCCAGCGCCGCCGCCCAGGAACCGGCGGCGCCGGACACGTTCTGGTCGTACGCGCTGGTCAGCCAGTCCCCGGTGATCGACGCGGGCGTCGCACCGCCGGTGACGAAACCGAGGTAGCGCGGTCCCGCCGAGCCGGAGAAACCGGGCGCCCACCGCTCGGCGAACCGCGCGAGCGCACCCTCGGCACCCGTCCCGTCGACCGGCAGCGGATCGTGACCGGGGGCCCGCCCGGTGCGCACGACCGGCCGCTCGGCCACACCGGCCAGCTCACGGACGGCGAAGTCGCGGGCGGACCGCAGGAGTTCGGGGAGCAGGGCGAGATCGTCGGCGAGGGTGCTGTGCATGGGCGGCAGCGTAGGCGGAGCCGGTCGGCCGGGTATCGGTCCACTCTGAGGAAAGTGGACCGATACTCCGTACGTACCACCGCGGGTCCGGCTCGGCGGTGCGGAATGTCACCGTTTCGTCGCAGCGTCGCCCGTCTTACAACCACCGTTCCCGCACACGGGTCTAGGTGGCAGAGATCGCAGTTCCGGGGCAAGGGAAAGGGCAGGTCATGGGGGACATACGCAGACGAGGTGCCGTGGTGCTCGGCGTCACCGGGCTGGTGGCACCGCTCACACTCGCGCTGGGCAGCGTTCCGGCGCAGGCCGCGGCGAGCTGTACGACGCAGGCCGGGCCGTACCAGAAGCAGGTGGAGAAGTTCCTCGGTCGGCCGGTCGACGGCAAGCAGTCCGCCGCCGACTGCAAGGCCATCCGGGCCTTCCAGACCAAGCACGGCATCACCCCGAACATCGGCTACGCCGGGTCCGTCACCTGGGGCGTGATGGACCTCATGAACAAGCAGAAGGCCGTGGGCGACAAGCCGAACGCGGCCCGCAAGTGCCCGACGAACAAGGGCCGCATCGCCTGCGTCAACCTCACGCTCCAGATCAGCTGGATCCAGGACGGCAGCCGGCTCGTCTACGGTCCGGTCCCGGTGCGCACCGGCCGCGACGGCTACGAGACCCGCACCGGACTGAAGAAGATCTACTGGCGGGACATCGACCACGTCTCGAACATCTACAACGTGCCGATGCCCTACAGCCAGTTCTTCGACGGCGGCCAGGCCTTCCACTCGGTCAACCTCAGCATGTGGAACCCGCCGGGCTCGCACGGCTGCGTCAACATGACCCCGGCCACCGCCAAGAAGTACTGGTCGCTCCTGAAGAACGGCGACGACGTCTTCGTCTACGGCCGCAAGCCGGGCACCTGACGGACAGTCACCCGGCCCGCGTCCCGGTGTCGTTACCGGGCGCGTCCCCGAAGTCCGGGATCTCCAGCCTCGCCCCGCCCTGCCGTGCCGAGTCGTGCGCGACGATGCCCGGCAGGGTGTAGCGGGCCGCGACCCACGCGTTGACCGACGGCAGGGTGCGGGAGTTGACCGCGGTCACGAAGTCGTCCGCCAGGAAGTGGTGGCTGCCCTCATGGCCGTTGTGCAGATGGTCGAACTCCCGCGGCAGCCGCGACCGGTCGTGCACCGGGGCCGAGCCGGAGGTGAAGGCGGCCCGGAGGTCCGGCGCGATGTGCTGGAGTGACGGATCGTCAGGAGACATGGTGGGCTTGGGCTCCAGCAGTTCGCTGATGTCCTTCACCCCCTTCTTGTCCTGCCAGAACGCCACCGTGGCGAGCTGCTCCATGCTCGCGTCGGTCCCGAAGAACCGGAAACGCGACTCCCGGATCTGCGAGGGATAGCCCACGCGCCGGAACTCGTTCGTACGGAACGAACCGCCGCCCGCCACCTCGAACAGCGCGGTCGCGTTCGAGAAGTCGTTGCCGAACTGGCTGACGTCCTTGTCGAAGACGCCGTCCCCGCGCTCGTCGACCACCCCGATCGCGGACACGCTCACCGCGTGCGTCTGCCAGGCCCCGAGCACCCCGCCCACCGAGTGCGTCGGGTAAAGCAGCGGCGGATAGCTCGCGGTCGCCTTCCAGTTGTCGCCACCGCTGTACTGGTACGCCTCGTAGAACCCCAGATCCATGTCGTGCACGTAGTCGCCCTCGGCGTAGAAGAGCCGCCCGAAGGCGCCCTCCGCGATCTGGTTGCGGGCGTGCACGGTCGCCGGGTTGTACTGGCTGGTCTCACCCATCATGTACGTCAGCCCGGTCGTCCTGACCGCGTCGATGATCGCCGCGATCTCCTCGGCGCTGATCGCCATGGGGACCGCCGAGTACACGTGCTTGCCCGCGCCGAGCCCCTGGAGGACCAGCGGGCCGTGGGTCCAGCGCTGGGTGAAGATCGCGACGGCGTCCACGGCGGGGGACTCCAGCATCGCGTCGTAGGAGGGGAAGGTGCCCGCCAGTCCTTCGGAGGCGGCCAGTCGCTCCGCCCGCTCCGGCAGGAGGTCGGTCACATGGACCTCGCTCACACCCGGGTGGGCCTGGAACAGCCTGGCGAACTGACCGGAGAACTGGCCTGCTCCGACGATGCCGAGGGAGAACGTCATGGATGCGTGCCCTTCACTGACGAGGATGTCACCATGACTTACTTTTGAGGTGGAAGAATCCCGGCGTCAAGAGTCGTACCAGGATGTTTTCCGGACGGTTTTCGGGTCGTAGAGTGCCCACGTTACTTCCAGAACGAAAGAAAAAGTCCGGGAGGGTCCACTCTCATGACCACGCATGCCGCGAGCTGGTCGCCCCTGAGTCCGGGCGAGCGCTCCGTGGCGATCGAGGTGCTCGTCCACGGCCCGCTCTCGCGCACCGACCTCGCCCGTCGGCTCGACCTCTCGGCGGGCAGCCTCACCCGCCTCACCAAGCCGCTCATCGAGTCCGGCCTGCTGGTCGAGGTCCCCGACGGCAGCGGCGCCCCGGCCGGAACGCGCCAGGGCCGCCCCTCGCAGCCCCTCGCCGTCGTCGCCGAGTCCCGCACCTTCCTCGGCTTCAAGATCACCGAGGACATGGTCTACGGCGTGGTCACCACCCTCAGGAGCGACATCGTCGCCCGCCTCGACCGGCCGCTGACCACCCACGACCCGGCCGAGGTCGCCGACCGGGTCGCCCGCATGACCGGCGAACTGGCCGCGCGCTTCCCCACCCTCGCGGGCATCGGCATCGGTGTCGGCGGTCATGTCCGCGACCGTGCCGTGGTGGGGGAGTCGCCCTTCCTCGGCTGGCGTGACGTGCCGCTGGCCCGACTCGTCGAGCGGCGCACCGGGTTGCCGGTCGTGGTGGAGAACGACGTCGCCGCGTTCGTCGAGGCCGAGACCTGGTTCGGCGCCGGGCGCGGCCTCGACCGCTTCGTCGTCCTCACCATCGGCGCGGGCGTCGGCTACGGCCTCGTCCTCGGCGGCAAGCGGGTGCCCTACGCCGAGCAGGACCGCGGGTTCGCCCGGCACTGGATCGTGGACCCCAACGGCCCGCTCACCCCGACCGGCGAACGCGGCAGCGCCGTCTCGCTGTTGACCATCCCCAGCATCCGCTACCAGGTACGGGCCGCCACCGGCCGGGATCTGACGTACGAGGAGATCCTCGCCGGTGCCGCCGCCGGTGAGCCCATGGCCGCCCGGGTGATCGGCGAAGCGGCGCGCGGGCTGGGCGTGTTGGTGGCGCAGATCGCCAACTTCGTGCAGCCGCAGAAGATCCTGCTCGCCGGTGAGGGGGTCGGTCTGATCGACGTGGCCGGCCGGACCGTGGACGACACCGTGCGCGCCCACCGGCATCCGCTGGCCGCCCCGCTGGACGTCGAGACCAGGGTCTCCGACTTCCACGACTGGGCGCGCGGGGCCGCGGTGTTGGCGATCCAGGTGCTCGTGCTGGGTGTGGCGAAGGTGTGAAATGCGTTACGGAGCTTGACAGATGGACGTGATCAGTAACACGGTCCGTTATGTCCGATTGGCTCGTGATTACTCACATCGCCTTCACCTTCGGCGACGTATGCTTCACAGCATGTCCACCCGTGTTGAATCAGCCACCGAGCGATCGGCAGCCGAGGTCAACGAGGAGATCAGGGCCCTGTGGCTCCGGTCGGGCGGGACACTGAGCGTCGAACAGCGCGAGGAGTACCGGCGGCTGGTGATGGAATGGGCCACCGCGGCTCCCCAGTCGGCCACGGCGGCCTGAGAGCCGCCGACCGGCCGGTGCGCGACTGTCGTTCGGATTCCGTCGCCCGGCCTTCCTCGTGACCCTCGGTCCAGCCGGCCGACCCCCCGTCGACCCGACAACTCGCGATCACCCGCACTGTCCGTACCACTCGCGATCACCCGAGACGCCCCCCCCGTGACGTTCCCCTCGCGTGATCAGCCCCACATCGCCGAGTAGTGCCGCTGGAAGGCCTTGCGGTCCTGCTCCGCGCGGATCCAGCGCGTCGCCACCAGCGCGATCAGACTTCCCGCGATCACCAGCAGGCCCGGCCCCACGTTCTTCGGGTCGGTCAGCCGGGACGCCAGCGTCGTCGTGCCCGCCGTGGTGTTCGTCGCCGGGGCCGACGTCCCGGGCGTCACCGAGCCGGTGCCCGCCGCGGTCCCGGCGGCCGAGGCGGACGGCGCGGGCGAAGCCGCCGTCTTCGGCGCCACCAGCAGCTTGACGTCGAGCGCGGCCAGCGCCTTGGTCAGCGGCTGGAAGAACGTCGTACCGCCCGTCTTGCAGTCGCCGCTGCCGCCCGAGGTCACCCCGAGCGCGATGCCGTTGGAGAACAACGGGCCACCGCTGTCACCCGGTTCGGCACACACCGTGGTCTGGATCAGACCGGTCACCGTGCCCTCGGGATAGTTCACCGTCGCGTCCAGCGCGGTCACCTCGCCGTCGTGCAGGCCGCTGGTGCTGCCGCTGCGGAACACCTTCTCGCCCACGGCCGCGTCGGCCAGACCCGTGATCGTCACCCCGCTGCCGTTGCCTATCGCGACGACGTCCGCGCCCTCGCCCGCCGAACCGCTCGCGTACTGCACCAGGGAGAAGTCGCTGCCGGGGAAGTTGTCGACGACCGTCTTGCCCAGCTGCTGGTCGCCCTGGTTGTCCGCGAACCAGATCGAGCCGACCGGGCCGCAGTGCCCGGCCGTCAGGATGAAGTCGGTCTGGCCGTTGGTCACGTTGTAGCCCGCCGAACAACGGCCGCCGGTCGACAGGATGGGCTGCGCCCCGTTGATCCGGGTGGTGAACTTGCCCTGCGTGCGCTGCATCTCCACCGGGGCGCCGATGCTGTTCGCGACCTTCTTCATCGCGGCCCAACTGGTCGCGGAGACACTGCTGTCGGCCTCCACGAGCACCTTGTTGTTCCGGTAGTCCATCGCCCACGCCGTGCCCGGCACCTTGGGCGCCGAACTCAGCGTGCCGACCGCCGACTTCAGCTGGTTCAGGCTGTACGGCACGACCTTCGCCTCGGCGCCCGCCTTCGTCACCTGGGCCGCCGTCGCCTTGTCGGTCACCGCGACGACCGTACGGCCGCCGGAGTCGACCCAACTGCCCGCCGTACGGGCCGAACCGAGCTTCGCCACCAGGGCGGAGCCCTTGTCCGCGGGTGTCTGCGGCGCGCTGAGCGTGGCGGCGTCCCTGGCCGGGGTGTCACTCGCCATGGCCGCCTGGGTGACCATGGCACCTCCCAGCAGGAGTCCGCCGACGGCCGTCAACCGTGTCACTCGCCGGACGACCCGTCGTCGTGCGTGCCTCATCACTGGCTCCCGAACCCCGAACGTGCGGTGCCGAACACCGCGGGGCACTCCGGTCGTTGAGGTGCCCTTCCTCCATACGTGTCCCGCCCGCCTCCCGTTCACCTTTCGGAAGATCGGCTTCGGTCGCCGACGACAACAGACGCGCGCGACGGCCGAGTTGGCCCCGGCGGCGCCCGCAGCGGCCCGGCGCGGAGCGTCGCCCGGGCGCCGCGATCCCCCTATCTTGAGCCCCATGACCAGCAACCCGCAGGCCGCGGCCGGTGAACCCAACCCCCTGCGCGCGCTCACCCTCGACCGCCTCCGCCGCCGTACCAGCATGAAATGGCGCACCTACCCCGCCGACGTGCTGCCGGTGTGGGTGGCCGAGATGGACGTGCCGCTCGCCGACGCCGTGGTCCGCGCGGTCACCGACGCGCTCGCCCTCGGGGACACCGGCTATCCCGCCGGTACCGCCTACGCGGAGGCGCTCGCCGCGTTCGCCGAGAAGCGGTGGGGCTGGGCCGGGCTCGCCGTGGAGCACACCCGGATCGTGCCGGACGTCATGCTGGGCGTCGTCGAGATGCTCCGCCTGGTCACCGGGCCGGGCGACCCGGTGGTGCTGAACCCGCCCGTGTATCCGCCGTTCTTCCAGTTCGTGACCCATATGGACCGGCGGGTGGTGGAAGCGCCGCTCGGCGTCGACCTGCGCCTCGACCTCGACGCCCTGGAGGACGCGTTCCGGAGCGCGGCGCAGGGCGGCGGGCGGGCCGCGTATCTGCTGTGCAGCCCGCACAACCCGACCGGTACGGTGCACACCGCCGCCGAACTGACCGCCGTCGCCGCGCTCGCCGAGCGGTACGGGGTGCGGGTCGTGGCCGACGAGATCCACGCACCGGTCGTCGCCGCGGGCGCCGCGTTCGTGCCCTACCTCAGCGTGCCGGGCGCGGCACGCGGACTGTCGCTCATGTCCGCGTCGAAGGCCTGGAACCTCGCCGGACTCAAGGCCGCCCTCGCCGTCGCGGGCCCCGCGTCCGCCGCCGACCTGGCCCGGCTGCCGGAGGAGGTCGGCCACGGCCCGAGCCACCTCGGCGTCATCGCCCACACCGCCGCCCTGCGCGACGGCACGGCCTGGCTGGACGCCCTGCTCACCGGCCTCGACGACAACCGCCGACTGCTCACCGGCCTGCTCGCCGAACACCTGCCCGCCGTGGGCCACCGCCCCGCCGAGGCCACCTACCTCGCCTGGCTGGACTGCCGCGCGCTCGGCCTCGGCGACGATCCGGCCAGGGTCTTCCTCGACCGGGGCCGGGTCGCGCTGAGCCCCGGCATCGACTTCGGCACCGGCGGCACGGGACACGTACGACTCAACCTGGCGACGTCCCCGGAGGTGATCGGCGAGGCGGTGCGCAGGATGGCGGCGGCGCTGCGCTGACCCCCCGCCGCGCCGTCCCGCGCATCCGGCCCGGCTGCCATCATGAGCCCATGCGTGTGCTGATGCCGGTCCCCGACCACGACTTCGACGTCACCGAGGTCGCCGTGCCCTGGCGGCTGCTCACCGACGCCGGGCACGAGGTCGTGCTCGCCACCGAGCGGGCCGGGACCCGCCCCGCCGCCGACCCCCGGCTGCTCAGCGGTGTCCTCTTCGGGCAGCTCGGGGCCGAGGACGAACCCAAGCGGTTCTATCAACAGCTCACCGAGGCACCGGAGTTCGGTGCCACGGTCGGCTGGGCGGACGTGGACGTGGCCGGGTTCGACGGGCTGCTGCTGCCGGGCGGCCACGCGCCGGGTATGCGCCAGTACCTCGGCTCGGCCCAACTGCGGGCGAAAGTCGGGGAGTTCTGGAACCTCGGCCGCCCGGTCGGCGCGATCTGCCACGGCGTCCTCGTGCTGGCCCGCACCGAGGACCCCGCCACCGGCCGCAGTGTCCTCGCCGGACGCCGTACGACCTGTCTGCCCAAGTACATGGAACGCACCGCCTACTTGAGCACCGCCTGGCGGCTCGGCCGCTACTACCGCACCTACCCGGCCTATGTGGAGGACGAGGTGCGGGCCGCGCTCGACGACCCGGGCACGCAGTTCGAGCGCGGGCCCAGGGAACTCACCCGGCGCGGAACCGCGGGCGACGACACCCACGCCTTCGTCGTCGAGGACGGCACCTATCTGTCGGCCCGCTGGCCCGGGGACGCGTACCTCTTCGCCCGCCGGTATCTCGATCTCCTGCGGGCACACTCGGGTGCTTAGACTGCCGACCATGGACGAGACCCCGCTGGACCGGCTCGGCGCAGGCCAGTACCTGCTGATCACCACTTACCGCAAGAACGGCTCCCCGGTCCCCACCCCGGTGTGGGTGGTGCGCGACGGAGACACCCTCGGGGTGTGGACGGTCGCCGACTCCTGGAAGGTGAAGCGCATCCGGGCCCGCGGCGACGTCCTGGTGGGCCCCTGCGACCTGCGCGGCAACCCCACCGGCGGCTCGGTGCCCGCCACCGCCGAACTCACCGACGCCGAGACCGCCGCCCGCTACCGCGCCCTCATCAAGCGCAAGTACGGCCTCACCGGCCGTCTCACCCTGCTCGGCAGCCGGCTGCGCCGCGGTCTCGACGGCACCGTCGGCGTCCGCGTGACCCTCAAGCCCTGAGCGCGGACACCGTGCACACCGACCCCAGGGAGCGCCCGTGGACCCCGCGCTGAACCCGGCCGAGCTGCGGCTGCGGCAGGAGCGGATCGTCTTCGCCCGGATGCGCGGCACCCAGGACCGGGTCGCCGACGCCATCACGGCCTTCGCCGGCACCATGCTCTTCGTCTATCTGCACGCCCTGTGGTTCGCCGTGTGGATCGCCCTCAACGAAGGTCTCCTCGGGCGGGCCGGGATCTTCGACCCGTACCCGTACGGGCTGCTCACGATGATCGTCAGCCTGGAGGCCATCTTCCTGTCGACCTTCGTCATGGTCAGCCAGAACCGGCAGGCGGCCCGCGAGAACGTCCGCGCCGACCTCGACTTCGAGACCAACCTCCGCTCCGAGGTGTGGTCCGCCCACATCGGAGCGGCCCTGGGCCTGGACCCCCGCGAGATCGAACAACGCGTGCAGGAACTCCTCAGCGAGAACCGCGCCAAGATGAACGGCGGCTCGAAACAGCCGAGTTGACCCGTCGCACGGCGCAGGGGCCGCAGCCTTCGGGCTGCGGCCCCTGCGCTTCGTAGGGCGTTCGGCTA
The DNA here is from genome assembly GCF_044768565.1 of Streptomyces sp. NPDC091280. NCBI lineage: Bacteria > Bacillati > Actinomycetota > Actinomycetes > Kitasatosporales > Streptomycetaceae > Streptomyces > Streptomyces sp. NPDC091280. Next base: position 22,091 of record NZ_JBIVUZ010000008.1, read on the forward strand.
CGACGGGTCGAGCACCGTGCCGGTCAGCACGGGGCCGTCGGCGCGCGGTTCGCCGTTCTCGTCCGTGGCCCGGAAGAGCACGGACTCGGGCTGCTCGGTCACCTGGTCGGTGACGGTGGGCAGGTCGATCTCCACGCTTGACCGCCCCGCCGGGACCGTCGTCCACAGGGACAGGTTCGCCACCTTCGACAGGGGCCGCTCCGGAGCGGGTTCCTCGCCGGAGTTCTCGCGCAGCCATCGCGGGTCGACATCGAGAGTGGACAACTCCGGCCCGGTGGTGACCGGTTGGACGACGAACCCCGGGTTGATGTCCACGTCGGCGGGCGCCGACAGCGTCACCTTCCACCTGAGGGGCGCTCCCTCGGTGACCCGGTCGGCGACCGGGGTGACGGTGTACGTGGGCATCGGGTCGTCGTTCTCGGCGGTCACCCCGCCGTGATGGGCGCCGACCACCGCGCCGTGCACGGCCTTCACGAACAGGTCGTGCTGGACGCCGTAGTCGAAGCGGGTGTTGCCCTTCACCTCGATCGGCACGTCGAGGGCGTGGCCGCCGGGCCGGACCGTGACCAGGCGTGAGGTGTCGCGGCCGGTGGCCGGGTCGCCGAGGTAGATCCGGACCCGGCCGCTGCCCCGGCCGGACACCCGGACGGGCACGCGGTACGTCCTGACGCCCGAGTCGCCCTCCTTGACGGTGAGCCGGCCGATGTCCACGCGCGGGAGCGCGGCGGCGGTGACCGGCGGAGTGCCGGGGCGCCAGCCCCAGGCGTCCATCAGCCAGGCCCGGCCGGAGCGCGAACGCGGGGTAAGGGAAAGGGACTTGACGTGTCGCAGGTCGAGTCCGGCGCGGGTGGCGGCGGTCAGCGGGACCCGGACCTCGCGTGCCCAGTAGGAGGCGGTGCGCCGGGTGCCGGGCAGGCTGTCGACGCGGACCCGGCCCAGTGTCGCGCGGTGGCCGGAGGCGTCGGTGAGGGACACGTCGAGCCGGGTGCCGGTGGTGTCGGGCGGCACGATCACCCGCAGGGCGAGGGACTTGGCGCCGCTCAGGGAGAGCGGGCTACCGGGACGTACCGTCGTCGGCGAACCGGCCGCGGACCAGCGCAGCGCGACGGCACGGCGGCCGATCTCCTTGCTGGTGTCCCACTGCGCGAAGTGCGGCGAGAGGCCCTGGTCGCTGTCGTCGAGGCAGGCGACGGCCGGGTCGGGATCCACCGCCGAGCACAACCTGCCGCCGGACACGGTGACTTGACCGTCCGGCAGGAAGCCGCCACGGCGGCCCGCGCCCACCGCGTGGGTGAGGACCCGCGCGGGGTCCGCCGAGGGCGCCCGGCGGCCCGAGCCGTCGAGCAGCTCGCGCGCCCGGTCGTCACCGGCGACGAACAGCCGGGCGGCGGTGGCGATGTAGGTGGAGCCGGCCCGGTGCTGCTGGTCGGCGGTCAGCCGGGTCGCGGTGCCCGGCGAGCACACCGGGTCGCGCTGGTCGGGGTCGTCGTAAAAGTCGTCCTCGGCGGGTGCCTGGGCCTGGCCCGGCGTCCACTCGGTGTTGAAGAAGTTGTGGTCGGCGCCCTCGACGTAGACCGCGCTGTGCAGCGCGGCGCCCCGGCTGACACCGCGGGTCCCGTCGACGTACACCTCGCCCTGGAGGTCGGAGACGTCACCGTCGCAGCCGGGCAGCAGGGTCACCGAGGGGACGTCGGCCACCGGGTTCTGGCCGAAGATCGTCGGGCCGATGAGGACGGTGCCGCGGATCTTCCAGCGCACCGGGCCGTGATAGCCGTCCTGCGCGGCCGGGGGCGGATAAAGGCTGTCCATCGCCGCCCGGTTGACGCCCTCGCCGCCGCGCGAGTGCCCGATCAGCAGGACGCGGGAGAGGTCGGCCGCCGGTGCGTCCCGGACGACCGCCGGAGCGGTTCTCGGGTGGGCGGACCAGTCCGCCCAGCGGGCCAGGTGGAGCCGGACCAGGGACGAACGGGCCTGGGCGCCGGCGTCCTCGGCATCGGCGTCCTGGGCGTTGATCCCGTTGGCGGAGACCGACACGGTCACATAGCCCTGGGAGGCCAGGAGCCGCTGGTCGCGGAGATAGCCGCGGTAGCTCGGGACCGGCTTGGTGCCGGTGGGGCAGGGCCAGTCGCCGGTGATGTCGTCGGTGCCGGGCTTGTAGCAGGTGTAGTGCCGGCCGTGCAGGAACAGGGCGAGGGGCCGCTTCCCAGTGGCACCCTTGGGGGCGACCACCACGGCCTTCATCTCCACCGGCTGCGCATACCCGGGCAGACGCACCGGGTCGAGGGTGTACTCACCGGTCGTCGTACGGTACGTGCCCGGCCTGCCGGGATCGACCGCGCCCGGCGGCAGCGGGGCCGGGCGCGGCGGCGCGGCCTGCGAAGGTCCGCCGCCGGAGGCGGATGTGACACCGGCCGCGTCCAACTGACGTCCACCGGCGACTACATGAAGGTCCGTCAGTTGCGCGGGCGTGGTGGCGTCGAGGCCGAGCCGGAAGGTGCGGCCGTCCCGTGCCGGTCTCGGCACACCCAGGAGCCGGTCACCGGCATGGAACTCGACCCGGGCGTCGCCCATGGGCACCTGACGGCCCGAGCGCCACACCAGTTGCCGCGCGGACCCCGTCCCGGTGATCCGCCAGCCCGGCGGCAGAGCGCCGTCGTCGGCCGTCGCCGTGGCCGTGAACGGCCCGGTGTCCGTGGGCGGTACCGCTTGTGCGGACCCGGACACCCCTCCCGTCACCGCGAGCACCGCCGCGGCCGTGACCCATATGCGCCGGGCACGGAACAATGTGTTCTCCTCCTCGAACTCCAGACGCGGGCGTCCCGGCTGTCCCGGGAGCCCCTCGCGCCCCGGAGGACGGGCGGCGAAGGCTGTGGGTTGCCTGTGGAGGAGGATTCAGTCGATCTTCGACCGCACCTGGCCCGAACTCGGCGCCACGGCACGGTCGTTCGGCGGTCAGTGCCAGCCGCGGTACGGCTCGTCCAGGAGTTGGAAGACCGGTTCGCCGCGCACCGGGTCCTTGGCCGTCGACAGCCGCACGCGGTCGCCGCTGTGGATGCCGAGGGGATGGCCGATGACCCGGCCGCGCACCACGAAGCCCTCGGCCAGCTCGATCAGCGACACATTGCGGGCGGCGGGGGTGTTGCGGTGCACGACCGTCGAGTGGCGCACCGTACCGGTGCCCTCGCTGCGCTCGGTGCGCAGGTCGCCGCCCTGGCAGACCGGGCACAGCAGCCGGTGGTACATCGCGGTGCCGCACCAGGTGCAGCGCTGGAAGAGGATGGTGTCGCCGTCCGCGCCGTGCGGTTCGAGGACACCTGCCGGGGAGCCGGCCGCCGGACGGGTCGCGAATCCTGAGTGGTGGTACACGCTGTCAACTCCCTGCGCTCGGCCGGAATCCCGCGCGCGCGGCCGAGCCGGGCACGCCTGTGCGCGGCTCGCCGTGCCACCGTGCACGACCACAGCGTATGGCACTCAGTGCCAAGCGTAAAGATACTGCGTACCCTCGTGTTCGACCGCTTCAGTCGCGGCCGAGCGCGGACTCCAGCTCCTGCACGACCCGCCACAGCGGCGCGTCACGCCGGGAGACCACCACCACGACGTCCTCGGGCCGTTGCGTCAGCAGCGCGGCGGCGGGCGCCGGCGGCTGCCCGAACGCGGACCGCACATACCCCAGCGCGTGGTCCACCTCGGTGGCCGCGTCGCGCTGTCCGTCCGAACGCAGCCAGGAACGCAGCGCGTTGTTGTGCGCCGCGACCACGGCGGCGGCGATCACATCGGCCTGGAGGGTGCCGTCCGGCCGGCCCGCGAAGCGCCCGCGCAAGTAGTCGGCGAGGGCCCGCTCGTAGCGCCACACCACCGACAGTTCGTACGCGCGCAGTCCGGGCACCTTCTTGGTGAGGCGGTAGCGCTGGACGGAGAACGTCGGGTTCTCGTTGTACATCCGCAGGACGAGCCGGGCCGCGTCGCACACCCGCAGCACGGGTTCGTGCTCGTCGTCGCCGGACGCCAGGAACGCCGTCATGTCGGCGAGGCAGCGCTCGTGGTCGGGGAAGACCACGTCCTCCTTGGACGGGAAGTAGCGGAAGAACGAACGCCGTCCGACCCCGGCCAGTGCCACGATGTCGTCGATGGTGGTCTGTTCGTAGCCCCGCTCCAGAAACAGCTGGAAGGCGGCTGCGACCAGGGCGTCCCGCATGGGCGGCTTGGAGCTCATGGACGGGAACGTAGCACCAGGCCGACACGGATGGCACTCAGTGCGCACCCGGAAGGGAACTGAGTCCCCTGAGGTCCGTCACGGAGGCACCTCACTGACGGCCGTGCACGGAGTGCGAGAGCCGATGCGGTCGAGACGACGGAGACGGTCGACACGGTCGATACGGTCCGCGGCATAGAGTGACGGCGACCGGCAGTGCCTTCGGGGGGATCCATGCGGCTTCACGTCGACCAGCGCCATGAGCGGGTGCTCGAACTCGTCCGCGAGCGCGGCAGCCTGCGGGTCGCCGAACTCGCCGCGGAACTCGGAGTCTCCGCCGTCACCCTGCGCCGCGACGTGGAGACGCTGGCCGCCCAGGGCCGGGTGCGACGGCTGCACGGCGCCGTGGTGCGGCCGGACGGGAGCGTGGTCGAGCCGCCGGTGCGCCGGGAGCCCCCCGAGGGCCCGGTGATCGGAATGATCGTGCCGACCACCGCCTCGATCTTCGCCGACATCGTGCGCGGCGCCCGCGAGGCCGTGCGCGCCCAGGGCGGCCGACTGGTCCTCGGGGTGTCCGGCCACGTCGGCACGGAGGACGCCGTACAGGCCGGGCATCTGCTCGCGGGCGGCGCGCGGGGACTGCTCGTGGCGCCCAGCTGGCCGGGCGGCGCGCCCGTCGACGGCCAGGAGCGATGGCTGGTGGACCAGGACGTGCCGACCGTCCTGGTCGAACGCTCCGCCCCGCCCGGCAACCCGGCCGCCGCCCTCGACCGGGTGCGCACCGACCGCGCCCACGGAGCCGCGGTCGCCGTCGGCCACTTCGCCGCCCTCGGCCACCGCAGGATCACCGCGCTGCTCCAGGAAGGCCCGCACGCGGCGCGGATCACCGCGGGCTACGAGTCGGCCGTACGCTCCCTCGGTCTCCAGGCAGCCCCCGGCGCCCCCTCGGTCCGCGAACACGGCGACTACGAGGCGAGCGTGGACCACCTCGTCGACGCGGTGCGCGCACGCGGGGTCACCGCCGCCCTCGTGCACAGCGACGAGGACGCGATCGTCCTCGCGCCCCGGCTCCAGGCCCTCGGCATCCGCGTCCCCGACGACCTCGCGCTCATCGCCTACGACGACGAGGTCGCCCCGCTCGCCGACGTCCCGCTCACCGCCGTGGCCCCGCCGAAGCGGTCGGTGGGGGAACTCGCCGCGAAGCTGCTGCTGGGCCGGCTCGCCGAACGCGCGGCCGGAGCGCGCCCGGCCCCGCGTCAACACGTCGAACTCCTTCCCGAGTTGAGGGTCCGCGCCTCCTGCGGCGGCGGACCGCCCACCCGGTGACCACCGGCCGACCGTTTTGATCATTGCGCGCGAACGCTCTCCGCGCTCCCAGCCAAGGAGAACCGGCATGCCCTCCCCAGCCCCGGCCCGCCCCCGCATCCTGTACGTCACCGACCTGGCCTACCAGGCACGAGGACGCCGCTACTGCGACGAGGACATCGCCCTGACCGCCCGGCTGCGCGAGGACTTCGACCTGGCGCTGTGCCATCCGCTGGACGCGGCCGGGCTGATGGACGGATTCGACGCGGTCGTGGTCCGCAACAGCGGTCCGGTCCTGGCCTACCGAGACGAGTACGAAGCGTTTCGCGAGCGCGCGACCGCCGCCGGGACCCGGGTCTACAGCCAGCTCTCGGGCCGCGCGGACATGGCGGGCAAGCAGTACCTCCTCGACCTCTGCGCCGCCGGCTTCCCGGTCATCCCGACCGTCGACCGGGCCGAGGACCTGGACCGGCTGCCGCGCACGGACCGGTACGTGGTCAAGCCCAAGCTCGGCGCCGACTCGATAGGCCTGCGGATCGTCCCGGCCGACGAGCTGCCGGCCCTCACCGACGGCGGCGTCCTGGTCCAGCCGTGCGTCGACTTCGCGTACGAGGTGTCCTTCTACTTCGTCGACCACGACTTCCAGTACGCCCTGTACGCCCCCGACACCGAGCGCCGCTGGCGGCTCGAAGGCTATGAACCCACCGCCGCCGACCTGGAGTTCGCGCAGCGCTTCGTCGACTGGAACACCGTCGAGCACGGCATCCAGCGCGTCGACGCCTGCCGCGCCCCCGACGGCGGACTGCTGCTGGTCGAACTGGAGGACCTGAACCCCTACCTCTCCCTGGACGCGCTCGACGCCACGCGCCGGGACGCGTTCGTCGCCGCGCTGAAGGCGTCCCTGCACCGGTACGTCGGCGCGTGAGCTGAACTCCCGGCGCCGCGCGCACGTATCCCTCCGGGGGGATGGCGGAGATCCGCGCGCGCGACGGAAGGAGAGCAGTGTGTCTACACCGCCCGAACCGGGAGCCCCGTCCGGCGGCCCGGTCCTGGAGCCCGCCCGGGTGCTGCGCCGCCGCCGCTCCGACAACCTCGCGGAGCTGATGCGGGACACCCGCCGGGACTCCTCCGTCTTCGAGTCGGTCCCGCTGCCCCGGCCGTTCCCCGGCTCCGACGACGAGACACAGGAACTGCCGCCCGTCCGCGGTGACATACGCCCGTCACCGGGCGACAGCCCCTTCGGCCCCGGACTCCGCCGGGCCGCGATCACCATCGGCGTCAGCGCCGCCGCCCTGGTCGGCTTCGCCTGCGCCCTGCTGCTGCCCGGCAGAGGCGAGGCCAGCACCGCGCAGCCGGTCACCACACCCACCCCGGTGACCTCCGCGACCGGCGCGGGCACCGCCGACCCCGACGGCGCCGGCACCCTCCGCGAGGGCGACAGCGGCCCCGAGGTCACGGAGCTGGAACAGCGGCTGCTGCGCATCCCGAACGTCTACGAGAACGGCTCCACCAGCGGTCAGTACGACGCGACCCTCAAGGCGGCGGTCGCCCGCTTCCAGCTCTGGTACGGCATCCGCGGCGACGAGAACGGCGTCTACGGCGACGACACCCGCAAGGACCTGGAGTCGCGCACGACCCTCGACGGCGGCCAGTAGGGGCCCGCGCCCGTGCCGGTCAGCGTCCCGTGCTGTGCCCGACCAGCGCCTCGGTCACCGCGCGGACACTGCGCGCGATGTGCTGGAGCTGGAGGAGTTCGGCGGCGTACAGCTTGATCGTGTGCTCGATGACCGACTCCGGCAGCCCGATGCCGGGCAGGTCGGCGCGTGCGGTCTGAAGGGCGGTGCGGGCCACCCGGATCTCGTGCTGGACCTGGATCTGGGCGTGGCGGGCGAGCAGCACGGGGTGGCGGATGAACGCGGGGTAGCTGGCGTAGCGGGCCGGCACCAGCTCACGGAGCCACTTGGCGGCCGAGCGCTCCCAGTCGTAGCTGCCGGGGGTCTTGACCTGGCAGGGCCAGTCCTGGCTGATGCGGGTGGTGGTGAGTTGCATGTCATCGCTTCCCGGTGTGCGGCGTCGCGGGGGGTGGTTCGACGGTGTGTGGCGGCCCCGGTCTAGGGGATGACCGGGGCCGCCCTGGGCGCTCGCGCAGGCGATGCCCGACCGAACACCCCTGGCGCCGACGCGGGTAGGAGACGGCGGCTGGGGGTGTTCGTGCAGGAGCCCCGGAGGACGGGTGTCGCCGGCGCGGCAGGTGGAGCGGCGTGCGCATGGGCGGACCGGTGCTTTCTCGGGGCGGGTGCGAGCGCTGGGCTCACGCGTGCGGAACGGGTCCGGAGTAAGCCGGAAGCGATCCGTGAGCAGTATTTATATATGCCGTCCGCTTTGCAAGGAGTATGAAAACATTCATGCGTGAAATAGGCGTAGATGTCCCGATCTGATGTTGTTCGAGGGGGGAGTGGCGGGTCAGTCCCGCATGAAGAACTGGTGCTGCTCGGCGATCTGCTCGTAGTCCTCGAGGCGGGCCTGGGTGCGCTCCGGATCGGCGTCCGTCATGGCCTGGAGCAGCGCGGAGGCCATCACGCCGGGCGCCGCGTACGAGTCGAAGACCAGGCGGGAGCCGGTGCCGGTGGCGAAGGTGACGTCGGCCTCGTCGGCCAGCGCGCCGAGCGCCAGATCGGTCACCAGGGCCACCTTGAGCCCGGCGCTGCGCGCCACCCGGATCGCGGTCAGCGTCTCGTGCGCGTGCCGGGGCATGTCGAAGGCCAGCAGCCAGGTGCCGCCCGCCTCGCGGGACTGGAGGATCGCGTCGTAGGCGACGCTGCCGCCCCTGGTCACCAGCCGTACGTCCGGATGGATACGGCGTGCGGCGTACGCGAAGTACTCGGCCAACGAGACGGAGATGCGCAGGCCGAGCACGGTCAGCGGGGTCGACGCCGACAGTTCGCGGCCGACGCCGATCAGCCGGTCCGGGTCGGCGAAGTCCCGGCGCAGGTTCTCCAGGTTCTCGATCTCGGCGTCGACCGCGGCCTGCAACTCGTTGCTGCGGTTGACCTCGGCCGCCGGCGGACCGCCCGCGAGGGTGCTCAGGGCGATCGCCTGAAGCCGCTCCCGTAGCGCCGGGTAACCGCTGAAGCCGACCGCCGCCGCGAACCGGGTCACCGACGGCTGGCTGACGCCGACGCGTTCCGCGAGGTCGGTGATGGAGAGGAACGCGGCCTCGGTGATGTGCTCGATCAGGTACTGGGCGATGCGCCGCTGACCCGGCGACAGCCGTGGCCCGTCGAAGAGTTCGCGGAGTTGGGAAGTCGGCGCCGCCCCGACTTCCGGGTCGGTCTTTCCCGAGGTGATGGCGGATGCCTGGGCTCGTGCCTGCTGCGGCGATGGCACGGATCCGCCTCCTTTGTCTCCCACGGTCACTCAACATAGCTCACAGAGCGTTGTGACCAGCGGGCGATCAGCGCCGGTAAATGGTGATCGAATGACCGACTTGATCGATCGGGCGACTGCTGTCGATCAACTCGGCCAGTTTCCCCCGGGCCTTGTCGATCGAGGTGTCGGAGACGACCAGCAGACCGTGCACCTCGCCCACGGCCGCCTTGCGCGGATCGGACGACTCGATGCCGTAGTACGACGGCACCCCGCTGCCCTTGTACACCAGCCAGATCCGCTCGCCCGCGTACCGCTCACGGAGCCGGTCGGCGAGCCGGCCGAGGTCCTGGCCCCAGTCCACGTTCGAGTCGTGCAGCCGCAGATAGGTCTTGGCGGGGCCGCCGAACGCCTCGTTGGAGTACGGCAGATAGAAGGGGAACGTCCGCAGCGAGCTGACCGCGACGAACGCCACCAGCAGTCCGGTGGACAACCCGGCCCACCGCCACCGCAGCACCGGCACACAGGCCGCCGCCACCGCCAGGAACATCGGCACGAAGATCGCGTACCGGGTACCGAAGTCCCGCGAGCCGTCCATCGCCGCCGCCAGCAGCACGGCGGTGGGCACCAGCAGATAGGGCGCCGCCGGCCGCAGCCGCCGTACCGCCACGACCGTGACGACACCCGCCGCCCACAGGGCCAGCATGCCGAGCGGGGTCTTCACCAGGAGCGCGGCGGGGAGGTAGTACCAGTGGGACCCGGTGTAGAGATGCCCGAACAGGAAGCCCTGCCACGGGTAGTCCTCCAGGCCGAACTGGATGCGCATCCCGTCGAGGAACGCCCGGGGGAACGGCAGCAGTTCGACCACCCGCCCGCGCAGCCCGTGCACGGCGGGCACCGCCTCCGTGGACACGAACCGCAGCCGGGGGTCCACCACGAGATACGACGCCCATACGACGGCGACCGCGACCACCGCGAGGACGAGCGCGCCCGCGGCCCCGAGGAGCAGCGCCCGCCGGCGCGCGTCCCGGTCGGCCGGGTGCCGGGCCCACCAGACGGACACGGCGGCCAGGAGCATCAGCACGGGTACGGCGGGCAGCGCGCTCATCTTCGTCGCCACGGCCGCACCGAGCGCGGCGCCCGCGAGCGGGACGTACAGCCGGGGCCGCCGTCGGGCCCGCCACAGCAGCCAGACCGACGTCAGCAGGAAGCCCGCCTCCGGCACGTCCAGGGTGGCCAGCGAGCCGTGGGCGATCACGTCGGGGGAGAAGGCGTACAGCGCGAGGGCCACCAACCCCCGCGCCGCGCCGACCAGTTCACGGGCGAAGGCGAACACGACCAGCCCGAACAGCAGCGTCAGCACGATCACCGGCAGCCGGGCCCAGAACATCAGCCGCCAGGGGTCGTTGCCCGACTCGTATAGCAGATGGCGGCCCAACTCCCCTTGATCGCCGCGGTAGTCGGCGTCGAAGTGCGGGTCGGCGAGGGCGATCCCGGCGGCGATCACCAGTTTCCCGAGGGGCGGGTGCTCGGGGTTGTAGTCGAGGCTGTGCTCGCGCAGATAGACCGTGGCGGTGGCCACGTACACCGGCTCGTCGATGGTCGGGGTCTGCTCGACGGCGGTCGTGACCATCACGGCGGCCATCTGGGCCAGGAGCAGCGCCACCAGCAGCGGCAGCAGCCACCGGCGGTGGCGCCGCAGCCCGGCGCGCAGACGGGCCGGTCGGCTCTCCGCGGCGCGCGGCGGGGGAGGCGCGCCGTCGTCGTCGAGCGTGCCGGGGTCGAGGACCGAGTGCTGTTCGCGCGCCATCATCCGCCCTGCGGTGAGGCCGGCCGTGCGGTGGCGGGGGCGATGCGGAGCCGGGTCATGGCCCTACTGTCGCATCGCCCCCGCCACCAGGGGCGTCACCGCTTCAGGAGTCGTACCGACAGACCTTCCGCCGTATACACGGGTACGGCCCGCAGCTTGTCCGAGTTCAGCGTGATGCCGTCGAACTGGCCGCGCAGCGTCGGGGCGCCCAGGACGCGCACCGTGGAACCCGCGGCCGGCGGGTGCTCGGCGTCGAGCCGCAGGGACAGCGCGCTGCCCTTGCCGAGGGTCGCGCGCCGGGTGACCTCGACGGCGGGCTGGTGGCCCGAGCGCAGCGTGACCTCCAGGGTGGCGGACTGCTGGGCGTAGGAGCCGTGGATCTGCACGGACTCCGTCACCCGCAGCGAACCGCCGAGCACGCTGACGTCACCATGGCCGAGCGCGTGCGCCGAACCGGCCACCAGCGCACCGGACTTGAGGACGGTCCCGCCGGTGTACGCGTTGTGCCCGGTCAGCGTGAGCGTCCCGGTGCCCTGCTTGGTCAGACCGCCGCAGCCGTCGATGTCGTTGCGCCAGGCGTCGGCCGCGCCGAAGCCCCCGGCCGCGGCGTCGAGCGCGACGACGACGTCGGAGTCGAAGGAGCCGTAACCGTCCGCCGCCGCGAAGAGGTTGAGGCGCCCCCACTGCTCGAAGCCGTCGAGCAGGAGGTAGCCGGAGGGCAGCGCGGTGGTGCGCAGCACCTCGCGCCGCTGGGCCGCGGAGAGGTACGGCTGACGGGTCTCCAGCAGTACTTCGGCGCCCTTGGGCACGGTCAGCGCCTTGTCACGGCCGCTGCGGGTCAGCACGTAGGTGAACTTGGGCTCCACCAGACGGGCGTTGGCGCTCCGGTCCGCGTACGGGTCGGTCGCGGTGCTCGCCGAGTGCGCGTAGGCGTAGAGGGTGTCCGCCGTCGTGCCGGTCTGCGCCTCGAAGTAGGCCAGGGCCTGGGCGCGGGCGGCGGCCTTGAGGTCGGCGTTCGCCGGGTCGGCGAGGGTGGCGGCGGCCAGCGCGGTGGCCATGATGCGACCGCCGATGACGTCGACGGTGGAGTGCATGCCGGCCATGATCCGGGTGTGGCTCAACTGGAAGGTACGGGTGACCAGTTCCTGGAAGCGCTCCGGTACGGCGTACGCGTAGGCCAGGCCCGCGAGGTGGAAGGCGTTGGTGTGGCCGCTCGGGAAACCGCCGTCGTCGACCGGTGACGTGGAGCGCTGGCGCAGGAGTTGCGGGGCGACGAGGACCTTGGAGTCGTAGACCGGGTAGCCGAGCGCGTCGACCTTGCCGGTGTCGACGACCTCGCTCTTCTCGTTCATCCGCCACGGGCGCGGGTACTGGTAGGCGTACTTGCTCGGGTTGCCGGACGCGTAGTTGCCGCGCACGGTGTCGACGAGTTCGGCCACCTTGCCGAGTGCGGAGGTGTGCGAGCCGGCGCCGAGAGCGGATCCGGCGGGCGCGTCGGCCGGGACGGCGTCGCTGATCGTGGTCGCCGGGGTGCCGTCCGGCGCGCTGGTGATCGAAGTGACCGCCAGGGAACCGGACTTGTACAGGTCGGCCAGCGGTCCCAGGCCCGCGATCATCGCGTAGCTCTGGTGCTGCCGGTCGTAGAGGAACGCCTCCTTGGCCTGCGCCTCGGTGCGGTGGGCGGTGAGGTCGATGCAGTACCGCATGTTGGCGCGCAGGATCTCGGGGCGCAGCGGGGTGCCGGTGTTCCAGGCGGCCCCCGTCTTCCATATCTGGGCCATGCCGCCGAGGACCCGGACCACGGCGTTGGTCTCGGGGGTGAGGTTGGTGCTGACGTTCGTCTTGTAGTCGTCCACGAACGCGAGCGGAGCCGTGGCGGCCTTGGCGTCCGCGGTGGCCAGCCAGCTGACCAGCGTGGGCGCGGCGACCACGCCGGCCGAGGCGCCGAGCGAGGTCTTGAGGAAACCACGTCTGTTCACGGCGAGTCGGCCTGCGTTCGTGCGCGGCCCGGCGGGTGACGGCATGGAGGTGCCTCTCTTGAGTTCTACGGCCGTTGCGGCCGGCGAGGTCCTGGGACCAGGGAGGGGGCGTGCGATCTGCTGTGGTTCGGGGTGCACCGTACGACGGGAGAAAGCGCATACGTCAACTGGTGCGTACGTGCGAAGATTTACGGTGGGCCGTGTCCCCGCGGAGGGGGTTCGGCGTCCGGCACATGACCCCCGGGTGAACGGGGGCCGTGCGGTTCACAGGATCGAGCGGGCCAGTGCCACCGCGCCCTCGACGGGCGGCACCCGGATGGGCTGCAACCGGGCCCCCGGCGCCCGCTCGGCGAGCGCGGCGGTGAGGGCTTCGTACAGGCGGGGCTGGGCGAGCACGGTGCCGCCCGCGACCACCACGTCGTCGACGGGGACGCCGCGTTCGGCGAGCCGTACGACGAGTGCGGCCAGGGAGTGGCCCGCCTCCGCTATCACCGCGCGCGCGAGGAGCGAGCCGGCGTCGGCGGCGGCGAAGACGACACGGGCGTGGCGGCCCCACTCCGCGGAGACGTCGGAAGCGCTTTCCAACGCGGCGCCGAGCGCGGGCACTTCGGCCACCGCGAACGCCTCGACCAGTCCCAGGGCGAGCGGATCGGGGGCCTCGCCCCGGTCGTGCGCGGCCCAGGCGGCGCGGGCCGCCTCGCGGACGAGACCGGCGGCTCCGCCCTCGTCGCCGAGTACGGCGCCCCAGCCGCCCACTTGGAGCCGGCTGCCGTCGGCGAGCAGGCCCACCGCGACCGAACCGGTGCCGGCCACCAGACCGACCCCCTTGTCCAACCCGGCCGCGGGGACGAGCAGTTCGGCGTCCCCCACCACGAGTGCGGGCACCCCGAGACGCTGCTCCAGCGCGGCCCGGATCTCGGCGCACTGGCGGGGCGTCTCGCACGCGTGCCCGCCCACCGCGATGGCGGACGGGCGCGTGTGTGCGGGCAGGGTGTCCTGGACGAGTGCGGTCAGCCAGTCGGCGGCGGTCGCGATGTCGTGCGGTCGCCAGCCGCTGCTGGGCCGGATGTGGTCGGCGACGACATCCTGGCCCGCGCAGGCGCGCAGATGTGTCTTGGTGCCACCCACGTCGATGCCGACCACGAGGGGCGTGAAGTCCTGCACGGAACCTCTTTCGTCGTTGCGCTGTGCTGCGACGGCGGGCGAACCGTGTCCGGGGGGACGGAAGTTCAAGCACTAGGGAAGCCCCGGGACGGGCTTCTGTCGGACCACGGCAGGCGAGTACCGTGACGTTCGTTAGGAAGTTAACTAACGAAGTACAGTGCGTCAAGAGGCTTCGCGCATCGGACGGCGGGACGTAACGTCCGGCCCCGCGTGACGTCAGGACATCCCATCGCCGCGGCCCCCGGACAGCCTCCGGGACCGCGGCCTGTGAACTGGGGGAAGTGTGGAACACGTCGTGGCGCGGGCGTCCCGGCTGACCGAGAGCGCCAGCGCGGTGTTCGAGGTGCTGGCCAGGGCCGGCAGCGCGACCCGGCCGCAGCTGGCCACCCTCGCGGGCCTGTCCAAGCCGACGGTGTCGTCCGCCGTCGTGGAACTGGAGAGCGTCCGGCTCGCCGCCCACTCCGGCACCGCCTCCGGCGGCACGGGCCGCAACGCGGCCGTATACCGTCTCGGCCCGGCCGCCGGTGCCGTGCTCGCCGTCGACCTGGGCCCCGCCCTCACCCGGGTGCGCGGCTGCGCCCTCGACGGCACCCTGCTGGCCGAGGCCACCGGATCCCGCGAGGACGCCGCCGGCGCCGTGCGCGAGGCCCTCGACGCGCTGCCCGCAGGCACCCCGCTGCGCACCGTCGTCGTGGCGGTCGGTGACGTCGCCGCGCGCGACCGGGCGGGCGCCGGGATGCGCCCGGCGACCGCCAAGGCGGGCCCGGTGTTCGACGCCATGGCGGTCGCCCTGCCGCCCGACGTGCCGGTCCACCTGGAGAACAACGTCAACTGCGCCGCCCTCGCCGAGCTGCACGAGGGCGCCGCGCGGGGCCGCCACACCTTCGGCTATCTGCGGATCGGCGTCGGTATCGGTCTGGGCATCGTCGTCGGCGGCCATGTGCTGCGCGGCGCGAACGGCGCGGCCGGTGAGCTCGCCCGGCTGCCCTACCCCTGGGACGACGCCGTGGAGCCCCGCAGAGAGGCCCTGGAGGAGTACGTCGGGGCCCGCTCGCTGCTGCGCCGGGCCGCCGAGGCGTGGCAGGCCGACAAGAACACTGACGGGCCCTGCCCCGGCACCGCCGACCAGCTGTTCGCGCTGGCCGCGCGGGGGCAGCGCACGGCGACCGCGCTGGTCGGCCGGCACGCCGCCGACGTGGGCAGACTCGCCGCCGCCGTGGCGGCCGTACTGGACCCGGGACTGATCGTCCTCGGCGGCAGCACGGGCACGGACCCGCAGCTGCTGCCCGGGGTGCGGGCCGAGCTGGGGCGGCTGAGCTGGCCCACCGAGGTGGTGAGCAGCACGGTGGGCGATCTCGGCACCGTGGTGGGCGCCGCGCGGCTCGCGGTCGCCAGAGGAGTCCAAACCGTGACCGATGCCGCGGGGGTGAAGGATTGACGGCCTCGGACTCGGTCTGCCAATGTCCGGACAAGCGCTTTCTAAGTCGGCCGGGACGTCGACTCGGAGTGAGCCTCCCGCCCGTACGAGACGTACGGCAACCGCACCAGGGTGTGCTTGTGCGGCAGCGGCCGAGAGGGCCGGGGATGCCATCCATCAGAACGGCGAGGCCGGGCGAGGCCAAACCCCCTGAAAGCGAACCTTTCTGCAGAATGCACCTGTGCCGTCCAGGTCGGCGCCGTGCTTCCTCCGCTACAAAGAAAAGGGATCCAAGATGACCAGAGTGAGTGTGCGGAGTTCCCGCCGGCTCGTCGGCGGCGGTATGCGCCGAATGGTTCCTCTCGCCGCCGCGGCCACGGCCGGAGCCCTGCTCCTGACCGCCTGCGGCTCGGGCTCCGGCTCGGGCGGCACCTCCAAGTCGCTGACCTTCTGGATCTCCACGGTCCCGGGGCAGGACGCGGGCTGGAAGAAGCTGGTCGCCCAGTACAAGAAGGAAGAGGGCGTCAACGTCAAGCTCGTCAACATCCCCTACGACGGGTACCCGACGAAGCTGCACAACGCCGCGCAGGCCAACTCGCTGCCGGACGTCGCCGACGTGCCCGCCCTCGACCCGATCTGGTCGAGCAAGCTGATCGACCTCAGCTCCATCAGCGGCAACAAGGCCAACAACATCAACTCCAACTTCCTCGCCAAGGACTCGTCCGGCAAGGTGCTGGCCATCCCCTCGGACGTCACCGCGTCCGGCCTGTTCATCAACAAGTCGCTGTTCGAGAAGGCCGGCGTCGCCGTGCCCAGCTCGCCGTCGAACACCTGGACCTGGACCGAGTTCATCGCGGCGGCCAACAAGGTCCGCGAGAAGACCGGCGCCAAGTACTCCCTGACCTTCGACCAGTCGCCGTCCCGGCTGCGCGCCATGGTGTACGAGATGGGCGGCAAGTACGTCCACGCGGACTCCTCCGGCAAGTTCTCCGTGGACGACGCGACCAAGAAGGCTGTGAAGTACTTCGTCGGACTCAACGACGACAAGACCATGCCGAAGTCGGTGTGGACGAGCGGCGCCGACCCGTCGGCCATGTTCCAGAGCGGTGACGTCGTCGCCTACTGGTCCGGTGTCTGGCAGGTCGCCTCCTTCGCGGACAGCATCAAGAAGTTCGAGTGGGCGAGCGTGCCGACCCCGGCCCAGCCGGTGCAGGCCAGTGACGTCAACAGCGGCGGCATGATGGTCGGCTTCAACAACAACAGCGCCGCGTCCGCCGCCGCGAAGAAGTTCCTGTCCTGGGTGTACGAGCCCAAGCAGTACACCGAGCTGGTCGAGTCCTCCGGCTTCCTCCCGGTCGAGAGCGGTCTGAGCCCGAAGTACCCCTTCAAGTCGGCTGCGGCGCAGGCGGCGTTCAAGCTCTACAACGAGGAGATCCCGCTCTACGCGCCGATCTCGGGCTACTTCAACACCGCCCAGACCAACTGGGTGCTGAAGGGCAAGAGCCTCACCACCGACCCGACCAAGACGGAGCTCGGCAAGGCGATCAACGGTCAGCAGTCGGTCGACAAGGCCCTCCAGAACATCGTGGACGGCTACAACACGGCGGTCGGCGGCTGATCATGGGCCCAGGGCCCCGGGCGGCGGACCGCATCCGCCGCCCGGCCCTGGCCGCCCACGTGATGCCGGGCCCACCGGGTGAGCCCACAGCAATCCATCCACCAGCACGGAAGTCAGGAAGATGACAAAAAGCGCCGCGGACGTGTCCGTGAGGCCGCCCAGGAAACGACGCAGCACCTACACCCTCGCGCCGCTCGTCCTCATCGCGACCAATGTCGTGCTCTTCGCACTGTTCTTCGTGTGGCCGGCGGTGATCGGGCTCGTCTACTCCTTCACGAACTACACCGGTGTGGGGGTGTTCCAGTTCATCGGACTGGACAACTACCACAACCTGTTCGGGGACTCCGCCTTCTACGACGCGCTGACCCGGACGCTGCTGTACACCGTCCTGTTCGTCCCGCTGAACTTCGCGCTCTCGCTGCTCGCCGCCAACCTGCTGGTGAGCAAGCACGCCAAGGGCGCGTCCGTGGCCCGCGTCATCTTCTTCATCCCGTGGCTGCTGTCGCCCATCGTCGTGGGTGTCCTGTGGCGGTGGCTGTTCGGCGAGAACTTCGGACTGGTCAACTACGTCATCGAGAAGTTCGGCGGTTCGGCCGTGCCGTGGCAGTCGAACGCCGACCTGTCGCTGCTGGTCGTGGTGTTCGCCGCGTCGTGGGCCTGGACGGGCTTCTCGATGCTGCTGTTCATCGCCGCGATCAAGAACGTCCCGGTGTCCTACTACGAGGCCGCCTCGCTCGACGGAGCGGGCCCCTGGCGCCAGTTCATCAGCATCACGCTGCCGAGCATCGCGCCCACCTCGTTCATCGTGATCCTGCTCAACACGATCAACGCGATGAAGGAATACCCGGTGTTCGTCTCGCTGAACAACGGCGGCCCCGGCACCTCGAACAACCTGCTGGTCCAGTACATCTACCAGACCGGCTTCCAACGGGGCCAGATCGGCTACGCGAGCGCCGCGTCGTTCGTGCTCATGCTCATCCTGATGGCCGTCGCGATCGTCCAGCTGATCGTCAACCGGCGGGTGGAGAACCGATGACAACCACAGACATGCCGCGCAAGGTCGACACCGGCCCCGGACGGAAGGCGGCCAGGAAGCGGCCCCGTGGCGCGGCCACCGGCGGACTCCGCCAGGCGGTGTCCGCGACGACACTGCTGTGGGTCATGGCGTGCCTCTACGGTCTGCCCGTGCTGTGGTTCATCCTCAGCTCCCTCAAGCCCGCCGGGGACCTGTTCACCTATCCGCTGACGTTCATCCCCCACAACCCGACCCTGTCGGGGTACTTCGAAGCCTGGCGCAGCGCCAACTTCTCCCAGTACTTCATCAACACGACCATCGTCTGCGTCATCACGACGATCCTCACGGTGGGCGTCAGCTGCTGCACCGGTTACGCGCTGGCCAAGTACGACAACAAGTGGCTCAAGGCGTTCTTCATCTGCATCCTGGCCACCACGATGCTGCCGAGCGAGGTCATGCTCGCGCCCGAGTTCCTGGTGGTCCGCAACCTCGGCCTCTACAACTCGTTCGCCGGCATCATCCTCCCGGCCGTGCTCACCGCGACCGGCTGCTTCATGTTCCGCCAGTTCTTCATCACGGTCCCCGACGAACTCGTGGAGGCCGCCCGCATCGACGGCGCCCGCGAACTGTCGATCTTCGTGCGGATCATGGTGCCGCTGTCCCGGCCCATCATGCTGACCCTCGCGATCCTGTCCTTCCAGTGGCGGTGGAACGACTACATCTGGCCGCTGCTGATGCTGAACGACCCGAACAAGTTCACCGTGCAGATCGGCATCCAGAGCATCGTCGGCGCGCAGAACATCAACTGGTCGGTCCTGCTGGGCGCTTCGGTCATCTCGATGATCCCGCTGATCGTCATCTTCCTGGTCTTCCAGCGCTACGTCATGGGCGCCGACATCAACGCCGGCCTGAAGGACTGACCTTGTCCACCCCGCTCGACCACGAGTTCGTCCGCGCGGTGGCCGGTGCCGCCGACCGGTCGGCCGCCCCGCTGGCGGCCGACCCGGACGGGCAGCTCGCCGGTGTCACCCACCGGGCCCTGGCCCGCCGGGTGAAGACGCTGGTCGCCGCGCACCGCTCCCTGGACTCGGCCCTGCACGGCAGCGGGTACGCCGTGGCCGCCGCGCTGGCCCACCTCGGCGCCCTGCGCACCGCGCAGACCGCCACCGGCCTCTTCGCGGGCGGCGACAACGTGCAGTCCCCGCCGGACTCCGCGTTCACCGTCAACGACGTGTGCGACGCGTACGTCATCGCCGCGGACGGAGGCCCGGAACTGCGCGGTGTCGCCGACGCCCTCGCCGAGATCGCCGCCGCGGCGTCCGAAAGCCTCCTGACCGGCGGGGTGCACACCCCGAACCACCGCTGGGAACTGAGCGCGGCCCTGGCCCGGCTGCACCGCTCCTTCCCGGACGACCGGCTCCTCGACCGCGCCGGGCAGTGGCTCGCCGAGGGCGTCGACATCGACGCGGAGGGCCTGTACTCGGAGCGCAGCGCGGTCTACGCGTCCCTCGTGACCAACCCGTCGCTGCTGTTGTTGGCCGACGTCCTCGACCGTGGTGACCTGAGCGACGCCGTCGAGCGCAACCTCACCGCGACCCTGGACCTCATCAGACCGGACGGCACCGTCGAGACCGTCCACTCGCGACGCCAGGACCAGAAGCTTTCGTTCCCCCTGTGGCCCTACCTGGCGCAATACCGGCTGCTCGCGATCCGCACCGGCCGGGGCGACTTGGCCCGCGCGGCCGGCCTTGCGGCCGCCGACGGTATCGACGACCCCGACCTGCTCGCCCAGACCCGTCTCACCCCGGATCTGTGCAGCGTCCTGCCGATCCCGGACGCGGAGACACTCCCGCGCCACCGATACCTCCCTACCGCACGCCTTGCCGCCCACGTCTCGGCCAGCGCGCACACCGTGGTGTACGGCGGTTCGGACGTGCCAGAGCACCGGCGTATCCGCTCGGGCCTCGCCTGCAACCCCACCTTCCTGCGCCTGTTCGCCGGCGCCGCCGTCCTCGACGCGGTCCGCCTCTCACGGGGGTTCTTCGACCTGGGCCCGTTCCGTGCCGCCGACATGGAACAGCTCGCCGACAACCGGTACCGGCTCACCGGAACCCTCACAACCGCCTACTACCAAACGCTCCCGAAGGACCGAAGACGCGACGACGGCGCCTACCGTCTGGTGGACGATGGCCGCTTTTCCGCGGCGATGGCCTTCCCCGACCGCCCTCAGGACCAGGTCTCCCACACGACCCGAGTCGAGGTCGACCTCTGGGAGGACGGGGCCGAACTGCGGATCGACATGAGTGGCCCAGCGGTGCCCTGGGCCCTCGAACTGACCTTTCGGCCGGGCGGCGAGCCGCAGGGCGCCGTACCGCTCGACGACGGTAGTTGGTGCCTGACGACCGAGCCGTTGACCTACCGCGTCGGTGACGACGAGATCAGTGTCGAGGCTCGCGTCGAGACCGGCGAACCGCTCGTCGGGTCGGACCGGACTGACGTACTACGGTACGACCCGGGCCAGGACTACACCTTGGTGGGCGGCACCGACGCGACGACTGGGAACCGTGTCTACCTCGGCGCACCGGGCCCCACCACCCTGACCGTCGCGCTGCGCGCCGGCCGCCCCGCACCCGCCTTCTGACCCCGACGACCCACGCCACGGCCACCTCCGGCATGAAGGGCTGATCCACCCGTGCACCTCCTCCACCAGCGCGGCCCGCTGCACGACCTCCCCGACACCCCCGAGGCCTACGACGCGGTCCTCGCCGACGTCGTCGAGCAGGCCCTGCGGCGCATCACCCCGGAGGGCAACCTCGAACACCCCGACTGCGACGACGACATCGGGGACACCTCGCTCGGCATCACGTCCCTGCTGGTCCTCGCCTGGCAGCGCGGCAAGGACCCACGGCTGCCCGAGGCGGTGCGGCACAGTCTCGCCTTCTTCCTCCGCGAGCGCGTCTACACCGAGGACAACCCCGGCTACCCGAACCTGCGGGTCCGCAACTCCGGCCTCCCCTACGCCCGTTACGTCCTGGAGGCGGGCGCGCACCCCATCGGCGACTGGCCGAGCACGGTGTGGGCGCTGCTCCAGGCGGTCAACATCCTCGACACGGCGGACGGTCTCGTCGACGACGAACAGCGCGCCGCCCTGGTCGAGTTGGCGCACGGCTACTGGCGCTGGCTCACCGAGGCGACCTTCTTCAACCCGCAGGAGGCCGGCAACCAGGCCATCGGATGCGTCGTCGGCGGTCTGGCGCTGGCCCGCCATCTCCCCTTTGCGCAGGGCGAGTCGGTGCGCGAACGCGCGCTCACCGTGTACGCGCGGGAGATCCGCGCCCACCGCGTGAGCGACCGCGGCGCGCTGCTCCCGCCCGAGCACGGCGGGGCGTACGACAACAACTACGGCCCGATCTCCCTCTCCTTCCTCGCCCGCGCCCACATCGTCAGCGGCGAGGACGTCTTCGCCGAGGACGGAGAGGCACTGGCCCGCTACATCGACGCCCGCCTCACCGGCGGCGGCTTCGACAACGGCGGTCCGCGCTACAGCGAGCAGCACTCCGCCTTCGAATCGGTCCTCGGGCTGCGCTACTTCGGCAGCCGTATCGGCGCCGACATCGGCCGCTACCGGGGCGACAGCCGCTGGGCACGGCACGCCGTCAAGCCGGACGGGGGAGTGGACGGCCACTTCGCGTGGATGCTGGTCTGGCAGATCCAGGACACCACGCCCTGGCACCGCACCCCGTCCACGGCGGCGGTCCGCCATCAACTCCGCGCCGGTGGCGTGTCGGTGGCCTTCGACACGAAGATGACCCCGGCCGTGGTCGAGGCCGACGGCACGTACTACCTGCCCGCGGCCGTGAACCGGCAGCACGGCTTCGGCCCGGTGCTCGACGGCTTCCTGCTGTGCCGCCCGATGGGCGAGGTACGGGTCCGCGACCTCCGCGCCGACGGCCTCACCGCCAAGCTGGTCACCAAGCCGGTCGTGGGCCGCGACCACGTCCTGCGCCATGTCCGCTCCCTGTACGTCACGGACGGCACCCGGCTGTGGACGACGGTCGCCGTCGAACGGCTCGACGGGGCACCGTACTTGCTCGCCGGACTGCCCTACGCGGCGGACGACGGCGACCGGGTGCGCCGGACGGCCGAGGGCGACGTCAGCTCCGCGGGCGCCCTGCGCCTCACCCACCCCACCGGAGAGGGCGCCGACCACTTCGACGCCCGCTCCGAACTCTCCCAGCAGGAGGCGGCGTTCGCCCTCGCCGCCGACCCGCGCGGCTACGGCAACCCCGACGAGGGCTGGAGCCACCTGGTCACCTCCACGGCCCTGGAGGCCGACCCGGCACCGGGCGCGCCGGCGGACCTGAACGTGTTCGTCGTCCGCTACGGCCCCGGGGCCGAGCCGCTCACCGCCGAGTTCACGCGCGGCCGAAACGGTGAACTGACCGTCCGCACCGAGGCGTTCACCGCGGTGATCGGCGACTCGGCGGGCGACGAACACGGCGAGCCGGAGCTCACGCTCCACGCCTGAGCCCGCAACTGCGGGGCAGGCCCTACGGCGAGGGCAGCGCGGCCGGGGGGATCACCAGATCCGCCCGGCCGCGCGTCGTCGCGACCAGGTCGGCGTTGCGCTGGTCCGTGCCCAGCACCCAGGCCACGGCGGTCCCGTGGTCCTTGCCGAACTCCTCGTGCCGGGCGACGAGTCGGCGTACACGTTCGTCCTCGTCGGCCTCGCAGAACCACACCTCGTCCAGACACGGCCGCACCCGCGCCCATGAACCCGCCTCCAGCAGCAGGTAGTTGCCCTCGGTCACCACCAGCCGGGCCGAGGGCGGCACGGGGACGGCACCGGCGATCGGCTGCTCCAGGACCCGTTCGAAGCCCGGCGCGTACACGATCTCGTCGGTGTCCTCGCGGACCCTCCGCAGCAGCGCCGCGTACCCGGCCGCGTCGAAGGTGTCGGGCGCGCCCTTGCGCGCGCGGCGGCCGAGCCGGTCCAGCTCGACGTCGGCGAGGTGGAAGCCGTCCATGGGGACGTGCGCGGCCCAGGGCTCCCCGGTGCCGTTGAGCTCCCGCACCAGACGCTCGGCGAGGGTGGTCTTGCCGGCGCCCGGGCTGCCGGTGATGCCGAGGACGGCACGTCGGCCGGGGCGGGTGAGCGCGGTGGCACGGGTGAGGAGGTCGTCGAAGGTCAGCGGCACAGGGAGAGTGTGCCATCCGTCTCGGTCGCCGGGCCGGGGCGATGATGTGCCGAAGATCGGGGAGCCGTGCGAAGAGAGACCATGGAGTGGGGGACAGGAACAGGAGCCGTCCATGCCCGACGACGCGACACAGATCCGCGCCCTGATCACCGACTGGGCCGAGGCTGTCCACCGCGGCGACCTCGGCGGCGTACTGGCGGACCACACGGACGACCTCGTCATGTACGACGTCCCGCCGCCGCACGCCGGCCTGCGCGGTCTCGCCGCCTACCGCGCCAGCTGGCCGCCGTTCTTCGAGTGGCAGGCGCAGGGCGCCCGTTTCGACATCGACACCCTCGACATCACGGCCGGTACGGACGTCGCCTACGCCCACGCCCTGCTCCGCTGCGGCACCCCGGAGGAGCTGGCCGAAGCCCCCACCCTGCGGCTGCGGCTCACCTTCGGCCTGCGCAAGGAGCACGGCCGCTGGCGGGTGGCGCACGAGCACCATTCGTTCCCGCACGACTGACGCGAGCGGGTGGCTTGGCCGCCGGGCGCGGGCTCTGGCATCATGAGCAAGCGGAACCTCGTTCCGAAACGATACGGAACAGGGTTCCGTTCGGCAAGTCCGGTTCGACGGGCCTTCGGGTGGAGGAACTGCGCGGTGAGTGAGAACGGTGCGGACGCGGCAGGCGCGCCGCGGTCCAAGCGGGCGGACGCCCGGCGCAACCAGGAGGCCCTGCTCGACGCGGCGGCCAAGGTCTTCGTCGCGTCCGGCGTCGACGCGCCGGTGCGGGACATCGCCCGCGAGGCCGGCGTCGGACTCGGCACGATCTACCGCCACTTCCCGGCCCGCGCGGATCTCGTCATCGCCGTGTACCGCCACCAGGTCGAGGCGTGCGCCGAAGCCGGTCCGACGCTGCTGGCGGGCAGCGCCAGCCCGTACGCGGCCCTGCGGGAGTGGATCGGCCTCTTCGTGGACTTCCTCGTCACCAAGCACGGGCTCGCCACGGTGCTGCGCTCCGACACCGCCGGTTTCGAGACGCTGCACGCCTACTTCCTCGACCGCCTGCTGCCCGTGTGCGCCGAACTGTTCGACGCGGCGACCGCGGCCGGTGAGGTCCGGTCCGACCTGACCGCCTACGAACTCATGCGCGGCGTCGGCAACCTGTGCGCCGGCGCGGAGGACGACGACCGCTACGACGCGCTCCGCCTGGTCGACGTCTTCATCGCGGGCCTGCGCCGACCGGACTGACGTCGGCCCGGGCCCCGCGCCCCAGGCCCTCAGCCCTTGGTGGTGGGCTCCTTCTTGTTCTTGATCCGCTCGGCCTCCTTGCGGACCTCGGCCTGGGTGGCGCGTTCCTTCGCCAGCCACTCCGGGCCTTCCGCCCGCAGCGCCTCGATCTGCTCGGTGGTGAGGGGCTCGGTGACCCCGCCACGGGCGAGACCGGCGATGGAGACGCCGAGCCTGGCCGCGACGACCGGGCGCGGGTGCGGACCGTTGGCGCGCAGCTCCCGCAGCCACTGGGGCGGGTTCGTCTGCAACTCGTTCAGCTCGGTGCGCGAGACGTCACCCTCCTGGAACTCGGCGGGCGTGGCCTCTAGGTACACACCCAGCTTCTTCGCCGCCGTGGCGGGCTTCATCGTCTGGGTGGTCTGGTGCGAACTCATACCGTCAAGAGTATCGACCGGGTGAGAGGCCTCCGACCACGGCGGGTAACCTTGCGGGGTGACAGGCTCGGAAGCATCCCCCACGTTCCGGCTCGCGTACGTCCCCGGGGTGACGCCCGCCAAGTGGGTGCGGATCTGGAACGAGCGCCGGCCCGACGTCCCCCTCGTCCTCGTGCCGATTCCGGCCGCCGACGCGTCCGACGCGCTCCGGCGCGGCGACGCCGACGCCGGACTCGTACGGCTGCCGGTCGACCGTACGGTCCTCAGCGCGATCCCCCTCTACACCGAGGCGACCGTGGTCGTCGCGCCCAAGGACCACGTGGTGACGGCGGCCGAAGAGGTCTCCCTCGACGAACTCGCCGACGAGGTGGTCCTCCACCCCCTCGACGACGTCCTCGGCTGGCAACAGCCGCCCGGCGAGCCCGCGTTCGAGCGTCCCGCGACCACCGAGGACGCGATCGACCACGTGGCGTCGGGCATCGGAGTCCTCTACGTCCCCCAGTCCCTGGCCCGGCTGCACCACCGCAAGGACCTCACCTACCGGACCGTCCTGGACGCCCCCCAGTCGGACGTCGCCCTCTCCTGGCCCGAGGACGCGACCACCGATCTCGTCGAGGACTTCATCGGCATCGTCCGGGGCCGCACGGTCAACAGCACCCGGGGCCGCACCCCGCCGCCGGCCCAGCCGAAGACGAAGGGCAGGCGCACCGCCGAAACCCCGGCGCGCCGCAAGCCGACCGCCGGAAAGGCGACCGGCAAGTCCGGCTCGACGGGCAAGAACCCGCGCGGCTCCTCCGGCGGCGCCAAGGGCACCAAGCGCGGCAAGCCGCGAGGCCGCTGACGACCACCGGAGCGACCGCCAACCGCCGTCCGCCCAGGCCGACTTCACGGCCGAAGCGGGTAGCGGACAGGGGTGCAGGCTGCCTTACGCCAGCACTCCCGCCAGCATCCGGAACAGGTCGTCCGTCGCGTCGGCCGCGCCGAGCGCGGGCAGCGCGCCCAGGGCGAGGACGGCGGCGGTCAGGGGCCACAGGCGTGGGGGCGGGCTCGTCTGAAGGGCCGCGATCCGCCGGGTGACGGCACGGTCGGTGAAGCCCAACGCGCAGGCGGGGCGCGGGTGTTCGACGCTCAGGGCGGCGCGGGCCAGGGCGCGGGCGGTGGTCACGCGGTCGCCGACCGCGTCCGCCGCCCGTTCGTCGGCCCACCGTTCCACCAGGAACGCGACCGTGCCCCGCACGGGTCGCAGCAGTGGGTTGGCCGCGGCGGCGAGCGTCGTCGCGGTCACCAACAGGGCGTGCCGGTGGGCGAGATGGGCGCGTTCATGGGCGAGCAGGACCCGGCGTTCGGCCGGTTCGAGGGCGCTCAGCATGCCTGCGGTGACCAGGATCCGGCCGGGTGTGCCGGGCGTGCCGGGGATGGCGAACGCCTGCGGCGCGGGGGAGTCGGCGACGATCAGCTCGGTGTCCGCCGGATGCCCCTCGCACAGCCGCCGCAGCGCCCGTCGCGTACGGCGGTCGGCGCTGAGGGCGCCGTAGGCGGAGACGAGGAGTACGGCGAGGGTGACACCGGCCGCGATCCCGATGACCTCGGGCACCGGTTCGGCCAGCCGGTGCCCGTCCTGCCGGGCCTCGGCGACGACCGGCGGGGCGTCACCGACGAGGGTCGCCGCCAGCAGGAACAGAGACCAGCAACTGGCCGCCGCGGTCACCACGGCGGCGGCGGTCAGCACGCGGGCGGCCGGCGCCGGAGCCAGCCGGCTGCCGATCACCGGACTGATCACGGCGAGCAGCAGCGACAGCGGCAACGGCGTGTAGACGTCGAACCTCATGCCGCGCCCCCGGCCAGCAGGTCGCGCAGCGCCTTCTCCTCCTCCGGCCGCAGACCGCTCACGAACTGCTGGAGCGCGGCGATCGGATCCGGGCCCCGGTCCAGCGCCTCGTGCATCGCCTCGGCGGTCAGCTCGGCCGCGTTCTTGGCCGGCCGGTAGGCCCCGCGCCGCCCGTCCGCGTCCCGCAGCACGAGTCCCTTGTCGTAGAGGCGCTTGAGGATGGTGTGCACGGTGTTGTAGGCGAGTGGTCCGTCGATCTCGCCCTGGATCTCGGCCGGTGTCAGGGGGCGGTCGGTCGCCCAGAGTGCGGCGAGCACCTCGCTCTCCAGCTCACCGGCGCTGCGCCGTTCCGCCCGGGCCCGCGGGTCTGTGCCAGCCATGGGCGTCACCTTACAGCGTGTAGGGCGGGACGCGTCCACGGTCGGCTCTCCGACCTGTCCCTTCCGTCCCGCCGACCCCGGTGGCGTAAATGGCCTATCCATTGACGCCACCGGGGTCGGCGGCACACACTGGCCTTCCCGAGCCCGCCGCCCGTGGAGATGCCACACGTGAACGTTCTGATCGTCTTCGCCCACCCCGAACCCCGGTCGTTCAACGGCGCGTTGAAGGACACCGCCGTCGAGACCCTCGCCCGCGCCGGGCACGAGGTGGTGGTGAGCGACCTCTACCGGCTCGGCTGGAAGGCCGCCCTCGACGCCGCCGACGTCCCGGGGGAGCGGCTCGACGCCGGCTTCCTCGACGTGTCCAAGGAGCAGGAGCGCGTCTCCGGGCAGGACCTGACCCCGGCCGACATCCGGGCCGAACAGGAGAAGGTCGCCTGGTGCGATCTGCTGATCTTCCAGTTCCCGATGTGGTGGTTCGGCATGCCCGCCGTCCTCAAGGGCTGGGTCGACCGCACCATGGCCCGAGGCTTCGCCTACCAGGCCGGACGCAAGTACGACACCGGGATGCTCAAGGGCCGCCGCGCCATGGTCTGCACGACCACCGGCACCGCCGGCAGCCTCTACGAGCCGGACGGTATCGACGGCGAACTCCGCCACATCCTGTGGCCCGTCCACAACGGGATCTTCCGCTACCTCGGCTTCGACGTCCTGCCGCCGTTCGCCGCCTGGATGCCGGGCCGGCTCTCCGACGCGGAGCGGCAGACCTGCCTCGACGACTACGCCAAGCGCCTGCTGAACCTCGACGACACCCCGCCCCTGTACTTCCACCCGGCCGCCGACTACGGCCCCGACCAGCGCCTGAAGCCCGGGGTCGTGGCCCGCACCGGCTTCCAGTGGAACCCGTCCGACGGACACCGCCACGCGCACAGGAGCCTCTCCGATGACTGACACCCCGCTGTTCCGCTCCCTGCACCACCTCTGCGTGGTCGTCCACGACCTCGACAGGTCCGTCGCCTACTACGAGTCCCTCGGCATCGGCCCCTGGCAGGACTTCCCGTCGCTGGCCGCCTTCAAGGACGACCTCCAGGTCCCCGACCCGGACGCGTTCTTCGACCTCACCTACAAGTACGCCGTCCTCGACAACGTCCAGCTCCAGCTCTGCCGCCCCGGCGCGGGCCGCAGCCCGCAACGCGACTTCCTGGAGACCCACGGCGAGGGCGTCTTCCACCTCGGCTTCGGGGTGCCCGACGTCGACGCCTCCGAGCGGCGGGCCGGCGCGCTCGGCCTGGAGAACCTGCTGCGCGGCCGACGCCCCGAGGGCACCGGCTTCACCTACTTCGACACGGCCTACGACGGGGCCGGCGTCGTCCTCCAGATCCGCACCGCCTGAACCCTCCGCCGCCTCCCCGGCCACCACCGCGCCCGTGCCCCCTCGGCACGGGCGCGGTCCGCGTTCCACCACCCGTGAGGTGGTGTTTTCGACACCTGTAGGAAACCCCCGCCCGAAGTCCCGGCTCCGCTCCGAAGCGAGCCGCGGCCGTCCGGCCGTACGTTCCTCGCATCCCGATGGACGGAGGTCTGATGACCGAGCACAACCGCACCGACGTCGTCGTCGTGGGCGCCGGTGTCGTCGGCGCCAGTTGCGCATTCCACCTCGCCCGCGCAGGGCTGGACGTCAC
This sequence comes from Streptomyces sp. NPDC091280, assembly GCF_044768565.1. Classification (NCBI taxonomy): domain Bacteria; kingdom Bacillati; phylum Actinomycetota; class Actinomycetes; order Kitasatosporales; family Streptomycetaceae; genus Streptomyces; species Streptomyces sp. NPDC091280. The sequence continues at coordinate 50,695 of NZ_JBIVUZ010000008.1, forward strand.
CGTCCTGGAGACGTTCGAGGGCCCCGCCGAAGGCTCCAGCGGCCGGTCCTTCGCGTCGGTCCGCGCCCAGTGGGCGGACGCCCTCAACATCGAACTGTCCTGGCGCAGCATCCGGACCTACCGCGACTTCGAGCGGAACCACGGCCTCGCCGTCGGCTACCGGGCCTCCGGCTATCTGCTGCTCGTCCCGGACCACGCCTGGGCCGACCACCTCAAGGCCGTGGACCTCCAGCGCGAGCACGGCGTCCCCGTCGACGTCCTCGACACCGCCGCCGCCCAGGCCATCACCCCCTTCGACGCCACCGGCATCGCCGGGGCGACCTGGGGCCCGGCCGACGGTGTCGTCGACCCGCACCTCGCCGCCGGCGCCTGGCTCACGATGGCCCGCGCCCTCGGCACCAAGGTCCGCTTCCGGCGCCGGGTGACCGCCGCCGAGCCCACCGGCACCGGCTGGCGCCTCCGGGCCGGCGACGAGACCCACACCTGCCGCTACGTCGTCAACGCGGCCGGCGGCTGGGGCGGCGAGGTCGCCGCGCTCGCCGGTCTCGACGTGCCCGTGGCGCACTCGCGCCGCAACGTCTACGCCACCGCGCCCGGCGCCCTCGACCACCCGCTGCCCATGACCATCGACACCGGCACCGGCGTCTACCTGCGCAGCGAGGGCGACCGGCTGCTGTTCGCCGGGGCCAAGCCGGGCGAGGTCGACGGGTACGACGTCAGCGTCGACTGGCCCTGGATGGAACAGATCCTGGAGACCGGCTCGGCCCGCTTCCCGTGGCTCGCCGACCTTCCGCTGGACCGCACCGGATGCTGGGCGGGGACGTACGAGAACACTCCCGACCACCTCCCCGTCCTCGGCGAGGCCGCCGGAGCGCCCGGCTGGGTCAACGCCTGCGGGTTCTCCGGCCACGGCGTCATCCAGGCCCCGGTCGCCGGGGAACTGGTGGCCGAGGAGATCGTCGAGGGCGGGGTGCACAGCGTCGACATCGGCGCCCTGCGCCTGGAACGCTTCGCCGACGCGCGCGCCGAGTCCACCGGGATGGTGTTCTGATGGCCGCGACCACCCGCGTCGACGTCCAGACCGAGGACGGCGTCGCCTGGATCACCCTGGACGGGCCCGAGACCCGCAACGCCCTCGACGCGCGGGCCTCCCGGGACCTGATCGCCGCCTGCGACCGGGTCGACGCCGACCCGGAGATCGGCGCGGTGGTCCTGACCGGCGCCTCCGGGGCCTTCTGCTCCGGCGCCGACACCGACGTCCTGACCTCGCTGCGCACCGCACGCGCCGACGAGGGCTACGACGGACTCGACGTGCTGTACGCCGGGTTCCGCCGGTTCGCCGCCCTGCGGGTGCCGACCGTGGCCGCCGTCGACGGGGGAGCCGTCGGCGCCGGACTCAACCTGGCGCTCGCCGCCGACCTGCGGGTGGTGACCGAACGGGCCCTGCTGGTCTCGGGGTTCGCGGCCGTGGGCATCCATCCGGGCGGCGGGCACCTGCACCTGCTGGCCCGCCACGCGGGCGGTGCCACCGCCGCCGCGATGGGCGTCTTCGCCCGCCGGGTGCGGGGCGCGGAGGCGGTCGCGCTCGGGCTCGCCTGGGCCGCCGTACCCGCCGACGAACTCCGTTCCACCGCCGCCGAGTTGGTGGCCCACCTCGCCGCCGACCCCGGACTCGCCCGCGCCCTCAAGGCCGACCTCGCGCTGACCGCCTGGGACACCGCCGCCTGGGACCGCGCCGTCGAGGTCGAACGCGCCCGCCAGATGTGGTCGTTGACCCGCTGGAGCACCACCCCTCAGAAGGAGAGCTGATGTACCCGACGCTGCGTACCGACGCCCGCCGCCGGACCTGGATCGACACCACCGTCGCCACCCTGGCCGCCTTCGGCGAGGAGCACCGGGCCCGCCTCGACGCGGCCAACCGCGCGAACGAGTTCCCGCGCGAGCTGTACGCCGAACTCGGCAAGCTCGGCTTCCTCGGCCCGCTGGTGCCCACCGAGTACGGCGGGATCGGCGGCGGGGTCCCCGAGTACGTCGTCATCAGCGAGGAGGTCGGCCGGCACGGTCTTGTCTCCGGGCAGATCGCCGCCCAGGGGCAGCGCTGGCTCCTCGACTGGGGCACCGACGAGCAGAAGGCGCGCTGGCTCGGCGGGATCGCCACCGGGGAGGTCGTCTTCTCCGAGTCGATCAGCGAGAAGAACGCCGGGTCGTCCTTCAAGGCCATGAAGTCCACGGCCGTGCGCGACGGTTCGGACTGGATCCTCAACGGCACCAAGACCCACGTCAACCTCGGCGCCGACAGCGATCTCACCCTCGTCTACGCGATGGCGCCCGAGGGCCTGACCAGCTTCCTCGTCGACACCACCCTCCCGGGCGTCAGCACCAAGGTCACCGACCCGATCGGACTGCGCCTGATCCGCACCGCCGACGTCCACCTCGACAACGTCCGCATCCCGGCGGACGCGGTGCTCGGCCCGGTCGGCGGCGGCCTGAAGACCTTCCTGTCCACCTTCAACATCAGCCGCCTCGGCAACGCCTCCGAACTGATCGGCCTCGGCCGCCGGGCCCTCGAACTGGGCCTGTGCTACGCCACCGGCCGCGAGGTCGGCGACAACGTGGTGACCGACTTCCAGGGCATCCAGTGGATGTTCGCCGACGCCTGGTGCGACCTCCAGGCCGCCTCCCTGGCCCGCGACGACGCCGCCCTCGCCCACGAGCGCGGCGAGGACATCGCCCTGCACACCTCGATCGCCAAACGGCTCGCGATCCGCGCCGCCGAGCAGGCGAGCGACGCCTCCTACAGCCTGGTCGGCGGACACGGCCTCTACTACGACACCCCGTACACGGACATCGTCAACGACATCAAGGTCCTGAAGGTGGCCGGGGGTTCCTCGGAGATCCTGCGCAACTACATAGCCCGCCGCATCCTGAAGGACCCCGGCCACGAGGGGCTGGCATGACGGCGCGCAACCTCGCACGGCTGCTGACCGACCGGGCGGCGAGCCGTCCCGGACTGCGCCTCGGCACGGTCGACGACCAACTCCGCCTGGACGAGGCCCTCGCGCTCGCCGCGGGCCGGGCCCGCCGCCTGCTCGACTCGGGCGTCCGCCCCGGCGACCGGGTCGCCCTCGTCGCCCCCACCTCCACCGACTATCTGCTGACGTGGACGGCCTGTGTGCTGGCCGGTGTCCCGGTCGCCCTGGTCAACCCCACGTATCCGGCGGACCTTTCGGACCAGATGCTCGGGCGGCTCGGCCCGAAACTGGTCCTCGGTCAGGACGACCTCGCCGCCGCCCGCACCTCGGGCACCGGCGACCCGGCCGACCTGCCCGGGGTCGCGGCCGACGCCTTCGACACGGTGTCGTACATGCACACCTCGGGCACCACCGGACTGCCCAAGTTCTGCGTCCAGACCGGCGTGTACTTCCTGCGGCTGGCCCGCGCCATGAGCGAGGCCCTCGAACTCACCCCGGACGACCGGGTGTTGGCCCCCCTCCCGCTCTTCCACATCAACCCCATGGGCTACGGCATGCTCGGCGCCCTCTATGCCGGGGCGGACGCCCTGACCGTGGAGCGGTTCTCCGCGCGCCGCTTCTGGCCGGACGTCGTGGAGCAGGGCGTCACCGCGCTCGTGCTGCACGCCCCGCCGGTGGAGATCCTCAAAAGGGCGACCACCGCCGAGGACGCGGCCGGGCACCGGATCCGCACCATGTTCTACGCCGACGGCGAGTTCCTGGCGCGCTTCTCGGTCCCGGCCGCGGTGTCCGGCTACGGCTCCACCGAGGCGGCCGGTGTCACCCACCTCAAGCGCTGGTCCGCCACCGACACCCTGCCCCCGGACGCCAGCCGGCACGGCGGGCCCGCCCGTGCCGACGTCGAATGGCGGCTGGACCGCGCGGGGTTGATCCAGGTCCGCGAGCGGGAGCCGGGCGCGCTGTTCGGCGGCTACCTCACCCCGGACGGCGTGGACCCCGCCCGCGACGCCGAAGGCTGGTTCGACACCGGGGACTTCGGGCGGCTCGACGCGGACGGCGACCTCGTCTTCGTGGAGCGCGGCTCCGAATCCATCCGCGTCAAGGGCGAGTTCGTGCCCGTCCCGTTCGTCGAGAACCACCTCGCGGGCATCCCCGGCCTCACCGACTTCGCCCTGTGGAAGCGCCCCGGCGAACTCGTCGACGAGGAGGTCGTCCTCTACGCGGCGGCCGACCCGCTGCCCTACGACGACCTCGTCAAGGCGGTCTCCCAACTCCCCTCGTTCATGCGCCCGGTGACGGTCGCTCAGATAGCGCGGGTCCCCCGGGACGCGGCGGCCGGCAAGGTGCAGCGCAGGCTGCTCGCCGAGCAGGAGGTGATCCGGTGGACGGATCTCGTGTGACACCCCTGCCTCGCCCGGACTGGGCGCTCGACATGACCGACCTGCACGTCCACGGCGCGCCCAGCCTGCTGCCCCGGCACGGCGACGACCGGGCGACCGTCGCCGCCGAACGCCGACAGGGCTTCCGTACCGTCGTGTTGAAGGCGCACGAGGGCAGCACCGCCGAGCGCGCCGCCCTCGCCGGGGACGACGTGTACGGCGGGATCGTCCTCAACAGCCCGGTGGGCGGCGCCAATCCGGACGCCGTGGAGGTCGCGGCCCGGCTCGGCGGACGCGTGGTGTGGATGCCGACGGTGTCCTCCCGCACCCACAAGGCGGGCGCCTCCTCACCCGAACTCTCCGTCCACCAGGGCTTCGAACTCGGCCCGGTCGACGTCGTCGAACACGGCCGCCTGCGCCCCGAGTGGTACGACGTCCTCGACGCCGTCGCCACCCACGACCTGCTGCTCGCCAGCGGACACCTGTCGGCCGAGGAGACGGTGGTGCTGTTCACCGAGGCCCGCCGCCGGGGCGTACGGCGGTTGCTGGTCAACCACCCCAAGATGGCGTTCCTGCACTGGAACGACACCGCCGCCAAGGAGCTGCGGGAGCTGGAGGCCCACCTCGAACTCGGCATCCTGCCCGACCTGTTGGGCACCCCCGAGCACGCCAGTCTGACGCTCACCGCGAACTACCCGTCCGCCCTGCTGGCGTTCGGCGGCGACCTCGGCCACGCCCACCACCCCGGGCCCGCCGACGCCGTCACCCCCTGGCTGCACCGCCTCGAACACCACGTCGGCCCCCGGGCCGCCGCCGCCATCATGACCACCACCACGCGGAGTCTGCTGCTGCCATGACCACCATCGCCCTCCTCCCCGGTGACGGAATCGGCTCGGAGATCCTCGACGGCCCCCTCACCTACCTGCGTCGCCTCCAGGCCGACGGCGCCCCCCTCACCCTGACCGGCCCCTTCCCCTACGGCACCACCGGCTGGCAGGCCACCGGTTCGATCCTGCCCCCGGAGACCGTCGCCGCCTGCCGCGAGGCCGACGTGGTCCTGTCCGGCGCGGTCGGCGCCCACCCGGGTGTCACCGCCGCCGAGTGCCCCAACCCCGAGGCCGCCCTCATCGAACTGCGGCACATCTTCGACCTGCGGATCAGCGTCCGTACGGTGTGGGTACCCGGCGAGGGCGGCGAGGACGTCGTCATCGTCCGCAACATCACCGGCGGCGCCTACGCGAGCCCCGACCGCCGCCAGGAGTCCGACGGCTTCCGGCCCGCCGAGGACCGTGTCGTCCTCGAACCGGACCGGGTGCGCGAGGTGTTCGCCATCGCCGCCGAGTACGCGGCCCGGCGCCCCGACCGGCAGGCGATCAGCGTCGACAAGGCCAGCGTCTTCGCCACCTCCCGGTTGTGGCGCCGTACCGCCCACGAGAGCGGGACCGCGTTCCACGACGTCAACGTGGACCGGGCAGCCTACGAGCTGGTCAAGTACCCCGAACTGCCGGGGGTGATCGTCACCGAGGGCATCTTCGGCGACATCCTCTCCGACATCGTGTGCGCCCGCGCCGGCTCGCCCGCCCTGTGCGGCTCGGCCACCGTCAACCCCGACCGGCGCTTCGGCGAGGGCATCACCGCCCTGTTCGAACCCGCCCACGGCACCGCCCCGCACCGCACCGGCAGCCGCCGCTCCAACCCGACCGGCGCCTGGCTGGCCCTCGCCGACCTGCTCGACTGGTGTCCGGACCTCCAACCGCTCGGCCTGGCCCCCAAGGTACGCGCGGCCCTGGAGTCGGCCGTCGCGGACGGCGCGCCCACCTACGACCTCGCCCCGGCCGACGCCACCGAGGTGTCCGACATGGACCAGTTCAACAAGCGGGTGCTCGGAGGCCTGGAATGACCGTCACCGCCGCTGCCTTCCAGCCCTCCGAGGCGGTCCGGCGCATCGAGCGGACCTCGCTGCGCACCGCCCAGCCCGCCTCCCGCGCCGGCCTGATCTCCCTCGCCATGGGCGAGCCGGACTTCGCCACCCCGCCCCAGGTCCGGATCGCCGCCGCCCAGGCGCTGGAGGACGGCCACACCCACTACACCGACCCGCAGGGCGACCCCGAACTCCGCGCGGCCCTGGCCCGCCGGGTCGGCGACATCACCCCGGACCAGGTCCTGGTCACCCACGGCGGCAGCGCGGCCCTCGCCGCCTCGATCCTCGCCGTCGTGAACCCCGGCGACCGGGTCGTGCTCCCCGACCCCACCTACTCGCTCTACTCCGACCTGGTCCAACTGGCGGGCGGGGAGTGCGTGTTCGTGCCGCTGCGGGCCGATCTGCACTGGGACCCGGACGCCCTCGCCCAAGCCCTGCGCGGAGCCGCCCTGTTCGTCTTCTGCAACCCCTCCAACCCGACCGGCGCGGTGCACACCGCCGACGAACTGACCGCGCTCGCCGCGATGGTCGCGGGCACCGACACCCTGGTCCTGGCCGACGAGGCGTACAGCGAACTCGTCCACACCGCCGACCCGTTCGTCTCCGCGCTCCAGGTGCCGGGCCTCGCCGGACGCACCCTCTACTGCCAGACCTTCTCCAAGAGCTACGCCATGACCGGCTGGCGGCTCGGCTACCTCACCGGCCCCCGCGACGTCATCGCGGCGGCGGCCCGGGTCCACGCCACCGTCAACGGCTCCATCAACTCGGCAGTGCAGCGCGCCGCGTTGACCGCGCTCGGCACCGCCGACGCCGACATCCGCCGGATGCGCCAGGCCTACGGCGCCCGCCGGGCGCTGATGCTGGGCGAGCTGTCCGAGATCAAGGGGCTGCGCACCGCGACCCCGGAGGGCGCCTTCTACGCCTTCCCGGCCTACGACGTCGACCTCCCCGCCGCCGAACTCGTCGCCCACCTGCGCGAGTTCGGCGTCGCCGTCCGCCCCGGCAGCGAGTTCGGCGCGGCGGGCGAAGGCTATCTGCGGCTGTCGTACGCCGCCGCCCCGAAGGACATCGTCGAGGGCGTACGGCGGCTCGGGCGCGGGCTGGCCGCGCTGCGCTGACCGGTCAGCCGGTGCGGTAGAGCGTGGTGAGGAGCTCCACCACGGCCTGGGTGGCGGGATGCGGGTCGTCCCGCCACCAGGCCAGCCGTACGACGATCGGCTCGGCGTCCAGCACCGGAAGGTAGGCCACGCCGGGGCGCGGGTACTGGTGGGCGGTGGACTCGGCGGTCATGCCGACGGCCCGGCCGCTGGAGATCACGGTGAGCCAGTCGTCGACGTCATGGACGTCCTCCGTCGCCGGACGGGAGCCGGGCGGCCACAGTTCCGGTGTGGTCGTCCCGGACCGCCGGTCCACCAGCAGCGTGCGCTGCGCCAGGTCGGCGAGCCGGACCGGGCCGCCGGTGGCGAGCACGTCCTCCGTGGACACCGCCGCCATCCGCCGCTCCAGCCCCACGATGGCCGAGTCGAACCGGCGCTCGTCCAGGTCGCGACGGGTCACCGCCAGATCGCAGGCGCCCTCCGCGAGCCCCGCCGTGCCCGAGTTCAGCCGGATCAGATGCAGGTCGGTGGCCGGGTGCGCCTTCGCCCAGCGGCGCTGGAAGGCCGCCGTGTGCCGGCCGAGCGCCGACCAGGCGTAGCCCACCCGCAGGCTGGTGTGGCCCGAGGTGGCCGCCCGGACCAGGTCGTCCGCCTCCGCGAGCACCCGCCGCGCCTGGGCCACCACTTGGAGCCCGATCGGGGTCGGCGCCACTTCGCGCGAGGTCCGCCGCAACAGCCGTACGCCCAGGGTGCGTTCGAGCGCGGCCAGGGTCCGGGAGACGGCCGCCTGGGAGACACCGAGCGCGATGGCTGCGTCGGTGAAGGTGCCCTCGTCGACGATGGCGACCAGACAGCGCAGGTGCCGTAGCTCCAGATCCATGACTCCAGCGTATCCATGACCGTGGCGTATGGATGGATCGCCGGATGCATTTTGCGCAGCGGTCCGACGGGCGGACGATCGAGTCATGCGAGCCGCTACTCTTCCCGCCTCCGCGCCCCTCCCCGCCTCCGCGCCCCTCTCCTCCTCCGCTTCCTCCTCCCCGTCGCCCACTCCGCCGGAGGAGTCGGCCCGACGCCGGCTGGCCGGTGTGGCCACGATGATCGGCAGCGGGCTCTCCAACCAGACCGGGGCCGCGATCGGCTCGCTGGCCTTCCCGGTGCTCGGGCCGGTCGGGGTCGTCGCGGTCCGCCAGTACGTCGCCGCCGTCGTCCTGACGGCCGTCGCCCGGCCGAAGCTGCGCAGCCTCACGTGGTGGCAGTGGCGGCCGGTGCTGGCCCTGGCGCTGGTCTTCGGCACCATGAACCTCTCCCTCTACACGGCCATCGACCGGATCGGGCTCGGGCTCGCGGTGACCCTGGAGTTCCTCGGCCCGCTCGCCATCGCGCTGTCCGGCGCCCGCCGCCGGATCGACGCGGTGTGCGCCCTGTGCGCCGCCGCGGGCGCGGTCACCCTGATGCGCCCGCAGCCGTCCACCGACTACCTGGGCCTCGGCCTCGGGCTGCTCGCCGCGTGCTGCTGGGCCTCGTACATCCTGCTCAACCGGACCGTGGGCAGCCGTGTCCCCGGTGCGCAGGGCGCGGCGGCGGCCTCCCTGGTCTCCGCCGCGATGTTCCTGCCCGTCGGCGCGGCAGTCGCCCTGAGCCACCCGCCGACCCTCACCGCCGTCGGCTGCGCGGTGGTGGCCGGGGTGCTCTCCTCCGCCGTGCCCTACCTCGCCGACCTGTTCACGCTGCGCCGGGTGCCCGCGCAGGCGTTCGGCCTGTTCATGAGCGTCAACCCGCTGCTCGCCGCACTCGTCGGCTGGATCGGGCTCGGCCAGGGCCTGGGCGCGCTGGAGTGGGCGGCGATCGGAGCGGTCGTCGCGGCCAACTCGGTGAGCATGCTGGCCCGCCGCTGAACGAGGCGCTGCGGCGGTTGCCGCAGGGGGAGGTGCCGGTGCCCGCGTCGCGCGCGGTCACCGGCACCTCCGGACTCCGGCCCCCGGTGGGCGGGTTCGTCAGACGACGCCCTGCGCGGTCATGGCCGTCGCCACCCGCAGGAAGCCCGCGATGTTCGAGCCGAGCACGTAGTCCTCGGCGTCGCCGCCGTACGTCTCCGCCGTGGCGCGGCACTCCGCGTGGATGGAGCGCATCACGGTCGCCAGCTTCGCCTCGGTGTCGGCGAACGACCAGGTGGTGCGGGCGGCGTTCTGCTGCATCTCCAGTGCCGAGGTGGCCACCCCGCCCGCGTTCGCCGCCTTGCCGGGGGCGAAGAGGACCCCGGCCTCCCGGAACACCTCCACCGCGTCCGGCGTGCACGGCATGTTCGCGCCCTCGGCGACCGCCAGCACCCCGCTCTTGACCAGCGCGACCGCGTCCTCCCGGCGCACCTCGTTCTGCGTCGCGCAGGGCAGGGCGATCTCGCACGGGACGTCGTAGACCGTGCCGCGGGCCGAGAAGCGGGCGGTCGGCCGGGCCTCGGCGTAGGCCGAGATCCGCTCCCGGCGGACCTCCTTGACCTCCTTGAGGAGCGCCAGGTCGATGCCGTCCTCGTCGACGAGGTAGCCGGAGGAGTCGGAGCAGGCCACGACCGTGCCGCCGAGCGCGTGCACCTTCTCGATGGCGTACACGGCGACGTTGCCCGAGCCGGAGACCACCACGCGCCGCCCGTCGAAGGACCGGCCCCGGGTGGCGAGCATCTCGGCGGCGAAGTACACCGTGCCGTAACCGGTCGCCTCCGTACGGACGTTGGAGCCGCCCCAGCCGACCGGCTTGCCGGTGAGGACGCCGGACTCGTAGCGGTTGGTGATCCGCTTGTACTGGCCGAAGAGGAAGCCGATCTCGCGGGCGCCGACGCCGATGTCACCGGCCGGCACGTCGGTGTGCTCGCCGAGGTGGCGGTACAGCTCGGTCATGAACGACTGGCAGAACCGCATGACTTCGCCGTCCGAGCGGCCCTTGGGGTCGAAGTCGGAGCCGCCCTTGCCGCCGCCGATCGCCATCCCGGTCAGGGCGTTCTTGAAGATCTGCTCGAAACCGAGGAACTTCACGATCCCGAGGTTCACGGACGGGTGGAAGCGCAGCCCGCCCTTGTAGGGGCCGAGCGCGCTGTTGAACTCCACCCGGAAGCCCCGGTTGACGCGGACCCGGCCGGTGTCGTCGACCCACGGCACCCGGAACATCAACTGCCGCTCCGGCTCGACGAGTCGCTCCAGGATGCCGGAGTCCGCGTACTCGGGATGCCGTTCCAGGACGGGCCGCAGGGAGTGCAGCACCTCGGCCGCCGCCTGGTGGAACTCCGCCTCTCCCGGGCCGCGTCGGCGGACCTCCGTGTACACGTCGTCGATGTACGCGCTGACGTCCATGGCTGTGCTCGCTCTCGCTGAGGGCACCGGCGGACACCGGTGCCCGGTTGTCGGGCGGGGTGGCTCGTACCGGTCCGGCACCGGTACTCAGCCACCCGCCGCGGTGGTGACGGGCTGCTTCCGGTGCTCCTTCGCCACCTCCAGGGCCACGGCCTCCCGCAGCCCCTCGGTGGCGAACCCGGAGGCCACCCCCCAGTAGTACGCGATCAGGGCCACCACCAGCTCAATGAGCGTGCCGACCGGGAACGCGAACTCCTTGAGCGGGCCGAACTCGCCGACGTACGACACGACGAGCGTCGCCAGCAGGAAGAACACCAGCCAGGCGGCACGGCCCGTGTGCGGCCTGGCCTCGGCGTCGGTCAGCACCCACAGCAGCACGCAGTAGCCGATGACCAGCGCGCAGCTCGCCGCGAAGTACCCGGTGAACGACCAACTCCCGGCCGCCGCCGTGCCGTCGGCGCTGAGGAACCAGCCGCCCTTGTCGCTGACGTAGCACCAGGCCGCCAGGAACACCGCGCTGACCGCGATGCCGGTACGGCGGTCCAGCCAGCCCCGGTGCGGCAGGTAGTGGGCGCCGTAGACGGCGAGGCCCGCGAAGAGGACGACGGTGAGGTTGACCAGGGTCGTGAAGCCGGCCCAGTAGATCATCGCGGCTGCGCCGAGGAAGCCGGCCGGGCACCAGAAGCCGGCGGCACGCAGCCGGAAGGGGCGGGGCAGTTCGGGGGAGTGGGTGCGCAGCACCGGCAGACAGACGGCGGCCATCAGGGCGCTGAGGACCATCGCGGCGCTGATGAAGCCCGCCAGGCGGTACCAGCTCGGCGCGGGGGCGAAGAACAGACAGCCCACGACGAAGGAGACGGCGACCGACACCCACGGGATGCCGTGCTTGTTGGTCTTCTGGAAGACCCGGGGGAAGTAGCCGTGGATGCTCAGGCCGAAGCCGACCCGCGCGGTGGAGCCGAGGAAGATGTAGCCCGCGCCGGCCGGGGAGACCACCGCGTCGATCAGCAGGACCGTCGCGAAGGCGCCCAGCGCGGCCAGCGAGGAGGCGCGCAGCGCGTGCAGCAGCGGGCCGTCCGCCCAGCCGCTGCCCCCGAGGCCGCTCCAGTCGCCGACCGATATCCCGGCCGAGCCCCAGTTGACCGCGCCGATGAAGGCGACCTGGAGCGCGAGGTACACGGCCAGCGGGATGAGGATGCAGCCGATGGTGCCCCACGGGATGGTCCGGCGCGGGTTGACGACCTCGCCGCTGAAGTCCAGCACCCCGCGGAAGCCGATCAGCGCGAAGGCGATACCGGTGGTGGCGACCGCCTCGAAGACCGAGCCGCCGCCGTTGGGGAAGAAGCCGTGCGCGGTGTAGTTGGAGGAGTCGAAGACGAACAGCAGCAGCACGAAGGTCGCCGACGGGATGACGATCTTCCACCAGGTGATCCAGCGGTTGGTCTCGCTCAGCAGCTTCACCCCGAAGGCGTTGATCGCGTAGAACAACGCCATCAGGCCGATCCCGGCGGACACCCCGAGCGGCCAGGTCAGCACCGACACCCCGCCCTTGACCTCCATCAGGTCCAGCCCCGGGAAGGCGCTGCCCAGGTAGGTGATGACCGCCAGGGCCTCGATCGGCGGGAGGGACACGTTGGCGATCCAGTACGAGAAGCCCATGATCCAGCCGGTCAGGCCGCCGTGCGTGAGGTACGGGTAGCGGACGATGGCGCCGCTGCGCGGGAGGGCCGCCCCGACCTCCATCCAGGCCAGCGCCACCATCAGGATCAGCGCGCCGCCGATCAGCCACGAGAGGATCGCGGCCGGGCCCGCCACCCCGGCGGCGTAGAGCATCGCGAACAGCCAGCCGGAGCCGATCTGCGCGCCGACGCCGAGGAACAGCACCTGTTGCAGCGTCATGGTGCGGCGCAGCTTTCCGTCCGCCCCCTCGTCGAGCACGGGTGTAACTGGGGAATGCGACATGATGACGTACTCCTTTGGACAGCCGCCGGAACTCCGGCTCAAGTTGGGGTACATCGTGGGGCTGTTCCGCGGGGTCGCGATATCTTCTGGCGTAGGAGATGTGGGTCGGCTTCTCCGACCGATGTCGAAAGCAACACCGTGTGTTCGCGCGGGAAATGGAAGCGTTACGGATCCCGCTCCCGCATACGCGAATGCCCCCGGCGCATGGGCGCCGGGGGCAGGTCGGACGGGGTGTCGCGTCACGAATCCAGGTGCGGGTAACGGTATTCCGTGGCCGGTATGTGGTTTTCCTTCGTGGTGCGGGGACTTGCGAACCGGATGAGATTCCAGACCGTGCCGGCCTTGTCGTTGGTGCCGGAGGCGCGGGCCCCGCCGAAAGGCTGCTGGCCGACCACGGAACCGGTCGGCTTGTCGTTCACGTAGAAATTGCCGGCGGTGTAGCGCAATGCGGCGTCGGCCTCCTCCACGGCGGCCCGGTCCTGCGCGAAGACCGCGCCGGTGAGGCCGTACGAGGTGGAGGAGTCGACCAGTTCGAGGACCTTCGCCCACTCGGAGTCGTCGTAGACGAACGTGGTGAGGACCGGGGCGAACAGTTCCTGGGTCATGAACGGCGAGTGCGGGTCGTCGACTTCGAGGACGGTCGGGTCGACGAACCAGCCGACCGAGTCGTCCGTGGTGCCGCCGACGACGACCAGGCCCTCGGCCCGCGCGCGGGCCAACGCCTCGGCGTGCTTGGCGTGTTGACGGGCGTTGATGACCGCGCCGACGTAGGTCTCGGGCCTGGTCGGGTCGCCGGTGACGACCGTCTCGGTGAGGGCGATCAGCCGTTCCTTGAGGCGCGGCCACAGGCTGCGCGGGACGTAGAGCCGGGAGGCGGCGGAGCACTTCTGGCCCTGGAACTCGTAGGCGCCGCGCACACACGCCACGGCGAGGGCCTCCACGTCGGCGCTGGGGTGGGCCAGGATGAAGTCCTTGCCGCCCGTCTCGCCCACCACGCGGGGGTAGTTGCGGTACCCGGCGACGTTCTCGCCGACCGTGCGCCAGATGTGCTGGAACGTGGTGGTCGACCCGGTGAAGTGGACGGCGGCCAGGTCGCGGTGGGCCAGCGCGGTCGGGCCGAGGTCCGGACCGGTGCCGTGCACCAGGTTGATCACACCGTCGGGCAGGCCCGCCTCGCGCAGCAGCTCAAGCGACAGGTGGGCGACCAGCGAGGCGCTCTCGGCGGGCTTCCACACCACGGTGTTGCCGAGCACGGCCGGGGCGAAGGCCAGGTTGTTCATGCAGGTGAAGTTGAACGGCGTCACCGCGAACACGAAGCCTTCCAGCGGACGGTATTCCATCCGGTTCCAGGCGCCGGGGTTGGAGCCGGGCTGGGAGGCGTACATGTCGAGCATGTTCTTGACGTTGAAGCGGATGAAATCGACCGTCTCGCAGGCCGCGTCGATGTCGGCCTGGTAGGTCGTCTTCGACAGCTCCAGCATGGTGGCCGCGTTCAGCCGGTCACGCCAGGGGCCGAACTGGAGCATGTCCGCGGCGCGCAGGAACGGCGCGACCCGCTCCTCCCAGTTGAGCCTGCCCCACCAGGCCGAGGCGCGGTTCGCCGCGTCGATCGCGCTCGTCATCTCGGCGGGGCCCGCGTGGTGGACCCGACCGAAGCTGTGGGCGTGTTCGTGCGGGGTGACGATCCGCTCGGTCCGCCCGGTGCGCACCTCCTGACCGTCGATCACGTTCGGGACGTCGAAGTCGGCGGAACGGATCTCCTTCAGCGCGGCGTTCACGCGCTCCCGCTCGGCCGAGCCCGCGGCGAAGCCGAGTGGGGCGGTCGGTCCTACGGGGAAGAGGGCCGTACGGCCGGCAGGGGTGGTCATCGCTACCTCCGAGCGGGTTCCGAGTGCGGGCGCGCCCGTCACGGGCACGCCCCGGCCCTCGGAGCATCGCAGCCCGCCCGGTCACTCGTCAATGGCTAGGCCATTAGCTCTCGGTGGTTCCGGAGGTGCGGCGGGGCAGCGCGGAGGGGTCCTCGACCCAGCGGCTCATGTGGACGCGCATGGCCAGCTGCGCGGCGGCCGGGTCGCCGTCCAGGACCGCCGAGGCCACCGCCACGGTGTCCTCGCGCAGGGTCGAGGCGGACGACGGCTGCGGCTCGGTGCGCTCGAACACGCGCAGGACCGCGTCGTGGATGCCCCGCGAGATGGCGAGCCTGACCGAGTTGCCGGACGCCACCGCCAGCAGTTCGTGGACGGCGAAGTCGGCGCGCTCCAGGTCCTTCCAGTGCCGGGCGGCGCGGGCCGCCGCCAGCAGCTCCGCGAGCTGTTCCCGCTGCTCGGCGGTGATGTTGCGGGCCGCCAGCTCCGCGTTGTCCTGCTCGAAGGTGTACCGGAACTCGGCCAGCTCTTTCCCGGTCGCCGGTGCCAGGGTCAGCAGCGAGGACAGGGCCAGTCCTACGACGTCCGGTCCCGGCGTGGCGGCGAAGGCGCCCCCGTGTGCCCCGAGCCGCACCCGTACGATCCCGGCCGCCTCCAGCACCCGGATCGCCTCCCGCACGGTCGCCCGGCTGACCCCGAAGGCCTCGGCCAACTCCCGCTCGCTGGGCAGCCGTTCACCGTCCGGGACGCGTCCGGTCAGCACCGCCTGGCGCAGCTGGTCGACGATGTCGTCGACGGAACGGGTGCGGGCGAGTTCCTTGAAGAGCTCCCGGGCGGGTGTCCTTGGTGTAGTCACAAGGACTTTCTAACACTCTTCCCCCCGGTCGAATAATGGCCTTACCATTGCGAAGTGGCCTCAGTGGAAACCCTGCAAGCGGTGGTCGACTCCCTGGCCGAGCGGCTCGGCCTCTCCGTCCTCATCGAGGACGCGAGCTTCCGCGCCCTGAGCTGGAGCGTGCAGACCGACGTCGACGAGGTCCGGCTGCACAGCATCCTGCGGCGCGGAGTCACCTCGGCGACCCTGGACGCCGTCGAGCGGCTCGGCCTCGCCCGTGCCGTCGGCCCCCTCGTGGTGCCCGCCGTGCCCGAGGCGCACATGGAGCGGCGCTGGTGCGTCCCGCTGCGGGTGACCGACCACCTCGTCGGCTATCTGTGGGTGCTGGACCCCCAGGGCAGGGTGAGCGAGGACGCCGTCCCCGCCCTGGCCGCGGCGGCCGACCGGGCCATCGGGGTGATCGCCGCGGGCTCGGCGCCCGAGGACGAGGACAGGCAACTCCGCGACCTGCTCGGACGGCTCGAACGGGCCCCCGACGAGGAGGCCGCCCGGCGCCTCACCGTCCTGACCCGCCTGCCCGACGACGCCCGGGTCGTGGTGGACGAACACCCCCGGCGCGGCGGCTGGCCCCTGTCCTGCGGACTGACCGCCCACCCGGTCGGCCCGGAGCACCCGGGTGCCACCAGCGGACCGCCGCTGCCCCTGGTGGACCTGCGCGAGGCGGTCCGACGCGCCTGCCTCACCCTCCAGGCGCTGCGCGCGGGCGCGCTCCTCGCCCGGCCGAGCTGGGACTGTCTGCGCGCGTGGCGGATGGTCGCCGAGGCGCCCGCCGGGCTGACTCCGGCCGAGATCCATCCCGGAGTGGACGAACTCCGCGCGCAGAAGACCCCCGACCTGATGATCACCACCCGGACCTTCCTGGACCTCGGCGGCGACGTCCAGGCCGCGGCGGACGCCCTCCATCTGCACCGCACCACGCTCTACTACCGACTGGACCGCATCAAGGCGCTGACCGGCGTCGACCTGCGCACCGGCCCGGACCGCCACGACCTCGACCTCGCCCTGCGCCTCGCCGCCTTCCGCGACGCCGCCGAGCCGCCCTCCGTCTGAACGACGGCCACGCGCTCCCCCTGTTGGCTGAATTACGGGCCGCGACCATGCCTGCGCCGGGATAGTTTGTCCATGTTTTCCCCGGCTCCCGTCTTCGGTCCTACAGGCTGTAGGGTGCCGGTAACCCTACAAACTGTAGGGGGGAGGGTGGCTCATGTCCGGCAGCACGTACACCACACTCGCCGGTACCCGACGGCCCGGACCGCCGACTGCGCCCGGCCGCCCCGAGTACCCCCTCGCACTGGTGGCCGCCACCTTCACCCTGGCCCAACTGGTGCTGGTACGCCCTGGATTGGGCCTCGGCTGGGACGAGACCGTGTACGTCAGCCAGATCAGCGCGCACGCCCCCGCCGCCTTCTTCAGCGCACCCCGCGCCCGCGGCATCTCCCTCCTGGTGGCACCTGTCACCTCCTGGTCCTCGTCCACCGCCCTGCTGCGCGTCTACCTTGCCGCCCTCTCCGGCCTCGCCCTCTTCCTCGCGCTCCGCAGCTGGCGCACCCTGTTCCCGACCCGCGTCCTGGCCGTGGCGGGCGCCCTCTTCGCCTCCCTCTGGGTGACCCTCTTCTACGGTCCGCAGGCCATGCCCAACTACTGGGTCGCCGTGGGCGCCCTTGCCGCGGCGGGCTGCTTCCTGCGGGCCCGCGCCGACCGCGCGGGCCGCGCGCCCCTGTGGGGCCTGGTGGCGAGCGCGTCCCTCATGGCGTGGATGCGGCCCACCGACGCGGTCTGGGCGACCCTCCCGCTCCTCGCCCTCTGTCTTCTCTCGCGCCACTGGCGGCTGCTCGCCGCCCTCCTCGCCGGACTCGCGTCCGGCGCCGTGGAATGGGTGATCGAGGCCTACGTCAGCTACGGCGGTCTGGCGCAGCGGCTGCACGACGCCTCGGCGATCGAGGGCGGCCTCGGCTGGCACCTCGCGGTCACCGACCAGCTGCGCAGCCTGGGCGGACGCGCCCTGTGCCGCCCGTGCACCGGCGCCATGCCCAACCCGCTGGTCGACGTGTGGTGGCTCGTGCTGCCCGTGCTCGCCGTCGCCGGACTGGTCGTCGCCGTCCGCGCCCGGCGCACCGCGCCCACCCTCGTCCCGTTCGCCTGCGCCGCGACGGCCGCCTTCCCGTACCTGTTCATGATCGGCTACGCGGCCCCGCGCTTCCTGCTGCCCGCCTACGCGCTGGTCGCGATCCCGGTCGCCGACGCCCTCGTCCAGCTGGCCGTGAGACCGACCGGGGCGTGGCGGCGGATCGCGGTGACCCTGCTCGCGGTGGGCCTCGCCGGCCATCTGGCGATCCAACTCGCCGTCCTGGAACGCACGGTGAGCCGCACGAACGCCCAGCACCGCGACTGGTCCCGCACCGCCGCCGAACTCCACCGCCTCGGCGTGCGGAAGCCGTGCCTGCTCACCGGGCAGGACGCCATTCCGGTCGCCTTCTACACAGGCTGCGCCTCCGCCGCGACCGGCGGCCACAACGCCAACACCAGCCGTACCGTCATCGACCGCACCGCCCGCCGGATGCCCGTCGCCGACCTCACACCGGTCGGCGGCCGCCCACCCGCCTACGCCCACGACTGGCCCGTCCACCGCCACGGCACGCTCGAAATCCGCGTCGCGCCGAGCACGGAGAGGGGCCCGGACTCGTGACGGCACCCCCCGACCTCACCCCGGCCACCGGCACCCGACGCCGGCACGCCTACTGGCAGGGCCTGTCGACGCTCTGCGTGCTCGTGGCCGTGGTCTGTCTGCTCCGGCGGCACTGGCCCGTGCTCGCCGACGGCGCCGGGCGGCTCGCCGTCGCCGATCAGGGGTGGCTGCTCGTCGCCGGGACGGCCGCGCTCGGGACCTGGGCGTCCTCGGCGCTCGCCCAGCAGGGCGCGGTGCCCCAACGGCTGCCCGGCGGACGGCTGGTGGCCGCGCAGCTCGCCGCGTCGGCCGCCAACCACGTGCTGCCCGCCGGGCTCGGCGCCGGTGCCGTCAACCTGCGGTTCCTGATGCGCTGCGGGCTCCCGGTCGGCCGTTCGGCCAGCGCCCTCGCCGTGAAGGCGACCGCCGGAGTGGTCGTCCGGATCGTGCTGATCGGTGTGCTCGCGACGGCCTGCCCGGGAGTACTGCGCGTCCCGCACGTCTCCGTGGGAGTGCTGGGCATCGCGCTCGCCGTCCTCGCGCTGGTGGCCGTCCTGCTCAACTGCCCACTGTGGCCCCGGTGCAGACGCGCCCTCGCGGCGGTGCTGACCGACATCCGGGCCGTGCACGCCAGACCGCAGCGGGCGGTGGCCCTGTGGGGCGGCTCGCTGGCCTTCGCCGGACTGCACTCGCTGGTGCTGATCTGCGTCACGCAGGCCGTCGAACTGCCGCTGTCCCCGGCCCGGGTGGCGCTGCTGTATCTCGCCGCGAGCAGCGCCGCCGCCCTGCTGCCCACGCCGGGCGGCATCGGCTCGCTGGATGCCGCCCTGGTCTTCGCCCTCACCGCCTCGGGCACCACGGCGTCGGCCGCCGCGTCCGTCGTCCTCGGCTACCGGCTGCTCACCGTGTGGCTGCCGTTGGTTCCCGGCCTGCTGGTGCTCGGGGTACTGGTCCGCCGCAAGGACCTCTGACACCGAACGGCGTTTCCCGTCCCGCGAGTTCAGGTAGGACACCGTTATTGGCCCGCGCACGGTCGAGAGGAAGTGGCATGGCAGGGAACGAGAGCGACGGCCGGCTGGCGGAGGAGTTCTTCACTCCCGGAAACTCGTCCTTCACCGACTTCCTGGCCGCCCACCGGCCCGCGCTGCTGCCCACCCGCCGTCCCTTCCCGGACGGTGTCACCGCGGCCGACGGCCAATTCCCGCACGGCACCACGGTGTTGGCGCTCACCTACGGCGACGGCGTACTGATCGCCGGCGACCGCAGGGCCACCATGGGCAACGTCATCGCGCAGCGCGACCTGGAGAAGGTGCACCCGGCGGACGACTACACGGCGGTCGCCTTCGCGGGCACGGTCGGGCTCGCCGTCGACATGGTGAAGCTGTACCAGGTCGAGCTGACGCACTTCGAGAAGATCGAGGGCATCCCGATGACCCTCAACGCCAAGGCCACCCGCCTCGCCGGCCTGATCCGGCAGAACCTCGGCCAGGCCATGCAGGGCCTCGCCGTCGTACCGCTCCTCGTCGGCTACGACCCGACCGCCCCCGAGGGCGCCAAGGGCCGCATCTTCACCTTCGACGTCGTCGGCGGCACCTACGAGAAGCCGGACTTCCACGCCGAGGGCTCCGGCTCCCCGTACGCCAGGGGCGCCCTGAAGAAGCTGTACCGGCGGGACATGTCTCGGCGCGACGCGGCCCTGACCGCGCTCCAGGCCCTCTACGACGCGGCCGACGACGACTCGGCCACCGGCGGCCCCGACATCAACCGCCGTATCTTCCCCATCGTCTCGATCATCACCGAGAACGGCTTCGAGCGGCTCCCGGAACCGGAGACCGAGGCACTGACCCGCGAGATGGTCGCCCAGCGCCAGAACCAACCGGACGGCCCGACCGTCTCACCGGCCGCGACCACCTGACGGCACGGGCACGGCCCGACCAAGAACGGCGACGCAGAACATCCGCCGAGAACGCCGACCGGCTACGACACCTGCCCCCGGGACGCATGCTCCTCCCGTGGTCCGGCGGTGTCGGGCGCGTTCGCGAGCAACCGCGACGGGAGCCACCGGGCCGCCGCGCACAGGCACACGCCGAGCCAGCCGATGGCGAACAGCCAGCCGCCCGCCACGTCCGTGAACCAGTGCACGCCCAGGTACACCCGGGTCACTCCGACCAGCGCGCCCCAGCAGCCGACGGCCAGACAGAGCGCGGTGCGGCCGTGCGGGGCGCGCAGGCGTATCGCGACGATCACCAGTCCGGCGGTGATCGCCGCCGTGGTGGTGTGGCCCGAGGGGAACGACCAGCCCGAGGCGTGTCCGGCCCAGTCGGCGCGCAGCGGGCGGGGGCGGGCGATCCGGGTCATCACGCCGTAGCGCAGCGCCTGTCCGGCCGCGAGGCAGGCCGCGGCCAGGAGCGCGGCGAGGAGGCGTCGGCGTACGGTGCGGGCGGTGAGGAGCGCGGCGAGGACGACGATGCCGTACGGGACGACGCCCGTGCCGGTCGCGCTCACACCGCGTGCCACCGCCACGGCCATCTCCGGGCGGTGCGCGACGGACCACGACAGCAGGTCCTCGTCGCTGAACAGCGGAGCGCCCCCGCGCCCGATCACGACCATGCTCAGCACGCCGAACGCGGTCCAGGCACCCACGCCCACACTGCCCGCCAGTTCGGCGACGTCCTTGCGGTTCACGACGTCACCAGCGGTCGCAGGCGGCCGGAACTGAGCCGTCGTACCAGGGAGTTCGGCCGGTGCCGGACCAGGACCATCGCGCCGAACGCGAGGAGCGTGCCGACCAGGAGGCCCGCCACCACGTCGTGCGGGTAGTGGACCCCGACCCACACCCGGGACACCGCCATCGCGAGCGCGGCCACGGCCGCGACGGCGCCCAGCCGGCGGGAGACGAAGAACAGGGCGACCGCCGCGGCGGCAGCGATCGTCGCGTGGTTGCTGGGGAAGGACCAGTCGCCCGGCGCCGGACACGCCTCCAGGGTGACCACGCGCAGCTTCTGGCAGGGGCGGTTCTCCCGCACCACCGACTTCAGCAGGGTGTCGATCCCGTACACGGCGACCACGACCAACGGCACCGCGAGCGCCGTCACCGCCGCCTCGGCACCCACCCGGCGCGCCCGCCACCACCCGATGACCATGAGCACGGCGAACAGCGCGAGCCCGTAGGCCGACCAGACCGAGACCGTGTCGTCCAGCCAACCGGGCGCCCGCTGCGCCGAGTTCACCACGTCCTCGTAGGCCGAGCCGTCGATCGAGGACCCCTGGAAGGCGACGAGGATCATCCGCGCGCCTCCCCGGCCTTCGCCGTCCGGGCCGCCCTGCGCGAGCGGCGCACCTCGGCGGCGAGCGGCAGCAGCGACACGACGACGATCACGGCGACCATGGGCAGCAGGTACTTGTCGACGTTCGGGACCGAGGAACCGAGGGCGTACCCGGCGAGCGTCAGCCCCAGGCTCCACACCAGGCCGCCGACCACCTGCCACACGGTGAAGGTCCGGACGGGCACCCCGAGCGCGCCCGCCATCGGGTTCAGCACCGTGCGCACCACGGGCACGAAGCGGGCCAGCACCACCGCCTTCGCGTGGCCGTATCTGTCGAGCAACTCCTCGGCCCGCCGGGCGCCTTCGTGCAGCCGGGGCGAGCGGCTGCGGGTGAGCAGCGCGCCGCCCGCCTTCCGGCCGAGCAGATAGCCGCACTGCGCTCCGGCCAGCGCGCCCACCGCCGCCGCGAGCAGCAGGGGCGGGAGCGAGAGTCTCACGGCCCGGTCCGCGCCGCCCGTGCAGAGCAGGCCCGCGGTGAACAGCAGGGAGTCGCCGGGCAGGAAGAACCCGATCAGCAGTCCCGTCTCGGCGAACATCACCACGCCCACCCCCAGC
Source organism: Streptomyces sp. NPDC091280 (assembly GCF_044768565.1). Lineage (NCBI taxonomy): Bacteria > Bacillati > Actinomycetota > Actinomycetes > Kitasatosporales > Streptomycetaceae > Streptomyces > Streptomyces sp. NPDC091280. The sequence goes on from NZ_JBIVUZ010000008.1 coordinate 72,676, forward strand.
ACACCGAAGGCGGCCAGCAGCGACTTGGCGTCCAGCACATTGACGGCGAGCTGGGACGCCAGGTCCAAGGGTGTGGTCATCGTCGTGATCCTCTTCGCCAGTGTCCGACTACAGATCTGTAGACGGTCTACTCAACTGTAGACGATCGTGACCCGCGCGGAGTTCCACACCTTTGCCCGGTCGTTGCCCGTTCATGACTGACGGACTACACGCATGTAGTCATGATGGTCCGCGAAGTAAGGCATGCCTTCACTAACTAGGAGGGGTCGCGCCCAATGTGGGACGACGCGTTTCCGAGCTTTCTGATCGGACTGCGGGAGGGACTGGAAGCGGGACTCATCGTCTCGATCCTGGTCGCCACCCTGGTCCGCGCCGACGCCAAGTCCCGTCTGCCGCAGGTGTGGACGGGTGTGCTGGCCGCCATCGCCCTCGCGCTGAGCTTCGGCGCGGTCCTCACGTTCACCGCGGCGAACCTCTCCGCCACCGCGCAGGAGGCCTTCGGCGGAGTCCTCAGCGTGATCGCCGTCGCCTTCGTCACCGCGATGGTGTTCTGGATGCGCCGCTCGGCCCGCACCTTCTCCGGCGAGATCAGGGAGAAGGTCACCGGCGCGCTCGGCATGGGCGCGGGCGTCCTGATGCTCACCTCGTTCCTCGCGGTGGGCCGCGAGGGCCTGGAGACGGCCCTGTTCCTGTGGACCACCGCTCGCGCGGCCGGCGAGTCCTCCGGCCCCCTGACCGGCGCCGCCATCGGTCTCGCCCTCGCGGCCGGCCTGTGCTGGGGCCTGTACCGCCGGGTCCTGCGGATCAACCTGACGAAGTTCTTCACCGCCACGGGTGTCGTCCTCATCGTCATCGCCGCCGGTGTCCTCGGCTACGGCCTGCGCGACCTCCAGGAGGGCGGTGTCCTGCCCGGCCTGACCACGTACGCCTTCGACCTCAGCGGCAGCGTCGACGCCGGCTCCTGGTACAGCACCCTCATCCAGGGCGTGTTCAACCTGATGCCCACGATGACCTGGCTCCAGGTGGTGGCCTACGTCGGCTATCTCGCCGTGGTCCTGCCCCTGTTCGTACGCGGAGTGCGCGCCGAGCGGGTCAAGAAGCCTGCTCCGACTCCAACTCCGATGCCGGAGTCGGAGCAGGAGTCGACGCCTGTGCCGGAGGCCGTTTCGCCTCCGCGTCGCCGCCCGGTCTGGGTGGTCCCCGTCGCCGTGGTCGCCGTGCCCGCCGTCGTGGCCGGGCTCGTCGTCGCCCTCGCCCGTCCCAAGCCCGCGAGTTCCCAGACGGTCGCCGTCTCCGAGACGGAGTGCGGCAAGGGCTTCACCGCGCCCGACACCGGGCGCCAGACCTTCCAGATGCACAACACCGGCGACAAGACGTCCGAGGTGTACCTCATCGACCCGGTCTCGGGCGCGGTCTACGGCGAGGTCGAGGGCCTGGCGCCGGGCACCACCCGGGACCTGGTCGCCACCGTCGCGGGCGGCTCGTACGCCTGGCGCTGCGTCCCCACCGGAGCGAAGGCCGTCACCTCCGCCACCGTGCACGTCAGCGGCGGGGGCACGACGGCGAAGGCGGTCGTCCCCGTCTCCGAGAACGACCTCGCCGCACCCCTCAAGGCCTACAAGGTGTACGTCGACCAGGGCCTGGCCACCCTCGAAACCCAGACCCGGCGGCTGAGCGCCGACATCGCGGGCGACCACCTCGGCACGGCACGCGCCGACTGGCTGACGGCGCACCGCACCTACTCCTCGCTGGGTGCCGCCTACGGCACGTTCGAGGACTTCGACCAGAAGATCAACGGCCGGGCCGACGGGCTCGCCGGGGGAGTGGACGACAAGGACTTCGCGGGCTTCCACCGCATCGAGTACGGGCTCTGGCACGGACAGTCGGCGAGCGAGCTGAAGGTGCCCGCGCAGCAACTCGCCACCGCTGTCGTGGGCTTGCGCAAGGCGTTCCCCACCCAGGACTTCGACCCGGGCGACCTGCCGCTGCGGGCCCACGAGATCCTGGAGAACGCCCTCCAGTTCGAGCTCACCGGCGACACCGACGAGGGCAGCGGCACCAACCTCGCGACCGTCGACAGCAACCTCGCGGGCACCCGTGAACTCCTCACCGTGCTCAAGCCGTTGCTGACCAAGGAGTCCTCGACGCTGCTTCCGGCCGTCGACGCCGCCGTGACCCGGTTGCAGCAGCTGCTCGACTCGGCGCACCACGGCGGCAGTTGGACCCCGGTGGAACAGCTGAGCCAGGTGGAGAAGGCCCGACTCGACGGCGCCACCGGGCAGTTGCTGGAGGAGCTGGCCCCGGTGCCGGACCTGCTGGAGATCAGGAAGTCCGCCTGATGAGCACCGAGAACACGAACAGCACCGGCCGTAGTGAAGGGAACCCTCCGATGTCCACTGCCGAAACCCCGGGCTGCCCGGCCGGAGCCGGCCGCCGCTCCTTCGTCCGGACGGCGCTCGGTGCCGGGGCCGCCGGCGCGGTGCTGGCCGGCGGGGCGTTCGCGCTCGCCGAGACCGGCGGCACCGCCCAGGCGCAGGCCGCGGACGGCAACGACGCGGCGAAGGTGCCCTTCCACGGCACGCACCAGGCGGGCATCCTCACCCCCGCCCCGGCCGCCGCGACCTTCGTCTCCCTGGACGTGATCGCCGACAACCGCGCCGAACTGGCCGACCTGCTGCGCACGATCACCGAACGGGCCCGCTTCCTCACCTCCGGCGGCACCCCCGCCGACCTGGGCGTCGGCGCGCCGCCCGCCGACAACGGCATCCTCGGCCCGGAGGTCCCCGCCGACGCCCTCACGGTGACCGTCGGCGTGGGCGCCTCCCTCTTCGACGACCGCTACGGCCTGGCCAAAGCGAGGCCGAGCCGGCTGACCCCGATGAAGACGTTCCCGAACGACAATCTGCGGGCCGCCGAGTGCCACGGCGACCTGTCCCTCCAGGTGTGCGCCGCCCGGCAGGACACGGTGCTGCACGCGCTGCGCGACATCGCCCGGCACACCCGGGGCGGCATGCAGATCAAGTGGCGTGTCGACGGCTTCCAGAACACCCCGCGCCCCACCGGAGCCCAGCGCAACCTGCTCGGTTTCAAGGACGGCATCGCCAATCCGGACGTGAAGTCGGCCCGTGAGACCGACCGGCTGATCTGGGTGGGCGACGGACAGGGCGAGCCCGCCTGGGCGAGCGGCGGCAGCTACCAGGTGATCCGGATCATCCGCATGCTGGTCGAGTTCTGGGACCGGGTCTCGCTCAGCGAGCAGGAGCTGATGTTCGGCCGCCGCAAGGACACCGGTGCCCCGCTGGACGGCGCCAAGGAGACGGACATCCCGCAGTACACCAAGGACCCCAAGGGCACGGCGATCCCGCTCGACGCCCATATCCGCCTCGCCAACCCGCGCACCGCCGCCACCGACACCTCCCGTATCCTGCGCCGCGGCTACAACTACGACCGGGGCATCGACGCCGTGGGCAACCTCGACATGGGCCTGGTCTTCTGCTGCTACCAGCAGGACGTGAAGCGCCAGTTCGAGGCGACCCAGACCCGTCTGATCGACGAACCCCTGGTCGACTACATCTCCCCGACGGGCGGCGGCTACTTCTACGCGCTGCCCGGTGCGAAGGACGCCAAGGACTGGCTGGGGAGGGGGCTGCTGGCTTCCTGACCAGCTGTTTTCCTTTCCCTTGGGCAAGACCTGCCGTGGGCTTTGCTGACCGTTACTGCGAACGAGTTGCAGGTACGGGAGGATGGCACGAGGTTGCACTCCGCGACCCCGCCCCCGGCAGAAAGACCCCTCGATGACGGCCGCCCCCGAGTCCACCCCGACCCTCCCCGCCACGGCCGCGACCCCGCGGCCGTCGCTGTGGCACCGCGTGCGCACGTCCATGACGCGGCAGGAGTGGACCAGGGTCGGCGGGATGGCCGGCTTCATCCTGGCGCTGCACGTGATCGGCTGGTTCACCCTCGTATGGATCGTCGCGCCCGGGCACTACAGCGTCGGCGAGAAGTCCTTCGGCATCGGCATGGGCGTCACCGCCTACACGCTCGGCATGCGGCACGCGTTCGACGCCGACCACATCGCGGCCATCGACAACACCACCCGCAAGCTGATGAGCGAGGGCAAGCGACCGCTCTCGGTGGGCTTCTGGTTCTCGCTCGGCCACTCCAGCGTCGTCTTCGGCCTGACGCTGCTGCTCTCCCTCGGCGTCAAGGCGCTGGCGGGCCCGGTCCGCGACGACGACTCCCAGCTCCACAACGTCACCGGCCTGATCGGCACGACCGTCTCGGGCACCTTCCTCTACGTCATCGCCGGCATCAACCTCGTGATCCTGGCCGGTATATGGAAGGTGTTCCGCCGGATGCGCTCGGGCGACTTCGACGAGGAGGCGCTGGAGGAGCACCTGAACAACCGGGGCTTCATGAACCGCCTTCTGGGCCGCTTCATGAGGTCGATCACCAAGTCCTGGCAGATGTATCCGCTGGGCCTGCTGTTCGGCCTGGGCTTCGACACGGCGACCGAGATCGCGCTGCTGGTGCTGGCGGGTTCGGGCGCGGCGTCCGGCCTGCCCTGGTACGCGATCCTGTGCCTGCCGGTCCTGTTCGCGGCCGGTATGTCGCTGCTGGACACGATCGACGGCACGTTCATGAACTTCGCCTACGGCTGGGCGTTCTCCAAGCCGGTCCGCAAGGTCTACTACAACCTCACGATCACCGGGCTGTCCGTCGCCGTCGCCCTGATCATCGGCACGGTCGAACTCCTGGGCCTGTTCGCCGAGAAGCTCGATCTGCACGGCTTCTTCTGGGACTGGGTCGCGGGCCTCGACCTCAACGTCATCGGCTTCGTCATCGTCGGCCTGTTCTTCGCGACCTGGGCCGTGGCCCTGCTGGTGTGGAAGTTCGGCCGGATCGAGGACAAGTGGACCGCGGGCCTGGCCCGGCCCGCGGAGCGGCCCGCCGAGTAGGCCCTCAGGAGCGGACGCCCCTCAGGAGCGGATGCCCAACTCCTTGCGCCACTTCACGAGTTGCTTCTCCGCCTCCCCGGTGTAGGACCAGGGCGTCGGCGTCGCCCGCCGCCCCAGCATCCCGAGCACGGCCGCCGCCACCTCCTTCGTGCCCGCGTAACAGGCCGCGTGCGCCAGGTAGTTGAGGTCGCGCAGTTCACCCGGCGGCACCGGACCCTCCTCGCGGGCCGCGATCCAGCGCTGCCAGCTGCGGCGTACGTCGCTGACGGCGCCGTCGTGCGTCCAGTGCTGGCCGAGGCCCACGGCGGCCTGCCGGCCCTTGGTCGCGTCGAGGGCGTAGCGGTACTCCTCGACCCGCGCGTACTGCACCAGCACCGGCAGCGCGCAGCCCGGCGGCGCCACCCCCGCCGCGTCGCGGGCGAAGTCGTACATCAGGCCGTGGCTGCCGTGCCAGCGGGAGGAGTAGTAGTGCAGGACCTGGAGGTGGCCCTCGACGCTGTAGGGGTCGCGGCGGTGCAACTCGTCCCACCAGCGGGCGAGTTCCTGCCGCCGTACGCCCGACGGGTAGAGGCGGGCCACCGAGATCAGCGAGATCCAGGGTGTGGGGTCCTCCGGGTAGGTCTCGGCGGCCTGGAGGCAGGCCATGACGGCGGCGTCGACGCGGTTGCGGTCGATGGGCACGCCCCGGCCCGCCGCGATGGCCAGGTTGAAGGCCCGGGCCGTCTCGGTGGCCGCCCGAAGGGTGAGCGCGTCGACGTTGCCGGGCTCGGCGGCCAGCCACGACTCCACCGTCGAACTGCTCGCGCAGGCCTGTGCGAGCGTCCGCACACGGTGGCCGCGGGCCAGCCAGTGCGCCCCGGTGTTGCGCAGCAGGTCCCGCAGGCCCTGCCAGCGGCCGATGACGATGTCGTGCCGGGCCGAACTGAGGGGCGCGTCCCCGCAGTCGGGGTCGAAGTCGGGGGTGAAGCGGTCTCGCGCCATCGGATGCCCCTCAGAAGTCCGTAGGGAGACCCTGGTGGACCCGGGACTGTTCGGGCACGAAGTCGTCGGGGACGTAGTCGGTCCGCACGGTGTGGGCGGCGTCCAGCCGCGCGGGCCGGTAGTAGTCGCTGCCCTGCTTCCAGTACCAGAGCATCGGGATCAGGCCCACGCCGAGACCGCCGATGCCGATGCTGATCGCGGCGCCGCTCAGGCTGCCCAGCGACTCGACGAAGATCCAGAACATGAACAGGGCGCCGAACAGCGGCCACAGCCCGCCGAAGAGGAAGTTGCCCGCCGATCTGAACAGCATCTTGCGGTAGGCGACGACCACCGCGAGGCCCGCCAGGCCGTAGTACACGGCGATCTGGAGACCGATCGCGGAGATCGCGTCGGCGAGGATCTCGCCCACCGAACCGAGCGCGTTCGAGGCGATGAACATCGCCAGCGCCACCCCGCCGACCACGACGATGGCCACCCAGGGCGTGTTCCAGGCGCGGTGCACCCGGCCCAGCGCGGCCGGCATCGTACGGTCGCGGCCCATCGCGAACAGCGAGCGCGTGACCTGGATGAGGGTGGTCTCCAGGGTGGCGATGGTGGACAGCATCACCGCCACGATCAGCAGCTTGCCGCCCCAGCCGGGCCAGATCTCGTCGCCGAGCACGGCCAGCACGTTGGCGTCGTTGCTCTGGATCTGCCGCGAGGACAGGATGACGTTCACCGCGATGGTGAACACCTCGAAGAGCAGGAACACGATGCCGACACCGATGAGGCCCGCGAGTCCGGTCGTACGACGGCTGTTGCGGGTCTCCTCGCTGAGGTTGCTGGTGACGTCCCAGCCCCAGTAGTAGAACGCGGCGATGAGCGCGCCCGACGCGAAGCCGGACACCCCGTCGAAGTGGCTGAAGCCCAGCCAGGACCAGTCGAAGACCCGGGCGTTGCCGGTGTGGACGACGGCGAACACCGCGAACAGGGCCAGGATCCCCAGCTCCACACCGGACATCAGGAGCTGGGCGCGGACCGTGAGCCGGGCGCCGCCGAGCACCACGAGCAGCATGATCACGAACCAGGCGGCGCCGACGACGGTCGACAGCGCCGTGTTGTCCGCGAGGCCCTCGTCGAACAGGGACAGGGTCATCGACCCGGCGGGCAGGGACCCGGCGACCATGAAGATGGTCGCGGAGATCACCAGCGCCCAGCCGCTGATGAAGCCCAGGAAGGGGTGCAGGGTGCGCCCCACCCAGGAGTAGCTGGCGCCCGCGTTCACGTCGATCCGGCCGAGGTAGCTGAAGGCCAGCGCGATGCCCAGCATGGGTATCGCGCAGTAGAGGAGGGCGGCCGGACTGGCCAGCCCCACCGCACCGACCAGGACCGCGGTGGTCGCCGCGATCGAGTAGGCGGGCGCGCTGCCCGCCACGGCCATCACCACGGTGTCGAACGTGCCGAGGGCGTTGGCCTGTAGCCCTCTGCCCCTGTTGTTGCTCATGGATGCGCTGCTTTCCGTCTTGCACGACGTGCGGAGTTGAGCGAGCCGGCCCCGGACCCGGAGAAAGGGGTGGCCTCGGGTCAGTGGCCGGTCGGGACAACAGAAGGGAATGGCGGATTCCGCTTAACCGCTGCGTCGGCGGACGGTCACACCGTGTGTGGGTGTGATGATAGCCCCACCTTTTGAGCTTTCAAGATTGACCAGCGAGTAATCTCCTGTGAACGATCAGTCGCCGAGGCGGTCGATCTGCCGCAGTTTGTTCGTGGCGTCGAGGGCGGCGACCTTGTAAGACTCGGCCAGCGTCGGGTAGTTGAAGACCGCGTCCACGAGATAGTCGACCGTTCCGCCGCAGCCCATCACCGACTGGCCGATGTGAATGAGTTCCGTCGCGCCCGTGCCGAAGCAGTGCACACCGAGCAGGGTGCGGTCGGTGGGGGAGACCAGCAGCTTCAGCATGCCGTGCGAGTCGCCGATGATCTGGCCGCGCGCGAGTTCGCGGTAGCGGGAGATCCCGACCTCGAACGGCACGCACTCCTCCGTGAGTTGGTCCTCGGTCTTCCCGATGAAGCTGATCTCCGGAATGGTGTAGATGCCGATCGGCTGCCGGTCGTCGATCCGGTGCACCGGCTCACCGCAGGCGTGGTAGGCGGCCGTACGGCCCTGTTCCATCGAGGTCGCGGCCAGCGCCGGGAAGCCGATGACGTCGCCGACCGCGTAGATGTGCGGCACGGAGGTGCGGAAGTTCTCGTCGACGTCGATCCGGCCGCGCCGGTCGGCGGACAACCCGGCCTTGTCCAGGTCGAGTTCGTCGGTCAGGCCCTGCCGTCCCGCGGAGTACATCACCGCGTCGGCCGGGATCTTCTTGCCGCTCTCCAGGACGGTCAGCGTGCCGTTGGCGTGCCGCTCCACGGCGGCCACGGTCTCCCCGAAACGGAAGGTGACGGCGAGGTCCCGCAGGTGGTATTTGAGCGACTCGATGACCTCAAGGTCGCAGAAGTCGAGCATGCCCGCCCGCTTCTCCACCACGGTGATCTTGCTGCCGAGCGCGGCGAACATGGAGGCGTACTCCATGCCGATCACGCCCGCGCCGACGATGACCATGGACCGGGGGACCTTCGGCAGGTCCAGCACGTTGTCCGAGTCCATGATGGTCCGCCCGTCGAACTCGACGGTGTCCGGCCGCGCGGGACGGGTGCCGGTCGCGATGATGATGTTCTCGGCGGTCAACAGCCGTTCGTGGCCGGTGATCTCGGTCAGCGCGACGGTGTGCGGGTCCACGAAGCGGCCCGTCCCGGCGAACAGGGAGACCTGGTTGCGGGACAACTGGCTGCGGATGACGTCCACTTCACGACTGACCACGTGCTGCGTCCGCGCGGTGAGGTCGCCGACGGTGATGTCGTCCTTCAGGCGGTAGCTCTGGCCGTACAGATCCCGCTGGGTGAGGCCGGTGAGATACAGCACCGCCTCGCGCAGGGTCTTGGAGGGGATGGTCCCGGTGTGGATGGAGACGCCGCCGACCATGTCGGGGCGGTCGACGACGGCGACCCGGCGGCCGAGCTTGGCCGCGGCGATGGCGGCCTTCTGGCCGCCCGGTCCTGAACCGATGACAAGCATGTCGAAGTCGGGCACCTCCGGAGTCTGTCAGCCGGAGCGCCCTCTCCGAAAGGGTGAACGGGTAACCAGGTGCCGACGGGACGCCTAAGGCAGCAGTTCCTCCAGGGCCGCCGCCCCCTTCGCCGCGATCTTCCGCCGGGCCCACTCCAGGTTCTGCGGGGTGACGTCCCGGCCGGCCGCCAGGACCACGTCCTCCGGAGCCACCTCGGTGCCCGTGCGGGTGTGCAGCAGGGCGTCCGGGGTCGCGCGGTCGGGGTCTTCGTCGGGCTGCGCTGTCGACATGGTGCCTCCTCGCCTGAGACCGGGCGAGTGCCGTGGGTCCCACTCCCACGATTCCTCGCCCGACTCCAGCGCGCATCCGGAAGAGTGGCCGAACGAGAACGTGAACCTAAGCTGGAACCGGCCCGTGCGGGCCCGGACCAGGGAGGCTGCCGCGATGGTCGAGACCCCGCCCGAACAGGACACGCCCACCGGACCCGGATACCTGCCCATCGCCGAGCACGGACTGATCGGCGATCTGCGGAGCGTGGCCCTGGTGGGCACCAACGGCACGATCGACTGGTACTGCTGCCCGTCCTTCGACGCCCCCAGCGTCTTCGCCGCGATCCTGGACGCGGAGCGCGGCGGCTCCTTCGAACTGGCCGCCGCCGTGCCCGCCCGCACCAAGCAGTTCTACTTCCCCGACACCAACGTCCTGATCACCCGGTTCTTCACCGAGGACGGCGTCGGCGAGGTCCAGGACTTCATGCCGGTGACCGGGGAGCCGGACGAGTCGGCCCGGCACCGGCTGATCCGCCGCGTGGTGTGCGTGCGCGGCTCGGTCCCGTTCCGGATCAGGGTCGCGCCCAGGTTCGACTACGGCGCCAGCCCGCACACCGCGCGCATGCTCGGCGAGGTCGCCCTCTTCGAGTCCGCCGACAGGTCCCTCGCGCTGACCGCCACGGTGCCCCTGGAGTGCGACGAGGTCGACGTGTGGGCCGACTTCAAGCTCGACGAGGGCGAGTCCGAGGTCTTCGCGCTCGACCAGGTCGACGGCGAGATCGGCCCCCGCGACTGCGCGCGCACGGAGGCCGAGGACGAGTTCAACGCGACCGTCGCCTACTGGCGCCGCTGGCTGTCCCAGTCCCGCTACCGGGGCCGCTGGCGTGAGATGGTCCACCGCTCCGCCCTCACCCTCAAGCTGCTCACCTACGCCCCCACCGGGGCGATCGTCGCCGCCCCCACGACCAGCCTCCCCGAACAACTCGGCGGCGAGCGCAACTGGGACTACCGCTACGTCTGGATCCGCGACGCCGCCTTCTGCGTCTACGCGCTGCTGCGCCTCGGCTTCACCGGCGAGGCGAAGGCCTTCATGAACTTCGTGTCCCGCTACATCAGCCCCGGCGACGGCAACCCCTCCGGCCCGCTCCAGATCATGTACGGCATCGACGGCCGCACCGAACTCACCGAACGCGAACTCCCGAACCTCGAAGGCCACTTGAAATCCGCCCCGGTCCGGGTCGGCAACGCCGCCGCCGACCAGCTCCAACTCGACATCTACGGCGCCCTGATCGACTCCATCTACCTCTACGACAAGTGGGCCGAGCCCATCTCCAGCGCGCAGTGGGACGACGTGTGCGCCCTGGTCGACTGGGTCTGCGTCCACTGGGACCAGCCCGACGAGGGCGTCTGGGAGACCCGCGGCGGCCGCAAGAACTTCCTCTACTCACGCCTGATGTGCTGGGTGGCGATCGAGCGCGCCATCCGCCTCGCCAACCGCCGCGGCCTGCCCGCCAACCTGCCCTACTGGGGCGGCTGCCGCGACACCATCTACCGGCGGATCATGGACCGCGGCTGGTCGGAGACCCGCCAGGCCTTCGTCCAGTACGAGGGCAGCGACGTCCTCGACGCCGCGCTGCTGATGATGCCGCTGGCGAAGTTCATCGCCCCCACCGACCCCAAGTGGCTCTCCACCCTTGACGCGTTGACCGAGGAACTGGTCTCCGACTCGCTCGTCTACCGCTACAACCCGCAGGCCAGCCCCGACGGACTGCGCGGCGACGAGGGCACGTTCTCGATCTGCTCCTTCTGGTACGTCGAGGCCCTGGTCCGGGCCGGCCGCGTGGACGAGGCCCGGCTCGCCTTCGAGAAGATGCTCACCTACGCCAACCATCTCGGCCTGTACGCCGAGGAGATCGGCCGCACCGGCGAGCAACAGGGCAACTTCCCCCAGGCGTTCACCCACCTCGCCCTGATCAGCGCCGCGTTCAACCTGGACAAGGCCCTCGGCTGATCCGACCGCGTCCCGCAGGGGCATTTCGGCGAAACCCGGTGCTCACAGGGTCTGTTCGGCCCAGATGACCTTGCCCGCGGGGGTGTAGCGGGTGCCCCAGCGTTCGGAGAGCTGGGCCACCAGGAACAGGCCCCGGCCGCCCTCGTCCGTCATCGCCGCGTAGCGGAGGTGGGGGGAGGTGGTGCTGCCGTCGTAGACCTCGCAGATGAGGGTGCGGTCGCGCAGCAGGCGGACGCGGACGGGGTCGTTGCCGTAGCGGATGGCGTTGGTGACCAGTTCGCTGAGGACGAGTTCGGTGGTGAACGTCAGCTCCTCCAGGCCCCAGTGGGTCAGTTGGCGGGTGACCGAGGCGCGCATGTCGGCGACCGCGGCGGGGTCGGACGGTACGCGCCACTCGGCGACGCGGTCGGCGCCCAGGGCGCGGGTGCGGGCGACGATCAGGGCGATGTCGTCGCTCGGCCGTACCGACAGCTCCGAGTCGAGGACGGCCCGGCAGGTGTCCTCGGGCGAGTCGCCCGCGCGGGTGAGCGCGGTGCGCAGCATCTCCAGACCCACGTCGATGTCGCGTTCGCGGTCCTCGACCAGTCCGTCCGTGTAGAGGACCAGCCTGCTGCCCTCGTCGAGCTTCAACTCTGCGGTCTCGAAAGGGAGTCCGCCGAGACCGAGCGGCGGTCCGGCCGGGACGTCCGGGTACTCGACGGTGCCGTCCGGGCGGATCAGCGCGGGCGGCGGATGGCCGGCGCGGGCCACGGTGCAGCGCAGGGACACCGGGTCGTAGATGGCGTAGAGGCAGGTCGCTCCGGTGACCGGGGCGCCGCTGTCCTCGGTCGTCTCGTCCTGGTCGATGCGGCCCACCAACTCGTCCAGCAGACCGAGGAGTTCGTCCGGCGGCAGGTCCAGTGCGGAGAAGTTGAGGACGGCGGTGCGCAGGCGTCCCATGGTGGCCGCCGCGTGCAGCCCGTGGCCGACGACATCGCCGACGACCAGGGCGACGCGGGCGCCGGACAGGGGCAGTACGTCGAACCAGTCGCCGCCGACCCCGGCCTTCGCCGGGAGGTAGCGGTAGGCGACGTCGAGCGCGGTCTGCTCGGGGAGGCGGCGGGGGAGCAGGCTGCGCTGGAGGGTCACCGCCATACCGTGTTCGCGGGTGTAGCGGCGGGAGTTGTCGATGGACACGGCGGCGCGGGCGACGAGTTCCTCGGCGAGGGCCAGTTCCTCCGAGTCGAAGGGCTCGGGCTTGTCGGAGCGCCAGAAGTTGACCACGCCCAGGATCAGCGCCCCGGCCCGCAGCGGCACCGTGATCAGCGAGTGGATGCCGTACTCCACGACCTGCGCGGTGCGCTCCGGGTCCTGGGTGAGCCAGCCGGGGGCCTCGCCGAGCCGGGGTTCGACGACGGCGTCACCGGTGTCGAGGCTGCGTGCCTGCGGGGCGGACTCCACGAACTGGATCTGCTTGCCGACCGGGTACAGCGGTGCGTCGTCGCGGACCCCGCTGTAGGCCGTGCGGCGCAGCTCGGTCCCGGGCTGGGGCTCCTCGCCGCTGAGGACGGCGTCGTAGAGGTCGACGGTGACGAAGTCGGCGAAGCGCGGGACGGCCAGTTCGGCGAGTTCCTCGGCGGTGCGGGTGACGTCCAGGCTGGTGCCGATGCCCACTCCGGCGTCGTAGAGCATGTTGAGGCGTTCGCGGGCGACCTCGGCGCGGCCGGAGAGGGCGCGCAGCTCGGTGGAGTCGCGCAGCGTGGTGACGCTTCCGGGCGGGCCGCCCTCCAGGTCGGTGGGGCGCTGGTTGACGGCGAGGAGCCGGCCGCCGACGCGGTGCACCTCGTCGGTCGCGACCCGCGCGGAGGCCAGCAGGGCGGTCATCTCGGCGTCGAGTCCGAGGTCGAGGACGAGGCGGCCCTCGCCGTTCTCGGGCAGGTCGAGGAGTTGCCGTGCCTCGTCGTTGGCGAGCAGCAGCCGCCCCTCGCCGCTCACGATGATCACGCCCTCCCGCACGGAGTGCAGCACCGCGTCGTGGTGCTCGTACATCCGGGTCATCTCGTGCGGGCCCAGGCCGTGGGTCTGGTGCTGAAGACGTCTGCTGACCAGCGCGGTGCCGCCGGTGGCGAGGACGAGGGCCGCGCCCGCCGCGATCAGCAGGAGCGGCAGCTGCTGGTCGGCGGTGCCGCCCACGTTCGCCTTCGTCACCCCGGCCGACACCAGGCCCACGACCTTGCCGCCGGGGCCCTTGACCGGCACCACGGCCTGCACCAGCGGCCCGATGGTGCCGGTGATCTCCTCGGTGACGACGTGCCCGGCCAGCGCGGGCGCGATGTCCCCGACGAACTTCTTGCCGATGCGGTCCGGCTTGGGATGGGTGTAGCGGATCCCCTCGGTGTTCATGACGACGATGAAGTCGACCTTGGACGTCTTGCGGGCGGCCTCGGCGCTCGGCTGGAGGATCGCCGTGGGGTCGGCGCTCTTCAGGGCCGCGACCGTGCCCGGCGCGTTGGCGAAGGTCTCGGCGACCGCCACCGACCGGTTGCGGGCCTCCTGCGTGCTGTCGTGCCGCACCTGGAGGACCTGTGCCACCACCGCCGACACGACCAGCAGCAGCACGATCACCACTTGCAGCACGAACACCTGCCCGGCGACGCTGCGCCCGGCCAGCCCGGACCGCCGGTGCCGGTGTTCGCGCGCCCGGCGGGCACGGTCGTACGGGCGCCGCGCGGGCAGACCGTCGGGGCGGTGGGTCGACCGGGCCCTCGGCCGACCCGTCAGGCGGACCATGAGCCCATGTCTACACTGCCCGACCTCAGGAGGCGAGAGCCGTCACACCCGGTGACAGGCCGGGGCCGAACCGGGATCAAGGATGCCTCCCGGGCTTGGCGCGCCGGGCCGCGAGCAGCAGCGCGATGTCGTCGGGGCGGTCGGCCGCGTGCCGGGCGGCCGTGGTGAGCCGGTCGGCGACCCCGGCCAGCGAACGAGCGCCCGTCCGCGCGGCCGGACCGCCCGCCTTCGCCAGCGCGACCCGCAGGGCGGCGATGCCGTCGTCGATGTCGACGCCGGGCCGCTCGACGAGACCGTCGGTGTAGAGCGCCAGCACGGAGTCCGGCTCCAGCCGGAGTTCCGTCACGGGGTACTGGGCGTGCGGGTCCACCCCGAGGACCACGCCCCCGGGGATGTCCCAGACCCGGGTACGGCCGTCCGGGGTACGGATCAGGGGCGGCGGGTGCCCGGCCCGGGCGACCTGGACCAGGCCGCTCGACGGGTCGAGCCGCAGGTAGCAGCAGCTCGCGAACTGGCCCGGGTCGAGGTCGATGAGGAGATGGTTGGTGCCGCTCATCACCTCGTCGGGCGGCCGGTCGCCGAGCGCGAACGCCCGCACCGCGCTGCGGAGTTGGCCCATCGTGGCGGCGGCCTGGACACCGTGTCCCTGGACGTCGCCGATCACCAGGGCCAGACCGTCGCCGGACTCGACGACGTCGTACCAGTCGCCGCCCACCTCCATCCCCTGGGTGCCGGGCAGATAGCGTCCGGCGGTCTCCACCTGCGGGTGGACCGACAGCCGGCGGGGCAGCAGCGCCTGCTGGAGACCGCGGGCGAGGGCCGCCTCCGAGTCGTAGCGCTGGGCCTTCTCCATCGCGTGGGCGATCAGTCCGGCGAGGGCGGTGAGCACCGCGCGCTCCTCGGAGCTGAAGCTGCGGGACCGGTCGAAGCCCAGGATGGCCGAGCCGACCGGGCGCCCGGACGCGATCAGCGGCAGGAACGCGCGGGCCCCCACCTCCGCGTCCAGCGGGATGCCCGGGTAGGCCTCCGCGAGCTGCTGCATGGAGTCGAAGAAGAGCGGCCGTCCGGTGGTGAGGGTCTCGACACCGGGCAGCCGGGTGTCGAGCCCGACCCCGTCGAAGGGGGCGAGGAAGCCCTGCGGGAAGCCGGTCTCCCAGGCCAGGTGGAGATGCCGCTCCTGGAGCAGGTAGATCGCCAGGCGTCGGCCGCCGAACGCGGGCAGCAGCTCCTTCATCACGACCGCCGACACCTGGCGGGCGGTGACCGCCTCCGTCAGCGCGATGGCGAGCACGATCGGCCGGTACAGCGGGGCGAGCGAGGTGACGCCGTTGCCCGGGGCGTCGGCCCCCTCGGGGTGCACCGGCACCAGCGGGATCGGCGGGCCGGACACCCGCGTCGACGGCGTCACCGTGCACGTCAGCTGGTCGTGGCCGGGATGGACCGCCAGCGCGAGCCAGTCGCCCTCGTACGGCTCCGGCGGCTGCTTCTGCCCCTCCGGGCGCCGGACGTGGAAGTGCACCGGCCCGAGCGACAGCAGGGCGCCGCGCAGCTGGTCCTCGCAGCCGATCTGGTTCAGCCAGGGCACGCCCTCCCACAGCGGGCGGCCGAGCAGTTCCTCGCGCGGGCTGCCCAGCAGCTGGGCGGCGCGCGGATTGGCGTAGGTGACCAGCCCCAGCCGGTCCAGACAGAACACGCCGTCCGGCAGCAGCTCGGCCGCGCCGTCGGCGACCGGGGCGGGGCCGGGGTCGACGACGACTCCGCTGACCGGGTGCCCGCCGCCGGGCGGGACCGGACCCGTGGCGGGCGTCCACAGGTCCAGCAGCCGGACCGAGCCGTCCGCCGCCCGCACCCGCAGGGGCAGCGGCGGGGGCTTCCCGGCGGCCGTCGCCCGCAGCGCCGCCATGACCTGGTAGGTGTCGCCGGGGGCCAGGGCGTCCGCGATGGCGCGGGCGGTGCCGGGGGACTCGTCGGGCTCGACGCCCAGCAGGGTGTGCAGGGCGCTGTCGGCGGTGACGGCGGCCGTGGCCGGATCCCACACGAACCGGGCCATCCGGCCCTCGGGGCGGTGCGTGGCCGCCGTCCGGACGCACACCGGCTCGCCGTCCCAGGCCACGCGGGGCCCGTCCTCGTCCTTGTGCTCGTCCTCCAGCTCGCGCAGCGCCGCGCCCAGCTCCTCGGCCAGCCGTGTCATGCGGTCCAGGCCGGACAGCAGCCCGGTGGTGTCGGCCGCGGACGGCCGCAGCACGGTGAGCACGCCGTACGTCGTCGATCCGCTCATGACCGGCACGTACTGCGAGCCGAACTGGAAGGGCAGACTCGCGGCGAACTGGGGGTAGCGGCGCATGCACTCGGCGGCGTTCGGCAGGACCACCTGGACGCCGAGCCGGAAGGCGTCCGCGACGGGGAACTTGTTGTCGACGCTCAGCCGGTTCCAGGGGCGGAACAGCGGCCCGGGCAGCCCGGCCAGCACGGCCAGGCGCAGCAGTCCGGGCGTGCTCGACCGCAGGTAGACGCCCCCGGAGTGGCCGCCGGCCGCGTCGATCGCCTCCGTGGAGGCGTCGATGAGCAGCTCGGCGAGCCGTCCGGGCGTCCCCTTCTCGGGCTCGGCACTCCCAGTCATTGGGGCTCTACCTCGTCCCTGTGGCGCCGGGTGGGTGACACAGCAAGAATGCGCCAGGACGCGGCCGGGGTCACCTGGGCGGACGGGATGGGCCGGAGAGGCACGGGTATCGCCGGGCCGTAGCTGTCTGATGAAGTGATCAAGAGTGACTCAAGTGTCGGGGTTGAGGTGGGCGCCGGTTCGGGCCGGTGAGCCCTCGGTGCGTCAGGCGGCGACGGGGTGCGGGCCGCTGCGGACGCGGTGCGCGCGGTGGACGCGGCGTGCGCCGTGGATGCGGTGCGCGTCGCGGGGGATCCTGCCGGGGCCGCCGTTGCCGTCGGTGGTGCCTTCGGCGGACGGGGATGTGGCCATGGGGCTGTGCCCTTTCGGATCGGCGCGCAAAGTGGACAGGCGGGACTGGGGAGTTGCGGCCCGACGTGTTTCCGTGACCGGGTCCGCGTCTCGTGGCGTTCAGGATGGCGCAAACTCCGCCTCGCGCGGGGCGAATTCGATCTGTTGCCCACATTCGTCGCCGGTGACCGGCCGGGCGGCCCCCGCCCTCGGCCGGTCGCGCCCGCGTTGTTAGCCTCGCTCATGGCCAGTTTCCCCCTGCCCCGACCTGGAGCGCGATGAGTACGGTCGCCGCCGCCTACCCGCTCGGCGCCGGGACCACGCTCGCCGAACTCGCCCACGACCCGCATCCCCGCCTGGCGCTGCTGCGCGAGAGCGAACCCGTGTCCTGGCTGCCCGAGTTGGACGGCTGGCTGGTGACCCGGCGCGACCTCGCGCTCACCGTGATGCGGGACGCGAGCACCTTCACCGTCGACGACCCCCGCTTCTCCACCGCCCAGGTCGTCGGCCCGAGCATGCTCTCCCTCGACGGAGCACGGCACACCCGCCACCGCGAACCCTTCACCGCGCCCTTCCGGCCGCGCGAAGTACACGACGGCTTCGCCTCGTTCATCGAGGAGGAGACCGGCCGGCTCGTCACCGCACTGCGTCCGGCCGGCGCCGCCGAACTGCGCCGCGCCTTCGCCGGCCCCCTCGCGGTCGCCGTCGTCACCCACGCCCTCGGCCTGACCGGCACCACCCCGGCCACCGTCCTCGCCTGGTACGACGCCATCGTGCGGTCCGTCTCGGACATCACCGCCGGACACACGGCGGGCGCCGCGGGCACCGCCGCCTACGCGGAACTGCGCGCGGCCGTCGAGGCCACCGTCGCCGACCGGGACGCGGCCTCACTCCTCGTCTCGGCCGCCGGCCGGCTGACCGTCCCCGAAGTCGCCTCCAACGCGGCCGTGTTGATGTTCGGCGGCATCGAGACCACCGAATCGATGATCACCAACGCGCTGCTCCACCTGCTCCGCCACCCCGGCCAACTCGCCCTGGTCCAAGCCGACATGGGCCTGCTGGACGGCGCGATCGAGGAATCGCTGCGCCTCGAACCCGGCGCCGCCGTCGTGGACCGCTACGCCACCCGCGACACCGTCCTCGGCACGGCCGAGATCCGCGCGGGCGACCTGGTCACGGTCTCCCTCACCGGCGCCAACCGCGACCCGGAGGTCTTCCCCGACCCCGACCGCTTCGATGTCCGGCGCGAGAACGCCCGCCTCCAACTCGCCTTCGCCCACGGCCCGCACTACTGCCTCGCCGCACACCTCGTCCGGCTGGAGACGCGTATCGCGCTCCACCACCTGCTCGACCGGCTGCCGTCCCTGCGCCTGGACCCGGACCGCCCGACGGCCCCGCACGGCCTGGTCTTCCGCAAACCGCCGACGCTGCACGCGCGATGGGACCTCGGCACGTCCTGAATCCCCACCGCGCATCCTGTCGGGCGGTTCGGCCACGGCTCGGTGCCGGCCGGGTCCGCCCCCGGGCGCGTGGAGGCGCGGTCCGCACCGGCGTGGAAGCCGTGGAGCGGGGCAGGTTCCGGGCGTATGTCACCCACGTGCCGGTCCGCGCGCCTCAGCCCGCGTCGATGACGACGGCCTTGACCTGGGTCCAGTCCTCCACGTAGTCCGGGCCCATCGACCGGCCGAAGCCGCTGTTCTTGTAGCCGCCGAAGGGCGTGCCGATCGACCCCGTCGGGCCGCCGTCACCGACCGTGTTGACGGCGACCTGTCCGGCCTCGACGCGGCGCGCGAGCCGCACGGCACGGCCCACGTCCCGCGTCCAGACGGTCGCGGTGAGGCCGTAGCGCGTGCCGTTGGCGATGGCGACCGCCTCGTCCTCGTCGTCGTAGGTGAGGACCGAGAGGACCGGGCCGAAGATCTCCTCCTGGGCGATACGCATCTCCGGGCGCACCCGGTCGAAGAGCGTCGGCTCGACGAAGTAGCCGTCCGCGTACGGGGGTTCGGTGAGTTTGCCGCCGCCGACCACGAGCTCGGCGCCCTCCTCGCGGCCGATCGCCAGATAGTCCAGGACCCGCCTCTCCTGCCGGGCGTTGATCAGCGGACCCATGTCGACCGGCTGGTCCCACCGGCCGACCCGGACGGCCCGGAAGCGTGCGGCCAGTTCCTCGACCAGCCGGCCGTGGAGCGAGGAGTGGACCAGCACGCGTGAACCGGCCGCGCAGACCTGGCCGCTGTTCATGACGATGCTGCGGACGATCGCCGGTACCGCCTTGTCGAGGTCGGCGTCGGGCAGCACGATCTGCGGGGACTTGCCGCCCAACTCCAGTTGCAGGGGTATGAGGTTGCGGGCGCAGGCCTCCATCACGGCGGTGCCCGTGGCCGGTGAACCGGTGAAGCTCATCTTGCGGATGCCCGGGTGCGCGGGCAGGGCCGCACCCGCTTCGGCGCCGTGGCCCGTGACGACGTTGAGGACCCCGGGCGGGATGCCCGCCTCCAGCGCGAGGCGGGCCAGGTAGAGGGCGGTGAGCGGGGCGTCCTCGGCGGGCTTGAGGACGACCGTGTTGCCGGCCGCCATCGGGGCGGCGGTGTTGAAGACCGTCATGGGGCCGGGCGCGTTCCAGGGGATGATCGCGCCCACCACGCCGAAGGGCTCGCGCAGGGTCAGGCCGAGAACGTCCGGCGAGCGGGTCGGGAGCGTGTCGCCGAAGACCTTGTCGGCCTTCCCCGCGAGGTAGGCCAGCCGGGCGGCGATGGGCGAGGGGCCGACCGGGTGGCCGACCTCGATCGCCTCCAGCCGGTTGATGTCGTCGTCGTGCTCGCGCACCAACTCCGCCCAGCGGTACAGGAGTTCACCGCGCACGGCGGGACTGGTGTCACGCCACGCGGGCAGTGCCGCCGCGGCGGACCGTACGGCGTCGTCCACGTCCTGCGCGGTGCCGCGCGGGACACGGGCCACCACCGCGCCGGTCGCCGGATTCACCACGTCGAGCGTGGACTTGGAACGAGCGGGCACCCACTCGCCAGCGATGAGGTGGGTGCCGTCGGGGAGCAGGGCGGCGATGTCGAGCGGGGCGGGGGCGGTGGTGGTCATCGTGCTCCTTGTGCGGAGAGGGCGGGGGCCGCCAGGTGGTCGGGCGGCGCGGTCAGGCGGTGATCACGGTGATCAGGTGGCGTCGGCCGTCGTCCGGCCGTCCGGCAGGGTCGCCGTGCCCGCCGCGATCTCGTCCCGGCGATGGCACGCGACGGCGACTCCGTCGCGCTGGACCAGGTCCGGCCGGGCGGTCCAGCAGATCTCCCGCGCGTACGGGCAGCGGGGAGTGAAGGCGCAGCCCTCGCTGACGCGGTCCGTCGCGGGGGTGGCCGCGGCGGCCGTCCGTCGCTCGGCCCGGCGACGGCGCTGGGCGACCGGGTCGGGGACCGGCGCGGCGGCCAACAGGGCGCGGGTGTAAGGGTGGGCGGGGCTGTCGGCGACCAGCGTGGCCGGGCCGCGCTCGACCACGCGGCCGGCGTAGAGGACGACGATCGTGTCGCTGAGGTAACGCACCACCGACAGGTCGTGCGAGATGAACAGATAGCTCAGTCCGCGGGTGCGCTTGAGTCGGGCCAGCAGGTTCAGGACCTGGGCCTGGACCGAGAGGTCGAGGGCGCTGACCGCCTCGTCGCACACGACGAAGTCGGGTTCCATGACCAACGCCCGTGCGATGGCGATGCGTTGACGCTGTCCGCCGGAGAAGGCCGCCGGGTGGCGGTGGGCGGCACCGGGCGGCAGCCCGACGTCGTCGAGGGCGCGCAGGACACGCTCACGGATCGCGTCGGCGGGCAGGCCCAGGTTGTGGCGCAGGGCCTCGGCGAGCGTGTCGCCCACCGTGTGCGCGGGATTCATGGAGCCGTAGGGGTCCTGGAAGACCACCTGCATACGGCGGGCCAGCAGCCGGCGCTCGGCGCGCGTGCCGTGCGTGATGTCGGCGCCGTCGAACGCGATGCTGCCGCCCGTCACCGGCACCAGCCCCAGCACCGCCGAGCCGATGGTCGACTTGCCGGAGCCGGACTCGCCGACCAGGCCGACCGTCTCGCCACGTCCCACGGTCAGATCCACACCGCGTACGGCGTGGACGTCACCGCCGCGCCGGCGGGAGCGGCGGTAGGTGACATCGAGGTCCCGCACGTGGAGGAGCGTCGCGTCAGTCATGGGTTCCGCCTCCGGTCGGTTCGAGCGGGAGGATGCATCGCGTGGACCGTTCCGGCTCGGCCGGATGAGAGATCACGACGGGTTTCTCCTTGCAGGCGTCGGTCACCCGCGGGCAGCGGTTCTGGAAGTGGCAGCCGACCGGCCACTGGGTCGGGGACGGCACCGCGCCCTCGACGGCGGGCAGCGGCTGCCCGGGGCGGGCGTGGTGGGGGTCGGAGCCCAGCAGCCCGGCCGTGTACGGATGCGTCGGCGTGGTCACGAGCGCCGTGACCTCGGCCTCCTCGACGACCTCCCCGGCGTACATCACGACGGCCCGGTCGCACAGGTCGGCCAGCACGCCCCAGTCGTGCGTGATGAGGACGACGGAGGTGCCGGACACCTGGAGTTCGCGCAACAGGTCGAGGATCTCGGCCTGCACGGTCACATCGAGCGCGGTGGTCGGCTCGTCGGCGATCACCAGGACCGGATCGCCCGCCAACGCGGCGGCGATACCGACGCGTTGGGCCATCCCGCCCGACAACTGGTGCGGGTAGCTGCCGGCCACCCGGGCGGGGTCGGGCAGCCGTACCTGCGCGAAGAGTTCCAGGGCGCGCTCCCGGGCCCGCTTGCGCGAGCAGCCGGTGTGCAGGCGTACCGCCTCGGCGACCTGGGCCCCGGCGGTGAACGACGGGTCGAGGCTGGAGACGGGGTCCTGGGAGATCCAGCCGATACGGCGTCCGCGTACCTTGCGCAGGCTCGCCGCGTCCGCCTGGGCGAGGTCGGTGCCCTCGAAGAGGATGGTGCCCGAGGTGATCGCGCCGCCCGCGGGCAGCATGCCGAGCAGCGAGGTGGCGGTGACGGTCTTGCCGCAGCCGGTCTCGCCGACGATGCCCAGTACCTCTCCGGCCCGCAGGTCGAAGGAGACGTCCCGGACGACTTCGGTGGGCACGCCCTCGACGCGCAGGGACACCGTCAGACCGCGTACCGACAGCAGGGCGTCGGTGTCGGGCGGCTCGGTCACGCGCGGTGCGTCGGTCACGCGCGAGGCGTCGGTGGCCGTGGCCCGGACCGGCTCGAGGGAGGCTCCCCGGGGTCGGCCGGTCCGGCGGGAGGGCGGTTTGTCGGCCGGGGGCGCGGAGCGCTCGGCGAAGGTGTCGCGCAGGCCGTCGCTGAGCAGGCCGAGGGCCACGACGAAGGAGACGATCATGAAGCCGGAGGGGATCAGCAGCCAGGGGTCGGTGCCGATGTTCTTGGACGCCTCGGCGACCATGCTGCCCCAGCTGGCGTCGGTGGTGCCGAGTCCGAGGAAGCCGAGCCCGGTCTCCAGCAGGACGGCGTAGGCGCCGAACACGGAGGCCTGGACGAGGACGGCTCCGGTGACCCGGGGCAGCACGTGCCGGCGGATGACGACGAGGTCGCCGATCCCGTTCGCGACGGCGGCCCGGACGTACAGCTCCTCCTTCACACCGAGGGTGGCCGAGCGGACGACCCGGGCGAGGAGGGGTGCGCCGAGCAGCCCGTTGGCGGCCATGGCGGCGCTCTCGTCGTTGGTGAAGACCGAGAGGACCACCAGCAGGACGATGATGACCGGGACGGCGGAGATCAGGTCGGCGGTCTTGAGGACGAACCGGTCGAACAGGCCGCCCCGGTACCCCGCGACCATGCCCGCCGGGACACCGAGCGTCAGATAGACGGCCAGCGTGATCACCACACCGAGGAGGGTGACCTGTCCGCCGTGCATCAGCCGGCTGAGCACGTCCCTGCCCAGCTCGCCGGTGCCCAACCAGTGGGCGCCGCCGGGGCCTTGGAGGGCGTGGGTCAGGTCCTGCGCGTCCGGGTCGTACGGTGCGAGCGGGCCCGCGAACACGGTGACCAGGACGACGAGGAGGAGGTAGCCGGCGGAGACGGCCGCGGTGGGCCTGCGCAGCAGCCGGGCCGCGAACCCGCTCCGCGCGGCACCCCGCCGCCGGGCCTCCCGTCCGCTCCCGGGCGCCGTCCGGCGTGCGCTCACCGGGGTCTTCATGTCCGCACCTTCGGGTCGAGCATCGAATACACCACTTCGATCAGGAGGTTGATCAGCATCACGGTCACCGTGAAGACGAGCGCGACGCCCTGGACCATCGGGATGTCCTGCGTCTGCGCGGCGGTCACGGCCAGGCCGCCGAGACCGGGCATGACGAACAGGGTCTCGGCGAGGACGGTGCCGCCGAACAGCGTCACCACGACCACACCGAGGACGGTGACGATCGGCGCCGCCGCGTTGCGCAGCACATGCCGGAAGACCACCGACCGCTCGGGGACACCGCGGGCCCGCAGCACGCGGACGTACTCGCGGTCCAGTTGGGTCAGTACGCCGTCGCGGGTCTGCTTGGCCACGGGAGCGGTCGCGGGCACGCCCAGCGTCAGCACGGGCAGCACCAGCGACTCGAACCACCGCACCGGCGAGTCGGCGAACGGGACGTAGCCCGTGGCGGGGAAGAGCGGCAGCCGTACGGCGAACGCGGTCATCAGCACCAGGCCGAACCAGAAGTTCGGCACGGCGAGCCCGACCAGTGAGATGCCGTCCACGGCCCGCCCCAGCCGGCCGCCCTTCAGCGCGCTCAGCACACCGAGCACCACGCCCGCCACCGCGGCCACCAGGATGGCGCCACCGATCAGTGAGAGCGTGACCCCGAGGCGGGAGGCGAGCTGGTCGCTCACCGGCACCCCGGAGGTGACGGAGTCGCCGAGGTCGCCGTGCAGGGCGGCGGTCAGCCAGTCCCAGTAGCGGACGGGCAGCGAGTGGTCGAGCCCGAGCTGCCGGTCGAGCGCCTTCACCTGAGCGGGACTCGCGTTGGCGCCGAGGATGGTGCGGCCCGGGTCGCCCGGCACCAGGCTGGTCAGGACGAAGGTCAGGACGCTGACGCCGAACACCACCGGGATCGCGCCGAGCAGCCAGCGGAAGAGGATCCTGTGCATCTCACCCCACTCCTTTCTTGGGCCGGGCGGCCCTCGTCTCTTGGGCCGGGCGGCCCCCGTCGTCGGGTACGGGGGCCGCCCGGAGTGCCTACTTGGTGGCGTAGAAGGCCAGCGGGCTGGCGAAGGGCGCGCCCGCGCTGACCTTCACCCCGCCGATGCCGGGACGGACGTAGTAGTTGACCGGGGTGAAGGCGACCGGGGCGAACCAGGCGTTCTGCACCAGGTACTCCTGCATCTGCCGGTCGAGACCGGCGCGTTCCGTCGGGGCGGCGGCAGCGGCCTTGTCGAACAGGGTCGTCAGCTCGGGGGCGGTGGAGCCGAAGCCGTTGAAGACCTTCGAGCCCGGCATGAAGAGGTCCAGGCCCTCCAGGTACATGGGCTCCTCGGTGAAGCCGCCCGAGACGGCCGGGTACTTCTTGTTGGTCTGGTTCTCGACGAACGAGGTGATGCTGGTGACGGCGGTGACCTTCACCTTGATGCCCACCTTGGCCAGCTGACCGGCGACGGCCTGGGCCATGGTGTCGAAGCCGACGAACGTGGCGGCGAGGACGGGCAGGGTGAACCCGTCGGGGTAACCGGCCGCCTTCAGCAGCGACTTGGCCTTCGCCGGGTCGTACGCGTAGTGGTCGGCGAGGGCGGCCGAGTAGCCGTCGCCGCCCTTGATGACGGTCTGGACGGTCGGCGTCCCGCTGTCGCCGAGCAGCGCCTTGGTCACCGCGTCCCGGTCGATCGCGTAGTTGATCGCCTGCCGGACCCGGACGTCACCGAGCGGCTTGGACACCTCGCCGCCGCGGTCGATCAGGCTCAGCCCCTGGAGGATCACCGGCAGCCCCACGGTGGACATGCCCGCCGACCTGGCCGAGGCGGCCGACGTGTAGTCGCCCTTGTAGACGTCGATCTGGCCCGTCTTCATCGCGTTGACCGCGGTCTGGCCGTTCTGCACGATCTTCATGACGATCTTCTTGTAGTGCTGCTTGCTCTTGTCGTAGTACGACGGGTTGGCCGTGTAGGTGTAGTGGTCGCCGGCCACGCTCTGCGAGGGCTGGTAGATGTAGGGCCCGGCCCCCTGGCTGGTGTCGGTCGGCGTGAGCTTCGACGCGCTCGCGAGCCCCTTGGGGCTGATGATCTGCCCGATGCCGTACGACTGGGTCAGCAGCGTCGGCAGGATCGGGTTGGCCTTCGCCAGCTCGATGGTCAGCGCCAGCGGACCCGTGGCCGTGATCGTCGCGTCGGTGAGGTAGTGGGCCTGGTTGCCCTGCGCCTTCTTCGCGTACTCCAGGGACGCCTTGACCGCGTCGGCGGTCACCGGTGTGCCGTCGGCGAACCTCACCCCGGAGCGGAGCGTGACGGACAGTTCGGTGTTGCCCGTCCCGACGTACTTCCAGGACTTCGCGAGCGCGGGCTGCACGGTGCCGTCCGGGGAGAGGTAGAACAGCGACTCGTACGACAGCATCGTGAAGTCGACGAACCCGAGGTCGAGGCTGCCCGGGTTCATGGTGGGCGGCGCCTGCTGCTCGGCCACGGTCAGCGTGTCGCCGGCGACGGCCTTGCCGGTGCTCTGCGCGCCGGTGGTCGATCCGGTGCCGCCGCCGCAGGCGGTCAGGGTGAGGGCGAGCCCGGCGGACAGGGCCACGAGGCCACCGCGGGCGGCCCGGAGTGCTCTCGGGCCGGGCAGTCGGGAAGCGGAGTCGAGGAAGTGCATGTCTTCTCCTAGCGCCACGGGAGATCCGCCACGGCGGCGGAGACCGGAAGGGCGGGCAGCTGAAGGTGGTGGGAGACATCCGCGCGCGCCGGGCGGGGCGTCGGGGTCGCGGAGCCCGGGTGATGCCCGGGTGGTGCCCGGGAGCGGGTGTCCACCCGCGGATGGGCACGGAGTGAGTGGTGCGAGCCGGCCGGCGGAGGGCCGGTGGATGCGGAGGGTCGGGTGCGTCGCCGGGGACCGCCGCGCGGCGACGGCCGTGAACGGGCCGTGCGGGACCGACGGTCTTCAGGGATGAGCGGCGACGAACCGGAGGTGCTCCCGCTGCTCGCGAGGATCGGGCTCAGATGCTGCGGTGGTGCCGGCCCACCGGGGGCTGGCCGGTGAACAGGGGCGCGGCCGTCTCCCTCACGCGGTGCGGACGAGACGTGACCGGCCCAGTGGTGTAACCCTGCTGAAACGATGCCCTGCTGTCCAGAGTCCGTACGGGGTGGATTCGCCGCGGACCCACAAGATAAGCGTGCGTATCGTGACGCGGGCCCCAGGCCGGATCGCGTGCCGGGCGCGGGGGCCGCGAGGGCTCAGCCCAGGAGACCGTGCAGCGCGCCCGCCGTCGTCCGTACGGCGTCGACCCGGCTCAGGAGGGTCTCGCGGGTTTCCAGGAAGGCGATCGTCGAGACGTTGACGGCGCCGATGACCGAGCCCTTCGCGTCACGCACCGGCACGGCGAGGCAGCGCACGCCGAGTTCGTTCTCCTCGTCGTCCAGCGCGAAACCCTGTTCGCGCACCTTGGCGAGTTCGGCCCGCAGTGCGGCGGGTTCGGTGAGGGTGTTCTCCGTGCGCGGCGCCAGCCCCAACCGGCCCATCAGATCGGTGAGTCGGTCGTCTGCGAGGTCGGCGAGGACGCACTTGCCGATCGCGGTGGTGTGCAGCGGCAGTTGCATGCCGACCCGGGAGGAGTCCTGTACCGGGTTGGGCCCCGACACCTTGACCAGCAGGGTGATCGCGTCGCCGGTGCGCACACCGATCTGCACCGTGTGACCGATCCTGCGGCCGAGGACCTCCAGTTCGGCGCGCATCACCTGGTCCTCCTCGCAGCCCTGGGTGATCCGGGCGGCGAGCGCGCGGACCCGGGGCCCGGGGCCGTAGCCGCCGGAGCCGTCCGAGGCGAGGAAACCGGTGGCCACGAGGTTCTGCAGGATGCGGTGGGCGCTGGCCTTGGGCACCCCGGCGGTCGCGGCCACATCGCCCAGCCGGTGCGGATATCCGGGCGCCGACGCGGCTTCCAGCAGGTTGAGCGCCTTGTCGGTGGCGTTGCCGGCGAAGGAACTGCGCCCTCCCCGGCCGCCGGTCTGTGAGTCCACCGAAGTTTCGATCCCGGCCATTGACAGGCTCCAGTCGCAGCGTTTCACTGATGAGCGTTCCACAAGAGAATACATCATTCTACGTAGTGGAACGTCCGGGTGGTGGGTCGGAGGGCTGCCGTACCCGCCTCGGAGGTCCCGGACCCGCACCACGAACGTATCCCCGAGAGGACGAGCCCCGTGGCCGAGAAGGTTCACAAGGTACGCACGACACCCGAGCAGATGGCAGCCATCGAACAGCAGTGGATCGACGAGGTCCGCGAGGACCAGGAACTCACCACCTTCGGTCTCTACCCCCAGCCTTCGCGCGGCAGCGCGGACGCCCGAGGCAGCTATCAGCTCTACCTCCCGCCCCAGTACGAGACCGAGCCGGCCCGACGGTTCCCCGTCATCTACTGGCTGCACGGCGGTTTCGGCAACGCCCGGCAGGGGTCCGACATGGTCGCCCGGATCGACAAGGCGATCCGGAACGGCGTGATGCCTCCGGCGATCGTCGTCGTCCCGCAGATCCTGCCGATCGGCTGGTACGTCGACTCCAAGGACGGCGCCCGCCCGCTCGCCCAGATCACCGCCTTCGACCTGGTCCGGCACATGGACGACACCTACCGCACCATCCCCGAGGCGCGGGCGCGTACCGTCGAGGGCTTCTCGATGGGCGGCTTCGGCGCCCTGCACCTCGGCCTCAAGTACCCGAAGATCTTCGGGAAGGTGTCGTCGATCGCCGGGGCGATCCTGCGCGACCTCAAGGACGAACCCGAGGACCGGGTCAACAACACCTACTTCGGCGACCAGGAGTACTACGACCTCTGCCACCCCTGGAGCCTGGTCCTCGCCAACGCCCCCGAACTGCGCCGCACCAGCCAGGTCCGCCTGCTGTCCGGCCGCCTCGACACCAGGCTGGCACCCACCATCCGCGACCTGGACACCCGTTTCACGGACCTCGAAGTCCCGCACGACTTCTTCGAGTTCCCGGACGCGGACCACGAGTACGCGGACATCATGGACGGCTACGGAGACAAGTACTACGCCTGGTGGCGCACCGCCTGACCGGCCGCTTCCCCCCTATCCACCAGCGGGTTGAACGCCCCGTCCGGGCCGTTCCCCGCACCAGAGTCGCCACACCGCCCCCGTTTCTGCCCGGTCGGCCGACCGTCGATCCCCTGCTCGGCCCACCGGTGCCGGGCGCCCGCGCCCGGGGCACCTCCCCTTTCACCCGCCCCCGACCACGCGACCGCGCGCCCTCGAAGCGCCACCTCGTGGTCACGGACGGCGCTGTCCCGGGCGCGGGCCTCTCCGGCGGACGTCACCGCCCGATCCCGTGCGCGCGGCCCTCGACCTGGCGACCCTCCATCTCCCGAAAGGCAGCGCGACCATGCGCCTGACCCCCATCACCGGCCTGACCCCCGAACAGACCGCACTTCTGGAGACCATCGTCGGTCCCGGAGCCGAGGAACCGCCCCCGCCCTTCCTCGTTTGGGCACGCAACATGGAACTCGCCCACTGGGTCGAGAACCTCGGCCGCTACTGCCGCAACGAGTCCCGATTCCCGCAGCGGTTGCGGGAGTTGAGCGTGCTGATCTGCGGCCGGCACTTCGACAGCCAGGCCGCCTGGAACGCCCACATCCAGCAGGCCGTCGAGGAGGGCGTCCCCGCCGAGTGCCTGGAACGCCTCGCGCGCGGCGAGGACCCGCAGTTCAAGGCCGAGGACGAACGCGTCTTCCACGCCTTCGCCCACGAGATGCTCTACGACCACTTCGTCACGGACGAGACCTACGCCGAGGCCCTCGCGCTGTTCGGTGAGGAAGGCGTGCTGGACCTGATCGGCTGCGTCGGCAGCTTCAGCATGTCCGCGATGATGCTCAACACCTTCCAGGTCCCGCTGCGCCCGCACCTGCCCCGGCCCTTCGCCGACATCGACGGATTCCGGCGGGTGGCCGCCCCGGACCGAGAGGGTGGGGCCTGATGCCGCAGTCCCCGCCGCGGTCGCTCGACGGCCTCTTCGAAGAGAAGGGCGAGAAGAGAGAGCAGGGCGAGGAAGGTGAGGTGGGCCAGGCAGGCCAAGAAGGCATGGAGTGCGCCGCGCACCGATTCGTCCTCGGCGGCCCCTTCGGAGCGGAACCCGCCGAGACCACCGCCGAGCGCCTCGCCCGTTTCGTCGGCATCGGCGGCCTCCTCGTGGAGACCTCGCACAGCTACGCCGGCGGAAAGGCCGAGTCGGCGGTCGGCGACTGGCTGCGCGAGCACCCCGGCACCCTGCGCGTGGTCACGAAGGTCGGCCACGACACGACCGGTGGGGACATCCCCTTGGACCGGGACACCGTCTTCGAGCACGTGCGGTCCGCGTCGGCGAACCTCGGCGTCGACACCATCGACGTCCTCCTCTACCACTGCGACGACCCCGCCCGGCCGGTCGCCGAACTCGCGGACACCCTCGTTAGTCTCGTCGCGGCCGGACACGTCCGCCGTGTCGGCGTCTCCAACTGGCGCGCGGAACGACTGGCGCGGCTCGCCGTCGAACTCGGCGAGCGGGGTCAAACCCCCGTCGCCAGCTACCAGTTCAGCCTCGCCGAGCCCGACCCGGCTTTGCTGGAAGGCAGTCTGCACGCCGACAGCGCCGTACTCGACGTCGTGCGCGCACACCGGCTGCCCCTGATCGGCTGGTCCTCGCAGGCGCGCGGCCACTTCGCGCGCACCGGACCGAAGGAGCACCACGGCAAGCCCGATCCCTACGACACCGAGGACAACCGCGCCCGACGCCTCCGCTGCCGCGAACTCGCCGTGGAACTGGGCTCGTTGCCCGAGACCGTGGCCCTGGCCTGGACGCTTCACCACCCCGGTGTGTGGCCGTCCATCGGCGCGCGGACGACCGCCCAGATCGACAACTCGCTCCGGGCGCGCCGCCTCACGCTGACCGAGGAGCAGGTCCGCTGGCTCAGGGACGGCAGTTGAGCCAGGAGCGGCGGAGCGGGCCGCGATTCGGCCACCGGGTCTCCGCGAAGGTCGCCGTGTGCGCGGTGTTCGTCGCGGCGAACTTTATGGCGATCATGGACACCACGATCGTCAACGTCGCGCTCCCGGCCATGGGCCGCGAGTTCGCGGTGGACCCGTCCGGACTCAGCTCGGTCAATGTCGGATACCTGGTGGCCCTCGCGGTCTTCATCCCGGTCTCCGGCTGGCTCGGCAACCGCTTCGGCACCCGGCGCACGGCGCTGACCGCCCTGCTGCTGTTCACCGCGGCCTCGGGCCTGTGCGCCACCGCGGGCTCGCTGGCGGCGCTCACCGCGTACCGCGTCCTCCAGGGTGTCGGCGGCGGACTGCTCGCCCCGGTCGGGATGACGATGATGCTGCGGGCGTTTCCGGTGGCGGAACGGCTGCGCGCGCAGCAGTACGTCATGCTGCCGACCGCCGTCGCCCCCGCCCTGGGACCGGTCCTGGGCGGCTGGCTCGTCGACACGGCCTCCTGGCACTGGGTGTTCCTCGTCAACCTGCCCGTCGGACTGCTCGCCCTGTGCTTCGGGCTGGGCGTGCTGCCCGACTTCCCGGGCCGTGGCGCAGCCCGTTTCGACGTACTCGGTTTCGTCCTCGCGGGCGGTGGACTCGCGGCGGTGCTGTACGCCCTCACCGCCGCCCCGGACCGGGGGTGGGGAAGCGGCGCCGTCCTCGTCCCGCTCGTGGGCGGCGCTCTGTTCCTCGCCGCACTGGTTCCCTGGGAGCTGCGCGCCAGGCATCCGATGATCGAACTGCGGGTCTTCGGGGACGAGTTGTTCCGCACGACCCAACGGGTCCTGCTGCCGACCGGGGCCGCCTTCATGGGCGTGCTGTACCTCTGTCCCCAGTTCCTGCAAACCGAGTTGGGCTACGACGCGCTGCGCTCCGGCCTCGCCACGTTCCCGGAGGCTCTCGGCATGCTGACCGCCTCCCAGATCGTGCCCCGGGTCCACGACCGGGTCGGCCCCCGCCGCCTCATGGTCGTCGGCGGTGCGGGCGCCGCGCTGGTCGTCGTCCTCCTGACGATCCTCACGGCCGACCCGCGACCGCTCGCCTTCTACCCGGCGACGTACCTGCTCGGCGCGTCGGTCGGTCTGCTCTTCGCGAGCGCCCAGAACGCGGCCTTCGTGACAATCCCCCCGTCGCGTACGGCCGACGCCACCACGCTCCTGAACATGCAGCGGCAGACCGCCGGGGCGTTCGGGGTGGCTCTGGCCGGCACCCTTGCGGCATCGTCGGCCGGCGGCGCGTCCGCCTACCGGATCGCCTTTCTCACGCTGGCCGCCCTGTGCCTGTGCGCGTCGCTCCTCGCCCTGCGCGTCAGCGACCGCCAGGTCAGGGAGGCGTACGGCGCGGCCGACCCGAGTCCCGCGCCCGGCGAAACGGCCGCACGGGTGAGACGGACCGCCGGTCCCTGAGAACCCGACACGTCCAGGTTCCTCACCGTCAGCCCTCCGCCGCGCACCGCCAGAAGTCCCGCATCAGCCGCGTCGGTGTCGGGCTGGTCATCGCCACCTGGGTCAGCAGGACCGTCACCGTGCCGGTGGGCGGAACGAGGTGGGCGGTGGTGCCGGTGCCGCCGACCCAGCCGTAACGGCCGGGGACGTTCCACGGGTCGACGGGGGCGATGTCGACCTGGCCGCCGTAGCCCCAGCCCTGGCCCTCCAGGAAGAGGGTCGCGGCTTCCCGTTGGGCGGCCGTGAGGTGGTTCGTCGTCATGCGGCTCACCGAGGTGGGGGAGAGGACCCGTGTGCCGTCCGGTGCCGTGCCGTCGTCCGCGAGCATGCGGCCGAAGGCCAGCAGGTCGTCGGCCGTCGAGACCAGGCCGCCGGCGCCCGAGGGGAAGGCCGGGGGCCGGCTGAAGCCGCCGTCGGGGGTGTCCGCCCGCTTCAGGGCGCCGTGCTCACCCGGTGTGTAGGCGGTGGTGAAGCGGGCCCGCTTCGACTCGGGGACCGTGAACGCCGTGTCCGTCATGCCCAGCGGTCCGAAGAACCGCTCCGCCAGGAAGGCGGGGAAGGACGAGCCGCAGGCGCGGGCGACCAGGACGCCCTGGAGGTCCGAGCAGGTGTTGTAGAGCCAGGCGCCGCCCGGCTGTTGCACCATCGGGATGCGGGCCAGGGCGGCGAGCCATTCATCCGGGCCGGGCTGGAGGTAGGGCGCGCGGCCGTCCTGCTGGAACGCGAGCAGCGCCTGTACGGCAGGCAGCGAGAAGTCGTCGGGGAAGCCCCACCCGGCCCGGAAGCTCAGCAGGTCCTCGACCGTGATCGGACGGTCCGCGGGCACGACGTCGTCGACCGGCGAGGAGGGCGTGCGGACCACCGTCGGCTTCGCCAGCTCCGGCAGCCACTCGGCCACCGGGGTGTCCAGCGCCAGGCGGCCGTCCTCCACCAGCGCCAGCACGGCCGCCGCCGTGACCGGCTTGGTGACCGAGGCGATCCGGAAGATCGCGTCGCGGGTCATCGGCGCGGTGCCTTCGGCGTCGAGGGAGCCCACGGCCACCACCTCGACGTCGTCGCCACGGGCCACCAGGCCCACCGCGCCCGGCACCGTTCCGTCGTCGACGGAACGGCGCAGGGTGTCGTGGAGAGAGCTCATCGGTCGGCCTTCCGGTCCGGGGAGTCGTGTCGAACGCATGGGTTACGACTCTCCTCGCCCCGCGAACTCATCGCTCCCCGGCCGGTCGGGAATGCGGTGCGCGGTACTGCGTCGCTCCGGGCGGAACCTGCCCGGGGGCGAGCCCGGTGCGGGTGGGCGTCGTCCGCCCGGAGCGAGTTTCGGGTACGGCCCGCTCAGCTGAAGACGAAGGGTCCGGGCGACTGGGCGGCGCTCGACGTGCAGGTGACGGAGATGCCGAAGATGACCATCTTCAGCGAGCCGCCGTAGAAGTCCAGGCTGTCGCCGACGGCCACGGTGCCGGGCAGCGGACCGACGGTGACCGCGCCGCCCGCGGGTATGGCCGGGTTCACGGTGCCGCTGAACACCCGGCTGGAGCCCGCGGA
Organism: Streptomyces sp. NPDC091280; assembly: GCF_044768565.1. Classification (NCBI taxonomy): domain Bacteria; kingdom Bacillati; phylum Actinomycetota; class Actinomycetes; order Kitasatosporales; family Streptomycetaceae; genus Streptomyces; species Streptomyces sp. NPDC091280. The sequence continues at coordinate 105,881 of NZ_JBIVUZ010000008.1, forward strand.
GTTGGTCATGGTCAGCGTGGAGCTGATGGAGTTCGCCGACAGGGCGAGCGGTGTGGTGATGGCGGTGGAGCTGAGGGTGATGGTGGCCGAGGTGCTGCTGACCTGGGTCGCGGTCAGGGTGGCCGCGCCGCCGCCGAAGATGCCGCAGGAGGCGGTGATGGTGGCGCTGGTGGGGGTGACGGCGGCGGACGCGGAAGGCGCGAAGCCCAGCGTCGTGGCGGCGATGACCGCAGCCGTGAGTGCCGCACCTGTGGTGAAGCGTTTCATGGGGATCGTGGTCCCTTCCCGTGGACAGGAGTGCCATGTGTGGGATGGTGACCCCGGGCCGGGTGGGTGCGGGCACACTGCGGGGGATCGGATCTGACGGTCCGTCGGAACGTACGATCCCCATTGATACGCGGGCGGCACAGAACGACCTAGGTGAAATTCGGCCGACTGTGCCCGAGCGGTTTTGGACAGCCTCCGCGACGTGGACCGGCCGGTGGGCCGGAACGGTCCCTCGGCCGCTGTTCCGCGGCGACCGCGCTCACTCCATGGCCGCCACGATCCCGTCCCACAGCAGCGACCGCGCCTCCAGCGCCAGCGTCGCCGTCTCGATCGCCTCCTCCCAGCGGCTGTCGTCCGTTCCGCACAGGTCGGCGACCATCTGCATGGCCATGGGGGTGTGTTCCTCGCCGTCCACCTCGATGTGACGCGCGAGGTAGTCGCAGAACAGCGGAAAGCGGTCCGTGCCCTCCTTCTTGATCACCTGGTCGAACATGTCCGGGATCAGGTCCTCGCGGGAGAAGGCGAAGGCGGCGGCGCGGCAGTGCAGCGGGCGGTCCTCGATGATGCCGAAGGTCGTGCGCACGAACTCCGAGGCGGGAGCCGGGACTTGGGCCGCGCGCAGCGCCGCGGGCACGCCGTGGCCCTCGATCAGCAGAGCGAGGAACGCGTCGATCCGGGTGGTGTCGGCCCCGGCCTCGGTCATGCCGGCGCGGTACAGCTCGAAGTGACTGGTGAAGCCGCCGCCCAGTTCGTCGCTCTCCTCGACCAGCACGATGTCGTTGATGAGCCGCCGGCTGACCTCGGAGCCCCGTGGCACCCAGGGGACGTCGACACAGGTCAGTTCACGCTGCAAGGACTTGAGCAGGGACATGAAGTCCCATACCGCGAAGACGTGGTGCGCCATGAACGTCGCCATGTTCTCGCTGCTGTCGATGCGCTGGTAAATCGGGTGTGCGGTGACTTCTTTCCGCGCCTGCCCGATCACCGAACGAGCCTTTTCGATTCCCTCGTTCCGCATATCCCAATCGTACCTGGACATGATTCTCCTTCGGTCGGGGAAGTGATCGTGCAGCAATTCGAGTCGGGCCTGCAAGCGCTTCCTCGAATCTGGGGGAAGTTACCTCCAGTAGCGCTCGACAGAGCACGCAAAGATAGTGAAAAGTCCGATAAAGAGTCACGATTCGGGCATTCAAAAAAACTTCGTTGAAGATTTGAACGTGCTGTGAAGATGCTGCGTACCTGTCCCTGTGAGCAGTAATCCCGTCACCGTCACCGTGGCCTATCACGTGGTGTCGGGCCGTGAACCCGACTTCCATTCGTGGGGCTGGTCGATGCTGGGCGCGAGCGCCCGGCAGCCGGGCTTCATGGGAGGCGGCGTCCTTGTCGACCGAGATGCGGAGTGGCATGTCGTCTATCGCTTCGCCAGCGAGGGAACGGCCCGGGCCTGGGAGGACTCCACCGCACGGGCCCAGTGGGACGTCCGGGCCGCGGACTTCGCGCGGCAGACCGGGCGCCGGAGCGTGCGGGGCTCCAAGGTGTGGTTCGACACCCAGACCACCACACCGAAGCCGCTCACTCCGCCGGCGAAATGGAAGCTCTGGTTCGTGAACATGAGCGCCGTCTTTCCGCCGGTGCTGCTGTTCAATCTGATCATTCTTCCTTATCTTGGCGGCCTCAATCCGCTAGTCCGCACATTCCTGTTGTGCCTGTGTGTGACGGCTCTCGTCACCTGGATTCTCATGCCGCGGCTCCAGCGTTTCCTCAAGAAATGGCTGTATCCGCCGCTCCAGGCATTTCGTGGACGGCACAAAAGACGGACCGCATAGTCCGCCGCGAACCAAGGGAGGTGGGCGGGTGAAGACCCTGCTCATCGACAATTACGACTCATACACGTACAACCTGTTCCAGCTGATCGCCGAGGTCAACGGCGAGGAACCCGTCGTGATCCGCAATGACGCCCCGGGCGGGACCCCGGATCTCGCGGATTTCGACAATGTCGTGGTGTCGCCCGGACCGGGCCACCCGGGCGAGCCGCGCGACTTCGGCATCGCCTCCGCCGTGCTCGCCGGCTCCCCGCTGCCCGTGCTCGGCGTCTGCCTGGGCCACCAGGGCATCGCGCTCGGCGAGGGCGCCCCGGTGACCGCCGCGCCGCAGCCCCGGCACGGGCATCTGTCCACGGTCCGGCACGACGGACGCGACCTGTTCCGCGGACTCCCGCAGGACTTCACCGCCGTCCGCTACCACTCGCTGGCCGTGCCCGAACCGCTCCCGGACACCCTGGAGGCCACCGCCTGGGCCGAGGACGGCGTCCTGATGGGACTGCGGCACCGAGGCCGGCCGCTGTGGGGCGTGCAGTTCCACCCGGAGTCCGTACTGACCGAGTACGGCTACCGCATGCTCGTCAACTTCCGCAATCTCACGGCGGAACGGGCCGGACGGCCCCGCACCAAGAACACCGCCGTCACACCGGCCGCCGCCGCGATACCGCGCCCGAGGCAGGCCCCCCGCCCCGCCTACCGGCTGCACACCCGGCGGGTCGCCGGCGCGGTCGACACGGAGGCGGCCTTCACCCGGCTGTACGGGGCGTCACGACGCTCGTTCTGGCTGGACAGCGCCCTGGTCGAGGACGGCCTCTCCCGGTTCTCGTTCCTCGGCGACGACAGCGGCCCGCTCGCGGAGTTCGTACGCTACGACGTCGAGTCCGGCACCTGCGAGATCGAGCGGCCGGGACGGCCCACCCGCAAGGTCGCCGCGAGCGTCTTCGACTACCTGAGACGACAGTTGACGACACGTCATGTCGAAGCGGGCGACCTGCCCTTCGACTTCACCGGCGGGTACGTCGGCTACTTCGGCTACGAGACCAAGGCCGACTGCGGGTCGCCGAACCGGCACTCCTCCGAAGTGCCGGACGCCTGCTGGCTGTTCGCGGACCGGCTGATCGCGGTGGACCACCTCAAGGGCTTCACCTACGCCGTCTGCGTCGCCGAGGACACCCCGCGGGCCACCTGGGAGGCGACCGACTGGCTGGAGAGCACGCTGGCCCAGCTCAGCTTCATCACCCCCGAGCCCGAACGCCCGCCGCTGCCCTCGGTGTTCGAGCCCGACGTCGGTGCCGCCGAGCCGTGGCTGGTGCGCGACCGGGAGACGTATCTCGCCGACATCGCCGCCTGCCAACGCGAGTTGAAGGCGGGCACCAGCTACGAGATCTGCCTGACGAACGCGGCCCGTTTACCCGCCCCGCCCGACTCCTTCGCCTACTACCGCGAACTGCGCCGGACCAACCCCGCCCCCTACGCGGCCTTCCTGCGGCTCGGCGACGTGGACGTGGCGGGCTCGTCCCCGGAACGGTTCCTGCGGATCAGCCGCGACGGGATCGCCGAGGCCCGCCCCATCAAGGGCACCGCGCCGCGCGGCGAAGGACCGCAGGAGGACGCCCGGCTGCGGGACGCGCTCGCCTCCGACGCCAAGACACGCGCGGAGAACCTGATGATCGTCGATCTGCTCCGCAACGACCTCGGCCAGGTCTGCCGGACCGGGTCGGTACGGGTCACCCGGCTCATGGCCACCGAGACGTACGCGACCGTGCACCAGCTGGTCTCCACCGTCGAGGGCCGGCTGCGGGAGGGCACCGACGCGGTGGAGTGCGTGCGGGCCTGCTTCCCCGGCGGCTCGATGACCGGGGCACCGAAGCTGCGCACCCTGGAGATCATCGACGGGCTGGAGACCGAGGCCCGCGGCGTCTACTCCGGTGCCCTCGGCTACCTGGGATGCAGCGGGGGAGCCGACCTCAACATCGTCATCCGTACGGCCGTCATCGCCGACGGGCTGATGCAGCTGGGGGCCGGGGGCGCGATCGTGCTCGACTCCGACCCGGCCGCCGAGTACGACGAGATGCTGTTGAAGACGGCGGCCCAGATGCGCGCCCTGCACCGCTACACCGGGGACCGCATCCGCGAGCAGCGCGACCACGCGGCGGTCCGCGCCGCCCTGCGCGCGGAGGGTGTCCGCGGCGAGCACACCGCCACCGAGGAGCCCGTGCGATGACGACCCCGCAGACCCTGCTCCCGCCGGCCGACGCCGAGGCGCCCGGCAACCTCGCCGCCCAGCTCGCCGGGCTGGCCGAGCGGCGCGGCTGGACCGGCCGGGCCGCCTTCCACCAGGGCCACCGGACCTGGACCCACGGCGAGGTGCACGCGCTCGCCGCCCGGGCCGCCACCGTGCTCTCCCAGCACGGAGTGCGGCCGGGCGACCGGGTGGTGCTGGCCCTGCCCGACGGCATCGCCTGGGTGACGGTGTTCCTCGCCGCCGCCCGCCTAGGCGCCGTCGCCGTCCTGGTCAATCCCGAACTCCCGGCCCCGGACCAGGAGTTCATGGCGGCGGACGCGCAAGCCGCCCTCTGCGTGACCGGGCCGGGCCTGGAGAACCGATTCCCCGACCGGCCCCGGCTCGGAGCCGACCAGCTGCTCGCGCTCACCGCCACCGCTCCGCCCGCCCCCGCCCACCAGGTCGACGCGCACGCGCCGCTCTACGTCCAGTACACCTCCGGCACCACGGGCCGCCCCAAAGGCGCCGTGCACACGCACGGCGACCCGAAGGCCTACCACGACCTCATCGGACGGCGGTTGCTGCGGATCACCGCGGACGACGTCACCCTGTCGGTGTCCAAGCTGTACTTCGCCTACGGCTTCGGCAACGCCTTCGTCTTCCCGCTCTTCTCCGGCTCCTCCGCCGTCCTGGTCGACCGGCGCCCGGCCCCGGCCACCGTCGACGAGCTGGTGGCCCGGCACCGGGTGACCCTGCTCTACTCCGTGCCCTCCGCGTTCGCCGCGCTCGTGGCCGACCGGGGCAGCGGACACCGCGCCTGCTTCGCCTCGATACGCGCCGCGGTGTCGGCCGGCGAGGGACTGCCGGAGCAACTCGGCCCGCAGATCACCGAGTTGCTCGGCGCGCCGGTGCTGGAGCAGATCGGCTCCACCGAGGCCGGCCACGCCTTCTGCGCCAACAGCTTCGGACACAACCACCCCGGCACGGTCGGCAGACCCGTCCCCGGCTTCGAGGTGGAACTGCGCGACCGCGCCGGCCGCCCGGTACCGGACGGCACCGAGGGCGAACTGTGGGTGCGCGGCCCGACGATCACCCCCGGCTATCTGAACCGGCCCGAGGAGAGCGAACGCACCCTCGTCGGCGGCTGGCTGGCCACCCACGACCGGGCGGTCCGCGAACCGGACGGCGCGTTCCGGCACCTGGGCCGCGCCGACGACATGGAGATGGTCGGCGGCATCACCGTCTCCCCACTGGAGATCGAGGCCGTACTGCGCGGCCACCCGGCGGTGAAGGAGGTCGCGGTCGCCGCCGTCACCGACGGAACCGGAGCCAGCCGACTGCGCGCCTTCGTCGTCCCCACCACCCGGGCCCCGGACGGCCTCCAGGACGACCTGCTCCAGCTCGCCCGCGAACGCCTTGCCGCCTTCAAGGTGCCGCGCAGCGTCAGCATGGTCCCCTCCCTGCCCCGCACCCCGACCGGCAAGCTCCGCCGCCACCTGGTCCGCCGAGGCGCCTGGTGACCACCACAGAAAGGAACGGCCAGATGCGAGAGCAGCACCCTCCGCTCGCCGACCGCGGGTTCTACCTCGGCCCGCTCTTCCGGCAGGCGGCCGAGCGCCACGGAGCCGTCCACGTCACCCTCGACCGGCCGCTCGACACCCACCCCGCCCAAGGCGTCGACCTGACCTACACGGCCCTCGCGGACCTCGTCGACGACCTGTCCGGCCGCCTGTGGGCAGCGGGCGTACGGCCCTCGGAGCGCGTGGTCGTCCACAAGACCGACAACGTCGACATCGTCCTGCTCACCTGCGCGATCTCCCGCATCGGCGCGGTACCGGTCCTGCTCTCGCCCGCGCTGGCCGGACCGGTCGTCGCCGAACTCGTCGGACGACTGCGCCGGCCCTGGCTGATCACCGACCGGGCCAAGCTCGACGGACCGCTCAAGGACGTGGAGATCCCGGTCCTGCGCGTCCTGTCCGTGGACGAGGCGCCGGGCGCCGAACCTCTCACGAAGCACGCCGGCGCCGAGCGCCCCGCACCGGTCCGCCTGCACCCGCGCGAAGCCGCCCTGATCACCCACAGCTCGGGCACCACCGGCCTGCCCAAACTCGCCGTGCACTGCCCGAACACCATGTGGAACCGGCTGATCCCGCAGCAGGCGATGGGCTGGCCCACGCGCGGCGAGACGGCGGCCCTGCACATGTCGTTCGTGCACTCGCGCTTCTACCACCTGCTCGGCGTCCTGCTCCGCTACGGCAGCCCCCTGGTCCTGATCACCGACCCCGACCCGGCGGCCGTCGCACCCCTCCTGGTCCGCCACCGCCCCGGCATCGTCGAGACCCACCCCAACACCTTCGTCCTGTGGGAGGAACTGGCCGAGGCACCCGGCGCGCCCCTGTCACGGGTGCGGTCCTACGGCTCCACGTTCGACGCGATCCACCCGCGCACGGTACGACGGCTGCTGGACGCCTCCACCCGGCGCTCCCCCTGGCTGCTCCAGCTGTACGGGCAGAGCGAGACGGGACCCGTCGCCTTCCAGTGGTTCACCCGGCGCAGCGCGGCAAGGGCCGACGGACGCCGGGTCGGCATCGGGATACCGGGCTTCACGCGGGTCCGGATCACCGGCCCCGACGGCCGGCCCACGCCCCCCGGGACCCCCGGCCGGATCGAGGCCCGCACCCGCGGCCGGATCCTCACCTACCTCGGCCTCCAGGACCGCTACGACCGTCAACTCCACGACGGCTGGTGGGAGATGGGCGACATGGGCTACCGCAGCAGGCTCGGCGCCCTGTACCTGATCGACCGCGAGATCGACCGCATCGACTCCGTGCACAGCAACCTGGAGGTCGAGGACGTCCTCATGGACCGGCTGGAGGAGTTGCGCGAAGTGGTCATCGTGCCCGGCGCCGACCGGGAGCCCGTACCGGTGGTGTGCGTGCGCGGCGAACGCGCCCTCGACCCCGAACGCTGGCGGAAGGCCACGGCCGACCTGCCGGCGATGGCCGAGCCCCGCCAGTGGCGGTTCGAGGAACTGCCGATGACCGCCACCTGGAAGGTGAAGCGGCTGGAGATCACCCGGATGCTGTCGACGGGTGCGCGCGCGTGAACCGGGTCGTGGTGGTCGGCGCGGGACCGGCGGGCCTCGCCGCGGCCCTCGCCCTGCGGGCACGTGAACTGCCCGTCGTCCTGCTGGAGGCCGACCCGGAGCACCGCGAACGCCCGGGCAGCCGCGCCCTGTTCGTGCACGGCGAGACCCTCGCGCTCCTCGACGCGATGCTGCCGGGCCTCGGCACCGAGATCAGCTCCTACGGCCTGACCTGGCGGACCCGGCGCACCCTCTACCGGGGCCGCGAGGTGTACTCCCGCACCTTCGAGCCCCGCTCCGGCCCACCGCCCTTCACCAGCCTGCGCCAGGTCGACACCGAACGCTTCCTGCGGGCCGCGTGCGAGCGCGCCGGGGTGGAGTTCGTGTGGGACGCCCGCGTCACGGACGTCCGTACGACGGCGACGGGCCTCTCACTGAGCTGCGCGGACGGACGGGAGTGGGACTGCGCCTACGCCGTCGCGGCGGACGGCGCCCGCTCCACCGTCCGGGGCTCCCTCGGCATCCCCATGGAGGGCAGCCGGGGCGAGGGCTTCCACGTGGTCGTCGACGTGGCCGAAGTCCCGGACGCCGAACCGCAGTTGGAGCGGGTCTTCCACTACGAGCATCCCGGCGTCGGCGGACGCACCGTGATGCGGGTGCCGTTCACCGGCGGCTTCCAGGTGGACCTCCAGTGCCGGGACGACGACGCGCAGGCGGAGTTCGGCACCGAGGCGGCCGTACGGGAGTGGCTGCCCGCGATAGCCGGCGAGGAGTACGCCGACTGCGTCCTGTGGGTGTCGACCTACCGCTTCCTGCGCAAGGTCGCCGCCACGTTCACCGACCGGCACCGGCGGGTGCTGCTCGTCGGCGAGGCGGCGCACCTCTTCCCGCCGTTCGGCGCGCGCGGCATGAACAGCGGCATCGCGGACGCGGCGGCGGCAGCCGAGGCGATCGCCACCGGCTCGGTCGAGCAGTTCGCCCAAGTACGGCGCTCCGCCGCGCTGTTCAACAGCGCGGCGGCCGGAGCCGCACTGGACCAGCTGCGCCCCAGGCGCCGCATCGTCAGGGTGCGGCAGCGCACGGCCGCCGCGCTCGCGCCCGTGCTGCCGTGGTGCGGCTCGTGGCTGGAGCACGCGCCGTACGGGCCACGGCACGGAGCCCCCGCCGTCGCGGGCCGCAAATACTGAACAGACAAGGGGTAGTTGTGACGCAACCAGTCATCGTGGAGGGCCTGTCGGCGTGGTCGCCGGAGCAAGGGCTGACCCCTGCCGGAACATCCGAGGGACGGCTGCTCGTCGCGGACTCCTGGCTGCTGCGGGACGGCCGGGTGCGCGGTCTCGAACGGCACGAGGAGCGCTTCCTGCGTTCGTGCAGCGAGGCGGGCGGACCGCGTCTGCACCACCTGCTGAGGTTCTGGCACGAGATGACCGAGGCCCTGCCGCGCACCGGGGAGTGGTTCCCCCGGGTGGAACTCGCCGCCGGCACCATGGAGTTGCGGCTCCTCATGCGGCAGGCGCCACCGCTCGGCACGGGGGTGCGCGTCTGGGCCACCGGGCAGTCCGACCCCAGGGTCGTCCCCCGCCGCAAGGGCCCGGACCTCGACACCCTCGCCCGAGTCCGCGGGCGTGCCGCGCAGGAAGGCGCGGAGGAGGCGGTGCTCGTCACCCCGTCCGGCGTCGTCCTGGAGGCGGCCACCGCGAGCGTCCTGTGGTGGGAGGACGACACCCTGTGCCTGCCCTCGCCGGTGCTGCCCGTGCTGCCCGGAGTGACCCTCGCCCTCATTCAGGAACGGGCCCTGCGCACCGGCATCCGCGTCGCCCACCGCGAACGCACCGTCACCGAACTGGACGGCCGCGAGGTGTGGCTGGTGAACGCGCTGCACGGCATCCGGCCGGTCACGGCATGGATGGGCGGACTGCTTCGCGCGGCACCGGCGGAACGCGCCCCGGAATGGCGGACATGGCTGGAGGGCATCATGCGGCCACTCTCCGAGAATTAGCGACAATCGGCACAGCGAAGGCCCAGCGCGGTAAAGGCATGGAAAACAAATGCGGGCACCGGCCGGAAAAGCCGGTGCCCGCATTCCGTACGCTACTTCTTGACCGGCTGATAACCTCCCGGAACCATCCGCGTCGCGATGGCGATCCGGTTGTAGGCGTTGATGACGGTGGCCGCCCAGATCAGTGCGGCGAGCTGTGTCTCGTCGAAGACCTCGGCGGCCTCGGCGTAGACCGCGTCCGGCACCTGCCCGTCGTGCACCAGGGTCACGGCCTCGGTCAACGCCAGTGCGGCGCGCTCGCGTTCGCTGTAGAAGGGGGTCTCCCGCCAGGCGTTCAGCGCGTAGATCCGCTGCTCGGTCTCATCGGCAGCGCGCGCGTCCTTGGTGTGCATGTCGAGGCAGAACGCGCAGCCGTTGAGCTGCGAGGCGCGAATCCTGATCAGTTCCAGGATTTCCGGTTCGACCTTGGCGTCCTGGGCCGCGGTAACCGCGGCGGCGTGCAGGGCTCCCATGGCCGCGGACACGTCGGGAGTGGTCTTCTTCAGGGCCACACGGGATATCGAAGGCTCATTGCTCATAAGGCGACTCTAACCGCTGCACTGTATTCACCACAAAGGAACATCGGAATTGCGGCCCGGGGCGGTTCGACGCCATGTCCGGATCTTCCGGCAGCGGGGCGCCGCCGCCGGTCACACCTCCCTCTCATGGTCCCGTAAGCCGGAGCCACTACACTCTCCTCCCCTGACCGCGCACGCGCGGTCGGCTCCCGCCGCCGCGGGCACTGATTCATCGGGGGACATCGATGCGGGATCCAGGGAAGCCAGGGGCCGACGCCGGCGCGGGTTTCGAACGGCTGCTGTGCCGGGCGCTCGATTCAGGGCGGGTCAAGGAGGCGCTGGGCCGCTCCCGGGGGACGCTCGACCGCGAGTGCCTGCGCACCCACGCGCTGCGGGAACGCGCCGCGATCGCCGAGTCGGCGGCGGCCGAGTACCGCGAATACGTGGCGGCAGGCGGCCGACGGGACGCCCGGGGCGACCACGACACCCCGGCCGCGACCGGGAAGCGGGGCGGCGGCTGGCTGATGGCCGTACTCGCCTTCGTGGCCGTCGTCGCGGTCGCGCTGCTGGCGCTCGGCTTCGCCTTCCGCGCCTTCGTCGGACGGCCCTACGTCGGCGACGGCGTGATGACGGCGGGGCTGATCGTCGGCGCCGTGGCCGCCGGGGCGATCGTGGGAGACCTCGTCTGGTCGTGGAAGGCACCGGCCCAGGACCGCCCGGACCCGGACGGCACACCGTCCGGCGAGGAGCCGGCCGAGGACGGCTGGATACAGGAGGAGTGGGAACTCGCCCTGCTGGAATGGGGGTTGGTGCCCTTCCTGCTCGACTGCATCGAGGAACCGGGGCTCCTCGAACAGGACAACCGGCCCGCGCGCTGACTCCTGCGGGCCGGCCGGTGCGTCAGGGGCTCGCGGCGGCGGAGGGGCCCGGCGACGGAGTGTCCGCCGAACTGTGGTCGGGGGAGAACAGCGCCACCCCGACCAGCACCGCCCCGACGAAGATCAGCACGGCCGCGACGGTGCCCACCGTCCGCGAGATCCGCGAGCGCTGACCCGCGGCGGCCCGGACCCCCTCGCGCTGCCTGCGCCGCGTCCGGTGCGCCGGAGCCGTACTGCCGGCCGAGCCCGGGAAGGCGTACGTCGTCACGGAACCGGACGCCGTGTTCGCCCTGGGCTCGCCGACCCCCTCCCGGTAGCTCGCGCGTGCCCGCGGCTGGGGCTGGGGCGCGGCTGCGGGAAGGGGCTCGGAGTGTCCCTTCCAGGCGCCGCCGGCGAACCAGTTGGCCGCCTGGCCCGCCGTAGGACGGTCCTCGGGCCGCTTGGCCAGCAGACCGAGCAGATAGTTCTCGAACGCGGGCGGCAGCCCGACACCCAGCTCCCGTGGCGGCACGGGGGGCGTGTCGAGGTGGTGGTGCAGGACGGCGATGGCGCTGCTCGCGCGGAACGGCGGCTGGCCGACGAGGAGTTGGTAGAGCACACAGCCGAGCGAGTAGACGTCGGACGGCGGTCCGGCGGGCTGGCCGAGGGCCCGCTCGGGGGCGATGTACAGGCTCGTCCCGACGATCTGGCCGGTCGCGGTGAGCGCGCCGCTGGGGTCGTTCATGAACTGCGCGATCCCGAAGTCGGCGATCTTCACCGAGCCGTCTGCGTCGAGCAGCAGGTTGCCGGGCTTGATGTCCCGGTGCACGATGCCCTGTTCGTGCGCGGCGGCCATCCCGGCGGCCGAGTGGGCGGCGATACGGGCGACCTGCTCGGCCGGCAGGGGACCCGCCTGGGCGAGCACATGGGAGAGGCTGTCGCCCTGGACCAGCTCCATCACCAGGAACAGCCGGCCCTCCTGCTCGCCGAAGTCGAGCACACCGACCACATGGGGATGGCTGAGCCGGCCCGCGGTCTGCGCCTCCAGACGGAAGCGGGCGGCGGCGGTGGGTTCGGAGTTCTGGGCGTGCAGGAGTTTGACGGCCACCGGTCTGCCGCCCACCTCGTCGTACGCCTGCCAGACCTCGCCCATCGCGCCGCGTCCGATGGCGACGTGCAGCCGGTACCGGCCCGCTATCAGCACCTGTTGTTTCATCCTCACGCAGTGAGACCGACTCGACCGCTGCGGCCCATGTCCCTCTGCGGGGACGGGTGTTGGTGGGGATGCCGCAGCTTCCCTACCCTACTGGCGGGCCGAGGGTGTTCGCCCACGATCCGGCCACCGCGGCCGACTAAGGTCTGGATCCATGGGCGGAGACATTTATGTGGGAAACGCGGGCGAGGACGCCCCACTGGACAGAGGGTGGCTCCTCGGTCATTTCAAGGACGCCGACGATCCGCGTCACACCGACGCCGTGGAGGTCAAGTGGGGCATCCATCCCCAGGGCGACGAACGCCTGGAATGGGTGAGGGGTGACGAGCGGACCGCGCTCCTGGTGCTGGTCAGCGGCCGGTTCCGCGTGGAGTTCCCGGAGCGCGGGGTCGTTCTGGAGAAGCAGGGGGACTACGTCGTGTGGGGGCCCGGAGTCGACCATTCCTGGTTCGCGGAGGAGGAATCCGTGCTGGTGACGGTCCGCTGGCCGTCCGTGTCCGGCTACGCGGTGACACAGGAATAGCGAAGCGGGGTCTACTGGACGAGTTCCCAGTCCTGTGAGCCGTCGGTGAGCGCGGTCTGGAGCGTGAGTTGCGCTCCGGCGGTCGCGCCCGTCAGGTACAGGCTGGTGTTCTTGACGGACTGGAGCTTGTAGAAGCCGTCGCTCGTCCTGACGAGGTTCCAGCTCCCGGTGTCGCTGTTGTCGACCCACTGGCCGATCTTCTGGCCGGCCGTGGCGCTGCCGGTCCAGACGGCCGCCGCCCGGCCGCCCGCCTTGTTGAGCAGGCTCACCCCGCCGTTCGGCTCGGTCGTCGTGTGCCAGTACTGGGTGTCGGGGTTCGCCGCCGAGCCCGGCGCCTCCAGCCGGACGTCGGGCACGTCCGCGTTGCCGATGTTCGCGTCGTTGGTCCTGCCGCCGGTCCCGATCACCTGGTCGGTCCTGCGGTTGACCACCTGGTAGTAGGCGCCGTCGGAGTGGCCGAGGTCGACCTCGGCGAACTTGAGCGTGGAGGTGCCCTGGTTGTTGAGGATCACGACGCGGCCGGTGGCCGTGACGTACTGGAGGTTGCGGCTGTAACCGGCCGCCGAGGTCGTCTGGTACTCCTTCCAGGTGCCGTCACTACGCCCGGTGTCGTTGACCCAGACGTCGCCACTGCTCGCCGCGTTGTAGACCAGGCGTCCGCCGGGCTCCCTGACGAGGACCGGGCTGCCGCCCGTGGCGAGGGCGTGCGAGCCGGTGTCGACCGGCAGAGAGGTGACCGCCGTACCGGTGGCCGAGCCGCGGAAGAATTGCAGCGGGTTGTCGGCGATCACGTACCGGGTGTTGGCGCCGCCGCCCCAGTACTCGAAGGTCAGCATCCATCTGCCGTCCGCGGTGCGGACGACGTTCGCCATGCCGGGCCGGCCGCCGCCGATCTCCGACTTGCCGCCGCCCATGTCCTGGTTCAGGCCGGCGATGTCGACGACGGTCGAACTCCACGCGGCGCTCGTGCCGTCCCAGGTCCGGTGCGCGAGGATCTGGCCGTGCGAGTCCGTGGCCGTGTCGTTGGCAGGGTCCGTGGTGGCGACGCCGGTGGTCGCGTCGAAGCCGGTGTAGTCGTTCTCGTCGGAGTAGTAGCAGACGAGCCGGCCCTTGTAGACCATCAGGTACGGCTCCCAGACGGGGTCCACCTGCTGGTGGGTGTTGGCCGCCGCGATGTTCTGGCCGACCGCGCCCGCGCTGCCGCCCTGCCGGCCGCCGGTCGCGACGACGTTGACGACCTTCCACGTCGCGCCCTCGTCGGTGCTGGAGTACAGCGCTATCGCCACGTCCGCGCGGTCGCCGTCGTTGGTCGGCGTCCAGGTCGGGTCGGCCGCCTTGTGCTCCTTGTAGTAGGCGTCGTCGCCGGACACGACACTGGCGAGGAGGAGCGTGCCCTGCTTCAGGTTCCCGACGTCCTGGGGGAGCGTGTACAGGTAGGGGTTGGTCCAGTTGCTCGTGTACTTCGCGTACTGGGGATCGCTGGACAGATACGCCGGAGCCTTCACCTCCGACAGCGCCTGCCAGGTCGTACCGTGGTCGTCGCTCTTGTAGACCGGCAGTGTCTGCCCGTCGGCGCTGCCCGACGCCGGTACGACCGTCGACCTCTCGAAGGACGCGACGAGCCGGCCGCTCGGCAGCTCAGCCGACTTCGGGTAGATCGCGCAGTTGCCGCGCCCCTTCAGACACGCGTCACCGCCGAGCTGGTAGAGCGTGCCACCGGTCGGGTTGTACGCCTGGGCACTGACCATGGGCAGGGCGAGGATCACGGATGTGGCGGCGAAGGTTCCGAGGACTCGTGCGAACCGTCTTCTGTGCAAGGCCCCTCCTCAGGGGAGTCGGATCACGATCGGGTGGCTGTGCCGGACACGAGGACGCGTACGTCCCAGGCGCCCAGGCGCAGGGCCGAGCCGGTGGCCAGGGGGTCGCCGGTCAGCGCGTCGGTGAGGTCCGCGGGGGCCGGGACGCTCACCGGCTCCCAGCTCCAGTTGTGGACGATGTGGACACGGCGGCCGTCGGGCGCGGTCCCGGTGGTCGCCGTGACGGTGGCGGGCAGGTGCTGCCAGCCGCTGCGCGCGGCCGGGGCCAGCCACTCGGCGAGCGACCGGCCGAGGGCACGGTCCGGCACCGTACCGACGCAGGTGATCCGGCCCGCGCCGTGGACGCGGGTGGTCACCGCGGGCCGGCGGCCGTGGTGCGGGTGCTCGTAGGCGGCGAGGACCTCGGCGTCCAGGACCGTGAGGCCCTCGATCCACCGCGTGGCACTGGCGTTCGCGGGCAGCTCGAACGGGCCGCCGGGCACCGCGCGCACCGGCACGTTCTGTGTGAGGTTGCCGAACTCGTCGCAGCGCACGCCCGCCGCCGCGACGAGCCGACCGGGAGTGGGCTCGTGGCGGGCCCGTGCCTCGTGGTCGGCGTAGCCGGTGCGCGGGCCCAGGACCAGGTGGCCGCCGGCGTGCGCGTACGCCTCCAGCCAGTCGAGCGTGGAGTCGTCGACGACGTACAGGGCCGGGGCGACAAGCACCGGGTGGCGTCGCACCGCGTCCTGCGGGGTCGTGCCGTCCCGCTCGCCGCGCGGATCGTGCAGCTGACGGGCGTGCACGATGCGCACCTGGCGGCCCGCGTCGAAGGCGCCCCGGTAGAAGGAGTCGAAGAACCGGTGGTAGGCGGCGGTGTCCGGTCCGCCGTCGGCGGTCGCGAGCGGCGGGTACTTCTGCATCAGCCACTTGCTCGGCGTGGAGTACACCATCGCGATGTCCGCGTCCGGTTCGAGACCGGCGACGAGCGGGCCCGCGGTCTCCAACTCCGCGCCGAGACGCGCGATTTCGGCGTACGCGCGGCCGGGCAGGCCGCTGTGCGGGAGGACTCCGCCCCAGTAGGTCTCCGCGCCGAAACGCAGGGTCTGCCACTGCCAGTACTCGATCATCCGGGCCCCGCGCCCGACCAGCGCCCAGGCGGCCTGGCGCCACTGGCCGTCGTAGCCGGGCCGGTTGTCCCACGGGAAGCCGATGCTCTGGGCGTTGGTCTCGGTGACGAGGAACGGCTCCTGGCGCGAGGAGAACATCCAGTCGGCCGTCTGGTACATCGACCACACCCCGCTGGTCTTCCACTGCTGCTCGTGGTCGTCGGGGGTGGGGTCGGGCAGCAGGAGGCCGTCCTGCATGTCGTAGTACGGGTTGCCGGAGGCGATGTCGAGGCGGTCCGAGAGCTCGTCGTCCTCGACTCCCTGGCGGGTGTACGAGATGCAGGTGGTGACGAACTGGTCCGGCCGGGCGTACTCGCGGACCAGGTCGGCCTGCCAGCCGATGAACTCGGTGACCTGGCGGGCCTGGAACTCCCGCCAGGCGACGTCGTACTGGGGCTGTTCGTTGCCGTCCGGGGTCCACAGGTCGGCCCAGGTGGACAGGCGGTGGGACCAATAGACCAGTCCCCATTCGCGGTTGAGGGTCTCGACGTCGCCGTACTTCTCCCGCAGGTGGTCCACGAAGCGCTGGAAGACACCGTTGTTGTGCAGGAGGTGCAGCCCCGGCTCGTTGTCGACCTGCCAGCCGATGACCGCCGGGTGGTCGGCGTAGCGGGCGACCGTCCTGCGGATGATCCGCTCCGCGTGGAAACGGAACGCGGGGTGGGTGAAGTCGATCTCCTGGCGGGCGCCCCAGCCGAGGCGCTGTCCGGTGGCGTGCTCGGCGGTGATCTCCGGGTACAGGCGGACCAGCCACTGGGGAGCGGCGTAGGTCGGGGTGCCGATGACGACGGAGATGCCCCGTTCGTGGGCGCCGTCCAACACCGGTTGCAGCCAGTCGAGTTCGAACCGGCCGTTCTCCGGTTCCCACGTCGACCAGACCGACTCGCCGACCCGGATCACGGTGAAGCGCGCCTCGGCCATGAGGTCCAGGTCGGTCTTGAGCTGTTCTTCGGGCCGGGTGACGGAGCCGTAGGCGGGCGCGTACTCGTGGTAGTACGCGGCGCCGAACAGGACACGGGCAGGCAGAGCCGCCATGGGGGGAAACCTCCGGGGAAACGGGAAGGGGTACGTACGGGGGACGCGGGCGCGGGCTACTGCTTGACGCCGCCGGAGGCCAGGCCGCTCTGCCAGTACCGCTGGAGCATCAGGAACGCCACGACGAGCGGGACGATCGAGAGCAGCGAGCCGGTCACCACCAGGGCGAGCATGTCGCTGCTGGAGCCCGCCCCGCCGTTCTGGGCCTGCGCGGCCCAGGAGGAGAGGCCGACGGTGACGGGGTACAGGTTCGGGTTGTTGAGCATGATCAGCGGCAGGAAGTAGTTGTTCCAGGTCGCGACCAGCGTGAAGAGCAGGACGGTCACCAGCCCGGGGCCGAGCAGCCGTAGGACGATCCGGAAGAAGATCCGTGTCTCGCCGGCGCCGTCGATGCGGGCGGCCTCCAGGATGCTGTCGGGGACGGCGTCCTCGGCGTACACGCGCATCAGGTAGAGGCCGAAGGGGTTGACCAGGGACGGCAGGATGACTGCCCAAGGGGTGTTGACCAGGCCCGCCTTGGCGAACAGGAGATAGGTCGGGATCGCCAGCGCGGTGGCCGGGACCATCACGGCGCCCACGACGAGGTTGAACGCCGCCCGGTCGCCGCGGAAGCGGAACTTGGCGAACCCGTAGCCGCCGGCCGCCGCGAGCAGCGCCGCCCCGACCGAACTGACGCCCGCGTACATGACGGTGTTCAGCAGCCAGCGCACGAAGACGCCGTCGTCCTGGGCGAAGGTGGCCCGGATGTTCGCCGCCAGTTGCGGGGCGTGCGAGAACCACAGGCCGAAGGTGTTGAACAGGTCCTGGGTGCTCTTGGTCGAGGCGACCAGCAGCCACAGCAGCGGCAGCAGGAAGTACGCCAGGACGGCCAGCATGGCGATCGTCAGCGGGGTGCTGTGGCGCTTGCGGCGCCGCCGGCCCGCGGTGGCCGCGGTCCGCCGCGCGGGCGCGGCGAGGTCGGCCGTGGGAAGGGTGGTCGTCACGATGTCCTCCTGCGGTTGGCGGTGAGCAGGACGGCGTAGGAGACGATCACGATGACGAGGCCGAGGAGGAAGGACACCGTGGCCGCGTAGTTGACCTGCTGTCCGGTGAACGCGAGCGTGTAGGCGTAGAGGTTGGCGGTGTAGGAGCTGCTGATCACGTCCGGGGCGATGCTCATCAGCAGCTTCGGTTCGTTGAACAGCTGGAAGCTGCCGATCACCGAGAACAGCAGGGTGAGCAGCAACGCGGGCCTGAGGGCGGGCAGTTTGATGGACCACGCGATGCGCCAGGCGCCCGCCCCGTCCACGGCGGCGGCCTCGTACAGCTCCTCGGGGACGGTGCGCAGCGCGGCGTACAGGATGATCATGTTGTAGCCGACGAACTCCCAGGTGACGATGTTCGACAGGCTGCCGAGCATCCAGCCGTCGCTGAGGAAGTCCGGGGCCGGCAGGTGGAGATGGTGGCTCAGCTGGGCGAACGGGCCGAAGTCCGGCCCGTACAGATAGCCCCACATGAGCGCGGCGACCACGCTCGGCACGGCGTACGGGACGAAGATGCCGAGCCGGATCACCCGGGCGAAGCGCAGCAGCCCGCTGTCGAGGGCGAGCGCGAACAGCAGCGCCAGCAGCAGCATCAATGGGACCTGGATCACGAAGAACAGGGCGACGCGTACGACACCGTGGATGAGCTGGGGGTCGCCCAGGGCGCGGACGTAGTTGTCGAGTCCGACGAACGCCGTTCCGCCGATGAGCCGTTCCTGGAAGAGGCTCAGATAGGCGGCGTAGCCGAGCGGGGCGAGGAAGAGCAGCAGGAACAGCGTCATGAAGGGTGCGACGAACAGTGGCCCTGCCGACCGGCGGCGGGGCGCGCCGCCGCGCCGGCCCTTTGCGGAGGCCGCGGTTGTGGCAGTCATCATCGGGCCTTTCTGAGGGGTGGGGTGTGCCGGGGTCCGGGTCCCGCGCCGCCGCGCGGGACCCGGCGCGCCGTCAGGCCGAGTGGACCGTGAAGCCCTGGGTCTTGGCGTACGTGGTGAGCCGCGACTGCCAACTGCCCAGCGCGCGGACGGTGTTCGTCTTGTCGGCGAGGGACTTGCCGACGGTCTCGGTCCAGTCGGTGGCCGCCTGGTCGAGGAACGGGGGCCACTGGAAGGAGGAGTTGACCGTCGAGCTGATGTCGGCGAAGACCTGGTTGACCTTCTGCCCGCCGTAGAAGGCCGGCGCGTCCGACACGAAGTCGGCCTCCGTGAGCAGGGCCTTGGTCGCGGGGAAGAAGAACTGCTCGGTGGCGAACATCTTGGCGCTGGCCGGGTCGGTGTTGAGGAACTGGGCGAACACCGCCGCCTGGATGGGGTTCTTGGTGGAGCGGATGACGGCGGTGGTGGAGCCGCCCCAGTTGCCGGAGCTGGGCTTGGCCGCGTCCCACTGCGGGAGCGGGGCGGCGCGCCACTTGCCGGCGGTGGCCTTGGCGGAGCCGGAGAGGAAGACCGGGCCCCAGGCGGCGGTGAGCCAGGTCGCGTACTTGCCCTTGTTGAGGGCCGCGTACCAGGAGTCGGTGAAGTCCGGCTCCACGCCGATGACTCCGTCCTTGGCGAGCGCGCCCCAGTACGCGCCGAGCTTCTGGGAGACGGCGTCGTCCACACCGATGGTGATGTCGCTCTTGCCGGACAGCGCGTAGGGCTTGGCGCCCGCCTGCCACAACAGGCCGTGCCAGGCGGCCACTTGGTTGGCGGCGAGGTTGGTGAGGTAGACGTTCGGGTCGGCCTTGTGCAGCTTGCGGGCCGCCGCGGCGAACTCGTCCCAGGTGGTGGGGACTTCGATGCCGTGCTGGTCGAAGATGTCCTTGCGGTACAGCATGCCCATCGGGCCGGTGTCCTGCGGGATCGCCCAGATCTGCCCGCCGCTGCCGCTGACCTGGCTCCATGTCCAGTCCACGAACGTCGACTTGAGGGCCGAGGCGCCGTAGGGGCGCAGGTCCAGGAGGCTGTCGGTGATGGTGAAGGTGGGGATGGCCTGGTACTCGATCTGGACCATGTCAGGGGCGCCGCTGTTCGCCTTGAGCGCGGTGCGCAGCTTGGTGTACTGCGGGGTGCCCTGACCGGCGTTGACGACCTTGACCTTGACGGCCGGGTACTTCTTCTCGAAGAGCGCGACCTCCTTGTCGATGTTCGGGACCCAGGTCCAGAACGTCAGCTCGGTCGGCGTCTTCATCGCCTTGTCGATGTCGGCCTGGCCGACCGGCTTGGTGGCGGCGGTCGAGCCGCCGGAGCCGCTGCCGCCGCAGGCGGTGAGGGCGGCGCCCAGTGACAGGGCGCCGGTGGTGGCGAGGAAGCCCCGACGGCTCATCGGGAAGGGGCCGGGCATGGACGAAGGGGTGTTTCTGGGCATGGTGGACTCCCGCCGGTGGCGAAGGTGACGGCACGCCTGGCAAGGGCGTGCGGAGGCGTGCTGGGGAGGGCGCGGACGCGCCGGCCGAGGCACGGACGCCGACGGGGTCGGGCACGCGTCCTCGTGGACCGGGCCGACGACTTCTCCGGATGCGGAGGGGCGGTCGTGGCCGAGGAGGAGAAGAAGGGGGAACGGCGACGGGGACGGTGGGGGAGGGCGGCTCGCCGTCTGCCGGTCTCGGGAACGCCCTTGTCCGGCAAGGCCGTTCGGAGGGCCGGGGGTGACCGGGACCTGTGGTCCGTCCTGGGGTCACGCACCGGCCGTGCGCTCGTGCTGTCCGGGCTGACCGGCTTCGTCACTGGTGGGTGGCCGGACCTCCGTTCGGCGGCGGAGTCCGGTGCGCGTCCCCGAGGGAGCGGGCGGTGCCGCGACCGCCGCGGGCCGGGGTCCTCCGGCTGGGCGGCGGCGCGGTCGAGGTACGGACGACGAGGTCGACCGGCGGCGGGCTCGACGGCAGGGGAGCCGCGTCCGGGTTCTCGATGGCGTGCACCAGCCGTTTGAGTCCTTCCTGCGCCACGGCGTCGAAGGGCTGGCGCACGGTGGTCAGCGGAGGGGTCACATAGGCGGCGACCGGGATGTCGTCGAAGCCGACGACGCTGACGTCCCCGGGGACGCGCAGTCCGGCCTCCGTCAGCGCCCGGACCAGTCCGATCGCCATGTCGTCGTTGGCGGCGAACACCGCGGTGACACCGCCGTCCTCGGCCAGTCGGCGGCCGGCCCGGTACCCGGACGCGGCCGACCAGTCGCCCTCGACGGGCGGTGGTACGGCTCTGCCGTGTGCGGTCAGGGTGGCCCGCCAGCCGTCGAGACGGTCCCGCGCGGCGTACCACCGCTGCGGGCCCGCCAGGTGATGGACCGTCATATGGCCCAGTTCCAGGAGGTGTTCGGTGGCGGTGCGGGCCATCAGGTCGGCGCCGTCGCCCGCGGTGAGCACGAGCGGCGCGGAGACCGGCGAGGGCGCCCCGAGGACGAGCACCGGCACGCCGACCCGCGCGGACACGCCCTCGCCCTCCTCCTCGATCGGTTCGGAGACGACGATGCCGTCCACGCCCTGGTCGAGGAGCGAGTCCACGGCACCGGCCATACCCGCCGGGTCGCCTTCCACCGTGTTGACCACGCGCAGCGCGTAGCCGGTGTCCCGGACGACCCGCTCGACCCCCATGAGGAGCGAGGCCGGACCGTACAGGGCGGTGCCGAGCGTGACCACACCGATGGACCTGGTGCGTCCGGAGGCCAGGGCCCGGGCGGCGCTGTTGCGCCGGTAGCCGAGTTCCTCGGCGGCTTCGAGGACGCGCCGCCGGACCTCCGCGGAGACGTACTGCTCGTCGTTGAAGACCCGCGAGACCGTCTTCTGCGAGACCCCGGCCAGCCGTGCGACGTCCACGCTGCGCGGCGCCGCGGTGTTACCGCTCCGCCCTGCCCCTCGCGTCATGGTGCCTCCGATGGCCGGTTTCTCGGTCTGGCTGCGCAGTCATGTCTGCGCTGTCATGTCTACGCAGTCATAAGGCTGTCGTCAAGAGTCCGGAACGCATCCGTAACGTCACCGCGGGCCGCACAGGGCGCGGACGCACCGGTTAGGGATTCGGTAAGGGAACATCATCCAACCCTCACCTCCCCTCCTGAGTCCGCCAACTCCCGCCCCCGTACTACCGGTTGCCAACTCAGAGAACTCAGAGAATGGGGAACGACGTGTCCTTCGCGAAGATCACCCTGGCCAAGAAGGCCAAGAAGAAGGAGTGCGCCAAAGAAGCGCACCACAAGCACCACGGGAAGAAGCACCACCGCAAGCACAAGAAGCACGGCAAGTGACGGCTGTGCCGGGGTCCACCCGTCCGCCTGACCCGGACCCCGGCACGGACTGGAACCGGACGGCGGCCGAAGAACACCGCACGTCCCGTATACGACACGCCCGCGTCGCCCCGCTCGCCGCGTTCCGCGCCTTCTGGCCCCTGGTCCGCGGCAACCGCGTCGCCGTCCTCGCCGCGGCCCTGCTCCTCGTCGCCGCCTCGGCCGCCGACGCCGTGGCGATCTCCCTCGCGGGCCGCCTCACCGACGACGTCCTCGCCCCCGGCGACCTCGACGCCTTCTGGGGCCCGGCCGCGCTCTGGCTCGGCCTCGCCGTGGCCGGCGCGGCGGCCTCCGCCGCGGGCAGTTATCTCTCCGGCTGGACCAGCGAGCACTTCCTCCTGGGCCTGCGCGACCACGTCTTCGAACACCTCCAGCGCATCCCGCCGGACACCCTCGACCGCTACGGCACCGGCGACCTCGTCACCCGCCTCACCGGCGACATCGAGATCGTGGAGACCCTGGTCGCCGCCGCCCCCGTCGAACTGATCACCTCGGCCGCCGGTGCCCTCGTCTTCGCCGCCGCCGCGTTCCGGACCAGCTGGCAGCTGGCGCTCATCACCCTCGGCGCCGCCCCGCTGATCTGGCTCGGCGCCCGCGTCTTCGGCACCCTCATGCGCACCGCCAGCCGCGCCGAACGCGACAGCAACGGCCGGCTCGCCTCCCTCCTGGAGGAGAGCCTCGCCAACATGCCCCTGGTGCAGGCCTACGGCCGCCAGCGCGCCGAACACGGCAAGGTGCACCGCGAGGGCCGTGTCTGGATGCGGGCCGGACTGCGCCAGATCCGGCTGTCCTCCGTGTACGGCCCGCTCGGTGAACTCCTGGAGACCCTCAGCGTGCTGGCCGTGATCGGCGCCGGGGCGTGGCAGATCTCCGAGCACCACCTCACCGTGGGCGGCCTGCTCTCCTTCGCCGCCTTCCTCAGCTACCTCCACCCGCGCCTCCAGGAACTCGGCGAACTCCTCGTCGGCGCCTCCACCGCCACGGCGGCCTGCGAGCGCCTGATGGAGATCCTGCGCACGCCCCCCGCAGCCGAGACGACGCCCCGCCCCGACGTGCCGCCACTGCCCGAACCCGTACACGGCGCCGTCACCTTCCAGGACGTCGGCTTCTCCTACCCGGGCGCGCCGGGCCCCGTCCTGCACGACCTGCGACTCCACATCCCCCCGGGCCTGTTGGTCGCCGTCACCGGAGCCAGCGGCGCCGGCAAGTCCACCCTCGGCAAACTCCTGCTGCGCTTCCACGAACCCACCCGGGGCCGCATCCTCCTCGACGGCCGGGACATCGCCGAACTCCCGGTCGACGAGGTCCGCCGCCACATCACCCTGCTCCCACAGGACAGCATGCTGTTCGACGACACGATCCGCGCGAACATCGTCTACGGCCGCCCCGACGCCACCGACAGCGAGGTGCTGGCCGCCGCCGTCGCGGCCGACGCGCACGGATTCGTCGGCGCGCTGCCCGAGGGCTACGACACCCCGGTCGGCAAGCACGGCAACAACCTCTCCGGCGGCCAGCGCCGCAGGATCGCCCTGGCCCGCGCCATACTGCGCACCGCGCCCGTACTGATCCTCGACGAACCCACGACGGGCCTCGACGACGCGGCGACCGCCCGCATCATGGCCCCCCTGCGCCAACTCACCGCGGGCCGCACGACCTTCCTCATCACCCACGACCGCCGCCTGGCCGACCTCGCCGACCTCGTCCTCCACCTGACCGACGCCACCGCCGTCGTGACGGCCCCCGGACAGCTCGCGACCGAGGCGGCCTGAGCGCGCCCCGTCGCCACCTCCGCTCCCGTCGATCTCGATCTCGATCGCGTTGCGGACGACGGCGGGCGACACAACTCCCTTGTGTCCAGGGCAGGATGCGGACCGTCCCGGTCAACGACCGTGCCGCCGACCGGCGGACGGCCGCCGCACTCCAGGAGAGACACGCATGCCGAAACTCGAAGTCGACGGCGCGGTCCTCGTGTACGACGACGAGGGCCCCCGCGACGGAGCCGCCGTACCGCTGGTGTTCATCCACGGCTGGACGGCCGACCGCCACCGCTGGGACCACCAGTTCGCGCACTTCGCGGCCGAACGCCGGGTCGTCCGGCTGGACTTGCGGGGGCACGGCGAGAGCACCGGGGCCGGGGCGCGGACCGTCGACGAACCGGCCGCCGACGTCGTCGCGCTCCTCGACCACCTGGGGATCGACCGCTTCGTGCCGGTCGGGCACTCCATGGGCGGCATGATCGCCCAGACCCTGGCCCTCGCCCACCCCGAGCGGGTCCGGCGGCTGGTGCTGGTCGACTCGATCAGCCGCATGACCTACAGCCGGGCGCGCGGCGCCGTGCTGGCCCTGTCCACGCTGCTGCCGTTCAAGCTGTTCGTCGCCGCCAACATTCAGCGCGCCTTCGCGCCCGGCCACCCCAAGGAACGGATCCGCGCGTACATCGACGCCTCCGCCGCCACGCCCCGCGAGGTCGTCATGACCTGCTACGGCGCCATGCGCGCCTTCGACGTACTGGACCGCGTCCACGAGATCACCGTGCCCACGCTCATGGTGCACGGCTACCGCGACATCCAGCTGCCGCTCTCGCAGCTGCTGCGGATGGCGAACGCCTACCCGGACGCGGTCGTCCGGATCGTCGACGCCGGTCATGAACTGCCCGTGGAGAAACCGGCCGAACTCACCGCGCTCCTCGCCGAGTTCGTGGCCGCGCCGACGGACTGAGGGGCGGGACCTCAGGCCGGCCGGACCAGCCCGGCGTCGTAGGCGAAGATCACCGCCTGGACCCGGTCCCGGGCGCCGATCTTGGCGAGGACGCGGCCGACGTGGGACTTGACGGTGGACTCGGCGAGGCAGAGGCGTTCGGCGATCTCGGTGTTGCTCCAGCCCGAGGCCATGGCCGTGAGGATCTCGCGCTCGCGGTCGGTGAGGGTGTCGAGGCGGCGGTCCTGCTCGGGGGTGCGGCCGGGCATCCGGTCGCCGAAGGCGTCGATGAGCTTGCGGGTCAGCCCGGGGGAGATGACCGCGTCCCCGGCGGCCACCGCCCGGATGCCCGCGACCAGTTCCTCGGGCAGCGCGTCCTTGAGCAGGAATCCGCTGGCCCCGGCGCGCAGCGCCGCGTACGCGTACTCGTCGAGGTCGAAGGTGGTCAGGACCAGGACGCGGGAGCGGCCCCCGGACCCGACGATGCGGCGGGTGGCCTCGATGCCGTCCATGCCCGGCATGCGGACGTCCATCAGGACCACGTCGGGCCGGAGTTCGGCCGTGAGCCGGACCGCCTCGACGCCGTTGGTGGCCTCGCCGACGGTGCTCAGGTCGGGGTACTGCTCGATGAGCATGCTGAAGCCGAGGCGTTGCAGGGCCTGGTCGTCGACGATGAGGACGGTGGTCATGCCGGGTGCTTCTCCGTCGGGTCGGGGGCGGTCGAGGCGGGTCGGAGCAGCGCGTGGACGGTCCAGCCGCCACGGGAGTTGGGGCCCGCGGTGACCTGCCCGCTGTAGAGGGCGGCCCGTTCGCGCATGCCGAGCAGGCCCTTGCCCTGCTCGTCGGTGCCGGGTGCGCCGTGCGGGCCGGTGTCCTCGACGGTGACGCGCACGGCCTCCGGGTCGGCCGCGACCGTCACCTCGACGGTGGTGTCCGGTGCCGCGTGCTTGAGCGTGTTGGTGAGGGCTTCCTGCACGATGCGGTGGACGGCGAGCTGAAGTCCCTGCGGAAGACCGGTGAGTTCGCCCTTGAGCCGCAGCGTGGCGGCGGGGCCCGCGGCCCGGACCCGCTCCATCAGCGCGCCCAGATCGGACAGTCCGGGCTGCGGCGCCAACGGAGGGTCGGCCGGCTCGTCCTCGTGGATGACGGCGAGCAGTCTGCGCAGTTCGGCCAGGGCGCCGCGCCCGCTCTCCGCGATGATCCGCAAGGTGTCCGCGCCCCGCTTCGGTCTGCTCTCCGCGAGCCCCGCCGCACCGCCCGCCAGACCCACGATCACGGCGAGCGTGTGACCGAGGATGTCGTGCATCTCCCGTGCCACCCGGGCGCGTTCACCGGCCGCGGCCAGCCGGGCCCGCTGGTCCCGCTCCACCTCAAGCCGTACGGCGTGCTCCTGAAGCGCCTCGATATAGGCGTTGACCAGTTTCCCGGCCAGCCCCAGCGCGGCCATCGACAGCACGGCGACCGCGGCGAGGAACGCCAGCACCGGGGTGCTGGTCACCTCGTGCGCCGTCCCGCCGCCGTCGAAGAACACGATGGACACGAGCGCCTGTACGGTCATGTACGCGACGGCGACGGCGAGCTGGCCGGGCGCGCCGAAGCGCCCCACGTTGAGCAGCGCCACCAGTTGCGTGGCGCCCGCCCCGGAGTCCACCCCCAGGATCAGCGACACCTGGGAGACGGCGACCACGACGACGAACACCGGCACCGGCCGCCGCTGCCGCCACAGCAACGGCAGGACCAGCCCCGCCGTGGTCGCCAGCATCGCCAGGAAGGCACCGGCGGAGACCTCGGCGGCGCGCACCAGGGCGGGGACACCGCCCAGAGCGTAGGCCGCCGGCACACCCCAGCGCCTGACCCGCGGATGGGCCACATCGGCTGCCCTGACCCGCCCCAGCCAGGCGAGCAGACGGACGACGGACCGGTACTCGGAGTCGCCCAGCCGGGTCCGCCCCATCAGACTCTCCGGCTGGAACGATCCGGTCGTCGGTGGTGCGGTCACGGGGTACAACCTCCCTCTCCACGGTCCGGGCCGCCCGCCCCGGCCCCCACGGGAGGCGGGCGACGGGCGGGGAGGGCGCGGTACGTCACGGAACCGCCGCCCTCGTGTGGATCGTACGGCCGCTCCCCGGCCCACGCCGGAGGCGCCCGCCGCCCTCCGGCCGGGAGGCCGCAGTGATCCGCCCCACACGATCCGGGACAAGAGCCGGTTATGGTGACCAGGCGAATCGAACAGGGACAGAACCGGCGGAGGACACCGTGTCGGACGAAGGGCGTCGCATCGCCGGGCGCTACCGGCTGGCCGAGCAGATCGGCCGCGGCGGCATGGGCACCGTCTGGCTGGCCGACGACGAGGTGCTCGGCCGCCGGGTCGCGATCAAACGGCTCCACGCGCGGCCGGAGCTCGCCTCCGACGAACTCGCCACCCTCTACGAGCGCGCCCGCCGCGAGGCCCGCAGCGCCGCCCGGATCCAGCACCCGAACGTGATCGTCGTCCACGACGTCGTCGACGACGACGGCCGGCCCTGCATCGTCATGGAGTACGTCCCCGGCCCCACGCTCGCCGACCTCCTCAAGGACGGCGAGACCCTCCCGCACGAGGAGGCGGCCCGCATCGGCCTGGACACCGTCGCCGCCCTGCGCGCCGCCCACGCCGCCGGTGTCCTGCACCGGGACGTCAAGCCCGGCAACGTCCTGCTCGGCACCGGCGACCGCACCGTCCTCACCGACTTCGGCATCGCCATGACGGACGGCGCGTCGACCCTGACGAAGACCGGCGAGATGGTCGGCTCCATCCACTACATGGCCCCGGAGCGCATCCGCGGCCTCACCCCCGGCACCGCCTCCGACCTGTGGGCCCTGGGCGCCACCCTCTACCAGGCCGTCGAGGGCCGCCCGCCGTTCCGCCGGGCCACCGCGATGGAGACCGCCTACGCCATCGCCGTCGACCCCCTCGAACCCATGAAGCGGGCCGGACCGCTGGAGCCGATCGTCGAGGCGCTCCTCGTCAAGGAGCCCGACGAGCGGCCCTCGGCGGAACAGACCGAGCGCGCCCTGCAAACCGCGTGGTGGGGCGACGCGACGGCCCAACTCCCGCCGCCCGCACCGGAGTCCACGACCGCGGAGCCCGCCGGGAACACGGGACGCGGACGCCGCCGGGGCCGCAGGGCGCTCGTCGCCGGGACACTGGCCCTCGCCGCCGCGGCCACCGCGTTCGTCCTGCACGGCACCACCACATCGCCCCCCGGGCACACGACGGGCCGGCCCACCGCCACGGCCTCCGTGTCCCCCGTCCCGGACGGCTACCACCTCGTCCGGGACAGCCGGCTCGGCGTCTCCTTCCCGGTGCCGGACGACTGGAAGGCCGGCAAGCGGACCTCGGAGAGCGTCACCTACACCGACGCCACGGGCCTCGCCGGACTCACCATCGGCGTCGTGGACCCGGCGGGCCCCGACCCGAGCACCCACTTCGCGGACATCGAGGCCAACACCAAGGTCAACTACCCCACCTATCGCAGACTCCGCATGCAGCAGACCACCTTCCGCCGACAGCCCGCCGCCATCTGGGAGTTCACCTTCCAGGGCCGGGTCCGGGCGTTCCGCGCCATCGACCTCGGCTTCGGCACGGAGGGCAACCGCGAGTACGACATCTACCTCTCCGCCCCGGACGCCCGGTGGGACACCTACCGCCCCGTCTTCGACAAGGTCAGGGACGGCTTCGTGACCGGCGCCCCGTGACCGCGCCGGACGCCGTGCACCGGTATTGCCTCCACGGCCCGCGCCCCGTTACCTTGCGGCAAAGTTACAGGCCAGCCACGCGATGCGGTCCGGCGCATCGGTGTTCGGCGAGCGGAACGGGCATCGGGTGACAGGTCGCGGCAAGGGGCAACTGGAGGCGCAGTACGGCCTCCTCACGAGCATCGCCACCGAGGCGGGCGTCTCGCTCAGCACGGTGTCCAAGGTGGTGCACCGGCGCCGGGACGTCGGCGCCCGCACCCGCGAGCGGGTGGAGGAACTCCTCGCGCGGCACGGCTTCGTCCGCCCCTGGGAACGGGACCCGGCCACACCCCGGCAGATCGTCGCGGTCTTCCGCGACCTGTCCGGGCCGTACACGCTGGAGGTGGTCCGCGGCATCGTGGACGCGGCCGGCGAACTCGGCATCGACGTGATCACCGGCACCACGAGCCGCCGGTCGATCTCCGGGTGGCTGGAGGAGTGCGTCGCGCTCGGCGCCGCCGGGATCGTCATCGTGATCTCGATGCTGTCCGAGGACGACCAGCGCCGGATCGTCGAACAACGCCTCCCGGTGGTCCTCATCGACCCGCTCAGCGCCCCCTCCGAGGACATCCCCAGCATCGGCGTGACGAACTGGAGCGGCGCGCGCGAGGCCGTGCAGCACCTGCTCGGCCTCGGGCACACCCGGATCGGCATGATCGCGGGCCGCTCGCACTCCCTGGCCGGGGCGGCACGCGTGCACGGCTACCGGGCCGCGCTGGAGGAGGCGGGGATCGCCTACGACCCGGCGATCGTCCGCTCGACCGACTTCGACTACGCCGAGGCGCTCGCCACCGGCGCCCAGATCCTGCGCGCCGAGGACCCGCCCACGGCCGTCTTCGCGGCCAGCGACGCACAGGCGCTCGGTGTCCTGGAGGCGGCCCGGCAGCAGGGCCTGGCCGTACCGGACGACCTGGCGGTGATGTCCTTCGACGACACGCTCGTCGCCGCGATGGCCTGCCCGCCCCTGAGCGCCGTACGCCAGCCCTTCGAGGAGCTGGGCCGCGAGGCGACCCGGGTGCTCCTGGAACTCGCCCAGGGCAGGCAGCCCGTCTCCCCGCGCATAGAGCTCGCCACGGAACTCGTCCTGCGGACTTCCACATCGGCGCCACGACGCGTCAATACCACGTAACTCCTCATTCCGCGAAACACTTTCGAAACGCGACAGTGACATCGCCATGTCCGCTGCGAATACTGGCTTTCTGCCCGGACCCCTTCCCGGTGAAAGGAAAGCCGTTGAAAAGAACCTGGGTGCGAAAGGCTTTCGCGTGGGCGACGGCCCTCGGCACGGGCGTGGCATTCGCCATCGCCTCCGCGACCACCGCGTCGGCCTATCAGCCGAGTCCCGCCAATCTGTATACGGCGACCGACACCGCCTCCTGCAACAAGAGTCCGTGCGTGCTCTACCCGAAGTCGGCGCAGTTGCCGGACGGCCGGCTCGTGGCCACCTTCGAGAACGACCAGACCGCCCCGGTCGGCCAGACACTGCCCGTGTACAAGAGCGACGACAGCGGCACGACATGGGCGAAACTCGCCGACGTCAAAGCCCCCGCCTATCTCTCCAGCGATTCCAAGTACGCGAAATACACGAGCAATTGGACCAACCCGTATCTCTACGTCCTCCCGCAGAACGTCGGCAGCCTGAGCGCCGGCACCCTGCTGCTCGCGAGCGTCGTCTCGGGGGACGACTACTACTACCAGGAGCAGAAGGCCGCCAACTCCAGTTGGACGCCCACCAGTGACGGCGACCGCAAGGACGTGGCGCTCGCCCTGTACTCCAGCACGGACGACGGCGCGACCTGGACCGTCCAGAACATCATCGCCGCCGGCAGCTGGCAGGGCGGCAGCGCGGGCAGCCTCGGCCGGGTCTCCACCGCCAACACCTACGCGCAGGTCGACCCCGTCTGGGAACCCCATCTCCTCGCCCACAACGGTCAGTTGATCGCCTACTACTCCGACGAGAACGACTACACCGGCTACAGCACCAGCACCGGCGCGCCCACCCTCGACACGGCCAACGACACGGCCACGGACTCCGGCGGCCAGGTCCTCGTCCACCGCACCTGGGACGGCTCCGGCTCCACGGCCTGGAGTTCCCCGGTCGTCGACGTCCCCGGTTCCACGGTGAGCATGGGCAGCGGCAAGACGGAGATCGGCGGCGGCCGGCCCGGCATGACGACCATCGCCCCGACGACCGACGGCAAGTGGCTGCTGACGTACGAGTACTGGGGCGGCGGTGCGAACGTCCGCTACCGGATCTCCGACGACCCGACGAAGTTCTTCTCCGCCACGGACAACCCGATCACCGCACTGCCCGTGCCCTCGGGCGGCGCCACCCTCGCCACCGGCGGCAGCCCGGTTCTCCTCCCCCTGGCGGACGGCCGGATCGTCTACAACGCGGCGGGCAGCGGCGACGTCTGGGTCAACGAGTCCGGGCTCTCCACCGGCACCTGGAAGGAGTACAAGACGCCGATAGCGGCCGGCTACAGCCGTGCGCTCCAGTACGTCGACGGCACCGGACGCGTGCTCATCCTCCAGGCGTCCTGGAGCGGCAACAGCGTCGGACCCGTGAAGTACGCCGAGGTCGACCTCGGCCGCTCCGACGGCGCCTACTACAGCCTCGTCAACCGGCTCACCGGCCAGGTCCTCAGCACCTCGTCCGGCAAGACCCAGGACGCCAGCCTCACCGGCGACACCCCGGACCTCGTCCTGAGCGCCGCCAACTCCACGGACGCCACACAGCGTTGGCACCTCACCGCCAAGGGCGACAACGTCACGCTGCTCAACAAGTCCGGAGGCCGCTCGGTCGCCATCTGGACCGGGACCGCGACCGCGGGGCAGAAGCTGGCCCAGTGGGTCGACGACGGGGTCACCGACAAACAGTGGACCCAGGTCGCGTCGTCGACCAGCGGCTACTACAAGCTCCGCTCGGTCCTTAACACCGGCCTCTACATGACCGGTTCGACAGCGGGCGGCGCCGTCACCGTCGCCGCGGCGACCACCGACGGCTCCCAGGACTGGCAGTTGGTCCAGGACCCGCTGCCCACGGCCGCCACCTTCACCCTGAAGGGCGCCAACTCCAGCCGCTGCCTCGACGTGCCGAACGGCGCGACGGGCGTCCAGGTCCAGATCTACGACTGCTCGGGCAACGCCAACCAGACCATCACGCAGACCGCCGCCGGCGAACTCCGCGTCAACGGCAACTGCCTCGCCGCGAACGGCGACGGCACCACCGCGGGCACCACGCTCATCCTCTGGGCCTGCAACGGGAAGTCCAGCCAGAAGTGGACGTTCCGCGTGGACGGCACCATCGTCAACCGCTCCAACGGCCTGGTCATCGACGTGACCAACTGGGGGACGGCCAACGGCTCGAAGGTCCAGCTGTGGACCGGTCTCGGCAACGCGACCCAGCAGTGGAGCCGCGCCTAGCCCTGACGGGAGACCGTCGCGCGGACAGCGCGAACAGCGGGAACAGCGAACGTCCGGAGGGGAAGCACCGATTCGGTGCTTCCCCTCCGGACGATTCCGTTTCCACGAGACACACGGGACGCGGTTCCTGGTGTGTCCCCGCCCGCTACTCCCGCTCGACGGCCACCGGCACCGCGTGGTGCCGGAGAACCGTCGCGTCCCTTTCCCCGCCGACGAGTTGGATCGCCCCGCGCGCCGGTGTGTCGAGGCTTGAGGAGCCCGCCTCCAGCAGGATCCGGCCGGGCTCGACGACACGGCGCCCCGCCAGACCGGTGAAGGCGAGCCGGTCGGTGTGGACATGGAAACGGACCGTCGCCCGCTCGCCCGGCTCCAGCGTCAGCTTGGCGAAGCCGAGCAGGGACCGTACCGGACGGGTCACCTGGGCGACCGGGTCGATCGCGTACAGCTGGACCGTCTCGGCCCCCACGACCGCCCCCGTGTTCCGCACCCGCGCGCTGACCGTGAACTCGCCGTCCACCGGCACCAGTTCACTGTCCACGTCGAACCCGTCGATCTCGAAGCTCGTGTACGACAGACCGTGTCCGAAGGGGAACGCCGGTGTCGGGTCGAGGTTGGAGAGCCAGCTCTGCCGGTCGCCGAGCGGCGCGTGGAGGTAGGTGTAGGGCTGGCCGCCGGGCGTGGTCGGGATCTGCACGGGCAGCTTGCCGCTGAAGTTGGCCTTGCCCGCCAGGAGTTGGGCCACCGCACGGCCGCCCTCCTCGCCCGGCAGGAAGACCTGCACCATGGCGGCGGCACCGGCCGCGAACCGGCCCACCGCGTAGGGGCGGCCACTGCTGACGACCAGCACGACCGGCCGCCCGGTCGCGAGCACCGCCTCGACCAGCTCCTCCTGCACGCCGGGCAGCCGCAGGTCCTCCACGTCACAGCCCTCGCCGGAGGTGCCGATTCCGAACATGCCCGCCTTGTCGCCGACGACGAGCACGGTCAGATCGGCCCCGGCCGCCGCCTCGACCGCGGCTGCCAGACCGGAGCGGTCCGCCTCCCGGATCGGGCAGCCCGGTTCGAACCGCCAGTCCACGGCAGAGAGTTCGGCCGCCAGGGCGTGGCGCAGGGAGACCGCCTCGACACCGTTGCCGAGGTCGTCGCGCTCGGCGAGGACATGGTTGGGGAAGCTGTAGCAGCCGAACATCGTGCGCACGTCGTCGGCGCACGGCCCGATCAGCGCGATACGGCCGGTGGAGGGAAGCGGCAGGGTGCCGTCGTTGGACAGCAGCACGGCGCTCGACTGGGCCACGGCGTGGGCGAGTTGTCGGCCGGCCGGCTTGTCGAGGTCCAGTTCGCCCGCGATCAGGGCGGGCGGACGCGGGTCCCAGTCGGCGCCGAGCAGTCCGAGGTCGGCCTTCTGGCGCAGCACCCGGCGTACCGCGCGGTCGACCAACTCCTCGCCCACCAGGCCCTGTTCGACGGCGTGCACAAGCGCGTCGCCGAAACCGCGCTGGTCGGGGAGTTCGACGTCCAGTCCCGCGGTCAGGGCCAGCGCGCCGGCCTCCGGGAGATCGGCCGCCACCCGGTGGTCGTTGACCAGGAAGGGCAGGGACCAGTAGTCGGAGACGACGGTTCCCTCGAAACCCCAGGCCTCGCGCAGGACTTCGGTGAGCAGCCAGCGGCTCGCGGCCGGTGCCTCGCCGTCGATGTCGGCGTACGAGTTCATCACCGACCGCACGCCCGCGGCGACGAGCCGTTCGAAGGGCGGCAGGACGACGTCGAAGAGCTCGCGGCGGCCGATCCCCACGGGAGCGTGGTTGCGGCCGCCCATCGAGGCCGAGTACCCGGCGAAGTGCTTGAGGGTGGCGTACACCCCGGCGCTCTGGAGTCCGGTGACGTACGCCTCGGCCAACTCGCCGACCAGGTAGGGGTCTTCGCCGTAGGTCTCCTCGCAGCGGCCCCACCGGTAGTCGCGGATGACGTCGACGACGGGGGACAGGCCCTGGTGCACGCCCGCCTCGGCCATGTCGGAGCCGATGGCCTCGCCCACCCGGCGGATCAGCGCCGGGTCGAAGGTGGCCGCCATGCCGAGCGAGGTGGGATAGATCGTGGCGCCGTACGCGGTGAAGCCGGTGAGGCACTCGTCGTGGGTCATGGCCGGGATGGCGAATCTGCTCTGCGCCACCACCTGCCGCTGATGTCCGGCGAGCAGCCGGGCGTGCTCCAGCGCGGGCCGGGGCAGCGTGCCGTAGGGCCGGGTCAGCTGGCCCAGGCCGTGCCGGGCGGTGTGGTCGAGGTCGCCGACGCGGCCGAAGTGGTTGCTGCCCGGGGCCACTTCGGGGCCGTCGGCCTCGATGTCCTCCCAGGTGCTGCTCAACTGCGCGACCTTCTCCGGCAGGGTGAGCCGGGCGAGCAGGGCGTCGACGCGTTCGGTGGTGGGCAGGGCGGGGTCCGTCCAGGGGCGGTCGCTCTCGTCCTGGGGGAGGCCGCCGTGGTCGGGCATGGTGGTCGTCATTCACGACTCCTAGGTGTCGCGCGGGCACGCCGACGGGGCCGGGCACACGGCCCGGCCGTCGGAGCGGGGTGAACTGCCCGGTGGTGGGGGCTACTTGGAGAAACCGGCGGTGAGACCGGCGACGAGCTGGCGGCGGGCCAGGATGAACAGGGCCAGCATCGGCAGCGTGGAGAGCACCACGGCGGCCATGGTGGCCGGGACGTCGATGCCGAACTGGCCCTTGAACAGGGTCAGCGCCAGCGGCAGGACGGCCTTGTCGCCGCTCTGGGTGAGGATGAGGGGGAACAGGAAGCCGTTCCAGACCTGGAGGCCGTCGTAGACCGCGACGGTCATCAGGGCCGGGCGGGCCAGGGGTGCGGCGAGCGACCAGAGCATGCGCCAGTCGCCGGCGCCGTCGACGATCATCGCCTCGAACAGCGAACGGGGCACGTCCCGCAGGAAACTCACCAGGATCATCACGGTGATCGGCAGCGCGAACGCGGCCGAGGGCAGGACGATCGCGAGCAGGCTGTCGTAGAGGTGCATGCGGATGATCAGCAGGTAGACCGGGATGATCACCGCTTGCAGCGGGATCGCCAGGCCCAGCAGGAACAGGCGGAACGACACCCGGGAGAAGCGGGTGCCCGCGTTGCGGACGATCGAGAACGCGGCCATCAGGGCGACGGCCACGGCGATGACGACCGTGCCCGCCGTGACGACCACGCTGTTGAGGAGATAGGTGGTGAAGTCGCCGTCCAGGACGGTGCGGTAGCTGTCCAGCGTCGGGTGGCTGGGCAGGGCGAGCGGGCTGTCCGAGGTGAAGTCGGACGTGCTGCGCAGGCTGGTGACGACCAGCCAGTAGACGGGGACGACGACGATCGCCGTCCAGAAGAGCGCCGCGCCGCCGGTGAGGGTACGGCGCAGGACCCCTGCCACCGTGTGCTTCCGGACGGGTCCGGGAGTCGTCGCCCGGTGGCCGGGCACGGACCGTCGTTCGGCGGCGGGGGTGCGGGTCTTGGTCACGGCGGTGCTCACATGCCCTCCTGCTGGCTGTCCATCCGGGTGAAGCCGGACAGGCGGGTGGTCAGCAGCGACAGACCGAGGCCGAGGACCACGAGCAGGGTGGCCACCGCGCTGGCCCGGCCCATGTCGTGGGCCTGGAAACCGGTGATGTACATGGACAGGGGAAGGACGCGGGTCGCGGTGCCGGGACCGCCGGTGCCGCCGGACAGGACGAAGATCAGGTCGAAGTAGGTGAGCGAGCCGACCAGCATCAGCGTGCTCGACGTGACCAGCGTGTACTTCAGCTGCGGCAGCGTGATGTGCAGGAACCGGGTGACGGTCCCGGCGCCGTCGAGCGCGGCGGCCTCGTACAGGGCGGTCGGGATCTGCCGGATGCCCGCCTGGTAGAGCAGGGCGTGGAACGGCACGAACTGCCAGGCGATCACGAAGATCACCGTGTACAGGGCGAGTTGGGGCGAGCCGAGCAGCGGCCTGGCCAGCCAGTGCAGGCCGGGCGTGGCGCCGATGCCGAACGACGGGTCGAGCAGCGCCTGCCAGGTCAGACCGATCGCCACCGCGGACAGCAGCAGCGGCAGGAAGAACAGCACCGCGAACAGCGCGCGCAGCCGGCCCTTGGGCGCCTGGAACAGACCGATCGCCAGGGCGATCGGCGTCTGCACCAGCCAGCTGACCACCATCACCTTGACGGTGAGCCACAGCGACTGCCAGGTGGCGCCGTCGGTGAGGACGGACGTCCAGTTGGTCAGACCCGCCCAGCTGATGGACCCGAGGCCGTCCCAGCGGGCGACGCTGAGCGCCACCACGCCGATCAGGGGCACGAGACCGAACAGTCCGAAGAGGAGCAGGGCGGGGGCCGCCATGAGGAGGCCACCGCCACCGCGTCCGCTCCGGCGCGTCGGGGTGGTGGTGACGCTCACGACCCCGCCTTGCTCATGTTCACCCCGAAGTCGGCCGGCGAGATCTGCCGCAGGAACGACTTGTCGGTGTTGGTCAGCAGCGGGTCGGCCTGCTCGGACGGCAGCGCCTGGTCCCACGAGAGCTGGAAGCTCGGCGCCTTGTCCACCAGGTCGTAGACGAAGGTCAGCCACGCCTTGTCGGACGAGGAACGCACCGCCGCGAGCTTGGAGTCGAGGCCCTTGACCGGCGGGACGCTGCCCGCGGCGAGGTAGGCGTCGACCTGGGAGCCGTTCAGGATGTAGTCCTTCAGGTAGGTCAGCGCGTCGGACTTGTGCTTGGACGACTTGTTCAACGACAGGAAGTTCGACGGGTTGCCGACGATGTTGTCCGCGCTGCCGGCCCCGCCCGTCAGCGCCGGGAACGCCGTGTAGCCCAGCTCGCCCTTCTTCAGGAAGTCGGGCGCCGCCTTGGCGATGTTGGCGTACTCCCAGGTGCCCATCACCTCCATCGCCGCCTTGCCCGTGTACAGCAGCGCGGTCGAGGCGCCCTGGTCGTAGCTGACGGAGGACGCGTTGTCGCCGAACGCCCCGGCCTTCGCCAGGTCCTGGAGCTTCTGGTTGGCCTTGGTGACCGACGGGTCCTTCCAGGCGGCGGCGTCACCGGAGGCGATCTTCGAGAAGACGCGCGAGCCGCCGGTCCGGTCGAGCAGGTACTCCAGGTACATCAGCGTCGGCCACTTGGAGTTGGCCGCGAGCGAGAGCGGGGTGACGCCCTTGCCCTTGAGCTTCTTCACGGCCGCGAGGAGGTCGTCGTAGGTCTTCGGCGGCTGGACGCCCGCGTCGGACAGCACCTTCTTGTTGTAGTAGAGGACGACCGGGGCCAGGCCGTTGACGGGGACGCCGTAGACCTTGCCGTCGAAGGTCGCGCTCTGCATCACGCTGTCGGTGTAGCGGTCCGAGTTGACGTCCGAGGCGTTCAGGACGTCGACCTTGCCGGCCTTGACGTAGTCGTTCAGGGCGCCGCCGCCCCAGCTGAAGAAGAGGTCCGGGGCCTGGTTCGCGCCGAAGGCCACGCGCAGCTTCTGCTTGTAGTCGTCGTTCGCGAACAGCCGCAGGGTGATCTTCGCGTCGGGGTGGTCCTTGTTGTAGGCGTCCACCGACTGCTTGAGGATCGTCTGGTCGTTGAGCGCCCACATCGTCAGTCCCTTCGACGATGAGGTGGTGGACGGTCCCGAGGATCCACAGGCGGCCAGGCTCGCGGCGGCGGCCAGGGTGACCCCGGCCGCGACGGCGCGTCGAATTCTCGGGCTTCCGAGATGTCCGGTGACCGGGATTCTCCGCATGGTGTGCCTCTCTTCTTTCAGCATGCCGTAGGTGCGCAGAACAGCGGCGGAAACGGATATCGGCCCGAAAGGCTTTCGGGGATTTCCCATCGCGGCTCGTCTGCCTGCTGGCCGGGACACTGACACGGAATTCACGCCCAGGACAAGCACGGGAAATTCCTCGGTTACGAAACACTTTCGTAGCGCTGGGGGTGCCATGGGGGCGACAGGGCGCCAGAGCGCGCGATGCCACCGCGCCACGGGTCAATACCGCTCGACAGGTCCCACGGGTGTTGGGATGGGGGAGTGGCAGAAAGGGGCCGTGGTGGACGGTGACGGGGTGACCGGGGCCGAGGAGGGCTCGGTGGATCGGTTCGCGCTCGCGCAGCGGGCGGTCCGCGCGATCGGGTCCACGCTCGACGAGCGCAGGACCGCGGCGGAGTGCGCCAGGTTCCTCGTCGACGAGCTGTGCGAGGCCGCGGCCGTCGACCTGTTCGCCCAGGACGAGGCACGCCCGGCACCGCACGGCATGCTGCACCCGATGGCCGCCGTCGGCCGCAAGGAACTGCTGGACAGCCTGCGCAGCGCGCCGCGCGAGGACGTCATGGTCCGCGCCCTGGACGCCGGACATCCGATCACCACCTCCTTCACCACCAACGACCACGGCGTCCTGGCCGCCCTGTCGGTACCCCTGACCGCCTGGGGCAAGGCCTACGGCGCGCTCCTCGCGATCCGCGCCGGACGCGCCTTCGGCGACGGGGAGGCCGCCGCCGTGCACTACGCGGCCCGCCTCACCGCCGCCCATCTGCACCACGCCGTCGAACACCACCGACTGCGCACCACCGCCCTCAACCTCCAGCAGGTGCTGCTCACCGAGCCCAGCCGCCCCCACCCCAACATCGAGATGGCCACGCGCTACCTGCCCGCGGGCAGCGGCACCCTCGTCGGCGGCGACTGGTTCGAGGCCGTACGACTGCACTACGGCCGCACCCTCCTCGTCATCGGCGACGTCATGGGGCACGGCCTGGACGCGGCCGTCGACATGAACGCCTACCGCTCGATGCTGCGCTACGTCGCCTCCACCGACCTGCCGCCCCACCGCATCCTGCGCCAGATGGACACCGCGATGTCCGAGGAGCACAACCGCCGCCCCGCGACCTGTCTGCTCGCCCTCCTCGACCCGGACCGCGGCACCGCCGCCTTCGCTGGCGCGGGCCATCTGCCGCCCGCCGTCTTCCACCGCGACGGCGCCGGTGAACTCATCCCCGTCCCCGTGGGCCCGCCCCTGGGCACGGGCAGCGCCGACTACGAGATGACCACGCTCACCCTCACCCCCGACGAC
The DNA here is from genome assembly GCF_044768565.1 of Streptomyces sp. NPDC091280. NCBI lineage: Bacteria > Bacillati > Actinomycetota > Actinomycetes > Kitasatosporales > Streptomycetaceae > Streptomyces > Streptomyces sp. NPDC091280. The sequence goes on from NZ_JBIVUZ010000008.1 coordinate 144,655, forward strand.
ACCCTGGTCATGTTCACCGACGGACTGGTCGAACGGCGCGGCGAGGACATCGACGTCTCCCTGTCCCGGCTGGCCCGGCTGCGCCTGCACCCCGGCCAGGGCGTCTCCCGCCTCCTCGACGACATCGTGCTGCGCCTCCACGTCCAGGAGGCCGAGGACGACGTCGCCGCCATCGCCGCCCGGCTGCGCCCCCGAGGTCCGCTTCCCGGATAACTTCGCGAACGGGAAACAGGCATGACGGCCGATGCCCTCGGGCGGCCCGGATCATGAGCCCGCCAGCCGTCCCCCAAGGTTTGGCAACACCCCGGCAACGCGCGGATGGTGACGGTCACGGCTTGGCCAACCCCTTTCCGCACGTTGGCCGCAAATTCACCGCACGCCCCTGACACCCCTTGCCGTCCCAGGCGGAGAGTGGTCCGAGGTCTGGTCCACGAGATCCCTCGAAGCTCTTCAAGAAGGGGCAATCATGGCCGAGTTGACACGCCGCAGACTCCTGGGTTCGGCCGCCGGCACACTGGGCGGTGCCGCGGCTCTCTCCCTCCTCCCGCCTAGCGTCCAGAAGGCCGTCGCCGCCGAGCCGCCGAAGAACGGCTCGCTGCGGGACATCGAACACGTCGTCATGCTGATGCAGGAGAACCGGTCGTTCGACCACTACTTCGGCACGCTGTCCGGCGTTCGCGGATTCGCCGATCCGCACGCTCGCAAACTCGACACCGGGCGCAGCGTCTTCTACCAGCCGGACGCGGTGAACCCGAAGGGCTACCTCCTCCCGTTCCACCTCGACACCCACACCTCCAGCGCGCAGGCCATCCCGTCCACCAGCCACGCCTGGTCGGTGCAGCACCAGGCCTGGAACAACGGCAAGATGGACCAGTGGCTGCCCGCCCACCGCGCGGCCGACGGCGTCAACGGCCCCTATGTGATGGGCTATTACACGCGCGAGGACATCCCGTTCCAGTTCGCGCTGGCCGAGACCTTCACCATCTGCGACAACTACTTCTGCTCGGTGTTCGGGCCCACCTGGCCCAACCGCCTGATGTGGATGACCGGTTCGATCGACCCCGGCGGCACCCTGGGCGGCCCGATCATCAGCAACGTCGCGCCCACGCCGTACCGGTGGACGACCTACGCGGAACGCCTCCAGAACGCCGGCGTGAGCTGGAAGGTCTACCAGGAGGAGGACGACTACGGCACCAACATGCTGGAGCAGTTCGCGTCCTTCAAGAACGCCCAGCCCGGCTCCGACCTCTACGAGCGGGGCGTACGGCCGCAGGCGCACGGCACGTTCGAGGACGACGCGCGCAACGACCGGCTGCCCACGGTGTCGTGGATCTGCCCGACGAGCTACCAGTCGGAGCACCCTGACTACCTCCCGGCGGCGGGCGCCGACTACGTGGCCTCGAAGATCGAGGCCATCGCGTCCAACCCGAAGGTGTGGCGCAAGACCGCGTTCATCCTCAACTACGACGAGAACGACGGCCTGTTCGACCACGTCGTCCCGCCGACCCCGCCCGCGGGCACGAAGGACGAGTTCATCCAGGGCCTGCCGATCGGCGGCGGCTTCCGCGTCCCCGCGATCATCATCTCGCCCTGGACCGTGGGCGGTTGGGTCGCCTCGGAGGCCTTCGACCACACCTCGGCACTCCAGTTCCTGGAGCGCTTCACCGGCGTCGAGGAACCGAACGTCTCCGACTGGCGCCGCGAGACCTTCGGCGACCTCACCACGGCGTTCCGCTTCCGTGACGCCCGCCCCCGCCCGCCCCGTCTGCCGCACGACACGGCGGAGCAGCTGGAGAAGGCGCAGGAGGAAGTGGCGACCCTGCCCAAGCCCACCCTCCCGGGCGCCGACCAGAAGTTCCCGCACCAGGAACGGGGACGCCGCCCGCACGTCTGACCAGGACCGGCGGGGGGGGGGGGGGGGGCCCCCCCCCCCCCCCCCCCCCCCCCCCCCCCCCCCCCCCCCCCCCCCCCCCCCCCCCGCCCCCCACG
>NZ_JBIVUZ010000008.1:146650-547496 GCF_044768565.1 Streptomyces sp. NPDC091280
CCGCGGGCGCGGGGGCGGGCTCCGCCCCCCGGGGGCCCCGGGGCCCCCCCCCCCCCGGCCCCCCGGGGGGGGGGGGCCCGGGGGGCCCCCCCCCCCCCCCCGGGGCCCCCCCCCCCCCCCGACAGTGCCCAGTCCGCGTAGCCGCGTCCGAACAGCACGACATGCACCAGCAGCGGAAACAGCTGGTGCAGTCCGACGCGGCCGGTCCAGCCCGGGGCGAGAGGGGCTGCCTCGTCGTAGGCGGCCAGTACCTCGGGCAGACCGGGGCAGCCGAAGAGGCGGAGCATGGCGAGGTCCGTCTCCCGGTGTCCGCCGTGCGCGGCCGGGTCGATCAGACGGACCTGGCCGTCCGCGCCCCACAACACGTTGCCGTTCCACAGATCGCCGTGCAGCCGGGCGGGCGGCTCGGCGGGACCGGCGAGTTCGGGCAGCCGTGCGCAGACGCGCTCCACCACCTCGGCCTCGGCGTGCTCCAGGGTGCCCGCGTCGACCGCCCGCCGCAGGTAGGGCAGCACCCGCTCGCCGGCGTACCAGTCGGGCCAGTCGGCGGCGGGAGCGTTGCGCATCGGGGCCGGCCCGATGTACGCCCGCGTCGGACCCCCGGGCGGCGGCGCGCCGAACGCCGGGGCGCCGGAGGCGTGCAGGGCGGCCAGCTCCCGGCCGAACCGCACTGCGGCTCGCGTACTCGGCGGCCCGGTGCGGACACGCTCGGTGATCAGCCACCGCTCGTCCAGCCCGCGCACGGCCGGCACACGGACCGCACCGGCGGCACCCAGCCACCGCAGCCCCGCCGCCTCCGCCCGCACCGCACCGACCGCCTCGGCCCGCTTCACCACCACCGAATGCCCATCGCCGAGGGCGACCTCGCTGACCGCCCCGGACAGGGGACGCACACCGCTCACCACGCACCCGGTCAGCCGGGCGGCGGCAGCGCCCGGAGTCTCGCTCTCGATCACGCGGACAGCGTATGACCGGCCGATCGGCCGACCGGCCCCTCGGGGCGAGCGGGCCACTGTCCGCGGAGTCACCGCGCGTGCACGGTACGTCTCCCCTGCCCCATCCACTCAACTCATATCGTGAGAAAATGGTGTGACAGCGGTGATGGGTGGCAGGGCCATGACGGACGCGGCGATCGACTACTCGGCGGTGTTCCAAGGGCTGCCCGGCATGGTGGCGCTGCTGACGCCCGACCTCGTGTACGCGGACGTCAACGAGGAATATCTGCGCATGTCGGGCCGCACTCGCGCACAGGTCGTCGGCCGCTTCCTCTTCGACGTCTTCCCCGACAACCCGAACGACCCCGCCGCCACCGGCATGCGCAACCTGGAGACCTCATTGCGCCGCGTGATCGCCACCGGCGAGCGCGACGCCATGGCCCTCCAGCGCTACGACGTCGAGTCCGCGGCCTGCCCCGGGGAGTGGGAGGAGCGCTACTGGAGCCCGGTCAACACCCCGCTCCTCGGACCGGACGGCAAGGTCGTGCTGCTGGTCCACCGCGTCGAGGAGGTCACCGAACTGATCCGGGCCCGAGGCCGCTCCGGCGGCGGTCGCGCCCGCGTGCTGGAGGCCGAGCTGTACACCCGCGCCCGCGAACTCCAGGAGGTCAACGAACGCCTGCGCGGCGCCCACGCCCGCGAACGCGAGGTCGCCCTCGCCCTCCAGGAAGCGATGCTGCCCACCCGCCGCCAGGGCGCGAGCCGTCAGATCGCCGTACGCTACCGGCCCGCGGTCGGCTCACTGAACGTGTGCGGGGACTGGTACGACGTCGTCGACCTGGTCGGCGGCAACCGCATCGGCGTGTCCGTGGGGGACGTCGTGGGCCACGGCCTGGCCGCCGCCGGCGTCATGGGCCAGCTGCGCAGCGCGCTCACCGCCACCTCCCGCGTCGCGGCCGGTCCCGCCCAGGCCCTCGACATCCTGGGCCGCTACGCCAACGTCGTCGACGGCGCCGAGTCCGCCACCGTGGTCACGACCTTCGTCGACTTCGACGACCACACCATCACCTACAGCAGCGCCGGACACCCGCCGCCCGTCCTGATCCGCCCCGACGGCGGCGTGGAGTTCCTGGACCTGGCCACCGACCCGCCCCTCGACGCCCGCCCCGACCCGACGCCCCGACCGCAGGCCGGCACCACGTTCGCACCCGGCACCACCCTGGCCCTCTACACCGACGGCCTGATCGAACGCCGTCACGAAGACATCGACCGGGGCCTGCTCCGCCTCGCCGACTCCCTCGTCCGCCACCGCCACACCGACCCCGAAACCCTCGCGGACGCCGTACTCCTCGAACTCCTCCCGCACGGCGGCGCCACCGACGACACGGCCCTGATCATCGTCCGCCTCTGACCACGGACAGAACCCGCCCGGTCATACGACGATGCAGGTCAGCGCCGCCCACAACAGCGGCGAGTGCTCGACGCGGCCCTCGGCGCGCCAGCGGTCGAGCTGCTCCCGCTGCCAGCGGCCGAGCCGGCACACCGGGTCCGCGTCCTCGTGCGCCGCGTCGACCGCGACGATCGCCTCCGTCAACGGGCGCACGGAATCCGGCAGTTGGGCCAGCCGATGGAAGGCGAAGCTGGTCGGCAGCACCCAGCGGGTGGCGGTGACCAGCTCGGCGCCGTTGTGAAGCATCGCCGTCGCGGGCCCGAACGACTCGGCGAAGCGCAGATCACCGCCGCTCTCACAGCCGATCAGGGCGACCCGGGCCGGCGCCGGCCAGATCCGCGCGCCCGGCTCGCCGTCCGCACGCAGCGGGAGCGTCCCCAGCAGCAGGTCCTTGGCCGACAGCGGCCGATGCGTGCGCAGGGGCGCGGCCAGGCCCGTGGTCCCCGCCGCGCAGGCCAGGTGCAGCGTGCCGTCCTCGCTCTGCCCGCCCTCGACCGGCGCACCGCTGACATGCCCCACGTACAGGAGCCTGCGCGCGCCCGCGCGGAGCGCGCCGCCCAGCCAGTCCCGGTCCAGGTCGGTACGGCGGAAGGCCTCCGCCGGGGTGGCGACGGACGGTACGACGGCACCCGCGTCGAGATGGCGGCCGACCAGCGACAGCAGTTCCGGGTCGGACCCGGGCGGCCCCAGCACCGAACCGAGCGGGGAGTCGGCGCGGAAGCCGGGCACGCGGGGGTCGAGGACGAGGACGACGGGGCCCGTGTCCGCGCTTCGGGTCGCGGCGGCCGACTCCTCTGGTTCCTTTGGTTCCTTTGGGACCTTGCGTGGTCGCAAGGACGCCGGTGCGGTGGTCACCACGTCCGCCAGCTCGATGAGCCGCACATCCTCGTCGTCGACGGCGAGCAGTTCCCAGGGGACCTGGGCGACCCGGGGCGACGGCTGGATCCGTACCAGCGGGCGGCCCGCGCGCTCCGCCACCTGACGGATCTGCGCCGTCAGTCCCTCCGGCCACAGCGCCTCGGCCAGTGTCCGCGCGAGCCGGCGCTCGCCGTCGTGGTCGGCCAGCGCGCCCGAGGTCAACGCCCGCCGCATCCCCTCCGCGCCGTCGCCCGCGCCCGGCAGCGCGTCGGCGAGTGCGCGGACCGCGCGGTCGACCTCGTCGCGGGGGCCGTGGCCGGTGCCGAAGCCCCGGGCCCCACCGGCCCAGGTCCAGGTCATGAACAGATCACCGGCATCGGCCAGCCGGACCTGGACCACCGGGCGGCTCGTCATGTCGTCGGTGACCCAGAACGGCACCTCCTCCTGATCCACGATCCGCCGCCCGTACCGGAACTCGGCCGCCTCGATGTACTCCTGGAGCGCCACGCGCCCCGGGCCCGACCGCGCCGACATCCGCACCTTCGGCGGCGGCGCGACCCGCAGCCCGGCGGAGGCGGCGGCCTCGGCGGCCACCCCGCCGAGCGTCGTCGTGCCGTCCGCGTGCCCGTACGTCTTCATCGCCGCGTTGGGGAAGACACCAGCGCGGTCCGCGACCGGGGCGGTGCCCGCCGGGACGGTGTCCGCGCTCGGAGTCAGCGCCAACGACGCGCCCGCGCAACGGTGTTCGGCCAGCTCGAAGAGCAGCCCCTGATCCTGCCGGCGCAGCACCAGACGGAACACCAGCTCCACGGCGTCCTCGGCGAGCCGCAGCCACTCGCTCCGCGCGTGGGCCGTGGCGAAGCCGTAGCGTGCCGCCTCCAGGGCCAGCGCGGCGGGCAGCGCGAGGGAGAGCGCGTTGTCGACGGACTCCCGCTCCCGCTCGCCGTGGTCCGCCCGGTTCAGGTTGTCCTCAAGCGTGCGCGCGAGCATGAGGTCGACCTGCGCGCACCGCTCGTACACCCCCCGCTCCTGGTACACGTCCCGGGCGCCCTGGGCCAGCCGCTTCATCTCCTTGATGTCGCCCTGGGCGTAGGCGTGCTGGGCGCCCAGCAGCATGCTGTCGGCGGCGGCGATCGAGGCACCGAGCCGCTCGAACCGCTCCAGGCTCGCCGCCAACAGGCTCTCCGCGCCGCTGTCGTCGCCGCGCCGACCGGCGAGGAACGCGCGTGCCTGCTCACAGACCGCGAGATCGCCCGACCACCCCTGCTCCTCGAAGAACGCCGACGCCTGCGCGAACAACCGCTCCGCGAGGTCGAGTTCACCCCGGTGCAGCGCCGCGTACGCGCGGTGCGCCAGCAGCACCCGCTGCTCACCGGTGTCGCCCAGCGACGTGAAGTGCTCCTCGGCGCGCGCGAAATGGTCCTCGGCCGCGTCGAAGCGCCCGGTCGACGAGCAGATCAGACCGAGGGCCACCAGCAGCCGCGGGACGGTCTCCCGCGCTGTCGGCGGTGTGGTCGACAGCAGTGCCGACGCCTGTTCCTCGGCGGCTCCCCACGCGCCCCGGTCCATCAGCAAGTGCACGCGGTTCAGGCCGAGTTCGGCGGTGCGCAGGCCCTCGGGGTCGTCGAACTCCGGCAGTCTGCGCGCCGCCTCGTCCAGACAGGCCAGCGCCTCGTCCAAGTGCCCGGTCCTGCGCAGCAGATCGGCCCGGGCGATCAGCGTCCGCAGCACCAGCTCCAGCCACAACTGACGGCCGCGCGGCCCCATCGGCGCCGCCGCGATGCCGTCGAGCAGGGCGTGGGAGCGGTCGAGGGCGTCCCGCGCCGCCACGAAGTCCGTGGCGGCGAGCTGGACGCTCGCGATGTTCGCCAGCAGGTGCGCGCGCAGGAACCGTACGTCGGGGGAGTCCTCAAGGGACTCGGCCAGTGCGAGCGACTCCGCGTAGACGGCGACCGCGTCGGCGATCTCGGCGTTGAGCTGATGCTCCTCGGCCCGGGCCAGAGCGCTGTCGAACGGTTCGCCGTAGAGCGGTGTCACCGCCTCGGCGCGGTCCGCCGTGCCGCCGTCCGTCGTGCTGTCGTCCGTCGTGCCGTCGTCCGTCGTGCCGTCGTTCTGGTCCCGCATCCGTCAGTAGTCCTCATCGGTGTCGGCGGCGATCTCGGCGAGGAAGGGGGCGCGGGAATCGGAGTCCGGTGCCGTGTCGTACGGGTCCGGCCGGGCCGCCGCCGCGAGGCGCCGCCGGACCAGCGCACGGATCGCCTCGCGTTCGGTACCGGTGTCGGGGCCCGGGCCGGGGTCGAAGCCGGGCAGCAGCACACCGAGTTCGACGCGCGGCCGGGTCTCACCGGGCGGCAGGTCCAGGTCCGTGCGGCCGGTCCAGACGTCGTCGCGTCTGGCGAGGGCGACCCGTTTGCGCGGACCGTCGTTCACCCGGACCTCCGCCGCGAGGGGTGCGCCGGTCGCGGGTGCCGTGCCGTGGGCGACGACATCGACCTCGAACTGGCGTCGCGCGCCGAGGGCCCGGGCGGTCCAGGACACCGCGGTCTCGGAGGCGTCGACGAGGCCGGGCGGATAGCGGCGCCAGTCGTTGGTCCCCGCGCCCCGGGCGATCAACCGGCCGCCGGTCACGAGCGGTTCGCCCGCCGCGAGGGCGTAGCCGCCGGACCGGGCGAACAGCGCGCCGGGCTCGGACGGAGCGGTGGCCGGACCGGGCCGGTCCAGGAGCGCGCGCAGCCGGCGCAGCTCGGGGCCGTCCAGCCCGGCGCAGTCCGCCGCGCCGTCGATCAGCCGCAGCACGCTCTCCAAGCGGCGGGCCGTGCCCGTCGAGGACTCCGCCGAGGCCCGCCACCACTGGATCAGCGGGTCGAGGGCGGTCAGGTGATCCTCGATCAGCTCGGCCGCACGGCTGTCGGGCTGATCGTCGAAGTCACCGAGATCATCGAATTCGCTCAAGGCGCCGAAGTCAGCGACGCCCTCGCCGCTCCCGTCGAACAACTGCTGGCACTGATGCGTCAGCGCAGCCAACTCCAGCCCGAGCAGGTCGGGTTGGAGCGCCGGTATGCCGTCCAGGTAGGAGGCGGGCCACCAGCGGGCCGCCCAGTGCCCGAGCCCGAGCCGGGCGGCGTCGGCGGCGAGCGCGGTCGGGACGACCGGCACACATGCCTCGGTCGGCTCGGCCGGCCGGCCCGTGGCGCAAGCCTGCACGGCGGCGGCGACACGCTCGCCGTGGACCGCCCACAGCCACTGCTGCGCCCGCGCCACGTCGTGGATCTCGGCGCTCGGCGGCACCGGCTCCCCGAGGACGGGCCAGGACAGCACCGCTCCGGCGACGTCGAGCACCGCCAGCGTGAAGTCGCGGCCGGTGCCCGGGGCCGCGACCCGCACGACGCCGTCGTCGTCCCGCGCGACGCGGACCTCCACGGGCTGCGGCGCCATCACGCGCTCCTCGGCTCGGACGCCGTGACCGCCCCGGCCGTCGCGGGTACGACGGACGGCGCCGCTGTGGGTGCCGCAGGAGCCGACAGCGCGCGCAGGGCCGACCGGACCCTGGCCCGGTGGTCCATCATCACCGAGCGGGCGACCCCGTCGAGCACCGCCCAGGCCGCCGCGGCGTCCGCCAGCGGCGCGTCGCGGACGTCCCGTCCGTGCAGCCGCACCCACAGCCGCCGCATGTAGGCGGCCCAGGGCGTGCGCAGGTCCTGGGCGAGGGCGTCCAGCACACCGCCGTCCGGATCGGGGCGGGGCGAGACGGTCATCCGGCGGGCGCGCAGCACCGATGCCTCGCGTCGCCAACGACTGTTGACCGCGCGGTGCGCCGAGGTCCGCCCCGACGCCGGTTCCCCCGTGCCCAGCGGGTCGAGGCCCACCGCGAGCCGCCCGCCGAGCACGACGGCGACGCGCAGGCTCTCGTCGTACAGGCCGAGCGGGGCGCAGCTACGGCCGACCTCGCGCCGGACGAGTTCCGGGACCGGCGGAAGTTCCTCGCGCCGGGCCGAGGACTGGAGCACGACGAAGAGCCGCTCGAAGAGGGTGCGGTCCAGCGGTGCGGGGAGCGTGGCCGTCGAGGCACCCCGACCGACCAGCGGACGTGACGGGGACCGCCGTTCCGTCAGACCGAGATGGACCGGCAGACCGGCCCGTCCCCAGAGCCCGCCCGTGCCCATGTCGGCTTCGGCGTCCGCGCCCGGGTCCGCCCACAGCGCGCGGCCGGTCAGCTCGCCGTCGCCCGTCTCGACCATGACCCCGTACTCCGGCGTGTCCCGTGGCCCGTCCGGTCCGCCGCAGGCTTCGAGCACCTCGGCCGCCCGCGCCGCCACCGCGGCGGTACCGTCGCTCGCGGCCCGCCCGCGACTCTCCCATGCGAGGGCCAACTCCCGCTCGACCCGAGCGTGTTGGGCGTCATCGGTCAGACAGCGCCTCAGGGCGTCCACCGTACGGCCGCCGTCCGCGTCCGCCACGTCCTGCACCACGGCCCTGGCCAGCGCGCCCGCGCCCGTACCCGGCGCCCCGTGCTCGGCGGCCAGTTCGAAGCACCGCTGGAAATACAGGTCCTGCGGATTTCCCGCCACCACGCCCAACGCCCGGCGGGTCCGCTTGAGCAGGGTGAACCACTGCGCCGTCGCGAGCAGCCGGGCGCCCGACTCCCGTATCCGCGCGTCGAGTTGGGCGGACTGCTCCGGCGCGAGGAAGTCGGCGGCGAGTTCGGGGTGCAGGCCGGGCCGTAGGACCAAGGGCAGCAGGATCAGCTTCACGGTCCGGGTCAAGGGGGCGCCACCGGGACCGCTGAGCGGTTCCAGGCCCGGTCCGAGGGCGCGCCAGGAGCCGTCGATGACCATGGCGCGCGGACGGCGCTCATCGGTCGGCTGGCTCGGAAGCGGCATGTCAGGAGGGTACGTCGTCCGGGATCGGGCGGTCGAACCTGGGATCGGTAGGCGAACGGGGCCCCGTAGCGTCCGCCGGGACAGCGGGAACCACGCAGTACCGACCGATCAGAAGGAGGAGCCGTCATGGGACTCTTCGGACGACGCAAGAGCCGCGCGGAGCGGGCCGCGGAGATCGCGGCGCAGGTGACCGAGGGCAAGGGCTTCTACGGCCGTGCCACCCGCGCCTTTCTCGGCAAGGAGGACTACGCCCGGGTCCAGGACTCGATGGGGGCGTACAACTCGGGCCTCGGAGCACAGCAGTTGCTCGCCGCGGGCGCGCCGACCACGTCCGCCGTCGTGCTCTCGATCGACGACACCGGCCAGCTCGTCAACCACGACCCGGTCGTCGACCTGGTGCTCCAGCCGTCCGGCGGCACCGAGCGGATCACCCTGCGGGCCATCGTCTCCAAGGTGCGGATCCCGCGCACCGGCGACGAGGTGCTGCTGGTCGCCGACCCTGCCCGGCCGGGCGCCTACCTCTACGCCGGACACGGAGCGACCCCGTGACACCGGCCCTGCCCTACGACGCCCCGGTGAGCGAGACCGCCCTGCTCTCCTTCGACGGACGGGTGCTGGAGGTGTTCGGCTACGCCGACGCGGCCCGGTACCACATCTGGGAGGAGCCCCGGATCGAGTTCCGCACCGGCCGGATCGGCCGGCTGACGATCATCACCAGGTCCGGCAGGAAGCACAGCGTCCTCTACGGCGAGCCCTTCCTCCCCGGGCTGCGCGTCCTGGCGGACCTGCTGGAACGGAGCCGGCCCCGGTCCCCGGAGCGCTGACATGGCGGACGACGGGGAAGGCGCCGCCGCTCCGGCGCGGATGTCCGGGGTCGACCGGGTCGGTCCGGGGGACGCCGTGATCCTGTACTCCAGCGCCGCGGCGCTGTGTCTGTGCGGCCCGGTCGTGCTGGCCTGCGCGGTCCTCGGCGGTGCTGAACTCCTGCTCCTGGGCGGTGTGTTCACGGTGGTCTTCCTGCCCGTGGGCCTCGGGCTGTGGCTGCACACGAACGTCGAGCGGGAGCACAACCGGCGGCTCGACGCCGTAGGGGTCCCGGCGACCGCGGAGATCCTCGACCTGACCGACCTGGAGGGGAACGGCGAGGAGTCCGGCGTCCTGGTCGAACTGCGGATCAGCGGGCCGGGGCTGCGGACATTCGAGACGACGTGGAAACGCTCGCACCACCCCTTCCTGCGCGTGGGCCTGCGGTGCGGGGCGGTGGTCGACCCGGCCGGCAGACGGTTCCGGGTCGAGTGGTGAGCGGTCGCGGCGAACCGGGCCCGCGGGGAGACGGAAAGACAGAGACGCAGAGACACAGAGAGACAGAGACACGGAGAGAGGAAGCGGGGAACGTCCATGCGTAGCCGTACCGGTGTGTTCATCGGCAATCTGTTGTTCGCCGCGCTCTGCTGTTGCACGGGCCCGCTGTTCCTCGCCGTCGGGTACTCCGCCTGGGCCGACGACCCGGGCTGGGGCTGGCCGGCGGCCGTGGCGGCGGCCGGGGCGGCCATCACGCTCACGATCCCCGTCGCCGCGATCAAGTCGACGCGGGCGGAGTTTCCCGGGATCACGCGAAGGGACCGCCTCAAGGGCGGCGGCTTCCCGTACCCGGACGACACCTTCGTGCTGTTGGCGCCCCGGTCCGGGCAGGGTTCGCCGCGGGCGCGGCTGACGCGGGCGGACGTACTGGAGGCGGCACTGCTCCGGTACAACCCGGACGGCGAATCGACCTTCACCACCCACGTGGGCAACTACACCCCCGACGAGTTCACCCCGCTGGTACGGCTGAGCCTGCGGGTGCGCGCCACCGAAGAAACCGAAGAAACCGAAGAAACCGAAGAAGCCGAAGAACCCGACGAGACCGACACGTCGGCGGAGTTCGAGGTCACCGGCGAGTGGCGGGTCCCGTCCGTGTGCCTGTCGGCGATCACGGCGGGCCGGCTGGTCGTCCTCGTCGAGCCGGCCGCTCCGGGAGAGCCGCCCGTCGTCGTCCCCGACTGGCCGCGCAGCGCCCTCCTGGCGGGCACGCGGACCAGCCGGCTGATCGACCTCGAAGGCCGCCCGGCGGAGGTGACCCGGCGCGTGGACCGCCAGCTCCGGCAGATGCGGATCTCACGGGAGGCCGGAGGCGTCGTCATGACCGGCGACACGATCGACCTGCGACGGCTCGACCCGTACACGGCGGCACGCTACGCCGCCCTGGCCGACCGGTACCGGGCCCACCCCGAGGAGCAGGCCCCCGTCAGCGAGCCGGGCGAGGAGAGGCGTCGACTGGCGGACCAAATGCCGGGTGAGGAGGGCGAGTTCGGCTGGGTCGGCCGCCGTTGGTCGCGGCGCGGCGGGGTGCTGGTGCGCGCCCGCTTCCTGGAGATGCGCGGCACGACCACCTTCCAGGACCACGGCCCGGTCCTCGACACGGTCCTGCGGGTCCGGCCGGCCGACGGCACATCGTCGTTCGACGCCGCCCGGCGGCTGACGGTGCCGATGAACTATCTGACGGCCCTGCACCGGACCAAGGAGGTGGTCCTCCTCGCCGCCCCGAACGGCCGCTCCCACGTGGTCGACTGGGCCCGCACCAACCTTCTCGCGGGCGTCACCGAGGCCAGGGTCATCACCCCGGACGGCCGGGAACTCCCCGTGGCGGGACGCCCCGAACTCGTCTGGGCCCTGATGAACCTGCTGGCGTCCCGGGGCCTGTCGGTCACGTCACCCGTCCTGGACCTTCGCAAGCGCCGCCTGCGCGCGGTGGCGGGCGAGGTGACGCGGGTGCTGGGGGAGCACACCGACGCCCGCACATGTGCATGATGTGCGCTGTGGATGGTGCGAACGGCGACAACGGACAGCGACCGACCCGAACGGGCCGGCCGCCCGCGACCTCGCGGGCCGTCCTCGAACGGGTGGGCTTCGAACTGTTCGCGCGGCGCGGCTTCGACCGGACGACCGTCGAGGACATCGCCGCCGCCGCGGGCATCGGCCGCCGCACCTTCTTCCGCTACTTCGCCTCCAAGAACGACCTGGTGTGGGGCGACTTCGCGGCCGAACTCGTCAAGCTGGACGCCCTGTTGGCGGCCACCGATCCGGCCGCCCCGATGATGGACGCGCTGCGCGGCGCGGTCGTCGAGTTCAACCGCTTCGACCCGGCGGTGGTGCCCTGGCACCGGCAGCGCATGGCGCTCATCCTGCGGGTGCCGACGCTTCAGGCCGACTCGACCGTGCGGTACGCGTCGTGGCGGACCCTGGTCACGGAGTTCGCCGCCCGGCGCACGGGCCGGGCCCCCTCCGACCTGCTGCCCCGGGTGATCGGCCACACCGTCCTGGCCGCGTGCATCGCTGCCTACGAACACTGGCTGACCGACGAACAGGCAAGCCTCGCCGACCTGTTGGACCAGGGACTACGGCAACTCGCGGCAGGCTTCGAGGGTCCGGCACCGGCCTCCGCCTGATCCCGGTCACGGCAGCCCGCGCCGCATGGCATCGGCGATCAGCTCGCCGATCAGGACGGCGGTGGCCGCGGGGCCGCGCGAGGGCGGGGTCGGCAGGATCGACGTGTCCGCGACGCGCAGCCCCGTCACACCGTGCACCCGCCCGTAGTGGTCCACGCCGGCCCCGGGGTCGTCGGCCGGGCCCATGGGAACCGTGCCGCAGGTGTGCTGCGCGGTGCCGAGCCGGGCCTCGATCCACCCGTCGAGCAGCCGGTTGTCCGCCAGCACTTCCGGCCCCGGCTCCATGAGCCCGCGCGACACCTTGGCGAACGCCTCGGTGGCGACCAACGCGGCGGTGGCGCGGGTCACTTCACGCAGCCGCCGCCGGTCCTCGCCGGTCGCCAGATAGCCGTAGTCGATCCGCGGGGGAGCAGCCGCGTCGGCGGAGAGTGTGCGCAGCCGCCCGCCGAGCCGGGGCGACTGGACGGAGGCCAGGAACGCGAGCGGTGCGCCGGGGACGGTCACGGTGCCGGCGGTCAGACCGGCCATCGGGACGAGTGACTGGAGGATCTCCAGGTCGCCGTCGTGCTCGCCGTCCGACGCGGACAGATGGAGACACCCGCCGAGCCAGGAGCCGGCGGGGGCAGGCAGCTCCCGCCGGGGCAGCCACTCCAGGACCAGCTGCGGATGGTCGCCGAACCGGGCTCCCACGGCGGGGGAGTCGACGGCCACCGGAATGCCGAGGCGCGCCAGCTCCGCGCCCGGCCCGATCCCCGACAGTCGCAGCAGCTGCGCGGAGCCGAACGCCCCCGCGCACAGCACGACTTCGCCGCACTCCACCGTCGTACGACACCCGTCGCGCTCGACGACGACACCGGTCGCCCGGCCCCGCTCGACGACCACCCGGGTCACCGAACTGCCGCCGCTCACCGTCAGGTTGGGGCGGTCGAGCGCGCCCAGCAGATAGCCGATACCGGTGTTGACCCGTATCCCGTCCACGGAGTTGGACGGCACCGGACCGAACCCGGGCGCGCCCTCGGCGTTCTTGTCGGGCTCCTCCGGATAGCCCAACTCCCGCGCGCCGGACCGGAACGCCCGGGCGGCGGGGTGCCGCAGGTCGCCGCGCCGGATCCGCACCGGACCCTCGCCGCCGTGCGTCTCGTCGGCGCCGTGGTCGAGGTCGGTCTCCAGGGAGCGCAGCAGCGGAAGGACCCGCTCGTAGGACCAGGCCGCACCTCCCGCCGCCGCCCACCGGTCGAAGTCCGCGCGCCGAGCCCGGACGAAGTAGCCGCCGTTGACGGTGGTCGATCCGCCGAGGAAGCGTCCCCGGACGACTGTGTAGGGCCGCCGGGGGGTGAGGTGGACGGCGTACGGCTGGACGGCGGGATGCCCGGACCGCGCGCCCGGCACGAGGCGTGCGTCCAGCAACTCGGCGCCGAAGTCCCGCTGTCGGCGCGGTACGGGTCCCGCTTCCAGCAGCAGCACATCGCGGTCGGGGTCCTCGCTCAGCCGGGCGGCCAGCGGGGCCCCGCTGCCGCCCGCGCCCACGACGACGACGTCCGGGCGGCTCAACCTGACCCCGGCACCGATATAGACCGACTGGTCGAAAGAATCATGGTGGCGTCCTCTTCACTTTCGGCACCCGGTGCCATTACTGTCGACCGCGCAGCCGTCCCGTATGCCCAGCCGGATGCCCAGGGAGAGTCGCATGAACGAGCTCCACTCCGTACAGACCGTCCCGGCCAACGAGAACCGGGCCGAAGAACCCGTCGCGGAAGCGCAGTTGATCGAGACCGACGACCTCATCGAGGAGATCTCCATCGACGGCATGTGCGGCGTCTACTAGGCCGCCGCCGTATGCCCGCGCCGACCCTCGACCGCGCCCTCGGTCTGCACCCCCAGGTCTCCGTGCGCCCCGAACCCTTCGGCGCACTGCTCTACCACTTCGGGACCCGCAAGCTGACCTTCCTCAAGGACCGCAGACTCCTGGCCGTCGTCCAGTCCCTCGCGGACGCCCCCACGGCCCGCGCCGCCTGCCTCGCGGCCGGGATACCGGAGGGCGAACTGCCGCGCTACGACAAGGCGTTGGCAGCCCTCGCCGAGTCCTCGATGCTCGTCGGAAGGACCCCATGACCGCCACCGCCGCCGGAACCCGGCTGGTCGACCTCTTCGAATCCGGCCTCGACGCGCCGATCTGCCTCACCTGGGAACTGACCTACGCCTGCAACCTGGCCTGCACGCACTGCCTCTCCAGCTCCGGCCGCCGCGACCCGCGCGAGCTGTCCACCGCCGAAGCCAAGGCGGTCATCGACGAGTTGGAGGCCATGCAGGTCTTCTACGTCAACATCGGCGGCGGCGAGCCCACCGTCCGCGCCGACTTCTGGGAACTCCTCGACTACGCCACCGCCCACCACGTCGGCGTCAAGTTCTCCACCAACGGCGTCCGCATCACCCCCGAGGCCGCCGAGCGGCTGGCCGCCAACGACTACGTCGACGTGCAGATCTCCCTCGACGGCGCCACCGCCGACGTCAACGACGCGCTACGCGGCCCCGGTTCGTACGCCACCGCGCTCAAGGCCATGGAGCACCTCGCCGCCGCCGGAATGCGCGACTTCAAGCTCTCCGTGGTCTGCACCCGCCACAACATCCCCCAATTGGACGCGTTCAAGGCCCTCGCCGACCACTACGGCGCCCAGCTCCGCCTGACCCGGCTGCGCCCCTCGGGCCGCGGGGCCGACGTCTGGGACGAACTCCACCCGACCGCCGACCAGCAACGCGCCCTGTACGACTGGCTGCTGGCGCACGGCGACAAGGTGCTCACCGGCGACTCCTTCTTCCACCTCTCCGCCTACGGCGAGCCGCTGCCCGGCCTCAACCTGTGCGGCGCCGGACGCGTGGTCTGCCTGATCGACCCGGTCGGCGACGTCTACGCCTGCCCGTTCGCCATCCACGACGCGTTCCTCGCGGGCAACGTCCGCACACCCGGCGGCTTCACCGAAGTGTGGCGCGGCTCGGAGCTCTTCACCCGGCTGCGCACCCCGCAGCACGGCGGAGCGTGCGCGTCCTGCGCCTTCTACGACAGCTGCAAGGGCGGCTGCATGGCCGCCAAGTTCTTCACCGGCCTGCCGCTGGACGGCCCCGACCCCGAATGCGTGCAGGGCTACGGCGAACAGGAACTCGCCAAGCGCCCCGCCGACCGGACGAACCTCCCCAAGCCCTCCGCCGACCACTCCCGCCGGACACCCGTGGACCTGGTCCTCACCCGGCGCCGGGACCTGGAACGCCCCCCGGTCGGCGACTGCGCCGAGGACCCCCTGGCCGGCCTGCGCCTCACCTAGGACCCGAGCGGGACTCAAGAGAAGAGAACACCTCATGGGCAGGAACCCCTGGTTCGAGACGGTCGCCGAAGCCCAGCGCCGGGCGAGGAAACGACTGCCGAGCACGGTCTACGGCGCACTCGTCGCCGGCTCGGAACGCGGCCGTACGATCGACGACAACACCGCGGCCTTCGCCGAACTGGGCTTCGCGCCAAGGGTGGTGGGCCATCACGCGGAGCGGGACCTGTCCACCACCGTGCTGGACGTGCCCATCTCCTTCCCGGTGTTGATCTCGCCGACCGGGGTGCAGGCGGTGGATCCCGAGGGCGAGGTCGCCGTGGCCCGCGCGGCGGCGAGCCGGGGTGTCGTCATGGGCCTGAGTTCCTTTGCCAGCAAGCCTGTCGAAGAAGTCGCCGCGGCGCAGCCGGACCTCTTCTACCAGCTGTACTGGAGCGGCACGCGCGCGACGATGGCGCAGCGCATGGACCGGGCGAGGGCGGCCGGTGCCAAGGCGCTCATCGTGACCCTCGACTGGTCCTTCTCCCACGGGCGGGACTGGGGCAGCCCCGCCATCCCGGACAAGCTCGACCTGAGGACCATGCTGAGGTTCGCACCCGATGTGCTGCCCCACCCCGGCTGGCTGCTCCGGTTCGCCAAGTCCCGCCGCCTGCCCGACCTTTCGGTCCCCAACCTGCGGCCCCCGGGCGGCGAGGCACCCACCTTCTTCGGCGCCTACGGAGAGTGGATGCAGACCACACCCCCGACCTGGGAGGACGTGGCCTGGCTGCGCACCGAGTGGGGCGGGCCCTTCCTGCTCAAGGGAGTCACCCGCGTGGACGACGCCAAACGGGCCGTCGACGCCGGGGTGTCCGCGCTCTCCGTCTCCAACCACGGCGGCAACAACCTCGACACCACCCCCGCCACCATCCGCGTGCTCCCGGCCGTCGCCGAAGCGGTCGGCCACCAGATCGAAGTCCTGCTGGACGGCGGTGTCCGCAGGGGCGGCGACGTCGCCAAGGCGCTCGCCCTGGGCGCCCGCGCCGTGCTGATCGGCCGCGCCTACCTGTGGGGCCTGGCGGCAGCCGGGCAGGCCGGGGTCGAGAACGTCCTGGACATCCTCCGCGGCGGACTCGACTCGGCGGTCCTGGGCCTGGGCCACTCCTCCGTCCACGAGCTGTCGCCCGACGACCTGGTGATACCGCCGGGCTTCCGCCTCGACCTGGGCGCCCGCTCCGGCCACGACACCCCGGCCCCGGCCGCCCGGGCATGACCGACGACACGGCGACCGAACTGGCCCGCGCCGCCTGGCCGGACGTGCCGTCCGACGCGCTCGTCCTGCTGCCGATCGGCTCCACCGAACAGCACGGCCCGCACCTGCCGCTCGACACCGACAGCGTCATCGCGCAGGCCGTCGCCCGGCGAACCGCCACTCACCTGCCCGACGCTCTGGTCGCACCGACCCTGCCCTACGGCGCCAGCGGCGAACACGCCGGCTTTCCGGGCACCGTCTCGATCGGCCACGAAGCACTGCGCGCCGTCCTCGTGGAGTCGGTGCGCTCACTGTCCCTGTGGGCCGCGCGCATCGTCCTCGTCAACGGCCACGGCGGCAACACCGCCACCCTCGGCGCCACCGTCCGCCTGCTCCGCGCCGAAGGCCACGACGTCGCCTGGACCGACTGCTCCGCACCCGGGGGCGACGCGCACGCCGGCCGTACGGAGACCTCGGTGATGCTCCATCTCGCCCCGGAACACGTGCGGTTGTCGGCCGCCGTCACCGGTGACACCCGGCCGCTGTCCGCCCTCCTCCCCGAGCTGATGGCCCACGGCGTCCGCGCCGTCTCACCGTCCGGCGTCCTCGGCGACCCGACCGGCGCCACGGCGACGGAGGGCCGTACGACCGTGGACGCCATGGTGGCGACGGCGGTACGCCGGATCTCGGCCTGGGGCGTGGACGACCGGGGCCGCCTCATAGAACCCGCCCACCGGGCCGTACGGCCATGACGCTCCCCGTCGGCTTCCTGGTCGAACTCGACCGGCACACCCGGGCGGTGGACGGCGGCCGGGCCCTCGTCGGCGGCTTCCCGACCCGCCTGATCCGGCTCACCCCGCGGGCCCGACGGCTGTTCACCGGGCGGACGTTGAGGGTGCGGGACGCGGCGGGCGCGCTGCTCGCGGACCGGCTGCTCGACCTCGGCATGGCCAACCCGGTGCCCGGCGCACTGCCCCTGCCCGCGGACCCCCGCTGCACGGTGGTCGTCCCGGTCCGCGACCGGCCGCGCCAACTCGCCAGGCTGCTCGGCAGCATCGGCGAGGGACGGCCCGTGATCGTGGTCGACGACGCGTCACGGCACCCGAGTGCCGTGGCCGCCGTGGCCGCCCAACACGGCGCCGAACTCCTACCGTTGACCACGAACGTCGGCCCGGCCGCCGCCCGCAACGCCGGACTGCGGCTCGTCACCACCCCCTTCGTGGTGTTCGCCGACTCCGACATCGTGCTGGACCCCGACACCGTGCCCACCCTGCTCCGGCACTTCGCCGACCCCGCCGTCGCCATGGCCGTACCCCGCATCACCGGACTGCCCTCGCCCGCCCCCACCTGGATCGAACGCTACGAGAACGCCCGCTCCTCCCTCGACCTGGGCGCCCACCCGGCCGCGGTACGCCCCGGCAGCCCCGTCTCCTGGGCCTCCACGGCCTGCGTCGTGGCGCGCACCGACGCCCTCGCGGACGGGTTCGACGAGGACATGCGGGTCGGCGAGGACGTCGACCTGTGCTGGCGACTGGTCGAGGGGGGCCGCCGGGTCCGCTACGAGCCGGCCGCCGAGGCCGCCCACGAGCACCGCACCCGATCGGCCGACTGGCTGCTGCGCAAGGCCGTCTACGGCACCGGCGCCCACCCCCTCGCCGAACGCCACCCGCGCTTCATCGCCCCCGCCGTGTTCGCCCCGTGGAGCGCGGCACTCGTCACCGCCCTGCTCGCCCAGCGCCGCTGGTCGGCACCCGTCGCCGGGGCCGTCCTGGCCGGCGTGACCTGCCGGATCGGCCGCAGACTCGGCGACACGCGGGACCGGCACCGGATCGCCGCGCGGCTCACGGCCAACGGGGCGCTGGCCGCGCTGGCCCAGACCTCGGCCCTCCTCAACCGGCACTGGTGGCCCCTCACCGTCGTCGGCTGTGTGGCCTCCCGCCGGGTGCGGCGCGCGGCGGCGGTGGCCGCGCTGGCCGACATCGCCCTGGAGTACCGGCGCGACCGGGCCGAGCTGGACCCGGTCCGCTACGGCGTCGCCCGCCGCCTCGACGACCTCGCCTACGGAGCCGGTGTGTGGCTGTCCGCCCTCAAGGGACGTTCCACCACCGCCCTCCGGCCTCGGGTGACCCGCTGATCCACTGTCCCGGTCAGCGGAAACCGGCCAGCGGGCCCAGGCAGCGGAAATGACACTGGGATCATCCCGCCGCGTGTGCGCGGCACTTGCGAGGAACCAGCCAGCAGGAGGTGTGCGGCGTGACGCACGAAGTGGTCGACCGTGTCGAGGATCTCGGGCCCGAACTGGCAGCACTCGCCGAACAGAACGAGAAACTCGGCAAGTTGAGCGACCGTACCGTCGAACTCCTGCGCTCCGCGGGGGTGATCCGGCTGTTGCAGCCCAAGGAGTTCGGCGGCTACAGCGCCCACCCCCGCGACTTCGCCGAAGCGGTGATGGCGGTCGCGCGGTACGACGGAGCGGCGGGCTGGGTGTCCGGTGTCGTCGGCGTACACCCTTGGGAACTGGCCCAGTTGGACCCCCGGCTCGCGCACGAGGTGTGGGACGAGGACCCGGACACCTGGATCGCCTCGCCGTACATGCCCAACGGCATCGCGGAACCCGTGGACGGCGGATACGTGCTCAGCGGTCGCTGGCCCTTCTCCTCCGGGAGCGACCACTGCAAGTGGGACTTCCTCGGCGCGCTCGTCGGCGACGGCAAGGGGAAGCCGGCCGGCCCGATCTCCGTGCTCCACGTCGTGCTGCCGCGCTCGGACTACGAGATCATCGACGGTACCTGGGACGTCGTCGGACTGGCCGGTACCGGCAGCAAGGACGTCGTCGTCGACAAGGCGTTCATCCCGACCTACCGCACCATCCGGCAAGAAGTGGTCCAGGAGGGCAAGGCCGCCGAGGCGGTCGGACTCACCGACACCCTCTACAAGCTGCCCTTCAGCTCCATGTTCCCCCTCGGGATCACCGCCGCGGTCGTCGGCATCTGCGAGGGCGCCCTCGCCCTCCACCTCGACCAGCAGCGGGACCGGGTCGCCGTGACCGGCGTCCAGGTCCGCGACGACCCCTACGTGCTGTACGCCGCCGGGGAGGCCGCCGCCGAGATCGCCGCCTCCCGCGTCCAACTGATCGACGGCATCAGCCGGTTGTACGACCAGGTCGAGGCCGGAAAGCCCATCACCGTCGAGGACCGGTCCAACGTCCGCCGCAACCAGGTGCGTTGCGCCTGGCGGGCCGTCGCCGCGCTGGACGAGATCTTCGTGCGCTCCGGCGGCAACGCCATCCGCCGCGGCAACCCGCTCCAGCGGTTCTGGCGGGACGCGCACGTGGGGCTCCAGCACATGATCCACATCCCGGGAGCGGCGTACCACGCGAACGCCCTCGCGCAGATGGGACTTGAGCTGCCCGAGCCGATGCGCGTCCTGATCTGACGGACGGGACGTCATGAGCGTGCGAGAGCAAGGAGGGGCCGTGTCGGACGCGGTCGAGGGGCGCACCTTCCGTGAGGTGCTGGGGCACTTCCCCACCAGCGTGGTCGCGATCACCACGACGGACGCCGACGGGCAACCTCAGGGAATGATCGTCGGAACCTTCATGTCCGTGTCCCTGGAACCGCCCCTGGTGTCCTTCCTGGTGGACAGTTCCTCCAACACCCTGCGGACGATCCGCACCGCCGGGCGGTTCTGCGCCAACGCGCTCGCGGGCAACCAGGAACGCCTGTCCCGGCGGATGGCCGGCGGCCCGAACCGCTTCGAGGGAACCGAGTGGGAGGAATCCCCGCTCGGCAATCCCGTACTGGGCGGAATCGTCGCATGGGTCGACTGCACCGTCGAGAAGATCGTCGAACTCGGCGACCACCACCTGGTCGTCGGACGGGTCCGCACACTCCGAGTCGAGTCGATGAAGACCCCGTTGCTCTTCTTCCGAGGCGGATACGGCGACTACCTGTCCAGCGCGGGACTGCTGCTGGACAGGCTCGTCGGCTGGTGAGAGAGCGAAGAACAAGAAGAGCCGCGAGATCAAAGGAGATCCACAGATGCGCCAGGACCTGCATTTCAGATTGGAACGCATCTCCGCGTGGTGCGGATTCGTACTGCTGCTGGGATTCGCCGTGGCATTCACCGTCGGCCATCTCATCACGCCGATGGACCCGACGAAGGACGCGCAAGGCGTCGTCCAATTCCTCACCGACCACCAGACGGGCATCCTCGCCTGCGCCGCGATCATGGTCCTCGTCGTACCGTTCGAGTACCCGTTCGTCGTCCTGACCAGCATGCAGATGCGCCGTATCGAAGGCGGCTGGGGCCTGCTGTCCATGGTCCAGCTCACCACCGGTGTCGTCGCACCGATCGGCTTCTTCTTCCCGATCGCGATACTCGCCGCCGCCGCGTACCGACCGGAAAGCCACTCGGCCGACGTGCTCTACGCGATGTCGGACATCTACTGGCTCATGCTGGTCGGCAACGCCTGCATATTCGTGCTCCAGGTCTGGTCGATCGGTTACGCGGCCCTCGTCGACGACCGCGAAAAGCCGGTGTTCCCGCGCTGGTTCGGCTATCTCAACCTGGTGCTCGGAGTGCTGCTCATCCCGGGCGCGTTCGTCTTCCTCACCAAGACCGGACCGTTCGCCTGGAACGGTCTCCTCGCGAACATGCTGCCCACGCTGGTGTACTTCATCTGGAAGATCGCCACACCGATCGTGCTGCTGCGCGCGGTGAAGTCCGAGGAGGAGGAAGCGACGGCGAAGGCCGCCGAACCCTCCGCACTCGCGAGCACCTAGCCGGAACCTCCCGGCCACGGGGGGAAGTAGGAGTTTCTAGGGTGACCCCGGCTTCGGGGTCACCCTAGATCGACAGCGCGAACCCGCCCGTCACCCGCAGCGTCTCACCCGTGACGAACGACGCCTTCGACGAGACCAGATACAGCAGCGCCTCGACGATGTCCCGCTCCTCGCCGTTGCGTTGGAGAATCTGCTCGCCCAACACCCGCTTCGCCTCGGCCTCGGAGAGCTGGGCGCGCACGGTGTCCGTGAGGATCAGCCCCGGCGCTATCGCGTTCACGCGGATCCCGTCGTCGGCGAACTCCCGCGCGAAGGACACCGTCAGACCGCGCACGGCGAGCTTGGACACGCCGTAGACACTTCGGTTGGCGTAGGCGGCCGACGAGGAGATGTTGACGATGCTGGCACCGGCCCTGCCCTGCATCGCCCGGCGCGCGGCGAGGGAGCAGATGACGACGCCCATGACGTTCACGTCGAGCACGCGTCGCACCTTGGCGAGGCCCAGTTCGGTGAACGGCCGGTTGTAGGCGGCGTGCAGGCCCGCGTTGTTGACCAGGATGTCGAGGCCGCCGTGGCGTGCGACGACCTCGTCCAGCGCCGCCTCGACCGCGACCTCGTCGGCCACGTCGCACTCCACGCCCGTCACGCTGCCGCCGGCGGCGGCCAGTTCGGCCGCGGCGGACCGCGCGGCGGCGCCGTCGACGTCCGCGAGCACGACATGCGCACCCCGCGCGGACAGCGCGGCGCCGAACGCCTTGCCGAACCCGCGCCCGCCCCCGGTGATGAACGCGACCTTGCCCTGGTGTTCCTCAAGCCCCGGCATACGTCTGCTCCTGTCGTCGTCCTGGTCCGAATGGCCGTACCGCGCCTGCCACTTGGGCTGCATCGGCGCCGCTCAAGCTGCTCGGGTTACTCGGGTTACTTGGGTGCGAAGCGCTGCCCCGCGTCGAGCCGCAGGCACTGGCCGTTGAGCATCGGGTTGTCGACGATGGCGAGCGCGAGCTTCGCGTACTCCTCCGGCCGGCCGAGGCGCTTGGGGAACGCCGCGTCCTCGACCAGGGACGCGCGCACCTCGTCCGGGATCTTCTCGACGGCACCCGTGTCGAACAGGCTGGGCGCGATGGCCAGCACCCGGATGCCGAACGGGCCGAGGTCGCGCGCCATGGTGAGGCACATACCGGCGATCGCGGCCTTCGACGCCCCGTACGCGACCTGCCCGATCTGCCCCTCGAAGGCCGCGATCGACGAGGTGTTGACGATGACACCGCGCTCGCCGTCCGGTTCTTCGGGCTCGTTGCGGCTCATGTGCGCGGCGGCGAGCCGGCTGATGTTGAAGGTCGCGACGGCGTTGAGGTCGAGGACGGCGCGGAACGTGTCGAGGTCGTGCGGACCGCTGCGGCCGAGAGTCCGTTTCGCCTTGCCGCCGCCGGCGGTCGTGATCGAGACGTGCAGCCCGCCCAGCGCCTCCACGGCGGCGGCGAGCGCGCTCTCCGTCGCCTCGAAGTCGGTGACGTCGACCGGCTCGAAGCGTCCGCCCAGCGCGGCGGCGACCTCGGCACCGGCCGACGCGGGACGGTCGAGTACGACGACCTCGGCACCGCGTGCCGCGAGCAGCTCGGCGCTCGCCCGGCCCATGCCGGAGGCCCCGCCGAACACCACGGCCTTCTTGCCCTTGATCTCCATCGCTTTCGATTCCCTTTCGCTTGCGCTCAGACCGGCGCGGCGGACCGCTGGAGCAGCGTGCAGAGCCGGTCGCGGTGGACGGCGGTGTCCCCGTACAGCACCCGGTCGGCCCTGGCCCGGCGCAGATGGAGGTGGAGGTCGTGCTCCCAGGTGAAGCCGATCCCGCCGTGCAACTGGAGGGCCCGCGCGGCGACTTCACCGCTGCCGGCCGTGGCGTAGGAGGCGGCGGCGCAGGCCGCCCGCGCGGTGTCGTCGGCCCCGGCGTCGGCGGCCATCGCCGCGTAGTACGTCGCGGCCCGGGTGGCGTGCACGAAGAGCGCCATGTCCGCGCAGGCGTGCTTCACGGCCTGGAAGCTTCCGATGGGCCGCCCGAACTGCACCCGGTTCTTGGTGTGTTCGACGGTCAGCTCCAGCATCCGTTCCATCACGCCCAGCACGTCGGCGCACCGCAGGACCGACGCCTCGTCGTGCAGCACCTGGATGTCGTCCGGCCCGCCATTGAGCCGGGTGTACGGCGGTACGCGTACGGCGTCGAGGCGGACCTCGTGGAAGGCGCGCGTCGGATCCAGGACCCGCTGCCGCCGGACGGTGACACCGGGAGCCGCGCGGTCGACGAGGAAGGACGCCGGCGCACCGTCGTGGAGCGCGGTGACGAGCAGCCAGCGGGCACCGCCGGCGTCCTGCACCAGGGTCTTGACGCCGTCGAGGACGACCTCGGTCCCGTCCGTGCGCGCGGTGGCGTGGATCCCGTCCAGCGTCCAGGGCGCGTGCGGTTCGGCGAAGGCCCAGGTCGCCCAGCTCTCCCCGGCGGCGAGCGCGGGCAGCACCTCGGCCCGCAGCCGCTCGGCACCGCCCCGGTCGACGGCCCGGCCGACCAGTGCGGTCGGCAGGAAGGGGCCCCGGCCCAGTGCGCGTCCGATCTCCTCGGCGACCAGGGCGAGTTCGACCAGTCCCTGACCCGACCCGCCGTACTCCTCGGGCAGCGCCAGACCGGGCCAGCCGAGGTCGGCCGTCAGCCGCCACAGTTCGGGGTCGACGTCCTCGGAGCGGTCCATCGAGGCTCGTACGACGGTCAGGGGGGCCCGGTCGGACAGCAGGTCGCGGGAGGCCTCGCGGAGCATGGCCTGCTCCTCGCTGAGCTCGAAGTTCACCAGCCACCACCCGGTCCGCAGCGGATCAATACCTTCAAGAAGGTATCCTCTTTTGCGCCGCTGGTCGAGATCAAGTGCCGTTTCAGGGGCATCCTTTCCCGCCCAACGCCTAGTTGAGTATCATCAATTCCATGACTGATGCCGTTCTGCTCGCCGCCTGCCGCACCGCGATCGGTACCGCCCGCAAGGGAACGCTGCGGGACACCAGCGCCTTCGACCTCGCCACCGTCGTCGTACGCGAGGCCGTACGGCGCTCGGGGCTGCCGCTCGACCTGATCGACGACGTCGTCCTCGGGGAGACCCTGGCGGGCGGCGGGGACATCGCCCGGTACGCGGCACTCGAAGCGGGGCTCACGCATGTGCCGGGGCTCGCCCACAACCGGCACTGCGCGTCGGGGCTGGCCAGTGTGGCGACCGCCGCCGCGGGCGTGCTCGCCGGCATGGACCGCGCGGTCGTCGCCGGCGGCACCCAGTCCTCGTCCACCAACCCGCAGGCCCGGCGCCGGATTCCGGGCACCGACGACTGGCAGGACCCCTGGATGTCGCCCTCGCACGCGCCGACCCGCGAGGCGCCCAACGACGACATGGCCACGCTCGTGGGGTGGAACACCGCCCGGCTGACCGGCATCTCCCGCCAGGACATGGACAGTTGGGCGCTGCGCTCGCACCGGCGGGCCGTCCGGGCGATCGACGAGGGGCGGTTCGCCGACGAGATCGTCCCCGTCGAGGTCACCGACCGCAGCGGTGGCGTCCGCGTCTTCGACACCGACGAACACCCGCGCCGCGACACCAGCATCGAGCGGCTCGCGGCACTGAAGGTGCTGCGCCCCGAGATCGAGGGCTACTCCATCACCGCGGGCAACTCCAGCGGGGTGAACGACGCTTCGGCCGCGGTCGTCGTGGCCTCCGCCGAGGTCGCCGCCCGTCATGGGCTGACCCCGCTCGCCACCGTACGGTCGTGGGCGAGCGTCGGCGTCGATCCCGTCGAGACCGGACTGGCCCCGGTCGCCGCCATCCGCAAGGCACTCGACCGGGCCGGGCTGCGGATCCAGGACGTCGATCTGTTCGAGGTGAACGAGGCCTTCGCCGCGGTCGCCGTCGCCGCCACCCGCCAACTGGGCCTGGACCCCGAGCGGGTGAACCCCTTCGGCAGCGGATGCAGCCTCGGCCACCCGATCGCGGCCACCGGCACCCGCATGATCGTCACCCTCGCGCACGAGCTGCGCCGCCGTGGGGGAGGCACGGCGGTCGCGGCCATGTGCGCGGGCGGTGGCATGGGATCGGCCATGGTGCTCACCGCCTGACGCGCTGGGCACCCGTCAGCGGGCCGCCCAGCTCACGGTCTTCGTCTGGAGGTACTCGTCGAGCCCGAACTCGCCCCATTCCCGGCCGAGTCCACTCTGCTTGTAGCCGCCGAACGCGGCGCGCGGGCTCACCCCGGCGCTGCCGCCGTTGATCGTGACGCCGCCGGTCCGCAGCCGGGCCGCCAGCTCGTACGCGGTCACGGTGTCGGCGCTCCACACGGCGCCGCCCAGACCGTAGGGACTGTCGTTGGCGATGCGCACCGCCTCGTCGTCGGTGCGGAACGGGATGACCACGCCGACCGGCCCGAAGAACTCCGTCCGGGCGACGGTCATCGCGTTGTCCACGGCGGCGAAGAGCGTC
This sequence comes from Streptomyces sp. NPDC091280, assembly GCF_044768565.1. Lineage (NCBI taxonomy): Bacteria > Bacillati > Actinomycetota > Actinomycetes > Kitasatosporales > Streptomycetaceae > Streptomyces > Streptomyces sp. NPDC091280. Next base: position 172,087 of record NZ_JBIVUZ010000008.1, read on the forward strand.
GGCTCCACGAAGTAGCCCCGGTCGAGCCCGGCCGGCCGCTTGCCGCCGCACACGATCCGGGCGCCCTCCTCCTCGCCGACCCGGATCAGCTTCTCCACCTTGTCCCGCTGGGCCGCGCTGATGAGTGGCCCCATCGTGGTGGCCGCGTCGGCGGGGTCACCCACCTTGACCCCGGCGAGGGCGGCACGCAGCCGGTCGACGAACTCGTCGTGCACGGACTCGTGCACGAGGGTGCGCGTCAGCAGCGAACACCCCTGCCCGGCATGGGTGGTCATGCCGGAGAACGCGGCGCGGACGGCGCCGTCGAGGTCGCCGTCGGCGCGCACGACACTGGCGGACTTGCCGCCGAGTTCCAGCACGACCTTCTTCATGGAGGCCGCGGCCTGGGCGTACACCGCGCGGCCCACCGTGTCCGACCCGGTGAAGCTGACGAGGTCCACCATCGGGTGCGTGGTCAGCTCGCGGCCGGCCTCCACATCGCCGGTCACGATGTTCAGCACCCCCGGCGGCAGCCCGGCCGCGTCCGCGAAGTCGCCGAGCAGCAGGGAGTCGAGCGGGGTCTGGGGCGCCGGCTTCAGGACGACGGTGCAGCCCGCCGCGAGAGCGGGGATCACCTTCATCATGCTGAGGAAGAAGGGGAAGTTGTACGCCGAGATCAGCGCGCACACCCCGAACGCCTCGCGGCGCAGCACCCCTTGGAAGACACCGGCGCCCGGCGCGATCGTCGGATCCATCGGCCGCTCCCACGCGAACGCCGGGATCACCCGCTCGGCCATGTCCCGCAGATGCGCCACCGGCACCCGGGTCTGCAAGGTCTCCGCGAGCCCGCGCACCGAACCCGCCTCGGCCATGTTCACGGCGACCAGCTCCGGCAGCCGCCGCTCCAGCTCCTCCGCCAGGCGCAGCAGCACGGCACCCCGCTCGGCGGGCCGCAGCCGTGGCCAGGGCCCCTCGTCGAAGGCCCGCCGCGCCGCCTCCACCGCCCGCCGCACATCCCCGGGCGAGGAGTCCGGAACCTCGGCGACCGTCTCCTCCGTCGCCGGATTGCGTACGACGATCCGCGCGTCCGAGGTGCCGTCGGTGTGCCGTCCGTCGATGTAGAGCCGCGAAGAGAACGAGTACGTCGTCGTCATGAGCCGTCTCCTCATCAAGTGTGTCCCGTGTTGAGTGTACTGAATTAGGGAGGGCGGGGCAGGAGTGTGCCAGTTTTATTGACTCGACCGGTCGGTACAGCTAACTTCGCAGATATCTGGGGGTCGGCCTGATGGCTACGAACGACGGAGTTCGAAAAGAGGTACCGCCTGTGTTCAAGGAATTTGTCGTGTCCGGCGACTCACACATCATCGAGCCGGTCGATCTGTTCAAGACCCGCCTGCCCAAGGAGCTGCGTGAACGCGCGCTGTGGGAGGAGGAGTTCACCCTCGACGAGCCGATCGTCCCGGGTGGCCACACGGAGTTCAAGAAGCTCCACACGATCGGGTTCGACGGCTGGACGATCTCCAAGTACCGCCAGACCGGCGGGGAGACCCCGGACGGCGATCCGGACCACATCATCCGGGACATGAACTTCGACGGCGTGGACGCCTCGGTGATGTTCCCCAACCTCTCGCTCTTCGTCCTGTTCACCGACGACCACGAGCTGTCGATGGCCCACGCGCGCGTGTGGAACGACTACCTCGTCGAGCGGTACCTCCCCTACAAGGACCGGCTGCGCCCCACCGCCGCGATCCCGATCACGGACGTCCCCGCCGCCGTGGCCGAGATCGAGCGCTGCGCGGGCCTCGGCCTGGGCGCGATCCTGCTGCCGGAGATCCCGCCGCTGCCGTACTACGCCCGGGAGTACGACCCGATCTGGGCCGCCGCCCAGGCGCACGGGATGCCGGTGTTCATCCACGTCGCCACCGGCGGGGTGAAGGTCAAGGAGGAGATCTCCGGGACGGCGCGGACCGTCCGGGGTCTGATGACCGCCATGAACATGGGTAAGGGCAACCTGACCGACGACATGGTGGCGGGCCGGACCATGGGCTTCGCGGCCGGCGCCGGGGTGGCGGGCCCGCAGGGCATCATCGCCAGCCTGGTCGGCGGCGGGGTGTGCGAGCGCTTCCCGGACCTGCACTTCAACCTGATCGAGTACACGGCCGGCTGGCTGGTCTCCTTCATGGGGTACATGGACAAGGCGTGGAAGACGGGCACCGGCCAGGACCCCGACTGGTGGCTCGGCTTCTGGGACGACAGCCGTCCGCCGAACGAGCAGCCTTCCATGGGGCGGCTGTTCGCGATCAACGACAAGTGGCCCTACCCGCTCAAGCCCACCGAGTACGTCCGCCGGCAGATCCACGTGCAGTTCGCCGACGACCCCACGGCCGTCAAGGCCCGGCACATCACCGGCCTGTCCACGGTCATGTGGGGCAACGACTACCCGCACGCGGAGGGCACCTTCCGCAGCAGCGCGGAGTGCATCGCGGAGAACTTCGAGGGCGTGAACGACGAGGACCGCGCGGCCATCCTGGGCGGCACCCTCGCCGATGTCGTGCACTTCGACAAGAGCCGCAAGCTCGCTCCGGTCACCGAGAGCGCCTGACCGGCGGAACGGCGTTTCAGGGCACTGGGACGCGATGGCAGCGGCGGGCGGTCCGAGGGTGCCGCCCGCCGCTTCTCTCATGGCGTGGGCAGCTCGCCGACCAGGGCGAGCGAGGCACGGGCGTAGGCCGCCCGGCGCCGCCGGCCCACCAGGAAGCTGGGCGGGGCGAAATAGCCCACGTCACGGGGGAGCGCACCGGCGCGAGCGGCCAGCATGCCCTTCGCGTCGGCGGTCGTCCCGCACACGGCGATGGCGCTCAGCATCTCGTCGGTGACGGCGGCGGCCATCGCGTCCGTGTCACCGGCCCGGAACGCCTTGCGCAGCTGGTCCACCGGGCCCTCCCAGCCGTGGTGGGCGACGAACGGGTCGTACGTCTTCACCGTGAGGTAGAAGGCGATCATGCGGCGGGCGTCGGCCACGGCGCGCTCCGGGGCCAGGTCGTCCACCGCCGTGATGATCCAGCCGTGCTCCAGCGGCGGTCCGACGCGTCCGGCGCCGGCGGTACCGCGCTCGACGGACGGCCGTACGACGTCGTCCCACCAGGAGCGGGTGAACAGCCCGTGCCCGATGACGCCGTCGGCGACCCGGCCCGCGGTGGCGGCCATCCGGGTGTTGAAGGCGGCGAGCAGCACGGGGATGTCGAGCCGGCCGAGCACGGGCGCGCGCACATCGGCGTCGAGCGAGTAGAACTCTCCGGAGTAGTGGACCTTCTCGCCGTTCTCCGCGTGCAGCCACGCGCGGACGGCGCCGACGGTCTCCGCGATCCGGTCCACCGGACGGTCGGCGGGTACGTCGAGCCAGTCGCGGTTGATCCGGAACGCGGCGCTGCCGAGGCCGAGGAAGAGCCGCCCCGGAGCCTGGGCGTGCAGCTGGCGCAGCGCGGTCGCGTGGGCGTAGGGGGTGCGGGCGAAGGCGTAGGCGATGGCGGGTCCCGCCAGGGCGCGTTCGGAGTTCGCGACGATCTCGGCGAGGGTGAGGTAGGCGTCGTGGTCGACGAACTCCCCGGCGCAGAAGGCGCCCGCGCCGGCTTCCTCCGCCTCGTGCGCCACTTCACGGCCCGGCCAGGGCATGCCGAATCGCATCAGAGCCAGCCCTTCATGGAACCTCGTAAAAAAGGATACTGTTTTATGGAGCGTAGGGGAGTGTCAGCGCAGTGTCCACCGTCCCCGGGGCACCGCGGCGCGGTCCACCTCCGCCTTCCCGACCGGGTTTCCGATCTGCGTGTACGACAGACCGGTACGCAGCGCCTGTGTGCGGGTCGAGTCCAGGGACTCCCAGATCGCGCGGACCGTGCCCTGGATCGCGGCCGGCGGTTTGGCGGCGATGACGCGTGCGATCTCGTCCGCCCGGTCCCAGAGTTCCCCGTCCGGGAGCACCTCGCTGACCAGGCCGATCTGAAGTGCGCGCGCCGCCGAGACCCGCTCATCCAGGCCGAGCAGGGCGATGCGCAGGGTCTCGCCGAGCGGGATGCGGCGGGCCAGCCCGATCGGTTCGAGGGCGGCGGTGAGTCCGTAGCTGACGTGCGGGTCGAAGAAGGTCGCGTCCTGCGAGCAGATCAGGATGTCGGCCTCGTTGAGCCAGTAGAAGGCGCCGCCCGCGGCCATCCCGTGCACCGCGCAGACCAGCGGTTTCCACACCTGGTTCAGCTTCGGCGACAGGAACTCCCCGGGGTCGGTCTGCGACCAGACGTTCGGGTGCCGGTCGATGCCCTCCTTGACGTCCATGCCGGTGCTGAACGCGCGCTCGCCCGAACCGCGCAGCACGACGACGCGCACGTCGTCGTCGGTCTTCACCCGCTGCCAGATGAGCGCGAACTCCTCCAGCATCTCCTGGTTGAAGCTGTTCATGGCCTGCGGTCGGTTCAGGGTGAGGGTGGCGACATGGTCGGTCACCTCGAACAGCACGGTCTTGAGGTCCATCCGGCGACTCCGCTCGTCGACTCGGTTCGTGATCCCGGGTTGATGATCCCGGCTCATGATCTCGGTTCGTCATCTCGACGTGATCGAGGTAAGTAGTATACTTTTTTCTGGTCTTCGGGCGCCCGGAACGGAACGAGATCCGCGGAGGAACCTGCGATGAGGCCACGAGTGGGACAGATGCTCGGCAGTACGGTGGACACGACGGCGGTGATCGTCGTACGCAGTCCCGACCATGATCTGGACATCACCTGCGGCGGTGCCGCGATGGCCGAGGGGCCCGCGACCGGGACCCCCGCCGGCGTCGCGGACCCCGACCCGGCGGGCGGTTCACTCCTCGGCAAGCGGTACGCCGACGAGGAACTCGGCCTCGAACTCCTCTGCACGAAACCGGGACCGGGCACCCTCGCGGTGAACGGGGTCCCGCTGCCGGTGAAGACCGCGAAGCCGCTCCCGGCCTCGGACTGACAAGGAGCAAGCGCGCCGATGAACGTGTCGATGATCCTGGACATGGCCGCCGAGGGCTTCGGCGACCGGATCGTGATCGGCCGCGCACAGGACGGGCTCACCCCCGTGCGGCTGCGCGAACTGGCCCTCGGCGGAGCCCGGACGATCCGCGCGGCCGACGCCGACGCGCTCGTGTACCTGGCCACGAACGGCCCCGCCTTCGCCGTCGCGCAGTTCGCCGCGGCCCACGCCGGGGTCCCGCTGGTCCCGGTCAACTACCGCCTGGGCGACCAGCAGTTGGACGCCCTGCTCGCGAACCACCCGCACGCCCTGGTGATCGCCGCCGCCGACCAGGACGCGGCCCCGCGCCGGGCCGGACTGCCGGTCCGCAGCCCCGCCGAGTGGCTCGTGGAGGCCGCCGCCCACGCGGACGGCGACACCGAACCGGCCCCGCCGACCGACGCCCCCGCCGTCCTGATCTACACCAGTGGAACCACCTCGGCCCCCAAGGGCGTGGTCCTGCGCCACCACAACCTGGTGTCGTACGTGCTCGGCACCGTGGAGTTCGCCGCGGCGGACCCCGCCGAATCGGCCCTGATGAGCGTGCCGCCGTACCACATCGCCGCCGTCTCGAACGTGCTGACGAACCTCTACGCCGGCCGGCGCACCCTCACCCTCGACCAGTTCACCCCGGAGGGCTGGCTCGGCCTCGTCCGGGAGCAGGCGGTCACCCACGCGATGGTCGTGCCGACCATGCTCGCCCGGATCATGGACACGACCGGCCTGGACCGATCAGTGCCCTCAATGCGCTCGCTCGCCTACGGCGGTGCCAGGATGCCGGTGCGCGTGATCGAGACGGCGCTGCGCACCTGGCCGCAGGTCGACTTCGTCAACGCCTACGGCCTGACCGAGACCTCGTCCACCATCTCGGTGCTCGGCCCGGCCGAACACCGGGCCGCGGTCGCGAGCGACGACCCCGTCGTACGGGCCCGGCTCGGCTCGGCCGGACTCCCGGTGCCGGGCATCGAGATCGAGGTGCGCGAGGTGACCGGGGAACCCCTCGGCGCGGGCGGGACCGGCCAGATCTGGGTGCGCGGCGAACAGGTCTCGGGGGAGTACGCCGGTCAGGGCTCCGCCGTCGACGAGCGCGGCTTCTTCCACACCCGCGACCGGGGCCGCCTCGACGCCGACGGCTACCTCCACATCGAGGGCAGGACCGACGACACGATCATCCGCGGCGCGGAGAACATCGCCCCCGCCGAGATCGAGGACGTCCTGCTGCGCCACCCGGACGTGCTCGACGCCGTCGTCGTCGGCATCCCCGACGAGGAGTGGGGCCAGCGCATCGAGGCCGTGGTCGTACCCCGCGACGGCGCCGAGGTCGACGCCGGAGCACTGCGCGCGGCCGTGCGCGGCACCCTGCGCGGCTCCAAGACCCCCGAGCGCATCACCTACTGGACCGAACTCCCGCGCACGGTGACCGGCAAACTGGTGCGCCGCGACATCGTGGCGGCACTCACCGCACCCGAGCACGGGACCAAGGGGCAGTCATGAGCGTCGTAGCCACCAACAGCCCTGCCCTGCTGCGGGAGTTGACGGTCCGCACGGCCGCCGCGGTCGGCGGCTGGACGCCCGGCGCCGGCGTCGACGCCGTCGAGCCGCTCACTGGCGGCACGTCGAGCCTCACGTACGTGGCCACCCTGTCGGGTGTTCCGGCCGGCCACGAACGTGTCGTCCTCAAGCTGGCCCCGCCCGGCCTGCCCCCGGTCCGCAACCGGGACGTGCTGCGCCAGGCGCGCCTCATGGCGGCCCTGGCCGGACAGCCGGGGGTACGGGTGCCGAAGGTGCTGTTCTCCGACGCGGGCTCGCCGCCGGACGTCCAGCCCTTCGTGGCCATGGAGCTGGTGCCGGGGGAGTGCGTCGAACCGGTGCTGATGCCGCGCGGCACACTCACGGCGGGGGAGGTGCGCTCCCGGGCCCTGGACGCGGCCCGGATGCTGGCCGACCTGCACCGCGTGGACCCGGGGCGGACGGCGCTCGCGGCGGAACCGGCCGTGTCGCTCGCCGCCGAGATCGACCGCTGGACCCGGGCGTTCACCACCGTCTCCGAGGACCTGAGCGCCGGGTACGAGGCGGTCGCGGCCCGGCTGCACGCCACCGCCCCCGCCCCGATGACACCGGTGTTCACCCACGGCGACTACCGGCTCGGCAACACGCTGTGCGCGGGCGGCTCGGTCACGGCGATCATCGACTGGGAGATCTGGTCGCTGGGCGATCCCCGCGTCGACATGACCTGGCTGACCTTCTTCACCGACGAGGCCCGCCACCCGGCCGCCGCGTCGGACGAGCCCACCGGCATGCCCGGGAAGGCCGAGCTCGTCGACGTCTACCAGGAGTCGCGCGGTGAGGCGCTGCGGGACCTGGCGTGGTTCGAGGCGCTCACCAAGTACAAGGAGTCCGCCGCGACCGCGCTGCTGATCAAACGCGGCCGGAAGTCCGGGCAGTTGAACGGCATGCACCAGCGCATGCTGCCCGCACTGCCCGTACTCCTGGACGAGGCACGGGAGTTGCTCGGCTAGTACAGTCCGCCGTCCACCCGGATCAGCGCCCCCGTCGTATAACTCGACGCGTCGCTCGCGAGATACAGCGCGGTACTGACGATCTCCTCCGGCTGCCCCGGACGTCCGGCCGCGCTGCGTGTCGTCTGCCGCTTCTCCGGTGCCCAGGCCTTGGAGATGTCCGTGAGGAACGGCCCGGCCGAGATCGTGTTGACCCGGACGTCCGGGCCGTACTCCAGCGCGAAGACCGTCGTGAGCGCGTTGAGCGCGGCCTTGGCACCCGCGTAGGGGCCGAAGCGGGGCTGTGGCATCAGCGCGCCGGACGAGGAGACGTTGATGATGGAGCCCCCGTGGCCCGACTCGGCCATCCGCTGCCCCACCAGCGAGGCCAGCCGGAACGGGCCCTTGAAGTTGACGCCGATCACTTTGTCGAAGAGCTCTTCGCTGGTGTCGGCCGAGGAGGGGGCCAGCGGCGACATGCCGGCGTTGTTGACCAGCACGTCGACACGGCCGAACTCCTCGTAGGCCGCGTCCGTGAGGCGTGCCAGGTCGTCCCAGTGGCCGACGTGGGCGGCGACCGGCAGGGCGCGCCGGCCCAGGTCGCGCACCTCGTCCGCCACCGCCTCGCACGCGGCGAGCTTGCGGCTGGCGACGACGACGTCCGCGCCCGCGGTCGCGAAGGCGCGGACCATCGCCAGCCCGAGTCCGCGACTGCCGCCGGTGACGAGCGCGACCTTGCCGGACAGGTCGAACAGGTCCGCCGGAGCGAGGGACTTGGTGTCGCGGGTGCCGCTCATGCCTGCACCCGGCCGGTGAGGCTGTCGTCCTCGACGATGTGGGCGTACCGCTTGCGGGCGGCCTCCAGCCTGGGCGGGATGTGCTCGCTGGGGAACAGCCCGTCGGCCGGACGCCGGTTCCTGAGCAGCTGCTTGGCGATCGTGGTGCGGTGCACCTCGGTGGGGCCGTCGGCGAGCGCGAGGTTCGGGGCGGCCATCCACCATTTGGCGAGCGGGAGTTCGTTGGTGGTGCCGAGCGAACCGTGCAGATGCAGGGCGCGTTGGATCACGTCGTGCAGCACCTTGGCCGTCTGCACCTTGCACATCGCGATCTGGGTGCGGGCCGCGCCGTGCGGCTGGGTGTCGATGATCCAGGCCGTGTGCAGCACCAGCAGCCGGAACTGCTGCAACTCCACCCAGGAGTCGGCGATGAACTGCTGCACGGCCTGCTTCTCGGCGAGAAGAGTGCCCTGAGTGCGGCGGGACAGCGCGCGCTCGCACATCATGTCGAAGGCGCGCGTGCACTTGCCGACCGTGCGCATCGCGTGATGCACCCGGCCCCCGCCGAGCCGCGCCTGGGCGACCTTGAAGCCCTCGCCGGGGCCGCCGAGCATGGCGTCGAGCGGGACCCGCACCTGGTCGTAGCGGATGTAGGCGTGGATGCCCTCGTCGAGGGCGTCGCGTTCGTCCATGGTGCCGACGTTGCGCTTGATCTCGATGCCGGGGGTCTCGGCCGGGACGATGAACATCGACATCCGGGCGTGCGGCGGCGCCTGCGGGTCGGTGACGGCCATGACGATGAGGAAGGCCGCGTACCGGGCGTTGGAGGAGAACCACTTCTCCCCGTCGATCACCCACTCGTCGCCCTCGCGCCTGGCCCGGCACACGAACTCCTTCGGGTCGGCCCCGGCCTGCGGTTCCGTCATCGAGAAGGTGGAGACGATGTCCCCGTCGAGCAGCGGCTGGAGATAGCGCGCCTTCTGCTCCTCGGTGCCGAACATGGCGAGGATCTCCGCGTTGCCGGTGTCCGGCGCGGCGGTGCCGAACACGGTCGGCGCCCAGTAGGAGCGGCCGAGGATCTCGTTGAGGTAGGCGAGCTTCACCTGTCCGTAGCCCGCGCCGCCGAGCTCCGCGCCGAGGTGGCAGGCCCACAGCCCCTGGGCGCGGACCTGGTCCTGGAGCGGCTTGAGGATCGCGCGGGCCTTCTCGTTGCGCGTGTCGTACGGGTCGCCGCCGTGCGGGAACAGCAGGTCGAGGGGTTCGACCTCGTCCCGTACGAAGGCCGCCGCCCAGTCCAACTTGGCCTGGAATTCGGGTTCGATCGAGAAGTCCAGCATCGGCCCTCCGGAAGGTGCTCGTTGGTCGGCGACAGCAAAACAGTATACTTTTTAGCGAGGTTCGGTCCATACTCGGAGGGTGTGACGGCACATTGAGTATGAGGAGTTGGTCGATGCGCAGGCCGATGGAGGGCGTACGCGTTCTCGAAGTAGCCCAGTTCACCTTCGTCCCGGCGGCGGGCGCCGTACTCGCCGACTGGGGCGCCGATGTGATCAAGATCGAACACGCCGAACGCGGCGACGGACAGCGCGGGCTGGTCCGGGTCCTCGGCTACGACGCCACCAGTGAGGGGACGTCGTTCTTCCCGATCGTGGAAGGACCCAACCGGGGCAAACGCAGCGTCGGTCTGGCCCTGGAGAAGCCCTCGGCCCGCAAGGCCTTCGAGGAACTGGTCCGCCGCAGCGATGTGTTCCTGACCAACTTCCTGCCCGAGGCGCGCGCGAAGCTGCACATCGACGTCGAGGACATCCGGGCCGTCAACCCGGACATCATCTATGTGCGCGGCAGCGGTTTCGGCCAGCGCGGCGCCGAGGCCACGAAGGGCGGCTACGACTCCACTGCCTTCTGGGCACGCGGCGGCAGCGCGGCCGGTGTCACACCGCCGGACGCGGACCGGATGATCCGGATGCCCGCCGGGGCCTACGGCGACTCGATGGGCGGCATGACGATCGCCGGCGGCATCGCCGCCGCCCTCTACTCCCGCGCGACGACCGGCGAACCGTCCGTGGTGGACGTGTCGCTGCTGGGCGTCGGCGCCTGGGCCACGCAGTTCACGGTCAACATGGCGCTGATGAACGGCGGCCCGCTGCCGCCGAACGCCCAGCCCCGGCACGGCTCGCGCACCAACCCCCTCATCGGGGCGTACCTGACCTCTGACGGACGCTGGCTCGAACTGTCGATGCTCCAACCCGGCCGCTACTGGGCCGAGTTCTGCAAGCTCGCCGGACGCGGTGAACTCGGCACCGACGAACGCTTCGACAGCACCGAGAAGTTGATGGCCAACGCGGCCCAGGCGGCCGACATCGTCGCCGAACTCATCGCCTCCCGCCCCCTGGCGGAGTGGATCGAGATCCTCTCCCGCGGCGAGGGCCAGTGGTCGGTGGTGCAGAACGCCTGGGAGGTCGGCCAGGACCCCTCCCTGCGCGCCAACGGACTCATCGCCCCGGTCGTGGACGCGGACGGCGTCGACCGCGAACTCGTCGCCAACCCCGTCCAGTTCGACGAGACACCCGTCGACATCACCCGCGCACCGCAGTTCGCGGAGCACACCGACGAGGTCCTGCGCTCACTCGGCCTCTCCGACGAGGAGCTGATCGCGCTGAAGATCGACGGCGCGGCCACGTGAGAGCCGCGGGCCCCCCGCACACCGTACGAAAGGAGCCGTGATGAGCGCGACCCTCGAACCCGACGGGACCCACCAGGGCGTCCCCGCCTACCACTTCGACAACCGGCTCGGCGGCCCGGTCCTCAGCCATCAGGAACGCTGGGACGAGATCGCCCGCACCCACTCCGGTTTCCGCAGCACCGTCGCGCGCGGATACTGGGTCGTCACCGAGGGCGAGGCCGTCCAGCAGGCGCTTCAGGACTGGCGGACCTTCTCCAACCAGTCCGTGACGGCGCTCGACCCGGACCCCAGGTTCCTGTGGATCCCGGAGATGCTCGACCCGCCCCAACACACCGCGTGGCGGCGCCTGTTGGGCAGCGCCTTCTCGCCCAAGACCGTCGCCGCCCGCGAACCGGAGATCCGCCAGGTCGCCTCCGCCCTGATCGACGAGCTGAAGGACAGCGGCTCCGCCGACGTCCTGGACTCCTTCGCCCGCCGCTTCCCGACCCTGATCTTCATGCGCCTGATGGGCCTGCCCGAGCAGGACCTCCCGCAGTTCCTCGACTGGATCCACGACCTGCTGCATCTCTCGCACGGCGAGGACCCGCACGGCGAACGGCAGTTGAGCGCCATGAACGCCGTGTCGGAGTACTTCGAGCAGCAGATCGCGCTCCGCCGCGAAGCCCCCCGCGACGACCTGCTGTCCCGGGCCATGACCTGGACGATCGACGACGAGCCGATCAACGACCGGGACATGCACGCGTTCTGCATCCTGCTGTTCCAGGCCGGCTTCGACACCGTGCCCATCTCCATAGGCTGGGCCCTCTACCACTTCGCCACCCACCCGGAACAGCGCAGGGCGATCGTCGACGACCCGTCGCTGATTCCCACGGCGGTCGAGGAGATCCTCCGCGTCTACTCGTTCGTCGTGCCCGCCCGCAAGGCGACCCGGGACGTCGAGATCGGCGGCTGCCCGGTCGGCGCCGGGGAGATGGTGATGCTTCCGCTCGCGGTCAGCAACCGCGACCCCGAGCGCTTCGACCGCCCCCTCGAAGTCGACCTCCGGCGCAGGACCACCAACCACATCGCGTTCGGCTCGGGACCGCACCGCTGCCTCGGCTCCCACCTCGCCCGCCTCGAACTCACCGTCGCCGTCGAGGAATGGCACCGGCGCATCCCCGACTACGGGATCACCCCCGGCCAGGACCTCGAACAGCACGGCAACATGTACGGCATCAAACAGCTGCGGCTGGAGTGGTGAGCGACGCCATGACGACGCCCCTGCTCAGTGCGAAGGACCTGTACCACACGGGAATCGTGGTGCCCGACATCGAGGAGTGGAAGACCCGGCTGACCCGGCTCGCCGGTCACCACTGGACCGAGACGATGGCCGCGGACCTGCCGGTTCGCACGGCGGACGGCGAGCGCGTACTCCCGCTGCGCTACGCGTACTCGCTGGAGGCCCCGCACCTCGAACTCGTCCAGGAGATACCGGGAACACCCTGGACACCGGCCCCGCAGCTGTCCGTCCACCACCTCGGCTACTTCTGCGACGACCTGCGGGCGACCTCCGCGCGCCTGGAGGCGGCGGGCTTCCCGCTGGAGGCCTGCGCGCTGGTCGACGGCACCCCGGCCCTCTTCGCCTACCACCGCAACCCGTACGGCCTGCGCATCGAGGTCGTGGACCGCACCCTCATCCCGGACTTCGACACCTATCTCCGCACCAAGGCACCGCAGTGGACATGACGTTCACCGAGGAACAGGAGGAACTCCGCAGCACGCTACGGCGCTTCCTCGCCGAGAAGGCGCCGAGCGCGGCCGTGCGCGCCGCGATGGACTCCGCCGAAGGCCACGATCCCGGGCTCTGGCGCCGGATGGCCGACCAACTCGGCCTGCACGGGATCGCCCTGCCCGAACGGTACGGCGGATCCGGCGGCGGGCCGGTCGAGTTGGGGATCGTCCTGGAGGAGACCGGACGGGTCCTGCTGCCCTCGCCGTACTTCGCGACCGTGGCCCTGGCCGGCCAGGCCCTCACGGCCTCCGTCGACGAGACGGCGAAGGAGCGCTGGCTGCCGGCCATCGCCGCCGGAACCCTGCGGGCCACCCTCGCGCTCGCGGAGGAACGCGGCTCCTGGCGGCTGGAGGACATCGAGACCTTCGCCGAGAACGGCACGCTCCGCGGCACGAAGATGTTCGTCGTCGACGGCCACACCGCCGACCTGATCCTCGTCGTGGCCCGCACCGGCGAGGGCCTCGGGCTCTTCGCCGTCGACGGTGACGCGCCCGGAGTGACCCGCTCCCGGCTGGAGACCCTCGACCCGACCCGGCGGCTGGCCCGCCTCGACCTCGACGGCGCGCCCGCCCGGCGGATCGGCCCGGCCGAGGACGCCTCGCCGTATCTGCGCACCGTGCTCGACCTCGTGGCGGTGGCGCTCGCCGCCGAACAGGTCGGCGGAGCACAGGCATGCCTCGACGCGGCCGTGGCGTACGCGAAGCAACGCCTGCAGTTCGGGCGTCCTATCGGCTCGTTCCAGGCCGTCAAGCACAAGTGCGCCGATCTGCTGGTCGACGTGGAGGGCGCCCGGTCGGCGGCCTACCACGCGAGCGCCGTCGCCGCCGCCGAACCGCCGCCGACCGGTGCGGAGCCGGTGTCCGCCGAACTGCCGGTGTCCGCCGCCCTGGCCGCCGTCTGCGCCGGGCAGGCCTTCACCCGGGCGGCCAAGGAGAACATCCAGATCCACGGCGGCATCGGCTACACGTGGGAGCACGACGCCCACCTCTACCTCAAGCGCGCCAAGTCGTCGGAGCAGTTGTTCGGGGCCCCGGCGGCGCACCGGAGCCGACTGGCCGACCTGGTCGGAATCTGAGACCGACGTCCCGTCGAAAGGTTCATCACGTGGGAATCCGCGACCGGCTGTCCCGCCTGCTGGCGGAGGCGCCCGAGGCCGCCGAGGCGATCGAGTACGACCGGAACTGGTGGACCTGGGGACAGGTCCAGCGGACCGCGCGCGGGCTCGGCGACGCGCTCGACGCGCTGGGGCTGCCTGCCGGCGCCCGCGTCGGAGTCGTCCTGGAGAACCGGCCCGAGCATGTCGCCGTGGTCGTCGCGGTGATCGCCTCCGGCCGCTGCCTGGTCATGCTCAGCCCGCTCCAGCCCGCCGCCCGGCTCGCCGCCGACATCGGCCGCTGCACCCCGCCCGTCGTGGTGTCCGGGGCCGAAGTCCTGGCCCGCGAGGGGGTGTTGGACACGGTGACCGCGCACGGCGCGGCCCTCGAACTAGACACCGACGGGTCGCTGCGACCCGCGGGCGGCACGGCACCCGACGCGGCACCGACGAGTCCGGGCATCGCCGTGGAGATGCTCACCTCCGGCACCACCGGCCCCCCGAAACGCGTCCACCTGCGCATCGGCCAACTCGACCAGGCCCTCGTCTCCGGCGGCCAGACCCGCAAGGACGACCGGCTCCTGTCGGACTCGGCGTCCCTCGTGGCCACCCCGCTCGTGCACATCGGCGGCCTGTGGCGGGCCCTGGCCTGCCTCGCCACCGGCCGCCGCATGCTGCTGATGCCGAGGTTCGCCGTCGAGCCCTGGGTGAGCGCCGTCGAACGCCACCGGCTGCGCGCGGCCAGCCTGGTCCCGGCCGCGATCCGCGCCGTCCTCGACGCACGGGTGCCCCGGGAGCGCCTCGCCACCCTCCAGGTCGTCACCTCCGGCACGGCCCCCTGCCCGCCGGAACTCGCCGACGCCTTCTTCCGCACCTACGGCATCCCCGTCCTGATGACCTACGGCGCGACGGAGTTCGCCGGCGCGGTCGCGGGCTGGAGCCTCCCCCTGCACGAGCGCTGGTGGCAGCGGAAGGCGGGCAGTGCAGGACGCGCCCTCGCGGGCGTCGAGTTGCGGGTGACCGGCGAGGACGGCACCGAGGTCCCGCCCGGCCGGACCGGCCGGCTGGAGGTCCGCACCGAGCAGAGCACCCACGGCGGCCGGACCTGGACCAGGACCAGCGATCTGGCCCGGATCGACGCCGACCGGTTCGTGTGGATCGAGGGCCGGGCCGACGACGCCATCATCCGCGGCGGCTTCAAGGTGCAGCCCGAGACCGTCCAACGCGTCCTGGAGACCCACCCGGCCGTACGCGAGGCCGCCGTCGCCGGACTGCCCGATCCACGGCTCGGCGAAGTCCCGGTCGCGGCCGTCGAGTCGGAGCCCGGACGGCCCGTACCGGACGCGGCGGAACTCACCGCCCTGTGCCGCACCCAGCTCACCCCCTACGAGGTGCCGGCCCACATCCTCGTCCTCGACGCGCTGCCCCGCACCCCGTCCAGCAAGGTCAGCCGCGTCGAACTGCTCGACCTGGTCAGGGCCCGGCTCGCCGGGCCCACCGAGGCGTACGTACCCGGCGCGGCAACCGCCGTGTCCAGCAAGGAGGCCGACCGATGAGCGACACCGAGCAGCAGCCGGCCGAGCGGTTCGGCGTCCTCACGGACGAGGCGGTCGAACGCTCCCGGCGGCGCCTGGGCGTCCCCCAGCCGCAGCACAACCCGCCGCACAACTACGAGGTGACGTGGGACGGTTCACGCCACTTCGCCTACGGCTACGGCGACGCCAACCCCCTGTACTGCGACCCGGAGTACGCGGCGAAGACCCGCTGGGGCTCGCTCGTCGCACCGCCGACCTTCCTCTACACGATGGGGGAGGACGCGGCCCCGAAGCCCGACCCGGAGACCAAGGCGCTGCTCAAGGGCGACCCCTTCGCCGGCCTCGGCTCCTACCAGGCGGTCATGGAGTTCGAGTGGTGGCGGCCCCTCCAACTGGGCGACCGCTGCCGGGTGTTGCAGACCCAGGTCGGCGTCGAACTCAAGCGCAGCAGCTTCGGCGGACGTACCGCACACGTGGTCCGCGACTACTTCTACGCCAACGGACGCGGCGAGCTGCACGCCCTGCGGCGCGGCACCTGGATCAACGCCGAGCGGCACACGTCCAAGAAGCGGGCCAAGGAAGCCCTCGAACAACAGCCGTACCCACCGGCCCGACTGGCGGAGATCGACGCCGCGTACGCCGCCGAGACCAGACGCGGCGCCGAACCCCGCTACTGGGAGGACGTCGAGGTCGGCGAGGCCCTGCAACCCCGCGTGAAGGGCCCGTTGACCACGACGGACGTGGTCGTCTGGCACCTCGGCTGGGGCATGCAGCTCACCCCGCCCGGCGCCTTCGGCATCGCGGCGGCCGTACGGCGCAAGGCCCCCGGCCTCTACCCGCCCAACCGCCTGGGCGTCCCCGACACCGTGCAGCGCCTGCACTGGGAGCCGGAGCGGGCCCGTGAACTCGGCCTCCCCAACCCCTACGACTACGGCGGTATGCGCGAGACCTGGCTCTGCCATCTCCTCACCGACTGGATCGGCGACGACGGCTGGCTGTGGCAACTGCGCTGCGAGCACCGCAAGTTCAACTACCTCGGCGACACCACCTGGGTGCACGGCACGGTCGTCGACAAACGGTGGGTGGACGGGCGCGGCGAGGTGCACATCGACGTCCGCTGCGAGAACCAGCGCGGCGAGGTCACCACGCCCGGCCGGGCGGTCGTGCTGCTGCCGACCAGGGAGCGGGCCGTCGAACTGCCCACGCCGCCCGCCCAGGACCTGGACGGCATGGTCGCCCACGAACTTGAGCGGTTCGCCGTCAGGTGAACGGCCATCGAGCACGAGAACTCAGGAGGCAAGGTGTCGGACGAGGTACTGGTGGAGCGCCGGGGCGCGGTCCAGGTCATCACGATCAACCGTCCCAAGGTCAAGAACGCGCTGGACGCCGGGGTGGCCGCCGGGATCGCCGCCGCGGTGGACGAGCTGGACGAGACGGACGAGCTGCGGGCCGGCGTCCTCACGGGAGCGGGCGGCACGTTCTCGGCGGGCATGGACCTCAAGGCGTGGCTGCGCGGTGAGAGCCCCGCGATCGAGGGCCGCGGCCTGTGCGGGATCACCATCACCCCGCCGCGCAAACCGCTGGTCGCGGCGGTCGAGGGCTGGGCACTGGCCGGCGGCTTCGAACTGCTGCTCGCCTGCGACCTCGTCGTGGCCTCCCGAACGGCGCGGGTCGGCGTACCGGAGGTGAAGCGGTCGCTGGTCGCCCGCGCCGGTGCGGCCCTGCGGCTGCCCGGGCGGGTGCCGTACGCCATCGCGCTGGAGCTGCTGCTGACCGGCGAGCCCATCACCGCCGAACGCGCGGCCGAGGTCGGACTCGTCAACCGCCTCACCGACGAAGGCGGTGCGCTCGACGGCGCGCTGGAACTCGCCGCGACCATCGCGGCGAACGGCCCGCTCGCCGTCGCCGCCACCAAGCAGATCGCGCAGTCCGCCGCCGACTGGACGCTGGCGGAGGGCTGGATCCGGCAGGCCGAGATCGCCGCCCCGGTGTTCTCGTCCGAGGACGCCCGGGAAGGGGCCGCGGCCTTCGCCGAGAAACGGCCGCCGGTGTGGAAGGGACGCTGAGCGCGTCGTAGGACAGGTGTCGGGATCCGATCCCCGACGCAGGCTGCCAGGGAGGGTGTTGTGAGCACAGGACCGCTGTCGGGCTGTCGTGTGGTCGAGCTGGGCGGTATCGGGCCGGGCCCGTTCGCCGGGATGCTGCTCGCCGATCTCGGTGCGGAGGTCGTGCGGGTCGACCGGCCCGAGCGGGCGGCCGAGCCCGACGCGGGCGGACCCGCGGACGTCCTCAACCGGGGGAAGCGGTCGGTCGCGCTCGACCTCAAACACCCGGCGGGACCCGCCACCCTCCTCCAACTCGCCGCGCGGGCAGACGTGTTGATCGAGGGATTCCGCCCCGGCGTCACCGAGCGCCTGGGCGTCGGACCCCACGAGTGCCTGGCCCGCAACCCCCGCCTGGTGTACGGCAGGATGACCGGCTGGGGCCAGACCGGCCCCCTCGCCGCGACCGCCGGACACGACCTCACCTACATCGCCCTCACCGGCGCGCTCGGCGCGATCGGCGACGCGGCCGGCCCGCCGCAGATACCGCTCAACCTCGTCGGCGACTTCGGGGGTGGCGGCTGCTACCTCGTGATCGGCGTGCTCGCCGCCCTGCACGCCGTGGGGCGCACGGGAGCCGGCCAGGTCGTCGACGCGGCCATCGTCGACGGGACGGCCCATCTCCTCGCGAGCACCTTCGGCAAGCTCGGGCGCGGGGCATGGACCGACGAACGCGGAATCAACCAACTCGACGGCGGCTGGCCCTTCTACGCCGTCTACGCGACCAAGGGCGGCGGCCATGTGGCGGTCGGCGCCCTCGAAGCCAAGTTCTACCGGCGCCTGATCGAGCTGCTGAAGCTCGACGTCGATCCCGGACGTCAGCACGACCGGTCGACCTGGCCGGAGTTGCGGCGCCGACTGGCCGAGCGCTTCGCCGAGCACACCCGTGACGAATGGGCCGCCCTGTTCGAGGGCACCGACGCCTGTGTCGCCCCCGTCCTCGGTCTCACCGAGGCGGCGGCACACCCCCAACTGGCCGCGCGCGGCAGCCTGTTCACCCGGGAGGGCGTGGTCCAGCCCGCCGCCGCCCCGCGCTTCTCGGCCACACCGTCGAGCCCCGGCTCCGCCGCACCACCCGTGGGTGCCGACACCCGCGCCGTCTTCCGGGACTGGGAGATCGCCGATGCCGACGCACTCGTCGACAGCGGCGCCGCCGTCCAGTTCCCCCACTGACCGAGAGGACCCCTGTCATGCCCGAGGCCGTCATCGTCGACGCCGTACGGACCCCCATCGGCAAGCGCAACGGCTCCCTGGCCGCCGTGCACGCGGCCGACCTGTCGGCGCACGTGCTCACCGCGCTGGTGCGGCGCACCGGCATCGACCCCGGCACCGTGGACGACGTGATGTGGGGCTGCGTCACCCAGATCGGCGACCAGTCGAGCAACATCGCCCGCTTCGCGGCACTGGCCGCCGGCTGGCCCGAGCATGTGCCCGGGGTGACCATCAACCGCGCCTGCGGCTCCAGCCAGCAGGCCGTCGACTCCGCCGCGCACGCCGTCATGGCCGGGCAGTACGACCTGGTGGTGGCCGGGGGAGTGGAGACCATGACCAGGGTCCCGCTCGGCTCGCACCGGACCACCGGCCAGCCGTACGGCCCCGCCGTCCTCGCCCGCTACGACGGGTTCCAGTTCAGCCAGGGCATCGGCGCCGAACTCATCTCCGAACGCTGGGGGTTCAGCCGTACCCGGCTCGACGAGTTCGCCTCCGAGTCGCACGCCAAGGCCGCCGCGGCGATCGACTCCGGGATCTTCGACGACCACATCGTGCCCATCGATGTCGACGGCACCAAGTTCACCGTCGACGAGGGCCTGCGGCGCGGCACTTCGGTCGAGACCCTCGCCAAGCTCAAGCCGTCGTTCAAGGACGACGGGGTGATCCACGCCGGGAACTCCTCCCAGATCTCCGACGGCGCCGCCGCGCTCCTCATCACCACCCCGGAACGGGCAAGGGAGTTGGGACTCAGGCCGATCGCGCGCTACCACTCGGGCGCGGTCAGCGGAGCCGACCCGATCATGATGCTGACCGGCCCGATCCCGGCGACCGAGAAGGTGCTGCGCCGGTCCGGTCTCGCCATCGGGGACATCGGGGCGTTCGAGGTCAACGAGGCCTTCGCCCCCGTGCCGTTGGCGTGGCTGGCCGAGACCGGCGCCGACCCCGAGCGGCTCAACCCGCTCGGCGGAGCCATCGCCGTCGGCCATCCGCTCGGCGGCTCCGGAGCCATCCTGATGACCCGGCTGCTCGCCCGGATGCGGCAACGCAACCTGCGCTACGGCCTCCAGACCATGTGCGAGGGGGGCGGCACGGCCAACGCCACGATCGTCGAACTGCTGTCGTGACCCGCCGGACGCCCCCGCTCCGCTAGGACCGGCTCACCAGGCGACCGGCAACTCGTAGATGCCGTAAGCCTGGGAGTCCTCCTTGAACTTCAACTGCGCGAAGTCGACGGCGAGTCGGAGCGTCGGCACCCGGCGGAACAGGGTGCTGAAGACGACGTGGAGTTCGATGCGGGCGAGCTGCTGGCCCACGCACTGGTGCGGGCCCCAGCCGAACGCGTGGTGGTGCGCGGCGGGGCGGGTCAGGTCGAGCTTCTCGGGGTCGGGGAAGGCCTGCGGGTCCCAGTTGGCGGCCGGCAGCGAGGCGATGACACCCTCGCCTGCGCGAATGATCTCCCCGTCGATCTCGATGTCCTCGACGACGGCCCGGCGCGCCAGCAGATGCGGGATGGTGAGGTAGCGGAGCAGTTCCTCGACCGTGCTCGTCACGTACTTCGCGTCGTCCGAGTGCGCGCGCAGCTCCGCGAGCTGCTCGGGGTTCTGGAGCAGCAGCGCGGTGCCCAGCGTGATCATGTTGGCGCTGGTGTCGTGCCCCGCGACGAGCAGGATGTGGCCGAGCGGCGCGGCCTCCTCCATCGACAGCTCGCCGGCCTTGATACGCGCGCCGAGGTCCGAGAGGACGTCCTCGCCGGGGTTGTCGATCTTGCCCTCGATGAGCCCGGCGATATAGCGGCGCACGGTGGCGGTGCTCTCCGCCGCCTGCTCCGGGGTCTTGAAGCGCGCGTTGGTGACGCCCGCGTGCTCCTGGAAGAAGTCGTGGTCCTCGTACGGCACGCCGAGCAGCGCGCAGATCATCAGCGACGGCAGCGGGAGCGACAGCGCCTCGTTCAGCTCGGTCGGGTTGGGACCCGCCAGCATCTTGTCGATGAGGTCGTCGGTGATCCGCTGGATCTCCGGGCGGATCTTCTCCATCCGGTGCCGGGTGAACGAACTCGTCAGCATCCGTCGCCACCGCGTGTGCTCGGCTCCGTCGGTGTTGTTGATCGACGGCTGGATATGCGCCGCGTGCGCCTTCATCGCCTCGGTCGTGTGCGGATATCCGGGCGCCCCGATGTTCGCGCTCAGCCGGGGATCGGTCAGCAGTTGCCGCTGGGCCGCGTGGGTGGTGACGACCCACGGGGTCGTACCGTCCCAGGTCCTGGCCCGCACCAGCGCCTTGCCCGAATCGTGCAGCTTCAGCAGCCCCGGCGGCGGTGCGAACGGGCACTCGCCCGATCGGGGCGACGGGTACTCCGGCAGCTCCTCGGAGACGTCGGTTCCGGCCACGCTCTCGGTCATGGGTGTGTCGTCCTCTCGTCGGCCCCGCACCTGACCGCACCATACGTCGACCGATCGGTACAATCAATCTTCGAGAGGTCGTGAAGAAATATGCGACGCGGGTATTGACCGATTGGTCTATTCGGCTTCGGGAGCGGGCCGGCGAGGTTCCCGAGGCATCCCGAGCCCGCGCTCGGCCACCTGCGTCCGCAGCACCTCGTTCGCCCCGCCGGCGATCGTGTACGCCCGCGAGTAGAGGTGCGCGTCCTGCCACCAGCCGTCCGCCACGGCGTCCTCGTCCCCCTCGACCAGCAGTCCGTCCGTGCCCTGGAGGGTGAGGCCGAAGTCGACCAGATCGTGGTTCAGCTCGCTGAAGAAGATCTTGCCGAGCAGGGCGTCGGTGGGCCCTTCCGTGCCGTGCACCATCCGGGACTGGGCGAGCCCGATCAGCGCGGCGTTCACCTGCACCCGGGTGGCCAGTTCGCCGATCGCCTGCCGGGTCGCGGAGTCCTCCGGCGCGGGCCGGCCGTCGACCTCGGTCCGTTCGGCCAGACGCAGCAGGTCGTCCAGGACGGCGACCAGTTCCACACCGCGCGCCGCCACCCCGGAACGTTCGTGGCCGAGGCTGCTCATCGCCACCCGCCAGCCGTCGTTCACCCGCCCGATGACATTCGCGGCCGGGATGCGGACACCGTCCAGGAACACCTCGTTGAAGTCGGTCGTCCCGGTGATCTCCCGCAACGGGCGGATGTCGACGCCGGGGCTGCGCAGATCCAGGGCGAACGCCGTGATGCCCTTGTGCTTCGGGGCCTCGCGGTCGGTGCGGGCGAGCAGATAGCCCATGTCGGCGTGCTGCCCGTTGGTCGTCCACACCTTCTGGCCGTCCACGACGAACACCGCGTCCTCGCCCTCGCCCTCGCGGACCGCGCGCGTCCGCAGCGCCGCGAGGTCGCTGCCCGCCTCCGGTTCGCTGAACAGCTGGCACCAGATGTCCTCGCAGGAGCGGACGCGGGGCAGGAAACGCGCGCGCTGTTCGTCGGTGCCGAACTCCAGCAGCGCGGCCGAGGCCAGGGAGGCGGCGCCGATCGGCTGCCAGGTCCGGGCGCGGGCGATCTCCTCCGCCACGACCGAGGATTCGAGGGGATGTGCGTCGGGCCGGCCGCCGTACTCGGCCGGCCAGTCGATGCCGAGGAAGCCCGCCTCGTACAGCTTCGCCGTCCACGCCCGGATCGCCGGCATCAGTTCGGGCTCCGGTGCGCGCACTCCCGTACGGGTCTTGACGCCGGGGGCGTGCTCGGCGACGAAGGCGCGCACCTTCCGCCGGAACGCTTCGAGCTCGGGCGTGGACTCAAGTCGCATCGCTGTCGGCTCCCTGTTCTCGTGCCGCGGCCCATAAATGAGGTTACTCTAACCAGGTCGATCACTCGCTTGCCAGGGCTCGGTGCCAGAAAAAGTGGCCTCATCTTGGTTCCAGGTGCCCGAACGGCACGCCTCTTGCCCAGGTGGCGAATAGACTGGGGATCCGCAATATCCGCCCCAGAGGAGTTGGCCATGGCGACTGCCGTCGACCGCGAGCCCGCCGACGGTGAGGCCGGCGTCCCGGTCGGCAAGCTGGCCGCGCAGACCGCCCGCCGCATCGAGGCGGCCGTGATCCGCCAGGGCTGGCCGGTGGGCGAGTCGCTGGGGTCCGAGGTGGACCTCCGGGAGCGGCTGGGGGTGAGCCGGGCCGTGCTGCGCGAGGCGGTGCGGCTCGTCGAGCACCACCAGGTGGCCAGGATGCGGCGCGGCCCGAACGGCGGCCTGATCGTCTGCGCGCCCGACGCGGGACCGGCCACCCGCGCCATGGTGATCTACCTCGAATACGTCGGCACGAGCGTCACCGACCTGCTCCAGGCCCGGCTGCTGCTGGAACCGATCGCCGCCGGACTGGCCGCCGAGCGCATCACCGAACAGGGCATCGACACGCTCCGCAGCACGCTCGACGCCGAACTCGACCACTGGGACGACCCCGGCGTCCACTCCCAGGACCCCCTGCACCCCGTACTCGCCCAGCTCTCCGGCAACCCGGTCCTGCACCTCTTCGTCGACGTGCTCACCCGGCTCACCGCCCGCTACGCGCACACCTCCCGCCGTGTCTCCAAGACCGAGATGCACGCGGCGAAGGACACCTCGCACCGCGCGCACAAAGCCGTCGTCGACGCGGTCATCGCCGACGACGGGGCCCGCGCGCAGACCGAGTTGACCGCGCACCTGGAGTCGGTGGCCGGCTGGATCGAGAAGCACCGGGTGCGGCGCGGGCAGCGGATCGCCGGCAACGTCGTCGAGCCCGAACTGGTCGAGGGGCCGCGCGCCAAGCTCGCCGAGGTCGTCGCGGCGCGCATCCACGACGACATCGCGGCGCGCGGCTGGCAGACCGGCATGGTGCTCGGCTCGGAGTCCGATCTGCTCGCCCGCTACTCGATCAGCCGGGCCGTACTCCGGGAAGCCGTACGGCTGTTGGAGTACCACTCGGTGGCCCGGATGCGGCGCGGACCGGGCGGCGGCCTGATCGTCACCGAGCCCGAGCCGCAGGCCAGCATCGACACCATGGCGCTGTTCCTGGAGTACCAGGGCGTCACCGCCGACGACCTGCGGATCGTCCGCAACGCCATCGAACTGGGCATCGTCGCCCGGGTCACCGCCCGAGTCGCCGAGGGCGACAAAGAGGTGACCGAACGGCTCGGCAACGCGGTGCGCTGGAGCACCGAGGGCCCCGCCGACGACCCGCGCAAGGCCGACCTCTTCCACACCGAACTGGCCGCGCTCTCCGACAACCCGGTGCTGTCGCTATTCCTGTCCATCATCACCGAGCTGTTCCGCCGCCATGCCTCCGGCCACGACCGCCCGCTGCCCGGCGACACGGCCGCCGAGGAGGTCCAACACGTCCACCAGCGGATTCTCGACGCCATCGTCGAGGGCGACGCGGGCGTGGCCCGGCACCGGATGCGCCGTCACCTGGACGCGCTGATCCCCTGGTGGCACTGACCTCCTGAAGGTCGACCGACAACGCCCCCGCGCGGCCCCCGGGCCCGCGGGGGCGTCGTGCTGTACGGGTCTGCCGTACCGGGCTGTGTCAGGCCAGGGTAATTAGGTATACTGAATAGGCCGAGTCGAAGGAGATCCGATGCGCCGGACCCTGTTCGAAGAGACCCATGAGGACTTCCGTCTGCTGGTCCGTGACTTCATCGCCCGCGAGGTCGTCCCCTCATACGAGGACTGGCGACGCGCCGGACTCGTCCCCCGGGACCTGTTCACCGCGCTGGGCAAGCTGGGCATCATCGGCACCTCGATCCCGGAGGAGTACGGCGGGGGCGGCCAGGACGACTACCGCTACAACGCCGTGATCCAGGAGGAGTGCGCGCGGGCCTGCGTCACCCTCGGCGGTCTGCGCACCCACCTGGACATCGTCGTCCCGTACTTCACCGGCCTGGCCGACGCGGAGCAACGGGCACGCTGGCTGCCGGGGTTGGCCTCCGGCGAGCTGTACAGCGCGATCGCGATGAGCGAGCCCGCCACCGGCTCCGACCTCGCCGGCATCACCACCCGGGCGGTCCGCGACGGCGACCACTTCGTCCTCAACGGCGCGAAGACCTTCATCACCGGCGGCCACCACGCCGACCTGGTGATCGTGGTCGCCCGCACCACCGTCGACCCCGACAACCGGCGCGCCGGTCTCTCCCTGCTCGTCGTGGAGCGGGGCACCCCCGGCTTCACGGTGGGGCGCAAGCTGGAGAAGATCGGACTGGCCGTCCAGGACACCGTGGAACTCGCCTTCGACGACGTCCGCGTGCCCGCCGCCAACCTCCTCGGCGAGGAAGGCGCCGCCTTCACCCTCCTCGGCCGCAACCTCGCCCAGGAGCGCCTGGCCATCGCGGTCGGCGCGGTCGCCCAGGCCCGCACCGCGATCGACCTGACCGTCACCTACGTCCGCGACCGGCACGTGTTCGGAAAGCCACTGGCCCAGTTCCAGAACACGAAGTTCGAACTCGCCGCCCTGGACGCCGACCTGACCGCCGCGCAGGCCCTGCTCGACGCGTCGATCGGCGCGCTCGTCGCGGGTGAACTGGACCCCGTGGACGCGGCCCGTACCAAGCTGGTGTGCACCGAGACACAGGGCCGGGTGGTCGACCGCTGCCTCCAACTGCACGGCGGCTACGGCTACATCCTCGAATCCCCGATCGCCCGCCTGTACGCGGACGCCCGCGTGACCCGCATCTACGGCGGCACCAGCGAGGTCATGAAGCTCATCATCAGCAAGTCCCTGGGCCTTTAAGACCGTTTAGACCATGAGGAGTTGGGTGTGAACATCGACGGTTCAGCGGCACTCGTCACCGGCGGCGCCTCCGGGCTCGGCCTGGCCACCGCGCGCCGCATCATCGAACGCGGCGGACGCGTCGTCCTCGCCGACATCTCCGAGGAACAGGGCGTCAAGGCGGTCGCCGACCTCGGCGAGGCCGCCCGCTTCGTGCGGGCCGACGTCACCGACGCGGCCGAGGTCACCGCCGCCCTCGACGCCGCCGAGCGACTCGGCACCCTGCGCGCCGTCGTGCACTGCGCCGGACGCGGCGGTGACCGCACCCGCATCATCGACCGCGACCGCAACCCCGGCGAACTCGACACCTTCGCCGAGGTCGTCCGCGTCAACCTGATCGGCACCTACAACGTGCTGCGCCTGTCCGCCGCCCGCCTCGCCGGCAACGAGGCCGTCGACGGCGACCGGGGCGCCGTCGTGCTCACCGCGTCGGTCGCGGCCTTCGACGGCCAGATCGGACAGACCTCCTACACCGCGGCCAAGGCCGGAGTCCACGGCATCACCCTCGTCGCCGCGCGCGACCTCGCCAGCTGGCAGATCCGGGTGAACACCATCGCCCCCGGCATCATGGACACCCCGATGCTCGGCCGCCTGCGCGCCGACATCCGCGACGGCCTCGCCGCCTCCGTCCCGCACCCCAAGCGCCTCGGCGACCCGGACGACTTCGCCCGTCTCGCCGTGGAGATGCTGGAGAACCCGTACCTCAACGGCCAGACCGTCCGCCTCGACGGCGCCATCCGCATGGCCCCGCGATGACAGCGGACGAGACCGACGAGACGGACGGCCGATTCCGCGCCGGCCTGCGGGACTTCCTCACCGAGCAGCACCCCGGCCGCCGCCCCAAGGACCCCGTCGAGCGCGTCGCCTGGCAGAAGAAATGGCTCGCCACGCTCTACGACTCCGGCTGGGCGGGCCCGAGTTGGCCGCGCGCGTACGGCGGCATGGACCTCTCCTTCGCACGCCAGGTGATCTATCAGGAGGAGTACGCCCGGGCCCGCGTCCCCGGCCCGCTGGGCACCGGCCTCGGTATCGCCGCCCCCACCCTCATCAAGTACGGCACGCCCGAGCAGAAGGAGCGCCATCTGCGCCCCATGCTGCGCGGCGACACGGTGTGGGCCCAGGGCTACTCCGAACCGGAGGCGGGTTCGGACCTGCCCGCGCTGCGCACGACGGCACGGCGCGAGGGCGCGGAGTACGTCGTCAACGGACAGAAGGTGTGGAACAGTTCGGCCGACATCGCCGACATCCTCTTCACCCTCGTGCGCACCGGACCGCCCGACTCCCGCCAGGACGGCATCAGTTACCTGCTGATCGACGCCCACGCCCCGGGAGTGACCGTACGCCCGCTGCGCGACCTGACCGGTGACGCGCACTTCTGCGAGATCTTCTTCGACGACGTCCGCGTCCCGGTCGCCGACCGCGTCGGCGAGGAGAACGGCGGCTGGCCGCTGGTGCGCACGAGCCTCGGGCACGAACGGGCGGCCGGCGCGATGAACCAGGCGGCTCTGTACCGGCGGGTGCTGGACGAGCTGATCGCACTCGCCCGCGAGCGCGGGGCGAGCGCCGACCCGGTCGTCCGCGACCGGCTCGCCGACTTCGAGGTCCGGGTGCGTGTCATGCGGCTCACCGGCATGCGCACCATCGCCGACATCATGGCCAAGGGCGAGCCGGGGCCCGCCTCGTCGACGGCCAGGCTGTCCATCGTGACCTTCGAGCAGGAACTGCACGAGTTCGCGGTCGACCTGCTCGGACCGTACGGCATCCTCGACCGCCGCGACCCGCACGCCGTCCAACGCGGGCGCTGGGTATGGGGGTTCCTGCGCACCCGCGCCTCGTCGATCGGCGCGGGCACCGCCGAGATCCAGCGCAACACGATCGCCGAGCAGGTGCTCGGCCTGCCCCGTGACCCGGCGATGCCGACCGTGGAGAGGACCCGATGAAGGCCGCGCGCTGCACGCAGTACGGACCGCCCGGCGGTCTCTCGGTCGTCGAACTCGACGACCTGCGGCCCGGACCCGGTGAGGTCCTGGTCCGGGTGCACGCCGCCGCGGTGAACTTCCCGGACGTGCTGATCGTGGCCGACCGCTACCAGGTCCCCGCGCCCCTGCCCTTCACGCCCGGCAGCGAATTCGCCGGTGTGGTGGCCGAGTTGGGCCCGGGCGTCACCGGACCGCCGGTCGGCTCACCGGTCGCCGGGGCGGTGCTCACCGGCGCGTTCGCCGAACAGGTCGTGGTGCCCGTCGCGGGTCTGCGCCAGGTGCCCGAGGGGCTCGACATGGTGCACGCCGCCGCCTTCCATGTCACGTACGCCACCGCCTACCACTCCCTCGTCACGGTCGGACAGGGCAGCGCGGGCGAGTGGGTGGCGGTGCTCGGCGCGGCCGGCGGGGTCGGCTCGGCGGCGGTCGACATCGCGACCCGGCTCGGGATGCGGGTGGTCGCCGCCGCGTCCAGCCAGGAGCGGCTGACCATCGCCCGCAAGCTCGGCGCGGAGGCCGGCGTCGACTACGTGCACGAGGATCTCAAGCTGCGCACCCGGGAGTTGACCGGCGGCGAGGGCACCCACCTGGTGATCGACCCGGTGGGCGGCGAGCACGCGGAGGCCGCCCTGCGCGCGCTGCGGCGGGGCGGCCGGTTCGTCACGGTCGGGTACGCGGACGGCGAGATCCCGCGCATCCCCTTGAACCTGGTGCTGCTCAAGGACCTGGTCGTACGGGGCTTCGAGATCCGTACGGTGCGGCAGTACGCCCCGGACGCGGTGGCCGCCGCGGACCGTGCCCTCGCCGCGCTGGTCCGGGACGGGATGCGCCCGTTGGTCTCCCGGGTCCACCCGCTCGACGAGGTCGCCGCCGCCCTCACCGAGGTCGCCGAGCGCAGGACCACCGGGAAGGTGGTCCTGGATCTCGTGTCGTAGGACGTGCCGTCAGAACGTGGGGAGTTGGGGGCGCTTGCGGACATAGCCGCCGGCGTCCACCCGCATCTGCATGCCGGTGACATAGCGGGACTCGTCCGAGACCAGGAAGAGCACCATGTCGGAGACGTCCTCCGGCTCGACGTAGGGGATGTCCATCCCGGTCGTCGCGGGGAAGGACAGCAGCGCGTCCTCGCGGGTCGGGTTCTCCAGGTCGGGGCGGAAGGAGCGGTACATGATGTCGCTGTTGAGCATGTCCGTGTTGACGTTGGTGGGGTGCAGGCCGTTGACCCGGATCCGCCGGGACAGCAGCACCGTCGCCAAGTCGTGGACGAACGCGGCGACTTGGCGCTTGGCGAAGGAGTAGCCCAGGCCGCCGGGGCCGTTGGAGGGGTTGTCGACGGTCGCCGGGGTAAGGGCCGCGATGGACCCCGTCGCCACGATCGAGGCGCCGTCCGGCAGATGCGGCAGGGCCGCCTCCACGGCGTGCACGACCCCGTTGAAGTCGACGGTGACGGCGTCGATGAACGCCTGGACGCCCTGCTGCGGACCGAGCGGCGCGATTCCGGCCTGCGCCACCACGGCGTCCAGCCGGCCGAGTTCGGCCACGCCGTCGGCCACGGCCGCCTTCAGCGCCGCCGGGTCCCGGACGTCCGCCTTGCGCGCCACGATCCGCCGCCCGAGCTTCTCCACCTGGCGCACGGTCTCGTCCAGGTCGTCCCGGGTGGCCAGCGCGTACGCGTTGGTGGCGATGTCCTCGCACAGGTCGACGGCGATGATGTCGGCGCCCTCCGCGGCGAGCCGGAGCGCGTGGGCGCGGCCCTGCCCGCGGGCCGCCCCGGTGATGAACACGACCTTGTCCTGTACTCGGCCCATCCTGGGGCTCCTTCCGTCGGAGATAAAAGAGTAGCCTGAATGCTGTCCGGTGGTGTGGTTCGTGATCCATGATCGGTATCAAGTCCACGGACAGCTGGCCGATTTCCATTCAGTGAGACCTGAACAGTGCACACAATTCGGCCGGTGCTAGAGAGTCCATGAGATTCGAGGGAGCACATCGATGCCATTGCAGCCATGGATGAAGTTGCTGTCGACCGACGACCACCTGATCGAGCCGCCACGCCTGTGGACGGACCGCCTGCCGTCGAAGTACCGGGACCTCGGGCCGCGGATCGTCGAACAGTCGCGGGGCGAGGGCCAGGCCCCGGCCGAGGTGTGGAACTACGAGGGGCGCATCTACCCCTACATCGGCCTGAACGCCGTGGCCGGCAAGTCGCCCGAGGAGTTCGGCCTCGAACCCACCCGCTACGACGAGATGATCCCGGGCTGCTACGACCCGAAGGCCCGGCTGCGGGACATGGACCTGGACGGCGTCTGGGGCGCGCTGTGCTTCCCGTCGTTCCCGCGCTTCGCCGGCACCGTCTTCCTGGACGGCCAGGACCGCCGGCTCGCCCTGCTGTGCGTACAGGCGTGGAACGACTTCGTGATCGACGAGTGGTGCGCCACCGCGCCCGGCCGGCTCATCCCGCTGGTCATCCTCCCGCTGTGGGACGTCGACGCCTGCGCCGCCGAGATCCGGCGCACGGCGGCCAAGGGCGCCAAGGCGATCTCGTTCCCGGAGAACCCGGTCCCGCTGGGCCTGCCGTCGTTCCACACCGACCACTGGGACCCGGTGTTCACGGCGGCCGAGGAGACCGACATGCCGCTGTGCCTGCACTTCGGCACCTCTGGCGCGGCCCCCAAGACCGCCCCGGAGGCACCGTTCGCGGTGACGATCACCCTGTTCGCCACCAACTCCATGTACGCGGCTGCCGACCTGCTGTTCTCCCCGGTCCTGCACAACCACCCGCGGCTCAAGATCGGCCTGTCCGAGGGCGGGATCGGCTGGATCCCGTATCTGCTGGAACGCGCCGACGGCACCTGGGAGCGGCACCGCTTCTACCAGAACGTCAACCAGACCGTGCGGCCCTCGGACCTGTTCCACAAGCACTTCCACGGCTGCTTCATCGACGACCGGTTCGGCGTCGAGGTGCGCCACCACATCGGCATCGACAAGATCACCTGGGAGTGCGACTACCCGCACTCCGACTCCTACTGGCCCAAGAGCCGCGCCTACGCGGCCGAGGTCCTCGCCGATGTGCCGGACGACGAGGTGCACAAGATCGTGGAGCTGAACACCCGCCGCCTCTACAACCTCCCCGCATGAGCAGGCGCCCGGAGTCCGAACGCTCCGACTGGACCGACCTCGACCTGCTGACCCGCGACGAGGCGTACGGGCGCCTCCAGGAGGAGATCGGCCTCACGGTGGGCCGGCTCGCCGAACTCGGCGCGGCCGACGCGGCCGAGCGTGAACTCCTCGACACCCGGCTGCGCGCCCTGCGCGAGGCCGCCGAGGACCTGAATGTCCGCTGAAGGAAAGGGAGTCGGCGTGGGACGTATGGAAGGCAAGGTGGTCCTCATCACGGGGGCCGCCCGGGGGCAGGGGCGATCCCACGCGGTGCGGCTGGCGGAGGAGGGAGCCGATGTCGTCGTGACCGACGTGTGCCACGACATCAGCGCCGAGCTGCCCTACTCGCTGGCGTCGAAGGAACAACTGGAGGAGACGGCGGAGTTGGTGCGGGCGACCGGCCGCCGCTGTGTCGCCCTGCAGGCCGACGTGCGCTCGGTGGCGGAGCTGCGGGCCGCCGCCGACGCGGCCTGGGAGGAGTTCGGACGGCTCGACACGCTGGTGGCCAACGCGGGCGTGATGAGCATCGGCGCCGCCTGGGAGCTGTCCGAGGAGGCCTGGGACGTCACCGTGGACGTCAACCTCAAGGGCCCCTGGAACACGGTACGGGCCGCGGTGCCCAGGATGATCGAGGCCGGGCAGGGCGGCTCCGTCGTCATCACCAGCTCCGCAGCCGGCATCCGCGGCCATGTGCCGTACGCCCACTACACGGCCAGCAAGCACGGTGTGGTCGGCCTGATGAAGGCGCTGTCGAACGAACTCGCCCCGCACCGCATCCGGGTGAACACCGTGCACCCGACCGGCGTCAGCGACACCGGCATCACCGTCGGCGTCCCCATCGAGGAACTCGCCGCGCGCGAGCCGCTGTTCGCGCTGGCCGCGATGAACCCCCTCGCCCCGTACGTGGAACCGCGCGACGTGTCGAACGCCGTCCTGTTCCTCGCGTCGGACGAGTCCCGCTATGTCACCGGCCTCCAGTTCACCGTCGACGCCGGCTCGACTAACAAGCCGTAGAACGGAGTTGTGCATGAAGATCACGATCGACTCCTCGCTGTGCTCCGGGCACGCGAGGTGTGCGGCGGCGGCGCCGGAGGTGTTCCGGCTCGACGACGACGGCTATGCGCTGCCCTACGACGGCGAGGTGCCGGCGGAACTGGAACAGGCCGCCAGAGACGGTGAGTCGGCCTGCCCCGAGCGGGCGATCACCGTCGAGCGCTGACACCGAGGAGCCCCGCGGTCCACGACCGCGGGGCTCCTCTCACGCGCGCTCGGCTCAGCCGGCGGGCTGCGGCGGCGGGGTGAAGTGGTGGCCCCAGAACGCGCCGTCGGTGATCTCGTACACGGGGACCGGCTCCGGCACCTTCAGGCCGTTCCAGCCGAACTCGACCGCGTAGTTCTCCGGCGACCACACGTAGAACGACACCATGTGGTCGTTGGTGTGCTTGCCGAGCGAGTGCATCATCGGGACGTCCAGCTTCGCGGCCCGGTCCAGCGCGCGGCCCACGTCGTCCAGCGTCTTGCCCTCGACCATGAAGTGCAGCAGCCGGCCCGGGCCCGGCGCCGGAGTGACGCCCAGGGTGTGGTGGCGGGGGTTGCAGCCCATGAACCAGGTCGTGCCGCCCGGCGAGCGCATGGTGTTGCGCTCGATGAAGCCGAGGGTGTTGACGTAGAAGTCGAAGGTGCCGCGCGCGTCCTCGGCGGAGACGATCGCGTGCCCGAAGCCCATGTCACCGGTCAGGAAGCCCGAGACCAGCGGCGTGTGCGCCGGAACGTGGTCGAGGATCGCGCCGTAGAACAGCTCGACCGGGTTGCCGCCCGGGTCGTTGAACTTGACGAAACCGGTGACCCGGCGTTCCGCGGCCTCCTCCTCGGTGCCGGCGGTCACCTTGATGCCGGTCTTCTCGACGTCGGCGACCAGCCTCGCCAGCTCCCGTTCGTCGATGACCTCGAAGCCGAGGGCGGTCATCCCGCTCTGCGAACCGGGGGAGACCACGATGCGGGCCGGATAGTCGTCCATCCGGTAGTAGAGGGACTCCGGGTCGCCGCCCGCGACAGGCATCAGGCCGAGGAAATCCGCCCCGAACACCTTCCATTTCTCGATGTCACTGGATTCCAGCCGTACATACCCGAGTGAGCGCACACC
Source organism: Streptomyces sp. NPDC091280 (assembly GCF_044768565.1). Classification (NCBI taxonomy): domain Bacteria; kingdom Bacillati; phylum Actinomycetota; class Actinomycetes; order Kitasatosporales; family Streptomycetaceae; genus Streptomyces; species Streptomyces sp. NPDC091280. Next base: position 204,768 of record NZ_JBIVUZ010000008.1, read on the forward strand.
CATCAGGGATCTCCCATCACCGTCGTCAAGTCCTTGCGGTCCGACGCTAATCAGGCGGGCCGGTCAGGAGCCGCGCACGTCCCACTGATCGGGAGGAGTGCGACACCCGGCCCGGACGCGGTGGCACGGTGACTGTCGCCCGTCATCCCGCGACCGGAGGCCACGCACCGCCATGACACTCACCGCTGAGGACACCCTGCGCGAACTGCGCACCGACGAGGGCACGTTGCGCTACCACGAGGCGGGCGACGGGCCGCCGCTGCTCCTGTTGCACGGTTCCGGTCCGGGGGTGACCGGCTGGCGCAACTACCGTGGGAACCTGCCCCTGTTCGCGAAGCACTTCCGCTGCCTGGCGCTGGAGTTCCCGGGCTTCGGGGTCAGCGACCCCACCGACGAGAACCCGATGATGGCGGCCCCGAAGGCCGTGCTGCGCTTTCTCGACGGCCTCGGCCTCGACCGCGTCGACGTGATCGGGAACTCCATGGGCGGCTTCGTCGCCGCCGGACTCGCCGTCGCCCACAAGGACCTGTTCCGCCGGGTGGTCACCATCGGCGGTGTCGGCCGCAACATCCTCTCGCCCGGCCCGAGCGAAGGCCTCAACCTGCTCGTCGAGTTCGCCGAGAACCCGACCCGCGAGAACCTGGTCCAGTGGCTGCGCTCGATGGTCCACGACCCGTCCCTCCTCACCGACGAACTCATCGAGGAGCGCTGGGCGAGCGCGACGGATCCGGCCACTCTGGAGGCCTCCCGGCGGATCTACGGCCGGCAGGCCATGGCCGCCATGCAGGCCGCGCAGGCCCACTCCGACCAGCCCATCTGGGCCGCCCTCCACAAGATCACCGCGCCCACGCTGCTGACCTGGGGCCGCGACGACCGGGTCACACCACTGGAGAGCGCGCTGATCCCCATGCGTACGATTCCCAAAGCGGAACTGCATGTGCTGCCCGACTGCGGACACTGGGCCATGATCGAGCAGAAGGAGGCCTGGGAGAGCGCGGTCCTGGCCTTCCTGACCCGACCCGAGGCGTCCTGAGCGTCGGCGGGAGCACCCAACGACCAGGGGGGACGACGTGGCGAGACCCGCAGCGGGACGGCGACCGGCGGCCCCGATGTCGAGCGGCCAGGCCGCCCGCCGGGTCGGCATCCTTCGCGCCGCCTCCGAACTCGGCGCGCGCGAAGGGCTGGCCAGCGTCCAGATGCACGACGTGGCCAAGGAGGCCGGCGTCGCCATCGCCACCCTGTACCGCTACTTCCCGTCCAAGCCGTACCTGTTCATGGCGGTCCTGGAGTGGCACATCGAGCAGTTCGTCGGCGGCCCCGAGAACACGGCCGCCGCCGGCGGGGGCACGGACCCCGCCGGCGAGATCGCCGAACTCCTCGTCTCGCTCAGCGGCAAGCTGCTGGACAGCCCGCTGCTCGCGTCGGCGGTGGCGCTGGCGTCGTTCACCGAGTACACGAGGATCGTCCCGGCCCGCACCGACCTCGTCGACAGCGCCCTGGGCCAGGCCATCCTGCGGCTGCTCGGCGTCGGCCCCCAGGAGGCATCGGCCACCGAGCGCAGCAGGGCGCGCCTGTTGATCTACGGCTGGTGGGGCCTGTTCGTGGCCGTGCTCACCGAGGAGCTCTCCACCGCGGAGGCGGAGACCAACATGCGCCTGGCCGCGCGGCTGCTCCTCACGCCGTAGAGACCTCAGGACGCCGTAGAGACCTCGTGACAGTGCCCGGAACACCCCTGGTGTTCCGGGCACTTGACGTGCTGTCAGATCCCGGCTGTCAGTTCTCCTCGCCCGCGATGTCCCGCACGGCCAGGTACGAGAACGCGACACTCGTACCGATGGGGGCTCCCGCACCCGGGTACACGCGGCCCGTCATCGCGGCCGCGGTGTTGCCGGCCGCGTACAGCCCCTCGATCGGGTTGCCGTCCGGGCGCAGCACCCGCGCGTGCTCGTCGGTCTTCAGGCCGCCCTTGGTGCCGATGTCGGCGGGGACGATGGTCGCGACGTAGTACGGCGGAGTGTCGAGCGGGGGCAGCAGCGGGTTGGGCCACTCGTCGGTGGGCGGCGGCGCCGGGTAGTTGAGCTGGGGCAGCGCGGGGAAGCCCAGGACGTACTGGGCCATCTGGTCCCAGGGTGTCTCGCCGCGGTGGAACTTCTCGTCGACCCCGGTCCGCGCGTAGGAGTTGAACTCCTCGACGGTCCGGCGCAGGGCGTCGAACGGGACGTCGATCAGCCGCGCCAACTCCTCAAGCGTGTCCGCCTTCTTGAGCGCGCCCGACGCGAACCACTCGGGGCGGACCGGCTCGTCGTAGGGGCCGCCGAAGCTGTCCCGGTCCAACTGGCGCTGGTCGATGACCCAGTGGGCGGGGATGTGCGAGACCCCAGAAGTCGCGTGCAGGCGCACGATCTCGCGGCCCGCCTGGTCGTAGGGGCGGGTCTCGTTGACGAAGCGTTCGCCGGCCGCGTTGACCCAGATTCCGCCGCGGGTGCCCGTGTGGAAGAGCGGCAGGCCGTCCGGCCACACGAGTCCGGGCGTGAACCAGGCCGCGTCGAGCAGATCGGTGGCGGCACCGATCGCGATACCGGCCTGGAGCGCGTCACCGGTGTTGCCCGGCGCGCCGTGGGACCACTCGCTGCCGCGCTCCGGGACCGGCTGGTACTTCTCGCGCAGCTCACGGTTGCGCTCGAAGCCGCCGGCCGCGAGGATCACCCCGCCCGTGGCACGGAACGTGACCCGTTCCCCGCCGCTCACCGCCTCCACGCCGACGACCTTGCCGTCCTCGACGACCAGGTTCTCCAGCGCGGTGTCCAGGCGCAGCGTGCCGTGGCCCGTCTCCAGGAACGCGGCCAGCGTCCGGCCGATCAGCGCGCGGCCCCCGCTGAGCACCGGGCCCTCGTCCTGGCCCCAGCGCTGGGCGGGCAGGCAGGCGCGGACCAGCCGGGCGTGTTCGCCGAGCTCGGCCACGGTGACCTTCGGCGGGAAGATCGTGTGCCCGGTGGGGGACGAGCCGGCGACCGCCGGGTAGTAGTCCGGCACCGGGAGGTGCTCGAAGGACTGGAACCACGGGTTCCGCTCCAGCTCGTCGATCAACTGCACGCCGGCCCGCAGATAGGCCTCCTGGAGCGGCTCGCGCGACGCGTCGTCGACGGTCTCGCGCAGATAGGTCCGCGCGTCCTCGACGCTCTCGTCGAGCCCCGCCCGCCGCATGGGCGCGGAGCCCGGGTACCACAGACCGGAACCCGAGTAGGCGGTGGTGCCGCCGACCCGGTCCGTCTTCTCGATGACGAGGGTGCGCAGGCCGCGCGACGCGGCGGCATAGGCACCGACCAGACCTCCCCCCGACCCGACCACGATCACGTCGTAGACGTCCTCGTTGCTGGCCAAGATGCCCTCCTCAGGTGTGCTGACGTTCTCGACGGCCGAGCGCGGCTCAACGCCACAACCTCTCGCGATGTGCGGGCGACGGTATCGAGCCAACTCACCCGCTCCGACCGGTCATCTCGCTCACCGAGACCATTTGTCCGCAACCGGACCGAGTCCCGGTGAGCGGAACGCGCCGGACCGCGAAAGGGCGCGGATGCCCAGGCTGGAGACCATCACGAGTTGAGGATGCGAATGACAGACGTTTGGGAACCGAGGGCCGTCGCGGACCGTGCGGGGGCGGTGGCCGAGGCGGTCGCACGACTGACGCGCGCGGCCGGCGACCGTCGACCGTGCGCTCCCGTACGGGATGTGCTCGGCGCCACCGACATCAGCCTCGCCTACGCCGTCCAACAGCGCGTCGTCGCCGACCGGATCGCGGCCGGATCGCGCGTCGTCGGCCGCAAGATCGGACTGACCTCCGCGTCGGTACAGCGCCAAGTCGGCGTCGACCGGCCCGACTTCGGGGTGCTCCTCGCCGACATGGACGTCAGCGCGCTGCCGGCCGTGCCGAGCGAGCGGCTGCTGCAACCCCGGGTCGAGGCGGAGATCGCGTTCGTTCTCGCCGCCGACCTCGACGACGAGGACCTCGATCTCGAACGGGTCCGGTCCGCCGTCGCGTACGGCGTCGCCGCGCTGGAGATCGTGGACAGCCGGGTGGCCGACTGGGACATCGCGATCACCGACACGGTCGCCGACAACGCGTCCAGCGGACTGTTCGTACTCGGCGCCGAGCGCGTCGAGTTGAAGGCCTTCGAACCCCGGGACGTGCGGATGCGGCTGTACGCCGACGGGGAGTTGGCGTCCGAGGGCGATGGCACCGCCTGCCTCGGCGATCCGCTCGCCGCGCTGCTCTGGCTGGCGCGCACCGCGCGGGAGTTCGGCGATCCGCTGCGGGCCGGTCAGGTCGTGCTCTCGGGTGCGCTGGGGCCGCTCGTCCCCACCCCGCCCGGAGTGACCGTACGGGCCGAGATGTCGGGCCTCGGCACCGTGACCGCGACGTTCTCGGCCGGGCCGGCGGACACAGCCGCGTCAGCTGGATCGACCGACGCATCCGACTCATCGGACTCTTCGAAGGAACAGGGATGACGAAGACCAAGGTGGCCGTCATCGGCTCCGGGAACATCGGGACCGACCTGATGATCAAGGTGCTGCGGCTGTCCGACACCCTGGAGATGGCCGCGATGGTGGGCATCGACCCGGACTCGGACGGCCTCGCGCGTGCCGCGCGCCTCAAGGTGCCCACCACGCACGAGGGCGTGGACGGGCTGATCCGGATGGACGGCTTCGAGGACATCGCGATCGTCTTCGACGCCACGTCCGCGAAGGCGCACGTCGAGAACGCCAAGCGCCTCACGCCCTACGGCAAACGGCTGGTCGACCTCACGCCCGCGGCCATCGGCCCGTACGTCGTGCCGCCCGTCAACCTCGACGAGCACCTCGCCAACGATGTCGACAACCTCAACCTGGTCACCTGCGGCGGCCAGGCCACCATCCCGATCGTGCACGCGGTCAGCAGGATCACACCGGTCCCCTACGCGGAGATCGTCGCCTCGATCGCCTCGAAGTCGGCCGGGCCCGGAACCCGCGCCAACATCGACGAGTTCACCGAGACGACGTCCGCCGCGATCGAGAAGGTGGGCGGCGCCCAGCGCGGCAAGGCGATCATCGTGCTCAACCCGGCCGAGCCGCCGCTGATCATGCGGGACACCGTGTACTGCCTGATCGGCGACGCCGACCACGAGCAGGTGCGGGCCTCCGTGGAGGGCATGGTGGACGCGGTCGCCGAGTACGTGCCCGGCTACCGGCTCAAGCAGCAGGTGCAGTTCACCCCGATCCCGGCCGGCGACCCGGTCCACACCCTCTTCCCCGGCGACGCCTCCGAGGTCACCACCAAGGTGTCCGTCTTCCTCGAAGTCGAGGGCGCCGCCCACTACTTGCCCGCCTACGCGGGCAATCTCGACATCATGACCTCGGCCGCCCTGCGGGTCGCCGAGCGCATCGCCGAGCGCTTCTCCAGCGAGGTGGCCAAGTGACCCCCAGGCTCTATGTGCAGGACGTCACCCTGCGGGACGGCATGCACGCCATCCGGCACCGGATCACGCCCGAGAACGTGGCCGCCATCAGCGCGGCCCTGGACCGGGCGGGCGTGGACGCCATCGAGGTCGCGCACGGCGACGGCATCTCCGGCGGCAGCCTCAACTACGGCCCCGGCAGCAACACCGACTGGGAGTGGATCGAGGCGGCGGCCGGCGCCATCCACCGGGCGACGCTCACGTCCCTGCTGCTGCCCGGCATCGGTACCATCGCCGAACTCAAGCAGGCGTACTCGCTCGGCGTCCGCTCGGTCCGCGTCGCCACCCACTGCACCGAGGCCGACGTGGCCGCGCAGCACATCGCCACCGCCCGCGAACTCGGCATGGACGTCTCCGGCTTCCTGATGATGGCCCATATGACCGACCCCGCCGAACTCGCCCGCCAGGCACGGCTGATGGAGTCCTACGGCGCGCACTGCGTGTACGTCACGGACTCCGGCGGCCGGCTGACCATGGACGGCGTCCGCGACCGGATCCGCGCCTACCGGGACGTCCTCGACCCGGACACCCAGATCGGCATCCACGCGCACGAGAACCTCTCCCTGTCCGTCGCCAACTCCGTCACAGCGGTGGAGGAAGGGGTCACGCGGGTCGACGCGTCGCTGGCCGGGCAGGGCGCGGGCGCTGGGAACTGCCCGATCGAGCCCTTCATCGCGGTCGCCAACCTCCTCGGCTGGGAACACGGTTGCGACCTGTTCGCCCTCCAGGACGCCGCCGACGATCTGGTCCGGCCGCTCCAGGACCGCCCGGTGCGGGTGGACCGGGAGACCCTCACCCTCGGCTACGCGGGCGCCTACTCCAGCTTCCTGCGGCACGCCGAGACGGCCGCCGGACAGTACGGCCTCGACGCGCGCACCATCCTCCAGGAGGTCGGCAGGCGGGGGCTGGTCGGCGGGCAGGAGGACATGATCGTGGACATCGCGCTGGACCTCACGCGCGGCTGCTGAACGCGCGTTCCGGCAGCGCCGCTTCCCGGTCCACACGCCGGGGGCGGCGCTTTCGCGTGTTGATTAGACCGGGCGTACCAATAAACTCGTGCACGCCTCTTGGCCTGTGTCCGGCGTCGTTGTACGTTGACGAAGGCGCCGAACTAGAATTGATTTCAGTTTGAGCAGAGAGGCATTGACGATGACGTCTGCCCTTCGCCTGGAACCGCGATACGAGGCCGACCGGCATGCGCTGCCACCGTCGATGATGGAGCGCGTCACGCTGATCATGGACCTCTTCGAGCGGCCCCAGACACACCTCACCCTCGAAGTGGTCTCCCGCCGCACCCAGTTGCCGCGCTCGACCACCCACCGGATCCTCGACCAACTGGTCCGCCTGGACTGGCTGCACCACACGGTCGCCGGATACGCGCTGGGACCGCGCGCGCTCGGCCTCGGCGGGCGGGAGATCGGACACAGCACACTGCGCGCGGCAGCCGCGCCCCAACTCCTCGATCTGGCCGTGCGGACCAAGATGGTCGTCCATCTCGCCGTGCTCGACGGCCCGGAGATCTACTACCTCGACAAGGTCGGCGGCCGGGCCGCGGTCGACATCCCCTCCCGGGTCGGCGGCCGGGCGGTCGCGCACTGCACCGGGCTCGGCAAGGCGATGCTCGCCTGGCTGAGCCCGGAGGAGATCGACGCCCGCTACCAGCAGTCGATGGAGTGCCGCACCTCGCACAGCATCGGCCGGCTCGACCTGCTGCACCGGGAGTTGAGCACGGTACGGCGGCGCAACGGGCTGGCGATCGACCGGGGCGAGTGCTTCCCCGACCTCGGCTGCGTCGGCCTCGCGCTGCGCGGGCCGGACGGCCCGGTCGGCGCGATCTCCGTGGTCGGCGACGGACGGGCGCCGCTGGAACTGGTCGCCCCGCTGGTCGTCAACGCCGTACGGACCGTGTCCGAGGAGCTGTTCGGGGACGGGGAGTCCTACCGGCGCGAGGTGGCCGAGGCGGCGGGGCTGTAGCCGGGGCGGTCAGGCCGCCGAGGGGTGCGCGGAGAGCAGGTCCGCGAGGTCGACGCGGGTCAGGAACTCCTGCCGGACCCGGTCGGACAGCACGGACACCGCCTCGGAGCCGTCGTCGGCCGGGTCGACGTGCACCCGGTACGGCCGCTGTCCCGCGGGCAGCGCGACGATCCGGGCGATCTCCTCGGAGACCAGCGAGGCGTCCGCGCCCTCGGGCGCCAACGCGGCCAGTTTCTGAGCCACTTGGGTCATCAGACCCGCGTACCGGGTCTCGTACCGCTCCTCGACCGCGCGGTCGGCCGGGCGCCCGGAGTGGGCGAAGTGGTTGGTGCCGCTGGTGAAGGAGCCGGGCACCACGATGGAGGTCTCCACACCCCAGCGCGCCAGCTCGGCCGCGTAGCTGACGGCGAGGGAGTCCATGGCGGCCTTGGCCGCGAAGTACGGCGCGAGATAGGGCGGGGTACCGCCCTTGACGCTCGAACTCGACACCCAGATCACCAACCCCCGCCCGGCCGCGCGCAGATGGGGCAGTACGGCGCGGTTGACGCGCTGGGTGGAGAGGACGTTGACGTCGTACAGCTCGGCGAGCTGCTCGGGTGTGAAGGCCTCGGCCGGGCCGGTGACCATGTGGCCGGCGTTGTGGATCAGGACGTCGACGCGGCCCTGCTCGGCGATGATCCGCTCGATCGCCGCGTCGACGGAGTCCTGCTGGTTGACGTCGAGTTCGACGGACCTGAGGTCGACGCGGTGCTTCTCGGCGTAGTCGGCGGCGGCCCGGACCTGGGGTGCGTTGCGGGCGGCGGTCTCGCGCATCCCGGCGTAGACGGTGTCGCCCCGGTCCGCGAGGGCGCGGGCGGTGAGGGCGCCGAAGCCGCTGGAGGCACCGGTGATCACGATGACGTTGTTCATGAAGTTCACTCCTCGAAAGGGGGTGGCTCAGGCCAGCCCGCCGTTGGCGAACAGCACCTGGCCGTTGATCCAGCGGGCCGGGCCGGCGAGGAACGCGACCGCCTCGGCGATGTCGTCCGGGGTGCCGAGGCGCTCCAGCGGGGCGGCCTTGGCGAGGTTCTCCACCGTCGCCTCGTCCTTGCCGTCCAGGAACAGGGGAGTGGCGGTCGGTCCGGGGGCCACGGCGTTCACGGTGATGTCCCTGCCGCGCAGCTCGCGGGCCAGGACGAGGGTCATCGCCTCGACGGCGGCCTTGCTCGCCACATAGCCGCCGTACGTCGGGAACTTGGTGCGGGTGACGGTGGTGGAGAAGTTGATGATCGCGCCGCCGCCGCGCACCCGGCGGGCCGCCTGCTGAGAGACGACGAACGTGCCGCGGATGTTGGTGCGGTGCATGCGGTCCAGGGCGTCGAGGTCCATGGTCGCGATGGGGGAGAGGGTCATGATCCCGGCGGTGTTGACGACCACGTCGATGCCGCCGAACTCCGCCTTGACCGCGTCGAACGCGGCGGACATCGCCCCCTCGTCGGCGACATCGCCGCCGACCGGGATCGCCCGGCCGCCGGCCGCGACGATCGCGGCGACCGTCTCGTCGGCCCTGGCCTTGTTGCCCGCGTAGTGCACGCCGACCGCGATGCCGTCCTTGGCCAGCCGCTCGGCGACCGCGCGGCCGATGCCGCCGGAACCGCCGGTGACCAGGGCGACGCGGGGAGTGGTCTCGGTGTCAGTCATGGTGCGGGTCCTTCCGGGTGGTGGGGATCTGCGTGAGCCACTGGCCGAGCAGGGCCGACTCCGCTGGAGTGAAGGGTTCGGGGGTGAGGCCGTCCAAGGACGAGAGCAGCGTGGTCGCGGCCACCGCGCGGGCGTCGGCGGCCGTGGTCTCCGCCGCGGGGTCGACCAGGATCGCCTGGTGGATCGCGTCGCGGACCAGCCTCGACAGGGCGGCGTCCGGATACAGCGCGGGGCGCGTGATCAGGGCCAGGGACACTCCGGTGTTGGCCGACATGACCATGCGTGCCGCGATCTCCGGTGCGACCCGGAGCCGGCCCTGCGCGGCGAGCCGCTCCAGGTCCCCGCGCAGGATGCGCATCGCCTCCGCCGCCGCCTCGGGCACGGCACGCAGCGCCGGGGCGAACATGAGCTTGTAGGCGTTGGGATGCGCCAGCGCGAACGCCGTGTGGCTGTCCCAGCCGGCCTGGATGTCCCGCAGTGGGTCGTCCGACTTCTCGGCGGCGCGCTTCGTCTCCAGGTACTGGTCCCAGACGTGGTCGACCGTCGCCGCCAGCAGCCCGTCCTTGTCGCCGAACAGCCGGTACAGCACGGGCTGTTGCACACCGGCCGCCTCGCACACCGCGCGCGTCGACACATCGCCGCTCGGTGACCGGGCGATCAGTTCCGCCGCCGCCTCGATAATCAGCGATCTCGTGTTCATGTAATCGACGATAACACCGATGCGTATCGCTGACAACGGTCTGCTGTTAGCGGTGAAAACAGGGGTGCCTCCCACCGCGTGCGTGCGGTGGGAGGCACCCCTGTGCTGCCGTGCGCTGGCTCAGGACTGCACGGTGAGCTGGAAGGCCTGCGCGGCCGAGCCGTCGCAGGTCCGCTGGGTGAGCTGGACACTGTTGGTCGCCGCCGCGGCGGCGGTCAGGCACTTGCCGCTGTGCCGCGCGACGAAGTGATAGCGCCCGCTCGTCTCCCGCACCGGCTGCCACTGCTGGTTCGTACCGCCGGAGTAGGCCCACAGCTGGAGCGGCGCGTTGTCCGCCGTCGAGCGGTCGGTCACGTCGATGACCTGCGCCGGGTTGCCGCGCGCGGTGATCTCCATGTACCCGCTGTCGGTGGAGCGGAACTGGTACTGCTGCGCCGCCGTACCGTTGCAGGCGTACTGCTGGATCGCCGTGCCGTTGGCCGTGGCCGCCGAACGGGCGTCCACACAGGTGCCGTTGCCGCCGTTCCGCACGGAGTACCAGGCGGTCTCGGAGATCGGCGTGTCCGTCGGCGGGGTCGAAGTGCCGCCCCCGCCCAGCCACTTGAGCCCGTTCAGCAGGAACTGGTTCTGCGTCGCGCTCGCGAAGGTCGACGACAGCCGCGTGTTGGTCGTGTAGTTCATCGCGTTGTGGCCGAAATTCGCGTACAGCATCTTGTACTTGGTGTTGGTCCAGATGATCGGGTAGTACCCGCTGTACCAGGACTGGTTGGGATCCGTGCCGACCGGGAAGCTGCTCGGGTCGATCGACGCCAGGATCTTGATGTCCGGGTTCTGCCGCAGGTCCTTGGACCAGCTGTACCACTCGCTGACCGACGAGGTGAACGTGGCGGGCAGGGCGGCGGTGGGCGGGATCGAGTGGTCCTCCACCTTCAGGGTCACCGAGGTCGGACCCCAGGTGTTGGACACGAAGTTCCCCGAGCCGAGGAACGTGTTGTGGTACCAGGACCAGCTCGCCGCGTCCGTGGTGAAGGCGGAGACATGGAAGCCCATGAAGCCGCCACCGCCCCGCATGTACGCCTCGAATCCGCTGCGTTGGGCGGCCGTCTGCGGCAAGTCGTCGAGGAACAGGACGACTTGGTACGCGTTGACCCCGCCGTCGGCGAGCAGGTCCCAGTCGGTGCTGGCCGTGTAGGTGTAGCCGTTGGCCGCCGCCTGTTGCGGGAACCAGACGTTCGCCTCCTTGTCGAAGTCGATGTGCGCCGCGTCGTAGGTCCCGCTGTAGAGCGCGAGGATCTTGAACGGTGTGGCGGCCGTGCTCGCCTGCGCGAGGGGCGGTACGGACGCGAGGCCGAGCAGGGTCGCCAGCAGGAGCAGGACCCGCAGCAGCGCGCGGGTGGAGCCGGATCTCATGGAGGTGTTCATCGGGTGATCGATCCTTTCCGCGCGGTCTACGGGTAGGTGGTCAAGTAGGCGACGTTGTTACTGGAGTTGGACGGTCCGCCGGTGTTGTTGATGATGTGGCTGATCGTGCCGACCCCGCCCAGCGAGACGGTCACCATGTCGTGGAACCTGACCCCGGACACGCTCGGCACCTCGAAGGCGTGATCGGCGACCACGCCGGAGTTGGAGCTGAAGTAGCAGTAGCTGCCAAGTCCCCACGCCTCGTGGGTGGTTACACCGGCGGCCACCTTGTAGGCGGGGTAGCCCTTGCCGGAGCCGTTCATCCACGAGGCCTGGTTCGGCGGGTCGTAGGGCATCTCGTTCTGGAAGAAGTACGTCCGGCCGCCGTTGCCGTTCCAGACGACCTGGGTCTTCTGGAAGTGCTCGACGAACAGGCCGTACGCCGTGACGTTGGCGCCGTTGACGATCAGCCCGGTGTCGGCCGTGTTGGTGGTCCAGCCGACCGTGCCGGAGTTGCCGTGGTCGGCCCGCCAGATCCAGGTGTGGTCGATGATCGTGTCGGCGCTGTTCACCACAAGGGAGTTGGTGGCCCTGCCGACGGTGGCGCCGCCGATGCGGACGAAGACATCGGACAGCTGTGTCGGGTCGGACGCGTGGGACGCGCTCGCACCGGACGGGCCGATCTGCACCAGTGTCCCGGAGTTGGTGGTGCCCGCGTCGATCAGCAGGCCCGCCAGCTGGATGCCGTCCACGTCGGCCGTCGAGATCGCGGTGATCCCGCCGTCCGGCACGAGGGTGGCGAGGCCCATGCCCAGCACGACCGTGTCGGGGCGGGTGATGTTGAGCGTCTGGTTCAGGTGGTAGACACCGGGAGTGACCAGCAGGTTCTTGCCGGCCGCGAGCGCGGTGTTCATGTCGGCGGCGGTGGCGCCGGGCCTGACGATGTAGAACTGGTCGATCGGCAGGGACTTGCCCGCCGGCGTCTTCCCGCTCCACGTCGTGCCTACGGCGTTGGACTGCAACCCCGGTACGAACACCTGGTAGTTGCCCGCGCTGTCGACGTAGAGGAAGGGCTTCTCGCGGATCGTCGGGGAGCTGGCGACATTGGTGTACGTCGGGAAGGACTGGGCGGGTGCGCCCTGGTCGCCGACGAAGACCATGTTCCAGTTCGAGCCGGACCAACTGCCCATCGTGGAGTTCCTGGTGAGGAACTGCTGCTGCGAGCCGGACTGGATCTGGCCGTCGACCTTGGTGTCGGCGATGAAGCCGCCACTGGACCAACCGCCGTCGTCCAGCGCCAGGTTGCCGCGCACATGCATGCGCCGGTACGGGGCGGCCTGCGAGACGGCCCAACGGTCGCTCCCGCCGGTGGGGTTGACCGACAGGTTCTCGGCGTCGCGCCAGAAGTTCTGCGTGGCGTTGCCCTGGAACCAGTCGGCCTCCGCGTGCACGGAACCGTTGATGGTCACGTCGTCAGGGGAGAAGCCGAGACCCGCGACCTGGGTGTAGAAGCCGACGTTGGCGTTCGCGCTGTACGTGCCCGGCTTGAACAGCAGGGCCTGGCGGGCCGAGCCGAACTGGTTGGTCTCCTGCTGGGCGAAGACCGAGTTCAGCTTCGCCTGGATGCTCGACGCCGACATCGACGGGTCGAACACGGTCACGTTGGGGCCGAAGTCCGGGGTGCCCGGCGGGTTGGTCGTACCGCCGCCGCCCAGCGTGAACGACTGCGCGGCGGTGCCGTTGCAGGTGTACTGCGCGAGTTGGACGCTGTCGGCGGTCGACGCGCTCGGTACGTCGAGGCACTTGCCGCTGTTGCGGTTCACGAAGTGGTAGGCGCCGTCGGCCTCGGCGACCGGCAGCCACTGCTGGTTGTTGCCGCCGCCGTAGGTCCACAGCTGGACGGGTGCGGAGTCGGCGGTCGAGACGTCGGTGACGTCCCAGGCCTCCGCGCCGTTCAGGTTGCTGTTCACGCGGTAGTAGCCGCCGCTGGTGGCCGCCAACTGCCAGTTCTGCGCGGTGCTTCCGTTGCACGCGTACTGCTGGACGGCGGTGCCGTCGGCACTCGCGGCCGAGCGGGCGTCGACACACTTGCCGCTGCCCTTGTTGACCACGGTGGTGTAGCCGGTGGGTATCGCGGCGGCGGCCGAGGGAGCCGCGCTCGCCGAGGCCTGCGCGGCGAACTCGACGCCGCTCATGGTGGTCGCTACGAGCGCGACCGCCGTGAGCGCTCTCGGAACACGGTGGCGGCCGGTCGGTTTCTTCCGTCTGGGCACGGATTCTCCTCGGGTGGTGGGGGGTGGACGCCGCCCGTGTGAAGGCGGTGAGAGGTGAACGCCGGCATTCATGTATGTGAGCGCGAAATACACTCGTGCGAGGTCTGCTGGCTGGTGAACCTAAAGGTCTGCACCAAAGCCGTCAAGAGATGCGACCGGACAAGTCCCGCGGGTCCCGCCTGAGTTGAGAAGTTGTAGGCGAAGGAAAAGAAATGACCAGGACCGTTGAGCGGCCGGTGCGCGCGGGGCACACTGTGCGGGCTTCGTGATGATCGTCAGGGCGTGTGTCGGAGGGGACCATGAACACAGCGGGGACCGCGGAGGTCGCGGTCCGGCACATCCTCGGTGACAAGGTCACCGGCGGCCTCCTCGCGCCGAGGACGCGCACGATCACCTGGTCCGCCGCCCACTACGTGGTCAAGCGGCCCCCGTCCGGCAAGCACACCGTGGAGCTGACCTGCACCGAGTGCTCGGCCTCCCTGCTCGCCGAGGTCCGCGACCACTCCTTCACCCGCACGTTCGCCGCCGTGCTCAAGGTCCTCGGCGTGCTCTGCGCGGTGGTCTTCCTCGCCGCCTTCGCCTATGCCGTCCACGAGGGCGGCAAGACGCTCCCGGAGGGGCAGTCGCTGCCGGTCCTCTTCCCGGTCAGCGTGATCGCCGTCGCCGTGACCTTCGTGGCCGCGCCCACGCTCTACGTGCAGGGCCGGAAGTACAACGGCGTCAGCATGCTCGACGCCCCCAAGCCGCGCCGCCGGCACCAGATAAGGCCGGTCCCGTCGGGGTCGCGGGGCGCGCGAACTCCCCGCTGAGCGCGACGGGCGCGGGCCGTGCGACGGCCCGCGCCCGCGCCCTGCTTGTGCCTCACGCGTTCGGGTCGAAGGAGATGCCGGACGGCTTCGCGATGGACAGGGCGTAGTTGAAGTCGCTGTCCCTGATCTTCAGGGTGGCCGAGCCGAAGTCGGCGGCCAGGAGCTTGTCCTTGAGGCCGGCCGGGTAGCCGTTCCAGCCCACCAGGCGCGGGAAGAACCAGTTGCCGGTGGCGTTCTCCGCGGGCTCGTCGTTCGTGTTGGCGAAGCGGAAGTCGTGCGAGCCGATGCCGTCCTTGTGGTAGACGATCTTGGGGTGCGTGCCGTCGAAGCGCACCCCCGAGGCCGCCGACACCTGGTAGGCGGAGTGCTGCGACACCGACACGTACTGGACCGTGTTGTCCTTGATCCACACCACCACGTGCTCCCAGTCGTGGGTGTGCCCGATCGCCGCCGGACCCAGGGTGACCTGGTCCTTCTCGAAGTAGCTCGCGTACATCACCGCGCACCAGTCGTTGTTGCACTTCTCGCGGGAGTACGTGTTCGCGTTGTTCAGCTGGGCGAGGTCGTGGCAGTGGCCGTTGACGTCGCCGCCGAGCTTGAGCCCGGGGTTGATGGTGCCGTCCAGACCGATGGCGGCCGTGGCGTAGCAGCCGTCGCCGTCGTAGTCGTAGGCCGGGGAGAAGGTCTGCTCCAGGCCGTCGGCGTTCTGCGGGAGCAGGGTGAGGACATTGGCCTGGGCGGCCGTCGCCTGGCCGACCACGAGGGCCAGCGCGCCGAGGACGGTGACGACGGCGGAGCGGCGCAGGCGTCGGCCGCGGGACTTCGGGGTTCTCGCCGGGCTGTCGGTGGGGGGTGTCAGTTCGGGCACGCCGACTCCAGTTCTGGGCTGTGGGGGCGCTCCAGGATGCGCCAGGTCCAGACCTTTGCAGCCGGGTGTGTGCACGTCAACACCCGTGCGATGTACGGGCCTTGGCCCACCGCTGAATTCTCCCGCGCCCCAGGCGACCGCCCGCCGGCCAGCTCCCGGTGTCACCCCTCCGATCGGTCGGGAAGGTCCGGAAGGTCGTCCAGGAAGTCCGCGGACGGCACGAAGAAGAGGCTTCCGGTGACGGCCGTGGAGAAGTCCAGGATGCGGTCGTGGGACGCGGAGTCGGTGCCCAGGAACATGTTGCGCAGCATCTCCTCGGTGACCGAGGGCGTGCGGGCGTACCCGATGAAGTAGGTGCCGAACTCGCCCTGTCCCGCGCTGCCGAAGGGCATGTTGTCGCGCAGGATCTTCCGCTCGGTGCCGTCCGGGCCGGTGATGACGTTCAGCGCGATGTGCGAGTCGGCCGGTTTGACCTCGTCGGCCATCTCCATGTTGGTCGACTTCGTCCGCCCGACGACCCGCTCCTGCTGCTCCACCGTCAACGCGTTCCAGGCGGCCATGTCATGGACGTACTTCTGCACGATCACGTAGCTGCCGCCCGCGAACTCCGGGTCCTCGCCGCCGACCACCACCGCCTGCCGGGCCGCCTCGCCGACGGGGTTCTCCGTGCCGTCGACGAAGCCCAGCAGATCGCGCATGTCGAAGTACTGGAACCCGGACACCTCGTCGCGCACGGACACCGCGTCGCCGAGCCGGCCCATGATCTCGGCGGCCAGCTCGAAGCACAGGTCGGCCCGTCCGGCCTTGATGTGGAACAGCAGGTCGCCGGGGGTGGAGACGGCGGTGTGGCGGGCGCCGGCGAGTTCGCGGAACGGGTGCAGCTCGGCGGGGCGGGGACCGTCGAACAGTCGGTCCCACGCCCGCGATCCGACACCGGTCACGCAGCTCAGCCGCCCGTCCGGGGCGCGGAACCCGATGGAGCGGATCAACCCGCCCAGATCGCCGAGGAGTTGACGCACCCGCCGCGCGCCGCCCGGCTCCACGGTGACGACGAGGAAGGTCGCGCTGGGCGTCAGCGACTCCAGCACCGCCTGCGTGGCCGGGACGGTCCCCGCGCCGCCCGCCGTGCCGTCCGTGCTCTCCACCGAGCCGTCAACTGTCATGAACTCCACGCCTCCGCTGTGTCCTCCGGGACGCCCGGCGGCGCCTCGGAACTCAGCCGAGTTTCCCAGTCCGCGCGTCCCGCCACAGATCCACCCCGCCGTCGACGGCGTACGAGTCGATCTCGGCCAGCTCCTCGGCGGCGAAGTCGAGGTTCTCCAGCGCGGCCACGTTCTGTTCGAGCTGCTCCGTGCGCGAGGCGCCGATCACCAGCGAGGTGACCCGCTCGTCGCGCAGTGCCCAGGCGAGCGCCATCTGGGCGAGGGTCTGACCGCGCTTGGCCGCGATGTCGTTCAGCGCGCGCAGCCGGCGCACCATGTCCTCGGTCAGCCAGCCCGTGTCGAAGGACGTGCCCTGCGCGGCCCGCGAGCCCTCCGGGATGCCCTCCAGGTACCGCCCGGTCAGCAGCCCCTGCGCGAGCGCGGTGAAACCGATGACCCCGAAGCCCTCGTCCCGCGCCGCGTCCAGCAGCCCGTCGTGCTCGATCCAGCGGTTGAGCATGCTGTACGACGGCTGGTGGATGAGCAGCGGTGTGCCCAGCTCGCGGAGGATCGCGGCGGCCTGCCGGGACCGCTCGGCGTCGTAGGACGAGATGCCGACGTAGAGGGCCTTGCCCTGGCGGACGGCGGTGTCCAGCGCGCCCATGGTCTCTTCGAGCGGGGTGCCGGCGTCCAGGCGGTGGGAGTAGAAGATGTCGACGTAGTCGAGGCCGGTCCGCCGCAGGGACTGGTCGAGGGAGGCCAGCACGTACTTGCGGGAGCCGCCGCCCTGGCCGTAGGGGCCGGGCCACATGTCCCAGCCGGCCTTGGTGGAGACGATCAGCTCGTCGCGGTACGGCGCGAGGTCCCGCTTCAGCAGGCGGCCGAAGTTGGACTCGGCGGCGCCGTAGGGCGGGCCGTAGTTGTTCGCCAGGTCGTGGTGGGTGATGCCGAGGTCGAAGGCGCGCAGCGCGATCTCGCGCTGGGTCTCGAAGGGGCGGTCGTCACCGAAGTTGTGCCAGTAGCCGAGGGAGAGCAGGGGCAGGTCGAGTCCCGAGCGGCCCGTGCGGCGGTAGCGCATCGTGGTGTCGTAGCGCCCCGGATCTGCGATGTGGTTCACCGCGCCCACTCTGCCCGCGCCCGCCGCGCGCGTCCAACCGTTCGCGGTCATCGCATTCAGTGGCTACGGCGCATAATCCGGCGGCGGCCCGCCCGCCCCGGGACGACATCAAACTTGAACCATTTGTTTTCTTGAATCACTCGTGTTTATGGCTGTAGGTTGAACGCCATGACCGCTTCCCCGCCTCCGACCACCGCCGAGGAGCTGCGCGGTGCCGGCCTGCGGGTGACGGCAGCCCGCGTCGCACTGCTGGAGACCGTTCGGCACGGTGACCACCTGGACGTCGAGGCCGTCGCCTCCGGCGTCCGTGACCGTGTCGGGCACATATCGCTCCAGGCCGTCTACGACGCCCTCCACGCGCTGACCTCGGCCGGACTCATACGCCGCATCGAACCGGCGGGCAGTCCCGCCCGCTTCGAAGGACGCGTCGGCGACAACCACCACCACCTCATGTGCAGGTCGTGCGGTGTCGTCGCCGACGTCGACTGCGCGGTCGGCGAGGCACCCTGCCTGACCGCCTCCGACGACCACGGCTTCGCGATCGACGAGGCCGAGGTCATCTACTGGGGTCTGTGCCCCACCTGTACCACCGCCCCCAGTTCCTGAGTCACGTGATCCACCCCGTTTGGAAGGATTCCCATGTCTGAGAACCACGACGCAATCGTCACGGACGCGAAGTCGGAGGACACCGGGGGCTGCCCCGTCGCGCACGGGCGCGCCGCGCACCCCACCCAGGGCGGCGGCAACCGTCAGTGGTGGCCCGAGCGCCTCAACCTGAAGATCCTCGCCAAGGACCCGGTGGTCGCCAACCCGCTCGGCGCGGACTTCGACTACGCCGAGGCGTTCGGTGCCCTCGACCTCGCGGCCGTCAAACAGGACATCGCCGAGGTACTGACCACCTCGCAGGACTGGTGGCCGGCGGACTTCGGCAACTACGGCCCGCTGATGATCCGGATGGCCTGGCACAGCGCCGGCACCTACCGCATCAGCGACGGCCGCGGCGGCGGCGGCCGGGGCCAGCAGCGCTTCGCGCCCCTGAACAGCTGGCCGGACAACGGCAACCTGGACAAGGCCCGCCGACTGCTGTGGCCGGTCAAGAAGAAGTACGGCCAGTCCATCTCCTGGGCCGACCTCATGATCCTCACCGGCAACGTGGCGCTGGAGACCATGGGCTTCGAGACCTTCGGCTTCGCCGGTGGCCGCGCCGACGTCTGGGAGGCCGACGAGGACGTCTACTGGGGTCCCGAGACCACCTGGCTCGACGACCAGCGCTACACCGGCGACCGCGAGCTGGAGAACCCGCTCGGCGCCGTCCAGATGGGCCTCATCTACGTCAACCCCGAGGGCCCCAACGGCAACCCGGACCCGCTGGCCGCGGCCCGCGACATCCGTGAGACCTTCCGCCGCATGGCGATGAACGACGAGGAGACCGTCGCCCTCATCGCCGGTGGCCACACCTTCGGCAAGACCCACGGCGCCGGTGACGCGGACCTGGTCGGCGCCGACCCCGAGGCCGCCCCGCTGGAGGCGCAGGGCCTCGGCTGGAAGTCCACCTACGGCAGCGGCAAGGGCGGCGACGCCATCACCTCCGGCCTTGAGGTGACCTGGACCACCAAGCCCACCCAGTGGAGCAACGACTTCTTCGACATCCTCTTCGGCTACGAGTGGGAGCTGACCCAGAGCCCCGCCGGTGCCAACCAGTGGGTGGCCAAGGACGCCGAGGCGATCATCCCCGACGCCCACAGCGACGCCAAGAAGCTCCCCACGATGCTCACCACCGACCTCTCGCTGCGCTTCGACCCGATCTACGGCGAGATCTCCAAGCGCTTCCACGAGCACCCGGACCAGTTCGCGGACGCCTTCTCCCGCGCCTGGTTCAAGCTGACCCACCGCGACCTGGGCCCGAAGTCCCTCTACCTCGGCCCGGAGGTCCCCGCCGAGACCCTGCTGTGGCAGGACCCGCTGCCGCAGGCCGAGGGCGAGACCATCGACGCCGCCGACGTCACGGCCCTCAAGGCGAAGATCCTCGCCTCCGAGCTGACCGTCTCCCAGCTGGTCTCCGCCGCGTGGGCGTCCGCCTCCACCTTCCGCGGCAGCGACAAGCGCGGTGGCGCCAACGGCGCCCGCATCCGCCTGGAGCCGCAGCGCGGCTGGGAGGCCAACGACCCCGACCAGCTCGCCCAGGTGCTGCGGGTCCTCGAAGGCGTCCAGCGGGAGTTCAACTCCGGCGCCAAGAAGGTCTCCCTCGCCGACCTGATCGTCCTCGGCGGTGCCGCCGCGGTCGAGAAGGCCGCCAAGGACGGCGGCGTCGACGTCGAGGTCCCCTTCACGCCGGGCCGTGTCGACGCCACCGAGGAGCACACGGACGTCGAGTCGTTCGCCGCGCTGGAGCCGGCCTCCGACGGCTTCCGCAACTACCTCGGCAAGGGCAACCGCCTCCCCGCCGAGTACCTGCTGCTCGACCGCGCCAACCTGCTCACGCTGAGCGCCCCCGAGCTGACCGTCCTCGTCGGCGGCCTGCGCGTCCTCGGCGCCAATCAGGGCCAGTCCACCCACGGTGTCCTCACCGACAAGGTCGGCACGCTGACGAACGACTTCTTCGTCAACCTGCTCGACCTGGGCACCACCTGGTCCTCGACCTCCTCGGACCAGCAGACCTTCGAGGGCCGTGACGCCTCCGGCGCGGTCAAGTGGACCGGCACCCGTGCCGACCTGGTCTTCGGCTCGAACTCCGAGCTGCGCGCGCTCGCCGAGGTCTACGCGAGCGACGACGCGAAGGAGAAGTTCGTGAACGACTTCGTCGCCGCCTGGGTCAAGGTCTCCGACCTGGACCGCTTCGACCTGGTCTGAACAGTCCGCACCACCTGATGTCCGGGTCGGCCCGCACGGGCCGGCCCGGACATCGCTCCGTCACCGAACCCGTGGCACAGGAGCGCACGTTCGTCACATAAGCTCCTGCGCATGAACGAGGGGGAGACCGACAGACGGGTCGTCGACGGCCGCTTCGAGCTGGAGTCCCGGCTCGGCGGCGGAGGCATGGGCACGGTCTGGCGCGCCCGCGACCTGCTCCTGCACCGCCATGTCGCCGTCAAGGAGGTCCGTCCGCCGGACGTCGACCTCGCCGAGTACGACCCCGGCGCCGCCGAGACGCTCCGCCAGCGGGTCCTGCGCGAGGCACGGGCACTGGCCCGGGTCCAGCACCCGAACGTGGTGACGATCCATCACATCGTCGACGGCGGCGAGGGCACCTACCCCTGGCTCGTCATGGAACTCGTCCAGGGCGGCTCGCTGGCCGACCGGTTGGAGCGGGGACCGATGGCACCGGCCGAGGCCGCCCGGCTCGGCTCCGGAGTGCTCGACGCGCTGAACGCGGCACACCAGGCGGGCGTCCAGCACCGTGACGTGAAACCCGCCAACGTCCTGCTGCGCACCGACGGCCGCCCCGTCCTCACCGACTTCGGCATCGCCGCGATCCGCGACGCCACCGCGCTCACCGCCACCGGCTCCATCATCGGCACCCCCGACTACATGGCCCCAGAACGGGTCTCCGGCCACAGCGGCGGCCCCGCCGCCGACCTCTGGTCGCTGGCGATGATGCTGTACGTCGCGGTCGAGGGCCACCATCCGCTGCGGCGCGGTACGACCCTGGCGACGCTGGCCGCCGTACTCCAGGAAGAGGTTCCGCCGCCGGTACGGGCCGGGTCGCTGACCCCGGTGCTGTCGTGTGTGCTGGTGCGTGATCCGCAGGGGCGGCCGGACGCGGGGACGGTGGCGCGGATGCTGGCCGTCGCGGCGGCCCAGCCGGAGACCCGCGGTCCCGAGACCACGTCGTACCCCCTCGCGCCCCCGGCCCCGCCGGTGCTCCCGCCCACCGACGACATGCAGGTCGCCCAGCGGCGCGGCCGGAAGGCGAAGCGGTCACCGGCTGTCGCGGTCGCGGCGAGCGTCGTGGGCGTCCTGCTCGTCGGCACGCTCACCTGGAAGCTGCTGCCGGGCGGGGACGACAAGAACGACGCGATCCAGTCGCCGGGCGCCACCGGACAGACCCAGCAGACCCAGCGGACCCAGGGGACTTCGCCCACGACCACCCCCAGCGCGACGTCCGAGAAGACCACGAACCTCCTCACCCCGAACGGCATCCGCACCGCGATCAAGGCCATCGAGAAGGAGACGGGACGGGACAGCTTCGGCGGCCTGACCGTCTATCCGGAGTACGTCATGGCCGATGTGATGGTGAAGGGCAGCCGCACCAAGTACGACTCGTACACCTATCGCGTCGGAAGCGGTGTCGAGAAGGACATCATCTCGGGCAAGTTGATGGACGGCTTCGAACCGGTCGACCTGCGGGAATACGAGTGGGACGCCGTTCCCGCGCTGCTCACGCGTGCGGGCAAGGTGCTCAACGTGAAGAACCCGACGTCCCGTTACCTGGTGGTCCAGGGCGCGTGGAAGACCTTCAACGATCCCGAGTACATGTCCGTCTACCTGAGCGACGCGTACCAGTCGAGCGGCTACCTGGAGGCCACTCCCCAGGGCAAGGTCACCAAGGTGACGCCCGCCGACGACTAGGTTCGCCCCATGCCCACCCTGCTGATCGTCCATCACACCCCGTCGCCCAACTGCCAGTCGATGTTCGAGGCCGTCGTCTCCGGAGCGACGACCCCGGAGATCGAGGACGTCCGGGTCGTACGCCGTGCCGCCCTGTCCGCGACCGTGTCGGACGTGCTGGCCGCCGACGGGTTTGTGCTGGGCACGCCCGCGAACCTCGGGTACATGTCCGGTGCCCTCAAGCACTTCTTCGACCAGGTCTACTACCCGTGCCTGGACCAGACGCGCGGCCGGCCCTTCGGGTACTACGTGCACGGCGGGAACGACGTGACCGGAGCCGTGCGGGGTATCGAGGCGATCACCACCGGACTGGGCTGGCGGCGGGTGGCGGAGCCGGTGACGCTCACCGGCGAGCCCGACAGGGCGGGCATCGAGGCCTGCTGGGAACTCGGGGCGACGGTCGCCGCCGGACTGACGGCCTGAGCGGTCGGCCGGAGGGGGTGGCCGGAAGGGGCGGCATGAGGGGCGGGCGCCACCCGTTCGGCCGTCGAAGAGTGTCGGGACCCCCCGGAGCACCCTCAGCGTGGAGGGACATGCCCCTCCGAGTGACAGGAGTTCTTCATGAGGAAGCGTCTGACGGCCGTGGCGGGTCTGGCTGGTGCGGCGTTGCTGCTGGCTGCCGGTACGGCGAGCGCGGACCCCGACCCCGTGGGTACCGCCGTCGGCAGCCCGGGCGTGCTCTCCGGAAACGTCATCCAGATCCCCGTGGACCTGGACCTCAACCTGTGCGGCAACACGATCAACGTGATCGGGCTGCTGAACCCGGCCGTGGGCAACCACTGCCAGGGCTGACGAGCCGTGCCGTGGACGAGCCGTGGGCCCCGCGCCCACGGCTCGTTCCGTGCGGTCGGGGGCGTACGTCAGGGCACGTCGGTCAGCCGGTGCAGCGGGGTGCCGTGGGCCCAGCGCCGTAGTCGCGCGCCGTCGATGAGCTGGACGCCGCCCTGACGGCGTGCCCACTGCACATCGCGTCCGCTGAAGGTCCCCCGGTGGACGACGAGCCGCAGATGCGGCCCGGAACCGGCCGTGCGCCCGGAGCGCGTGGGGGCCTCCTCGTCGGGCAGCGGTTCGGCGACCGGCCGGAAGGCCACCTCCAGCCGGCGACCGCGCCGGTCGCGCGCGTGCACCCGGGTGCGGCCCATCGGGTCGGAGCGGGCGAGCGCCCGCCAGCCGTCCCGGCGCAGCATCCGCGAGACGGCCAGCGCGAGCCCCTCCACATCCAGGTCGGCGATCTCCTCGGGCGTGTAGAAGCCCAGGCGGCGACGGGCCAGCGGCCGGTGGTGCACGACCGCCGCCCCGACGACCACACCGATCAGCGCCAGGCCCCCGACGAGCGCGCCGGTGCCGAGGGCGCGGTACGCCACGGCGAGGCCGGCCACGATCCCGCACACGACGGCGGCCACCGCCACCAGCGCGGGCAGCACCTCGGGCAGTCCGGGGCCGTAGCGTCCCTGGGCGCGCAGCGCGCGGATCGTCTCGCGCCGTAGCGAACGGCGTGACGCGCGCTTCCGATTCCTCCACAACCTCTGCGTCAACAGGGCCAACTCCCCCCACCCCCAAGCGCGTTGGCGCCTGCGGTACTGATACCCGGGGGAGGCGGTCCATGTGCGCGCCGACCGCGAACCGGCCACCGAAGCGGCCGAACCATTTCGACGCGCTCCTGCCCCCGGGGGCGGTGAACTCCTCCCTCCCGACCTCTGGCCCCCGGGACTTACCGCCCGGTATACAAGCCAGTGGATTGAGAGACGACCACGTCGGGCCGCCCGCCGCGCCGTCTCCTACCTGGGGGAGGACTCCATGAACCGTGAGACGCATCCGGCCGCGACGGCGCACCACCGCGGCAGGGCCGCGGCGGTCGCGGCGGCGGTCAGCGGCTGCGCCCTCGTCGTCGCGTCGGCGGCACCCGCCGCGGCACACGACCGGGGCCCCGGCCACGACCGCACCACGCGGTACGTGTCGCTCGGGGACTCCTACACGTCGGGCCCGTACATACCGACCCAGGTGGACGCCAACTGCGCCCGCTCCGACCAGAACTACCCCTCGGTGGTGACGGCCGACCAGAGAGGTACCGTCCTGACCGACGTGAGCTGCGCGGGCGCGAAGACCGACCAGATGTGGCAGGCCCAGGGCACCAACCCGCCCCAACTCGACGCCGTGCAGCGGGACACGGACCTGGTGACCCTCCAGATCGGTGGCAACGACATCGGGTACGCCTCCATCATCGCCACCTGCGCCAAGCTCAGCGCCACGGACCTGACGGGCAACCCGTGCCAGCGCTACTACAACTCCACGGGCACCGACCAGTTGGCGCTCGCCACCCTCGACACCGCGCCCAAGGTGGCCAAGGTGCTGCGGACCATCCACAAGAAGGCACCGCACGCGCGCGTGCTGGTCGTCGGCTACCCGGACCTGCTGCCCGACGACGGCAGCGGCTGCTACCCGCAAGTGCCGTTCGCCACCAAGGACTTCCCGTATCTGCGGGACGTCGACAAGCACCTCAACCTGATGCTCCGCGTGGTGGCCGCGCTCAACGGCGCGGAGTACGTGGACACTTACGGCCCGACCGTCGGCCACGACATGTGCAAGGCCCCCGCCGACCGCTGGATCGAACCCTTGCAGCCCGCCTCACCGGCGGCTCCGGCGCACCCCAACGCCAAGGGCGAGGCGGCGATGGCGGGCGCGGTCCTCAAGCAGCTGGAGCGGCGCCACCGCCACTGACGGACAGCGGCGGCCCCGGTTTTCCACAGGCCCAGGTGGTGTACTCGCGAAACGCGCCCCTGACGAGGAAAGATGGGGCCGTACGCGAAGTCGGTCGATGCGGAGGAGCGGTCAGATGCCACACGAGCGAGCGGGCGAACAGGCCCGTGCCGAGGATCTCGTAGACGTGGCCCGACTGGTCACCGCTTACTACGCGCTGCACCCGGACCCCGCCGAGCCGGGGCAGCGCGTCGCGTTCGGCACCTCCGGGCACCGCGGGTCGTCCCTGAACACCGCGTTCAACGAGGACCACATCGCCGCCACCAGCCAGGCGATCTGCGAGTACCGGGCGGGCCGGGGCACCGACGGCCCGCTCTTCCTCGGCGCGGACACCCACGCGCTGTCCGCGCCCGCGACCGTCACCGCGCTGGAGGTGTTCGCGGCCAACGAGGTCACCGTCCTCATCGACAGCGCGGACGGCTACACGCCCACCCCGGCGGTGTCCCACGCGATCCTCACCCACAACCGCGGCCGGACCTCGGGCCTCGCCGACGGGGTGGTGGTCACCCCCTCGCACAACCCGCCCGCGGACGGCGGCTTCAAGTACAACCCGCCGAACGGCGGACCGGCCGGTTCCGAGATCACCTCGTGGATCCAGGACCGCGCCAACGAGATCATCGCGGGCGGCATGAAGGACGTGCGCCGCATCCCGTACACGCGGGCCCTGGCCGCGCCCGGCACGGGCCGCCACGACTTCCTCGGCAGCTATGTCGCCGACCTGCCGAACGTCCTCGACCTGGACGCGATCCGGACCGCCGGGGTGCGGATCGGCGCCGACCCGCTGGGCGGGGCGTCCGTCGCCTACTGGGGCCGGATCGCCGAGGAGCACCGGCTCGACCTGACCGTGGTCAACCCGCTCACGGACCCGACCTGGCGGTTCATGACGCTGGACTGGGACGGCAAGATCCGCATGGACTGCTCGTCGCCGTACGCGATGGCCTCGCTGATCGCCCAGCGCGACCGGTTCGACATCGCCACCGGCAACGACGCCGACTCGGACCGGCACGGCATCGTCACCCCCGACGCCGGTCTGATGAACCCCAACCACTACCTGGCCGTGGCCATCTCGTACCTCTACGCCCACCGCGAGCGGTGGCCCGCGGACGCCGGGGTGGGCAAGACGCTGGTGTCCTCGTCGATGATCGACCGGGTCGCCGCCGACCTCGGACGCCGGCTCGTCGAGGTGCCCGTCGGCTTCAAGTGGTTCGTGGACGGACTGGTCGACGGCTCGCTCGGCTTCGGCGGCGAGGAGTCGGCCGGCGCGTCCTTCCTGCGCCGGGACGGCTCCGTGTGGACCACCGACAAGGACGGCATCATCCTGGCGCTGCTCGCCGGCGAGATCACCGCCGTCACCGGGAAGACGCCCTCGCAGCACTACGCGGCCCTCACCGACCGCTTCGGCACCCCGGCCTACGCCCGCATCGACGCCCCCGCCTCGCGCGAGGAGAAGGCGCTGCTCGCCAAGCTCTCGCCCGCGCAGGTCACCGCCGACACCCTGGCCGGTGAGCCGGTCACCGGCGTGCTGACCGAGGCACCCGGCAACGGCGCGGCCCTCGGCGGCATCAAGGTGACCACCGCCAACGCCTGGTTCGCGGCCCGGCCCTCCGGCACCGAGGATGTGTACAAGATCTACGCCGAGTCCTTCCTCGGGCCCGACCACCTCGGCCAGGTGCAGGAGGAGGCCAGGGCCGTGGTCGGGGCGGCGCTGGACGGCTGACCGCCTGGTCGGCCGTGCCGTCGCCCGTGACCGGAATGAACGGTGGGGCGGCCGGTGTTGGGCCGACACGTGAGTCACGACGCCAGGTGGAGTTGAACCCCGTATGTCCCTCGAAGCCACCGACTACACGGGGCAGACGTCGTGCGGCGACGAGGCCCGCACCCCGCTGCGCGACTTCCTGCGGACCGAGACCGGAAGCGCCGCCGTCCTGGTGGCGGCGGCGTTGGTCGCCCTCGTCTGGGCCAATGCCACCCCCTCGGCCTACGAGTCGTTCTGGCACACCGACCTCTCCGTACGGGTCGGCTCGCACGGGGTCTCCCTCGGTCTGCGGGAGTGGGTCAACAGCGGGCTGATGACCCTGTTCTTCCTCGTCGTCGGCCTGGAGGCGCGCCGCGAGTTCGACATGGGCGAGCTGCGCGAACGCAAGCGGCTGGCGCTGCCGCTGGTCGCGGGCCTGAGCGGCATGCTCGTGCCGGTCGGCATCTACCTGGCGATCAACGCCGGCCACGGAACGGCGGGCGGCTGGGGCGCGGCGATGTCCACCGACACCGCGTTCGCGCTCGGCATGCTCGCCGTCGTCGGCCGGGGCATGCCGCCCGGACTGCGGGTCTTCCTCCTCACGATCACCGTCGTCGACGACTTCCTGGCGCTCGTGGTGATCGCCGTCTTCTACAGCGACCGCATCGCGCTGCCGGCGCTCCTGGTCGCCGTGGGCACGTTCGCCGTCGTCCTGGCGCTGCGGCGGTCCGGGGTGCGCCGGGGCCCGGTGTACGCGCTGCTCGGGGTCGTCGCCTGGGTCGCGCTGCTCGAATCGGGCGTGGACCCCGTCGTCATCGGCCTCGCCATGGGGCTGATCACCTACGCCTACCCGGCCGGGCGCGACGACCTGGAGCGCGCCACCGGACTGTTCCGCCTCTTCCGCGAGCAGCCCACCCCCGAACTCGAACGCGACGTACGGGCCGGTATCGCCGCGTCCATCTCCCCGAACGACCGGCTCCAGCGCATGTACCACCCGTGGGCGAGCTATGTCGTGGTCCCGCTGTTCGCGCTGGCCAACGCGGGATTGCAGCTCAGCGGGGAGCAGCTGGCGAGAGCCTTCACCTCGCCGGTCGGGCTGGGCATCCTCGTCGGATACGTCGTGGGCAAACCGCTGGGCATCGTCGCCTCGACGGCGCTGACCGGCCTCCTGTCGCGCGGCCGGGTCCGGCCGCCGGTCGGCTGGGGCGCCGTGACCACGGGCGGCACCCTGGCGGGCGTCGGCTTCACTGTCTCCCTGCTCATCGCGACGCTCGCCTTCGACGGGACCACCCTGGAGGACGCGAAGACGGGCATCCTCAGCGCCGTCGTCGGCTCGTTCCTGGTGTCCCGGCTGGTCACCGGGGTGATCGGACTGCTGCCGCCGCAGATCCGGCCCCGGGTGCTGTTCGGCCGGGCGGAGACCATCGTCGACCTGTCCGTCCCGGTCGACCCCGACCGCGACCACCTGCGCGGCCCGCGCCACGCCCCGGTGACCGTTGTGGAGTACGGCGACTACGAGTGCCCGTACTGCGGCCAGGCCGAGCCGGTCGTGCGTGAGCTGCTCGGCGACTTCGGGGACGAGGTGCGGTACGTGTGGCGGCACCTCCCGCTCACCGACGTCCATCCGCACGCCCAGCTCGCCGCCGAGGCGGCCGAGGCCGCCGCCCTCCAGGGCGGCTACTGGGACATGCACGACCTGCTGCTGAGCCACCAGGGCGCCCTGCGCCTGAAGGACCTGCTGGGCTACGCCGAACGGATCGGCCTGGACACCGCCCGCTTCGAACGCGACATGCGGGCGCACGCCGGGACGGGCCATGTCGCCGAGGACGTGGAGTCGGCCGATCTCAGCGGGGTCGCGGGCACCCCCACCTTCTTCGTGAACGGCCGCCGCCACTACGGCGCCTACGACATCGACGGCCTCTCCCAGGCCGTACGGGCGGCCAGGGAGAGGGCCGCGGTACGGGTCTAGGGGGCGGGAATGCGCCGGGGGGTGCCGGTGTTGGAACGCATGTAGCTGACATGCTCGGGACAAAAAACCCGGGATGTGGGCGGAAGGAGGTCCTCATGGCACGCACCACGAACCGTCCCGTCGTCACCCTCAGGTCGACGGCCGGGACCGGCGTCACCTACGTGACCCGCAAGAACCGGCGCAACGACCCCGACCGGCTGGTCCTGCGCAAGTACGACCCGGTCGCGGGCGAGCACGTCGAATTCCGCGAACAGCGTTGAACCCCGCACAGCGGCCGTCCCTCCAGGGGCGGCCTGAGGAAGGAAACACCATGAGGTCCGGCATCCACCCCGTGTCCCGTCCCGTCGTCTTCCGCGACCTCGCGGCGGACACCGCGTTCCTGACCACCTCGACCGCGCGCTCGGCGCGCACGATCGAGTGGGCGGACGGGAACACCTACCCGCTGATCGACGTGGAGATCTCGTCGGCCAGCCACCCCTTCTACACCGGCAACACGCGGGTCGTGGACACCGCCGGCCGCGTGGAGCGCTTCGAGCGCCGCTACGGGAGGACGTCATGAAGGTCCGCAAGTCCCTGCGCTCGCTGAAGGCCAAGCCCGGCGCGCAGGTGGTCCGCCGCCGCGGTGTGACGTTCGTCATCAACAAGAAGGACCCGCGCTTCAAGGCCCGCCAGGGCTGACCCGGCGCACACGGCCCATCGGCCCGGCCCCGCCACGGCGGTGGCCGGGCCGTTGTCGTGCCGTCACCGCCCGTCCTGATCCATCGCGCCCCGGAGGTAGGCAAATCGGTTCTTTATGCTTATAGCGGCACCAAACCCTTTGGAGTGGTCGATGTCCCGGAAGCGCCCCACGGACGACGGCGACGAGCTGCTGGCCAGGCTCGGGACGCTGACCGCCCAGGCACGCGAGCGGGCGGAGCTCCAGCGCTCCCTGCTCCAGCTGGCCGTCGCGCTCCAGCGAGGCATGCTGCCCGGGGACATGCCTGTCACCCCCCGCTTCCACCTGGCGGTGAAGTACTCGCCCGCCAACCACGGCCTGAACGTGGGCGGCGACTGGTACGACGCCTTCACCATGCCCGACGGGCGCATAGGCCTGTCCATCGGAGACGTCCAGGGCCACAACATCGAGGCCGCCGCGTTCATGGGCCAGGTCCGGGTCGGCCTGCGCGCCCTCGCCTCCGTCACCAGCGAGCCCGGCGAACTCCTCGCCCTCACCAACGACCTGCTCCTCTCCCTCGGCACCGAACTCTTCGCGACCTGCACCTTCGTCCGGCTCGACCCGGCCACCGGAGTGCTGGAGAGCGCCCGGGCCGGACACATACCCTCCGTCTGGGCCACCGCGGACGGCCGGTGCGGCATCGCCGACGACGAGGGCGGACCGCCGCTCGGCATCGTCGCCGGACAGCGCTACCCGGTCAGCGAGCACCGGCTCACCGCCGGCGGAGTCTTCGTCCTGGTGACCGACGGAGTGGTCGAGGGCCCCTCGATGAGCGTCGACGAAGGCCTCGACCAGGTGATGCGCCTCGCAGGGATCGCCGCCGTCGCGGGCATGGAGGCGGGCTCGCTCGCCGCCGCCGTGATCAAGGGCGCCGAGCGGGTGGGACACGAGGACGACGCGGCCGTCCTGGTCGTGGGACACGACGCGCCCGGGACCGGGTCGTAGGCCGCCCCCGCGTCGCTCGCCTCGCCGACACGGCGGGGTCGGTGTCTGATGGCAGCTGTGGTGGGTTTCGATGATCTGCGGCGACCGGCCGGGTACGCCCTCCTGACGCTGGCCGTCGCGGGCTGCTACTTCGCGGCGGGACGGCTCGGCCTGCTCCGCGAGCTGGTGGTCGACGGCGCCGTCTTCACCCCGATCTACCCTCCCACCGGCGTAGCGGTGGCCGCCCTGCTGATCTTCGGGCTGCGGGTCTGGCCCGGCATCGCCCTCGGCATCCTGTTCGTGGTCATGTCCCTCACCTCGCTCCAGCCGACCGCGCTCGTCGTCCTCGCCGGCAACACCCTGGCGCCCGTCTGCGCCTGTCTGATGCTGCGCCGGGTGGGTTTCCGCACCGACCTCGGCAGACTCCGCGACGGCCTCGCCCTCGTCTTCCTGGGCGCCTTGACCGCCATGCTGATCAGCGCGACCTGCGCGGTCGGCCTGCTCGTCGCCACCGACAAGCTCGGCTCGCACTCCTTCTGGCCGGTCTGGCTGGGCTGGTGGGTGGGCGACGCGATGGGCGTGCTCATCGTCACCCCGCTGCTGCTCATGCTGCGCACGGTCCGCCTCCCGCTGGAGCTGCGCCGCTGGAAGGAGGCCCTGCCGCTGGCCGCCACCGTCGCCGTCGTCGTCCCCCTGGTCACCCACAGCCACGTCAGCATGCTGTTCCTGGTCTACCCCCTGCTGATCTGGGCCGCGCTGCGGTTCCGGTTCGCGGGCAGCATGCTGTGCGCCCTGTTCGCCTCCGTCATGGCCACCATCGCGGCGACCCGGCAGTCGGGCCCCTTCGCCGACCTCACGCATGTCGAGGTGATGATGAAACTCCAGGCATTCAACGGCACGATGGCCCTCACCGCCCTGCTGCTCTCCTCCGTCATCACCGAGCAGCGCAACACCAGACTCTCGGTGGAACAGGCCTGCCAGGAACTGGCCGAGGTCCTGGAACACCTCACCGCGGGCGACCCCCGCCAGGGCGGCCGGCCCTGACCCTCCGGACCCGTCAGGGGAGCCGGGCGTCGCCCCTGCGGCGCAGCACCAGCAGCGCGGTGTCGTCGCGGGGCGTACCCGCCGTATGGCGGCGCAGATCGCCGTAGAGCGTGGCCGGAACGTCCTTCGGGAGGACATCGCCCCAAGCCGCGGCCCGCTCCTCAAGGGGGTAGAACGCGCCGGACGGATCACGTGCCTCGGTCACGCCGTCCGTGCAGAGCAGGAGCGTCCCGTCGGCGGGGAACGCGAACCACTCGACGGTACGGGGCTCGGGCGCCAGCGCGTCCAGGCCCAGCGGCACGCACGGCTCCTGCCGCAGTACCGGGGCGGCCCGCTCCGCGCGCAGCAGCAGCGGCGCCACATGACCGCAGTTGATCGCCTGGACCTCCTGCTCGCCGTCGATGCCCAGGACGATCGCCGTCACGAACCGCTCCCGCTCACCGGTCTGGGCCGCGAAGGAGTTGTGCCGCAGCACCGCCTCCTCCAGGGCGTCCACCACGGCCGTGAGCGTGGGCTCGGCCACCGCCGCCTCGCGGAAGGCGCTCAGCACCGCGAAGGCGGCGCTGATCGCCTGGAGGCCCTTGCCCTGCACGTCGGCGATGAAGACCCGGGTGCCGTAGGGGGAGGCGACGACCTCGTAGACGTCACCGCCCACCCGGCTGTCCTCCTCCACCGGCCGGTACAGGCCGTGGACCAGCAACTGGTCGGTCATCAGGGGGAACGGGCGCAGGATCTGCCGTTGCAGGGCAGCCGCCGCCGAGCGCAGCCGGGCGATCTCGCCCTCCCAGCGGATCCGCTGCGCCGCCCGCGCCACGCTGAGACCGTTGAACACCAGAGCGAAGGCGATGACCGCCGCGTCCGCGCCGACCGTGCGCAACGGGCTGTCGAAGAGGGAACCGGCGATGACGATCGTCACCCACACGGACGCCACCGTGGTCTGACGCACAGTGCCGCGCCCCGCGATCAGCGCCGGCAGGACCACCAGAAAGGGTGCCGGCCGGGTGTCGCGGCCCAGCGCGATACCGGTCAGGGCCACCAGCGCCGTGCTGCTGACCAGCCAGAACACCACCACGGCCCAGCTGAGCGGAGGCGTGGACCGCTGTCCGGCGTCTACCGAGACGGAAGCGGCCGGATCTCCAGAGATACGCACCGGCCCTCCCACTGCCTGCCCTCGTCGGCCAACCGTCGGGAACACTTCCCACTCTTCAATATCAGCCCCATGTGTACCGTACGCGAGCCGCACCACCACTCCGGCCCGCACCCGGGACGCGCCTGACCCCGTCAGGGGGCTAGATTCCGATCCGTGTGTTCGTCCGAGGGTGGGGGAGTGGGGAGAGCGTGTTCATCTGGCGCACACTGCGGGGTGAATGGCAGGGCATCGTCGTCGATCCCGTACGACAGCTGCTGCGGCGCGGACTGCCGGGCATGTCCCTGGCGTTCGTCGCCGCCTTCGGCGTCATCTTCTTCCACGCGCTGGCGCAGCGGCCGGGCGGCGCCTCGATCGTCCGGCACCTCGGCGGTGTCCAGGGCGACCTGCCCCTGTGGCTCGCCCTGCTGCGCACCCCCATATCGCTGTACGTGCCGGCCCTCGACCTGCCCGTGTGGGCCGGCATCACCCAGCTGTTCCTGGCGTTCGCGCTCGCCGAGCTGGCGCTCGGCCGGGTCCGCACCCTGGTCGTCGCCTACGCGACCACCCTGGCGGGGACCCTCACGGTGCGCGTCATGCTCCTGATCGGGCCCGGCTGCGGGGGGATCGGGCTGAAGCCCGAGATCGGGCACATCCTCGACACCGGGCCGTCCGCAGCGGTCGTAGGACTCTTCACCTATCTCTCCGTCGTCCGGCGCGCGCCCATCGTCTTCTTCCTCACCGGCGGGTCGATGGTGTGGGAGTCGATCGTGAAGCCCAACCTGGCGGGCCGCGAGCATCTCGTCGCGGTGGCCGCCGCCATCGTCCTGGGCGTGGTCCACGAAGTGCGTCAGAAGCGTCAGAAGCGTTCGGCCGTCGGCACACTGCTCCCGCACATCAAGGCGGACCGGCCGGTCAGGCCTGAGGCACGCTGCCCATCTCCGCGCTGAAGCCCACCGGCTCGCTGTCGAACCCGCGCACCATCGGGCGGAACTCCCAGTCACCGGAGGCGTCCTTGGTGAACTCGCCGACCGTCGCCGCGGTGGATGCGCCCAGCGTGGAGAAGTCGTCCGACAGCAGCTCCTTGTACCCCTCCACGATCTGCGTCCTGGCGTGCGAGAGATCGCCGAAGGTGCGCGTCCCGCCGTTCTGATGGATCGCCACCCCCACCACCACCCGCCCGAAGGTCGGGGCCAGGCGGTCGAGTTCCAGCACCATCACCTCGATGTCGCCGTAGCCCTGACCGGTCTCGCTGTGCCGGCTCATGTTGATGGTGCCGTCCGGCGCGCGGGTCTCGGAGTTGACGACGTAGACCGGTCGTCCGTGCGGGGCGGCGGCCGTGTAGGTCGCCGCGACGATGTCCAGTCGGCACGGTCGGCTGCCCCAGGGGCTGGGATCCCAGCGGAGCCGTACCTCGATCTTGCCCGCCACCTTGCTGATGCTGCTCACCGGATGCCGCTCTCCCGATTCAGACCAGGACGGGACGATCCCCCGTATGGTCAAGTATGGCTCTTCGGGGGTCGGTTGATGCCGTCCGGGCGGTTCTGACATGCCCGGGATCAAGCACGGCGGATCGCGTCCACCAGTCCGGCGACGAGCCGCGCCCGCTCCACCATCGACGCGACCTCCAGGTACTCGTGGTCGGCGTGCGCGCCGCCCCCGACCGCACCCAGTCCGTCGAGCGTGGGCACGCCGAGCGCGGCCGTGAAGTTGCCGTCGCTGCCACCGCCGACCGCTCTGCCTTCGAGACCGGGCAGCAGCCGCCGGGCCACCGCGAACAGTCCGGCCGACGCCGACTCGGGCATCGGCGGCCTGCCGACCCCTCCCCGTACGGTGATCACGGCCTCGGCGAGACGCGGGGTCAGCGCCGCGAACGCGGACTCGACGCGCCGTGTCTCCCCGGCCGACTCGACGCGGACGTCCACGACGACGGTCGCCGCCGCCGGTACGACGTTGTCCAGCGTGCCCGCCGAAGCGACGGTCGGGGTGACCGTCGTACCGATCTCGGGCCGCCCCAACTCCGCGATGGCCAGCACCTGGTGGGCCGCCTCGACCAGCGCGTTCACCCCGGCGGCGGGCTCAAGGCCGGCGTGCGAGGCCCGGCCCGTGACCGACACCTCGAAGGTGCCGCAGCCCTTGCGGCCGGTCTTCACGCCCCCGCCGTCGGCGGCACCCTCGGCCACCAGCACGGCACCGCAGGCGAGGGCGCGTTCCTCGATGAGGGCCCGGGAGAAGTGGGAGCCGACCTCCTCGTCGGCCGTCACCAGGATCTCGACGCCCGACCGGTCGTCCAGCGACGCCAGCCCGTGGATCGCCTGCACCAGACCGCCGAGCATGTCGAAGACACCGGGTCCGGTCGCCCGACCGTGCTCGACCCGGAAGGGGCGGCGGGCGAGTGTGCCGAGCGGGAACACGGTGTCGTGGTGACCGAGGACCAGCACGCGCGGGGTGCCACCGCCGGACCAGTGGACATGCGGCCCGCCCTCGCTGTCGACGAGCACGGCCCGCCCGCCGAGCCGGGCCTCGATGACGGCGGCGACGGTCTCGGCCGATCTCCGCAGCGCCTCCAGGACCCGGGAGGGGGACTCGACCTCGACGAGGGTCCGCAGGTCTTCGATCATCGCGTCGACATTCGGGTCGACCGTCTCGCTTGTGGTCACCAGGGAAGGGTACGCGGGTCCCGTCCACGATCGGACGGACGAAGGGCCGGTCCGACGGCGAACCCGTCGAACCGGCCCAACGGCCTTGCGGACAACCGGAGTTCGGTCAGTCCGTGCCGGACTCCATCGCGGCGCGGTCCAGCAGCGCGTCGTCCTCGTCGACCTCGCCCCGGGAGGCGATGGCCTCGGCGCCGCCCTCCGGCATGCTGCCGATGAGGCCGGTCGCGGCGGCCTGCGCGGCGCCGATCGCGGTGTTGCCGGCGCCGATCAGACCGAGGCCCGCGTACTGCTCCAGCTTGGCGCGGGAGTCGGCGATGTCGAGGTTGCGCATGGTGAGCTGGCCGATCCGGTCCACCGGGCCGAACGCCGAGTCCTCGGTGCGCTCCATCGACAGCTTGTCCGGGTGGTAGCTGAACGCCGGGCCGGTGGTGTCGAGCAGCGAGTAGTCCTCGCCGCGCCGCAGCCGCAGGGTGACCTCACCGGTGACCGCCGAGCCGACCCAGCGCTGGAGGGACTCGCGGACCATCAGGGCCTGCGGGTCCAGCCAGCGGCCCTCGTACATCAGGCGGCCCAGGCGCCGGCCCTCGTTGTGGTACTGGGCGAGGGTGTCCTCGTTGTGGATCGCGTTCACAAGGCGCTCGTAGGCCGCG
Source organism: Streptomyces sp. NPDC091280 (assembly GCF_044768565.1). NCBI lineage: Bacteria > Bacillati > Actinomycetota > Actinomycetes > Kitasatosporales > Streptomycetaceae > Streptomyces > Streptomyces sp. NPDC091280. Next base: position 240,412 of record NZ_JBIVUZ010000008.1, read on the forward strand.
TGCAGGAGGGCCATGCCGGGCGCCTCGTAGATGCCGCGGCTCTTGGCCTCGATGATCCGGTTCTCGATCTGGTCGGACATGCCCATGCCGTGCCGGCCGCCGATGGCGTTGGCCTCCATCACCAGGTCGACGGGGGAGGCGAACTCCTTGCCGTTGATCGTCACCGGGCGGCCCTGGTCGAAGCCGATCGTGACGTCCTCGGTGGCGATCTCGACCGACGGGTCCCAGAACCGGACGCCCATGATCGGCTCCACGGTCTCCACGCCCGTGTCCAGGTGCTCCAGCGTCTTGGCCTCGTGGGTGGCGCCCCAGATGTTGGCGTCGGTGGAGTACGCCTTCTCCGTGCTGTCCCGGTAGGGCAGCTCGTGCGCGAGCAGCCACTCCGACATCTCCTTGCGGCCGCCCAGCTCGGTCACGAAGTCCGCGTCCAGCCAGGGCTTGTAGATCCGCAGATGCGGGTTGGCGAGCAGGCCGTAGCGGTAGAACCGCTCGATGTCGTTGCCCTTGAAGGTCGAGCCGTCGCCCCAGATCTGGACGTCGTCCTCCAGCATCGCCCGGACCAGCAGGGTGCCGGTGACGGCACGGCCCAGCGGGGTGGTGTTGAAATAGGCGCGCCCGCCGGAGCGGATGTGGAACGCCCCGCAGGTCAGCGCGGCCAGACCTTCCTCGACCAGCGCCGCACGGCAGTCGACCAGACGCGCGATCTCGGCGCCGTAGGCCTGCGCGCGGCCGGGCACCGAGGCGATGTCGGGCTCGTCGTACTGGCCGATGTCGGCGGTGTAGGTGCAGGGGACGGCACCCTTGTCGCGCATCCAGGCGACCGCGACCGAGGTGTCGAGTCCGCCCGAGAAGGCGATGCCGACGCGCTCGCCGGTGGGGAGGGAGGTGAGGACCTTAGACATAGGAAGATTATGCATGCTCGCGCATGGTCATGCAAAGTCCCCCTGCTGGAGCAGTTCCGCCGGGCACCCCGGAAGCGGTGCGGTGCCCGGCGGAACCTGCCTCGCCGACCGGGTCAGCAGCCCGCCTTGTAGAAGTACTTGCTGATCTCGGGCTGGTTCATGTTGGCCTTCGTGATGGCGACCATGTTCGTGCCGATCGACTTCTGGACCGACTTGCCCTCGAAGGCCGCGGCGAGTTGGTCCACGGCCTCCCTGCCGATGGCCGCCGGGTCCTGCGCGACCAGCACCTGGAGCGTGCCCGCCTTGAGCGAGGCGACCTCGTCCGGCTCGGCGTCGAACGCGGCGACCTTCACCGTGCCCTGCTTGCCCGCCTGCTTGAGACCGGTGGCTATGCCCGTACCGGTGTTGGTGTTGCCCGCGAAGACACCGCCCAGGTCGGGGTGGGCCGCCAGGGTCGACTGGATCTGGGAGGCCGCGGTGGCCGGCAGGTCGTTGTCGTAGAGCGTGGGCAGCATCTTGATGTTCGGGTACTTCTTCATCTCCTCGGTGAAGCCCTTGATGCGCGCGTCCGTGGTGGAGACACCCGGCTTGACGCTGATGACGATCGCCGAGCCCTTCTCGTTCATCAGCTTGGCGAGCGCGTCGGCCGCCACCCGGCCGCCCTTCTCGTTGTCCGACGAGATCCGGGTGATGCCGATCGAGGGGTCGGTGACCGTGGTGTCGACGAGACCGACCTTCGTCCCGGCCGACTGGATCTGCTTCAGCGACGGGGTGAGCGCGCTGACGTCGACCGGCGAGATCAGCAGCCCGTCCGGACGGGACGCCGCCACCGAGTCCAGGAGGGGCCGCTGCACCGACACGTCCCACTGCGCCGAACCGTCCGCCGAGAAGTCCATGCCCTTGGCCTTGGCCTCGGTCTGCGCCGCGCAGGTCATCGTGATGTAGAAGGGGTCGCTCTTCACGCCGGTGATCAGCCGGACCTTCTTCCCGGAGGCACCCCCCTTCGACCCCGAACCGCCGCTGCCGCTCGACGAACTACAGGCGGCGGCGCCGGTCAGCACCAGCACGGTGCCCGCGGCGACCAGTACCTTGCGCGTGATGCGAATGCTCGACATAAGGCTGTCCTCCAGAGTCATACGAGGGGTGGGGCGAAGGCCGGTGAGGCGGTCACGCGCGCTCCCGGGTCTGCCTGCGCATCTGGTCGATGTAGACGGCCGCCACCAGGACCACACCGACGGCGACGTCCTGCCAGTACTGCTGTACGCCGATGACGATCAGCCCGGTCGTCAGCACGGCGGGGATGAACACACCGATCACGGTGCCCAGGACCGAGCCCCGCCCGCCGAACAGGCTGGTGCCGCCCAGCACCACCGCGGTGATCACCTTCAGGTTGTCGGTGGAGTGCCCGGCGATGGACGTGGTGCCGTACGAGGCTAGCCACATCACCGCGCCCAGCCCGGCCAGCAGGCCCATCAGGCCGTACACCATGATCAGATGGCGGCCCACCGAGATGCCCGCGCGCCGGACGGCGGTCGGGTTGGAGCCGATCGCCAGCGTGTGACTGCCGAACCTCGTGGCGCCGAGCACCGCGCCGAACAGGGCGGTGACCGCCGCGGCCAGGATCACCATCCAGGGGATGCCGGCCAACTTGCCGAAGCCCAGGCTGTTCTGGAGATGGGTGGCGGCGGCCCCGGCCGGGTCCTGGCCGCCGGTGGCGAGTTCGGCGATGCCCAGCGCCGCGCCCAGTCCGCCCAGGGTCACGATCAGCGGCGGCACCTTCCCGGTCGCCACCACCGCTCCCTGCAACGCGCCCCAACCCGCGCCCACGGCAAGGGCGATGAGGACACAGACGGCGACCGTGCCCCAACTGGAGGCGGGTCCGCCGTGGTGGATGTTGTACTCGCCCGCCGCGACCGCCGCCAGCACCAGCACCGAGCCGATCGACAGGTCGATGCCCGCGGTGATGATCACGAACGTCATGCCGACGCCGAGCACCAGGTAGATGGCCGCGTTCACGGCGATCTGCGTGAGGTCGTACTGCGTGAAGAACTTCCCCGGCGCCGCGATGGTGAAGAACGCGACCAGCGCGACGAGGATCACGAACGTCCACAACTCGCTGATGCCGGCGGCCCGTCGCAGCCACGGGGGTAGCGCGAGACGTCCGCTGTCGGGCCGGGGCGGATCCGGGGCCGGGGCGGCCGGCTTGATGTCCTGGCTGTTGGCGCTCATCGCCCGTCCTCCGCTTCCGTCGCGCCGGCCGTGCCGGAACCGCCGTCGGGCACGGGCTCGTCCAGCGATCCGGTCATGGCGCCGACGAGTTTCTCGATCGTGGCGTCGGCCGCCGTGAACGAGGCGACCCGGCGGCCCAGCCGGAGCACCTCGACCCGGTCCGCGACCGACAGCACCTCGGGCATGTTGTGGCTGATCAGGACGACACAGATGCCCCGGTCCGCGACCCTGCGCACGGTGTCCAGGACGCGGGCCCGCTGGACGACCCCCAGGGCGGCGGTCGGCTCGTCCATGAAGATGACCTTGTTGGCGAAGGCGACCGCGCGGGCGACGGCCACGGACTGCCGCTGCCCTCCCGACAACGTTGTCACAGGAGCCGTCACATCTTTCAGTTCCACTCCCAGTTCACCGAAGGCCGCAATCGCCTCCCGCCGCATCGTGGGCCGGTCCAGCACACCGAGCCGGCCGAGGAGACCTCCGCGTACGAGTTCCCTGCCGAGGTAGAGATTGGCCGCCGCGTCCAGATCGGGCGCCAGCGAAAGATCCTGGTAGACGGTCTCGACTCCGTGCCGTTGCGCGTCCATCGGCCCGGCGAAGCGGACCGGCACCCCTTCCAGGCGCACCTCGCCCTCGTCCGGGGTGAGTACACCGGAAAGTACGTTCACCAACGTCGACTTGCCGGCACCGTTGTCTCCGATCAGGGCGACGACCTCACCGGCGTACGCCGTGAAGTCGGCTCCCTGGAGCGCCTGCACATGGCCGAAACGCTTGACCACACCATGTGCCGCGAGAAGTGGTTCCCTTGCTGAGGCCATGCTGTGCTTTCTGGTTGGTATCGTTAACAGTTCGTCGATTCTGAGAGGCCCATGAGTGGGCGTCAAGGGTCGCGACGGACACGGATTCGGGCACACTTCGGAGACCCGGCGGCCCGGTCGCGCGCGACCGGACGCGACGAGATCTGGAGGACGCGGCGTGGCCAGTCGTCCCAGGATGAAAGACGTGGCCGCGGAAGCGGGCGTGAGCGTCATGACGGTGTCCCGGGTGATCAACGGCGAGGCGGGCGTGGCCCCGCGCACCGCGGCCCGGGTGGCGGCGGCCGTCCGCAAGCTGGGCTATCAACGCGACGACGTGGCCAGGCAGTTGCGCCGCGCGGACCGGCTGAGCCAGACGATCGGACTGATCGTGGACAACGTTGCCGACCCCTTCATGGCGGCCGTCGCCTCGGCCACCGAGGACATCGCGCACCGGCGCGGCACCGTGGTCCTCATCGGCTCCAGCCGCGCCGACCCGCACCGCGAACGGGAGGTCGTCGCGGCCTTCACCGCCCGCCGCGTCGACGGTCTGATCCTCACTCCGGCCGCGGGCGGCCACCGCTTTCTGCGCCCGGCGCAGGCGCGCGGCACGAAGATCGTGTGCGTGGACCGGGCGGCGCCGGACCTGGACGTGGACACGGTGGTGGTGGACAACTCCGGCGCGGTGGAACGAGCTGTGGGCCAGCTGATCGCGCACGGCCACCGCCGGATCGGCTACCTCGGCGACCGGCGCGAGATCTGGACCTTCGGCGAACGCCACCGCGGCTATCTGTCGGCCCTGGACAGCGCGGGCATCGACGCCGACCCGGCACTCGTCCGGCACGGGCTGCGTTCCGGCGCGGACGCGGCCCGCGCCGTCACCGCGATCCTCTCCGCCCCTAAGCCGCCCACGGCCGTCCTCGCGGGCAACGAGGTCCTCGCACTGGGCGTCCTGCCGGTGCTGCCCGCCGGCGTCGCCTTCATCGCCTTCGACGACTTCGCGCTGGCCGCGCGACTGACCCCACCGGTCACCGTCATCGCCCAGGACCCGGTCGCCCTCGCGACGACCGCCGCGCATCTGCTGTTCGCCCGCATCCACGGCGACGCGTCACCGCCGCGCCGGGTGGTGATGCCGACCGAGCTGATTCCGCGGGGGTCGGGGGAGATCGCGGGGCCTGGTGGGGTGCTTTCGGGAGGCGGGTGTTGAGGGATTGCGGGGCCCGGCCTGTGCGGGGGCCGGTCAGGCGCGGCGCCCCGCCCCCGCCGGACAGGTGCTACGCCCCGCCCCCGCCGATCAGGTGCTACGCCCGGGGCCGCTCGAAGGTGAGGAGCAGGCCCTCGACCGCGCCAGGACCTATCCGGCCCTTGACGTCGGCGGCGGTGATGGCCTTCAGGCCCCAGCCGTCCTCGGCGTGCTTGTTCAGGACCTTCTCCAGCTTGTCGCTGTCCAGGGCGTCGCCGATCAGCGACTCCCGGAAGCTGACGACCTTGTACTCGAACGTGTAGGCGTTGCTCATGGCTGCGATGTCCTCCTGTGCGCGCACGGTGTGCGGTGGGCGGGGTCAGCCAATCACGCGGGCACGCTCGCGCGCAGGCCGGGGTTGGTTTCGGGGTCCGGCCGTCAACTGGGCTCAGGCGTGCGTGCGTTGAGCGGGGTGGGGGTCGGAAGGGGTCCTGCGGGTATGTCATCACGGCACGTCGCGGCAGTCGTGTCACCCGGGGCGCGACGGGGTGGAGACGTAGCGTGACGGCGCAGGCGGATACGGACCGATCCCGTGGGGGAGCGATGTGCTGGAGTGCGAAGGCGGATCTCGTCGCGGGCGCGGGCGTCCTCGCCGTGGGGGTGGCCTGTGTGGCCCGGACCCGGCGGCCGGCCGATCTGCCGCTGGCCGCGCTGCCGGTGCTGCTCGGTGTCCACCAGATCGTCGAGTCGCTGGTGTGGGCCCAGGGCGGGGGCACCGGCGCCGCCACCCTCACCTGGGCCGTCATCGCCCTGCCGCTGCTGGCCGTGTGGGTTCCGGTGGGGGTGTGGTGCGCCGCGCCGGCGCGCGCCCGGCCCCGGCTCGCCGTGCTGGTGGCGATCGGGGTGGCCACGGCCGCCGCCCTCGCCCACGCCCTGGTCGCGCATCCGATGTCGTCCGAGATCCGCGGCCACACCGTCGGCTACGTCGTCGATCTCGCCCACCCCCAACTGGTCATCGCCGGTTACCTCGTGGCGACGGTCGGCTCGCTGCTGCTGTCCGGTGACCGCGGGCTGCTGGTGCTGGGGATCCTGGTCGCGGTCGGCGCGTTCGTCTGCTGGATGCTGTGGAAGCTGGAGTTCGTCTCCACCTGGTGCGCGGTGGCCGCCGTGTCCTCGGTGGTCCTGTTCTTCTGGGTGCGCGGCCGGGACGGGCGGCCCGGGAAGCGCCCGAACGCCGGTGTGCCGGGCACCCGGTCCGCACATTCGTGACAGGGGCGGCGCACAGGGCGGGCACAGCCCAAGTCGCCGTACGGACAAGTTCGTTGATGTCGGGCGGTGCCGTCGGGTTGGATGGCGCCATGGAACGCGTTGACGTAGAGGTGTTCACTGACGGCGGGAACGACGCCGTGGTCCGTCTGCCCGGTCGCCGGTTCCCCGGTGTGCTGATCCAGGGCGACTCCCTGCACATCCTCCGCAGGGATGTGGCCGAGGTGGTGGAGGCCTGCGAGCGGGGCGACCTCGCCGAGGCGGAGGAGTCCGCGGCGCTGCTGCTGGCGGGCCTCGACGCGCTGCTGAACCGCTACTCCGTGGCCTTGGCGAACCACAGCATCCAGCGGCCCTACTGATCCGCCCCGACCGCGTTCACACCTCCCGGTGCTCGATGCCCAGCAGGCTCGCGGCGGCGCGGAAGTCGGCGGAGTGGTGGCCGAGAGCGAGGGACCAGTGGTGGCCGACGCCCGTGGCGCTCCACGCGTCGACCCACTCGCCGGGATCACGGCCGAAGTCGACCCGGCTGGTGGTGTTGCCGATCGCGAGCAGCGGTCCGGGTACGACCCTGCCCTCGGAGGTGATGAACGACAGGCTGCCGTCGGCGTCCTGGCCCACGCCGAGCAGGGTCACGGGACCGTGCCGGACGTCGAACTCCACGCTCACGCCCCAGCCGCGCTTGCCGTGGTAGACGCCCAGGCCGCGCAGCAGCGGGTCACGGGCGCAGACCGCGAGATGCGCGGGCCCGTCGTGCCCCATCTCGACCACCCCGTCCTCGAAGTCGAGGGCCTGGATCTCGGTGAAGGAACCCCCGGCGCCGATGCTCTGCGTCGCCAACTGGGCCAGGCTGGTGCGGAGTTCGTACTCGCCGGCGGCCGGCACGCCCCGGGCGGTGAGCAGGGAGGCGCCCAGGATCATGCCGGCGCCGAGCCGTTCGTGCAGTTCGCCGTCGAGCCCTCGGTGGTAGTAGGCGAGGGTGTCGAGGCCGAAGTCCTCGACGAGCCGGTCGAGCGCGACCGACACGGTCGCCCCCCAGGCGAGATCCTCGTCGACCACGCTGTCGTCCACGGTGAAGATCCGCCGGGCCAGGGCCGTGCGCTCGCGGGTCTCGGCGCCGCTCACCCGCTCGACGCGCTGCCGCAGATCGTCGAACTCCAGCACCTCGACATGCGAGCCGAACGTCGCCGGGAGCAGTGTCAGATCGGTCGACACGTCGAGCATGCCGGGATACAGATGCCCCATCAGACCGTGCCGGGCGTGCCGGAGTGAGGCCCGGACCCGTGCCGCCCGGACCCACTGCTCGATGCGCCGCCAGGCCGACTCCTGGCGCAGCCAGCCCGACACCGACCGGAAGGGGATGCCGGCCCGCCGGAAGACATTGCCGACCTCGGGCACCGGGCACTGCCCGCAGTAGGCGAGCCAGGCGCCGGTGTCGAAGGAGGCGTGGTCCATCCGTTCGGACGGCTGGAGGTCGATGACCAGGACGGGGGTGTGCGAGCGCTGGGCGATCGGCAGCACCATCGACGAGGTCAGGTACGTCGTCAGGAACAGCACGATCAAGTCGCAGTCCGCACGCCGTAGTTGCTCGGCGGCCACGGCCCCCTCCGTGGCGTCGGAGATGAAGCCGACGTCCGTCACCTCCGCGTCCGACCGCCGCAGCCGGTCGGCCACATAGGCCGACGACTCCCGCAACTGCGGGAGGAGATCGGGGAACTGCGGCCAGTAGGTGCCGAGTCCGCCCGCCACCAGCCCGATCCGGGTCCGGCGGCGGGTCACCGGTGGAAGCAACTCCCGCAGGGCGGCGGTGCGTTCGGCGGCGGTGGTCGCGGTGGTGGGTTCGGTCGTCGCCATGGTGCGGTGTTCCTTCCGGGGGCCGGGTGCGAGATCTGGGACCCGCTATCGCGGTCCGGGCCGTCCCTGACCCGTCTCAGGTCCGGGCCACGCCCAGACTCGCCGGGGCCGTGGCGGTGTCCGGAGAACGCCGGACGAGTGTGTGGATGACGTAGACACCGGCCACGCCCGACGCCGCCATGCAGAGGGTGATCGACCAGAGCAGGACAGAGGCGCTGTAGTCCATCAGGGCGGGCGTGACGAACGCGACGCCCGCGAAGACCCCGCGTGAGAGGGCGTAGGTGAGGCCCTGGGTGGTGCCTCGGGTGTCCGGGGGCAGCGTCAGCTGCGACCACACCTTGTAACTGGCCTCCCCGGCAAAGGGGTTGGAGATCTGGTACAGCACGAAGAAGACCAGCATGCCGACGAGGGCGCCCGCCGTGAGGGAGGCGATGCAGAAGGCGAGGACCTGCACGACCGTGAACACGTAGAACAGCCGGTCGCGCCAGGGGGTGTCGGCGAGCCGGACGAAGACGAAGGTCAGCACCAGCGCGATGGGCAGGAACGCCAGGTTGATCCCGGTGGCCAGACTCTGCGAGGCACCGCTCACCGTCACCAGCAGATACGTGCCGAACTGGCCGAAGGTGTTGGCGCCGATGCCCCAGGTGACGTAGTAGGCGAAGGTCGCGACCATCGGCACCAGCGTGGCGCGGTTGCAGATGTTCCGCAGCTCGACACCGCGCGGCACGGCCTCGCTCGGCACCGCTTCCTCGGCCGGCGCGTCGGCCAGTTCCAGGCGGGCGCGGAGCTGCCAGGTGACCAGCGCGGCGACGACCAGGTGGCCGGTGATGAACCGGGCCCCGGTCAGGCCCGTGTCGGACAGCAGATAGCCGAGGAAGATCACGACGACTATGCCCAGCACCCACATGACCTGCGTGAAGGACACCAGGCGGGCCCGGCCGTCGGCGGGCGCGGCGTCCGAGACCACGGCCAGCGAGGTCGGCAGATCGGCACCGGCCGCCAGCCCCGCGACGAGCACGCCGACGAAGAGCACGATGTCGTTGGGCGCCAGCGTGATCACGATCGCGCCCACCGCGTAGCAGAGGATGTCCAGGTTGTAGACGCGGCGGCGCCCGAACAGGTCGGCGAGCCGGCCACCGACCAGCGAGCCGACCGCGATGCAGCCGGTGACGATCGCGCTGATCGCCCCGGCCATCCACACGCCCATGTGGTAACTGTCGCGGTAGATGGCCAGGTTGACGGCGATGCTGACGATGAGCGCGGCGTCCAGGTAGGAGGCCATGCCCGAGAGGGCCGCGACCTTCCACAGGTGCTTCGGGATGGGCTGCTCCGGGCGGGCCTGGGCAGCGGGCAGGAATCGGCTCATGGTGCGGCTCCTCGCGGCTCCGGGGCCGGGGTCGCAGTGAATATAGGGTTAGGAAAACGTTCCAACAACCCCCCTTGCGCCATTCGACGTGAAGAAGCGTCAGCCTTCTTCCCGGCTTCCGGTGGCGGTGCGAACATCGCAGGTGGCAGACGACCGGACGGACCAAAAACGTTTTTGATCCGTATGGGTGACCGAACCGCACCCGGAAGGACCGCCGACGTGATCTCTCCCGAACTCCAGCAGCTCTTCGACGCCCCGCCCCGGGACTTCGGCCCCACCCCGCTGTGGTGGTGGTCGGGCGCCAAGGTCACCCGCGAGCGGATCGACTGGCAGCTCCGCCGGTTCGCGGACGGCGGCATCCACAACCTCGTGGTCATCAACCTGGCCCCGGCAGGCCCGAGTTTCGGCGCCCCCACCGACGACCCGCCGTGGTTCAGTGAGGAGTGGTGGGACCGCTTCACCGACACCTGCCGGATCGCCCGGGACATCGGTACCCGCCTGTGGTTCTACGACCAGCTCGGCTTCTCCGGCGCCAACGTCCAAGGCGCCGTCACCCGCAGGCACTTGGCCGCCACCGGCCGCGCTCTGCGCTCCCGCACGGCCACGGTCACGGACGGCACCGTTCCCGCGCACGGCGCCGAAACCCTCGTAGCCGCCTACGACTTGACGGGCCGTCGGCTACCGGCGCATCCCTCCGCCGGCGCCTTCCGGATCGAGGCCGCGCACGGTACGGACGTCCGGCTCGTTCTCGCCGTCCCCACGGCCTTCGACTACCTTTCGCCGCACGCCGTGGGACTGCTGCTGGACGCCGTCCACCACGAGTACGACCGCCGCGTCCCCGAGTACCTGGGCAACGTCGTCGCAGGCAGCTTCCAGGACGAACTGCCCGCCACGAACTCCTGGACCCCCCGTTTCCCCGAGGAGTTCCGCGCCCGCCGCGGCTACGACCTCCTCGACCACCTGCCCTCGCTGTTCGACCCGGCGGACGCCCGCGCGGCGAAGATCCGCGCCGACTACTACGCGGTCCGCGCCGAACTCACCGAAGAGGCCCTCTTCAAGCCCCTCGCCGCCTGGCACGAGGAGCGCGGCATGCTCGTCGGCGCCGACCAGAGCAACCCCGCGCGAGCCGGTTTCCCGGCCCAGTCGACACAGCTCTACACCGACTACTTCCGCACCCACCGCTGGTACGGCGCGGTCGGCAGCGACCACCACGGCGACGCCAAGGTGCACTCCTCCATGGCCCACCTCTACGGCCACGAACGCGTCTGGATCGAGGCGTTCCATTCCTCCGGCTGGGGCGGCACCCTCGCCGACACCTACGACTGGCTGCTGCCGTTCCTGCGCAGCGGCGCCAACCTCTACAACCCGCACGCCAGTTACTTCGGCACCGCGGGCGGCTGGTTCGAGTGGGCGCCGCCGTCCACCGACTGGCGCCAGCCCTACTGGCGGCAGTACCCGGCGTTCTCCCGGGCCGTCGCCCGGATCTGCTCGATCATGTCCTGGGGCACCTACAGCGCCGAGGTAGCCGTCCTGCACCCCACCGCCACCATGCAGGCCCTCCTCCCTCTCGACGCGCCTGTGCACCACTTCGGCGACGGCCGCCTCGGCGAGGACCACGCCGACGTCGACGAGACCCAGGAGCACTACCTCGGCCTGTGCGGCACGAACAACTGGCTGAGCCCGCGCGTCGGTTCACTGGTCAGCCGCGGCATCTCCTTCGACATCGTCGACGATGCCTCCGTGCAGCGCGCCGCGGCCGTCGAAGGCGCCCTGCACGTCGGGGACCTGGCGTACCGGGCCGTACTGCTGCCCTCGGCGAGCGTGCTGGAGGAGGAGACGGCACGCCGGCTGACCCAACTCCTCGACGCGGGCGGCCGGGTGGTGGTCGTGGGCCGGGTGCCTGCCTCGGCCGCCGGGCTGGCCGGTGACGACTCCGTCGTGGCGGCGCTCCTGAAGCACCCGCGACTGGAGCGGGCGGGCGACGCCGAGGGCGCGGCGGAGATGATCGCGGACCACGCCGGACACGCCACCGGTGAGGTGCCACTGCTCGTCAGGAGAAAGGGAGTCGACGCGGCGGCCCTGGTGACGGGCGCCTTCCCCGATGCGCGCACGCTGCCGGGAGACGCCGACCATGTGGCGGACCCAGCCCGTTACGCCCGCCGCTCGACCGTCACCGTGCGCGCGGAAGTGGCCGAGGCAGAGATCTGGAACCCGGCGACCGGCACCCGGCAGCGGGCGGACGTCACGATCCGCGACGGCCGCTCGACCATCGCGGTACCACTGGAAGGCGCCCCGGCCGCCCTCGTCGTATGGCGCGAAGGCACCCCGCCGACACCCCGGACGACCGCACCACCACCGGGACCGGAGCGGACGGCCGACATCTCGGACGGGTGGATGTACCGCTTGGTCCCCACCCTGGACAACACCTGGGGCGACCTGGCGCTCCCGGCCGGTTCGTCCGTCGCCGCACCGCAGATCTGGACCACCCACTGGACCGAGACGGACGGTCCCGACGCGAACTGGCAACCCGCCAGGGCGACTTACGGCAACCGGGTGCGCGTGCTGCCTCCGACACCCGCCGCCCGCGCCCCCGAACCACTCGACGGAATTGGCGTCGCGCAGGTCCTCGCCGACATCCGCCCTCTCACCCCCTCGGACGAGAACTGGCAGGTCGCGCTGTACTCGTCGAGCCGTGGCATCCCGGAGCCGCACGGTCTGCTCGGCAACAAGGGGCTGGTGCCGGAGGAGTTCGTGCGTGTCCCCGTGCCGGGGCCGGGCTTGGTCGCGAGGGTTCGAGCGATCGTCGAGACGGACCACCGGGGACCGGCCGAGCTGCACGTGGGCGCGGTGGCCGTCAAACGGGTGTGGTGGAACGGCGAGTTGTGCGACACCGCTCCCGGATACCTCACCACTTCACGCGTGACGGTCGCACGGTCCCGCAACGTCCTCGAATACGAACTGGCCGAGGCCCAGGACAGGCCGCTGCTGATCTCCGGCACGGCGGACACCCCCCTGGGCAGCTACTTCTGCCTGACCCGACCGGGCGGATTCACCGCCCGTCCCCAGTTCATGTGCCTGCCCGACGACGCACGACCGCACGGTGGCGTCACCTACCGGGGCCGCCTGAGTGCCTCCGGCGAGGCGGTCCTCGTGGTCGGTGCCGCGGTGGGCGTCACCGTGCTGCTCGACGGGACGGTCGTCGCCCGCCAGGAGAAGGCGGAGTACTACGAGTCCGACTGGGGTGCCGTACCGATGTTCTTCCGCCACCAACTCGCCCTGGAGGAAGGCGAACACGTGCTGGAGGTGGTTGCCGACGCCGGCCGTCCGCGCGAGGCGGTGTTCCTTGACTGCGTGGCCCGCACCGGGCCGACCGTCAACTCCCTGACGAGCGGCTCCGGTTGGGAGGCCGAGACAGGGGAGTGGCACGGCAGGACCGTCGAACACGACGGCCGGTGGGGCGAGTTGCAGCACTGCTACGCGGCCGTACGACCGCACCCGCTGCCGGGGACCGAGTGGCTGACCGGAGCGCCGGTGCTCGGCGCCGCCGTACTGCCCCTGCGGTCCACCGACTCCGTCCGCCCCCGTGCGCAGCGCTTCCGCTTCACCGTGCCGCCGGGCACCGTGGCGCTGGAGCTGCCGCTGGAGTCGGCGGCGCGGGTGCGGGTCGGCGGTGACGAGCGGTCTCTCGACGGACCGGTGCTGACGCTGGATCAACCACTGCCCGAAGCGACGGAGTTGGAGGTCGTCACCGAGCCCACGGCCGTCCTGCGGGGCGGTTCCGCCTGGCGCGGTCCGGTGCTCGTGCACACCGGACCGGCGCGACTGCCGCTGGGGGACTGGCGGTTGCTGGGGCTGGGCGGCTGGAGCGGTGGGGTGACCTACTCGCGGGAGGTGGAGGTTCCGGCCGGGGCGGACCCGGTGCTGGACCTCGGGCAGGTGCGCGGCAGCGTCTCGGTCGCCGTCGACGGGGAGCGCGTCGGCGAGGGGTTCTGTCCCCCGTACCGCTTCCGGCTCCCGGGCGCGGCGGGACGGACGGTCCGGTTGGACGTCACGGTCAACAACACCCTCGCGCCCTACCTGGCGGAGGCGACCCCCACGGCCTGGGCCTTCCCGTCCCAGCTGCCGTCCGGGCTGCTGGGGCCCGTGACCCTACGAACTCCCGCCTGACGGCGGGCGCGTGGAGTCGCGCAGGACGAGGTCGGGGGCGAACACCCTTGTCTCGTGGGCGTGTTCGGCGCGGGCCTCGACCTCGTCGAGCAGCATCCCCACGGCTGCGCGGCCGAGTTCCTCGACCGGCTGCCGTACCGTCGTCAGGGTCGTGCCCACGAAGCTCGCGAGGTCCAGGTCGCCGTAACCGACCACCTGGACCTCCTCGGGTATGCGCACCCCGCGCTCGCCCAGCCCTCGGCACAGGCCCGCGGCGAGGAAGTCGTTGGTGCAGAAGACACCGTCGGGCAGTTCGTCCAGGTCGCGGGCGATCCGCAGGCCGTACGCCACCGTCATCTCCTCGGCGACGAGTTGGCGCAGCCGCGCCTCGCGCCGGGTGCGGACGGCCTGGCGGGCGCCCTGGTGGCGGTCCGCGCACTGCACGATCCCGCGCTCGCCGTTCACCACGAGGATGTCGCGCGCCCCGCTGTCCAGCAGGTGGCGCACGGCGATCCGGCCGCCGGCGATGTCGTCGACGGAGACGGAACAGCCGTCCTGGGCCGGCAGCGCGCGGTCCGCGAGCACCAGTGGGATGCCGCGTTCCCGCAGCCGGGTGAGGCGGGTGGGATCGGCGCCGAGCGGCACCACCACCGCCCCGACGGCCCGTTGCTCGATCAGCATTGTGAAGTAGCCCTGCTCGCGCTCGGGATCGTCTCCGCTGTCGCAGAGCACGAGCGAGTAGCCGTGGTCGTAGGCCGCTTCGGCTGCGCCCCGCGCGATGCGCGAGTAGAAGGAGTTGGCCACGTCGGGCAGTACCAGCCCGATCGAGGACGAGTGCCCGGTGCGCAGCCCGGCCGCTCCCGGGTGCGGTACGTAGTCGAGGGCGGCGACCGCGTCACGGACCCGCTCGGCGGTGCGGGCGTTGACCCGCTCCGGCCGGTTCAGGACGTTCGACACGGTGGACACGGACACTCCCGCGGCGGCCGCGACATCCTGGATACGGGCGGGGCGAACCTGCATGACGTCCACCCCCTCGCTCTGACAGCCGCGCGACCAGGCACGACGTGGTCCTCATGGGCGGCGTCAGTGTACCTCGGTGGGTGTTGGAACGTTTTGCGCGGTTCACCGTCCCGCGCCGGACTCCTGGCTCAACTCCCCGAAGTAGTGGCCCTCTTCGATGTCCGGGATCAGCGCGGGGTGCGTCGGGTTCCATCCGGTGCGACGCCGGGTGAGCGCGCTCGACGCCGGGTTGTCGAGCGCGACGAACGCGGCGAGGAAACCGGCGAAATGCCGGCCGGCCTCATCGGGGGTCAGACTGACGGCCGGGACCCGCAACCGGCGGCCGATGGCCCGCGCGACCTCGCGGAACGGCACCCCCTCCTCGGCGACCGCGTGGAGGCGGGCGCCCGCCGGGGCGGATTCCAGGGCCAGTCGGTACAGGCTCGCGGCGTCCCGTCGATGCACCGAGGGCCACCGGTTCGCGCCGTCCGCGACGAACGCGGACACCCCCGTCGTGCGGGCGCGGTCGATGAGAGCCGTGACGAAACCGCGGGCGTCACCCGGGCCGTGCACGGTCGGGGCCAGCCGTACGGAGGACGAGCGCACCCCTTGGCCGGCCAGGGCGATGGCGGACAGTTCGACCTGGAGGCGCGGGGCCGTGAGGGCGGTCGGGACGACGGGGGTCTCCTCGGTGAGCAGCTGCCCCGGGGTGCGGCCGAGGATCCCCGAGGTGACGACGAACGGCCGCTCCGTGCCCGCCAGTTGGGAACCGATCGCCTCCACCGCGTTCAGCTCGGCCTTCGCGCGGGCGGCCGGATCGGTGGTCTCGGAGATGTGCTGGTTCGCCGCGTAGACGACACCGTCCGCCGCCGCGGCTCCGGCCCGCAGACTGTCGGTGTCCATGAGGTCGCCCCGGTGCACGGCGACTCCGGCTCGCGTCAACGCCTCGGCGGCCGGGTCCGAGCGGGCGAGGCCGACGACCTGGTGCCCCGCTCCGAGGAGTTCGCGGACGACGGCGGATCCGATGTAACCGGTCGCGCCCGCAACGAAGACTCGCACAGTGGAGATCCCCCAGGTCGGTCCGTGTCGACCCACCGACCAAGCGCGGCGGGTTCACGGACCACGTTAGGAACAGCGGCGCGCGGGTGTCCAAGGCCCGTACGGCATAAGGCGATACGCGGCAGGCATGACGTCCGGTGGGGCGCGGTGCGAGCGGGCCGGGTGTCGCACCAGCGCGGCGCCGGACCCGTGAACTCGGGCCCGGCGCCGCGTGGTTGGCGGGTCAGCTGATGTGGTAGCTGTCGCCGTAGACCTTCCAGGACAGGGGAGTGTTGAGGTCGAAGTTGCCGTTGCGCAGGAAGACGCGCTGCTCGGTGTCGACGCGGGTGGTGTCGCTGTGCGCCTCCTCCTGCTTCATGGCCCACACGCGTGCGTCGAGGAAGGCGTTGAGATACGTGGTCTCGTTGCCGCCCTGGGCCGGCGGCTTGGCCGAACGCAGCGCGCGGGCACGGATGTTGCGGAAGCTGGTCGGGTCGTCGCCGTCGCCGTGCATGACGATGGCGTCGTAGTACGTGAACTGGCCCAGGACGCGCAGGCCGTCGGTCTTGCCCTGGCTGACGGCCGGGTTGAAGTACACGCGGTCGCGCTCGTCGTTCTGCGCCTGCTGGAACACCGTGTCCTGCGCCGCGGTGCGCCAGTCCTTGGGGAAGTTCGGGTCGAGGCCGGAGTGCGAGTCCGTGCCGTTGACCCTGCGCAGCGCGGGCAGGTACTTGGCGAGGACGTTGCCGGGCTTGCGGTTCGTGTAGAGCTGGACGAGGTCGAGCATGTCGCCGGTGCCCGAGCAGAAGCCGATGATCCCGGCGGTGTAGCCGCGGCCGTCGCCTATGTCCTCGATGTACTTGTACTGGGCCTTCCAGTCGAGGGAGGAGTTCTCCGCGCTCGACACCAGCTTCATGGCGATCTCCTTCTTCGCCGGGTCGTCGAGGCCGATCGCCCGGGCCGCCGCGGGGGCTGCCGAGGCCTGCGCGGTGCGCAGCAGCGGTGCCGCCGTGAGCGAGACGCCCAGGAGCGCGAGAAGCGTCCGGCGCGAGGGGGTCGCCGGTTCGGGGGTCGCTGCGGCACGGAACGGTTGGACCACGGGGACTCCAAAGGGTGGTGGGGGGTGGGGAGTTGGTCGTACGGTCGAACTGATAGGAAAGTTAACTATCAGAGGTTCGGCGCGGACGGCACCCGCCGGGAGTCAAGTTCGTAGATATGAACGAGAGTCGTGTGTCTGTCCGATGGTGATGCTCGACGGTTTGTCCGCCCTTGTCGTCACGGGCGCTCGGGCCGCGCGCCCTCCACCGAGCCGGAGCGCGCGGTCTGCGAGGGACGGGCGGGAGCTAGGATGCCGCTGCCGAAGACCGGGAGACACGATGGCACCAGGGACAGGACGCGGCGCGGGAGCCGCACCGCGCAGTGTGGACGTGGCGCGGCTGGCGGGCGTGTCGCAGAAGACGGTGTCCCGGGTGATGAACCACGAGCCGTACGTCTCCGCGGACGTACGCCGCCGGGTCCTGGCGGCGGCCGAGGAACTCGGCTACCGCTCGAACAACGCGGCCCGCGCCCTGGCCTCCGGACGCACCCGGTCCATCGGCGTCGTGACGCTCGGTACCGCCCTGTACGGCCCCGCCTCGCTGCTCATGGGCATCGAACGAGCCGTCCGCGACACCGGCTACGCGCTGCGCGTGGTCAACACGATGGAGGGCGAGTCGGCGGGCATCGCCGGTGCCGTGGACTCGCTCCTCGACCAGGGCGTGGACGGCATCGTCATCTCCGAGCCGATCGACGAGGAGGACGGCGAGGGCCTGTCCGCGCGGGTCGCCGTGCCGGTGCTCGTCCTCGGCGCGCCACCACCCTTCGACGCGCCCCAGGTGGTGACGGCCGGCATCGTCTCCGGGCGGCTGGCGCGGGCCGCGACCGAACACCTGCTGGAGCTGGGCCACACCACGGTTCACCACCTGGCCGGACCTCAGCGTTGGTACTCGGCCCGGGACCGTCTCGAAGGCTGGCGGGCGGCGCTCGCCGCGCACGGCCGGCCGGAACCGCCGGTCGTTCAGGGCGACTGGTCGGCGGCCTCCGGTCACACGGCCGGTCGCGCACTCGCCGAGGACCCCGCTGTCACGGCGGTGTTCGCCGCCAACGACGACATGGCGATCGGCCTGATCCGCGCACTGACACAGGCCGGCCGCAGGGTCCCGGAGGACGTCAGCGTGGTCGGCTTCGACGACACCCCGGTCGCCGCCTACGTGACTCCGCCGCTGACGACCGTGAGGCAGCCGTTCGACGCCATGGCGCGAACCGGCCTGCGCCTCCTCGTCCACGCCATCGAGAACCCGCAGGCACCCCCGCTGCCGGTCACCGACCCACCGGTCGAACTCGTCGTCCGCGCCTCGTCGGCGGCCCCGCCTCGCTAGGCTGACCTGCCATGAGGATTCGGCACAAAGCGCGGGCCGTGCTGCTCGACCACGACCATCTGGTGTTCCTCAAGCGGGGCTGGCCCGGCGGCGACTCCTACTGCACGACCGTCGGCGGAAGCGTCGAGCCCGGCGACGCGGACCTCGAAGCGGCGCTGCGCCGCGAGGCGATGGAGGAGATCGGTGGCACGATCGGTCCCGCGACCGAGTTCCTGACCCTGACCGAACCGGGCGCGACGACCACGGTCGTGGAGCACTACTTCCTCGCCGATCTGCTCGACATGGACCTGTCCCGTCGGCACGGTCCCGAGCTCGGCGACCCCGACACGGGCGACTTCGCGCCGGTCCGGGTGCCGCTGAGCCGCCCCGCCGTGGCAGCCCTGAACCTCCAGCCGCCTGCGCTCGCCGAGCATGTGCTCCGGCATGTCGACGCGTGGGGCGCCGCCTGAGGGACGGTCACCGTCGTGGGCGGCCGGGTCACGGTGTCAGTACGACCTTGCCGGCGACCGTGCCGGACTCGGCGAGGCGCAGGGCCTCGGAGACGCGGGCCAGCGGCAGCCGGGCCGCGATCCGCGGGGTGACCTCGCCGCGCTCGACGGCCGCGAAGACCTGCGCGAGGTCGGTGCGCAGCCGGGCGCGGAACTGGTTCTTGTTCAGGGCGCGCCCGGCCCAGACGTTGAAGAAGTAGGCGTGGCGGCCGTTGGGCAGCGCGTTCCACGTCCAGACGCGGCCGAGGATCTTCAGCACGGGCAGCTGCTTGGAGCCCTCGTCGTCGCGGGTGGAGGCGCTGCCGTAGGAGACGAGGGTGCCGCCCGGGGCGAGTTCGCGGACCCGTGCGGCGAGGTCCGGGGTGCGGTAGTCGATCGGTTCGACGCCCTGGGCGCGCAGCGCGTCGTGGTGGCGCGGGGACGCCGTGCCGATCACGCGCGCACCGGCCGCGTGGGCGAGCTGGACCAGGACCGTGCCGACTCCGCCGTTGGCGCCGTGCACCAGGATCGTGTGGCCCGCGCGGACCCGGGCCCTGCGGTGCAGCATCTGCCAGGCGGTGATCCCGTTGACCACCACGGTCTCGGCCTCGGCTGAACCGACCCCGGCCGGCACTGGCACCACGTCGGCCGCGTCGACGCGCACATGGCTGGCCCAGCCGCCGACCTTCACCAGCGCGGCCACCCGGGTGCCGACCAGGTTCGGCGCCACGCCGGTGCCGGTGCTCTGGACCGTACCGACCAGGTCGTAGCCGGGGACGAAGGGGAACGCGGGCTGGTCGTAGTACCGGCCGCGGCGCATCTGCTGTTCGGCGAAGGAGACCCCGGTCGCCTCCATGCGGATCACGACCTGGCCGGGGCCCGCGACGGGGACGGCGCCGTGCCGGACCTCCAGGCCCTCCGGCTCGACCTTGCCCGGCAGGACGACCTCGACGAGTGCGTCGGTGGTGTTGTTCATGGCGACCTCCACTGTGCGCTGCGATGAGCTAGGTGCTTTCGTGTTCGTTATAAGTTCTAACTCACGCTAGAAGGGGTCGTCAAGCGTCTCCGTGATAGCTTCTAACTGAAACTTGAGCGTGTATTTCTGTGGGCACGGAAGGCGGCCGGTCATGGCGGAAACAGGCACGAGGACCCCGCGTGAGCGCTACCGCGACCAGGTGCGCACGGAGATCAAGGACCACGCGCGCGAGCAGATCGCCGCGGCGGGCGCCTCCGCGCTCTCCCTCAACGCCATCGCCAAACGCATGGGCATGAGCGGCCCCGCGCTCTACCGCTACTTCGCCAGCCGGGACGACCTGATCACCGAGCTGGTCCGGGACGCGTACCGCAGCCTCGCCGACACCTTCCGCACCGCCGCCGGGACCGGCGCCGACCTGTCCGGCATGGCCCACATCCTGCGGACCTGGGCCCTCGAAGACCCCCAGCGGTACTTCCTCGTCTACGGCACACCCGTCCCCGGCTACCACGCGCCCGACGACATCACCGGCATCGCGTCCGAGATCATGGCGACCCTGCTGGACGCCTGCGTCGCCGCGGGGCTCCCGGCCGGTCCCGCGACCCCCTTCGATACGCACCTCGCCGACCACCGCGACTGGGCCGGCGACCACACCGCCCCGCCCGAGACCCTCCATCTGGCCCTGACCCTCTGGACCCGCCTCCACGGCGTCCTGTCCCTCGAACTCGCGGGCCACTTCACAGGAATGGGCTTCGACCCGGCCCGGCTCTACGCCGCCGAACTGGCCGCTCTGGTGGAGCCGCCGCCCGCGCGCTGATCCGACCGGCTTGCTCCAGCGGTCCCGACGGTGTGGCGGCGCCGTGGTGAAGATCAGATCGGGGACACTCGCGGTCCGGCGCCGCGCGGGCGACGGGTTCCCCCTCTGGCTGGAGAAACGTGGTGCGACTTCCCCTGCTGCGGGCCGCCCTGGCGGCCTCGGTGCTCGTGGCGTCCGCGACGGCCGCCGCCGCCCCCGTCCGGGCGGACGGCAAGCCCAAACCCCGGGCCGTCGACGATCTCGCGCGGTACGTCAACCCGTTCGTCGGCACCGCCCCCGGCGGCCCCGACTTCGGACACGGCGGCGGCGCGGGCAACACCTTCCCGGGCGCCTCGGCCCCGCTCGGCGGGATGCAGTGGAGCCCCGACACGGTGACCTACCAGCACGGCGGCTACTCCTACGGCGACAACCGCATCCGCGGCTTCAGCCTCGCGCACATCTCCGGAGCCGGCTGCGCCGCCTACGGCAACGTCCCCTTCATGCCCACGCAGGAGGCCGCGCCCCCGGCCTACGCCACCTTCTCGCACGCCAACGAGCAGGCGGCGCCCGGCAGTTACCACGTCACCTTCGACAACGGCATCGGCACCGACCTGACCGCCACCCAGCGCTCGGGCACCGCCCGCTTCACCTACCCGGCGGCCGACACCCGCCCGGCGGCGGTGAGCATCGACGCGGCCAAGGCCTTCACCGCGGCCACCGGATCCGTCGACATCGGCACCGACACCCTGTCCGGCTACAGCGACAGCGGCGCCTTCTGCAAGTCCAAGAACCGCTACCGGCTCTACTTCCACGCCACCTTCGACCAGCCCTTCGCCACGTCGTCCCACCCGGACGGAAAAGCGGGCGCGGCCATGGTCACCTTCGCCCCCGGCGTACGGACCGTGACCGCCCGGGTCGGCGTCTCCTTCGTCGACGTCGACGGCGCCCGCCGCAACGCGCTCACCGAGCAGGCGGGGCGACCGTACGACACCGTGCGGCAGGCCGTGCGCGCCGACTGGAACAACTGGCTGAACCGCATCACGGTCGGCGGCGGCACGGACGCCCAGCGCCGGGTCTTCTACACCGCGCTCTACCACGCCCTCCTGCACCCCAGCGTCTTCAGCGACACCGACGGCCGCTACACCGGCATGGACGGGCTCGTCCACCGCACCCGCGCGGGACACGTGCAGTACGCGGACTTCTCCGGCTGGGACGTCTACCGCTGCCAGGTCCAGCTGCTGGCGCTGCTCGCCCCGCGCGAGGCCTCCGACATCGCGCAGTCCGTCCTCGACCAGGGCCTGCAGGCCGGGTACTTCGACCGCTGGACGCTCGCCAACGGCGGCAGCGGCGTCATGGTCGGTGACCCGCTGCCCGCCATCGCCTCCGCCGTCCACGCCTTCGGCGCCACCGACTTCGACGCCGACCTGCTGCTGCGCACGGCCCTCGCGGACCGGCAGGACGACCGCCAGCGCCCCGGACACACGCAGTACGACACCCTCGGCTACGTCCCGGCCGGCACCAAGGGCGTGTGGGGCTCGGTCTCCACCACCCTCGAATACGCGGTCGCCGACTACGCGCTGGCCCAACTCGCGCACCGGCTCGGGGACTTGACGGCGTACAACACCCTGCTGAAGGCCTCCGGGAACTGGCGCAACCTCTTCAACCCCGCCACCGGATACATCCAGCCCCGCGCCGCCGACGGCACCTGGCCGGCCTTCACCCCGGCCCAGAAGACCGAGTACGTGGAGGGCAACGCGGCCCAGTACACCTGGATGGTGCCGCAGGACCTGCCGGGACTGTTCGCGGCCATGGGCGGCGACGTCGCCGTCACCGCCCGTCTCGACACCTTCTTCACCAGCCTCAACGCGGGCGCCTCGGAGCCGTACGCCTACCTCGGCAACGAGCCCTCGTTCGGGACCCCTTGGGCGTACACCCACGTCGGCCGCACCGATCGCGCCGGGGCCGTCGTCCAGCGCGCGCTGTCCACGCTGTTCAGCGACGAGCCCGCGGGCCTGGTCGGCAACGACGACCTCGGGGCCATGTCGTCCTGGGCGGTGTGGGCGAGCCTGGGCCTGTACCCCGAGGTGCCCGGCAGTGCCCAACTCACCCGCACCGCACCCCTGTTCACCACCGCCACCGTCCACCGGGGCGACGGCACCTCGCTCACCGTCGGACCGGTGTCGCCCAGGCACTCCTTCCGGCAGCCGCCCAAGTACTCACTGCGGTAGCGGAGTTCGTACGGGACGGGCCCCGGGTCCGGGAGCGGCCGTCACCTCGGTCGGCGCCAGCGTGCCGTGCGGCCCGTCGCACTCCACCACCACGCGGACCGGCGCACCGCACGCGGTGTGCCGGACGTCGAGGACCGGGCCCTCGGAGTCGGCGGCATACGTCTCGCCCCACTGCCGCAGTGCCATGAGGACCGGCCACAGATCGCGGCCCTTGCCCGTCAGCCGGTACTCGTGGCGCGTCCGGCTCCCCGCCTCGCGGTAGGGCACGGTCGTCAGGATGCCGGCCGCGACCAGTTTGCGGAGCCGGTCGGACAACACCGCGTCCGAGAGTCCGATATGGCGCCTGAAGTCGTCGAAGCGGCGGACCCTGATGAAGGCGTCCCGCAGGATCAGCAGGGTCCACTTCTCGCCGACGAGATCGAGCGTGCTCTGGACCGGACAGTTCTCCATGCTCACATCGAGCCATTCCATGCCGCCACCATAGCCACCTGGCTCTGTCATTGACAGTCAGCTGCGACCCGATCTAGCTTCTTTCACAGAAGCCAGCCGAGGAGGTAGCACCGCATGGGACGGTCACGCACGTACGAGTGGGAGGACCCGGGGGTCTCGGCAGCCGCCGTAGGACAGGCCACAGGGCTTGAGTTCCTGCGGGAACTGATCGGCGGACGCCTGCCCGCGCCGCCCATTGGCGCCACCCTGAACTTCAGCCTCGACGAGGTGGAGCACGGCCGCGCGGTGTTCTCCCTGCTGCCGGGGGAGGAGCACTACAACCCCATCGGCAGTGTGCACGGCGGGGTCTACGCCACCCTGCTCGACTCGGCGGCCGGCTGCGCGGTGCAGTCCACGTTGCCCCAGGGCATGGGCTACACCTCGCTCGACCTGAGCGTGAAGTTCCTGCGACCGGTCACCGCCGACACCGGGCGGATCCGCGCCGTGGGCACCGTCCTCAACGGCGGACGGCGCACCGCGCTCGCCCAAGCCGAGCTGTTCGACGAGAAGGACCGGCTGCTCGCCCACGCCACCAGCAGCTGCCTGCTGTTTCCCGTCCCCTGACCGGAAACCGTCGTGGAAGAGGAGTCCGCCTGTCCCCCGCGCAGGCGGATCCGTACCGTCAACTCCCTTGATCCACACGGTCGCGGGCCTCGGCGGCACGCTGTGAAGTTTGCCGCCGGACGTTGCCGTGGTGGTATGGGGAGAAGTACGTAGTGGATGTGACCCACGCGGGATCGTGAGGACGTATGACGGTCGGGGTGACCGGGGTGTACGAGCGCATGCTGGCGGTCGCGGTGGCGGCGCTGCACGAACGGGATCCCGCACGGCTGTGGCCGCTGGTCGCCGCGGCCCTGCCGGGCCTGTGCGGGGGCGAGGCACTGATCTACAAGCTCGGCGAGTGGACGGACCGGTCCGGCGCGATGGGGCTCTCGCCCGCCGCCGAGGCCCACTTCGGGCGCATCGACGACGAGGCGATGACGGTCCTGCGCCGGGGCTACCCCTTCGCCGACCACTACTTCACCGCCGGTGCCGACCGCCGCCCCGGAACCGCCCACCGCATGGCCGGCAAGGGCTGGGCGCACAGCCGGACCGCCGGCACCATCAACCGCCTGATGGACGCCGACCACGTCCTGGCCATCCCGCTCCCGGGCACGGCCACTCCGGTCACCGGCGCCCTCGTCTACCAGGCCGGCGCCGACTTCACCGAGGACCACGTCCGGGCCGCCGAACTCATCCAGCCCCTGCTGGCCGGCGTCGAACAGCAGCGGCAGCTCCTCGAACGCTGGCACGCCACCCAGGCCCCGCCCGAACCGCCCGAGGACTGCCGCCTCACCCCGCGCCAGGTCACCGTCCTGCTGCTCCTCGCCGACGCCCTCACCGCCTCGGCCATCGCCCACCGCCTGGGCATCTCCGTGCGCACGGTCCACAAGCACGTCGAGAGCCTGTACCGCAAACTGGGCACACGCGACCGGGTGAGTACGGTGCTACGGGCGCAGGAGATCGGCCTGCTCCCACCCCGCACGGGACGCTGAACCCCCGAGCCGCCGCACCGACAGGAGCACACCCTCGTGACCTACGACATCACCGCCCTGCGCGCCCTGTTCCCCGCGCTCAGCACCGGGACCGCCCACTTCGACGGCCCCGGCGGCACCCAGACCCCCCGCCCGGTCGTCGAGGCCATCACCCGGGCCCTGTCGAACCCCCTCTCCAACCGCGGACTGATCACGGCGGGGGAGCGCAACGCGGACACCATCGTCACCGGCGCCCGCGCGGCCATGGCCGACCTCCTCGGCGCCCACCCCTCGGGCATCGTCTTCGGCCGCAGCGCCACCCAGCTCACCTACGACTTGGCCCGCACCCTCGCCGACACCTGGGCACCCGGCGACGAGGTCGTCGTCACCCGCCTCGACCACGACGCCAACATCCGCCCCTGGACACAGGCCGCCGAGCGGGTCGGCGCCACCGTCCGCTGGGCGGACTTCGACCCGGCGACCGGCGAACTCACCCTCGACCACCTCCGCGCGGCCCTGTCCGCACGCACCCGGCTGGTCGCCGTCACCGCCGCCTCCAACCTGATCGGCACCCTGCCCCCGATCCCCGAGATAGCCCGCCTCGCACACGAGGCCGGCGCGCTGTTCCACGTCGACGGCGTCCACTACACGGCGCACGCCCTGGTCGACCTCGGGCAGCTGGGCGCGGACTTCTTCGTGTGCTCGCCCTACAAGTTCCTCGGCCCGCACCTCGGCGTCCTCGCCGGCCGGCCCGAACTGCTGGAGACCCTGCGCCCGGACAAGCTGCTCCCCTCCTCCGACGCGGTCCCCGAACGCTTCGAACTCGGCACCCTGCCCTACGAGTTGCTCGCCGGCACCAGCGCGGCGGTCGACGTCCTCGCGGGCCTCGACACCGACGCCGCCGGGAACCGCCGGGAGCGGCTGACCGCGAGTCTCGCCGCGCTCCACCGGCACGAGGACGTCCTGCGCGCCCTCATCGACCAGGGACTCGCCGCCCTGGACGGCGTCACTGTCCACTCCAACGCGGCCGACCGCACCCCCACCGTGCTCCTCACCTTCGACGAGGCCCACGGCGCGCTCGCCACCCAGGACGCCTCCCGCTTCCTCGCCGAACGCCAGGTCCACGCCCCCTCCGGCGCCTTCTACGCCATCGAGGCCTCCCGGCACCTGGGCCTCGGCGACACCGGCGGCCTGCGCATCGGCCTCGCGCCCTACACCGACACCGAGGACGTCGACCGGCTGCTGACCGGCCTCGAACTGTTCCTGAAGCGGCCGACCGCCTGACATTCCGGCGGGCGGATCGCGGCCGGGCCCCGTCCGGGGGCTCTTTTGAGGGAAAAAAGATGGGTCCGCTGACGGGACAATGATGGATTTGCCCCTTCAGTAATGCCCCTGCGCGCATCTAGCGTTGCGTCCACGTAAAAAGCCTGGTCGGCGGGCCCGTCCGGAACCTCAGAAAGGCCACAGCATGAGCACCTCACCGCTCAACAGGATCGCCGGTGCCCCCATCTCGTGGGGTGTCTGCGAAGTGCCCGGCTGGGGCTACCAGTTGACGCCCGAACGCGTGCTGAACGAGATGCGCGAAGTCGGCCTCGCGGCCACCGAGTTCGGCCCCGAGGGCTTCCTGCCCGGCGAGCCGGACGCCATGGCCCGCACCCTCGCCGACCACGACCTGCACGCGGTCGGCGGCTTCACCCCGCTGCTGCTGCACGTACCCGGCCACGACCCGCTCCCCGAGGCCGAACAGCTCCTCGCGGGCTACGACGCCTCGAAGGCCGAGGTGCTGGTTCTGTCGGCCGTCACCGGCCAGGACGGCTACGACTCCCGCCCCGAACTCGACGCCGACGGCTGGAAGTTGCTGCTCTCCAACCTCGACCGGATCGCCTCGCTCGCCGCCGAACGCGGGGTGCGCGCCGTGCTGCACCCGCACGTCGGCACGATGATCGAGAACGGCGACGAGGTCCGGCGCGTCCTGGAGCACTCGGCGATCTCCCTCTGCCTCGACACCGGCCACCTCCTCATCGGCGGCACCGACCCGGCCGAACTCACCCGCCAGGCCCCCGAGCGGATCGCCCACACCCACATGAAGGACGTGGACGCCTCCCTCGCCGCCAAGGTCCAGGACGGACAGCTCAGCTACACCGACGCCGTCCGCAAGGGCATGTACCGCCCGCTGGGCGCCGGAGACGTGGACGTACAGGCCATCGTCACCCACCTCAGCGCCCGCGGCTACGACGGCTGGTACGTCCTGGAACAGGACACCATCC
Source organism: Streptomyces sp. NPDC091280 (assembly GCF_044768565.1). NCBI lineage: Bacteria > Bacillati > Actinomycetota > Actinomycetes > Kitasatosporales > Streptomycetaceae > Streptomyces > Streptomyces sp. NPDC091280. Next base: position 267,334 of record NZ_JBIVUZ010000008.1, read on the forward strand.
TCACCGAGGAGCCGAAGACGAAGGGCCCGGTCGAGGACGTGTGGGCCAGCGCCGAACACCTGCGCTCGGTACTGCGCGGGGTCGCGTAGCCGACGGGCGGACCACCACGGACGCGGCGGACCACGACGGGCCGCGTCGGACGAGGTCCGGGCCGAGTCTCAGCTCCGGCGGCGCTCGGCCGCGGCCCGCAGACCGGTGCGCAGCTGTTCGGGCGTCCAGTCCTCGGTGACGGCTTGGTGCAGGATGTCCGCCTGCGAGGGCGGGGCGAGGCCCTCGACCGGCGGGTCGAGATCGAGGTTGGTGGGGAACGGGTAGCCCTCGGCGGTGGCGGCGATCACGCGACGCAGCCAGTCCGCCGAGACACCCTCCGCCTTGCGCCTGAGCAGCACCGGGAACACGGCGTTCGCCATCGCCTCGCGGTCCACCGTCTCCATGGCCCGGCCGAACGCGGAGGACACCTGAAGCAGATTGGCCATGCGCCTGATGCCGGCCGACCGGTTGTGCCCGGCCGCGTGGAAGAGCGCCGGGTTGAAGAAGGCCGCGTCGCCCTTCTCCAGGGGGAGTTGGACGTGGTGCGCGTCGAAGTACTCGACGAACCGCGGGAGCCGCCAGGCGAGATAGCCGGGCTCGAACTTCTGCGAGTGCGGCAGATACAGCGTCGGCCCGGACTCGACGGGCATGTCGCAGTGCGCCACCGCGCCCTGGAGCGTCAGCACCGGGGAGAGCCGGTGGACGTGCGCGGGGTATGCCGCCGCCTGCTCCTGGGAGAGGAAGCCGAGGTGGTAGTCGCGGTGGACGCTCTGTGCCGCGCCGCCCGGGTTGACCACGTTGACCTGCGAGGTGACCTGGTAGGCGGGGCCGAGCCAGGCCTCGGAGACCAGCTCCAGGATGTCGTTGGCGTAGTAGTCGGCGAACGCCTCGGGTGCCCGTACGGCCATCTTGTCGAGGGCGTTCCACACGCGGTCGTTCGCGCCGGGTTCGGCGAAGTGGTCGCCGCGCCCCGCACCGCTCGCGCGCTCCTCCTCGATCAGCGCGCGGAAGGCGTCGGAGGCGCGGTCCACGACGGCCCCGTCGGGGAAGGCGCCCTTGAGGACCACGATGCCCGGCCCGTCGAGCAGCGTCGCGACCAGTTCGCCCTGCACACGGCGGCGGCCCTCGGCGGTGGCCGCGAGAGCGCGCAGCCGGGCGCTGTCGTAGAGCGGGACGTTCTGCTCGACGCGCTCGGCCGAGGGGTGGTCGGCGAGGTCGGTGGGCCGCTCCACGAGTGCGCGGAACGCGTCGAGATCGCAGTCCGCCTCGGTCAGCCAGGTCCGCGTCGTTGCGGTGGTGGGAGACATCCGGGTCCTTTCACTGTCCGTGCGTTTCTGACAGTCTTGACAACTCAAACCCATCATTCAATGCTCACAGCTCCATCAAAAGCGCATCATCGGTCCGGGAGATCAGGCATGCGACATCCGTACCCGATCAGGGAAATCGCCCGTCAGTCCGGGCTGAGTACGGCCACGGTCGACCGTGTCCTGAACCAGCGGGGCAACGTGACGGAGAGCACCATCAGAGAGGTGCGCGAAGCCATCAAGGACCTGGACCGCCAGCAGAGCCAGGTCCGGCTGGGCGGCCGTACGTTCATGGTCGACATCGTGATGCAGACCCCGGAGCGGTTCTCCACCGCCGTACGGGACGCGCTCGAAGCCGAGCTGCCCTCGCTGCATCCCGCGCTGGTGCGGTCGCGCTTCCACTTCCGCGAGACCTGCCCGCCCGCCGAACTGACCGCGATCCTGGACGGGATCGCCCGGCGCGGCAGCCAGGGCGTGATCCTCAAGGCCCCGGACGAGCCGGAGATCACGGCGGCCGTCGGACGGCTGGTCGCGGCCGGAATCCCCGTGGTCACCCTGGTCACCGACCTCCCGCACAGCGCGCGCCTCGCCTACGTCGGCATCGACAACCGCGCGGCCGGCGCCACCGCCGCCTATCTCCTGGGCCAGTGGCTGGGCCAGCGGCCCGGCCATGTGCTGACGACCATCAGCCGGGGCTCCTTCCGGGGCGAGGAGGAACGCGAGATGGGTTTCCGCAGCGCGATGCGCCTCGCCGACCCCCGGCGGTCCCTGGTCGAGGTCACCGACAGCGACGGCCTGGACGCCACCCAGCACGACCTCGTCCTGGCCGCGCTCCAGCGGGACGCGGACATCGTCGCCGTCTACTCGGCGGGCGGCGGCAACCAGGCCACCCTGGACGCCTTCGACGCGCTCGGCCGGGAGTGCGCGGTCTTCGTCGCCCACGACCTCGACCACGACAACACCCGGCTGCTGCGCGAGCGCCGCCTGTCCGCGGTCCTCCACCACGACCTGCGCCAGGACATGCGCCGCGCCTGCCAGATCGTCCTGCGCGCGCAGCGGGCGCTCCCGGACGACGGCCCCTCGCTGCCCTCGGCGATCCAGGTCGTCACACCGTTCAACATGCCGCCGGGAGCACCGGCCCCGGCACCGGCCGACTGAGGACGCGGGGCGCGCGGCGGGCCGCGCCGATAGGCTGGTGGGGCTCGGCCCATCAGCGCGCGCTCAGCCGGAACTCCCGCGATCGCAGCACAGGAGGAACCATGGCCGGTCAGTTCGAGGCGACAGCCGAGATCAACCGCCCGGTCGAGGAGGTCTTCGCCTTCCTCGCCGCCGGCACGAACGACCCGAAGTTCAGCCCGCGGGTCCAGGAGATCACGAAGACCCCGGAGGGCCCGACCGCCGTGGGCACGGTCTTCACCAGCACGGTCAAGGATGCCGGGATGAAGACCGGCCGGACCTTCCGGATCACCGAGTTCGACGCACCCCACCGCATCCGCTGGGCGGAGACCTCGAAGAACGTCGTGACGGCCGACGAGGGCGGCTACGACCTCGAATCCACCGGGCCGGGCACGACGAAGGTGCGGATCTTCAACGTCCTCGAAGGCCACGGCATCGGGAAACTGTTCGTGGGCTTCGCGCTGAGCGCGGCCCGCAAGGACGCGCCCGCGTTCGGGCAGCGCATCAAGGCGGCGGTGGAGGCCTCCTGACGCGCCGCTGACCCCGGCGCCCTCACAGGTCCAGGACCAGCTCCGTGTCCGGCCGGGCGCAGCAGATGAGGACCTCGCCGGCGGGCGGCGGTTCCAGGGGTTCGGGGGAGTAGGCGATCGTGCCGGACAGCAGGGGTGTCACACAGGTGTGGCAGACGCCGGTGCGGCAGCTCCAGCGGGTGGGGACGTCGCAGGCGTCGGCGAGTTCGAGCACACTGCGCCTGCCCTCGTCGAACGGGACCGTGAGACCGCTGCGCGCGAAGGTCACGCTCGGACCGGTGCCGGGCGGCCCCGGGGGCCGGTGCGGTGCGCGGGCCGGGCGGCCGGTGAGGCCGGGGTTGACGGCGGCCAGGGTCTCGAACAACTCGGTGTGGACGTGCGCCGGGTCGATGCCCGCCTCGGTGAGGGCCTTCCGCATGTCGGCCATGAAGGGCGCGGGGCCGCAGACGTAGGCGGTCGCGTCGGCCGGGACGGACAGCGCGATCAGCCGGTCCTTGGTGAGGCGGCCCGGCGCGGCATGGGCGTGCCGGGCCGCCTCGGGGGTGGCCGCGCTGTAGAAGACGTGCTCGCGCGCGTGCGGCAGCGAGGCGAGGAGGTCGTGGGCCTCGGCCGCGAGGGGGTGTTCGCGGGGGCCGCGGGCGCCGTGGATCCACCAGACCTCGCGCTCGCTCTTCCGGGCGGCGAGCGCGTGCAGCATGGACAGCACCGGAGTCAGACCGATACCGGCGGAGACCAGGAGCACCGGCCCGCTGCCCTCGGCGTACACGAACTCGCCCCGGGGCGCGGCGACTTGGAGGTCGACGCCGGGCCGTAGCCGCGTGGTCAGATAGCCGCTCGCCGTGCCCCGCGGCTCGTGTTTGACGCTGATCCGGTAGCTGCCCGTGTCGGGCGCGGCCGAGAGCGAGTAGCTGCGCACCGGGGCGGGGCCGGTCGTGGCGGGGACGCGCAGGGTGAGGTACTGGCCCGCGCGGGCGGCCGGGAGCGGGGAGCCGTCGGGGTCGGCCAGCCGGATCGAGGTGACCGTCGTGCTCTCGGCGGTCACCTCCGTCACCCGCAGCGGGCGGAACCCGTCCCAGGCCGGACGGGCGGTGGGCTCCGAGCCGGCCGCCAGGAGGTCACGGAACGACCCCTGCCAACCGGGGCTGAGCGCGGGCACGTCCAGGGCGAGCCGCAGTTTCGCGGGGTCGCGGCCGGGGAGGTAGAGCAGCGCGTCCGTGTCCGCCACGGTCAGCGCGCCCGGACCGGTCCTGGTGCGGACGATCGGGTCACCGGCCCGCACCTGTCCTTCGCGTACGACCCGCATGTAGAAGCCGGGACGGTGATGGCTCACCAGCAGGGCGGCCAGCTCGGGTTCGCCGAAGCGCATGCCGACCCGGTAGCAGGTGACGCGCGGCTGGGTGACCTCGAACTCGGCCTCGCCGATGCGGTACCGGTCGCCGATGCAGACCTCGTCGTCGAGGAGGCCGTCCACGGTGAGGTTCTCGCCGAACTGGCCGTAGCCGAGGTCGGTCCGGCCGAAGTGGCGCTGCCAGTGCCGGTACGACTGGATCTGGTAGACGAGCACGGCCCGCTGCTCGCCGCCGTGCCCCGCGGTGTCGCCCTGGCCGTCGCCGTCGATGTTGAGCCGCCGGACCATGGCCGGGCCCCGCACCGGGTACTTCCACACACCGGTGCGGACGGTCCTGCCCTCCCACGGCACGTCCTTCGGCATCCCGACATTCACCGACAGCAGGGTGGGCACGGGGAGCTCCTTCCCACGGGGACGCCCGGCACGGTCGCGCCGGGGGCGCTCACGCCGGGACGGCGGTGGGCAGTGGTCCCCTCCCATACTGAGGGCGCGGTCGCCGCCGTGCGAGACCGCGCCCTCAGGGGACCGGCTAGTTCGGTGCCGTGATCCGGAGCCTGATCGTGCGGGCCTCCGGGCGCAGCGCGAACGCGGGCCAGACGTCCGGGCCGCAGGCCCGGGAGCCGAGGCCGTGCTGTGCGGCGTCGACGGTGAGATGGCTCGACGTCGAACGCGGCAATTCGAACGGGTGCCCGGATTGGGCGATCTCCTGCGGGGTGTGGCGGCTCAGCGTGAAGCCGGGACGACGCCCCCGGGTGTCGGCGAGCGCCTCGACGCGCAGCACCTCGGCGCCGCCGGACGTCAGCGCCAGCCGACGCAGCGCGGAGCGGTGTCCTGTCTCCTGGGGCCGCGCGTACTCGACCGGGAGATCACGGATACCGGCGGCGAAGCGGCCGGTGCGGGCCGCGCGCAGACTGTCCGGGTAGGACTCCAGCGGGCCCAGGCCGAACCACTCGGCGCCGTCGACCGGAGCCGAGCCGTCGGGCAGCTCGAAACGCACCCCGATCCGCGGCCACACCGTCGTCCAGCCGTACGAGGGCTGGATCTCCACCCGCACCTCGACCTCGCCGTCGCTCTCCAGCGACCACACCGACTCCACCAGCACCGACAGCGCCGAGTCGGCGGCCGAGACCTTGTCGACCGTGCGCAGCGCGTCCGTGGTCTGCTCCACGGACACCCGGCGCGAGGTCAGCCGGTCCAGTCCGTCGCGCAGCCACAGCTCGGCGTTGGACACCCCCGACACGCTCGCGTCGCTCTCGTCGACCTCGCCCCACGCGCCCTTGTCGTTGTCGGTCGGCGCGCGGAACAGCTCCAACCGGGGCCCGGCCACGGCACGTTCACCGAGGCGCACGAGGGATCCGCCGACGAAGTCGGCGATCCCGAGGGTGAGGGTCCCGTCGCCGGGCCGCCAGCCGCTGCGGGGCCGGACGGCGGGCACCGGACGGCGAACCGACAGGTCCAGCTGGGCAGTCGCCACCACATGGCCCTCGGACGCCCAGACCGTCTCCCGCGCCAGCTCGGCGTCGATCGTCAGCCAGGTCTCCGCGTCCGGCGCCGCCTCGAACTTCGGCAGCGACACCTGGGCCGAGTCGCCCACCGCGATCCGCGGGACCTCCAACTCCCCTGAATCCACCGGCACTCCGTCGTGCTCGACCCGCCAGCGGAAGCGGAGGTCGGACGTGTCGGCCGTGTGCCGCAGATTGGTGATCGCGAGCTTGTCGCCGTCGAACGCGAGGTCCACCGGGGCCACCACGGCCTTGAACTCGTGCAGGCTCGGCGTCGGGCTGCCGTCGCTCAGCACCATGCCGTCCATCACGAAGTTGCCGTCGTGGACGACCTCGCCGAAGTCACCTCCGTACGCGTAGTACGGCGTCCCGTCCGCAGCCTCGGCCAGGATGCCGTGGTCGCGCCACTCCCACACGAAACCCCCGTGCAGGCGCGGGTGTTCACGCACGAGCGCCTCGTACTGGTCGAAGGCGCCGGGCCCGTTGCCCATCGCGTGGGCGTACTCGCACAGCAGGAACGGCTTGGTGCGCTGCCGGGCACCCTGTGCGGGCGTGCAGTTGAGCAGCGGGGCGCGGGAGCCGTCGGTGCCGATCTGCTCGGTCTCCAGCACGGACGCGTACATCCGGGAGTACACGTCCGTGTACTCGCCGGTGTAGTCGCCCTCGTAGTGCACCGGGCGTCCGGCGTCGCGGGCGTGCGTCCACGCCGACATCGCGGCGAGGTTGCTGCCGGTGCCCGCCTCGTTGCCGAGCGACCAGATCACGATGCTGGGGTGGTTCTTGTCGCGTTCGACGGTGCGCTCGATCCGGTCGAGGTACGCCTCGCGCCACGCCGGGTCGTCACTGGGGTTGCCGGTCCAGTCGACCTTGTGGAAGCCGTGCGTCTCCAGGTCGCACTCCAGGATCACCCAGAACCCGAGTTCGTCGGCGAGGTCCAGCAGCCGGGGGTGCGGCGGGTAGTGGCTGGTGCGGATCGCGTTCACGTTGAACCGCTTCATGAGCGCCAGGTCCTCGCGGGCGTGCGCCTCGTCGAAGACCCGGCCGCGCTCGGGGTGCGTCTCGTGCCGGTTCACGCCGTGGAAGACGACCCGGCGCCCGTTGACCAGGAACTGGTCCCCGCGGATCTCGACCGTACGGAAACCCACGCGCAGGGAGACCGTCTCCGCCGCCGTCGACACGGAGGCGTCGTAGAGGCGGGGCAGTTCGGCGGACCACGGCTCCACGGCGGCGATGTCGACGGGCGTCACGTCGGCCGGTGTGGCCCAGACCCGCTCCACGCCCAGTTCGGGGATGCGCAGGGTGACCGGGAACGCGGTGGCGTCGGCGGTGATCTCCGTCTCGACCCGGCCGCGTCCGTCGTCGAAGCCGGTCCGCAGCCAGACGTCCTCGATGCCCCCGGCGGGGCGGGCGATGAGGGTGACGTCGCGGAAGATGCCCGGCAGCCACCACTGGTCCTGGTCCTCGACATAGCTGGCCGCCGACCACTGGTGGACCCGCACCGCGACCACGTTCTCGCCCGGACGCACCTGGGACGTCACATCGAACTCGTGGGCCAGCCGGCTGCCGCTCGCGCTCCCGGTCTCCACCCCGTTGACCCACACCCGGAACAGCGACTCGACCCCGTCGAAGCGCAGCACGACCCGCTCCGCGTCCGACCAGTCGGCGGGCACGTCGAAGGTACGGCGGTAGTCGCCGGTCGGGTTCTCGTCCGGGACGTACGGCGGGTCGATCGGGAACGGGAACTGGACGTTGGTGTAGATCGGGCGGCCGTAGGCGCCGTCACCCTCCAGCACCCAGTGCGCGGGTACGGGGATGCTGTCCCAGCCGTCGGCGTCGAAGCCCTCGGCCGCGAAGTCCTCCGCCGCCGACGCGGTGGGGGACAGACGGAAACGCCAAGGCCCGTTCAAGGAGAGGGACTTGGCGTCGGAGTGCAGCCACGAGCGCGCCGGGCGCAGGGCACCGCGGCCGGGTGCGGGGTCGTAGACATGGGGGGAGGACTGGGGAAGCACGAGGTCACAACACTTTCATGAGAGCGGAACAGGGCGTATCGCATTCGATCATGGCGGTCTAACGGAGCACGACGGAGTGGATCTCCCAGGGTCCGAGGCCGACTTCGAGCATGTCGGTGACCGGCGTGCGGGCGAGCGGCCGGCCCAGCAGGTCGACGGTCGTGGCCTCGGTGAAGGTCCCCGTCACACGGGCCGTGGTCGCGGTGCCGCTCATCGCGGTCAACCGCACCTCGGTGCCGGGCACTTGCGTGTCGTCGCCACCGCTGCGGCGGACCGCCGACACGAGGACGTCCTGCCCGTCGACCCGCAACCCGGCCCTGTCCGGCGGCAGTTGACCCCGGGCGGGCCCGGTGCCGCGTGTCACCAGGACGTCGTTGCGGAACTCCTCGGCCAGCGCCACCGCGTGGGCACCGCGCCAGCCGGACGCCGAGGGCACGACGGCGAACCGGTTCTCGATCCGCATCCCGAGATCCTGCGCGCCGGGTACCGGGATCTCGCTCGCCGCCGGTTCGTCGCGGAGGGGGTGGATGTTGACGCTGATGGAGCCGATCGCGCGCAGCAGCGTGATCGCCAGTTCGGTGCCGTCGCCGACGAGTTCGTACTCGCTGGTGTGGTCGAGCAGGACGGTGGCGGTGCCCGCCGACACGAAGGAACCGGCCGGGAAGGTGGGGAGCGGGTACTCGCCCCAGCCGCCCTCGGCGGTCAACCCGCGTTCGGTGACGGCGAACTGGCCCGCCGACGCGGAGGTGGTCACCCGCTCGGGCAGCGGCACATGGAAGCGCAGCCGGTGATCGGCGGACTGGTTGAGGAAGGACGTGGAGACCCGCACGAAGGGCTCACCGACCCGCACTTCCACCAGTGTCCGCACGGGCGTCGGCACGACGTGGTCGGCGCGCGCATCGCGGTCGGCGGAGAGCGCGGCGGGCCACTCGTAGACCCGCGTGACACTCAACCGCGAGCGCAGCGGCCCGCTTTCGAGCACCTCGACGGCGACATCGGTGGGGTCCGTGACGAGGACGTCCCGCGCCGGGGGAGCGTAGTTGTAGCTGTCGCCCCGGTCGCCGCCGTCGACCAGGCGCCCCACGCCGGACAGGACGGTGCCGTCCGGGCCGGTGATGTCGAGGGTCCCGTCCGCGGCGACCGTGACCTCGACCAGGCCGTTCGTGAGGGTGCGGTCCGTCGCCGCGGCGGGGACGGACGTGGTCACGGCGGCGCTTTCGCCCGGCTCGACCCGGAAGCCCGCCAGCCCGGAGGCGGGGACGGCCACGGGTACGAGCGCGGTGGCGCGGGCCTCCTCCAGGGTCAGCACCCGCCACTCGCCCGGATGCGCGGCGGCTGCCTCGGCGACCTCGCGGCGCAGGATCAGCAGGTCGAAGGGGCCGCTCGTCGGTACCTCGGCGAGGTGGAACACCATCTCCCCGGCGGTGAGTTCGCAGCGGTCGATCTGCCGGCCGAAGAGTTCGCGGCGGTGGATGCGGCGCAGCACGCCCGCGAGCCGGGCGGCGTCCACGCGCTCGTCGGCGAGGACGGTCGGCGCCTGGGAGATCAGCTGTACGGGGGCCGTCGAGCCGTCGGCGGCGGTCGCGAGGAGCGCGGTGCCCTCGGGCGGGGCCACCACGTCCACCTCGACCAGCGCCGTACGGTCGAACGGCAGCGGGTTGGCGACCAGATGGCCGTCGCTCGGCACCCGGGCGGCGGGCTCGGCGAGTGCCGCGTCCCGTACCGCACGGGCCGTCTGGGCGGCCTCGGCGAGGCGCGCGGCGACCTGGTCGCAGGTCTCGTCGGTGCCGGAGCCGACCACCGAGTCGTGCGCGGTCGACTCGATGATCCGGTGCCAGGCGAGGTCGAGGAAGGGCGCCTCGTCGTGCCGGGACCACAGCGCGTTCACGCGCTCGGCGTGGTCGATCGTGCGCTCGGCGAGCGCCATCCGCTGCTTGAGCCCGAGCCGCACCGACAGCACGCCCGGGAGGATGTTGCCGCGCACATGGCTGCGCAGCTCGCCCGTGACGACGGCGGACACCTCGGCACGGGCGTGCTCGCGGACGTACGCGTCGAGCGTGGCCATGGTGATGGGGCGCCCCTCGCCGGAGGCCCGCCGCAGCCAGGACGCCAGGCGCGGGTCGGGGGCGTGGTGGTCGGTGCCTGCCATCGCCAGCACCGGGTCGCCGTTCCACCGCTCGGCCGTCATCTCGGCGTAGTCGTTCAACGCGCGGCCGATGCGTTCGGGGATCAGCAGGACGTCGAGGCCGTTGTCGTAGCCGTCGAAGAGGAACTCGGTGCGGACCCGGGAGCCGTCCGGTGCCCGCCAGTCGAAGGCGTGGCCGTCGACGGAGCCGGGCACCCCGCGCCACAGCGCCGCGTGCTCGATGCCGGCCCGCGCCAGGATCTGCGGCATCTGCGCGATGTGGCCGAACATGTCCGGCAGATAGCCGACCGGCATCGCGCCGCCCAGTGCCTCGGCCGCCGTCCAGCCCATCCGCAGGTTGCGCACGATGGTCTCGCCGGAGCAGAGGAACTCGTCGAGCAGGACGAGCCAGGGGCCGATGGCGAGCCGGCCCTCGCGGACCAGCGCCACCACACGGTCGCGGTTCTCCGGCCGCATCTCCAAGTAGTCCTCGACCGCCACCAGTTGACCGTCGACCATGAACCGGAAGTCCGGGTCGGCCTCCGCCGTCTCCAGCACGGTGTCCAGGGCGGCCACGAGCCGGTGCCGGAACACCTGGAAGGGCTCGTACCACTCCCGGTCCCAGTGGAAATGGGGCACGAAGACAGCGGAGTCGCTCATGACGGGTGGCACCTTCCGTGCGGGGGCGGTCACTTGAGGGAACCGGCGGCGAGTCCGGTGCGCCAGAACCGCTGGAGCAGGACGAACAGGATGATCACCGGCACGATCGACACCAGCGATCCGGTGATCACGGACTCCTGGAGCAGCGGGGCCCGGGCGGTCTGGCCGTTCCACTCGTAGAGGCCGAGCGTGATCGGGAACAGGGACTCCTTCTGGAGCATCACCATCGGCAGGAAGAAGTTGTTCCAGATGGCGACGAACTGGAACAGGAAGATCGTCACCAGCGAGGGCGACATCAGCTTGACCGCCACCGAGAAGAACGTGCGGAACTCACCGGCGCCGTCGAGGCGTGCCGACTCCAGCAGCTCCTGCGGGACGGCCGCGCCGGCGAAGATGCGGGCGAGATAGACGCCGAACGGGCTGACGATGCTCGGCAGGAACACGGCGAAGTAGGTGTTGACGATGCCGGTCGCCGAGAACAGCAGGAACAGGGGGAGCGCGAGTGCGGTGGTCGGGACGAGGACTCCGCCGAGGATGACGGAGAACAGGAACTCCCGCCCGCGGAAGGGGAACTTGGCGAGCGCGTAGCCGCACAGCGCGGAGATCAGCGTGCCCACGGCCGCGCCGAGTACGGCGTAGATCACGGTGTTGACGATCCATCTGCCGAAGACGCCGTCGCTGCGGGTGAACAGGACGCGCAGGTTCTCGAACAGGTTGAAGTGCGAGAAGGCCAGGCCGTTGGTGGCGGCCAGATCGCCCTGCGGCTTGGTGGCCGCGACGATCAGGAAGTAGATCGGCAGCAGGAAGTAGACCGCCAGGAGGAGCATCAGGGCCATGGCCGCCGTACGGCTGACCTGGCTCTCGCGGTGCACGGGGTGCTTGCTCACAGGCCGGCCCTCTTCGAGGTCAGTCGCATGAACCCGAAGCTCAGGACGAAGGTGATGACGGCGATGACCACGGAGATCGCCGCGGCCTGCTGGTAGTTGTTCCCGGAGGCCACCGCGTACGCCAGCATGTTCGGTGTGAACGTGCTGGAGATGTTCGAGGAGATCTGCCGCAGCACGGCCGGCTCGGCGTAGAGCTGGAGCGTGCCGATGATCGAGAACACCGTGGTGAGGATGATCGACGGGGCGATGATCGGGACCTTGATCCGCCAGGCGATGGACCAGTTGGTGGCGCCGTCCAGCCTGGCGGCCTCGTACAGCTCCTGCGGGATCGACTGGAGCGCCGAGTACATGATCAGCATGTTGTAGCCGGTCCACAGCCAGGTGGAGATGTTCGCCGCCGACCACAGCACCGCGCCCGGCCCGAGGAAGTCGGGCTTGAGCCCGATGCCGTTCAACAGGTCGACCACGGGGCTGAGTTGGGGCGAGTAGAGGTACGACCACATGATCGCGGCGATCACGCCGGGCACCGCGTACGGCATGAACGCGGTGACGCGGAACACCGACTTGAGGCGCAGCAGGGGAGTGTCGAGGAGCAGCGCGATCACCAGGGCGACGAACAGCATCACCGGCACCTGCACGATGCCGAAGAGCCCGATGCGGCCGACGCTCGACCAGAACTCGTCGTTCTGGAAGACCTTCGTGTACTGCTCGAAGCCGCCGAACGTCGTGTACGAGGTGCCGTACTGGCCGCCGGTGCGGCGCACGACGCGGACGCTCTGCCACAGCGCGTAGCCGACCGGCACCAGGTAGAAGAGCACGAACGGGAGGAAGAAGGGGAACACGAACGCGAGGACGGTGCCCGCCCGGGGGCCGCCGCCGTTGAGACGGCGGCGGCCCCCGGGCGATGCCACCCGGCGCGTCGCGCGGGTCGCGATGTCGGTCATCGTGCGGTCACTTGCCCGCCGCTGCCGGGATCGCCTGATCCTTCATCGACTTGAGCGCGGTCGCCTGGGCCGCCGACAGGGCGTCGGAGAGCGTGCCGCCGCCGGCCGCCGCCTTGGCCATCGCGTCCTGGAGCGCCAGGTTCACCGTCTTCTGGGTCGGACCCCAGGCGAAGCTGGTGTTGATCTTCTTCGACGAGTCGGCGAAGACGTCGAAGATCTTCTCGTTGTCGTAGTACGGAACTCCCTTGGACAGCGCGGGGAGTTGGAGCCCGGCGAGGGCCGCCGGGTACAGGCCGCCGAGCTGGTTCTCCAGCGCGAGGGCCGCCGGGTCGGTGTTGAGCCAGGTGTTGAACTTCACCGACTCGTAGAGGTGCTTGCCGCCCTTCATGAACGCGACCGTCGAACCGCCCCAGTCACCGGAGGTGCCGTCGGAACCCCACGTCGGCATCGGGACGATCGACCACTTGCCGGCCTGCTTGGGCAGGTTGTCGCGGAACATGCTGTAGCCCCAGGCGGCGCCGACGTAGCTGGCGATCCGGTCCTGCTGGTACGCCGCGTACATCTGCGTCGAACCGTTGGCGAGATCGGTGCGCACGAGCTTGCCGGCGATGAGCTTCTGCCAGTAGTCGGCGACCTGCCGGCTCTTCTGCGAGGCGACCGTGACCTGCCACTTGTCGCCGGAGTAGCTGTACATCTGGGCGTTGTTCTGCCACAGGAGCCCGTTGAACCACTCGGCGTTGTTCGGGTCGAAGAACGTGATGTCGAGCTTCGGGTCCGCCTTGTGCAGCTTCGCCGCGGCGGTCGCGTACTCGTCCCAGGTGGTGGGAATCGCGATGTCGTACTTCTTGAAGATGTCACTGCGCACATAGAGCGCCATCGGGCCGGTGTCCTGCGGCATCGCGAACACACCGGTGTCGCCGAAGCTGGCCTGCGACCAGGTCCACGGCACGAACTTCGACTTGGCCGCCGTCGCCGCGGAGCAGGCCGACGCGTCCACGAACGCGCTCTGGGTGCGCAGGTTGGGGAGCTCGTCGTAGCCGACCTGGGAGAGGTCGGGGGCCTTGCCCGCCTTGAGGGCGTTGCTGAGGATGCCGTACTGGTCGTTGGAGATGTTCTTCGTCTCGACCTGGATGTTCGGGTTCTTCTCGTTCCACAGGGCGACGACCTTGTCCATGCCCGGAACGGTGTTCCAGTACTGGAGGGTGACCTTGCCCTTCGCGGGTTCGCAGGAGGTCGCGGATGTCTTGGTCGAGGTCGTGGATGACGAGCATCCGGCGACCACGGAGACACTGGCGGCCACGGCGACGACGGCGAGGCGGAAGCGGGTGGTTCTGCGGCTCATGGTTTCCGTTCCAGACAACGACTAGCGGCGGTGCTAGGCGGCTCGATGCTGATCCCTCGGACGGGATGCCTGCTGGAGTGGGTACATCGTTCGTTGCGGTGGGCGGCCTTCCGTGAGCGCTCCCGTGAGCGTTCACGGGACTGCTCGCGGAGGGACCTGTCGAAGTGTGTGGGGAATGTTCGGAAGTTTGCGCTCCGGCGCGGAGGGTGTCAAGACATTCGGACCGGGCGCGCGGCCGTGCGGGTCAGGCGGAGCCGCTCAGCCGCAGTTCGCCGCGGACGACCAGCTCCTCGGCCGCCAGCGCCTCGGTGCCCGACAGCAGCCGGGCGATCTGCTCGATGGCGAGGGCGCCGAGCCCGCGCGTGTCGAGGGCGACGCTGGTGAGCGGGGGCTCGATCAGCGCGCCGAGCTGGAGTCCGTCGAAGCCGATGACCGCCAGCTCGTGCGGGACGTTCCGGCCCAGCCGACGGGCCTCGCGCAGGGCGCCCAGCGCGATGATGTCGTTGAACGTGAAGACCGCGGTGACATCGGGATGGGCGTCGAGCATGGCCCTGAGCGCCGTCCCGCCGCCGTCGGCGGTCTGGTCCGCGCCGACCACCAGGCCCGGGTCGATCCCGTGGGCCGCCGCGGCCGTCGTGAACCACTCGTGCCGGATGCTCGGCTCGGCGCGGGTGTGGTGGTCGAGCATGCCGATCCGGGTGTGCCCGCGCGCGACCAGATGCGCGACCGCCGCGTGCACCCCCTCCGAGCCGTCGATCGTGATCGCACTGAACCGTGTCGGCTGCTCCCGGCCGACCAGCACCACCGGCATGCCCCGCGTGAACTTCTCCAACTCGCCCTCGGGGCAGCTGAAGTAGCCGATGACCGCGTCCACTTGGGAGCTGATCACCTGGAGCGTGCCGAGTTCCTCCTCCGCCCGGTCCCCGGTGTCGTAGACGACGACCTGCCAGCCGCGGGTGCGGGCCGCCTCCAGCGCGGCGGCGGCCACCTCGGTGAAGAACGGGTTCAGCAGGTCGGGGATGACCAGCCCGATCGTCATCGTGTCCTGGCGGACCAGACCCCGGGCGAACCGGCTCGGCCGGTACCCGAGCGCCCGGGCGGCGTCGAGCACCCGCTGCTTGGTGTCGACGTCGATCTCGCCCTTGTCGTTGAGCGCCCGTGACACCGTCTGCCGGGACACCCCCGCCGACCTGGCGACGTCGTTGATCGTGATTTTCCGGGGTTCGGCCCCCGTCGATGATGGCAGCGCCATCTCCCACCTCCCGCTTCTCGCGAACGCCGGTGCGCGCGCAAGGCCCGAGTATGCACGTACCGGGGCGACCGGACGAAGCGACGGCCATCGGCGGGCGGTGTCGGGCGGCGGAGGTCCGTCGTGGAGGGGGAGGGCGCCCCTGTGCTGCGGCGGCGCGACGGGAGGCGCGCAGGACGGGCCACGCCTCCGAGTCGCGGACGAGCGACCTCCCGGCGTCGGTGAGCGCGTGCGGCGCTGCTCAGGTCGAGCCGGACGGCGCGGTGCCGCTCACGAAGTGCTCCTCCAGGACGGGGCGTCGAGGTCGGGCTCGTCAGGGCCGGCGAAATGGAACGGCACACCGAACCGCTCGGCCAGGGCGCGGCCGACCGTCTCCGCCTCCCGCGCTTCCGGCCACGGCGGGACCGCGCCGTTGAACAGCCGCAGGTCACCGCCGCGCCGGACGACGGCGAGCCGGTGCTCGGCGACCGGGGCGTCCGTGTGGGCCATCAGGTCCACGCACCAGCCGTGGCTGTCCCCGTCCCACCGCGCCTCGATGGCCACCGTCCGGCCGGGCAGCGCCTCGACCCGCTCGGCGAGCGTCGCGAGGTCCAGGGGCGGGGTCGGGCCGCGTTCGAAGCTCAGGCCCAACTCGCGGTAGCGCTCCGCCACCACGTCCATCGTCTCGTACAGGCCCGGCCTGGATTCGGCGGGGAACGACTCGCGCACGCGGGCGAGCGCCGGGAGGCGGTGGTCCCGACGGATCAGCTCGTCCACGGCGGAACGTTCGGCGGCCGACAGCGCGGCCCAGATCGGGGAGTCCATGACGGTATTCAACCCACATCCGCCACTCCACTCGACACCCGCCCCAACTGGGCTTCCCCAGAAAGGGCTTGCCGCCGTCCCCCGGCGGCTGGCACGATCGCCTCCTCCATCACTCCGGGCAACGGAGGGTGGCCGTCGAGGAGGTCCGGTGTCCAAACGCTGGCTGTTTCTGTCGGCAGCCGCGGTACTGATCGTCGTCTCGCTGGCACTGGTGCTGCTGCCCGGTGACAAGAACAGCGAGGACGTGACGGCCGAGGCGGGACCCGCCACCACGGCGCAGACCGCCACGAACTCCCCCTCCCCGACCGGTACTTCACCTGCCTCCGCCACTCCGTCCGCGCACGCGAGCGACGCGTCCGAGAAGCCGTCCGTGACACCGTCGGCCCGTCCGACCGCCGCCTCGGCCACCCCGTCGGCTGCCAAGGCCCGTCAACAGGCCGCCGCCACCGCCTCGTTGGCGGGGCGCATCAAGCCCGGAGTCACCTACCGAGGTGTCGCCACCTTCTACGACGCGGACGGTGGCGGCGGCGCCTGTCTGTACGACCCGGACGGCGACGTCCTGACCGGCGCGATGAACACCGCCGACTACGAGTCGTCCAAGGCCTGCGGGGCGTACGTGCTCGTCCACGCGGCCGGCGGCGCCACGGTCACCGTCCGGATCACCAACGAGTGCCCGGGGGACTGCGCGCCGGGACAGATCGACCTCAGCGCACAGGCCTTCGCCAAGCTCGCCAGCCCTTCGGCCGGACGGATCCCGATCACCTGGAACCTGGTGAGCCCCAGCACCACCGACACGATCTCGATCCGCTACAAGACCGGGTCCACCCGCTACTGGTGCGGTATCCAGGCGATCGGCCACCGCAATCCGCTGGCCCGCCTGGAGGTCCTCGCGGGCGGCACCTGGCGGCAACTGCCGCGCGCCGACTACAACTACTTCCTCTCCGAGAGCGGCAGCGGCTGCGGCGGCGCGATCAGGCTCACCGACATCTACGGCGAGCGCCTCACCTTGCCCGCGCTCGCGGTGCGCCCCGACGTCGTACAGTCCACGGGCCTCCAGTTCGCCCGACACTGAACACGCGCCGGACGGATCCGCCGCGCACCCGGCCCCTAGCCACGCGGGCGGACCTCGACGGCCCGCTGGAACTGTCCTGAACACGACTTCCGCAACACTGCCGACACAGCTTGGTTTCCTTAGGTGCTACCGGCGGTAACAACAGAGGTGTCACGGGCGCGCGCCACGTGTCCGGCACACCTCCCGCACCTCCCGTACCTCATTCGGAAGGCACCTCATGGAGAACTCGACGTCCCCCACGGCGATCAGCAGACGAAGAGCCCTGACGGTGGCCGGCGGCGTCGCCGCCGGCGCCGCGCTCGCGGCGCACGCGGTACCGGCGTTCGCCGCCGGCACCGCGGACGCCGACGCCATCGTCGTCGGCCACGGCCTGGCCGGACTGGTCGCGACGGCCGAACTGGTCGCCGCCGGAAAGAAAGTGCTGCTCCTGGACCAGGAGCCCGAGTCCAACCTCGGCGGCCAGGCGTTCTGGTCCTTCGGCGGACTGTTCCTGGTCGACTCCGACGAACAGCGGCTCATGGGCATCAAGGACTCCCAGGAGCTGGCCTGGCAGGACTGGTTGGGCACGGCCGGCTTCGACCGCGGCATCGACGACCCGACCGGCCAGGACTACTGGGCCCGCAAGTGGGCCGAGGCGTATGTGGACTTCGCGGCCAACGAGAAGCGGTCCTGGCTCTACGGCCTCGGCATCCGCTGGTTCCCGATCGTCGGCTGGGCCGAGCGCGGCGGCGGCCTCGCGGACGGGCACGGCAACTCGGTGCCCCGCTTCCACGTCACCTGGGGCACCGGCCCGGCCGTGGTCGAGCCGTTCGAGAAGCAGGTGCGGGCCGGGGTCGCGAACAGCAAGGTGACCTTCAAGTTCCGCCACCAGGTCAACGAGATCGTCCGTACCGGCGGCGCCGTGACCGGAGTCCGCGGCTCGATCCTCGAACCCAGCACCGCCCAGCGCGGCAAGGCCACCTCCCGCACGGTGGTGGGCGACTTCGAGCTCAAGGCCCCGGTCGTGATCGTCACTTCGGGCGGCATAGGCGCCAACCACGATCTCGTACGGCAGAACTGGCCGGCCCGGCTCGGCACCCCGCCCAAGTCCATGGTCACCGGCGTGCCAGCCTATGTGGACGGCCGGATGCTGGGCATCACCGCGGCGGCGGGCGGCCGTATCGTCAACCCCGACCGGATGTGGCACTACACCGAGGGCCTCAAGAACTACGACCCGATCTGGCCCAACCACGGCATCCGCATCCTCCCGGGCCCGTCCTCGATGTGGTTCGACGCCAAGGGCAAGCGCTTCTCCGCCCCCGACATGCCGGGCTACGACACCCTGCACACCCTGGGCTCGATCACCGCGAGCGGCTACGACTACTCGTGGTTCGTCACCACCAGCAAGATCATCGCGAAGGAGTTCGCGCTGTCGGGGTCCGAGCAGAACCCGGACCTCACCAACAAGGACATCCTGATGCTGCTCTCGCGCATCTGGCAGACCCCGGAGCCGATCGAGAAGTTCAGGAAGAACGGCGTCGACTTCATCACCGCCTCCAGCCTCTCCGAACTGGTCCTCGGCATGAACAAGCTGACCGGTGACGGCCTGATCCAACTGGCCGATCTCCAGCGGCAGATCGAGGCCAGGGACCGGGAGATCGACAACGCGTACTCGAAGGACGCCCAGGTGATGGGCATCCGCAACGCCCTCTCCTACCCCGGTGATTCGCTCAGCCGCACCGCCGCGATCCACAAGATCCTGGACCCGGCGGCCGGACCGCTGATCGCCGTCCGCCTCAACATCCTCACCCGCAAGACCCTCGGCGGCCTGCAGACCGACCTCTCCGGCCGCGTCCTGGACGCCACCGGCACGCCGATCCCCGGTCTGTACGCGGCGGGTGAGGTGTCCGGCTTCGGCGGCGGGGGAGTGCACGGCTACCGCTCGATGGAGGGCACGTTCCTCGGCGGCTGCCTGTTCTCCGGCCGCCAGGCGGGCCGCGCGGCGGCGGCAGCGCTCTGAGCGCTCCGGCCGCGCAGCACAACAGGTCGGCAACTCGGTTGGGCCCGAACCGAGTTGCCGACAAGGCGGTTCCGCCGATCCGTTCCGGCCACTCGCCGCTCCAGGGCGTCCGCGGACGCGGAGGGACTGTCGCCCGCAGGGACGGTCACGCGCGGGCCCGGACGCCTCAGCGGCGCAGGCCCAGCGCCGACCGGCCGGCGTAGCGGGCCTGGGTGCCCAAGTCCTCCTCGATACGGATGAGTTGGTTGTACTTGGCGGTGCGGTCGGCGCGGGACAGCGAACCGGTCTTGATCTGACCGCAGCCGGTGGCGACGGCGAGGTCGGCGATCGTGGTGTCCTCGGTCTCGCCGGAGCGGTGGGACATCACGACGGTGTAGCCGGCGCGGTGCGCGGTGGCGACGGTGGCCAGGGTCTCGGTGAGGGTGCCGATCTGGTTGACCTTCACCAGGATCGAGTTGGCGATCCCGTCGCGGATCCCGGCACTGAGCAGTGTCTCGTTGGTGCAGAAGACGTCGTCACCGGTGAGCTGGCAGCGTCCGCCGAGCCGCGCGGTCAGCTCGCGCCAGCCGTCGTGGTCGTCCTCGGCCATCGGGTCCTCGATGGAGGCGATGGGGTAGCGGTCGGTCAACTCGGCGAGGTAGTCGGCGTGTTCGGCGGAGCTGCGGCGGACGCCCTCGCCCGTGTAGTCGTAGACGCCGTCGCGGTGGAACTCGGAGGTCGCGGGGTCCATGACGAGGGTGATGTCGGTGCCGGGCTTGTAGCCGGTGCGTTCGATGGCGTGCAGGACGAAGTCGAGGGCTTCGTCGGCGGTGCGCAGATCGGGCGCGAAGCCGCCCTCGTCGCCGACGTTGGCGCTGTGTCCGGCGGCGATCAGGTCGCGGCGCAGGGTGTGGAAGACCTCGGAGCCCATCCGGACGGCCTGCGCGAAGGTGGCCGCGCCGATCGGGGCGATCATGAACTCCTGGAAGTCCAGCGGGTTGTCGGCGTGGGCGCCGCCGTTGACGATGTTCATCATCGGCACCGGAAGCAGCCGGGCGTCGACGCCGCCGATGTAGCGGTACAGGGGCAGCCGGTGGGCGGCTGCGGCGGCCTTGGCGGTGGCCAGGGAGACGCCGAGCAGGGCGTTGGCGCCGAGGCGCGACTTGGTGTCGGTGCCGTCGAGCTCGATCATCGTGTGGTCGACGGTGGCCTGGTCCTCGGCGTCGAGTCCGGTCACGGCGTCCGCGACGGTCTCGTTGACGGCGTCGACGGCGCGCCGAACTCCCTTGCCGTGGAAGCGGGTCGGATCGCCGTCGCGCAGTTCGACGGCCTCCCTCGCTCCGGTGGAGGCGCCCGACGGTACGGCCGCGCGGCCGAGCGATCCGTCCCGCAGTTCCACGTCCACCTCGACGGTGGGATTGCCCCGGCTGTCGATGATCTCGCGTGCGACGACCCGGCTGATGGCGGTCACGGTGCAACTCCTCACGCAGGGCCCGCGTCCCGGACGTCGGCGGGCTGTAAGTTCCGTCATGAAACAAAGTGAGTCCTGAAAGAGAACCTACTATGGGCGCATGAGGATGCACAACGCCGACGAGAACTGCGGCATCGCCCAGGCAGCCGTGGTCCTGGGGGACTGGTGGAACGTGCTGGTGCTGCGGGAGATCGCCCGCGGCCAGGTCCGTTTCGACGCGCTGGCCGCCGGGATCGGCCTGTCCCGCAACGTCCTGACCGAGCGCCTCGGCCGGCTCGTCGCGAGCGGGGTGCTGCACCGCAGGCTCTACCAACGGCGGCCGGTGCGCTACGAGTACGTGCTCACCGACGCCGGTCTGGCGCTGCTGCCGCTGCTCGTCGCGATGCAGGACTGGGGCGACCGGTGGATGCTGGGCGACGGCACCCTCACCGCGACCGCGGCCGAGGACGGCGCCGAACACACCCGCGTGCACGCCCTGCCCGGCACCCGCCTGCCCGACGGCCTTGGACTCCCGGGCATCCAGGGCACGGACGTACCGGTCGTGTCGCCCGAGGCCGCCGCGACCGTCCTGTTCACCTACCCCGGCACCGGCATCGACTGGGGCGAGCCGCCGATCCCCGGCGCCGAGGGCTGCACCCTGGAGAACCGCCTCTTCCGCGACGCCTGGCCCGACTTCCGCCGCGCGGGCGTGGACCTACGCGGAGTGAGCACCCAACTCCCGCACGAACAGGCCGAGTTCACCAAGGCCGAGGAGATCCCGTATCCGCTGCTGTCCGACGCGGCCCAGCACCTCGCCGCGGCCCTGCGGCTGCCGACGTTCCGCGCGGCGGGCCGGCCGCGCCACAAGCGCCTGATCCTCGTCCTCGACGCCGAACGGACCGTACGGCACACGCTGTTCCCGGTCACCGACATCCCGCACGCGGTCGCCGAGAGCCTGCGCCTGGCCGCCGACTGCGCCCGGTGACGTCCGCTACGCGAAACCCCCGTTGCTCAACAGGAGTTGGCCGTTGATCCACTGACCCTGCGGCGAGCAGAGGAAGTCGACGAGATGGGCGGTGTCCCGCGGAGTGCCGAGCCGGTCGAGCGGGGTCCGCCGCAGCGCCTCCGCCCGCCCCTCCTCGGTCATCCAACCGGTGTCCACCGGACCCGGGTTGACGGCATTGGCGGTGATCCCGAGATGGGCGAACTCATGGGCGGCGGCCAGCGTGATGCGGTCCAGGGCGCCCTTGCTCGCGCCGTAGGGGAGGTTGTGCACGGTGTGGTCGCTGGTGAGCGCGATGATCCGGCCGGTGCCCGAGGCGGCGGTGAACCGGCGGCCGTACTCGCGGATCAGCAGCCAGGTGGCCCGCGCGTTGACCGCGAAATGCCGGTCGAAACTCTCGACGGTGGTGTCCAGCAGACCCGAGTCGACCGACTCGCAGTGGCACATCACCAGGGCGGTGACACCGCCCGGTCCGCCGCCGACCTGGTCGAAGACACGGGCCGGGGCGTCCGGATCGGACAGGTCCGCCTCGACGGCCGTGGCCGTGGCGCCGTGTTCCCCGAGCGCGTCGGCGATGACCGCAGCCGCGCCGGACTCGACACCCCACGGCATGCGCTCGTCGTAGGGAGTCCAGTAGGTGAAGGCGATGTCCCAGCCCGAGGCCGCCAGCCGGTGTGCGATGCCCGCGCCGATGCCGACGGTGCGCCCCACTCCGGTGATGAGCGCGAGCGGACGGGGGGAGGGGTGATCGGTGCTGGGCGTCATGGTCAGGGATCGTTCACGACGGCCCCGGGATCGGCAACTGGCTTTCCCCGGGCGGCGGTTGAGAGGCGGCGGACCGGTCGGTGACGACGGCTGCCAGGTCCGCGCCCGCCCGGAGGAGCCCCACGGTCCGTACGGCGATCCCGTCGAGGCGTTCCCGCAGGACGCGCCGGGCCTCACCCCCGCCGTCGAGCCCGTGCAGGGAACCCATGATCTCCCGCACGGCCGGGACACCGTGACCGGCGCCGCGCAGGGCCGTGACGATACGGGCCGCCCTGACGGCCGGGACGCCGTAGCGACGCGCCCGCTGGGAGGTCACGCGGTCCGGGGTGACGAGCCCCTCCTGCTCCCAGAACCGCAGAGTCGACGCGCGCACCCCGAGGGCTCTGGAGAGTTCGGTGATCGTCATGGCGTCACCGTCCCGCTCCGGAACCGGCACGTCCGCCTCGTCCTGGATCGCGCGCAGCGCCTCCTGGGCACGGAGGGTCTCCGCGCGTTCTCTCGCGAGCCCGACATGGACCTCGCCGATCGCGGAAGCCGCCTCCGAGAGCGTCCTCGTCCGCAACTCCGCGAGCAGCCGCCGGGCGATCACCGGGCCCACAGCCCCCGCGAGCCCCCGATAGGCGCGCAACGCCCGCACATGCGAGGGCGTGTAGGAGCGGTAGCCGTTCTCCGACCGGGCGGCCGGCGGGATCACTCCCAACCGCTCCAGATCACGCACCTGTTGCGGCGAATACCCCGACGCGCGCGCCACATCGACGGTCCTGAGCGTCCCCCGCCGCCCGCCGCCGCCTCGCCCCTCACTCACCCCAACCCCACACAAGCACTTGAAGCCGATGCTTGAACCATGACCATGGAACAGATCATCGCAGCCGTCCGCGCCCTCCCCGGCGCGTTCGTCCTCGCACCGGAGCCGGGCGGCGACTTCCCCGAACTCGCCTGGGGGGACGCCTTCTTCTACTACGCCCCGGACGCCCGACCGCCCCGGCACACCCAGCCGTACGCCACCGTCGTCACCAAGAACCTCCCCGGTGACACCACCTCCGACCTCGACCCTCCGGACCGCTGGCGCGTGAACATCCACGCCGGCCGAACCACGACCGGCGAACTCACGGGGACGGAGCCGCATGACCACTCGGCCACCGACACCCTGCTGCCGCACCCGGTGTACGGAGCGCTTGGCTGGATCTGCGTGATCAGCCCCGGCCCCAGAACGACGGACACGGTCCTACGGCTGCTGCGCCGCGCCCATGACGACGCGCGGGCCCGGTTCGGGCGTCGGCACGGCGACGGCGACGGCGGCGACGGCGACGGCGACGGCGACGGCGAGGGCCACGGCATGGGCGGGAGCTGAGCGGACGGCCGGGTGGCGTTCGGTAAAGTGAACGGCACGTTTTCTGTAATGCCATAATGTTCGGTATAGTGAACGCATGGTTCATTCGATCGAAGCTTCTCGGGTGGGTGCGCAGAGCAGTGCCTACCTCGACGACACGTACTTGGAGCAGGTCGACACGACGGTCGTCGCGGTCGGCGAGCACGACGGGACACCCTGGGCCGCCGTGGCGGAGTGCCTGTTCCATCCGCAGGGCGGGGGACAGCCCGCCGACCGGGGGTGGCTGGCGGACGCGGAGATCGTCCCGGTCCGGGACCGGGATTCGGGACTGGTCGTGGCGGTGGGCGACGGACTCCCGGCCCTCGCCGTGGGGGAGCGGGTGCGGGCCCGGATCGACCTTGAGACCCGGATGCTGCACGCCGCGCTGCACACGGCCGGACACCTCGTCGAGGCGGTCGGGCGGGCGCAGGGCTGGGAGATGGCCGGCAGCATCCACTTCCCGGGGCAGGCGCGGATCGAGTTCCGGGCGCCGCACGCGGACGCGCGGCTCGCCGATCCGGACGGGCGGGAGGAGGTGACCGCCGTGCTCCGCGCCGGGGTGGCGGCCGCCGTCGCCGACGACCTGCCGGTGTCCGCGCGGTATCTGCCGGACGGGCGGCGCGTGGTGCGGCTCGGCGCGCTGCACTCCGCGCCGTGCGGGGGCACCCATGTGCGTGCCCTCGGGGACCTCGCCGAGCTGGCGCTGCCGACGCTCAAGGTCAAGAAGGGCCGTATCCGCGTGTCCTACTCCGCGACCCACCGGAGCCCTCGATGACGCCCCCGCCGGCGGGCCGGCGGCCGGTGAGCAGTACCGCGGCGGCGGTCGGCGCGAAGATCCGGCTGCGGCGCCAGCAGCGCGGGATGAGTGCCGCCGAGATGGCCCGGCGGGCCGGTCTGAGCAAGGCCACGCTGTCGCAGCTGGAGGCCGGGAACGGCAATCCGACGATCGACACGCTGGACGCCATCGCGATCGCGCTGCGCATCCCGATCGCCGACCTGCTCGCGCGGGACGCCGACACCGGGCCGGTCTTCCGGCCCGCCACGGACATCGAACCGGGCGAGGTCTCAAGGGAGTTGCTGCGCCGCATCAGCAGCGGCAACAGCCTGGAGATCTGGCGGCTGCGCATTCCGCCGGAGACGGAACTGGCCGGTGTGCCGCACGCCACCGGGACGATCGAGCACCTGCTCGTCGCCACCGGGTACGTCACGGCCGGACCCGTCGACGCCCCGCAGGACCTGGGCCCCGGCGACATGCTCGCCTTCGCCGGAGACGCCCCGCACTTCTACCGCACCGGCGCGGACGAGGTCGACATCACCGTCGTCTTCGCCTCCCCCATCAGCACCTGAGACCCGAGGAACCCCGTTCATGAGCGCGACCACCGCCACCACGCCCTCCGGCCGGGCCTTCATCAGCGACAACATGGCCGGAGCCGCACCGGAGATAGCCCGCGCGGTCGCCGACGCGGCGGCCGGGCACGTGCTGCCGTACGGCAACGACCCCCGCACCGAACGGACCCGCCGCAGGTTCTCCGAGATCTTCGAGCGGGACGTCGACGTCTTCCCGGTGTCCACCGGGTCCGCCGCCAACGGACTGGGCCTGGCCGCCCTCACCCCGCCGTGGGGCAGTGTGCTCTCGCACCCGGAGAGCCACATCAACACCGACGAGTGCGGGGCGCCGGAGTTCTTCACGAACGGCGCCAAGCTGGTCGGGGTGGCGGGTCCCGACGGCAGGATCGACCCCGAGGCGCTGCGGGCGGCGGTGTGCCGTCGGGCCGGTGACGTGCACAGCGTGCAGCCGTCCGTGGTGAGCATCAGCCAGGCCACCGAGAGCGGCGGCGTCTACGGCCTGGACGAGATCCGGCGGCTCGCCGCCATCGCGAGGGACGCGGGGCTGCGCGTCCACATGGACGGCGCGCGCTTCGCCAACGCGCTGGTCCGGCTCGGCGCCACCCCGGCCGAGATGACGTGGAGGGCGGGCGTCGACATCCTGTCCTTCGGCGCCACCAAGAACGGTGCGATGACCGCCGACGCCGTGGTCTCCTTCGTCCCCGGGCTCGCCGCCGAACTCGCCTTCCGCGCCAAGCGCGCGGGCCAGCTCACCTCCAAGATGCGGTTCCAGACGGCCCAACTCGACGCGTACCTCACCGACGGACTGTGGCTGCGCAACGCCCGCCGCGCCAACGAGATGGCCGCCCGCCTCGGCGACGGCCTCAAGTCCATCGCCGGAGCGGGCCTGTTGGCCGCCCCGCAGGCCAACATCGTCTTCTGCCGCCTGCCTCAGCGGGTCACCGAAGGACTCCTCGCGGAGGGCTACGCCTTCTACCACGACCGCTGGGAACCGGGCATCGTCCGGTTCGTCACCGCCTTCTCGCACCGCGCCGACGACATCGACCAGCTTCTCGACGCGGTCCGCCGCCACACCGTCTGATCCCTGGCGGCGGACCTGGTGAACTCCGTGGTGTCCAGGGCGACTTGTCAGACGGTGACGAGTGGCTGGAGCGGCGGTGCGAGGGTCGGCGGCACGGCGTGCAGGGTCCGGGTCACCTCGGTGAGGTCGGCGATGAACATGCCCGCGAGTTCGGCGGTGAACCCGGTGCGTACCACCAGCCGCAGGACCGAGACGTCCTGGCAGGGGGCGGGGAAGCTGTAGGCGGGCAGATGCCAGCCGCGGGCGCGCATGCCGTGGGAGACGTCGAACACCGTGAAGCCCTGCGTGCCGGGGGCCAACCGGAAGGCGAACGCCGGGAGTTCGGAGCCGTCGGTGACCAACTCGTAGGGGGCGATGGTCCGGATGCGCGCGGCGAGGGCGCGGGCGGTGGTCCGGCTCTGGGTGGCCAGGTCCTTCAGCCCCTCGAAGCCGTAGCGGAGGAAGCTGTAGTACTGCGCGACGACATGCGCGCCCGGGCGGGAGAAGTTGAGCGTGAAGCTGGGGGAACTGCCGCCGAGGTAGTCGACCTCGAAGACCAGGTCGTCCGGGAGGGCTTCGGCGTCGCGCCACAACGCCCAGCCCAGACCGGGGAAGACGTGCCCGTACTTGTGTCCCGAGGTGTTGATGGAGGCGACCCGCTCCAGCTGGAAGTCCCACATCAGGTCCGGGTCGAGGAACGGGGCGACCATGGCGCCGGACGCGCCGTCGACGTGCACGGGGATGTCGGTGCCGGTGGCCGCCTGGTATCCGTCCAGGGCCATGCAGATGTCCGCGACGGGCTCGTAGGAACCGTCGAACGTGGAGCCCAGGATCGCCACGACGCCGATGGTGTTGTCGTCGCAGTACGCGGTGAGCGCGTCGGCGGTGAGGTGGTAGCGGCCCGGCTCCATCGGGACGTAACGCGGCTCCACCTCGAAGTAGTTGGCGAACTTCTTCCAGCACACCTGCACGTTCGCGCCCATGACCAGGTTCGGGCGGGCGGTGTCCTTGCCCTGGGCGCGGCGGCGTTCCTGCCAGCGGCGCTTGAGGGCGAGTCCGCCGAGCATGGCGGCCTCGCTGGAACCGGTGGTCGAGCAGCCGCGGACCTGCCCCGGGTGCGGTGCGTGCCACAGCCTGGCGAGCATCCGTACGCAGCGCTCCTCCATGGCGGTGATCTGCGGGTACTCGGCGCGGTCGGCGAGGTTCTTCTCGGCGGTCTCCGCCATCAACTCCCTTGCCTGCGGCTCCATCCACGTCGTCACGAAGGTGGCGAGATTGAGCCGTGCGTTGCCGTCGAGCATCAGCTCGTCGCGTACGCGGCGGCAGATCAGGTCGGGCGAGGACGAGGTCTCGGGCAGTTCGTCGAGCGGCAGCAGGAGGTCGGCGGCGGCCGGCTGGCCGGCGCGGAGGGAGAGGGTCCGGGTGTCGAACTCGGCTTCGGGCATGACGGCGGTATGCGGGATGGGCATGAGTGTGGGGATGCCTTTCTGGTCCGTGCGGCCCCGTGCATTCCGACGCTAGATCCCTTGACCGTGCGACGTATGTGCCGATTACACCGATTCAGTGATCGATTTGCGCACTGATGAACTGGATTTTCCCTTGTACATACTGGATGCCTCCTTATTCCTTGCCCCGGGCCCGATGCCGGCGCACCGCGTCGCGGTTGGCGCAGAGTTGGGAGCAGTAGCGCTGCCGTCCCGTGCGGGAGGTGTCGGCGAAGGCCGTGCCGCACTCGGCCACGGCGCAGCGTCGCAGGCGGTGCATTCCGCGGCCCGTCAGGTGCAGTGCCGTACCCACCGCGATCAGCGAGAACAGCACATCGCCGAGCGGCTTGCGGTCGTCGCGGTAGTGCAGGTGCCAGCCGCTGCCCGCGTGATCGGTCATGCGCGGATGGGCGGCGGCCTCCTCCAGCATCCGGTTGACCAGCTCCGCGCGTTCCTCCTCGCTCTCCGCGTCGACGACCCGCTCCCAGGACCGCAACGCGTACCGCGCGCGGTCGAGATCCTCGGCGGTCGTCGGCCGGTCCAGCACCAGGCCGGCGGTACGGCAGCGGTCCGCGAGTTCCTCGGCGTCGGCGGGAGGCCGGCCGACCAGATCGGCGGCCAGGTTCACGGCATCCGCGCCGTAAGGGTTGAGATGCACAAGACCATTACAGCAGTCTGATCCCCATGCGACAACGCGACGACACAGACCCGTCCCGGGTACGGCGGGCCGCGGAGTACGACCTCGTGGAACTCATACGGCTACGGGCGCTGCTCTTCGAGGACTTGGGCGGCGACTTCTTCAACCCCGCGTCGGCGGACGGCGGTTGGCTGGACGCCCTCGCCGTCGTGCTCAAGGAACAGCTGACGGCGGACACCGTGCGCGTCCTCGTCGTGGACGGTCCCGACGGCACCCTCGCCGCCTGCGGCATCGGCACCGTCGAACAGCGCCTGCCCGGCCCGCATCTGCGCAACGGCCGGATCGGTCAGGTCCTCGGCGTCGTCACCGACCCGTCCCACCGGCGGCTCGGCCACAGCCGCGCGATCATGCGGGGACTGCTCGACTGGTTCCGGGAGAGCGGTGTCTCCCGGGTCGATCTGCACGCCTCCGCCGACGGCGAGCCGCTGTACCGCGACCTCGGCTTCACCGAGCACCCTGACCCGTCCCTGTACTGGCGTCCTTGACGGGCGGCACTACGACGGCTCGTGCCCGGAGCGGCTCCGGATGCGGTCCACGAGCGAGTCGGCGGCCGGTACCGCGATCCAGCAGAGATAAGCCCAGTGGGTGAGGAACGAGACCGGGATCGACACCAGGAAGCCCGCCGCCACCATGCCGAGCCCGCGGATCGTGCGGGAGAACAGCTCGGGCGGAGTGCCGGTACGGGAGAGGCCGGCGCGGCGGACCTCGGCGACCATCAGGATGAACAGGAGGCAGGCCGCGAACTGCACGCCGGCGTAGAAGACGAACCGGGCCTGGAACGCGCCGTCGCCGCCGATGACATCGGTCGCGAACGGGGTGATCACCAGCATGAGCAGCCAGTACATGCTGAACGTCGTCAACCTGCCGCTCGTCGCCGTGACATGGCGGAACACCCGGTGGTGGGAGCGCCAGTGCGCGGCGATCACCACGAAGCTGATCATGAACGCCAGGTAGCTCTCCCGGTGGTCCGAAGCCGAGTGCCACAGCTCGGAGTTGGTCGAGCCCTCCGGGACCGGCAGCTCCAGGGCGAGCAGGGTGAGCGCGATGGCGACCACCGCGTCCCCGAAGAAGGTGAGCCGCTCCGCGGAGACCGCCCGGATCTCCATGTCCTCGTCCTGGGACGGCAGTTCGTGATCGGTCGAGACGTTCATGGCAGCAGAGGATGCCATACGCCGATGGCCTTCTCGCACGCGTGTCGACGCGTGCCGGGGCAGGGGAGTGGTACTGCTGGTCCTACCCGGACGGCTGGCGGTCGGCAGGGCGCCGAGCGGATCATCGGAGGGCGGGTCCCCCCCCCGTGACCGCGCGGTGCAGGACGTAGAACGGACGCCGTCATGACCCTGGCCTACCTCGCACAACCCGAGCAGCAGCAGCGCCTCGAATGGCTCGACGGTGGTGAGTTCGCCGTACTGCTGGACGCGGCGGCCACCGCCGGACAGCTGACCGTGGGACGGTTCACCGTCGCCAAGGGCGAGGCGCCGCCGTACCACAAGCACACCCGTGAGGACGAGGTCTTCCTGCTGATCAAGGGCAGCGCACTGCTCTGGTGCGACGACCAGGAGATGGAGCTGTCGGAGGGCGGTGTGGTCTTCCTGCCCCGCAACGTCCCGCACGGCTACCGGATCACCTCCGACACCGCGGATCTCCTCATGATCTGCACACCCGGCGGCATCGAGGGCATGTTCCGGCACGCGGGACGCGACCTGGCGACCCCGCGCCCCGAGGGCTTCGAGATCTCCCGGGACCTCATGGCGGAGGCCGCCGACAGGTACGGCCAGATCATCGTCGGCCCGCCGCGCTGAGCGGCGGCGTTCCCGCGGCCCGCTCCCCCCGCAGCCCGTCTCCCCACAACTCCCCTCCCACGGCTTTCACTTGAACCACGGAAGAGGCACCGCCATGTCCCGGCAACAGCGCCAGGCCCTCGACGAAATGCTGCGGCACGGTCCGCTCGACCTCGGCGGCGATGTCGCCGAACAGCGCGCCGTGTTCGGCGAGATGATGGCCTCGATCCCGCTGCCGCCCGACGTCTCGACCACCGTGGGCGAACTGGGCGGCGTACCGGTCGTCACCGTCGAGACCCCGGCGAGCGACCCGGCCACCGTGGTGCTGTACCTGCACGGCGGCGCCTACGCCATCGGCTCGGCGGCCGGCGCCGCCGGCCTGGCCGCCGAGATCGTCCGGCGCACCGACGCGCGCGCCGTGTGCGTCGACTACCGGCTGGCCCCCGAACACCCCTTCCCCGCCGCGGTCGACGACGCCCTCGCCGTCTACCGCGCCCTCCTCGACGACGGACTGCCCGGCTCCGCCATCGCCTTCGTCGGCGAGTCCGCGGGCGGCGGTCTCGTCGCCGCGACCCTGGTCGCAGCCAGGGACGCGGGGCTGCCCCAGCCCGCGTCGGCGGCGGTGTTCTCCCCGTGGGCCGACCTGACCGTGTCCGGCGCGAGCGCCGTGACCAAGGTCGCCGTCGACCCCTCGCTGACCCCGGAGGGCCTGCGCACACGCGCCCGCGACTACCTCCGCGACACGGACCCCACGACACCCCGCGCCAGCCCCGCCCTCGCCGACCTGACCGGCCTGCCGCCGCTGCTCATCCAGGTCGGCTCGCACGAGATCCTGCTGGACGACGCCGTACGACTGGCCGCGCGCGCCGCCGCGTGCGACGTACGGGTCGATCTCCAGGTCTGGCCCCAAGTGCCGCACGTCTTCCAGGCGTTCGCGGCGCTGCTCGACGAGGCCGGGGACGCGCTCGACGCCGCCGCCGCGTTCACCCGGGCCCACTGGACCGCCGCCACCGAGCCACCCGGGCAGGAGGCGGTGCGGGCGGCCGGGTAAAGGATCCGTAGTACGGAGGCCGAAGCTCCGTGTGCCGTACGGCGTGTCGACGACGATGGCGTGCATGGCCACGACGAACCACTTCGGCAGCTCTCTGCGGGGGTGGCGCGAGCGTGTGTCACCGGAAGACACCGGGCTGGAGCCGGCCGGGGACCGGCGCATCCCCGGACTGCGCCGGGAGGAACTGGCCCGGCTGGCCGGCCTGTCCGTCGACTACGTGGTCCGGCTGGAACAGGGCCGCGCCCGCAACCCCTCGGCCCAGGTCGTCACCGCGCTGGCCAGGGCACTGCGCCTCGAACCGTCCGAACGCGACCATCTGTTCCGCTGCGCCGGGCTCGCGCCGCCCGCGACCGGGGACGTGGTCAGGCACGTGCCCGCGAGGGTGCACCGGCTGGTGGGGCGGCTCGCCGACAGCCCCACGGCGGTGTTCGCCGCCGACTGGACCCTCATCGGCTGGAACGCCATGTGGTCCGCCGCGATCGGCGATCCCCGCACCTACGGCTGGGACGAGCACAACCTGGTGGCCGGGATGTTCCGGCCGGGCGGCGCGGGCGGCCGGGCGCCGATCGCGGGCTGGCCGGTGCGGTCCTGGGCGGGCGACGAGGCCGAGGAGGAGGATCTCGTCGCCGACCTGCGGGTCACGGCCACCGCCCATCCCCACGACGAGCGGCTCGTCACCCTCGTCGACCGCATGCTGCGCGACAGCCCCCGCTTCGCCCGCCTGTGGTCCAACGGCACGGCCCGCACCCACGTCGGCGACCGCAAGACGGTGGAGCACCCCCGGGTGGGGGACATCGATCTCGACCTCGACGTCGTGATGGCAGCCGGCACCGACCTCAGGATCGTCACTTATACGGCGGCGGCCGGGACGAGCGACGCGGAGAAGCTGGACGACCTGCGCGCGGCCCGCCCCCGGCCGGCCCCGGTCCGCTGAAAGCCGCGGTTCGCCCTCCGCTACGGTCGTGAGGTGGCCGTTCCGCGCCCGCCCACCGTGGTGAAAGGACCGTCGGAGAAGGCGAGTCGGGCGAAGCGCTCGCCGATGAGCCGGTGCGTGGCGGCGTCCGGGTGGAGGTCGTCGGGCAGGGGCAGCTCGGCGTGGTCGCTCGCGCCGTAGAGGGCCAGGCCGTCGAGGTGGAACAGGTTCGGGTCGGTCGCGGCACGCAGGCGGACGATGCGGGCCAACTCCTCGCGGATCACGGTCAGGGTCAGCTTCCCGGCGGCCGTCTGCGCGGGATCGCCGGTGGCCACGAACCGCAGCCGCCCCTCGCCCGGCGCGCCGAGATCCATGGCGCTGGGGCCGGGCGTGTCCTCGTGGATGGGGCAGTAGAGGGGCGAGACCACCAGCAGCGGGGTGGTGGGATGGCCCTCGCGGACCGTGTCGAGGAAACCGTGGACGGCCGGACCGAACGCGCGCAACCGCATCAGGTCGGCGTTGACGAGGTTGATACCGATCTTGACGCTGATCAGGTCGGCCGGGGTGTCGCGCAGGGCGCGGGCCGTGAACGGGTCCAGCAACGCGCCGCCGCCGAAACCCAGGTTGACCAGCTCCACACCACCGAGCGCGGCGGCGACGGCAGGCCAGGTCCCGGTCGGGGTGGCCGCGTTGGAGCCATGGCTGATCGAACTCCCGTGGTGCAGCCAGACCTTGCGGCCACTGGGCGGTGCGGTGCGGACGGGAGCGTTGGTGCGCAGGGCGACGAGCCGGGTGCTCTCGTCGTGCGGCAACCAGATCTCGACGTCCTGCTCCACCGCGCCTTCCCCATCCCCTTCCCCGTTCCCTTGCGCTTTCCTTTCCACATCCCCTGCTGCGTTCGTCAGGGTGGTGAAGCGCACGGTCTCGACCGGACCGGGACGCGTCTCGGCGGTCCCGGCGGCCATGTCCACGGTGACCGTGTCCCCGTCGGGCACGCTGCCTCGGCCCACGAGCCGTCCGCCGACGACGAGTTCGTACACCCCGTCCGGGCGCGGTGGCA
Source organism: Streptomyces sp. NPDC091280 (assembly GCF_044768565.1). Taxonomy (NCBI): domain Bacteria; kingdom Bacillati; phylum Actinomycetota; class Actinomycetes; order Kitasatosporales; family Streptomycetaceae; genus Streptomyces; species Streptomyces sp. NPDC091280. The sequence goes on from NZ_JBIVUZ010000008.1 coordinate 300,274, forward strand.
CTCCGGGATAGATCCGTTTCGTGGCCACGACGTCCAGCTCGACGGCGGTGGCCCGGGTGCGGAACACCAGCCGTACGCCGGACGGTTGTGATTCCGCCATCGCCAGCTGGCCGTCCGGTATCTGCCGGCGGGCGCGGGCGGGCAGCCGGTGGGGCAGCACACCGCGTTCGGTGTGCTCCAGGTCGAGGGCGCCGCGCAGGAGGTCGGCGGTGACCGGGGTGGTGATCCAGTCCTCGGCGGTGTTCAACTCTCTTACTCCTTCGGCTTGTTCGGTCAGGAGGCGGTGGTGGGCCAGGTGCGCAGCAGGGTGTCCAGCGCGTTGACGATCTCGGTCCAGCTCGCCTGCGAGTCGGGTGCGCTGTGCTCGAAACCGCCGGCGGACTCCAGGCCGACATAGCCGGTGAAGACGCTGCCCAGCAGGCGCACGGCGTGGGTCTCGTGCGGTTCGGCCAGGTCGTAGCCGCGCAGGATCGCCCGGGTCAGCTGCGCGTGCCGGACCCCCGCGCCGGCGGCGGCCGTCTCCGGGTCGAGCCGGTACCGGGCCGCGGTGAAGCGCCCCGGGTGCTCGCGGGCGTAGTCGCGGTAGGCGTTCGCGAAAGCGGCCAGGGCGTCCTTGCCGGCCCGTCCGGCCACCGCCGCGGAGACCTGGTCGGCCATTTCCTCCAGGGCGAGCAGGGCGATCCTGGTCTTGAGGTCGTGGGCGTTCCTGACATGCGAGTAGAGGCTCGCGGTCCTGACGCCGAAGCGCCGGGCGAGCTCGGCGGGGGTCGCGTGCTCGAAGCCGATCTCGTCGGCGAGGTCCGCGCCCGCCCGGACCAGGCGCTCCGTGGTCAGACCCACCCGTCCGGTCCCCGTCATGGTCGTCCTCCGCGTCGCTGTTCCCTCTCTGGCTTAAGTGATTATGTATTTGCCTAACTCGTTTAGGCAAATCGCCGTGTCCGTCATGAAGCCGCTGACCGAGCGGCCGCAGCCTGCGCTCGGTGTGCCTGACCGGCGCGCGTGACCAGTGGCGCTTCGCGGAAGTCCACCCCGTTCGGGACCGCCGACGTGCCGCCGGCCCGCTCGGCCCCGTTTGTTAGGCTCCCCAAGCCTCCCGCGGGGGAAGTCCGGTGAGAGTCCGGCGCTGACCCGCAACGGTGTGCGTGGCGACCCCGTGGTCGTCGCGTGAGCCCGATCGCCCGTGGGTGGTGCGACCCGTTGACTGCTCGCCGTGGACTGCGAGAGGGGACCCGAGCGGCCGGCACGGTCGTACGGGCTGTCTCCTTGAGCGAGGCTCACCAGGCGGCCCCAGGTGAAGGACCGCCGATCGTGCGCCGACCTCCGAGCTCCGGCCCGGGCCGAACACCCCAGCCGCTGCTGATACTTGGACTGCTGCTCCTGCTGTGCGTCTCCATCGGGTGCGGCGTGGGACTGGGCGCGGCCGGCATCGGACCGGCCGATGTGTGCCGCTTCGTGTGGGCCGGCGTCAGCGGCGGAACCGTGCGCGCGGACGACGCCGCCGCGTACACCATCGTCTGGGAGATCCGGCTGCCGAGGGTCGTCCTCGCCGCCGTCGTGGGGGCCGGGCTCTCGGCCGTCGGCGTGGCCGTACAGGCCATGGTCCGCAACGCGCTCGCCGATCCCTTCGTCCTCGGCATCTCCTCCGGCGCGGCCGTGGGCGCCAACGCGGTCATCCTGCTGGGCGCGTTCGCCGGTCTCGGCGTCTGGGCGCTGTCCGCGTCCGCGTTCGCCTCGGCGCTCGCCGCCATGGTCCTGGTGTACGCCGTGGCCCGCACGCCGCACGGCCTCACCCCGCTGCGGCTGATCCTGACCGGGACCGCGCTGGCCTACGGCTTCGAGGCCGTCACCACCGTGATGGTGTTCGGCGCGGCCCGTGGCGAGGCGGCCCGCTCGGCGATGATGTGGCTGCTCGGCAGCCTGGGCGGCGCGACGTGGGCACAGGTCCCGCTGGCCGCCGTCACCGTGGCGGCCGGCTGGGCCTGGCTGCTCCGGCGGGCGGAACCGCTGAACGCCCTCGCGATGGGGGACGAGACCGCCGCCGCGCTCGGTATCCAACCGGCCCGGCTGCGGCGGGAGTTGTTCCTCGTCACCGCGGCCGTGACCGGAACGGTGGTCGCGGTCAGCGGAGCGATCGGCTTCGTCGGCCTCATGGTCCCGCACCTCGTGCGGATGCTCGTCGGCGCCGACCACCGCAGGGTCCTCACGGTCGCGCCACTGGCCGGAGCGGTGCTGCTGGTGTGGGCCGACGTGCTGTCCCGGCTGCTGCTGGCGCCCGCCGAACTCCCGGTCGGCGTCATCACCGCCGTCGTGGGAGTGCCCGCCTTCCTGCTGCTGATGCGGCGCGGCGGCCATGCGTTCGGAGGGCGTTGATGCGACTCGACATCGAGGGCCTGTCGGTCGACGCGGGCGCGGCGCGGCTGGTCGACGACATCCGGCTGACCGTGGACACCGGGACCTTCGTCGGGCTCGTCGGCCCCAACGGCAGTGGAAAATCAACCCTGTTGAGGTGCGTCTACCGGACGCTGCGACCGGCCGGCGGCGCGGTCCGGCTCGACGGGGACGATGTGCACGCCATGGAACCACGGGCCGCCGCCCGGGTGTTGGCCGCGCTGCCGCAGGAGTCGTCGGCCGAGTTCGACTTCACCGTCGCCGAAGTGGTCGCCATGGGGCGGCTCCCGCACCGGGACCGTACCGCCGCCTCCGACCACGAGATCTGCGCCGGCGCCATGCGGCGCACGGGAGTCGCCCACCTCGCCGACCGCGGGTTCCTCGCCCTGTCCGGCGGCGAGAAGCAACGCGTCCTGATGGCCCGCGCGCTCGCCCAGCGGCCCCGCGTCCTCGTCCTCGACGAACCCACCAACCACCTCGACATCGCCCACCAGTTGGACGTGCTGTCCCTGGTCCGGCACAGCGGCCTGACCGTCCTCGCGGCGCTGCACGACCTCAACCTCGCCGCCGCCCACTGCGACCTGCTGTACGTGATCTCCGACGGCCGGATCGTCGCGTCCGGCGCACCGCACGACGTGCTGCAACCCGCCCTGCTCGCCGAGGTGTTCGGAGTCCGCGCCCACCCGGTACGGCACCCGGAGACCGGCGCCGTCCAGCTCCTGTTCGACCTGCTCCCACCCACTACCTGAGGACCTCCCATGCGCAAGCTGCTAGCCGCCGCCCTCTGCCTCGCCGCGACCGCCACCGGCTGCGGTGCGAGTGTCGAGACGGGCGCGGACGCCAAGTCCACCGCCGCGGTCACCCTCACCAACTGCGGCCGGAAGGTGACGTACAAGACCGTCCCGAAGCGTGTGGTCACCAACGACGTCGGCATCACCGAGCTGATGTTCGCCCTCGGACTGGAGAACCGGATGGCCGGGTTCGCCATGCCCGACGACAAGGGCGATCTGACCGACGTCCCCTGGAAGGACGGATACAAGAAGGTCAAGTGGCTGTCCAAGGACCAACTCACCAAGGAGAACGTCCTCGACGCCCGCGCCGACCTCGTCTTCGCCGGCTGGAACTACGGCTTCCGCGACGACAGCGGCTTCACCCCCGACGCCCTGAAGAAGCTCGGCATCCCCTCGTACGTCCTCACCGAGTCCTGCCGCAACGGCCGTACCGACACCTCGCGCGGCATCATGCCGCCCCTGGACGCCCTCTACGCCGACCTCACCAACCTCGGAAAGCTCTTCGGCGTCGAACAGCGCGCGGCCACCCTGATCGCCGACTTCAAGAAGCAGATAGCCACCGTCCACAGCGAGGCCCCCGCCAAGAGCCCCACGGTCTTCCTCTACGACAGCGGCCAGGACGCCCCGTTCACCTCCGGCCGCTACGCCGCCCCCGACCAGATCATCAGCGAGGCCGGCGGGGTCAACGTCATGCACGACATCGAGGACTCCTGGACCACGGTCGGTTGGGAGACCGTCGTGCGACGCGACCCCGACGTCATCGTGATCTGCAACTACGGCGATGTCAGCGCCGAACAGAAGAAGAAGTTCCTTCTCTCCTACGCCCCGCTCCGCGACGTCTCCGCCGTCAAGCACCGGCGCATCTTCGTCCTCGACTACGTCGACCTCGTGGAGAGCCCCCGCAACCCGTCGGCCATCGCCCGCCTCGGCGCGTATCTCCGCACGGTGGCCGCGGAGTAGCGGGCCGTGCGGAGAGGAGCGCCGATGGGTACGGGCGTCGGAGCGTGCCTTACGCGGAACCGTTCGGCAGCAGGAGTCGCCTGAGCCAGTCGGTGCGGGTCCGGCGGGCCGTGACCGAGATGTCCGCCTGCGGGTACAGGGCGTCGAAGCCGTGGAAACCCCCTGCCCAGACGTGGAGTTCGGCCTGACCGCCGGCCGCCCAGACGCGGGTGGCGTACTCGGTGTCCTCGTCGCGGAAGACTTCCGCGGAACCGACGTCGATGTAGGTGGTCGGCAGGCCCGAGAGGTCCTCGGCGCGGGCGGGGGAGACGTACGCGGACACCTCGTCGGCGGTGGGATCCCCGAGAACGGCCGTCCAGCCGAACTCGTTCATCTCGCCGGTCCAGACACCGGGCATGCCGGAGTACTGGCGGGCGGACGTGGTGGAGTTGCGGTGGTCGAGCATGGGGCAGATCAGCACCTGCGCGGCGACCGCCGGGGTGCCGAGGTCGCGTGCCATCAGGGTCAGGCCGGCCGCCAGGCCACCGCCGGCGCTGGCTCCGGCGACGACGATCCGGGCGGGGTCGATGCCGAGTTCCTCGGCGTGTTCGGCGGTCCAGAGCAGCCCTTGGTAGCAGTCGTCCACGAGCGTGGTGCCGGTGGCTTCCGGTGCGAGCCGGTGGTCCACGGAGACCACGACCGCGCCGAACGCGTCGAGCCATTCCAGAGGGATGTCGAGCTGCGAGAAGCGGTCGCCCATGACCATTCCACCGCCGTGGATCCAGTAGACGCACGGGGCTGCCGTGACGTCAGCGGTGTTCGCCGGGCTGAAGACCGACAGCCGAATACGGGCCCCGTCCTTGGCCGGCACGTCGACCTCCCGTCGGTCGACCTGCCGCTGGGCGAGCAGCGAGTCGACCGGCGGCGAGGGGAGTTGCCGCAGTTGCGCGAGGATCTCCGGCGTGAGCCGGGACATGAGGGGCATGGCGGTCAACAGCTCGCCGAGTTCGGGGTCCAGAGCGGGACGCGCGGTGGTCATGTCGTAGGCCTTTCGTGGTGTTGTGTGGTGTGGCGCGGTGGGGTGGGGTGCCGGGCGGACAGCGAGGAGGGGGAGCCGGGAGGACGGGGCCGGAGTTCAGAAGGCGGCCTTGCCGAGGACCGGGATGTGGTCGGTGTACCGGGGCTCCTCGGCCAGCAGCCCGGCGATCCGCGCCACGATGGCTTGGGCGGCCTCGCCCGCGAAGATCCGGTGGTGGTCCGCCTCGCTGGTCCAGCCCTCGGTGACGTGGATGAGGTCGGGGTCGGACGCGGAACGGGAGACGAGGTAGACGACGCAGTGTTCGCTCGCGCCGGGACTGCCCTCGTCCAGGCCGGTCAGCAGCAGGTCGACCAGCTGGTCGCCCACCCCGGGCCTGGCGGTCAGGGTGGCGGTGAAACCGTAGTGGGCAAGCATGTCTCTCTCCTTTGTGATGTTCGAGTGCGGTGCTGGAGTGCGGTGATTCCATTGAAGGCCCCTGACCTGCTGAAACGTTAGAACGATGCTCGCGGGAACTTGCACGATCCTCGCGACCTCGGGAGCGGAACGGCGACGAAGTGCTGCAATGGGCGCATGTCCTTGGAAGAGTTCCGAACCCTGCTGGACCGGCATGCCCGGCCCGACTGGACCACCGCCGTCGACGGCGTCCTGATCTCGAAGGTCGACCGGCCGGATCCGCCCGCGCCCTCCATGTCCGGCACGGTGCTCGCCGTCATCGCCCAGGGCGCCAAACGCCTCGCGCTGGGCGACCGGGTCTTCGAGTACGGCCCCGGCCAGTACCTGGTCGCGTCGGTCGACCTGCCCGTCACCGGTCAGTTCACCCGGGCCGACCCCGAAGAGCCGGCCCTCGGTTTCGGCCTCACGCTGGAACCGTCCGCCGTCGCCGAACTCCTGCTGCGGGCCGGTCCCGGAGACCTCCCCCGCACCGGCGCGGGCGCACCGTCGGGGATCGCCGTCAGCGACGCCCCGCTCGCCCTGCTCGACGCGGTGGTCCGGCTGTTGCGGCTGCTCGACGAGCCCCGAGACCGGGCTGTGCTGGCCCCGCTGGTCAAGCGGGAGATCCTGTGGCGGGTGATCACCGGCGAACAGGGGGCGACGGTTCGTCAACTCGGCCTGGCCGACAGTGGCTTGAGCCATGTCTCCCGGGCCGTGCGCTGGATCCGCGAGCACTACGCCCAGCCCTTCCGGGTCGAGGACGTGGCACGGCTGTCCGGCATGAGCGTCTCCGCCTTCTACCGCAACTTCCAGGCGGTGACGGCGATGAGCCCCATCCAGTTCCAGAAGCAGATCCGCCTCCAGGAGGCCCGGCTGCTGCTGGCCACCCACCCCGGAGACGTGACGGGGGTCGGGCAACGCGTCGGCTACGACAACCCGTCGCAGTTCAGCCGCGAGTACCGCCGCCAGTTCGGTGCACCCCCGAGCCGGGACGCGGCCGGCCTCCGGAACGTGGCGCGCACGCCCGCAGCCGTCCTGCCTTGAACGGAATGGCACGGAACGGAACGGGGTGAGACCGGGCAGGTCGAGGCGTGGAAGAGGATCGTGCAAGTACGGAAGAGAATAGTTCTACTATTCCGCCAGGTCAGAGCGATTTACTGGATTCAGAAGTTCTTCCGCCGAGTAGGAAAATGCCTGCTCGTCGCGGAACCCAGCAGATCGTGAGGATCGCAGCATGAAGACAGTTCTGATCACCGGTGCCTCGTCCGGATACGGCCGCGCGACCGCCCTCCACTTCCATGAGCAGGGGTGGAACGTCATCGCCACGATGCGCACACCGCGTCCGGGCGTCCTGCCCGACTCGGACCGGCTGCGCGTCGTCGAGCTCGACGTGACCGACCCCGCGAGCATCGCCGCCGCGTTCGAGGCGGCGGGACCCGTCGACGTCCTCGTCAACAACGCGGGCGTCCCGTCGATCGGCGTGTTCGAGGGCACCCCCATGTCCCGGGTGCGGGAGGTCTTCGAGACCAACACGTTCGGCGTGATGGCGACGACGCAGGCCGTGCTCCCGCAGTTCCGCGAGCGGGGCTCCGGCGTGGTGGTCAACGTGACCTCCAGCGTGGTGCTCGGGCACATGCCCCTCTCGGCCGTCTACAAGGCCAGCAAGATGGCCGTCGAGGGGTTCACCGCGTCCCTCTCGCTCGAACTCGCGCCCTTCGGCGTGCGGGCGAAGACGGTCGAACCGGGCGCCTGCCTGACGACCAACTTCGCCGCCACCGCGACGTCCGGCGGCTCGGTGGAGGACCTGGTCCCGGCGCCGTACGCGCCATGGGCGAAGACGACCATGGACGCCTTCACGAGCCAGGACCTGTTCACCAAGGAGAGCGACGTCGCCGAGACGGTGTGGCGCGCCGCGCACGACACGACCGGCCAACTCCGCTTCCCGGCGGGCCCCGACGCGGTCTGGCTCGCCCAGGCGAAGTGACGCCCCCGAGGAGTCCCCGCGGAACCGGCGCCGGTCAGCGGGCCGGGAAGGCGCTCAGCGCGAGATCCCACTCCTCGGCCGCTTCGAGCAGCGCGGCCGGGTCGACCCGGACCTCCACGGAGTACTGGTAGATGTCCGCCCTGTCGTCACCCCGCTGCCAAGGCGGTGCCCCTTCCAGGGACAGGTGCACGCGGACCGACGCCCCGGCCGCGTCCCGTTCGGCGAGGCTGAACGCCAGCACCGGTTCGGTGAACCAGGTGTCCGGGGAGAGGTAACCGGTGGCGTCGGGGAGGGGCGGGCCCACCTCTCCCGTGGCCGCCCCGCGCAGCCAGGCGGTGATCCGGTGGGCCTCGTGGACCAGTAGGCAGGGGTCGGCGAAGGACCAACTCCCCTCGGCCGTGGTCACCTTGACGCCGACGACCAGCCAGTTGTCGTCGTAGCGGTTCCCCCTTGCCGTGGCGAACTGATAGCGCAGGGGGACGAGTTCGACGCCGGTCGCCCGGTCACTGAGCCGCACGGCCACAGGATGTCATGCGGCCCCGCGGTGGCGTGACTAGGTTTCCGTCGGCCGGACTTGGTCGTAGCGGCCCAGGAAGCGGAACGCGCCGTTCGTCACCTGGTAGAGGAAGGAGGTGTTCGTGGGGTCCATCGTGTGGGTGGTGCCCTGGACGAAACGGATCGGCTTGGCCACGCCGTCGTACGAGACGTGGAAGAGGCGCTCGGCGACCTGCGCGGGTTCGATCGTGGTCGTCGTCCCGAGCGCGTCGAGGGCCCGGGCGATCAGGCCGACGGCGTCGTACGCCTCGGCGGACCAGCGGCCGGGCGCCGCGCCGTAGCGTGCGCGGTAGGCGGCGGTGAACGCCTTGGCGGCCTTGGTGCCCGCCGACTGCGCCTCGGTGTACGGCGCTTCGACGACCCAGCCCTCGGCCGCCTGTCCGGCGGTGTCGAGGAACCCGCCGCGCATCACCGGTTCGAAGCCGGCCACCGCTCCCTCGAACCGGGCCGCGGTCAGCGCCTTGGCGCAGGCCGCGGCCCGGTCCGGTGCCGTGCCCGCGTAGACGACCGCCTGCGGCCGGGTGGCCAGGGCGCGGGCGACGACCGGGCCGAAGTCGCTTGTCCCAGCGGCCACTTGATGTGTGGTGGCCGTCCCGTCGCTGGGCGGTGTCTCCACCAGGTTCCGGTTGATCTCCGCGGCCGTCTCGCCCGCCGCGCGGTCCAGGACGACCGCCGTACGATGGGTGGGGCGGACCATGGTCAGGTAGGAGACGATCGGCAGGGTCTCGGAGCTGTCCGGGGCCCGGATCACGCACAGGGTGCGCAGGCTCGTGGTGGAGAGGCCGGCGGACCCGTCGTCCACCGACACCAGCACCACCGGCATGGACGCGGCGGCGTACAACGGCGCGGCGGCGCGGGCACCGGCCGCGGTACTGGGGCCGATGACGGCGCTCACGGACCGCGCGGCCAGCACGCGCCGGGCCGTCTCGCGCGCCCGCTCGGCGTCACCTCCGTCGTCGTAGGAGGACAGTGCGAGACGGTAGGAGACGTCCGCGCGGGCGTTGTGGGCGGTGACGGCGAGGAGGGCTCCGCGCTGCTGCGCCCGGCCCACGGCTTTCTGAGAGCCCGTCAGATCGGCGTGCAGCGCCAGGGTGTGCGTGGGGAGGTCGTGGCGCGCACCGGTCGTCGGCTGGCCCCGGGTGAGCAGGACGGCCGCGCCGGTGCCGGACGCGGCCAGTACGGCGGCTGCCGAACCTCCGACCGTCAGGATGCGGCGGCGTGAAATCCCGTGCGCTGCAAGCGTGTTGGGTGAGTCGGTGGTGGGGGCGATGGGGCCCGCCGTGCGCGGTGGCGGGTCGAGGGCGCGTGCCGAGCGTTCGGCGATCAGCCGTAGGACCGCGGGCGGCAGCCAGTCGGGCGCCGGGGCCGGGTCCTCGTCCGGGTGGCCGTCGCCCGTCAGCGTGGCGTGGACCTCGGTCGCCGTGGGGCGGAGCGCGGGGTCCTTCGCCAGGCAGCCGTCGATCACCGACCGCAGCGGCGGCGGGAGTTGGGCGAGGCCGGTGCGGTCGGGAGGCTCGTGGACGGTGCGGTACAGCACCACGGGCGCGTCCCCCGTGCCGAACGGCCGCCGTCCGGTCGCCGCGTACGCCAGCACGCAGCCGAGGGAGAACAGATCGCTGGCCGGACCGACCTCGCCACCGCGCGTGCGGGCCTGTTCGGGGGAGAGGTAGCCGGGGGTGCCGACGATCGCGTCGGGCGCGGTGAGCGCGGTCGTGCCGGCGCCCTTGGCGATGCCGAAGTCGATGAGCCGGGGACCGTCGGGGACGAGGAGGATGTTGCCGGGTTTCACGTCCCGGTGGACCAGGTCGACGGCGTGCAACTCGCTCAGCGCGCGGGCCAGTCGGGCACCGAGCGCGGTGACCGATCGCGGGGGCAGCGGCCCGAGTCCGTCCACCGCCTCGGCGAGCGAGGGGCCGGGGACGAACGCGCTGGCCAGCCATGGTTCCCGCGCCTCGGTGTCGGCGGCCGTCACCGCGACCACCCACCGTCCGGCGAGCCCGGTGGCCAGCCGCACCTCCCGCCGGAAGCGGGCGCGGAAGGCGGGGTCGGCCGCGTACTCGGCCCGGATCACCTTCAGCGCCACCGGCGTACCGTCGGCGGACCGGGCCAGATACACCACGCCCATCCCGCCCGCGCCGAGCCGCGCGAGCAGCCGGTGCCCGCCCAGCTCTTGTGGGTCCTCGGCCCGCAACGCCCGCATCCGGTGGCTCCCGTCGCTGCTCGGTGACGGCTTCTTCGCCGCTCAGGAGGACAGCCCCACCGGCCCGGTGTAGGCGAAACGGCCGTCCTTGACCTGGTAGTGCTGAACCTGCCGGGTGACGAGCTGGTGGTCGGCGTCGAAGGTGTAGGTGGTGACCAGTCCCTTGAACCTGGACTTGCCCAGCGCGGCGGTGACTTGGGCCCGGGAGGGGCGGCGCGGCGCGCTGCCGCCGGTTGCCGTGCCCGACCCGCTCCGGGCCAGCGCCGTGAGCCGGTCCGCCAGCAGGCGGGTGACGTCGTACGCCTCGGCGGCCCAGTCGCCCGGTGCGGCGCCGTAGCGCTTGCGGTAGGCGGTGGCGAACGGCCGTACGGCCGCTGCGGACGGGTCGATGTACGGCGCCAGGACCTGCCAGCCCTCGCCCGCCGGGCCCGCCGCCGAGACGAAGGCCGGGGTGGCCGACGAAGTGTCCAGGAAACGGGTGCCGTTGAAGCCCCGCGCCGACAGGGCGCGGGCGAGCGGGGCGGCACGCTCGGGGGTGCCGGTGTAGAAGAAGCCGTCCACGCCGTGCGCGAGCATGTCGGCGACGACGGTCGACACGTCGGGCGCGAGCGCGGGCACGACCCGGGCGTACAGGGCGATGCGCGCCGCCTGGGTCGCGCTGTGCACGACGTTGACGGACTCCATGCCGGTGATACCGCCCGCCCGGTCGACCAGCAGCCCCGGGCGGCGCGAGCCCTGCGCGGTGAGCGCGGTGACGGTCGCGAACGCGGAGTACGCGGTCAGCGGGGCGGCCCGGAAGTAGCTCTTCGGCTTGGCCAGCAGCGCCGACTGGACGGCGGAGACCGAGAGTTCGGACACGGTCACCAGGGGCAGCCCGGCACTCTCGTACACCTCCACCGCGCTCTGCGCCGAGGCGTAGCCGGTGGGCCCGAGCACGGCGAGCACATCGCTGTCGGCGGTCAGCCTGCGCGCCACCGCCTGCGCGCGGGTCGGGTCGCCCCGGTCGTCCAGCACCCGCAGAGTGAGCGTGAACGCCTTGTCCTCCCGGGAGTTGAACTGTTCCACGGCCAGCCGTGCGGCCCGCTCCTGGGCGCTCCCCGCCGCCTTCAGCGGGCCGCTCAGGTCGGCCTGCACGCCGATGGTCCAGGCCCGGCCGGTGGCCGAACCACCCTGTGCCGTACGGTCGTTGTCGCGCAGCGCGGCCCACAGGGCGGCTCCGCCACCGGCCGCGAGCAGGGCCGTGCCTCCGGCGGCGAGGGCAAGTACCCGACGTCGGCCGGGTCTTGGGGGAGCGGCCCCGGCGGGGACCTCGGTGGGTTCGATGCCGGGCAGCGCGAGCATGGCCGCCGACCGGTCGGCGACCATCCGCACCACCGGGTCCGGCAGCCAGCCGATGGAACCGGTCGGCGCGTCCTCCAGCAACTCGGCGTCGATCGCGCCGACTTCCGGCCGGTCGGCGGGTTCCTTGGCCAGGCAGCGCGCCAGCAGCGACCGCAGCTCGACGTCCTCGACGCCGTCCAGGTCCGGTGTGTCGTGCACGGTCCGGTACAGCAGCGCGTCCGCCGCACCCGTACCGAACGGCAGTCGCCCGGTCGCCGTGTACGCCAGCACACACCCCAGCGAGAACACATCGCTCGCCGGACCCACCGGCAGCGCCCGGGCCTGCTCCGGGGAGAGGAACCCGGGTGTGCCCACCACCATGCTGTCCGAGGTCAGTTCGGTCTCCTCGGCCGCCGTCGGCCGGGCGATGCCGAAGTCGATCAGCCGGGGCCCGTCCAGCGCGAGCAGCACATTGCCCGGCTTGACGTCCCGGTGCACCAGACCCGCCCGGTGCACGGCGTCCAGGGCGCGCGCCAGCACCTTGCCCAGCACCCGCACCACCCGCGCGGGCAGCGGCCCGCACTCCGCCACCGCCTCGGCCAGCGAGGGCCCCGGCACGAATGCGGTCGCCAGCCACGGCGCCGGACCCTCCGTGTCCGCGCCCAGCACCGGCACCACCCACGGGCTGTCGACCCCGCGCGCGGAGTCCGCCTCACGCCTGAACCGGGCCCGGAACTCGGCCTGTTGCGCGAACTCGGGCTGGATCACCTTCACCGCCGCGAGTTCCCCGGCCGTGCCGCGCGCCACGTAGACCACACCCATGCCGCCCGCGCCCAGCCGCCCCAGCAGCCGGTATCCGCCCAGGCGGGACGGGTCGGCGGGAAGCAGCCGCTCCATCACGACCCACCGCCCTTCGTGCCCGTCGCCGATCCGCCGGTGGAGCCGATCTCCTGCTGCACCCGCAGCAGCATCCTCGGAAGCACCTCCGCCACAAGGGAGTTGAGCTCGTCCTGGCTGCGGCCCTTCCCGCCGCACACGGACGTCCCGGCCACCACCGAACCCAGCACCGCCTGCTGCCACCAGTACGGATACGGGCCCCCGCGCGTGTCGCTGACGCACTGCCCGGTCTCCAGCAGCAGATCGTCCCCACTGGTGTTGCCGCCCTCGCCCCGCGCGAACGACAGCGACTGCAAGCCCGTCAGCCGTTCACCGGGCCGCTGGGTCTGCTCGGTGCAGTCGAGGTCCTCCTCCAGCATCCGGGCCTGCTCCCAGGACGCGTCGAGCGCGGTGCGGTGCACGGTGACCGTGGCCGACAGCCGCACGGCCCCCTTGCCGCCGCCCGCGGGCACCTCGAAGTGCCGGGTCAGGGTGGCCAGCGCGTCCCCGGGCAGCGGCTCCAGCCGCCACAGACAGTCGTCCCCCAGCACCGCCCACTGCCCGGGGTCGCTCTCGTACGGCGTGGCCCGCTCCACTCCGGTACCGAACAACTCCGGCCCGGAGATGACCCGTTCGACCAGTGCGCGAGCCCGCGCCGGTGTCTTCGGCTCGCGGGCCGGATCCACCTCGGGTGCCGCCGAAGCGGCTGACTGCGAGCCCGCGGACGCGGACGCGGAGGCGGTGGCGGTGGCGCTTCGGGTCCCGCCGGACGCCACCGCGGACGGCGACGCGGAACCGCCGTCACCCCCACCCGTGCACCCCAGCAGCAGGCACCCGCAGGCCGCCACCGCCCCACCGACCCGCAGTGCTCTGGCATACGCCACGACGTCGCCCCCTCCACGGCCTGCCGAACGGCCGGTCCCATGCCACTACCGATGCACCCGGCCACAGGACGGTTCCCACGGTCCGCTTCTGTTTCCGGCTTCGCACAGGATGCGTACAGACGAGTCGATCGTAGTGCTGCCGGCCTCTCAACTCACCCTGTACAAAGGGCAGTTCGGAGTCGAGGCGACGTCGTGTCCCGGCGCGGTCCTGAGTTGCTCGACCCTGTTCGTCCGGCGGCAGGGGGAGAGCCGGTCGGCCTCGCGCGCGCAAGGCGTTTCCGACGTGACCAAAGCCAACGCTCACCGGCGACTGACAGCGCGCACCTTGGGTACTCACCGGCTCATGCGAATGAGCGTGGTGGATGTGGGGTCGAACACGGTGCGGCTCGTGGTGGCGGATGTCGGGGACGGTGTGCCGTTGCCGGTGCACACCGCCAAGTGGAAGTTGCGGCTCTCCGAGCGCGTCGGGCCGGGCGGCGAGATCCCCGAGGAAGCCGTACGCCATCTCGTGAAGGCGGTGTCGGCCGCCGAGGAGACCGCCCGGCAGTGGGGCGCGGCAGGGCCACTGGCCTTCGCGACGGCGGTCGTCCGCGGCGCGCCCAACCGGCTCGACGTGCTGAGCGCGGTGCGTGCGCAGACCGGGATACGGCTGAGCACGCTGCCGGGGGAGCTGGAGGGCGAGCTCACGTTTCTCGGTGCCCGGCGCTGGATGGGCTGGCGGGCCGGGCCGCTGGCCCTGTTCGACATCGGGGGAGGCTCCTTCGAAGTGGCGTTCGGGCGTGGGCGGTTGCCGGACTTCGTGGCGTCCCTGCCGCTCGGCGCGGGCCGGCTGACCCGGGACTTCCTGCCGGATGAGGACCGGCCGCCCGAGCAGACCGTCAAGGCGATGCGGCGTGAGGTGCGGCACCAACTGCGGGACGTGGCGGCGCGGATCCGCTGGGAGGGGCCGCGCACCACGGTGGTGACCTCGCGCACCTTCCAGCAGCTGGCCCGGCTGTGCGGTGCCGCGCCCGGTCGCCAAGGTCCGTTCGTGGAGCGGAGGTTGGTGCGGTCGGAGCTGCGGGTGGGCCTCGACCGGCTGGCCGCCCTCGCGGCCTCCGAACGGGCCCTGCTCCCCGGTGTCTCGGCGCCGCGGGCCGCGCAGAGCCTGGCCGGAGCCGTGGTCGGGCACACGGTGATGAAGCTGACGGGCATCAAGACCGTCACCGTCTGCCCCTGGGGCATCCGCGAGGGAATCCTGCTGCGCTACATCGAGGACGGCGGGGCGTGGTGGACCGAGCTGACCCGCCGCAGCGCCGACGCGGAACCGGCGGGAGGGGCCGCGCTGCGGATCGCGCCGGGGCCGCGCCCGACGAGCGCGGAGGGCTGACGCGCCGGACTCCGCCCACCCGGCCGCCCCTTGGCGCCGAACCGCGCGAACCTCCGCCTCTCCTACGGTTCGGCGACGAAGGAGGCGGTTCGGCGCCGATCCCGGGCGGCCCGTCGTACCCTCGACAACGCCGGTCGCCGGGCGCGTCGAGCGGCTCCGGTGCCGGGCTCGCCGACCGGGTACGGGACGTCCCCGCCTACCGGTATGCTCTCGACAGTTGTCTGACGGCAACTATGTTCACGGGAGCCGGCGCGGTGGGGAGGGCAGGGCCATGGTGGTGCCACGGCCACGGGCCGACGACCTGCTGTCGGTGGGTGGCGAGGGAGCCGGGCCGGAGACCTGGGTCGCCTGGCAGCCCTCCGTCCTGCTGGTCGAGGACGACGCGGGCGACGCGCTGCTGGTCGAGGAACTGGTCGCCGACAGCGCGCTGAAGATACGCCTCCAGTGGGTGCGGTCGATGACCGAGGCCGCCGAGGCGCTCGCCGCCGACGTACCGGACTGCGTCCTGCTCGACCTGCATCTGCCGGACGCCCAGGGCCTGGAGGCGCTCTCCCGGGTACGGGCGGGCGCCGAACGGGCCGCCGTCGTGGTCCTCACCGGTCTCGCCGAGGAGGAGACCGGACTCGCCGCCGTCGCCGCCGGGGCGCAGGACTACCTGGTCAAGGGCCGCGTCGAACCGGGCCTGTTCGGACGCTCGGTGCGCTACGCGATCCAGCGCAAGCAGGCCGAGCGGGCCGCCGTCGCCCTCCAGGCCAGCCGGATGCAGGCCCAGGAGAACGCCCGCCTGGAACGCGGGCTGCTGCCCAGGCCGCTGCTGCGCGGCGAGGGCGTCGAAGCGGTGGCCCGCTACCGTCCCGGCCGCGCGCAGGCGCTGCTGGGCGGCGACTTTTACGACATCGTGCAGAGCGTCGACGGCACGGTCCACGCGATGGTCGGTGACGTCTCCGGACACGGCCCCGACGAGGCCGCCCTCGGCGTCGCGCTGCGGATCGCCTGGCGCACGCTCGTGCTCAGCGGTGTCACGGGCGCCGAACAGGTGGCCCGGCTGGAGGAACTTCTCGTCGCCGAGCGCATCCGCAGCGAGATCTTCGCCACCCTGGTCTGCCTCACCGCCGCCCCCGGCGAGCGCACCGCCCGCGTGGTGCGGGCCGGCCACCACGGACTGCTGATGCGGGACAACGGCGGTGTGGAATGGGTGGAGGTGCCCGGCGGCCCGGCACTGGGCGTGGTCCCCGGCCTCGGGGACTGGCCGGTCGCCGACCTCGACGTACCGGCGGGCGCGGCCGTGGTCCTCTTCACCGACGGACTCTTCGAAGGGCACGTCGGCCGGGGCTCGGAGCGCCTGGGGGAGGACGGCCTGCTGCGGCTCGCCCGGGAGCGGGCCGCACTGGCCCCGGCGCCGTTCGTCGACGAACTGATCGCCAGTGCCGAGGCCCTGGCCGAGACCCGGGGCGGGCTGGCGGACGACGTGGCCGTGATGCATCTGCACTGGACATGAGACAGCCGCCCCGGACGTGATTCACCCGGCCGGGAACGAGCAGGCGGGACGAGAGGGTGCCGGAACGAGACGAACGGTGAGGAACATGGCGGGCAGAACGCGGATCGGGCGCCGGCTGACGGTGCAGGGATGGTTCTTCCTCGCGCTCTCGCTCATGGTGCTGCTGGTGGTCGTCGGCACCGCGATCGGCGCCAACCTGCTGAGCCGGACGGCCGACGTCACCGACGACCTGCTCCAGCGCGTGCAGCCCGCCCAGACCGAGGCGTACCGATTGCAGGCCGCACTGGTCAACCAGGAGACCGGTGTCCGCGGCTACGCGATCGCCGCCGACAAGCAGTTCCTCGCCCCGTACACCAGCGGCAAGCAGGACGAGGCCCGCTCCGCGGCCAGGTTGCGCGCCCAACTCCGCGACCGGCCCGCACTGCTCGCCGATCTGCGGGCGGTGGAGCGCGCCGCCGCGGCCTGGCGGCAGGACTACGCCGAGCCGCTCGCCGCCGCCGTCACCCCCGGCCGGCCGGGCACCGTCGACCAGGCCACCGTGGACAGCGGCAAGCACAGGTTCGACCGACTGCGCTCCCTCTGGGCCAAGCAGAACACCGACCTCGCCGGAGCCGTGAAGGAGGGCCACGCCCACCTCGCCCACCAGCGGACCGTACGCGACCTCGTCCTGAGCGCCTTGGTCGCCGCCTTCCTGCTCACCGGCGTCGCCCTCGCCGTCCTCGTACGCCTGCTGGTGACCCGTCCCCTGGAGGCGCTGACCAAGGCCTCGGAACGCGCCGCGGCGGGCGACTTCGCGCGCCGGATCGACGGCGACGGACCGGCCGACCTCACCGCCGTGGCGGGAGCCGTCGAGGCGATGCGCAGACGGATCGTCGCCGAACTCGACGCCTCCCGCGAGAAGGAGGAGGTACTCGGCCGCCAGGCCGCCGAGTTGGACGCCCAGGCCGTCGAACTGCGCCGCTCCAACACCGAGTTGGAGCAGTTCGCCTACGTCGCCTCGCACGATCTTCAGGAGCCGCTGCGCAAGGTCGCCTCGTTCTGCCAGCTGCTGGAGAAGCGGTACGGGACCAGCCTGGACGAACGCGGCCTGCAGTACATCGACTTCGCCGTCGACGGCGCCAAACGCATGCAGATCCTCATCAACGACCTGCTCACCTTCTCCCGCGTCGGGCGCCTCGACGACATCCGGGAGAAGGCCGGCCTCGGCCTGGCGCTGGACAAGGCGCTGCGGAACCTGGCGGCGTCCGTCGAGGAGTCGGACGCCCGGATCGACCGGCCCGAGACCCTGCCCGACACCGTCGGCGACCCGACACTGCTGGCCATGCTCTGGCAGAACCTCGTGGGCAACGCCCTCAAGTTCCGCCGGCCCGAGCACGCCCCGCACGTGTCCGTCACCTGCGGACCCGACCCCGAGACCCCCGGCATGTGGCGCCTGTCCGTCACCGACAACGGCATCGGCATCCCCGAGGAGTTCACCGACAAGGTCTTCGTCATCTTCCAGCGACTGCACAGCCGCGACGCCTACGGCGGCACCGGCATCGGACTCGCCCTGTGCAAGAAGATCGTCGAACACCACGGCGGCCGGATCTGGATCGACACCACGGTCGGCGAAGGCACCCGCTTCTGCTTCACGCTCCCCGCCGCCGAAGAGGCCGGGGACCCCGCCGAAGGCACCGCCGAAGCCGTCGGCCACCTGAAGATCCCGCAGTCACCGATGACGAGAAGGCCCTGACATGACCCTCCGCGACGCGACCCCGATCGACGTCCTCCTCGTCGAGGACGACCCGGGCGACGAACTGATGACCCGGGAAGCCTTCGAGGACAACAAGATCGGCAACACCCTCCATGTCGCCCGGGACGGCGAGGAGGCCCTCGACTTCCTCTACAAGCGCGGCGTGCACACCGGTGCCCCGCGGCCCGACCTCATCCTCCTCGACCTCAACCTGCCGAAGTACGACGGCCGTCAGGTCCTGGAGAAGATCAAGTCCGATCCGGAACTGGCGCACATCCCCGTCGTCGTGCTGACCACCTCGTCGGCCGAGGAGGACATCCTCCGCAGCTACAAGCTGCACGCCAACGCCTATGTCACCAAGCCGGTCGACCTGGACCAGTTCATCGCCGCGGTCCGCCAGATCGACGACTTCTTCGTGCAGGTGGTCCGCCTGCCCCATCGCTCCGTCTGACGCGCCGCGGTCGTGCGCCGACGGGACCCCGCCGTGCTCCGCCCCGAGCGCGAGTCGGCTGCTTGGGTGCCGGAAACCCGGGTAGAGCAACCGCATGAGCGACGTACCACCACACTGTCGACTTCCGTGAGGTGTCGAAGCAGTGGCAGCGCACGGGGAGGTCGACCAGGAAGGGTCGCGGGCGGCCGTCGCGGACGCCGTCGCGGGCCGGATCGCCGACGCCGTGGACGGGCTGACGGGGCTGTGGACCTCGGCGGCGGCCGACGCGTCGGTGCGGCTCTCGCCGCATCAACTGCGCGCCCTGCACGCCCTGGAGGCCGCACCGGACGCGAACCTGACCCTGCTGGCCGACCGCCTCGACGCGGGACTGCCCACGGTGAGCCGGCTCTGCGACCGGCTGGAGGCGGCCGGGCTGCTCCTCAGGGACCCGGCCCCGCACAACCGCCGGGAGATACGGCTGAGCCTCACCGCGCACGGCCGTGACGTGCTCGCGGAGGTCGCCGCGCTCAGGTCCCGGGCGCTGACGGAAGTCGTGGGCGCGATGGAACCGGACGACCGCGCGGCCCTGGAGCGCGGCCTGCGGGCACTGGCCGCGGCACGGCGGCGCGGGCCGCCCGCCCCGGGCGGCTGATCAGGACGCGGCGGTCAGGTCACGCGGTCAGGACACGGCGGTCAGGACACGGCGGTCAAGACGTGACGGTCAGGACACGGCGGTCAAGACGTGATGCTCAGGACGTGACGGTCAGGACGCGGCCGGATCGCGGCCGTGCCAGTCCAGGCACACCACGGCCGCGTCGGCGGTCAGGTCGGAGCTGCCGAAGTGTGCGACCAGACCCGCCACCACCGACCGCGCGACCTCCTGCGGAGCGCGCGCCGGAGCGGTGTCGAGCGCCCGGCGCAGTGCCTCCTCGCCGAACAGGCCGCCCTCCGGTGAGCGGGCCCCGTGGACTCCGGTGCTCACCGCCACCAGACGGTCCCCCGGCCGTACCGAGAAGATCTGCTCGTCGTAGGCGGTCTCCTCGAACATGCCGAGCGGGAGCTGCGCCTCCAGCTCGATGTGCCGCACGGTGTCGCCGCGGCGGCGGTAGAGGCGGGGCGAACCGGCGTCGACCGCCCGGACCGTGCCGGTCGCGAGGTCGAAGCGGAGCAGCAGCGTGGAGGCGTACGCCTTGCCGCCGAACTGGGCGTACACCGCCTGGTCGGCCAGCCGGGCCTGGTCGGCGAGGCACAGGCCGGCGCGGCGGGCGTTGCGCAGCGCGCCGACCGTGACACCGGTCAGCAGCGCGGCGTCGACACCGCGGCCCATTCCGTCGGTGACCGTCAGGGTGAGGTGGTCGCCGTCGGCGCTCCAGTCGAAGTTGTCGCCGCCCACGGTGTACGCGGGCTCCAGATGGGCGCCGATCTCGAACTCCGGGCGCTCGCAGCCCCGCCCCGGCAGGAGCTGCCACTGCATCTCGGCGGCCAGCGTGAGGCGCCGCGAGCGGCGGGCCAGGAGGTACAGGTCGGTGTCGCGTTCCGCCGCGGCGATCTCGTGGCCCAGGGCGGTGGCGAACGCGGCGATGCGGCCCACCCCGGCCGGACCGGCGTCGGGGAGGGGGACGCGGGCGCAGAGCACGCCGAGGCGGTCGCCACGCACGGAGACCGGCACATGGACGACGGCGGTCCCCTCGGCAGCCGGTTCGACGACCGGCCTCTGACCGGTGAACGCCCGCCCGGCCGGGCCGTCCTGGGCGGACACCGCTTCTTCGGTGCCGGGCAGCGGGTCCACCGGGCGCAGCGTCCGCAGGGCGTAGTCGGCGAGGAGAAGGGTGACCTCGCGGGCCCCGGCGCGGTCGCCGAGGAGACGGCGGGCCGTCGCCACCAGGGCGTCGGACGGAGCCGACCGCAACGCGCTCTCCACCGAGGGGAGCGGCTCAGAAGTGCTCACGGTGTTCACCCTTCCGGCTCAGTGCCTGCACACTAGCGCCACACCGGCGGGCGCGGGACACGGCCGGGGCCACCTCACCGCCCACGCCAGTCCAGGCACACCACCAGAGCGTCGTCGTCGGGGGTGGGGGTGCCGCGGTGGCCGGTCAGTTCGCGCAGGACGGCCCTGGGCACCTGTGCGGCGGGCAGCAGCCGCGTGCGCTGGATCGCCCGCGCCAGGGCCGCGTCCCCGTACTCCTCACCCTTGGGCGAGGCGACGGCGTAGACCCCGTCGCTGACGAAGAGGATCCGGTCCCCGGGCTCGATCCGGAACTCCTGCTCGATGTAGTCGGTCTCCTCGAACATGCCCAGCGGCAACTGCGCGTCGAACTCGATCCGTTCCACCACTCCGTCGCGCAGCCGCAGGGTCTGGGGCGACCCGGCGTCCACCACCCGCGCCCGTCCGGTGGTGAGTTCGAAGTCGAACATCAACACCGACATATGGCCACGGCCCCGGTAGTGGGCGTACACCGCCTGGTCCGCGAGGGCCGCCTGATCGGCCAGGGGGATGCCCGCGCGGCGCGCGTTGCGCAGAGCGTTGACCGCCAGGTTCGTCAGCAGCGAGGCCTCGATGCCCTCGCCCATGCCGTTCGAGACGTAGAGCGTGAGGCGGTCGGCGGTGGCGGACCAGTCGAAGTTGTCGCCGTGGATCGCGTAGGCGGGCTCCAGTTGGGCGCCGAGTTCGAACTCGGGGCGCGAGCACGAGCGGCCGGGCAGCAACTGCCACTGCATCTCGGCCGCGAGGGTGAGCCGGTCCTTGCGCCGGGCCCGCAGATACAGGTCGGTGTCGCGCTCGGCGACCAGCACCTCGTGTCCCAACACCTCGGCCAGCTCGGTCAGTTCGGGCAGGCACTCCCGCGCGTGGTCCCCGCCGGGCATGGTCACCGAGAGCACGCCGATGCGGTCCCCGCGCACACTGATCGGCAGGTGGACGCACACGCTGCCGTCCCCGAAGTTCCCCTCCACGAACGGCTCTTGGGCGCCGAAGGCGCGCCCGGCCGGAGTGTTGTGCAGGGAGACGGGCGGCAGGGTGTGCGGCAGCTCGGTGACGGGTTGCAGCACGGTCAGTCCGTAGTCGGCCACGAGCAGCTCGACGGAGTCCGCCGCGTAGCGCTCGACCAGTTCCCGGCCGACCACGTCGGGCAGCTCGTGCGGAGCCGCGGTCCGTAGGGCCCGTTCGACAGCCATGAATCTGTTCACGATCGTAGATATGCCAATCTCTCGCTGGGAGAACGCGTCGCCCGCTCCGGGCTGGGCCGTGTGGCCCCGGCGCCGCGGTTCGACTCGTCCATCTGTGTCCGTCGCGCGTGCCTAGTAGGCTGGAGGCCGTCCCTGTGCCTGCGAGAGTGTGATCGTGACGTCCATCCACCCCCGCCCCGAATCCGACGAGGTCGCGCGCGTCACCTCGACGGCCGCGGAGCTGCTGGAAGTCCTGTGGGGGCGCGCCTCGACCGCGCCCGCGTCCGCGTCGCAGCTGCGCGTCCTGTTCATCCTGGAGCACCACGAGGGCATCAACCTGCGCACCCTCGCCGACCACCTCGCCTCGACCCCGCCGTCGACCAGCCGGCTCTGCGACCGGCTACAGGCCGCCGGGTTCGTCGACCGCGAGGTGAGTCCCACGGACCGGCGCGAGGTGCGCCTGTATCTCAGCGGTCTGGGGCGGGCCTTCCTGGCGGACCTGCGGGCCCGTCGTGAGGAGGCGCTGGGGGAGGTGCTGGCACAGATGCCGGCCGCGGGACGCAACGCCCTGCTGACCGGCCTGGAGGCGTTCTGCGCGGTGGCGTCGGCGCAGATACACGACCACGACGAGTCCTCCGGCCGCCGCACCGCCTGACCGAGCCGCCCGGCGCACGGAGTGGGCTCCGTGGGGTGAGAGGTACTCGGTCTCGTCGGTCATGGTTCACCTCTGGTCGTCCGGGAAGCGCGGGGTTCCTTACCTGCTCACGGATGCCCGCGTCCGGCGGAGTCAGACCTGCCGTTCCTGCGAGACACGTCACGTGCGCCGACCACGACACTCCGGGCGAACCTCCTGGCCGCTTCCACCGTAACCGCGGGGACGGGCGAAAAACCTCGGACCGTGGTGCGATCTTTGCCGCCCGCACGCTGGCTACCGTTTCGCCCATGCCCGAACAGACAGCGCGCAACGTCGGCCCGTCGGGGATCGACATCGCCTACGAACGCCTCGGTGACCCCGACGCACCGCCGGTCCTGCTGATCATGGGAGCCGGCGCGCAGCTGATCAACTGGCCCGAGGGCTTCTGCCAAGCCCTGGTGGACCGGGGCGCGCACGTCGTCCGGTTCGACACCCGCGACTCCGGCCGGTCGACGCACTGCGCCGACGCGCCGGTGCCGGACTTCGCGGCGGCCCTGGCCGGTGACCTCTCGACGGCCGCCTACACGCTCTCCGACCTCGCCGCCGACACCGTCGGCCTGCTCGACGCGCTCGGCCTCGACGCGGTGCACCTCGTCGGCTCCTCGATGGGCGGCATGATCGCCCAGATGATCGCGATCGAGCACCCGGAGCGGGTCCGCTCGCTCACCTCGATGATGTCCACGACGGGCCGGCCCGGCGTGGGCGAGGCCGACTTCTCCCTGTTCGCCGGACTGGGCGCACCCCCGGCGGAACGGGAGGCGTTCGTCGCATGGCAGGTGAGCGCGCTGCGGCTCGCCGCGTCCCCCGGCTTCGCGTTCGACGCGCGGGCGGCGGCCGACCGCGCCGGACGGGTCTTCGACCGGGGCTACGACCCGCTCGGCATCCAGCGCCAGGGCCTCGCCGTCGTCGCGACCGGCGACCGCACCGAACGCCTTCGCTCCCTGCGGGTGCCCACGCTGGTCGTGCACGGCGCCGCCGACCGCGTGTGCGACGTCAGCGGCGCCCACGCCACCGCGGCCGCCGTACCGGGCGCCGAACTGCTGATCGTCGACGGCATGGGACACCACCTCCCGCAGGAACTCTGGCCCCGGCTCGCCGACCGCATCGGTGCGTTCCTCTAGCCCTCCCCGGGCGGGAAATCGGTTGCACAACGCGCCGCCCGGAGGCGAGCGTTGACGGAATGGAACAGGAGAAGCTCTGGGACACCGACACCGCCCGGCGGTACGACACCCCCGGCACCGGCATGTTCGCGCCCGAGGTCCTGGGGCCGACCGTGGACCGGCTCGCCCACCTCGCGGGCGACGGCGCGGCACTTGAGTTCGCCGTCGGGACCGGCCGGGTCGCCGTGCCGCTCGCCGAGCGCGGAGTCCCCGTCACCGGCATCGAGTTGTCACGGCCGATGGTCGAGCGACTGCGGACCAAGGCGGACGAGGCGACCCTCCCCGTGACCGTCGGCGACATGGCGACCACGGTCGTCCCGGGCACGTACAGCCTCGTCTATCTCGTCTACAACACCATCTCGAACCTGCTCACCCAGGCCGCGCAGGTCGAGTGCTTCCGCAACGCGGCCCGCCATCTCGCACCGGGCGGCCGGTTCCTGATCGAGCTGTGGGTGCCCGAGCTGCGCAAGCTGCCGCCGGGCCAGCGGGCCACCGTCTGGCGGACCGACCCCGACTACATCGCGCTGGACACCTACGACGTCCTCGACCAGCACGTCGTGTCGCACCACTTCCGGCTGGACGGGACCGGGCGGGCGCGGCTCGCCCTGAGCCCGCACCGCTACATCTGGCCCGCCGAACTCGACCTCATGGCCCAACTGGCGGGCTTCGAACTGGAGTCGAGACACGCGGACTGGGAGGAGTCCGCGTTCACCGCGGAGTCGACCTCCCATGTCTCCGTCTACCGCCTCCCGGCCGCGCCCTGACCGTCCCGGCTCAGACCGGGCGCGGGCCCTCGCCGCTGCCGCCCGCCTCCGGGCCGTCCGTCAGCGCGATGCGCGCGGTGATGCGCTTGCCCACCGGCTCGCGCCGCGCCTCGACACCGCGCGCCACCGCCCGCACGATCTCCAGGCCGTGCTGGCCCACCCGTTGGGCGTCGGCGTCCCGGGCGACCGGCAGCACCGGGTCCGAGTCCCACACCTCCACCTCGACCAGGGCGTCGACGATCCGCAGATCCATCAGCACCGGACCGGGCGCGTACTTGCGGGCGTTGGTGACCAGTTCACTGACCACCAGCTGCGTGAGATCCATGGCGCGCGCCGACACCGGCAGCCCGTACTCGGCCCGCGCCCGGGTGAGGAACACCGCGGCCAGCCGCCGGGCCTCGGCGATGCACGAGCCGTCGCCGTCCAGGGCCACGGTGGACCGTATGGGCCGAGTCCTGGCCCTGGCCTGCGGCGCTGTGTCGTCGTCCTCCGAAGAGTCTGGTTCCATCCGGATCGTTTCACCGCCTTCTGCGTGCCCCGCGCATACCCCGTGCGGCAGCACCCACTCCGTCATTCTCCGTCTGCTCCACCGGACGGGGGCATCAACCGTACGATGCGGGGCAGCACTTCGGATGACAGTCCTGATCCGTAGCGCTCGCCGACTTGTGTATGAGGACAGATGGTGGACACCGAACAGCCGGGGCAGCCGGGGCGGTTGTCGGTCAGGACCGACGTCGTCGACGGCGTCGCGGTCGTGGCCGTGGCCGGAGAGATCGACCAGCAGACGGCCGGCTCGCTGAGGGAGGCGCTGGACCTGTCGGCCGGAGCCCCGCCGCATGTCGTCCTGGACCTGCGCCAGGTCACCTTCATGGACTCCAGCGGCATCAACGTCCTGCTCACCGTCCACCACGAACTCGCCCGCGCGGACGGCTGGCTGCGACTGGCCGGGACCACCCCCTCCGTGCTGCGCATCATCCAGCTCGTCGGCATCGACGGAGTCATCGACTGCCACCCGACGGTCCAACAGGCCCTCGCCCCCTGACCGTTGGCGTGGCGCGATGCGCTTCCGCAGGTGGGGCCGGGAAAATTGGTGTCCTGCCGGCGGAGCGCGGTGATAGACATCCGACGTGACGAAGACTCTCGAATTCGCGGACCTGCTGCGGCTGATCGACGAACGCTCGACGGCGTTCCGGGCCGCGGTCGCCGCCGCGCCCGACCTCGACGCCCAGGTCCCGACCTGTCCCGACTGGACTCTGCTCGACCTGGTCCAGCACCTGGGCACCGTGCACCGCCGCTGGGCCGCGATCGTCGCCGCCGGACCCGCCGACAGCCGGGCGACCCCCGCCCCCTCGGAGGCACCCCGCGAGCGCGCCGAACTGATCGCCTGGTCGGCCGAGTCGACGCGGCAACTGCTGGACGCGCTGCGGGAGTTCGGCCCGGACCGCGGCTGCTGGACCTGGTGGGCCGACTCCCAGTCCCCGCAGACCTCCGGCGCCGTCGCCCGGCACCAGGTCCAGGAGGCCATGGTGCACACCTACGACGCCCAGATCACCGCCGGCGAGCCGCAGCCGCTGCCCGAGGAGGCGGCGGTGGACGGTGTCGAGGAGTTCCTGTTCACCTGCTGCGCGACGACCAGTGCCTGGCCGCACGACGTCGCCACCGTCGACTACCACGCCACCGAGGGCCGCTCCTGGCGTCTCGCGCTCTCGGACGCGGGCGCGACGGCCACTCCCGTCCCCGCGTCGGCGCCGATTCCCGCCGGCACCGCCTACGCCTCCGCCCGCGGCACGGCCGGTGAAATCGTCCTCTTCCTGTACGGCCGTACCTACGTCGACTCCCTGAAGTACGACGGCGAGCGACGGCTCTTCGACCAGCTCATCGCCTGGGACCCGGAGGCGTAGCGGAGCGCCGAAAGCCGGACCCGCTCGGCTAGGGTGACTCCGGAGGTGGTCAAGTGGCCGACAGCGCACGGCAGTTGAGCCAGGCTTCGGAGTCCACGACCGTGGTCGTGATCGGCGCGGGTCCAGCCGGGATGACCGTCGCGAACCTGTTGCAGCAGAGCGGCGTCGACTGCGTCGTGCTCGAACGCCGGACCCGCGCGTACGTGGCACAGCGCCAGCGGGCCGGCATCGTCGAGACCCGCGCCGTCCGCATGTTCGACTCCTGGGGACTCGCCGACCGCGTCCTGGGCGGTGTCCCGCACGAGGGCATCCTCGAACTCCGGGTCGACGGCGAACCCCATCTGGTCTCGGACCTCGACGGCTCCGAAGGACCGACCGCCCGCCTCTGCCCCCAGCAGATGCTGGTGCAGAAACTCACCGCCGAGTACCTCGCGAACGGCGGCGACCTGCGCTTCGAGGCCGCCGACGTCTCCCTGCACGACCTGACCGGCGAACGGCCGACCGTCCGCTACCGCACCCCGGACGGCGAACCGCGCACCCTCGCCTGCGAGTTCGTCGCGGGCTGCGACGGCGACCACGGCGTCAGCCGCACCTCCGTCCCCGAAGGGGCCCTCACGCCGTACGCCTTCGACCACGGGATCGGCTGGCTGACGGTCCTCGCCGACGCCCCGCCGCCGGCCCACCCGCTGCTGGCCGTCAGCCCGCAGGGCTTCGCAGCGCACTTCCCGCGCGGCCCGTACACCAGCCGCTACTACCTCCAGTGCCCGCCCGACGACCTCCCCGAGGCCTGGCCCGACGACCGGGTCTGGGACGCCCTGCGCACCCGGCTCGGCGACCCGGGGCTCGGCTCCGGCCCGATCACCGACCGCGAGATCTTCCGGCTCCGCAGCCTGGTCCACGACCCCATGCAGTACGGCCGCCTGCACCTCGTCGGCGACGCGGCGCACATCGTCTCGCCCATGGGCGGCAAGGGCATGAACCTCGCGCTCTACGACGCCGACCTCTTCGCCCGAGCCGTACGGGACTCCGTCCACGGGCACGACGACACGGGCCTGCGTACCTACTCGGAGCGCTGTCTGCGCCGCGTCTGGAACGACCAGGAGTTCTCCCACTGGATGACCGCCATGCTCCACGACGCGGGCGACGCCACCGGCTCCGGCCCGTTCCGGCGCGGCCTGGCCCGCGCCCGGCTCGACCGGCTCTTCACGGCACCCGGCGCGGCCCGCGCCTTCGCCGAACTCATGACAGGCCTCGAATTCACCGAAGGCGCCGGGCCGTCGCGCTGACATCGGCGACGGCGCGGGTGCCGTACGCCGAGCCGCCGCGTATGCGCGTACATCTAATGTTCTTGACATCTTCCGGGCCCGACGACGTAGGTTGAGGCGATCGTTCCCGGACGGGGGGAGGCCCCATGCGCGCATGCGACGCCGCATCTCGCGGTGCCGTCCCGGGCGCGCGGCTGATCACCCGCCGGCACGTCGACTACTGCCGTACCGCCTCCGCCGTCTGTCCTTCCGTACGCCCCTGACCCACGCCGGCCCCACGGGCCGTCCGTCTCGACGCGTTCTCGGAAGGAACACCCATGTCCGGCTCCGCTCTGCGGCTCGCCCTCGAAATCGACGGCGACGGCGCCCATCCCGCGGCCTGGCGCCGCGCCGCCCACTCGCCCGACCAACTGCTGAGCCCGCGCCGGGTGGCGCGCGTCGCCGCCGACGCGGAGAACGCCGGGTTCACCCTGCTCACCCTGGAGGACGGCGCGCTCCCGCCCGGCACCGGCCCGGACCTCCTCGGCCGGATCGGCGCGGTGGAACGGGCCGCGTTCGTCGCCGCCTCGACGAGCGTCGTCGGCGTCGCGCCGGTCGTGCCGCTCACCTACGCCGAACCGTTCCACGTCTCCAGCCAGTTGGCGTCCCTGGACCACATCTCGGTCGGGCGCGCCGGGTGGGTGGTGAGCGAGGAGACACGTCCCGAGGCCGCCTCAGTGTGGGGTCGCCCGCTCGTCGACGGAGCCGCGGCACGCGCCCGCGAATCCCGTGACGGCGTCGAGGTCGTCCGCGCGCTGTGGGACTCCTGGGAGGACGACGCGGTCATCCGCTCCGTCGCCACCAGCCGCTATCTCGACCGCGAGCGGCTGCACTACGTCGACTTCACCGCCGACACGTACACGGTGAAGGGCCCGGCGATCGTGCCGCGCCCGCCGCAGGGCCAGCTCGTCGTCCTCGGCCACCCCGACCGGGTGCCCGCCGGGCAGCTCGACATCGCCCTCGTCGCGGGCCGCGACCGCGCGGACATCGCCTCGGGCGCGGCCGGTGCCGGCACACCCCTCGCCTTCGCCGAGATCGACGTCGCCCTCGACACCTCCCACGCCACCGCCGAGGAACGCGTCGCCGACCTCGAACGCCACGCGCCCTGGCCCGACCGGGGACGGCTGCGCCACATCGGCTCGGCCGCCGGACTCGCGCTGCTGCTCGGCGAGTTGAGGGGAGTGGTGGACGGAGTCCGGCTGCACCCGCTGGTCCTGGACGAGGACCTCCCGGAACTCTCCCGGCTCACCCTGCCCCACCTCTTCGAACGACGCCACGCCCTACGGCCCCTGCCCGCCGCGACCCTGCGCACACACCTGGGCCTCGACCGGCCCGCGAACCGCTACGCCGCCGCGGCCGTCCAGGAGGAAGCCCGATGACCCGCACCGACCCCCTCGATGTGCCCCGCCCGGACGCCCGGCTCCACTTCGGCGTCTTCTTCCAGGGCGTCAACCACTGGACCATCTGGTCCGACCCGGCCAGCGGTTCCCAGATCGACCCCGCGAACTTCCGGCGGGTCGCCCAGACCGCCGAACGCGGCCTGTTCGACGCGTTCTTCCTGGGGGAGGGGCTGCGGCTGCGCGAGGTCGACGGACAGATCCACGACCTCGACGTCGCCGGCCGGCCCGACGCCATCACCCAACTCGCCGCGCTGGCCGCCGTCACCGAGCGGATCGGCCTGGTCAGCACCTCCAACACCACCTTCAACGAACCCGCCGACCTCGCCCGCCGCCTCTCCGGCCTCGACCTGCTCTCCGCCGGCCGGGCCGGCTGGAACGTGGTGACCACCGACAACGCCTGGACCGGCGCCAACTTCCGCCGCGGCGGCTACCTCGACCACGCCGACCGCTACCGGCGCGCCGAGGAGTTCCTCACCGTCGCCCGCGCCCTCTGGGACGGCTGGACGGACGCCGCCGTCGCGGGCGCCGCCGACGCGCCGGCCTGGGCGGCACCCGGTGCCGTACGCCAAGTCCGCCATCGGGGAGCGCAGTTCGACGTCGACCTCGCACCCACCCTGCCGCGCAGCGCCCAGGGACACCCGGTGATCTTCCAGGCCGGTGACTCCGCCGAGGGCCGCGACTTCGCCGCCCGCAACGCCGACGTCATCTTCTCCGCGCACGGCGACGACTTCGACGACGCGCTCGCCTTCGCCGACGACCTCAGGTCCCGGCTGCGGGTCGCGGGCCGCCCCGAGGACGACCTGCGCATCCTCCCCGGCACCGAGATCATCATCGGCGCCACCGAGGCGGAGGCCCTGGAGAAGAAGCGCTGGATCCGCCGCCAACAGGTCACCCCGGCAACGGCGTTGGGCATCGCGGGCCTGCTGTGGGGCATCGACCTCTCCGGCCGTGACGCGGACGGACCGCTGCCCAAGGAGGACCCGGTCGTCGCCGAGAACGACGGCTCCTTCGGCGCCCGGCGCATCGCCGATCCGCGCCAAGTGGTCACCGAATGGCGGGAGAAGGCCGACGCGAACCGCTGGTCGCTGCGCGATACCGTCATCGCGCTCGGCCCCCAGCGCGGCCACGTCGGCACCCCGGCCCAACTGGCCGACAGGTTCAC
Organism: Streptomyces sp. NPDC091280; assembly: GCF_044768565.1. Lineage (NCBI taxonomy): Bacteria > Bacillati > Actinomycetota > Actinomycetes > Kitasatosporales > Streptomycetaceae > Streptomyces > Streptomyces sp. NPDC091280. The sequence continues at coordinate 330,261 of NZ_JBIVUZ010000008.1, forward strand.
CCACTTCGTCCGGCACGGTGCCGTCGACGGCTTCAACGTCACGCCGTACCTGATCCCGGACGGCCTGGACGACATCGTCGACCTCCTCGTCCCCGAACTCCAGGAACGCGGCGTCTACCGCACCGAGTACACCGGCACCACCCTGCGCGAACACCTGGACCTGCGCGCACCGCTCACCCGCCGCGGGGCGGCCTGACCGACGACCCCGGTGGCCACCGTCTCCCGCCCACGGTGGCCACCGCAGGTCTGCGTCAGCGCTCCAGCAGCCGCAGGCCCAGGGGTGTCGCCGAGTGCCGTACGGACTGGCCCTCCCGGTGACTGGCGACCAGACCGCCGTCGCGCAACACCCCCAGCTGGTAACTGGCGCTGGGCAACGCGATGTTGGCCGCCGAGGCCACCTCCGACGTGGTCCGCGCGCCATGGCTGGCCAGATGCGCCAGAACGACCGTCCGGGTACGGCCGAGCAGCCGCTCCAGCCCGTTCTTGCTCGCGCGGACGATCTCCAGGGGCTGCTTGGCCACCGGATAGACGAGTACCGGCCCGAGCGTGGGGTCCGCGAGCGCGGTCGGTCTGCGCCAGCAGAAGTAGGACGGGACGAGCAGCAGGCCCCGCCCCTCCAGATGCAGTTCGCGGTCGACGGGGTAGTTCACCTCCAGCACGGGAGCGTGCCAACGGGCGTGCGGGCGCAGGCTGTCGAGGAGTCCGGAGGTGCCGCCGTCGAGGAGCGCGCGGGCCCGCAGCTCCACGTCGTCGCAGACGGCGGCCTGGACGTGGGGCCAGTACGGTTCGAGCAGTGTCCCGCAGGACAGTTCCAGCGCGCGGGTCAACGCCCCCAGGGCCCTGGTCCCCGGCCGGTCGAGGGTGGAGACCCACGACGGCAGCGGACGGGACTCGGCGAGCCGGGACAGCTCGGCGGTCAACCGGGTGCGGGAGGTGGCCCGTACCTCGTCCAGACCGCCCGCCAGACTGCCGCCCGTGACGGACGGCGTCAGGAAGTCGGGGATGTAGCCCACCGCCGGAATCAGCGTCTGTAACGGCAGCAGGGCCCGCCCCGCCCGCGGGTCCGTGGCCAGCCGGTCGCGCACCGAACGGCGCCAGTGACCGAATTCGAGCGCCCCCTGTCGGCTGTCCAACCGGCAGACACCGCACACGAGTTCCCACAGCGCGTGCGGTTGACGGGCGATCCGGATGTTCTCCAGATCCCGCGAGGTGAAGTGGATTCGGAGCATACGGCCTCATTCCCGCGCGTGGTCAGGGCGCAGTGATCGGTGGGGGGTCACGGCCGCACCGAACGGGCGGGCCACTGAAAGTGACGGCTCAGAGGCCCGCTTGGTTGTCGGGGCGAGCCGGGTGCCGCCGTGACCCGGCCGTCAGGCCCCGCCGCGCTCCCGCGGAATCTTCTGCCCCGCCTCGACGGCCACCGGCAGCCGGTTCTCCGCCGGCGGCAGCGGGCAGGTGGCCAGGTCGGTATAGGCGCACGGCAGATTGGCCGCCCGGTTGAAGTCCAGGACCACCGTGCCGTCATCGGCGGGCGGGGCGAGCGCGAGGGCCCGGTTCGCGGCGTAGGTCGTCACACCGGAGGTGGCGTCCGTGAACAGGACCAGCAGCGAGCCCGGCCCACGTCCGGGGAACGCCGTGAGGGCCAGCGGCTGCCCGTCCAGTTCGAAGTCGACCCGGCCCGGAGCGTCGTACACATGCTCAAGACCCTCGACCGCCGCGCCCACGGTCGTCGGGCGCGGTGTCTCGAAGGCCGTGTACCGTCCGCGCACCACCCAGCGGGGATCCGGCGCGTACGCGGGGGTACCGGCGAAAGCGGTGCGCAGCGGCGCGTCCGGATGCCGGGGCCGGACGATGTCGTACCCGCCGCGCCGCGCCACCTCGATCACGGCGTCGCCCCACACCGCGTCGACACCGCCCCGCTCGGCCAGCACACCGAACCGGTACTCGCCCCGCACGGTCGTCCCCGCCACGACGAGTTCCTCACCGTCGTCCAGCGCTACGGCCACCCCCTCGGCGTCGGTCCACCAGGCGCCCGGCGCGTCCGGGAACCGCTGCGGCCGGTCGTCCAGCCAGTGCAGTCCGGTGATCGCCAGGAATCCGTGCGGGGCGGCGAGCCGCTCCTCCTGACCGCGATACCACTCCAGCCACTCCTGGGCGAAGGCCTGAAGATCCGTCGCAGTGAGGTCAACGGTCATGGTCGCTCCTTCGTCGCACGAGGCTCTCGGCCGCCTCGCAACCGGGTCGTACCCCTGTCAACCCCGGTGGACCGGCGCGGGATTCCGGCCATGTGTGACAGCTTCGTGTCGTCATGCGGCGCGCCTCGCCCGAGCGGACCGTCAGCTCACGAACCGCTCCACGTCCAGGTCGGTGAGCGAGTCCACCGCGTCCAACTGCTCGGCGGCTGCCACGAGCCGGTCGTACTCGGCGGGGCGGAGGGAGAGGCGGAAGCACACGATCACGTGCGCGAGGTTGTCGATGGCCATGTCGGTCTCGTCGTTCTCGATCATATCGACGACCGTGGTCAGTGAACTCACGGGTCCGCCGGCGACGACCGCCCGACGCGTGAGGCTCTCGGCGACCGAACGGATCAGTGCCTCCGGCGAGTTGGGCGCTTCGACGCGAGGCGGTTGTTCTCGCCGTCTGCGAAGTCGCATGTCAGCCGACCTCGTTGAGCTTCCCGGTGGCCACGTCGAAGACGAAGCCCCGGATGCCGTCCTTGTGGACGATGAACGGGTCGGCCTTGATGCGGGCGATCGACTGCCGTACGTCGGTGTCCAGATCGCCGAACGCCTCCGCCGCCCAGGACGGACGGATGCCGGTGTCCTCCTCGATCGCGGCCTTGAAGCCGTCGTCGGTGAAGGTCAGCATCCCGCAGTCCGTGTGGTGGATGAGGATGATCTCCTCGGTGCCCAGCAGCCGTTGGCTGATCGCGAGGGAGCGGATCTCGTCCTGCGTGACCACCCCGCCCGCGTTGCGGATGACGTGGGCCTCGCCCTCGTTCAGGCCGAGGATCGCGTACACGTCGAGCCGCGCGTCCATGCAGGCCACGACGGCGAGGTGCTTGGCGGGAGGCAGCGGGAGCGGACCCTCGAAGGTCTCCGCGTAACGGGCGTTGTTGGCCAGCAGTTCATCGGTCACGGACATGGTGGACCTCGGTTCTCGTGTGGTGTCACAGGTGCGGTGCGGGAGCGGCGGACGGGACCGGCGCGCAGCGACAGAACACATCGAAAACGTAGGCACGACGCGAGGGCCAGAAGCCCGTGAGCGTGGTGGCGAAGGTCGGCACCCGACCAGTGAACCTTCCGGAGCCGACATCTGGCAAGGAAACGCCGGTGCGGCCCCGCCCGGTCGCCGCCCGCCCGCGCGCCACACCAGACTGACACCGGGGCACGCCCGACCCGAGCCGAAGGAGAAACGCCCATGAGCACCTTCCCCACCGCGCGAGACGTCAGGACCACGCCCGAGGGACTGCTGTGGGAACCGAGCCGGCGCCGGGTCCGCGGCCTCAAGGGAGACGTCACCGTCGTGGACAGCAGACACCCGGTCCTCGTCTGGGAGCCCGGAGTCCCGGTACCGCTCTACGCCTTCCCGCACGACGAGATCCGCGAGGACCTGCTCCGCCCCGCGAAGAACCCCCCGACCGGCACACACACCGGATCGGACATCTTCTACGACCTCGAAATCGACGGCCTGTCGGTCGAGAACGCGGCGTGGACCTTCCCCGGGGAGGACCTCGCCGGGTACATCGCCTTCGAGTGGTTCCGGCGGGTCGGGCGCGGCCTGGACCACTGGTACGAGGAGGACGAGGAGATCTTCGTCCACCCCCGCGACCCGCACAAACGGGTGGACGCCCTCCCCAGCAGCCGCCATGTCCGGGTGGAGATCGACGGCACGCTCGTCGCCGACACCCGGCGTCCGGTCCTCGTCTTCGAGACGGGCCTGCCGACCCGGTACTACATCCCGCGCGAGGACGTCCGCCTGGACCTCTTCGAACCGACCGACCACAGCACGGGGTGCCCCTACAAGGGGACCGCCACGTACTGGTCCTGGCGGAGCGGGAACGGCGGTGCCGGTACGTCCGGTGGGCCCGCTGTCCCGCCGAACGTCATCTGGAGCTATCCGGAGCCGCTGCCGGCGGTGGGCGCGGTCAAGGACCTGCTCGCCTTCTACAACGAGGTGGTCGACATCACCGTGGACGACGAGCCCGTGGAGCGTCCCGTCACACCTTTCACCGAGTCGCTGACCCTGGAGGAAGCGGGATGAGCAGGAGCCGTGCGGTTGCGGGCAGTGGCGTCGTGAACAGCCCCGACGCCACTGCCCGTTGAGCCTTCGGACGGTGGAACGGCCCTAGTGAGATGAACCGTTCGCCTCGGCCGGTGTCCGGTCGGCGGTACGGTCCGGAAGCGCGAGCTGCCGGTCGAACCTCCGCGCGGTGAGGAGGGTGAGCAGCGCGGTGAGTGCCGCCAGCGCCGCGAGGACGGCCATCAGGCCCGCCAACCAGGGCGGCGCGACAGTGATCTTCAGGGCCTCGGACAGTCGCGTGGAGTGGAACCGTCCGTCGAACAGCTGGACCGCCGCCAGCGCGGCCGGCAGCACCGTGGAGACGGCGAGCACGACCGGTCCGCCGTGCACGACCAGCGCCGGTGCCAGCAGGACGCACAGGAGGGAGACCCCGAGCATGAAACCGTAGGCGGCGGACGAGGCCCCGTCCTGGTGCGACGGGAAGTAGGACAGCCCGCACAGGACGAGCGCCGTCGCCGCGAACAGCCGCAGCCAGGTGGGGAGTTCGGCTCGACGCGGCACCGTGGGCGAAGGCCGTGGACGGCGTCGGCGAGCGGGACGGTCACCCGGGGGCTCCGGCTCGTGGCTGCGCTCCGGGACCGGTCCGGTCGCCTCCGAGTCGGCGGTGGCCGGCGCGGGGGACCGGTCCGGGGCGGCTGCGGAGGTCGGGGCGGGGGTGTCCTGGTCCTCGGACAGGCGGCCGATCAGCTGGACGAGTTCCTCGACGGGCCGGCCGGCCGCGGCCCGTACCGCCTCCTCGCCGCAGTGCGGTTCCAGCGGAGCCCGGTGCAGCAGGGCCATCAGCCGGGTGACCTCCTCCACCGGCCGGGACTCGGCCGCCGCGCGGATCGTCTCGTCGGCGGAGTCGGGATGGCGCGGAGGCCGGGTCAGCAGGGTCACCAGGCGTGTCACGTCCTCCACGGACCGGTCCACACCGATCGCCCGCAGCGCGTCGACGGTGGTCTGCGCGTACTTCGGTGACTGCTCCAGCAACGTGATGAGCTGGAGGACCTCTTCCAACGGCCGGTCGGCCACGGCGGCGTGCACCAGGCTGTGCAGGGGATCGTGAGGTATCTCGGGTCGGTCCGGGCTGGGCGGGAAAGAGCGGGTGGTCATGCTCGGCTCCATGAAGAGGGTGATGCTGCTATCGCCCCCCGAAGCGCGATGAACCAGCTGATCCTGTCCAGTAGTAGACGCCCGCCGTCCGCACCGCCACGCGGATACGCCAACCGTGTGACGCCCGCAGGTCACACATCCGGGCACAGGCCTGATTGACGGTCCGGAGAGCCGCGCCGTACGCTCCCCCTGTAGTGATGGCATAAGGAAGCTGGTGGAATTCCAGCACGGTCGCGCCACTGTGAGCCCGCCGCCGCGAGGTGGTGGGCGAGTCAGACACTGAACCCTCACTCGCCCGTACACGCAAGGGACGCACGATCCCGAAGGAGGGCTCACCTTGAGCAGCATTTCCACATCCCGTCCGGTGTCCACGCCGGTTGTCCTGCCGATCTCCAAGTCGATCCTGTGGCTGGTCGGCACCGCGCTGATCGCGCTGGCCGTCTACTACTTCATCGGTGTCGACCAGGGCGCCGTGTCGGTGTTCGGCAACGACATGCACATCCACGAGTTCGTCCACGACGCCCGCCACTTCCTCGGCTTCCCCTGCCACTGACCCTCCGCCGGCACCTGGACGTTCGGACAACTCGACATGGAAAAGAAGCTCATACTGCGCGGCGTCCTCGCCGGCGCAGTCGCAGGCCTGCTCGCCTTCGTGTTCGCGCGGATCTTCGCCGAACCGCAGATCGCCAAGGCCATCGACTACGAGAGCGGCCGTGACGCCGCCCAGAACGCGCTGGACAAGGCCGCGGGCATGCCCGTCGAGGCCGCAGGCCCCGACCTGTTCAGCCGCACCATCCAGGCCAATGTGGGCATCGGCGTCGGCATGGTCTTCTTCGGCATGGCGATGGGCGCGCTGTTCGCCGTCGCCTACACCGTCTGCCTCGGCCGTACCGGCGGTCTGCGGGCACGCAACCTGGCCCTCCTCGTCGCCGGCGGTGGCTTCCTCGGCATGTATCTGGTGCCGTTCCTGAAGTACCCGGCCAACCCGCCCGCGATCGGCCACGAGGAGACGATCCAGCAGCGCAGCGCCCTGTACCTGATCATGGTCGTGTGCTCGGTCGCCTTCCTCGCGGGCGCCGTGTACCTCGGCAAGCGGCTCCAGGCCCGCTTCGGGAACTGGAACGCCACCCTCCTCGCGGGTGCCGCGTTCGTCGTCGCGATCGGCATCGTGATGCTGCTGCTGCCGCAACTGGGCCATCTCTCGTACAACAAGGCCAACTTCGGCAACCAGGCCACCGAGACGCCACTGCCGCTGAAGGACTCGAAGGGCACCATCGTCTACCCGGGCTTCCCGGCCGACGTCCTCTTCAACTTCCGCTTCTACTCCGTCGCCGCGCAGCTCCTCCTCTGGACGACCCTCGGCCTGGTCTTCGCCCCGCTCGCCGAACGCCTCCTCCAGCCCGCGCGTCCGGACGTCGACAGCCCGTCACAGGAGCCGGATCCCGTCCCGGCCTGACCAACGCCCCATGACGAGCGCGGTGATCGCCCCCGATCACCGCGCTCGCCCCGTTCACGAAGCCCCGTACACGAAGCCCCCGTTCACGAAGGGCCTCAGCTCGCGCCGACCGTGACGGGGGATTCGGGCCGATCGTGGAGCATGGCCATGGCCAGTTCGAGCCGCGACCGGTAGCCGGAGCGGGAGAACAGCCTGGTCAGCCGGGACTCGATGCTCCTCCTGCTGACGCCGAGCAGCACCGATATCTGCTGGTTGCCGAAGCCCTGGGCGAGCAGGTCGGCGAGCAGCCGCTCGTTCTCCTCCACGACGGCCTGGCGGTCGGGTACGGCGACACAGTGCTCGCGCATGAGGGTCCGCAGCCGCGCCCGGACGAGCAGCGCGTCGGCCGGGCCGAGCGAGCCGTAGGCCTCCCGCAGCAGCTGTGGGTCCGCCGCGCCGGCGCGCACCAAGTGCTCGACGGCCAGGGCGAGTTCGAAGGGCTGGCCCAGTGCGCGCGCGGAGCGCAGGGCGGCGGGGCCGAACCTGCGGTCGACGCAGGCCCGGACGAGCAGGCTGTGCGCGATCGCGCGGCTCGTGCCCAGTTTGCTCGCGACCGCCGTGCATTCGCGATGGCACAGGTCGAGTCGGTCGCGGTCCCCGGTCGTCATGGCGAGCTGTGCTGCCGCGAACCAGAGTTCGTCCGTGCCGGCCACCGTGTCCGCGGCCGAGGCGTCCTTGACGGCCTGGTCGAGGATGTACTCCGCCTGCGGGTGCTCGCCGAGCGCCAGCGCGGCCCGCGCCTGCGGCACCGCGAGCAGGTGGAGCAGCGCGGTGCGGCCTCCGCCGTGACCGCGGTCGACCAGCTCGCTCGCCCTTCTCAACTGACCGCGTGCCAGCAGGATCAGCGCCGCGGTCTGGATCATGGCGGTCCGGCTGGAGTCAGGCCCGGGTGCCGCACCGGGCGCCAGAGAGCGCCGGGTGAGCGTCAGCGCGCGGGTGAACTCGCCCTGGCGCGCGGCCAGTACGGCCTGGTCGGCGAGGGCCAGCTGCTCGGGACGGCCGCCGGAGCGGGCCAACATCCGTCGCGCCCCGGTCAGTTCCCCCAGGGTGAGCAGGGCCCCGGTGTACGGGAACCCCTGCTGGTCCGGCTGGGACAGCCGGCGCGTGAAGCGTTGGTGCTCGCCCTGCCACAGCGCGGCCAGGGAGCCGAGCACCTCGGCACGCGCGAGCGGGTGCCGGTGGCGCGGCATCCCGGCGAGAAGCTCGCGGACCCGCTGCCATCGGCCCAGCGCGAACGACGCGCCCGCCCTGGTCATGACCTGCACCACCGCATCGGGCGCCCAGGGCCAGGTCTCGCCCCGGGCCAGCCGGTCGAGCGCGGCGTGATCGCCGGTGGCGCGCAGCAGCGCGATGTGGGCCAGGTGGATGTCGATGAGGAGATCGGTGCAACCGCGTTGCACCGACAGCTCGTTGAGCAGCGCCTCCACGGTCGCCAGGCCCTCGCCCGTCCTGTTCCGGTCGGCGAAGGACTGCGCGGATTCCCAGAGGATGCGCAGGCGCTCCGTCTCGTCCGAGGACAGTTCGGCGGCGACCCGCAGCCAGACACCGGCGTTGGCACCCGATCCCGATCCCGAGCCCGAGCCGGTTCCTGATCCCGTTCCCGTTCCCGTGCCCGGAGCCGAGCGGGAAGTGGTGGCGCGGCGGTGGTCCGGGCGGCTCGACGCGCGTGCGTGGGCGAGCAGTTCGGCCTTGGCCCGGCGCTCGTCCAGCAGCCGGCCCGCGCAGGCCTGCTGGTCGGCGAGATAGTCCGGGTCGGCGCAGTGGGCGCGGCCCGCCCAGACCGCTGTGACCGCGACCTGGGCGAGGCGGCGGCGTTCGTAGGGACCGGTCTGGCCGATCAGGATCCGCTGCACCAGGGGCAGCCGGAAGATCCAGCGCCCGCCGTCCCGCGCCTGCCTCAGGAATCCGTTCGCGCACAGCACGCGCAGGGCGTCCGTGACCTCGGCGCGCGACAGCGAGGTTGCTTCGGCAATCAGTTCCGGCAGGGCGGCGCCGAGCGGGTTGAGTACCGCGGCGGCCTTTGCGACCGACCAGTTCGTCGGGCCGAGGCCGCGCAGTTCCTGGAGGAGGCGGTGCTGCGGCCGGAGCGTCGGTATGGCGTCCGGGTGGACGAGATGGGTGCGCAGGTCGACGACGCGGATACCGTCGGCGGCGGTCAGCGCGTCGATGGCGATGCCGACCGCCTTGGGTCTGTTGCGGGTCAATCTGCCCACGTGGCGCACGAGTTCGGGGGTGGGTTCGGCGCCGGAGCGCTCGCCGATCAGCGCGGCGAGGCCGTTGTCGTCCAGCGGCCTCAGCCAGACGACCTCGACGAGCCGGTCGGCGACCATTTCGGAGATCAGCTGGGGGCGGATCGCGGCGGGCACGTCGACGCGTACCGTGCACACACAGCGCGGACCGGCCTCGGCCGAGGCGCGGAGCAGTGAGATCAGCCGCTTGAGGGTGCCCGCGTCGACCCATTGCGCGTCGTCGATCGCGAGCAGCGTGCCCGGCTGACCGGACCGTCCGCTTCCGTGGAGTGCGCGGAAGTCGTTGAGCACGGTGCCGAGCGCGGAGTGCGACTGCCGCGGCCGGGCCGCGACGAACCAGGTGCGGTCCTCGCCGAATTCCCGGCACACCTGCCTGAGCACGGTGCTCAGTCCGGTGCCGCCGGTGCCGAGGATCAGTACGGCTCTCGGCCCGGCGGGATCGGCGACGGCGTCGACGACCCCGCGTACCAGTTGGTCACGGTCCGTACGGAATTGCGCGACATCAGGACGACATCGGCCAGGGGCGTCGGATGAATCGGAACTACTTCTTTCTCTTTTCTCAATGTTCATCGCACAACTCCTCCGTCCGAACAATCAGGGACGAGGTATTCTTACTCACCGAGTGGACAACAAGCTCTACTGAATGAGTCATTTTCGTGTACGGAAAAGCCACCGCGCCCGACTATGTACGGATGTGCAGCTATGATCTCCACCGATAAGAGACCGGTACAGCTCGTCGAGTTCACCGCGATGCACGGTGTCCGATACAGCGTGACCCTCGGATACCTCAAGGCAACCTCAACTGCGGACGCCGACCTTGACAATGCCTGCGATTTCCGGATCAGTGTGCGGGAACAGAGCGGCGGCGAGCGGGCGACGGCGGAGTTGCTCGACTCGTGGGACGAGCCGTTCGTCGTCGCGCTCACCGTGTTCTTCTGGAACCGCGCGCAGTCCCTGGACCTCGCCCGCCAGGTGAAGGAACGCTGGCCGAACTGCCGCGTGGTGGTCGGCGGCAACGACGTCAGCCATCAGCAGGAACCGCTCTTCGCCGAGGCCCCCTGGGTCGATGTACTCGTGCACGGTGAAGGAGAACTGCGTTTTCGTGACCTGTTGCACTGCTTCCTGGCCGACGGAGACCTTGCTTCCATTCCCGGAATCAGCTATTGGGCCGACGGCACTGTCGTCACCAATCCCGACGCGGATCGCATAACCGACCTCGAACAGATCGTCTCGCCGATCCTCACCCCGGTGTATTCCGACGAGGAAATCACCGGATCCTCCATGATCGTCTACGAGACCAACCGGGGCTGCCCGTACCGGTGCGCGTTCTGCTATTGGGGTGGCGCGACCAACTCCAAGGTGCGCCAGTTCGAGCTCGACCGGATCTACGCCGAGCTCGACCGGTTGATCCGGCTGATGCCCACGGACGCGACGCTTTTCATCGCCGACGCCAATTTCGGCATCCTCGCCCGCGACCGGCAGATCGCCGAACGCATCGTCGAACTCAGCAAGCGCTACGACAAGCGGCTGATCATCAGCACCAACTGGGCGAAGAACAGCAATGAACGCATCGTGGAAATCGCGAGCATGCTGCACACCGCCGACCTCACCGGTGCGATCACGCTCTCCGCGCAGTCCTTCGACACGGAAGTGCTGAAGATCGCCAACCGCTCCAACATCCGCACCGACCACTACCGCCGGCTGCTGACCCGGTTCCGTGAACTCGACGTGCCCACCTACACCGACCTGATCTGGGGTCTCCCGGGCGAGACCTACGACTCGTACCTCAACGGGATCGAAGAGGTGCTGAGCGCCGGCGGCTCACCGGTGATCTATCCGCTGCTCCTGCTCAACAACACCGAGTACTCGCGGGAGTCCTTCAAGGACGAACACGCGCTCAGGACCCGCTGGATGCCCGGTGACATCACCAACCCCGAGCTCATCGCCGACGTCGTGGTGGCCCACGAGGCCATGACCCCCGAGGAATGGGTCGACGGCATGGAGTTCCGGGTGACCATGACACTGTTCCAGAAGATTCTGCTGCGCTGCGCACTGCGCGTCATGCACGCCACGACGGGTGTGCGCATGGTCGAACTGTGCGCACGGCTGCGGGAGTTCCTGCTCGACGAGTGCCCCGATCCGTTCCTGCGCGCCGTCGCCCGCAACATCGCCGTCGCCTATCACGACCCGGCGGCCGTGGACATGCCGCTGCTGAAAACGGTCATCGGCGACCAGATCGTCGTCCCCGAGGAAGTGCACTTCCAGGCGCTGCTCTGCCGGGCCGTCGCCACCGAGTCCGGCACGGCGCAGCTGCTCAACGCGGCGGTCGACCACCTGTGCGACTGGCTGGCCGGGTCCGGATTCGACGTCGACCGTGTGCTGGTGGACGGCGCGCTGTCGCTGGACATCGCGGCGACCACGATCCTGCGCGCGAGTCTGCGCGGCGAACTCGTGGAGGCGGAGTTCGCGGTTCCGGCGCAGAGCTGGAAGCTGCTGGTCGAGGCCGGCGACGTACCGTCGAGTCTCGACACGCGAGGCATGGGCAACACCGTGCGCGGCACGGTCTGGGCGCCGCCGCGCTGGGTGCACTACCCGATCAGTGTGTACGCGCTGTCGATCTGGCACGGCACCGGCCGCCCCCTGCACGACCTGCTGTTCGCCCTGCACGACACACGGTTCACGCCGCCCGGCCGGGTCCCGGCCCTGGCCGGCTGACGAAGCGGCCCGACCTGGGACCCGTCCGGCGCGGCCGGTCAGGTCCCAGGTCGGTTTTCGTGACAGGGCTCTAGAGCCAGCCGCGGTTCTGTGCCGTTCTGGCCGCTTCGGTCCGGTTGCGGGCGCCGAGTTTGGCCATCGCGGTGGACAGGTAGTTGCGTACGGTGCCCTCGGCCAGGAACATCCGGCGCGCGATCTCCGCGTTGCTCGCCCCGCCCGCCACCGCCCGCAGCAGTTCGCGTTCCCGGTCGGACAGCGGATCGGCAGCGTCCCACGCGGCCATCGCCAGTTCCGGCGCGACCACCCGCTCACCTGCGTGCACCCGGCGCAGGGCCGCCGCCAGTTCACCGATCGGCGAGTCCTTGAGCACGTACCCGGCGACCTCCGCGTCGACGGCCCGCCGCAGATAACCGCTCCGCGCGAACGTCGTCACGATCAACACCCGTGTGGGATCGCCCAGTTGATTGAGTTCCGCGGCCAGTTCGAGACCGGTGCGGCCGGGCATCTCGATGTCGGTCACCAGCACGTCCGGCCGGTGCTCGCGGACCGCGGCCAGCGCGTCGTCGCCGTTGGTCGCGGTCGCCACCACGCTGATGTCCGTCTGAAGATCCAGCAGGGACGCGAACGCGCCCAGCACCATGCCCTGGTCCTCGGCCAGCACCACCCGGATCACGCGGCCACCTCGATCGGCACCGTGATGGTCAGCGTCGTACCGGCCGAGCCGGTGCGCTGCACCGCGCCGCCGAGCTTCGCCACCCGCTCGCGCAGCCCGGACAGTCCCGTGCCCTCCGGGGCGTCGCCGCCGATCCCGTCGTCCGCTATCACCAGGCGCACCCGTTCCTCGTCCGCGTCCAGTCCGATGTGACAGACGCCGGCCCGCGCGTGCCGGGCCACGTTCGTCACCGCCTCCCGCAACGCGAGCCCCAACTCGTGGTCGGCGCCGGCCACCAGCATCAGCTTGTCGTCGTAGGCCACCCGCAGTGTCACACCCGACCCGGCCAGCGCGCGTCGCGCCGCCTCCAACTCGGCGCGCACATTGGTCCGCCGCCAGCCCGTGACCGTACTGCGCACCGCGGCCAGCGCCTCCCGCGCGTTGCGCTCGATCTCCTCGGCCTCGGCGCACGCCCGCTTCGGGTCGGCCAGCACCAGTTCCTTGGTCAGCTGCGCCCGCATCACGACCGCGGTCAGCGAGTGCCCGAGCAGGTCGTGCAGATCACGCGCGATCCGCTCGCGTTCCGCGATGGTCGCGAGGAGTTCCACCTGCGAGCTGCGCAGGCGTTCGTTCTCCTGTTCCTCAAGGCGGTCGCGCTGTCTGAGTTCGAGCAGCCCGATGATCCAGATCAGCGCCAGGGGCGGCACGAATCCCCACAGCCGGTAGGGCATCGGCACCCGGGACACCAGAACCGTCACGCCGTCCAGCGCGGTCAGTCCGACGAACCACAGCCGCGCCACATGCCGGGACAGCGTGTTGGCCGCGGCTGCCGCCGCGTAGATGAACAGGACACTCGCGTTGGTGTTGAAGGGGGTGGCCAGCGCGCCGAGCACCGCCATCGGCACGATCGACGTCCAGATCTGCCGCCGGGTCCGGCCCCGCAGCAGGGCCAGCGCGTACAGGACGACCGTGACCGCGCACACCGAGATCGCCAGCGGCCATTCCCACCAGTCCCGGTCCGGCGTGAAGTACGGCTGCGCCAGCACGAACAGCAGATAGCCGAGGTGCACCCACTCCCAGGTGCGCAGCCGCTCGGCCACGGACCCGGGAGCGGAATCGTCGGCGGTACCCACGTCTGGACTCATGCTCGGGACGCTACCCATGTCGGCGGCGGCTCCTTCAGATCCGTGCGTGGCGATAGGACATCGCCGCGACGCCGGCCGCCGCGACCGTGGTGAGCAGCAGGGCGAGGACATGGATCATCGTGGTGCCGTGGCCGAGTTGCGCGAGCCCGAGCTGCGCGAGGTGGTAGGTGGGCAGGAACTTCGCGATCTTCCTCACGACCGAGGGCAGGAACTGGATCGGGATCCACAGCCCGGACAGCATCGCCAGCGGGAACAGCACCGCGTTCAGCAGCGCGATGGCCGCGCCCGTACGGAACCGGAACCCGACCGCCACACTGAGCAGGGTGAACGGGACGCTGCCCAGCAGCAGTACCAGCACCACCCGCACCAGCTCCCACGGCGAGGCGTGCAGGGTGCCGAACGCGGCGGCGGCCACGCCCATGAGCACCAGCACCCCGACGCCGTACAGGAGGGCGGCCGTCGCCTTCGCGGCCAGGCTGATGCCGATCGGTACGGCGGACACCCGCTTCATGCGCAGCCAGCCCAGGTCCCGGTCCTGGGCGACCCCGATGCCCGGCTGGATCGCGGCCACGGTGATCACTCCATAGGTGCCGAACGTGGCCACCATCGCCGTACCGGCCGAGAGCCCCTGAGTGGTGTCCTTGCCGTACAGCATGTTGAACAGCACGAAGAAGCCGACCGGCATCAGGATGCCGAAGAACAGCGAGGTGGGCTCCCGTACGATCGCCCGCAGTTCGTCCCGCAGTTCGACCCCGAAGATGCGTCGCATCATCCCGTTCACGCCGCGATCTCCTCGTCGTCGGTCAGCGCGACCACGGCCTCCTCCAGGCCCGCGTCCTGCACCCGCAGCTCGGACAGTGCCGGGTCCCGGTCGAGCAGCACCCGCAGCAGGTCCTCGGGCGAGCGGGTCTGGATCTTCACCAGGTCGTGCTCGCGCGTGACCGACAACACGCCCGGCAGCCGCTCCAGTTCGGCCTGTGCCAGGCCGGTCCGCGCGGTGACCGTGCGGTCCGGCAGCCGTGACACCAGCTCCTGCGGCGGGGCGTCCGCCAGGATCCGGCCGCGGTCGAGCACGACCACCCGGTCGGCGACGGCGGCCGACTCCTCGATCAGATGGGTGGTCACCAGTACGGCGGCGCCCTGGGCGCGGCGGTGCGCCAGGATCTGCCAGAAGTGCCGTCGGGCCAGCGTGTCCAGACCGACCGTCGGCTCGTCGAGCACCAGCAGGGTCGGCTCGGTGACCAGCGCCATCGCGAGCTGCACCCGCTGCTTCTGACCGCCGGAGAGCTTCGACACGCGTCTGGGCGCCAGGTCGGTCAGCCCGAGTTCCGCCAGGATCGGGTCGGCCGCCGCGGCCCGCAGCCCACCGCGCACGGCGGCACCGGTCACCAGCTCGCGCACGGTCAGGGTGTTGGGGAAGCCGAGCGTCTGCTGCGCCACGCCCAACTGCCGCCGCGTCGCCGCCCGCCGGGGATCACCGCCGAGGATGCGTACGGTGCCGTGCTGCGGCACGAGCAGCCCGACCGCGATGGCCACCAGGGTCGACTTCCCGGCGCCGTTCGGTCCGAGCAGCGCGACGCACTCTCCCGGCTCGACCCGCAGGTCGACCCCGTCCAGTGCGACCGTCTCCCCGTACCGGTAGCGCAGCCCTTGGGCCGTCAGCACCGCCTGTGTGGTTCCCATGGTCATCAGGCTCCCGCCCGGGGGCTGTCGAGCGTTAGTGATGTCCCGTCACCGGCTCGGGATGACAAATGTCAACTCCTTCGCCGACCTGCGACCGCCCCCTAGGCATATCCACAGGGCATTGACAGATTTTTGCCGAGCGACCGCGCGTTCGACCGAACCGGCCGACCGGTCGTGCCCTCATGTGGGAGTGGAAGGGGAACGGAGGCCGTGAGGGTTCCGTGGAGTGACCGTCCGCGATGAGGAGGGGCGTTGTCTCGGGAGCGCGGCTTGACCGGCCGACACGAGTTGATTGGCAGACAGAGGGAACTCAGGGCGATCGAGGGCCACTTGGGCAGGCGGGTGCCCATCGTGGTGCGGGGGCCGCGGGGGGCGGGGAAGTCCGCGCTGCTCGACGGGGTGGCGGCCCGGTGCCGGGACCGCGGCGTCAGGACCCTCACCGTGGAAGTGACCTCGGCGGGGGAGGAGCAGTGGGACCTGTTCGGGGTCCAGGACGTGGTGCGGGCACTGCGCGCCGGGTTCGCCGACATCGGCGGCCCGCGGCTGGCGGGCGCGTTGACCACGGTCAACCACCTGTGCACACCCGCGAATTACGCTGCGCCTGCCGCGCGCGGCAGGCTGTTGCACCAGCTTCAGCGCCTGTTCGGCGCCTTCCACGGCGGAGCCGACGCGGTCGTGCTGTTCGACGACGTCGACGCGGACCCGGCCACGGTCGTCACCGCCGCGTCCGCCGCGCTGCGGGCCGGCTGCGACGTGGTCGTCGCCTGCGACGACGAGTCCGTGGCGCTGGAACTGACCGTCTTCGGCGAGGTGGCCGGCCATGTCGTCGAACTCGGGCCGCTGGCCGACCAGCACGTCGGTGAACTGATCGCCGCGGCGACCCGGCAGCGGACCGACCCGGCGGTGGCACCGGCGATCCGGACGGCGCTCGGCTCGCTGGCCGGAAACCCGGGCGCGGTACTGGCGTTGTGCGACCGGCTGCTGGGCCAGGGCCGCCTGACCCACGTCGGCGGCGCCCTGGTCCTGGCCGATCCGGACACCCCACCGGCCCTCCCGCCCGACCACTGGATAGTGCGACTCGGCGCCCGCACCCACGAGTTCGATCTACGGCTGCTCGCGTTGATCGCGGACTCCGAGTGGTTCGGCATGGACGACCTCGTGGTCTTCGCCGCCGCCGTCGACGTCGAACTGGGCGCCTGCGGACGAGCGGTCGACGAACTCACCGCGGCCGGCGCGCTGCGCTGCACACCGGACGGCGTCCTCACACTCGCCTGCCCGGCGCTCGGCGCGACCGCGATCGACACCGTCGGCCCGGACCGGCTGCGCGGACTCCACCTGGCCTTCGCCCGCCACCTCGGGTCCCACGACGGCCAGCCCGGCCACGTCCTGCTCCGGCTCGCCGACCACCTGGCCGCGGCGGGCGGCACGGACATCGACGGCATCGACGCGGTCACGCTGCTGGAGAGCGCGGCCCACCGGATACAGCCGGTGAACCCTCAACTCGCCGCCCGCTGGCGGCGCTCCGCGCTCGCCCGCCGTGCCCCCGCCGCCCGCGTCCGCCGCCTCGGCGCCCTCGTCGCGGAGCTGATCCGGATCGGCCGCTACGACTGGCTGGGCGAGGTGGCAGCCGAAAACACGGACGCCTCCGGGGAGTTGGCGGCGGCGGCCTGTCTGGCCGCGCTCCACACCGGAGCCGCGCCACCCGGCCAGGCCGCGGCCGGGTCGCTAGTCGACCGCTGGTTCGGCGCCCGACGGCTCTTCGGGGCCGAGGAAGCCGAAGAAGTGGCCCGCGCCCTGGCCCCGTTGGGCGGTACACATGAACCACCGACGACCCGGTCCGCGCGTCAGGACGGCTGGTTCGACCCCATCGGCATGTTCGAGTCGGTCCTCGGAGCGGCGTACGGCACGCCCAGCGGCGGACCGTTCGCACTGTGCTCCCGCATCGTCGACGACTACCGAGCCGGCCGGTGGGACGACGCCCTCTCCGGAGCCCGCACCCTGGTGGCCACCTATCCCGCGGTCACGCCCGTCCATGAACTGGCGCGCCTGCTCGCCGCCGAGATCTGCGCGAGCAGGGACGAACTCGACCTCGCCGAGAGCTGGTTGGGCGAGCCGGACCCGCGCGCCGCGTTCCCCACCCTGCGCGGCTGGGTCGAACTGGGCCTGCTGGTGCGCAGGGGCCGTCTCGCGGCGACCCTCGCGTTCGGCCGGCGCGCCTGTACGGCCGCCGTACGCGCCGCCGAGTCCGGCCACACGGCGGGACTGCACCTGTTGATCATCCGGTACGCGTTCCTGGCCATGGTCTTCGGGGAGGGCGGCGGCCTGGTGGAGATCGAGCAGGCGACCAGAGCCTGGTGCGGTCGCTCCGACGCGACCGGACCCGGGGTCACCGAACTCCTGCTGACCGCCGTGACCCGCGACTCGTTCCCGGCCGCCCGCGCGGCGGCGACCGCACTGCGGGCGGGCGGCCACCGGGTCGAACTCGCCACCGCGTGCCTGATCGCCGCGCGCTTCGCCGACGACACGCGCCCGTGGCTCGGCACGGCCGACGAGATCGCCGAAGAACTGGGCGACACCAGGCTGCGGACGTACATCAGGTCCCTCGCCCGCACCCGTGGCGTGACTCTGCCGCGCCGTACGACGAGCGCGCGGTCCAGCGCGGTGGTCGAGGCCCGCATCATCGAACTGGTCAAGCAGGGCATGACCAACCGGCAGATCGCCGTCGCCATCCGGCTGAGCGAGAAGAGCGTGGAGCGCCACCTCACCAGACTGTTCGCGAGAACGGGCTGCCGCTCCAGACTGGACCTCGTCGCCTCCTACGAACGGGGGGTACTGACGGGCGCCTGACCAGGGCCGGGCCTGCCGCCGCGGCGGCAGGCCCTATCCGACCGCCCGCGCCATGAATCCCTTGATGCCGATCGCCGCGGCGACGGTCAGGGCGAACAGGAGCACCAGCGTGTCCGTCCACAGGGGGATCGTCCGCAGATGCGGCAGCGTCGCGGCCCGCAGACCCTCGCTGATGTACGTCAGCGGGTTGGCCGCGGAGATGACCTGGAACCAACGGAGGTGGCCGAGGGACGACCACGGGTACTGGACGGACCCGGTGAACGTCAGCGGGGCGAGCACCAGGGAGAACGTGACACTGATGCGTTCCGGCGGCACGACCGTGCCGAGCGCCAGTCCGATGCCGGCGCCGGTCGCCGAGCCGAGCAGCAGCACGAGCAGCACACCCGGCCAGGCGGTGAGCGGCCAGCCCGTGGTGCCGAGGACGAGGAAGCCGAGCGGTGCCATGACCAGCCCCGCGAACAGCCCGCACAGCGTGCCGAACACCAGCTTGGCCACCGCGACGAGCGGGCCCGGCAGCGGCGCGAGCAACCGGTCCTCGATCTCGCCGGACCACGAGAAGTCCATGATCAGCGGCATCGCGGTGTTCTGGAGGGAGACGAGCAGCGCGTTGAACGCCATGACACCCGGCAGCAGGGTCGCGCCGAAGCCGTGATGGGTGTAGCCCGCCTCGCCCAGCACCTTGCCGAACACGAAGAACAGCAGCAGCGGCTGGACGATCACCTGCACCAGGAAGGAGGCCGGCCGTCGCGCCGTGGTGAACACATCGCGCCACAGCACCGCCAGGAAGGTCCGCGCGACGGGCCGGACGTGCTCCCGCGGTCGCGGGTCGACGGTCGGTCGCGGCTCGACGGTCTCGGCCGGGGTGCTCGTCCGATTGGTCACCGCAGCTCCCTTCCGGTCAGGTTGATGAAGACGTCCTGGAGGCTGGGCCTGGCCATCGACAGACCGACCGGCTCGGCCCTCTGGTCCAGGAGCGTGCGCAGCACGTCCGGCAGCAGCACAGCCGGATCCTTGTCGGTGCGCAGCCGGAAGCGCCGCCCGGTGTCGACCGCCGTCCCGCCCGGCGCCGGGTCGCACTCGACGGTGCCGACCCCTGGCAGCTCCCGCAGCGCCGTGACGATCCGCTCGGCCGGCAGGTCCGCGCCGCGCGCCTGAGCGCTGATCGTGGCGCCACCGCCCAGCGCCTCGGTGAGCGCACGCGGGGTGTCCAGCGCGAGGAGCCTGCCGTGGTCGACGATGCCGACCCGGTCGCAGAGGCCCTCGGCCTCCTCCATGTCGTGGGTGGTCAGGACCACGGTGACACCGCGCTCGCGCAGCTCACCGATCCGCTCGTGCAGGAACAGCCGTGACTGGGGATCGAGGCCGGTCGACGGCTCGTCCAGGAAGAGCACTTCGGGCGCGTGCATCAACGCCCGCGCGATGACGACCCGTTGGGCTTGGCCGCCGGAGAGCCGCTCGACCCGTTGCCCGGCCTGCCCGGTGAGCCCCATCAGATCGAGCAACTCCGCCGCGCGGGCCAGCCGTTCGTCCCGGCCGACGCCGTGGTAGCGGGCGTGGAAGAGCAGGTTCTGCCGCACGTCCAGGGAGCGGTCCAGGTTCTGCCGCTGCGGTACGACCGCGAGCAGCCGCTTCGCCGTGGCAGGCCTGGCCACCACGTCCGTGCCGTAAAGGAGGCAGCGCCCCGAGGTCGGCCGCATCCGGGTGGTCAGTACGCCGACGGTGGTGGACTTGCCCGCCCCGTTCGGACCGAGCAGGCCGAAGACCTCGCCCCGGCCGACCGTGAAGCTCAGTCCGTCCACGGCGGCCGGCGCGTGCGGGTGGTACCGCTTGACGAGATCGCTGACGGTGACCGCGTCACTCATCCGTCCTCTCCCTTCTACAGACGACCGCCGTTGTCGACGAAGCCGATCAGGTCCTGGATCCGGTCCATCGCGGTCACCCCGTGCACGTCCTCGACGGCCCGGGAGACGACATGGCAGACGAGGTTGCGTTCCAACTCGCCGATGCCGAACCGGTACATGGTGAGGTAGAGCCAGTTGAGGACCACCCGGTACTGCTGGAAGGTGTTCCACTCGCCGAGCTGGTCGGCCGCCGCCCGGTGCCCGCCGAGCACCCGGTGGAACGGGCTCCGGTCCGACCACGCGCTCCAGGTCGACCCCCACTCCTCCGGCGCGCCGTGCTCATCGGTGTTGAGCGCCAACTCACCTGCTCGGATCAGCCCGTTGGCCTGGTCGCGATAGCCGCGCAGGGTGTCGAGGAGGCCGCCGAACCGGATCACCGCGAGGGGGTCGGCCGCGGTGGTGATCTCCACGACCCGCCGCCGGAACCGCTCGGCGTTGCCCTCGTAGACCCGGTCGAAGCGGTCCCGTACGCCGTCGGGCTGCTTCGCCATGAAGGCGTCGGCGTGCCCGCGGAAGGACAGATAGCCGTACGTCACCGGCGGCAGGAAGCGGTGCGCCGCCCCGATGAGCAGGTCGACCGCGAGCGCCATCTTCGAACCGCCGCCGCGGATCCAGTCGAGGATGTCGAAGACGATGTCGTTGGTGTCCACGTAGTAGTCGGCGAGCAGATCCGCCGCGCGCGGTCCGCCGAGCACGTGCAGCCGCTGGTCGTGGGCTTCGAGTTCGACGGTGTTGTTCGGTGCCCAGGGGGCCAGCGGTCCACGTTCGCGTTCCTGCTCGGCGAGCCGCAAGTGCGCCGCGTACGATGCCTGTTCGTCCAGGACCACGGTGGACGGATGCTCCCGCAGATACTCCTCCAGCACGTCGGCGACGGCGGGCCGGACGACACCGTCGAAGACCTCGGCGTCGGCCCGGACCGGGACGCGCACGTGCGGGCCGCGCCGCCAGTGCGGCTGGAAGTACACCCGGGACACGGCTGGTGCCACTGTCGTGAGGAACGGCCGTACGGCGTCGAGCAGCAGGTCGGTGCGGTCGCTGTCGTGGTGGAAGACGTTCACGCTGTACCACGAGGAATCCGTCATGTCTCTTCTCCCCGACGTTCCTGACACCCTTGGGATTTCTGGCAGTTGAGCTCGATCACGTACTCGGTCACGCGCGGTGCGCCCCGGTGGTCGAGGATCGCCGTCTCCGGCTGTGGCACGACCTCCTGGAACACCGCCGCGCCGGCCGGGTCACCGGCCAGTCGCTCGAAGGCCCGGACGAGAGGTGGCGAGCCGATGTCCACGAACATCGGCTTGCGGGTGCGGTCGCCCGCGAGGGCACCGGCTGCGACGTCGCGTGGGCGCAGCACCGACACGAAGAACCGGGGCGGGATGCCGTGCTCGGCCAGCCAGGACGTCAGCGTGAACAGGAAGTCCGCGTCGCCGTGACCGGCCGCGCGCCGAGGCAGTGTTCCCGCCTGGGCGACCCAGGTGGCGCGGCGGAGCACCACCTGCCCGATGGTGAGCCGGGGCGCGTGCAGCACCCGGCCCGCCCCGATGCCGGCGCCCGCGTCGTGTTGCAGCGGCTGGTCGGGCCGCAGCAGGATCGGGCTCTCGCCGAACGTCTCGACCAGCAGCGCCATGACCGGGGGCAACTGCCGCTCGAAGGACAGTCCGCCGTGCACGGGCCGGATCACCGACCCGCCGTCGTACAGGGCGGGCAGCCCGTCCTCGCCCACACCGACCGTCAGCCGGGCGGGCGGCGGGTGGTCGAGCCGGTCCGGCAGGGCCAGTTCGCGTTGGTTGAGCGAGGTGGCGAGGGTCTGCGGGAACTCCGCGTACGTCGGGGTGTCCGGGTACGCCGTGTCGACCGGGAGCGGATCGTCCGTGATGTGGGCCAGCAGCCGGCGGACCTGTGAACGGCCCCGGCCGAAGCCGGAGTTGACCGCGTTGACGATCAGCCGGTCGCCGTCGTGCTGGGCGTACACGGCGACCGAGCCGGGCCGGCGCACCCAGGGCGGTGCCGTGTCCAGCACCTTCTCGATCCGCCGCCGGTCGGGCAGCGCGGCGCGGATGTCGGCGATCAGCGCGACCAGTTCCCGTACTTCCGGGACGGGACTCGCGGAGAGGGCCCGGGTCGAGTTCGTCATGTCGAAGGCGAGGGCGGCGGGGTGCAGCCGCATGGCCTCGTGGCCCTCGCGCACGAGTGCGGCGTAGAACCGGTCGAACGGCACCGGGAGTTCGGGGCCGAAGTGTTCCCGGAGGAAGGCGGCGACGGCGAGTCTGAAGGGCAGGGTGCAGTCGAAGACGGCGAGCAGTCGGCAGGCGACGGTGAGGTCGTCCAGGGCGTCTCGCCAGGACGGCAGGCCCGCTTCGACCACGACCCCGGGGATGACGGACTGTTCGGTGACGACGTCCCGTAGCCTGCCGTCGATGCCGAGCGCCGTGAGCCGCTCGCCCAGTGCCGAGCCGAGCGCGATCCGCTGGGTGCCGTTCGCGTCCGCGTATGCGTGCAGTGCCGCACGGAGCGGGGCGAGTTCGGGGAGCCGGTCGGCGAGGCGCCTGAGCGGATCCACGCAGTGCTCGTCGAAGTCCGGTCGGAGCTGGAGCAGGCCGCTCGTCACCAGGGAGCGCAGATAGCCGGCCGCCTTCTCGGACGGCGCGGGGAGGCCGGCGGTGAGTTCGGCGAGCGTCGGCCGGGCGGTGGCGGCGCGCAGGCAGTGCCGTAGCGGCGGGGTCAGTGGCAGGGTGAGGAGTTCCTCGGTCGGCGGGGGGCCGAGGAACTGGACGGTGTCGGCCAGCAGCCGGGCGCTCGGATTGATCCGGACCGTCGCCCCGTCGAGCCCGTCCGTCAGCGGTGTGAGCGCCGACAGGTCCAGCTCGACGATCGAGCGCGGCGGCTCGGTCGCGGTCCAGCGCAGGGCCGGCCCGTCCGCGACGAACCGGCCGAGGCCGCTCGCGGTGAACGTGCTGAACGGGCTGGTCTTGAGGGCCGCTCGGGTGGCATAGACGGCGAGCCGGATCAGCTCCGGCCGGCCGGGCCCGCGCCGCAGCACCTCGCGCAGGGTGGGGCTGGCGTGCGCGAGGCCCTGGTCGAACCGGGCGTCCGCGGCGAGTTCGCGCAGCCTGGCGTGGACGGCGCGGTCCGCCTCGGCGAGAACGGCCGGCAACTCCGCGCGTGCTGCCCGGTACTCGGCCAGCCCG
This sequence comes from Streptomyces sp. NPDC091280, assembly GCF_044768565.1. Classification (NCBI taxonomy): domain Bacteria; kingdom Bacillati; phylum Actinomycetota; class Actinomycetes; order Kitasatosporales; family Streptomycetaceae; genus Streptomyces; species Streptomyces sp. NPDC091280. The sequence goes on from NZ_JBIVUZ010000008.1 coordinate 353,530, forward strand.
CGGCCGAACTCGGCGATGTCCGCGGCGAGTTCGGTGCCGAGGGCGGCGGCGACCGCAGGCTCGGCGAGCAGCCGCTCCGGCGCGCGCAACCGGTGCACGGTCCGCCGCAGCGCGACCAGTTTCGGTTTGGCCGCGGTGGCGTGCGGCGCGCCGATCACGGTGTGGCAGCGATCGGACAGCGCGGCGGCCTCGGCCGTCAGCCCGGCCGCCGTGCGGGACGCCGAGAGCAGCGCGTGCCGCAGCCGCCCGTCGACGAGCAGCTCGGGCACGGTCGCGGGCAGGGCCGCGACCCGTACCCCGAAGGTGGTGGCGTGGCCGCTCATGGGAAGGGGTGGGGGTGCGGGTTGAGGTCGGCGTCGGTCAGCGGCCGGGACGCGAGGCCGAGCCGGTGGGGCACCTCGCGCAGCCGGGGGAGTCCCGTGGTGCGCCGGTTCTGCTGCCCGAAGGTCATGGACAGGGCACCCGGCGCGATGACCTTCACACACGACAGGCCCGCGGCCTCGTGCAGCGGCGAGGTCTGGTCGACGACCACGACGTCCATGCCACCCGCCAGCATCCGGTCGACGGCCTCGGTCAGATCGTCCCGCAGGTCGGCGTGGCCGGGCCAGGGCCGCCTGCCCAGCCGCTCCCAGCCGGTCCGGCGGTCGCCGGACAGCAGGAAGGAGAAGCGCTCGAACGCCTCCGGGGTGGCGTTGCACAGCGAGTGGTCGGTCATGACCCGCACCAGGTCGGGGTCGGCGGCCATCCGCCGGGCCCGCTCGGCCTCGGCGGGGTATCTGCGGGTCTCCTGCTCGACGATCGGCGCCAGTTCGCCGAGCGCGGTGAGTACGGCGGCGGCCGGGTCCAGCGCCGATCCGCTGGTGCAGACGACTCTCGGCCGGGTGTCGTCGCCGGTGGTGTCCTGCGCCAGCACCCAGAACGCGGGGATCGCCTCGGTCAGCGTCGTGTCGAAGACGCGCAGCCGGTATCCGGTGCGCTCCATGCGTTCGACGACGAGCCCGATGCGCGGGTCGGGCGCCCGGGACAGGTCGACCTCCGGGACGGGCATCCTGGCGTACCAGGTCATCAGGAACGCGTCGCGTTCGACGACCTCCAGGATCCCGTGCAGGATCGCCTCCTCGACGCAGCCGCCGAGCGCGCAGCCGTTGGAGATCTCGAAGGTGAAGGGCTTGTCCGGCGCGGCCCCGGCCGTCGGCTGCCAGGCCGTCCGGTAGTACGCGTACGTCTGGGGGACGAGCACCGGCCGGGCCCGGCGGAACGAGTACGCCCACACCCACGACACCACCACGTCCTCGGTGAACGGCTGGTAGGGGCAGTCCGGCTCCCGATAGCGCTCGGCGGGGAACAGGCCCAGCGAGCGCGGGTCGAGGGCGTCCGCGGCGAGTTCGGCGTAACTCCCGCGCACGGTGGTGCGCTTGCCCCAGGGCCACTGGCCGCCGAGCCGTTCCAGCGCCTCGGCGACCGCGGTGGTGCGGCACGAGGCGAAGTCGCGGGCGCGGCCGAAGCCGGCCTCGCCGCGATAGCCGTACTCGGTGAGGACCGCCTCGGCCAGCGGGAGCAGCGAGTCCCGCAGGCCCTTGGGCGGAGCGACGACACCGGTCTCGGCGTCCACGTAGCGCTCGGTCAGCAGCGCCTCGGAGAGTTCACCGACCCGGGCGGAGCGCACCGAGGGCTTGGGCCGGGGGAGCGGGGAGATCTCGGCGCGGGCCGCGGTGTCGTCGGGCAGCGTGCCGCAGACCGGGCACAGCGGGTCCGGGAGGAACGTGTGCCGGGTCAGGGACAGGTCGCGCAGGCCGACGTACCAGCAGCGGTCCCGCGCGATGCCCGAGTGCAGCACCTCGCGCACGGTCTCGGCCGCGAACGCGGACAGCCAGTCCGAGGGCCGGGCCGCTATCCGCTCGTCCTCGCGCAACTCGCTTGTCCACCGGTCGCGTTCGGGCGCGCCGGACCGCCATCGCTGCACGCACCAGACGCAGCCGCGCTCACCGGGCCGCACCAGCGGCCCGATCACGACCCGGTCGAGTTCGGTCCACACCGGCACCCAGTCCTCGCCCCGTTCGTGCGCCTCGGCCCAGCCGCCCGTGTCCCAGCCGTCGTGCGCCACCACCAGCGCCGACGGCGGCCGGCGGGCGACGGCGGCGGCCAGCAGGCCGGCACCGAGCACCGTCTCGCTCACGCGCGGATCCCCCTCACCAGGTCAGCCGGAACTCGGGGCGTAGCCCGCCGGGGTGCTCCGTGCCGAACTGCGCCACGAGCAGGCTGCGCCGGCGACCCTCCAGGCCGAACCAGGTGTCCAGCAGATGCGTGAGCACGTCGTTCTGGATCCGGCTCGCCACGTCCACGGCCGCGCCGGCGAGACAGGCCCGGTGCAGCGCGGCACCGGCGGCGGCCTGCTGCACCCGGTACCAGCGGGCACCGAACCGCTCCTCGGCCGCCTCGGCGTCGCCCACGGGCAGCAGCCACACGTTCGCCGTGCGGGCGCCCTGCTGGGTCAGCGCGGCCAGCGCCGCCTCGCGCAGCCGCTGCCGGGGATCGCCCTCGCCCACCAGCTCCAGTTCGTGGGCGTCGGGGTGGTAGCGGTAGGCACCGGCCGGGACGCCGGTCACATCGGCGACGACGCAGTAGAACTCGACCAGGTTCGCCGGCAGGTCCCAACGGGCCTGCTGCCCGTAGGCCGTGAGGATCGTGGCCAGCGAACCGGCCGACATGGTCTCGCCGTTGAACCCGCGCAGCGTCGCGTGCCGCGTCCGGGCGCCCGCCGTCAGATCAGGTGCCGCGTGCGGCAGGGCGATCCGCTTCCCGTCCCCGGGCGGCGCGGTCGGCAGCGGTTCCGCGTCGGGGCGGCTCTGCGCGAGAACCGCCGAGTGGGCGCCGTACGCGCGCGGGAACGCGGCCAGCGACGGGCCGCCGTACCCGGCGGGCACCGGCGGGAGCAGTTCGACGACCGCGTGCGCCCCCTCCGCCCTCGGGTCGAGCCCCAGCACCTCGGTGACATCGGCGTCGGGGAAGCACAGCCGGGCCGTGGCGTCCTCCTCGCCCGCCACCACCAGGGCCTGCGCCACCTGGATGCCGGCCTCCAGGCAGGCGAGCCGGTAGTGCATCTCGCCGTACTTGGCGGCCAGCCGCCAGAACACGTTGGTCTGCACGAGGACCGTGGCGGCGGGCCGGGACGCCACCCAACTCCGGTAGTCGCCCTCCCGCAGCCGCACGAGGTCGTGCCGGGCCGGGTCGTAGTAGTGGACGCCGGTGGGCACTTCGGAGTCGGGACCGGCGATCACGTACCACTCGGCGCTGTAGCGGGCGCCGCCCGACGGTGTCGGACGCCGGGTCACCAGCCACTGCAAGGGATCGGCGTCGGGGATGGCCTCGAAGCTGTCGGTGAAGGGCAGCAGGTCCAGCGGGGTCAGCCACTGCGACCGGGTGATGCCACCGAGGTCGGCCAGGACCCTGCCGAGCCGGTGCGCGGACCGCTCCGGCGGCCACGGCAGCGGGTGCCGGGGCGCCCCCGGGTAGCTCTTGACCACGCGGGGCGGGTACGACCCCGGGTTCGCGACCTCGGACGGGGTGTGCACGTCCTCGTGATAGCGGGTCGGCTCACTGCTCGTGGGGCCCATGGACCTCGTCCCACTCGTCCCACTCGTCCAACTCGGTTGGCTCGCCCGGCTCGTTGGGCTCGTCTGAGTCATGCGGTCACACCGCGCACAGGTCGAACGCGGTCCTGGTCAACAGCAGCCGCAGATGGGACTCCTGGGCCAGGCTGATGCCGAGCCGGTTGCACATCAGGTGCGCGCAGCGTTCCACGATCAGCTGCGGTACCAGGTGGTTGATGTGCTCCAGCACGTCGGCGGGGGCCTCGAAGCTGGGGTAGGCGTCCAGCTCGCCCAGCAACTCCAGCTCCACGAGCGTGTCGTTGAGGTCCCGCATGCCCGTCAGCCACTTGCTCGGCACCGACGCGTCCGGCAGCGCCACACCCCGCGTCGACGCCCACACCGCCTCCAGGCTGGTGCGCAGATGCGCCTTGTTCGCGTCGAAGTACTTCTCGAACTCCGCCGACTCCAGGAGCCGCGCCCCGCCGCCGCCGCTCTCCACCAGGAACCGTGCCTGGTAGGCGAGTTCGGGCAGGATGCCGGTGAACAGGGTGCGGTTGGCGGCCAGCATGGCGAAGGCGTCCATGGCCCGCTGTCCCGGGGTGCGCCCGCGGGCGATCAGCTCGACGGCCAGCGCGCTGCTCGCCATGAGCTGCCGCTCGACCGCCTCCAGCGCGCGGCCGGTGCCGAACACCTCGGTCTCCGGCACGTAGTCGATGAACGCGACCGAGTTGTCCGGACGCAACTCCGTGTCGTAGTCGGTCATTTGCTCCAGCGCGGCCAGGCCGGGCGCGGACTCGGCGTAGTCCCGCGCGGAGATCGAGGAGCGTGACGGCGAGGTCCGGAAGAACTCCGCGGCCGTCTCCTCGACGGCCGAGCGGACCTCCTGGACGTGCTCCGGCGAGGTGAGCACCCGCAGCCGGAGGTGCGGACCGCCCTCCCAGTAGCGGAGGAAGAAGAAGCCGTCGGCGAGTTCCGCCCGGCGCAGCCGTTCGGCCACCGGTCTGACGACGCCGGTGACCGGGGCGTCCTGATCGCCGTGGTAGAAGAGGTGGGCGCTGACCCAACTGCGCTCAGACATAGGTGACTCCGGGCTCGTTCAGTTCCACGATGTACTCGGCGACGTGCCCGCCGCGGACGTGGCCGGGGTCCGGCACCATCTCGCTGATCTGCACGATCGAGTTCGGCTCGGCGAGCCTGCGTTCCAACCCGAGCAGCAGGAGCATGCTCGCGAAATCCACGTAGTTCGGTTTGGTGTCGTTGCCCGGCACCTGCCCGTTCGCGCCCTGGCCCAGGACGGCCGGGTCGAGCAGGGTGACGAAGCAGCGTTCGGGGATGCCGTGTTCGGCCAGCCAGCCGGCGATCCTGAGCATCCAGGCCGCGTCGGTCGGCGCGTCGGCCCGCCGGGGCAGCCGGTCCGCGCGGGTCATCCACATCGCGCGCCGCAGCACCACGTCTCCGACCATCAGCCGGGGCAGATGGAGCACGCCGTTGTCCGCGCGCGGGTCCGAGGTCATCCGCAGTTCGGTGTGCGCGCCGAACCAGGTGTTGGACTCGCCGAACGCCTCCAGCATGAAGCGGGCGGCGGGCGGCAGCAGCCGGTCGGCGCCGAGCCCCGGGTGCACCGGGCAGATCCGTCGGCCGAGCCGCCGCGAGACCAGAGCGGGCAGCCCGTCGTCGCCGCGCCGCACATACAGGTCGTTGACCGGCAGCAGGTCGTCCGACGCGCGCACGCTGCGCACCCCGGGATAGTCGACGGCCAGCCGGACACCCGGCCTGCGGACGTTGACCGCGGACCGGGCCACGGCCTCGAACTCGGCGAAGAGCACCTTGCCGTGGCTCGCGGCCGGCCCCGCCTCGGCCGGCCGGTCGGCGGGCAGGTCGAGCACGTCCAGGATCTGCCGGACCCGGTTGCGGCCCCGGCCGAAGCCGCTGCCGACGCTGTTGACCACCAGCTGCGGACCGTGCGCGGCGTCGGTGAGCTGGCAGTAGACGGCGACGGACGTCGGGGTGCGGACCCAGTCCGGCCAGGTCCGGGCCAGCGCGCGGATCTCCCCGGGGAGGACCCGGACCACACCGTCCGGGTCGGGTCTGCGCTCTCCCAGCAGCCGCTTGCAGGCGGTGCGCAGCCGGTGCAGCTCGCGCAGCGCCTCGACGGGACTGTCCGGGCCGGCGAACCGGCTGTGCGCCGCCGCCGGGAGGCTCCCGGCGGACTGCTCGGCCAGCACGTCCCGGTAGAACACCAGCAGCGGCACCTCCGCGTCGGCGGGGTACCGGCTCCGGAACAGCGAGCCGAGCGTCAGCTTGAACGGCAGATCCGGCCCGATCAGACCGAGCAGCGTACGGACCGCGTCGAGATCGTCCAGCAACGGCCGCCAGCTCCGGCGGTCCAGCACCGCCGTCGTACCGGGGTGCACCGCGTTCTCGTAGAAGCTGTACCGGGCGAACTCCTGCGCCAGTTTCGGGCTGTCGGCGTGGGCGTGGTCGCCCACCTCGCGCAGTGCCGTGTCCAGGCCGCGGATCACGGCGTCGCGGACGGCGACCCGGTCGGCCGGCGCGGTGATCGTCGGATACGTCGACAGGGCCTCGTGCACCGCGTGCAGGGTCCGGTCCAGGCGCTCCAGGCCGGGCCGCCGGTGCTCGCGCAGCCAGCCGCGCAGGTCGGCGACCGGGTCCGGGGCCTGGTCGGCGAGCGGCGGGACCAGCTCCAGCAGTCCCAGCGCCACCAGCCTGCCCACGAACACGTCGGCCTGGCGCCCCTCCCCGGCCAGGGCCCGCAGCGCGCCGAGCAGATCGTCCAACGTGCTCTCGCCCGTGGTCAGTTCCATCACCCGGCGCAGGGTCGGGGTGAGCGCGAGGGTGTGCACGTACTCGGCCGGACGCCGGCCCAGGAACACCAGCGCGCCGTCGACGGCCGTGGCGCTCGGGTTGATCCGGACCCGGCAGCCGCCCACGAACTCCGGGCGCTCGCACAGGGCGCGCGCGATCCGGTGCAGCGATCCGACGCTGATCTCGGTCGCGGTGGCCGCGACGAGCCGTCCCTCGCCCGGCCGCCCGGACCACTCGACGAGGTCGTCCGCCCGGCCCCAAGCGGCCAGACCGCTGCTGGTGAACGTCGAGTACGGGCTCGTCTTCGCCGCCGAGCGGGCCAGGTACTGCGCCAGCCGCAGCACGCTCTGCCGCTGCGGCGCGCGCCCGGTGTCGAACCACTTGCGCAGGGTCAGGAACATGTCCGGGTTGGCGTGCACCAGGCCCAGCTGGAACGCGGGCACCCGGGCCGCGTCCCGCAGCGCGTCGTAGCTCGCGGCCCAGTCCCGCTCCAGCTGCCCCGGCAGGTCCGCGAGCAGCCGGTCGCGTTCGGCGACCCGCGCCGTCCACTCCCGCAGCGGACCGAGCACCTCGTCCGGTACGTCGGCCAGCCGGGCGGGGTCGACGCGGCGACCGCGGTGCACGGCCCGGCGCACCGCGACCAGCCGGGCCTTGGGCTCCCCGTCGCCCGCGGCGCCGATCGCCGCGTGCAGCAGGTCCGACAGGCCGCCGGCCGTGTCCGCGATCTCGGCGCGCAGCCGCACCAGCTCCCGGGCGGTGTGCCAACTCCGCGCGCACCGCAGCCCCTCCAGCGCCGTGACCGGACTGCCCGCGAGCCGCACCACGGCGGCCGGTCCGGGCACGTACCCCAGCGCGCCGGGGCCGGCTTCCCACAGCGTGTCCATCACTCCACCGCCTCGGGTTCGACGGGCACGATGACGCGCCCTCCCGGTCCCGTCCTGGCCAGCAGGATCTGGAAGACCGGGGTGTGACGTCGTTCGGTCAGTCCGAGCGCCGCGCGGACGCCCTCGGCGTGGTAGGCGTTGACGATCCGGCCCGACAGGCCCTGGGCCGCCGCCGCGACGCACACGCGGTGCGCGAGCAGCCCGGCCTCCTGGCTGATCACCCGGTAGCCGCGGTCGCCGAAGGTGTCGAACGCCCAGTCCCGGTCGCCGACGAGATGGACCACCGCGTTCATGTGCTGGAAGACCGGCCCGGGAATGGTGACCCGCTCGATCGCCGTGATGGCGTCGGTGCCGGGGTCCGCGGGGCCGGCCGGCCGCAGCGCGCGGGTGTCCTGGTCGAGCCGGTAGCAGCCCGCCGGTATCCCGGAGAGGTCACCGACGGTCAGATAGATCTCCAACGGGACCGACCCGCCGGCCGGCACCGCGTCGCTGGTGACACCGGTGCGCACCCGGGCCAGCCGCGTCCACAGTTCGACCCCGTCCACCCGCGAGGCGACCGGCCGGAACACCCCGGGCCCGGAGTCCCGCGCCCGCAGCACCTCCGCCAGATCGATCCGCGGCACATCGGCCGACGGCAGCGGCAGTCCTACGGCACCGGGTGCGCGGGAGTCGCCGTGCGCGCCCGGTTCGGCCGCCGCGAAGGTCGCGGTGTTGGTGCGCAGGGACGCCCGGTTGACCTCCGTCAGCGTCGGGCAGGCCTGCGCGACCTTCAGCCCGCCGGAGACCACCTCGGGGTCGATCGGGTCGATCGTCGCGGCGAGCGCCGAGCCGCTGCGCGGGACGGTGGCCCGCCGGATACCGGCACGGGTGTTGCCCGGGAAGTGGAGGGGCAGGACCACGAGGGCCGGTTCCTCGTCGGCGTCGAGCCCGAACAGCTTGTGCACCGGCTCGTCGACGAACTGGTGGTGCACATGCGCCCACAGGCCCATGGCCCCCGCGACCAGATCGATGTTCCCGGCGAGCAGCCCGGCCTCCTGCGTGCACAGCCGGTAGGTGTAGTCGCGGTAGATGTACGCGGTCTTCGCGAACAGCCCGGAGAGCACGAGCACGGCTTCCGGCACCGCGCCCGTGGTGCCGCTCGCCCTGGTCAGCAGCCGCCGGTGATCGCCCTCGCGCAGCAGCACCAGCGCGTGGTGCGGGGCGTCGTAGTGGTAGACGCCGTCGGCCAAACACACGTACAGCTGGACGCCGAACAGACAGCGCGCGGAGGCGACCATCCGGTGGTAGGGCCAGGTGCCGTTGGTCTCGAACTCCTGCCGGGAGATGCCGTAGCCGTAGCGCAGCAGTGTCGAGAGCGCCGGTTCGTCGAGCGCCGTGACCTTCGTCAGCTCCCTGGGCACCCTGGTCGTCAGCGGGCGGCGCGGCCGGCCGCGGTAGATCTTGAACTTCAGCGGTTCGTCCGGGTTGCCGTACTCGGACTGCCGGGTCTCCATCGCGACGGCGAGGTCCTCCAGGCTGACCCGCCAGAACTCCCGGCCCACGCCCTCCTTTTGCCCGGTCACGGAAACGGGTGCGGGTGCGGATTGCGCACCTCGGGCAGCCGGGGCAGTCCGGTCACCCGCCGGGCCGCGTGCCCGAAGGTCATCGGCACCGAGCCCGGTGCTATCACCTTGACGCATCTGAAGCCTCCCGCTGTCTGTTCCGTGGAGGTGGTGTCGACGGCCACGACGTCCATCCCGGCCGCGGCGAATCGCCGTACGGCCTCGTCGAGATCCGCGCCGATGTCGGTGTGGCGCGGCCAGCGCCAGCGTTCGAGCCCCTGCTCCCAGGCCAGCGGGACGGGATCGTCGAGGAGGAAGGAGTACCGGTCGAAGGTGTCCGGGCCGGCCGCGCACAGCAGGTGGTCGGCCATCGACACGACGTCGTCCGGATGCTCGGCGAGATGCCGTGCGCGCTCCCGCCAGCCCGGGTCGAGCGCGAGGACGCCCACGTACTCCACGGTCTGGCTCAGTTCGTGCAGCGCGGCGAGGATCGCCTCGGCCGGGTCCAGCCCGCTGCCGCCGGTCGACACGGCCCGGGGCCGTCCGCCGCCGGTGACGTCCTCGGCGAACGTCCAGAACGACGGGATGCCGTGGTCGAGCGTGGTGTCGAAGACACGCACCCGGTAGCCCTGCCGCTCGACGCGCTCGGCGACGAGCCGTATCCGGTGGTCGGGGACGGTGGCCGGGTCGATCTCGGGCAGGGGTGTGCGCCCGTACCAGGCCATCAGGAACGCGTCCCGCTCGGCGACTTCGAGGACGCCGTGCAGCACCGCCTCCTCGTAGCACCCCCCGAGCGCACAGCCGCTGGAGATCTCGCACGCGAACCCGGGGCCGCCGCCGGACACCGTGTGCAGCCGGTAGTAGACGAAGCTCTCCGGCACCAGGACCGGACGCTCGCGGCCGAACGAGTACCCCCACACCCAGTCGGTCACCGCGTCCTCGGTGAACTCCCGGTACGGGAAGCCCGGGAGCCGGTACCGGTCGGCGGGGTACAGGCCGAGCGAGCGGGGATCGACCGCGGCCTCGGCGACCTCGGCGTAGCCGGCCCTGACCCCGGTCCGCTTGCCGGGCGCGTACGCGGCGAGCCGCTCCAGCGACTCCGCCACCGCGATGGACCACGCGGAGGCGAAGTCCCGGGTACGGCCGTAGCCCGCCGCGTCCTTGGAGACGCCCGGTACGGCCAGCACGGCCTCGGTGAACGGGAACGAGTGCTGTGTGTAGGAGGTGACCGACGGGACCAGACCGCTCTCCGCGTCGACGTAGGTCGTGGCGAGCCCGTCCCGGTCCAGCGGACGGACGCGGCTCGAAGCCGGCGAGAGCTTGGGCCGCGTCCGCCGGTCCGGCTCCGCGCCCCGCGCGGTGTCGGCCGGGAGGGCCGAACAGCGCGGGCAGCGCGGGTCGTTGAGGTACCCGTGCCGGGACAGCGCGAGCGTGGCCGTCCCCACGGTCCAGTACCGCCGCTCCTCGGACCGGGCCGAGGCCAGCGCGGCGACGGTGTCCGCCAGGAAGGTCGGCAGCTCCCGGTCCGGCGTCTCGACGGCCATCTCGGCGATCCGCTCGGCGGACGCGGCGGCGGTGCGGCGCGTCCGCAGACACTCGGGGCAGCCCGGCGGCCACGGCCCGACCACGACCCGATCCGGTTCGAGCAGCACCTGCGGCTGGTCAGCCATGGACGACCACGGCTCGCACCACGAAGGGGCACGTCCGGGCCAGCACGGGATCGTGGTCGAGCGGTACGGCCACCACGCGACCGCCCTCGCGCGTCAGGGCCGCCACGACCTCCTCGACGCCCACGGACGCGACCGACGTTGCGCCCCCGTCGCTCTCCCCGGCCTTTCCGCGCAGGTTCGCGGGCAGGTCGGGCACGGGCGGCGGCGCGTAGACGGGCTGTCCGGCGGCCCGGGACTGATAGGCGAGCAGGACCAGCTCCAACCCCCGCTCCAGCGCCGGGCCGGCGTCCAGGTCGCTCACGTAGGCGACGGTGCCCTCCGGGGTGCTGAACGCGAACGTGGGCAGCCCGGCCCGGCCGGACAGGTCGTGGACCTCGAAGGGCTGCTCGACGATGCCCAGCAGCTTCAGACAGCGCGCGCCGCGCGCGGTCTGCGCGACGTCGTCCATGTCGAGCCGGCGGAACGGTTCGGTCGCGGTCGACAGTGCCGCTACGGCGGCCTCGTTGGCCGCCGCGACCACGGCGGCGCGCACGGCCGCCGGCCAGTCGCTCCCGGAGGTCGCGGTCGTCGAAGTCGCCGCGTTCGTCCCGGTGTTCGGGGGGAAGACCGCCGCCGCGTCGACCGCGACCGGTTCGCCGGTCAGCACGTCCAGACCGTGCAGCCGGTCGCCCCTGCGGTGGTCGACCATGACGGCCGCGTAGCGCTCCAGCGCGTGCCGCACCGCCCGCTGCCGGGACTCCACCACGCTCTCCCCGCAGCCGTGCACCGGGAAGGGACCGCCGGCCAGACCGACCGGGTCGGAGACCACGACCTCGCTGACGAACAGCGGCAGTTGCTCGTAGTCGCGCTCGGTGATCTCGGCGAACACACCGGTCCGCGGGTCGACGCAGTCCACCGCGCGGCGGGCCAGCTCCTCGTCGTCCACGGGCGCCGAGGCCGCCAGCGCGGACAGCCGGTCCGGGTCGTCGGGTACGGCGGGCAGCGCGAGCGGGTGCGGGAGGAAGGCGTGGTTCGTGGTCTCCAGCGTCTCCAGGTCGAACCGGACCACGTGGTCGGGGTCGGTGCCCTCGTCGATGCCGGTGAGATGCCGGAACGCGGCGAAGCACAGGTGGTTGGCGACCAGCGCGACCGTGGGGCCGCGCAGGAACTCGCTCGGCGCGACCTCCGGATGGTCGCGCAGATCCGCGCCCACCGTGTCGGGCGCGAGCGCGCACAGCCGGCGCCAGGCCGACTCCCAGGCCGTGGGGTCGCCGTCGGCGCCGATCACCGGGCCGATCCACGCCTCGTCGCCCACCACGACCACCTGCCCGGACGCGGCGCCTGCGGCACCGGCGGCCAGGGACAGCAGCCGGGCACGTTCGATCATGGGGCGGTCGGCGACGTGCAGGACCATGGCCGCCTCGGCGGCCAGCCGGTCGAGGGGTTGGCCGTCCAGGTGGACGACGCGCTGGTGCGGGTCCTGCCGCTGGGCGTCGGCCAGGTGCTCGGCGACCCGGTCGCGGTCGAACGGCGACTCGGCGAACGGTACGAGCACGGGCACGCGGACACCGGCGCGCAGCTGCGAGTTGGCGAGGGCCTGGAGCAGGGGACCGGACCCGGTCAGGACGACGGCGCTGTCGCGGTAGTTCTCGAAGCGCAGTTCCGGCGAATCGGTGAAGTACTCGATGAAGGCGATGTTGGCCGCGTACGCCGTGGCCAGGTCGGCGGTCAGGGTGTGCGGACGGTCGTCCAGCACGTTCTTGACGTACCCCTTGCCGTGCAGCAGCAGGATCAGCTTGGCCAGGGCGGCACGGCTGGACTCCGGTACGGCGGCGCACAGTTCGCCGAGGGTCCTGGTGCCGTCGAGCATCGGGGCGATCCGCTGGATCCACTCGTACGTCGACGCGCCCTTGAGCATCGAACCGCCGAGGTTGCTGCGGATGTACGCGCCTTCCGGGACGCGCATGACGTAGACGTCCCCGCGCAGTCGTGGCCGCACCCGTTCGACATCTACTTCCATGACCACCGCTTCTTCATGAATTCGTTGATGACTGGTCAGCGGGAGGACCGAGAGCCACCCGGTCCCCTTTCACGTACACGCACCGGCTAGAGCACATGTGCCGAAAGGAACAGCACCCGGATCAGGTGCAGGAGCAGCACGGGCAGCAGCAGCAACAGCTGCTCGCACCACCGGAAGCGGACAGCTCCGTGAGGCCGTAGCCGGCCGTCACCGAGGCGGGCACCACCGTGCCCAGGTCCACCAGCTCGAAGGCGCTGTCGTCCAGCACCAACTCGTCGAATTCCTCCATGTCTTGCACCTCCTTCCCCTGTGTGTATTTTTTCTGCGAGTGAATTCGCGGTGACAACTGTGCTCACGTCACAGCGATTTCACCTCGGGCAGCACCTTGTCGCAGAAGAGCTGCAAGGTCCGCCGAGCCTCGGGGAGCGGCATCGCACCGAAATCGATCTGCCAGAGGATCTGGTCGACGCCGCCGATATGGTCGTTGAAGGCGCGGATGCGCTCGATGACGGTGGCGGGCGATCCGACGATCGCGCCGCCTTCCGTGTAGAGCTGGGCGGCGCGCAGACCGCGCAGCATCCAGCCGAAACCGGAGTAGCCGCGATAAGCGGACGACTCCCGTCTGTCCCACGGGCTCACCGCCTCCGCCCACACGTCCAGGTAGCGCCGCAGATAGGTCTCGGCGATCTCCTCGGCGCGTTCGTCGGTGTCCGCGACGACGAGCGGCAGACTGGCCGCGACCCTGGGCCGCGAACCGGAGTCGGCGTGCGCCGCCCGGTACGCGTCGCGGTAGAGCGTCAGGTGGTCACGGAACTCGTGCGGCGAGATCAGCGGGGTGATCAGCAGCCCCAGCCCTTCCGCGCCCAGCCAGGTGAAGCTTTCCGGGGTGCGTACCGCGGCTCCCCACATCGGCGGATGGGGCCGCTGGGTGGGCCGCGGCAGTCCGGTCACGTCACGGTAGGAGAAGTACGGCGTCTCCTCGCTGACCTTCTCCTCGGTCCAGATCCGCTGGACGGCGCGAATGGTCTCGCGGAACCGGTCGGTGCTCTCGTCCATCTCCAGGCCGAGGGCGTCGAACTCGTCGGGCAGATAGGCCCGGGCGAATCCCACGTCGAGCCGGCCGCCGCTGATCGCGTCCACCTGAGCGGTTTCCGCGGCCAGTTGAATGGGGTGATGGAAAACCGGCAGCACACAACCGGTGATCAGCCGGACCGACTTCGTCCGGGCCGCCACGGCGGACAGGAATCCCAGCGGGCTCGGGCAGTAACCGCCGTAGCTGTGCAGATAGTGCTCGGTCATCTTGACCGAATCCAGACCGCCCATCTCGGCCTGGACCGACAACTCCAGCGCGTCACTGAAGTAGGCCTGCGGAGATTTCGTCTCCGGTGTGCAGTCAGGAAGAAAGGAAAGTCCGAAGCGCACCGATACCACTCCCTACCAACCGGATCCCCATCGGATCGACGCGGGATACGCCCCCATGCGGTCCCGGGTCTGCCTGCGTCACCGGGGTGTTTCAGGGGAGACGTTACGTCGGGCCGCCGACACGGTTGAGTCGTGGCACCTTTCCTTTTCGAGGATGAGGGTTCTCACGCACGAGCCGTCGCTAGTGAACGGAGAACCCGCCGTCCACGAAGAGCGACTGCCCGGTGACATAGGCCGAGGCGCGGCTCGCCAGGAACACCGCGGCGCCCGCGAAGTCCTCGGCGAGTCCGTTGCGCCCGACCATCGTCCGGGCCGCCAGCGCCGCCACCTTCTCCGGGTCCGCCGACAGACGCGCGTTGAGCGGCGTCATCACGAACCCCGGCACGAGCGTGTTGCAGGTGACGCCGTACGGCGACCACGCCTCGGCCTGCGAGCGGGCCAGCGACTCCAGCGCGCCCTTGGACACCCCGTAGGCGCCGCTCTGCACGAACGCGCGGTGCGCCTGCTGGGAGGTGATGTGGATGATCCGCCCGAAGCCCCGCTCGGCCATGCCGGGACCGAAGCGCTGGCCCAGCAGATAGGGCGCCTCCAGGTTCACCGCCATCGTGGTGTCCCAGGTGTCCTCGCCCAACTCGCCCATCGGCGGCCGGAGGTTGATCCCGGCGCTGTTCACGAGAATGTCCGGCTCACCGAACACCTCGGCCGCCGCCTCCGCCGCCGTACGCACCCCGTCACGTGACGCCAGATCACCGCTCACCCACGCGGCCCGGCCGCCCTCGGCCACCAACTCGTCCACGGTGGCGGTCAGTTCCGCCGCCTTGCGGGCCACCACGACGACCTGGGCCCCGGCCCGCGCGAGCGCCCCGGCGACCGCCCGGCCGATGCCGGAACTGCCACCCGTCACCACCGCCACCCGGCCGTCCAGCGAGAACATGTCGAAGAGATAGTCACGAGAGATCATCCCCGCAGCCTAGGCGCGCGCTCCGTGCTCCGGGGTCACCCGGGACGGGCCCCTCGCACCCGTGGCACCAACTAGGTACCATCGACGCATGCCATCACTGAACGTGTCCTTCACCGAAGAGGAACTCGACGGAGTACGCGCCGCCGCCGCGGCCGAGGGAAAGAGCCTCAAGCAGTACCTGCACGACCTCGGCGTCCGCGAGATGCAGCGCGGCCGGTTCGTGGCCGGCGCGTCCGCGTGGGCGGAGCGACTGCGCGGCGAGTTCGACGACGCCTTCCCCGAAGAGGTGCCGCCCTCCGAGCGCGGCGGGGTCGCAGCCGCCTGATGCACCTGTATATCGACGTCTCCTGGCTGCTCGACGTCCAGGAGGCCGCCCTCTCCGACGAGGACATGTCGGTCTCGGACTACTCCGCGCTCGTGGCGGCCGTGGCCCGGCACCGGACCAAGCTGCCGACCCTCGCCGCCGCCGACCCGGACGCCGCTTGGCGGGCCGCCGCGCTCATGCACACCATCGTGCGCCTGGAACCGCTGCCGCACCGCAACAGCCTGTACGCCGCGTTCGTCGCCGCCCAGTACATGGGCCAGTCCGGCGAGGGCATCGACCCGCCCTACGGCGCCCTCTCCGAACTCGTGCGCAAGATCCGCGACACCCGCGTCGGAGTCACGGCGGTCGCCGACCAGCTGCGCTCCTGGAAGGTATGACCTGGTCGGCCCCGGATCCTCGCGACCGCGCGGGCGTACCGCTGCGTAGGCTGGTGCCGTGTCAGCCGCCCGCCTCCGCCGTGTCGCCGTCCTCGTCCTCGAAGGCGCCAAACCGCTCGACGTCGGCATCCCCGCACAGGTCTTCACGACACGGGCGAGCATGCCCTACGAGGTACGGCTGTGCGGCGCGGCCCCCGGTCTGGTGACCGGCGGCGACGGCCTGTCGTACCACGTCGCCGACGGCCTCGACGCGCTCGCCTGGGCCGACATCGTCTTCGTGCCCGGCTACCGGTTCCCCGACCGCGAGGACCCGCCACGGACCGTCCTCGACGCGCTGAACACCGCGCACGACCGGGGCGCCCGGCTCGCCGCGATCTCCACGGGTGCCTTCGCGCTCGCCGCCACCGGGCTGCTCGACGGCAAGCGCGCGACGACCCACTGGCACTACACGCGGGCGCTCGCGGCCAAGTACCCGCTCGTGAAAGTGGACGAGAACGTCCTGTTCGTCGACGAGGGCACCATGCTGACCTCGGCGGGCGCCGCCTCCGGAATCGACCTGTGCCTGCACATCCTGCGCGGCGACCTAGGCGTGGCCGCGTCCAACCACGCGGCCCGGCGCCTGGTCGCGGCCCCCTACCGCAGCGGCGGCCAGGCGCAGTACGTGCCGCGCAGTGTGCCCGAGCCGCTCGGCGAACGGTTCGCCGCCACCCGCGAGTGGGCCCTGCACCGGCTCGGCGAGCCCCTCACCCTCGAAACACTGGCCCGGCAGGCGGCCGTCTCACCGCGCACGTTCTCCCGGCGGTTCGTCGACGAGACCGGCTACACACCGATGCAGTGGGTCATGCGCGCCCGAGTCGACATGGCCCGCGAACTCCTCGAACGGTCCGAGCGCAGCGTCGAGCAGATCGCCGCCGACGTCGGCCTCGGCACCGGCGCGAACCTCCGGCTGCACTTCCACCGCCTCCTGGGCACCACACCGAGCGAATACCGGCGCACCTTCGCCCAGGGGGAGTAGCCGAGGCCCCGCGAAGGCCTTGGGCGAAGACCCCGCGAGCAACCTTCGAAGACCCCACGGGCACCTTGGCGAAATCCTTTTGAACCGTGGCGATCACGCCACTGTCACCGACGGTCGCCGCGCGCGAGCCTGGTGGGGAACCGAAGGGACTTCACCTATGACTCGCATCGCCATCAATGGATTCGGCCGCATCGGACGCAATGTGCTGCGCGCCCTGCTCGAACGCGACAGCGACCTCGAAGTCGTCGCCGTCAACGACCTCACGGAGCCCGCCACCCTCGCCCGGCTGCTCGCCTTCGACACGACGTCCGGCCGCCTCGGCCGCCCCGTCTCCGTGGACGGGGACACCCTTGTCGTCGACGGCCGGCGCATCAAGGTCCTCGCCGAGCGCGAGCCCGCGGACCTGCCCTGGGCCGAGCTGGACGTCGACCTCGTTCTTGAGTCCACCGGCCGTTTCACCTCCGCCAAGGCCGCCCGCGTCCACCTCGACGCGGGCGCGCGCAAGGTGCTCGTCAGCGCGCCCTCGGACGGCGCTGACGTGACGCTCGCGTTCGGGGTGAACAACGACGCCTACGACCCGGCCACGCACACGATCGTCTCCAACGCCTCCTGCACGACCAACGCGCTGGCCCCGCTCGCCGCCGTGCTCGACGAACTCGCCGGTATCGAGCACGGGTTCATGACCACGGTGCACGCCTATACGCAGGAGCAGAACCTCCAGGACGGCCCGCACCGCGACGCCCGCCGCGCGCGTGCCGCCGCGGTCAACATCGTGCCGACCACGACCGGTGCCGCGAAGGCGATCGGCCATGTCCTGCCGAACCTCGACGGCAAGCTGTCGGGCGACTCGATCCGCGTCCCCGTGCCGGTGGGCTCGATCGTCGAACTCAACACCACGGTGTCCCGCGACGTGACGCGCGAGGACGTGCTCGCGGCCTACCGCGCCGCGGCCGAGGGACCCCTCGCGGGTGTCCTCGAATACTCCGAGGACGCGCTCGTCTCCTCCGACATCACCGGCAACCCGGCCTCGTCCATCTTCGACTCCGCGCTCACCCGCGTCGACGGCCGCCATGTGAAGGTCGTCGCCTGGTACGACAACGAGTGGGGCTTCTCCAACCGGGTGATCGACACCCTGGAACTCCTCGCCGCCGGCTGACAGCGACGACGCGGGGCGGGTGGCCTGCTTCCGCCGGCGTGACCGGTGCTGCCGTAGGGTCTGGCCATGCCCGAGTCGCTCCGCCCCGCTCCGCCCGTGCCCGCCGCGCCCCGCCGGGCCCGTGAACTCGGGCTCGGTGTCGGCGAGTTGCCCACCGGGACGCACAACGCGATCACGGACGTGCCCGGCGTCCGGGTCGGGCACACCACGCTGGTCCGCCCGCCGCGCGTGCACAGCGGTGTCACCGCGATCGTGCCCGAAGGGGTGGGGCCGGACCGCCCGTTGCCCGCCGGGGTGTTCGCGGGCAACGGCTACGGCAAGCTCCTCGGCAGTACGCAGCTCGCCGAACTCGGCGCGCTCGAAACCCCGGTGCTGCTCACCTCGACCCTGTCCGCGTTCCGGGTCGCGGACGCCCTGGTCGGCTGGATCCTGGAACGGCCCGAGGGGGCGGAGGCGCGGAGCGTGAACCCCGTGGTGGGGGAGTGCAACGACGGCCTGCTGTCCGACATCCGCTCGCGTCCCGTCCGTGAGGAACACGTCCGCGCCGCACTCGACACCGCGTCCGCCGGACCGGTCGCCGAGGGCTCGGTCGGCGCGGGCACCGGGATGACCGCGCTCGGCTTCAAGGCCGGTATCGGCACCTCGTCACGACGCGTACCGCTCGCGGGCCGGGAGACGACGCTCGGTGTGCTGGTGCAGGCCAACTTCGCCGGCACCCTGCGGGTACGCGGCCGTACGATCACTCCCGCCGACGTGGGCGTGCCCACCGAGGAGTCCGATCCCGGTCCGGAGACCGGCTCCTGCATGGTCGTGGCCGCGACCGACGCGCCCCTGGACGCCCGCCAGCTCACCCGGCTCGCCCGCCGCGCCGTCTACGCGCTGGCCAGGGTCGGCGCGGGCTACGGCCACGGCAGCGGCGACTACGGACTCGCCTTCAGCACCCTTCCCCTGGGCACGCCCGCCGGACCGGCCGTGGTGCCCGACGCCGGGCTCGACGTCCTGTTCGGCGCGGTGCTGGACGCCGTGGAGGAAGCGGTGCTGAACTCGCTGCTGACCGCGACCGCGGTCACGGGGCCGCGCGGACACACCCGTTGGCCCCTGCCCGCCGCCGCGCTGCTCAGTCCGCCGGGGTGAGGACGCGCTCGTACCAGGTGCCCCGCCTGCCGCCGATCTCGGCCGGGAGCGCCGGGCCGACCGGGACGAACCCGCACTTGGCCAGCACCTTTCGGGACGCGGTGTTCGTGTCCGCGGTGGCCGCCCGGAGCGTGCGCAGACCGTGTCGTGCCGCGGCCAGCCGGCACAGTTCCCGGACGGTCGCGGTCGCCAGACCCCGCCCGGCGACGTGCTGTGCCACTCGGTAGCCGAGGTCGGCGCCGCCGCCCTCGACGAGGTCGAACAGGTTGAACCTGCCGAGCACCGAGCCGTCCTCGGCGACCAGCACGTGAAACGCGCAGACACCGGCCTCCTGCTCGGCGATCAGGGCCTGGAACCGCTCGGCGAAGTGCGTGAAGTAGTCGTCGCCGCGGTCGGTGACGGAGGCGGCGAAGTAGGCGCGGTTCGCACGCTCGAAGGCGAGGACCGCCGGGGCGTGATCGGCGCGCAGCCGCTGCAACTCGGGCACCGCCCGACCCTACCCGGCCGCGCCGACCACCGGGCGGGGCACCGGCCGTCGGCGGCGCAGCGGGGGCCGTTCGACGAGGACGTACGAGGCCAGGGCCGCGCCGAGGGTGGCCGCGAGACCGGCCGGGAGCAACGCGTCGCCGCGCACTCCGAGGTCGTGGAGCAGCCGGATCACGGGGTAGTGCCACAGGTACATCCCGTAGCTCAGATTGCGTCCGATCCACACCGGCACGGACAGCGACAGCAGACGGGCGGGCCCCGAGTCGGGGCACAGGTCCAGCGCGGCCACCACGCAGGCCGTGAGCAGCGCGGCGGCCAGGAACCCCACCGTGTACCAGACCGGGTTCCAGCCGCTGACCTCCGTGATCGGGACCTGCCAGGCGATGAGCGCCAACAGCACCAGCGCGGGGCGGCACAGGCGGCCCGCCCAGCGGCGCAGCAGCGCCAGCCGGGGGTCGTCGGCGCGCAGCCGGGCGAGCACGAGGGCCAGCAGAGCGCCGACGAGGAGCTGGTCGGCGCGGGTGTCGGGGCCGTTGTAGATGCGGTGTGCCGCCGAGGGGTCCCACAGCACGGTCCGCCACAGCACCGGGAGCACGCACAGCACCGTGACCCAGCCCAGCACCGCCCGTGCCCGCGCGTGGCGGAGCAGCGCCAGCAGGAGCAGCGGCCAGGCCAGATAGAACTGCTCCTCCACGCCCAGGGACCAGGTGTGGCTGAGCGGCGCGGTGAGGTCCGAGTACGTTCCGGCGTTCCCGGCCCGGACGAGATTGACGACCGAGCCCGCGGCCAGCACCGCCGCCATCCACGCCCCCTGGAACAGCGGCAGCGCGAGCGTCACGGACAGGACGGCGGTCACCGCGCACATCACCAGCAGGGCGGGCATCAGCCGCTGCCAGCGCCGGCGGTAGAACGACCACAGTCCGATCCGGCCGTCGCGGGCGTACTCGGTGACCAGCAGCCGGGTGATGACGAATCCGCTGATCGTGAAGAACACGTCCACGCCCACCGAGCCACCGGGTACCAGGTCCGGCCGCACGTGGTAGACGATCACCAGGAGGACGGCGACCGTCCGCAGTCCGTCCAGCCCCGCCACCCGCCCCCGGCCGCGCAGCGCGGACGCGAAGCCCGGTCCCGCGTCAGGGCGCTGTCCGGTGGCCTCGGCTGCCGTGCTCCGTTCCAGGGTGCTCATAACGGCCGCGTCTGCCCAGCAGAACGGGGATCACACACATTCTCATGTTCCTCATGGAGCCCCGGCCGGCATCCGGCCGCCGACGCCCGCGCGGGATCAGGAGGCGGCGGCCTGTATCTCGGCGTGCACGGTGAGGGCGCGCAGCGGGGTGAGATCGAGCGAGGTCAGGACGGAGGAGTGCACCACGGAGGGGAGGATGTGGCGCAGGAGCGCGGAGGCGGAGTGGGGGAGGGTCTGGTAGGCGGTGGTCGCCTGGGACATCGCCTGCACGCCGGCGAAGCTGCCGACCAGGATCTCGGCCGTCTCGACGGGGTTCACGTGGGGCAGGAGTTCACCTTGGTCGCGGGCCTTGTCGAGCAGGCCGGTGGTGACGCCGGTCCAGTGGTGGAACGGGCCGGTCCGGTCGACGCCGTCGGCACGCTGGTCGAGCGTGAGCCGGGCGGCGGCCCGGACCATGGGGTCGGTCTGCAGGTGGTACGAGTGCAGCATGACCGTGTCGACGAGTTCCTGTGTCTTGCACGGGCGGTCCGGGACGGCGAATTCGTCCCGTCCGGCGAGGACGCCCTCGGCGAGTTCCTCCTTCGACTTGAAGTGGAAGTACAGGGCGCCCTTGGTGACCTGGGCGGTGGTGAGGATCTCGCTGATCGTGGCCGCTTGGTAGCCGCGCTCCTCGAACACGCTGGCCGCGGCGACCAGGATGGTGCGGCGGGTACGGATCGCCCGGTCCTGTTTGGGTCCTGGCATGGGGGCCGGCGCCTTTCGTTCCGGGCGAGCCGCGCTGTTCAACTCGCCAAAAATACCGTCCAGTTCGTATAGTCTACGGCGCCCTTGAAGTGGGCGTTGGGCCGATGGCCAGCCGATCTGCGGCGGGAACTCCGCCAACTGGCCTGTGGTGGCTGCGTTTTCGGACCGGTCGTGCCGTTTTCTCGAACCCTGTTCGGCCGGTCGATCGATCACGGTCCTTCGGTCAGCAGACCGCCGGCGAACGCGTGGGCCGGCCGGGCCAAAGAGTTCCGGAGAGCGGCGAACAGATCCGCGGCCCGCGCGCCGGACCAGGTGGCGGGGAGCAGGGTGTCGGGCAGCCCCGGGTCGAGATAGGGCAGCCGCCGCCAGGCCGTCAGGACATGGACGTAGTCGATGAACGCGTCCCGGTCCGACAGCGCGTCCCCGGAGGCAGCGGCCCAACGCCCGGCCAGCGGCGTGAACTCGGCGACGAAATCGTCGTAGAGCTTCTGCAGTGCCGCCAAGTCCCACCAGCGGCCCACCTGTTCGGCGGGGTCGCCGAAGGCCACGTAGTCGGCGCGGAACAGGTCGACGTACTGGTCCAGGCCGTGTCGCAGGAGGTGGTCGCGGGTGTCGTCGAGGGCGTGGGCCGGGGCGATCCAGACTCCGGAGGAGACCGTGCCGAAGCCCAACCAGGTCAGCCGGGACCGGAGTTGGTGGCGGTGCTGCCGTTCGCTCTCCGGTACCGAGAACACGGCGACGACCCAGCCGTCGTCGGTGACGGTGTGCCGCTCGAAGATACGGCGGTCACCGGTCTCCAGGACCGAGCGGGCGTACGGCGAGAGCGCGTAGCCCGCGCGGCCCTCCCGCCGCTCGGCCACCAGGATCTCGCGGCGCTTCAGCCGGAAGATCGAGGAACGGACCGCCTGCGCGTCGACGTCCAGTTCGGCGAGGAGCCGGATCAGCGTGCTCACGCTGATCCAGCCGCCGACCTCGCGCGCGTAGAGGCCGTACACCGTCATGATCAGGGATCGCGGAGGCGCGGGCTGGCCAGGGCTGTCGTCGACGAGATCGCTTGCCGTCATGATCGGAACATTTTAGAGCGCCGCGCACAGGGCGGCCGGATCCGGCCCGGACGGATCGGTGCGACGCCGGCGTGGTGGTGGCTGCCGTCGGGCCCGCTCAACGCGCCGGCCTGCCGGGGGTCCAGCGCAGGTGCACGGGGTCCCGTGCGGTCTCGCGCAGCAGTGCGAGGCGCGGGCGGACCGCGTCGGTCCGGGCGGTCGGCGGCCTGCGGCGGCCCGCCGCGAACTGCGCCGGCCAGTCGGCGCCCGGCCCGAGGTACTCCTGCTCGGCGGCGGCATGCAGCGTCCACTGTGGGTCGTAGAGATGCGTCCGCCCGAGCGCGCACAGGTCGGCGCGCCCGGCCAGCAGGATCGAGTTGACGTCGTCGTAGGACGAGATCGCTCCTACGGCGATCACGGCCACGCCCGCCGGAGCGGCCACCTCGTGCCGGATCCGGTCGGCGAACGGGGTCTGGTACGAGCGTCCGTAGGCCGGCTTCTCGTCCTTGGTGACCTGGCCGGACGACACGTCGACGGCCGCCGCGCCGTGTGTGACGAAGGCGCGCGCGATCTCGACCGCGTCGTGCTCGGTGTTCCCGTCCGGGACCCAGTCGGTGGCCGAGATCCGTACCGTCACCGGGCGGTCGGCGGGGAAGGCGGACCGTACGGCGTCGAAGACCTCCAGCGGGAAGCGCAGCCGGTTCGGCAGTTCGCCGCCGTACTCGTCGGCGCGGTGGTTGGCGACGGGGGAGAGGAAGGAGGACAGCAGGTAGCCGTGGGCCGCGTGCACCTCCAGCAGGTCGAAGCCCGCGTCGGCGCCCCGGCGGGCGGCGGACACGAAGTCGGCGACCACGGCGTCCATGTCGGCCCGGGTCATCCGGCGCGGCTGGTGGCAGCCCGTGCCGTAGGGCAGCGCGGACGGGCCGACGACCTCCCAGTTGCCCTCGGGCAGGGGCTCGTCCATGCCCTCCCACATCAGGCGGGTCGAACCCTTGCGGCCCGAATGCCCCAGCTGGAGGCCGATCTTCGCCGTGCTGCGCTCGTGGACGAAGGCGGTGACCCTCGCCCACGCCGCGCGCTGGGTGTCGTTCCACAGGCCCGTGCAGCCCGGGGTGATACGGGCCTCGGGGGAGACGCACACCATCTCCGTCATCACCAGGCCCGCGCCGCCGAGCGCCTTGGAGCCGAGGTGGACGACGTGGAAGTCGTCCGGCACTCCGTCGACCGCGGAGTACATGTCCATCGGCGAGACCACGATCCGGTTCTTCAGTTCCAGGCCGCCGAGCGCGAACGGCTGGAACATCGCCGGGGCGGACCCGGCCGGGCTCCGTCCCTGGGCCTCGGCGAAGCCGCGCTCGATCAGGTCGGCGAAGCCCGGGTCGCGGTCCTTGAGGTTGTCGAAGGTGATCCGGCGGGAACGGGTCAGCAGGTTGAAGCAGAACTGCGCGGGATCCTGTCCGGCGTAGCGGCCGATGTTCTCGAACCATTCGAGGGAGGCCTGCGCGGCGCGCTGCGTCGACTCCACCACCGGCCGGCGCTCGGCCTCGTACGCCGTCAACGCCTCGTCCACGCCCGGGTGTTCGTGCAGACACGCGGCGAGCGCGAGGGCGTCCTCCATGGCCAGCTTGGTGCCGGAACCGATCGAGAAGTGCGCGGTGTGCGCGGCGTCGCCGAGCAGGACCACGTTGTGGTGGTGCCAGCGCTCGTTGCGGACCGTCGTGAAGTTCAGCCAACGGGAGTTGTTCGTGAGGAGACCGTGGCCGGCGAGTTCGGCGGCGAAGAGCTCGCGGATCCGGGCGACGGACTCCTCGTCGCTGATGCCGGGCGGGAACTCGACGCCCTCCGTCGAGTCGAGGCCCGCCCGGCGCCACACGTCCTCGGCCATCTCGACGATGAACGTCGAACCGGCGTCGGAGAAGGGATAGCCGTGGATCTGCATGGTCCCGAACTCGGTCTGCCTGACCAGGAACTGGAACGCCTCGAAGACCCGGTCGGTGCCCAGCCACATGTACTTGTTGGTCCGCCGGTCGAGGGAGGGGACGAAGGCGTCGGCGTACTTGGTGCGCACCGCCGAGTTGATGCCGTCCGCCGCGACCACGAGGTCGTGGGACAGACGCAGTTCGTCGACGTCCGGGGCGGGGGCGCGGTAGTGGACCGTGACGCCGAGTTCGGCGGCCCGACCCTGGAGGATGTGCAGCAGATCCTTGCGGGCCATCGCCGCGAAGCCCTGGCCGCCGACCGTGAAGGGGTGCCCGTCGAACTCGATGTCGATGTCGGTCCAGCGCGCGAACCGGCTCTCCATCGCGTCGTGGACGACGGTGTCCGCGTTCTCGATGCCGCCCAGGGTCTCGTCGGAGAAGACCACGCCGAAACCGAAGGTGTCGTCGGGCGCGTTGCGCTCCCAGACGGTGATCTCGTGGCCGGGGTCGAGCTGCTTCATCAGCGCGGCCAGGTACAGCCCGCCCGGCCCGCCGCCCACGATGGCGATCCTCATGCCTGGTTCTCCCTCTCGATGATCCGGCGCAGCAGGAAGTGCTGGAGCTTTCCGCTGGTGTTGCGGGGCAGATCGGCGCAGAAGCGCACCGCACGCGGGTACTTGTAGGGCGCCAGCCGCGCCTTCACGTGGTCCTGTATCTCCCTCACCTTGGCCTCGTCGCCGACGATCCCCTCGGCCAGGACGACGAACGCGCAGACCACCGAGCCGCGTTCGGCATCCGGCTTGGCGACCACGGCCGACTCCACGACGTCCGGGTGGGTGTTGATCGCGGACTCGACCTCGGGACCGCCGATGTTGTAGCCGGAGGAGACGATCATGTTGTCCGTGCGGGTGCGGTAGTAGAAGTAGCCGTCCGCGTCGCGGACGAAGGTGTCGCCCGTGATGTTCCAGCCGCTCACCACGTAGTTCTCCTGGCGCCGGTCGTCGAGATAGCGGCAGCCGACCGGGCCGATCACCGCGAGCCGCCCCTCGACGCCCGGCCCGACCTCCTCGCCGTCCAGGTCGAGGATCGTGGCCCGGTAGCCGGGCACCGCCCGGCCGGTCGCACCGGGCCGGATGTCGTCACCGGCGGCGGAGATGAAGATGTGGATCATCTCGGTGGCGCCGATGCCGTCGATGACCTTGATCCCGGTCTCCTCGTGCAGCTGCCGCCACACCTCCTCCGGTATGTGCTCCCCGGCGCTGACCGCGCCGCGCAGACCATGCAGCCGGTCCGCCTTCCCCGCCTTGAGGATCCGCCGGTACGCCGTCGGCGCGGTCGCCAGCACGGTGACCCCCGCCTCGGCGACCAGCTCGGCCAGCGGCTCCGGCGCGACGGCCTCCGTCAGCAGCGCGCACGCCCCGGCCCGCAGCGCGCAGACGACCAGGATGCCGAGCCCGAAGGTGAAGGCGAGGGGCGCCGTGCACGACACGAGGTCGTCGGGCCGCAGCCGCAGCGTGTGGCGGCCGAAGGTGTTGTGGATCGACAGGAGGTCCCGGTGGAAGTGCGTGGTGATCTTCGGTACGCCGGTGCTGCCCGAGGTGGGCCCGAAGAGGGCGACGTCGTCGGCCGCCGTGTCGACGGCCGTGAACTCCGCCGGTTTCGACGCCACTTGGCGCGTGAGGTCGTCGGCCGCGTCGCCTCCGTACGCCACGATCTTGAGGTCCGGCAGGACGGAGTCGCGTACGGCCTCGACGTCCGCCGTGAAGCGGTGGTCGACCAGCGCCACGGCCGGGCGGGTCTTCTCCACGACCGGGGTCAGTTCACGGGCCCGCAGGGCCGCCATGGTGGTGACGACGATGCCGCCCGCTTTCAGGGCGCCGAGCCAACACGCCACGATCCAAGGGTTGTTGGGGGCACGCAGCAGGACGCGGTTGCCGGGGACCAGGCCGAGGTTCTCGGTGAGGACGTGGGCGATCCGGTTGGCGTGGCGCAGCAGTTCGCCGTAGGACCACACCTCGCCGTCCGGTGTGCGCAGGGCCGGGCGGTCGGGGCCGAAGGCGGCGGTGGGCACGTCGATCAACTCGGCGCCCGCGTTAAGACGTTCGGGGTAGCGGAGCGCGTCGGTGGTGAACTCCAGTACCGGCCACTGGGCGCGCGGCGGGAGATGGTCGCGGGCGAACGTGTCCGGATAGGCGGTGGGCGAGAGGTCCATCGGGTCCGTCTGGTCCAGCTGTCGCATCGGGAGGTTCCTTTCCGCGGGGCGAGGGCGGGCCGTGCAGGGATCAGGAGCTGCGCGGGAGTCAAGAGCTGCGGATCAGGCCTTCCTGGGCGACGGTGGCCACATGGGTGCCGGAGGCGGTGAAGAACCGGCCGACGGCGAGACCGCGACCGGAGTCGGCGGCGACGGCCTCCTGGGCGTAGAGGAGCCATGCGTCCATCGGTCCCGGTCGGTGGAACCACATCGAGTGGTCGAGACTGGCGGTGACGACTCCCGGCTGCGCCCAGGACAGGTCCAGTACGCGCAGGACTGGTTCGAGGATCGTGTAGTCGCAGACATAGGCCAGCGCGGCGAGGTCGCGCTGTTCGCCGGTGAGCCCGTCGACCGGGCGCAGCGCGTCGAACGGCCTTACCCACACGGCCTGTTGGGGCACCCGCTCGCCCTCGACCGTGAGGTACACCGGCCCGGGCACGTGCCGCATGTCGAAGCCGCGTCCACCGCTCCAGTACTCCTCGGAGGTGGGGGTCATCGTGCCCCGGGGCGCGGTGGTGTCGCGCAAGTACGCGGCGGAGCCGGGCAGTTCGGCGGGGTCCGGGACGCCGACCGGCGGCTCGGCGGCGAAGGTGGCGCCCGGCTCGCCCGCGGCGAAGTTGGCGAGGCAGGTGTAGACGGGCTTGCCGTTCTGGAAGCCGCGGACCTGCCGGGTCGCGTAGCCGCGGCCGTCGCGCAGCAGTTCCACCTCGTAGCGGACCTCGGCGCCGATGTCGACCGGCCGCAGGAAGTAGGAGTGCGTCGAGTGCAGCGTCTTGCCCTCGACCGAGCGCATCGCGGCGGCGGCGGCCTGGGCCACCATGTCGCCGCCGTAGGCCTTCGGCCACGGGCACGGCTGGGTGGTCGCGGTGAAGGCGAGGTCGAAGTGCTCGGGCTCGGCGGGGGTCAGGGCGAGCGCGGCGGTGAGGATCGCCGAGGTCGGGACGGAACGGACGTCCGCGCCGCCGGTTCGGGAGTCGCTCACGGCCGGTCCAGCCAGTCGCGCAGATCGGCGTCCGCCACCTGTTCCAGGTTGACCACGATGTTCTCCGGGGTACGGGTCGTCATCCAGGTCAGCGGGTTGTTCCGGTCGAGATTGCACTCGACGTGCGGCATGAACGGCGGGACGAAGACCCAGTCGCCCTCCGACAGGTCGAGGTAGTCCTCGAAGCGCTCACCGAAGTAGATCCGGGCCCGGCCCGACAGCACGTAGCCGCCGGTCTCCGCCTCGCCGTGGTGGTGGGGGACCGAGCGGTATCCCGACTCGTTGCGCACCTTCCCGAACCACAGCCTGGTGGCCGGCGTGTGCTGCACGGACACACCGGAGGTCCGGCTGGCGCCCGAGGACTGGCCGGTGTCACCGACCTCCCGGCCCGCCCGGGTCACGACCGGTACGACCAGGCCGGACTCGTCGGCGTACAGGGAGTTGTCGCCCTCTAGGACGTACTTGGAGAAATCGGGTTCCATGATCTGCTCCTGGAGTCGGTGAGACGGAGTCGGAGACGGAGATGGAGGCGGCTGCGCAGGGTGCCGAACCGCACCGGTGCCTTATAGCGAGATTTTCACGACCGTCGAAAACAGTCAATGGATGGGTTACGCTGCCCGCGTCGGCCCGTCCGGCCCGTCCGAGGAGGAACCCGCAATGACGACTCCGATCCCGGTGAACCCGCCCTCGCTCCCCGCGCCGAGCGGCTACTCGCACGGCACCCTGAGCGGCAACACGCTCCACCTGGGCGGACAGACGGCCCTGGACGCGGACATGCGGATCGTCCCCGGGGGCATCGTCGAGCAGTTCCGGCAGGCGTTCGGCAACGTGCTCACCACGCTGCGGGCGGCCGGTGGCATCCCCGAGGACCTGGTCAGCCTGACGATCTACCTCACCGACATCCCCGACTACCAGGCGCACGGCAAGGAGATCGGGAAGGTCTGGCGCGAGCTGGCGGGCCCGGTCTACCCGGCGATGGCCGGCATCGGCACCACCGCGCTCTGGCAGCCGGAGGCGATGATCGAGATCCTCGGCGTCGCGGTCGTCCCGGAGGAGCGGATCGTCCGACCGGTGAACTAGGGGAAAGTCGGCGTCGGCGGAGCGACGGGCCGCGCATTTCGGAACTTCTCTTTGCGGGGGTTCCGGTGATGGCCGGTGCACGGCCATTCTGACATCTCTGCCGAGCGATACGGCTCGCAAAACATCTAATCCGGCCCGGCGGTAGAAATAGGGGTTCCCCTTTGCCTACCCCAGTGCTGTGACCTGGTGTCCAGGCAAGTTGTGTGACGGTGTGCAGACTTTCTTCCCATTTGGGGTTTTCGCGGGATTCCCTTTCGGGGCGACACTTCGGTGAAGCCTGGAAAAAGATCGAGTGTTGACATGCCCTGAGCCGGTGATCGATGATTACGACTGCATCACGGAGACCCGGAAGGAAATCCGAACATGCGGAAAAGCGATGTGACCAGGTAATTGGCCGGCGATTCCAGGCATCGAATTGCCGAATCGCCTCCGGTGGGGATTCCGCGACGGTGACGCCCCGAGCGTCCTGTCCGCCGGCCCCGCGCCCGACACCTCCCCTCCCTCCACCACGGCATCCGCTCGACGGCGAGCGCGCCCCTTCACGGTCGTCGGCAGCCCGGTGATCCCGGCTGGTCGCGCCCCGATGTCACCCAGCCCCACACCCATGGGAAGGCCAGGTACCACCGGTGCACCACACCCCCCACCCCGTCCCCGCACCCCGCGCGTCCACCGAGACGGCCCCGCACGGCCCCGAGGGGGCGCCGCGCGTCCGGCCCGCCTCCTTCGCCCAGCGCCGACTGTGGTTCCTGTCCCAACTGCCGGGCGCGAACGCCGCGTACAACGAGACCGTCGTCCACACCCTGACCGGCTCGCTCGACCCCGATCTGCTGGCCCGCGCGTTAGACCTCCTGACGGACCGTCATGAGACGCTCCGCACACGGCTGGTGGCCACGGACGGGGACGTACGGCAGCACATCGACCCACCAGGTGGCGGATTCGCGCTGACCCGTGAGGACCTCACCACCGTCGAGGACCGGGACGCACGGGTCGCGGCCCGTCAACTCGACGAGGCGCAAAGGCCGTTCGACCTCGAAACCGGACCACTCGGCCGAGGCCGCCTGATCGCCACGGGACCCGAACGCCACGTCCTGCTCCTGACGTTCCATCACAGCATCTACGACGGCGCCTCGATGAACGTCATGCTGGACGAACTCGGCCGGGTCTACGCGGCGTTGGGTGCAGGCGACCCGAACCCCCTGCCGCCGCTGGCGGTGCAGTTCGCGGACCATGCGCTCGCCCGGCAGGAAGCCGACCTCGGTGCTCAGGAGGACTACTGGCGGCGCGCGCTGCACGACGCCCCGCCCGTCCTGGAACTCCCCACCGACCGTCCACGGCCCCCGGAGCAGCGATACGAGGGCGGGCGGGCCGAGTTCAGCCTCGACGCCGAGGTCACCGCCGCACTCCGGGGCCTCGCCAGACGGCACGGCGCCACGCCCTTCGTGGCCGTCCTGACCGGCTGGGCGATCCTGCTCTCGCGCCTCTCCGGGCAGGACGACATCGTTGTCGGCAGCCCCTTCGCGGGTCGGCGCGGCCCGGGAGCGGCCGGCCTCATCGGCTTCCTCGTCAACTCCCTCCCGCTGCGCGTCGACCTCTCCGGCACCCTCACCGCCGCCGAGGCCCTGGCCCGCACCCGCGCGGTCGTGCGTACGGCTCTCGCCCACCAGGACCTGCCCTTCGAGCGCATCGTGGAACTGGTCAACCCGCCGCGCAGCGCCTCCCGCACACCCTTGTTCCAGACGATGCTGGCCTGGCAGCCCGACCGGCGGGGCCTGCTGCACCTGCCCGGGGTCGAGGCCGAGCCGCTGCCGATCGCCCACGCTCCGGCCAAGTTCGACCTCGCCCTGTCGGCGACCGAGTCGGACGGCCGTATCACCGGACACCTGGACTACGCGACCGCGCTCATCGACGCCGACACCGCCCGCCGCTGGTCCGGCCATCTCCGGCGACTGCTCACCGACATGGCCCGCCACCCCGAACGGGACATCCGCGCCCTGGAGTTGATGGAACCGGAGGAGCGCGGACGGGTACTTCTCGACGGCGACGGCGACGGCGACGGCGACGGCGACGGCGACGGCGATGTCGACGGTGACGGTGACGCCGTCCGCGCCGACCCGTCGGAGACCGCCCTGCGTACGGCGTCCGGACTCGTCGAACTCTTCGAGACACAGGTGCGCGAACGCCCCGCGCAGACCGCGGTCGTGGACCGGGACGGCTCGCTGGACTACGCGGCGCTCGGCCGCCGCTCCGACCACCTCGCGCACGCCCTGGTCGCCCGGTCGGTCCGCCCCAGCGACGTGGTGGGCCTGCACGCGCAACGCACCCGGGACCTGGTGGTCGGCATCCTCGGCATCCTCAAGGCGGGCGCCGCCTACCTCCCGCTGGACCCCGGCCAGCCCGCCGAACGCCTCGCCCGCATGACCGAGGACGCCGCCTGCCCCCTCGTACTGAGCGACCACGACGCCACCGAACGCGCCCCGCAATGGCTCGACCTGGCGGCGGTGGAGGCCGAGGGCGCGACCCGGCGGGGAGCACCGGCGGGCATCGACCGCAGCCCCGACCAGCTGGCCTACGTGATCTTCACCTCCGGGTCCACGGGACGCCCCAAGGGCGTCGCCGTCGAACACCGCAGCGTCCTCAACCTGTTCGCGACCTGGCACGCCCGCATGGGCACCGCCCCCGGCGAGGCCGGTTCCGCCTGGTCCGGCATCGGCTTCGACGCCTCCATCCACGAACTGCTGCTGCCCCTGACCACCGGCGGCGAACTCCACATCGTCCCCGAGGAGTTGCGCGGCGACCCCGAAGCCCTGCTGGCGTGGATGCGCGAACACGCGGTCACCCAGGCGTTCCTGCCGCCCGCCTACGTCAAGTGGATCGACGAGGACCCCGCCGTACGACTGCGCGACCTGCCCCTGCGCAAGCTGCTCACCGGAGTCGAGTCGCTCACCGAAGCCGCCCTGCACCGCATGACCCGCCAACTCCCGGGCCTGCGCGTCTGCTTCGGCTACGGCCCCACCGAGGCCACCCTCTACAGCACCGCCTACTACGACCCCGGCCCGCTGGAGCGACCGTGCCCCATCGGCCGTCCGCTGCCGCACACCCGCATGTACGTGCTCGACGGCCGCCTGGAACCCGTCCCGCCCGGAGTGGTGGGCGAGGTCTACCTCGGTGGCGCATCGCTGGCGCGCGGCTACCTGGGCCGCCCCGACCTCACCAAGGAACGCTTCCTGCCCGACCCGTTCGTGCCCGGCGAGCGGATCTACCGCACCGGAGACCTCGCCCGCCGGGGTCCGGACGGCCAGGCCCACTACCTCGGACGCGCCGACGACCAGGTGAAACTGCGCGGCTTCCGGATCGAGCCCGCCGAGGTCGAGGCGGCGCTCACGGCACTGCCCGGCGTCCGGGAAGCGGCCGTCCTCGTCGACCGGGACGCGACGGGCCAGCCCCGGCTGATCGCCGGCATCGGCCGCGGCACGGCACCGGCCCGTACCGCGCACGACTGGCGCACCGCCCTCGCCCGCCGTCTGCCCGACTACATGATCCCCGCCGTCTTCCTCGACCTCGACACGCTGCCGCTCAACCGCAGCGGCAAACTCGACCGGCCCCAACTCCTGCGCCAGGCCCAGGAGTCGACCTCCGACCAGGTCAACACGGCCAGCCCGCGCGACCACGTCGAACACGGCCTGTACCGGATCTGGCAGCGCATCCTGCTCCACCCCGACATCGGCGTCAGCGACAACTTCTTCGAGATCGGCGGCACTTCACTGTCCGCCATCAAGATGGCCCACGCCGTCACCGAGACCTTCGGCCGCCGACTCCCCGTCGGCGAGGTCATGACCCGCCCCACGATCGAGGCCCTGGCCGTGCTGCTCCGCGAGGACGGCACCGCCCAAGACCCCGGCAGCCTCATCGAGTTCCGTCCCGGCACCGGCCCGCGCGTGGTCTGCGTCCACCCCGCAGGCGGCACCGCCTTCTGCTACCTGTCCCTGGCCACCGTGCTGCCCGAAGACGTCGGGCTCTACGGCATCCAGTCCCCGGGAGTGAACCCCGGCGAGGAACGCCTCCCCACCGTGGAGGCCATGGCCGAGGCATACCTGCGCCTCCTGGAACCACCCGGCGAACACCCCCTCGTCCTGACCGGGCTGTCCTACGGCGGCCTCGTCGCCCACGAGATGGGGCGCCTGCTGGCCGCCGCCGGACACCGCGCGGTCAGTGTCGTCCTCCTGGACACACAGGCCACCGACGACGCGTCCGCCCGCGCGGAGATCGGCGCCGTCGACGCGACCGAGTTCCGCGACAAACTCGTGAGGTTCAACGGGATGTACCCCGGCATCGACGACGCCCAGGTCGACCGCTACTTCCACCTCTACAACCACAACCGCCTCACCGCCCGCGAACACCTCCCCGCCGCCTCCCCGGCCCGCCTGGTCCTCGCCCAGGCCGTACCGGACGGCACCGACACCCCCTTCCACGCCGAGGTCCGCGCCTTCTGGCGGCGCAGGGCCGAGGGCGCCTTCCGGGTGGAGACGCTGGAGTGCGACCACTGGGAGATCCTGGAGAGCGCCGGAGCGGTCCGGGTCGGCACCCTCCTCGGCGCCGAACTCGCGCACCACGCCGCCCAGTCGGCCCGGCCGGCACGGGAGGCGTGATGGACCTCCGCCCCGCCCGCACCGCCTCCCCGACACCGCCCGGCACGACCTCCGCCCGGTCCGCCTCGCTCGCCGAGACCGTCCTCGCCCAGGCCCGCCGCACCCCCGCCGCCCCCGCCGTCGAGGACGGCGACCGGATCCTCGACTACGCGGAACTCGCCCGCATCAGTGGCCTGTTGGCGGCGCGACTGCATGCGGCCGGGGTGCGCCCCGGGCACGCGGTCGCCGTACACCTGCCGCGCTCCTGGCAGTTGGTCTGCGTCATGCTCGGCATCCGCCGCGCCGGAGCCACCGTCGTCCCCCTCGACCGCCTCAGCCCTCCCGACCGGCAGCGCCACATCCTCGACGACTCGGGCGCCGTCGCCGTGGTCCACGGGGACGGTCCCCAACCGCCCGCGCATCGCGCGGTGTTGGACGTCGACATGCTCCTGGACGGCGAGGGCGGCACCGACCTGCCCGCCGTGTCCGCGGTCGAACCCGGCGACACCGCAACGGGCTTCGTCTTCTACACCTCCGGTTCCACGGGACACCCCAAGGGCGTGGAGGTCACCGACGAGGGAGTGCTGCGGCTGGCCCGCCCCGGCTATCTCGACCTGAGCCCCGGCGCCCGCTTCGCCTCGCTGGCCAACCCCGCCTTCGACGCGCTCAGTTTCGAGGTGTGGGTCCCGCTGCTGACCGGCGGCGTCTGTGTCGTACTCGACGACAGCCAGGCGCACAGCGCGACCGGACTCGCCAGGGCGCTCGACGAACGCCGCGTCGACACGCTGTTCATCACGACGGCCCTCTTCAACGCGGTCGTCGAGCAGGTACCGCACTCCTTCACCACCGTCGGACAGGTCCTCGTCGGCGGCGAACACCTCAACGCCCGTATCGTGCGCCGCTGGTACGAGACCAACCCCGAGGCCCCGACCGTCCTGTACAACGCGTACGGGCCGACCGAGGCGACGACCTTCGCCCTCTGCCACCCCGTGCCACGGGACTTCGCGGGCGACACGATCCCCATCGGCACCCCGCTCCCCGGCACCGCCGTCCTGCTGCGCACCGCGGACGACCGCACCGCCGAACCGGGAGAGGTCGCCGAACTCCTGCTCTCCGGAGCCGCGTTGGCACGCGGCTACCGCAACCTCCCCGAACGGACCGCCCGCAGCTTCGTGCAACTCCCGGACGAGGCTTCAGCGCCAGGGCGTTGGTACCGCACCGGCGACCTCGTACGCCAGGACACCGAGGGCCGCGTCACCTACGTCGGCCGGGCCGACCGCCAGGTCAAGGTGCGCGGCTTCCGTATCGAACCGGGCGAGGTCGAACGGCAGATCCTGTCCTGCCCCGGCGTCCGCCATGCCTATGTGTGCACCCGCCGTGACCCCGAGGACCGCAACGAACTGCTCGCCTTCCTGGTCCTGGGCGAGGAAGGCCTCGGCGACGAACCGTCCTCCGCCTACGAGAGCTACGACCGCCACCTCGCCGCGACCCTGCCGTCGTACATGCGCCCCCACCACACCTACCTGGTCGCCGAACTGCCGCGCAACGCCAACGGGAAGGTCGACCGGGAGGCGCTGCTGCGCGACGCCCGCAACCCGTGGCGCGGCACCCATGAGGCCGACGCACCGCCCGTCAGCGCCGGGCAGCGGCGGGTGCTGGACCTCGCTGAGAGCATCCTTGGTGTCAACGGCCTGCATCCCGGGGACCGTTGGGCGGCCAGTGGCGGCGACTCGCTGAAGGCGCTGCGCTTCCGCTTCGAGATCCTCGGCCGCTACGCCGTCGACCTCCCCCAAGACCTGGTCCTGCGGGCCGACTTCGCCGCCCTCGCGGACGCGGTCGACGCCGCCGACACGACCGTAGGAGAACACCCACCCGTCCCCGACCCGGCCGGCGAAGTGACCGCGCCGGCCACCGGTGAGCAGGAGCGGCTGTGGCTCCTGCACCAGCGGACGCCCGAAGACCGGTCCTACGACGTGCCGTTGGCCTTCCAGGTCCGGGGCAGTGTCGACACGGCGGCCCTGCACCGCGCCGTGCGTGCGCTGGTGGAACGGCATGTCGCCCTTCGCACCCGGCTGGTCCCCACCCCGGACGGGCTGCTCCAGCGGGTCGGCGACCCCTACGACCCGTGGCAACGCCTCGAAGCCCGGCCCGGAGAGGAGTGGCAGGACACCGCGGACCGGTTCTTCGACCACCGCTTCGACCTCACCGAGGCCCGGATGCTGCGCGCGGCCTGGGTGCCACAGGCCGACGGCGGACTGCTCCTGCTGCATCTGCACCACGTCGCCGTCGACGGCTGGTCGCTCAACCTCCTGTTCCGCGACCTCACCGACGCCCGCGCCGCCGCTGACACCTCCCACACACCCCTGGACTACGCCCCCTGGCAGCGCACTTGGCAGGCCGGCCCCGCTTACGCGGACCGGCGCGCACGGCTGCGCTCCCACTACGCCCGCGACGGCGAACCGTCACCCGCGCAGCCGGTCCCCGACACAACACGCGCCCGCCTGCTGCGCACCACGCTCGATGTCGTCCGGCGCGGCGCGCTGGACCGGCGCGCCGCGCAACTCGGCCTGACCCGCTTCCAGTTACTGGTCTCCGCGTTCGCCGCGAGCGTCTACGGCGTCACCGGGCAGGGCCGCCCGCTGATCGCCACGCCGGTCGCGAACCGGCCCCGGCCTGAATTCGCGGACACGGTCGGCATGTTCGCCAACACCGTGCTCCTCGACCTGCCGATGGAGCCCCACGGTTCACTGGACGCCCAGCTCTCGTCCCACGCCGAGGCGGTGCGTGCCGTCCTGCGTGATCAGGAGGTCGCCCTCGCCGATGTCCTCGCGGACCGCGCCATCGGCGAGCGAACCCCCTTGTTCGACTACCTGTTCGTGCTGGAGAACACCGACTTCTCGGCGCTGCGACTGGACGGCTGCGAGGTACGGCCGCTGTGGCCCGAGCCGCTGGGCGCCAAATGCGCCCTCACCCTTTCGGTGGTGGAGCACGAGAGCGGCTTCGACTGCCTGTGGGAGTACCGCGACGACATCGGCGCCGAACGCGCCCGGGCCGCCGCCCGCCTCTTCCGCCAGGCCCTCGACCACCTGACCGGCGACACCGACACCACCCTGCGCGAACTGGTCGCCGACTACCGCCGCACCCTGCCCGACCACGGCCAAGGCCCCACGCGCGCACCGGACTTCGACACCGTCGCCGAGGGCTTCGCCCGACAGGCGGCACGCACCCCGGACGCACCGGCCGTCGCGACCGGCGAGGCGTCCCTCACCTACGCCGAACTCGACGCACAGGCACACCGGTTGGCGGCGGACCTGGCCGTCCGACTCCCCGCCGATCCCGCCGCCCCGGCGGCCGTGGCACTGCATCTGCGGCCCTCCGTCGAACACATCGTCGCCCTCCTGGCAGCGGCCCGCCTCAACCTCACCGTCGTACCGCTCGACCCCGCCTATCCGCCGCCCCTGCTGCGCCATGTCCTGGACCGGGCCGACCCGTTGTGCGTGCTCGTGGCGCCGGAGGACGAGGACGCCCTCGCCGAGATCGCGCCGGAGTCCCTGCCACGGCACGTCCTGACCCTCGCGGACACCACCGCGCCCGCCGGTTCCGGCACTCCCGCGCACCAGGGAGCGCGTCCGCTGTACACCCTGTTCACGTCCGGCTCCACCGGCACGCCCAAGGGCGTCCAGGTCTTCGACCGGACCCTGTGCAACCTGCTGACCTGGCAGCGCACCGACGGAGGGCTGCGCGGACCCGCCGTCACCCAGCAGTTCTCCATGCTCTCCTTCGACGTCTCGTTCCAGGAGATCTTCACCACCCTGTGCTCCGGCGGGACGCTGCGCCTGGTCGAACCCGCCTGGCGGCACGATGTCCCGGCCCTGCTTCGCGAGTTGGAGACCGGGAAGGCCGAGCGGATCTTCCTGCCGTACGTCGCCCTGCAACTGCTCGCCGAACACGGCGTGCGCACCGGGCGGTTCCCGTCCAGGCTGCGGGAAGTCGTCACCGCAGGCGAGCAGTTGGTGTGCACGGACGCGATCCGCGGCTGGTTCGCCGGACTGCCGGACGCCCGCCTGTTCAACCACTACGGCCCCACCGAGACCCATGTCGTCAGCGGACTGTGCCTCGACGGCGATGCCGGCGCCTGGCCGCTGCGCCCCGCGATCGGACGGCCGGTCGCGAACGCCGTCCTCAGGGTGGTCGACGAGAGCGGCCACCCCGTCCCGCCAGGTGTCACCGGAGAGTTGCTGATTGGCGGCCTCATGGCCCACCGCTGCTACCTCGGCGACGACACACCGCACCAGGACCGCTTCACCGACGACCCCGACCTCGGCACCCTCTACCGCACCGGCGACCTCGCGCGCTTCGACCCGGACGGCCTGCTGCACTACGCGGGCCGCGCCGACAGCCAGGTCAAACTCGGCGGCCACCGGCTGGAGTTGGGCCAGGTCGAGGCCGCGCTGCTGCGGTACCCCGGCATCACCCACGCGGTCGCGGCCGTCGCGGACGGCCTGTTGGTGGCCTGCCTGCAATGCCGGGGCGGCGACCCCGACCCGAAGGACCTCGCCGACCATCTGTCGCGGCTGCTGCCCACCTATGTGCGCGTCAGCCGATTCCGTCGGCTGACGGAACTGCCGC
Organism: Streptomyces sp. NPDC091280; assembly: GCF_044768565.1. Taxonomy (NCBI): domain Bacteria; kingdom Bacillati; phylum Actinomycetota; class Actinomycetes; order Kitasatosporales; family Streptomycetaceae; genus Streptomyces; species Streptomyces sp. NPDC091280. The sequence continues at coordinate 391,378 of NZ_JBIVUZ010000008.1, forward strand.
GCACCCCGAGCGGCAAACTGGACCGCCGGGCCGCACTCACCGCCCAGGGCCGCGAACTGCGCCCGGCCGGCGCGAGCGCCCAGACCCTGTCACCCCTCGAAGCGCGGCTGGCCGCCCTGTTCGAGACGGTGACCGGCAAGGCGATCGGCGTGGAACAGCGGTTCTTCGACGCGGGTGCCACCAGCCTGGACCTGATGCGCTTCCAGCTCCGCTGCGCGGGCGAGGAACAACTCGCCTTCGGTGTACCGGAGTTGTTCGAACACGTCACCCTCCGCGCACTGGCCCGGCTCATCGAGGGACGCGCAGCGTCGGCCACCACCCCCGCCCAGCCCGCTCCCGCTACACCGAGGCGCGCCGAGGAGCCGATCGCCGTCATCGGCATGGCCGTACGACTGCCGGGCGCCCCCGACCTGGCCGCCTTCTGGGACCTGGTCGTCTCCGGCCGCCGGGGCATCGAGCACTTCCCGACGACGGACGGGCGGGTCGGCGCCCGCAGCCAGCTCGCCGGGCCGCTCGACTTCGACCCGGGCCGCTTCACCATCAGCCCGCACGAGGCCCGGCTGATGGACCCCCAGCAACGACAGCTCCTGATGAACTGCGTCGAGGCACTCGCCCACGCGGGCATCGCCGACCCGGCGTCCCATCGGGTGGGACTCCTGGCCGCGTGCGGCGAGAACACCTACTTCCAGCGCATGCTGCGCGAGGCCGACCCGGCCCAACTCCCCGACAGCTTCCGGCTCGCGCTGCACCACGAGAAGGACTTCCTGGCCACCAAGGCCGCCTACCACCTCGGACTGACCGGGCCCGCCTTCAACGTGCAGTCCGCGTGCTCCAGTTCGCTCGTCGGCGTGCACGTGGCCGCCGGGATGCTCCGGCAGGGCGACGCGGACGTCATGCTCGTCGGCGGGGTCCTGGTCGACACCGATCTGACCGACGGCTACACCTATCGTCCGCAGCACATCTTCTCGCCGGACGGCCACTGCCGGCCCTTCAGCGCGGACGCGGCCGGCACGGTCGGAGCCAGCGGCACGGCCGCCGTCGTCCTCAAGCCCCTCGCCGCCGCACACCGGGACGGCGACACCGTCTACGCCGTCGTCACCGGCTCCGGAATCAACAACGACGGTTCGGACAAGCTCAGTTACAGCGCCCCCGCCCTGGCCGGGCAGCGCGCCGCGATCCAGACCGCCCTGCGCCGCAGCGGCCGGAACGGTACCGAGCTCGGCTATGTGGAGGCACACGGGACCGGTACCCGGCTCGGGGACCCGGTGGAGACGGCCGCGCTGCGGCAGGCGTACGGGCTCGCGGACGACGCGCGCGTGGCGCTGTCCTCCGTGAAGAGCCAGATCGGACACCTGGGCGCCGCCGCGGGCGTCGTCGGTCTGGTGCGGGCCGTGCTCGCCGTGCACCACGGGGTCATTCCGCCGACCGCCGACTTCGACCGGCTGAACCCCGAGATCGCTGACGGGCCGTTCCGGATACCGGTCACCGCCGAGACCTGGCCGTCCGAAATCCCGCGAGTGGCCGCCGTCAGCAGCTTCGGCATCGGCGGGACCAACGCCCATCTGCTGCTGGAGCAGCCGGAGTTGACGGACCCTGGTGCAGCGGTGGTGGGTCCCGTGGCGGCCGAGCCGGTGGTGCCTTGCCTGGTGCTGTCCGGCACCTCGGCGTCCGCCGTCCGGGCGGACGGCCGCCGTATCGCCGCCTATCTGAGGGCGCACCCCGACAGTTACCCGCAGGTCCTGCGCCACCTTCAGGCCGGACGGCCCGCGCTTCGCCACCGGGCGGCGGCGGTCTGCCCGGACGTCGACTCCGCCGCCGCGTGGCTCGATGCGCTCGCCGAGGTCGACGAGCCGCCCGCCCAGGGCGAGTTGGGTGCACCGGACCGCGACCCGCACGACCTCGCCGGGGCATGGACGTCCGGACACACCCTCGTATGGCCCGAAGGCCCGGCGCCCGCCCCCTGGGACTTCCCGCCGCCCGCCTTCGACACAGCGGAGTACGACTTTCCCGTGCGGGCGGCCACTCCTCAGCGGTTGCCCGCCGGCGAGTGGCTGTATCAGCCCTCGTGGACCCGGCTGCGCCGCGCCCGTACCGGCGCCCACCAGCCACTGCGCACCGCCGTCGTCGTCACCGGGCCGGATGAGGACACCACCGCGTGGCGGTTCCTGGAACGGCACTACGCCCGGGTGGTGACCGTGCGCGCCGGGCAGCGGTTCACCCGGCTCGACGAGAATCGCTACGAGGCCGATCCCGCCGACTCGGAACAACTCGCCGCCGTACTGCGGGAGATCACCCGGCACCCCGGCCCCGGCGTCGACTGGCTGCACACCCTGCCCCTGACCCTCGACGGCAGTCTCGACGACCGCGCGCTGGAGGCGGCCCAGTGGGCCTGCCTCGACACCGTCGCGGCGCTCGCCCGCGCCCTCGCCCACCTCCCGGACGCCGAACGGCCGCGCGCCTGGCTGCTGTCCCACGGGGCGCAACCGGTCACCGGGCTCGTCCGTACCCCCGAGGCGGGTCTGCTCGCCGCCGCTCTCGAAGTGCCCAGGCAGGAACTGGGCGTCGCCCTGCGCTGGACCGATCTGCCCGGACCCCGCCCGGCCGACTGGGCGGCCCGACTGCCGGACCTGCTGCTGGACGACACGATCACCGAACAGGCCACAGCCCTGCGCGACGGCTTCTGGTGGCAGCGCACGCTTCAGCCGGTACGCGTCCCCAAGTCCCCGACCGCCGCTGTCCGTACGGCGGCTCCCGGTACCCATCTGGTGCTCGGGGGCACCGGAGGCATCGGCAGCACCCTGGCCGCCCGCCTCCTCGAACACCCCGGCAACCGAGTGGTCCTGGTCGCCCGGGGGAGCGACACACCGCCCGCGCTACGGACGCATCAGGACCGCGTCACGCTGGTCCAAGCCGACCTGGCGGCCGACGACTTGGACACGATCATGGACCGGCTGGCCCCGCACCTCGACGGACTCGCCGGTGTCGTCCACGCCGTGGGCACCGCCGCCGGCGGGCTCCTCGTCCGCCGCGACCCCGCCGCCGCCCGCCGTGCCACGGCCGCCAAACTGCGCGGCGCGCTGCTCGTCGAGCGGCTCATCGCCGAGCACGACCCCGACTACGCGGCCTACTGCTCGTCAATGGCCGTACGGTTCGGGGGAGTCGGGCAGTTCGACTACGCGGCGGCCAACGCCTGTCTCGACGCCTGCGCCCACCACACGCCGCCCGGCGCCGACGACGCCACCGTCCGGATCAGCATCGGCTGGGACGCGTGGCGGGACGTAGGCATGGCGCAGCACGCCCTGACCGCCGACGCCCGTCACCAGGAACACCTGAAGGTGGCGCTCACCCCCGAGGACGGCGCGGCCGTCTTCGAGCGGGCGCTGCACCTTCAGTTGCCGCACCTGATGGTCAACACCACGTCCCTGACCAAGACTTACCACTTCTACGAGAGCGAGCACGAGCGCGAGAGCGAGCGCGGGACCGAGCACAAGCGCGAGCACGAGATCGCGGACGAGTCCAACGCCGAGTCCCGGTCGGCGTTTTCCACGCGACCCGCCCCCGGCGACCCCACCGCCGATCCCGCCGATCCCGCCGCCGACCTCGCAGAGATCCTGCGCGACCTCCTCGGCGTGGACACCGTCGACCCCCAGGCGGCGCTGTACGACATGGGCGCCGACTCGCTCACCCTCCTCGAACTCCTCGACGAGGTGAAACGCCGCTTCGGCACCGACATCGACCTGTCCCGGCTCAGTCACCGGGTGAGCCTCGACGAGATCCTCGGTCATCTCGACACCGGCAGTCGCGCGTCCGCCGCGGTCACCGTCGAGGTGTGGCAACGGGGGCCGGGCCAGGACGTGTTGTGCCTGGTCCATCCGATCGGTGGCGACATCCAGGCCTACCGCCCGCTGGTGGCGGCGCTCCCCGGTGAGCCGACCGTCTGCCTGATCGCCGACCCGAGACTGCGCGACCCGGGACTGCCCGCCCGGTCGATCGCCGACCGCGCCGCGCACTACCTGGAGGCCGTACGGACCGCCTTCCCGGACGACAACTACCGGCTGAGCCTGGCGGGTTGGTCGTTCGGCGCCTGGACCGCCCTCTCCATGGCGGCACTCGCCGAGGCCGAGGGCCTACCCGTCGACGCCGTCCACCTCCTCGACCCACCGCCACCGGACGCGGGCCGGCGCCTCGCCGCCTACGACGAACAACAGGTGGACGCCGTGTTCGCCCGTGAACTCAGCGGCAACAGGGACAACAGCGGCGGGCCGTTGCCGGAGTCCGGCCGTGCCTACGCCGAACGCCTCGCGGACTGCTGCCGTACCAATCTCGCGGCCATGGCCGATCACCGGTTGCCGCGACTGCGCCGGACGCACGCCGAGGTGTGGCTCGCCGAACGCCCCGTAGAGGAAAGCCTGTTGGTGCCGGAGGCGACCACGCCCGGTGCGTGGAACGCCCATCTGCCCCGCTCCCACCGCCTGCACCACATCGACGCCACCCACTACGAACTCGTCGCGGAACCCCATGTCCAGGCCGTCGCCGCCGCACTCGCGACCGCTGCGCACGCCCTGCCCCGCTCCGCCGGACGGTCCTGAGGAGGCCACCGTGCACCACCCCTACACCCGGCTGCCCGAACGGTCCTTCTGGCGCACGGCGGTCGCCGAACCCGACGCGCTCGACATCACCGATCTGTGGACGCCGAAGTTCGCCATCGGCCAGGACGATCCCGTCGTCACCGCCGGGTCCTGCTTCGCCGCCCACATCGGACGGGCCCTCCTGGAGGAGGGCATGCACTGGTACGACGCCGAACTGCCACCACCGGGCCTCACCCGCGCCGAGCGGTCGGCACGCGGCTACCGCCGTTTCTCCTTCCGGACCGGCAACATCTACACCGCCGCCGCCCTGCGCCAGTGGATCGCCTGGGCGCTCGAAGAGGAGAAACCGCCCGAGGAGGTCTGGGCGGAGGACGGCGCCTTCCACGACCCGTACCGGCCGAGCGTCGAACCGGACGGCTTCGCCTCGCCCGACGAACTGGCGCGCTCCCGCGACACCACCCTCGCCGCCGTCCGCACCGCCCTCACCAAGGCCGACGTCCTCGTCTTCACCCTCGGACTCACCGAGGCCTGGCACGACAGCCGCACCGGCACCGTGCTGCCGATGTGTCCCGGCACCGTACGCGGCGTCTTCGACCCCGCCCGGCACGTCCTGCGCAACCACACGGTGGCCCAGGTCCACGACGATCTGACGTCCCTGCTCGCCCTGGCCCGTACCGTCAACTCCCGCCTGCGCATGGTCCTCACGGTCTCCCCGGTGCCGCTGACGGCCACCGCGACCGGCCGCCACGCCCTCGTCGCCACCACCCACTCGAAGTCCGTGCTGCGCGCGGCGGCCGGTCAACTCGCCGACGAGAGCGCCGACATCGACTACTTCCCGTCGTACGAGATCGTCACCGGCCACCCCTACCGCGCGGCCTTCTACGAGCCCAACCTCCGCACGGTGAGCCCCGAGGGAGTGGCTTTCGTGATGCGGCACTTCTTCGAGGCCGTCCAGGGCTGGCCCTCCACGCCCGCCACCCCCACGGCCATCACCCCCACTCCTTCCACCACCCCCACCACTGCCGTCGACGGCGGAGAGGACGACCGGTGTGACGACGCGGTGCTCGACTACTACAACCCCCGCCCGCTTCCTTCTGCTGGGTGACTCGCACGCCGCGTGTGTCGGTCGCGCCGCCCAGGCGGCCGAACTGCCCTTCTCTGGCGGCCCGATCGGCTCGGGGCGCGACTTCCTGGGCCCCTTCTTCGACACGGACGGCGACGACGTCACCTTCCGGCAGACCGAGGCGCAACGGCTGTACCGCGAGTTCCTCGACACCCTCGACGCGACCGGGCTCGCCGGGCTGCGGATACCGCTGGTGTCCGCCCTCGGCCTGAGCGTCCACACCGTGGCCACCCGGCAGAACTGGGACCTCTACCGCGACCGCCACGGCACCGTCCCGGCCGACTTCCTGCGCAGCGGCCTCTTCGCCGACCTGGTCCGCGCGACCGTCCGGGGCGCACTCTCCTTCTACGACCACGCCATCGGCCTGGGAGTGCGCGTGCTGGCGCTCCTGCCGCCCCAGCGCGTCCCCGGCATGTCCGACCCGGACGTCTTCTTCGCCGCGCAGCGGATCGTCGTGGACGAACTCACCTCAAGGGGCGTCGAGTTGGTCGATCTGCGGACCCGCGTCACCGACCGGACCGGCCTACAGCGCCCCGCCTTCTGTCAGCCGGACGACACGATCCACGGCAACCTCGCCTTCGGCCGGCTCGTCCTGTCCGAACTTCTCGACCGGGGCCTGTGAGCCGCCACCCGCCCCATAGGAACTGCTCAACCGCCCGCACCGCCGACACCAAGGAGGTCCCCCATGGAGGACTACGCGCTCAAGGCCGTCGAACGGCTCACCACCCGCCCCGCCGAGCCCTACGACACCCTGTCCGTCGATCCGATCACCCCACTGCTCGGCGCGGAGGTCAACGGCCTCGACCTGTCACGGGAGTTGACACCCCAGCAGGAGAAGGAGCTCAAGCACGCGTTCCACACCCACCATGTCCTGGTCTTCCGCGAACAGGACATCACCCCCGAGGAACACAAGCGGTTCGCGGGCGTCTTCGGCGAACTGCACCCCGTGGCCCTCGCCCCCGAGGGATCCGACCCGTACATCCTGGACATCAAGGCGACCAAGGAGTCCCGGGCCGTGGCGGGCAACGGCTGGCACGCGGACGGCACCGCCGACCCCGAACCCTCCCTCGGTTCCCTGCTCCACATCACCACCATCCCCGAGGGCGGCAGCGGCGGGGACACCGTCTTCGCCAACATGCACCTCGCCTACGAACTGCTCTCACCGGCGATGCGCGGCTTCCTGGACGACCTCACCGCGCTCCACGACGGAGCCCTGCCCTGGACCGCCGCGGGACAGACCCCGCCGCCCGAGTACGACGTGCCGCGCACCGAACAGCCGGTCGTCGTCCGGCACCCGGAGACCGGCCGCAAGCTGCTGTTCGTCAATGCCCCGTACACCTCCCACATCACCCAGCTGTCCCGCGCCGAGAGCGACGCCCTGCTGGGCCTGCTGTACGCGCACATAGCCAACACCCCGCTGCTGCACTGCCGGGTCCGCTGGCAGGAGCGCACCCTCGTCCTCTGGGACAACCGCAGCGTCCAGCACCACGCCGTCTGGGACTACTTCCCGCACACCCGGGAGGGCCGTCGCGTCGCGGTCAACGGCACTTCCCTGCGGGGCTGAGCCGTGCCCACCACCGGCAGCCCGCCCACCGGGGGCCCGGCCTGGCTGCGGCAGATCGCCGTAGGCCTGCACGAGCGGTTGCCGACCGACGTCCGGGACGGCTGGGCGGCCCGGCTGCACGGCCTGCTCGATGAACTGCCGGACCAGGGAGGCCTGTACGTCGTCCACGTCTGGCAGGCCGGGACGGTCCTGCCGCTGCTCGCGGCGGCGGCGCACGACGTGGACGAGACGGTGTTCGAGGCGGTGGCGGAACTGCACCGTGCGGCGGCGCACGGCGTGACGGCGGACCAGGAGACCTGGAGATCGGCCCTCACCCCGCTGCTCCTGCACCTCTACGACGCGGCCTACGACCGGACCGGCGCGTATGCCGAGGCCCACACGGGTGCCCGGGACTACGCGCTGGCGAACGGCTTCTCCGCGACCGAGGCCGACACGTACGGGCACGAGTACGCCCGGCTCAGCAGCGACGCGAACGCGCGGTCCTGCGCCGAGGCCCACGCGCGGGCGCTCGCTCCCGCACTGGCACGGGCGTACGCGACCGACGGGTGCGAGGCGTACGACGACACGTTCCCCGCCGCCCAGCTCCGGGCCGTCGTACGGGCCACGGCGCGACAGCGGGGCGACTCGGGCCCCGCCATCCGCCTGGTCGAGGGGCTCGTATCGGCTCTGGAATCACGGCAGTTGGGTGACCGGTGCCGGTGATCGGCTCCGGATGGGAAACTCGGGGGACGTCACCGACAGCGCCGACGGGAAGAGGCCTCACCTCATGACACAGCAGCTCATGACCCAGCTTCGGATCGGTGTGATGTACGACCGTGACTGGGCTCCGGAGGAGTTGCCCGGGTTCGCGCGCGAGGTCGAGGCCCTGGGCGTGGACGATCTCTGGGTGGTCGAGGATCTGGGGTGGAACGGCGGTGTGTCCGCCGCCTCCATCGCGCTGGGAGCGACACGGGGACTGCGCGTGGGCATCGGGATCATGCCCGCTCCGTTGCGGAGTCCCGCGCTGCTGGCGATGGAGGTCGCGACCGTGGCGCGGGTGTTCCCCGGCCGGCTCGTCGCCGGGATCGGGCACGGAGTGGCCGAGTGGATGGCCGACGTCGACGCGGTCGCGCGGTCACCGCTCGCGCTGCTGGAGGAGACGATCCGCTCCGTGCGCGCCCTGCTCCGTGGCGAGCGGGTCGACGTGGAGGGGCGTGAAGTGCGGTTGTCCGGCGTCCAGTTGGTGCACCCGCCGAGCGAGCCGCCGCCGGTGGTCGCGGGCGTGGTGCGGCCCCGGTCGCTGGAACTGTCCGGGCGGGTCGCGGACGGCACGGTGATCGCCGAGGGCCACGGGCCGGCCGATCTGCGTGGCGCTCGGGCCTCCGTCGAGAAGGGCGGTGCCGGCGCGGACCACACCATGACGGTGTTCGCCTTCTGCTGTGTGGGGGACAGCGCCGACCAGGTGGAGCGGGAACTGCGGCCTCACGTCGAGGGGCACGGCGACTGGCTCGGCCGGCCGGTGGAGCAGGTGTACACCGTCTCCGGCACGGCGGAGCAGGCCGCCGAGCGCGTTCGCGAGCTGGAAGCGGCCGGGGCGGACACCGTCGTCCTGCGCATGGTCGGGACCGAGCCGGTGCAACGCCTGGGGGACCTGCTGAAAGCTCTCGGCCGCTGACTCCGGTGGGGGTGCGGCGAGACCGCGCCTCCGTCGCCGACCATCCCCGACAGCACATACGACGACCGGAAGCGACAGCTTTCGACGAGCGTCGAATTCGTTGAGACGGTCATGCCTCCTCACCAAGGATGTCCGGGACAGCGGGTGCTGTTCCCGCTGCGGGACACCATGGGGGTAGCTGTCTTATGGGCATGCGGAACGGGGCGGGACGTGGTCTGTTCACCGTCCTCGCGATAGGACTTCTCCTGCTCGCGTCGGCGACCGGAGTGGCCGTCGGCGCGAACGGGACCGCCCGTGCGGATTTCTCCGCGCAGGCGAGGGAACTGGGGCTGACCACCTCACAGGCCCGGGAACTCCAGGCGCGCGCGGACACCTATGTCGCCACGACGGGCGGCACTCAGGTGTCCGTGAACAAGATCCTGCTCGGTGACCGGGGCGAGATCGAACTGGCCCTGCCGGGTGGGAAGACGGGCCCCAGTGCGAACGCGGCGAGGAAACCGCTGGTCGAACTCTGCCCGGGCTACACCATGTGCGCATGGAAGAACACCTGGTACACGGGCGACAAGATCAGCATGTGGGCCTGCTACAACTACCGCATTCCGTGGCTCGAAAACGGCTCCTGGATCAATAACCAGTCCAAGGGCACCGTCGCGAATTTCCTGGACGACTACGGAGTTTCGAAGTGGCACGACGCGGGTGCCTTCTCACAGGACCCGGACGCTCCCTGGTACTGGGTCCACTGGATAAAGAACTGCTGACAGGTCGCGGTCCCGACTTCCGTCTCCCGTCTCCCGTTTCCTGTCTCCCGTCTCCTGTCGGACATCCCTTCTCGTGAAAGGCAGATCCATCATGAAGACTCGGGCACGCATCGCGGCAACCCTGTGCGCCGTCGCCTCCGTGGCCGCGATCGGGTTGGCGACCCCGGCCGCCGCCCAGTCGGACCAGGCCAACGCCTCGTGCACGACCTCGCGCACCTCTGACGGCAAGTACGTCGGGGTCAGCTGTAGCACCGGCCGCTACTACGTCGTCGGCACGGCGTGCAAGGAGAGCGGCTGTACGACGATCGGCGGCAACATCGTCAACGCGCCCGCCACCTCATGGGCCTACGCGGGCAGCGGTTACTTCGCCGGTGACATCAGTGCCGTCTTCGTCTGAGTGACCACCGTGTCCGAGCCGCCACCCTGCTCGGCTCGCGGGATCGGCGCCCCTCTTCCTTGAAGGGGGGCGCCTTTCGGGCTGCTTCTCTGGACACGGGGGCCGGGTCCGTACACGATCCCGTCCATGACAGTCGAGGACGCCATCACCGCCACCGCCGACCGGATCGCCGCGCTGCTCCCGGCGGGGACGGACCCGGGTACACCGCTGCCGGGCGCCGAGTGGACCGTGGGCGAGGCGGCGGCGCACCTCGCGCTGGCGGGGAAGCTGATGGGGGACATCGGGGCGGGGAAGGTGCGGCCCTACGGCGACGGGACGCCCGGCGGGCTCGCGGTGGCCAACAGGGCGTCCCTGGCCGCCTTCCCGGAGCGGGACCCGGTGGTCCTCGGCGCGGTGATCGCGGACCAGGCGCGTGCCTTCGTCACGGCCGCAGCCGGACGCTCCCCGCAGGAGCCGGTGCTGACACCGATGGGACCGATGGATCTGGCCACCCTGGCCTCGTACCTGCTCACGCATCTGCTCGGGCACGGCTACGACATCGCGGTCGCGCTGGGCCGCCCGCACATGGTGAGCCGGGACGTCGCGCTGCTCACGCTGCCCTTCATACGGCTCGCCATGCCGCGCGTGGTGAGCGCGGGCGCGGCCGGCCATCACGCGTGCTACGTGATACGGACCGGCCGCGAGCGCTTCGCCGTCACCTTCGACGACGGTGTCCCCACGGTCGGCGACGAGCCGCCCCGGCGGCCCGACTGCACGATCGCCATCGACCCCGTCGCGTTCGTGCTGCTGGCCCTCGGCCGCTGGAGCGCTCCCGCCACCATGGCCCGCGCCAAGGTGATCGTCTGGGGTCGCAGGCCGTGGCTCGGGCCGCGCTTCCCCGGGCTGTTCACGGCGCCGTAGCCGAGGGTCGAACTGCCTTACGCCCAGCAGCCGTTGACGGTGGCGGCGAGGCCGTCGAGGGCGTCCTTGATGGCGGCCGGGTCGGCGGTGGAGTTGTTCTCGATGAAGGAGAAGATCTTCCATTCGCCGTCCGCGGCCTTCGTCAGCCCGCTCAGTGCGATGGCCCCGGTGAGCGTGCCCGTCTTGGCCATCACCTTGCCGACCGCGCACTGCGAGTCGGCGGTGTCGAACCGGCCCCACTCGGGGCCCAGCGTCGACCCGGCCTCGCCCGCGACGGGCAGCCCGTCCACGATGTACTTGAGCGTCGCGGCATTGGTGGGGTTGTCGGCCAGGTCGAGGATGTCGGCGATGGTCTGTGCCGGGATGCGGTTGGCGCGGGACAGTCCGCTGCCGTCATGGATCTCGAAGTCGGCCAGCGAGATGCCGTACTGGGTGAGGACCTGGCGGACGACCGCCGTGCCGTCCTCGAAGGTGGCCGGGCGGTCGGAGGCGAGCGCGGTCATCCGGAGCAGGGTCTCGGCGATATCGTTGTCACTCACCTTGAGCATGTGCTCCACGATCGCGGACAGGGCCGCGGACCGGTGCTCCGCCACCGGGACGGCCCCGCTGCCCGCGAGGCCGTGCGTGACCGTGCCGGTGACGGTGACGCCCTGCTTGGCGAGGAGCCGCGCGAAGGTCTGCCCGGCGTCCAGGGACGTGTCCGTGACATGGTGGCCGTCGACGACCAACGCCCGTACGGGAGCGATGGAGTCGGGGTAGTAGCCGTCGTTCCAGCCGACCGCGAGCGAAGGTTCGGGGAAGAGGCTGTCGTCGACCTGGACCTTCACCGAGGTCAGGCCCGCGTTCTTCAGGCCCGCGACGACGGTCGTGACCATCGCGTCGAGGTCGGCGGAGGTCAGGGTGCGGTCCCCGCCGCCGACCAGGGTGAGGGTGCCGGCTTCGTAGACGACCTTCGTGGTGAAGCGGTGGTCGGGGCCGAGGACCGTGAGCGCGGCGGTCGAGGTGGCGAGCTTGGTGTTGGACGCCGGCATCAGCGCGGTGGTCGCGTCATGGCCCCACACGACGTTGTTCGACCCGGCGTCGATGACCACGCCGCTGAGCGTGCTGCCCAGCCGGATGTCCTGGACGCGGGTGTCGAGGTTGTCCGCGATCTGCTGCTCGGCGGGGTCCAGGGTGGCGGCGGTCTGTCCGGCGGCGAACGCGGACGTGCCGAACAGGATCGTTCCGGCGACCGGGGCGGTCACCGCGATGACGGCGGCCCGGCGGAGCATCGGACCGGCCGTTCCGCTCTTGCGGTGGCGTCTGCTCGCCTCGTCGGTGGCAGGGGAGTTGGGCATGGCGGCCTCGGTGGGGGAGTGCGGGTGGGGAGCTGCGGAAGATCCGGGGATCTTGCAGGGGAAAATAACAGCTCCAACTCGCCTTACCCATGAGTACGTTGTGAGCGCGGGGAGCCTGGCCGGATTACGACGGTGGCGTCAGTCCTCGTCCCCGAAGGGCAGCGAGTCGAGGTCCCCGGTGAAGTCCTCCACGCTCGGGAACATCAACTCCAAGGCGTCGGACGGCAGTTCCTGCCGGGTGCCCGAGGTGGTCAGCGCCTGCTCCGTCCAGATGCACTTGCCCGTCGACGTGTACCGCGTGCCCCAGCGCTGGGTGAGCGCGGTGATCAACTGGAGTCCGCGCCCGCCCTCGTCCGTGTCCGTGGCGCGCCGGATGCGCGGCATCGTCAGACTGCCGTCGAAGACCTCGCAGATCAGCTCGGCGCCGTGCAGCAGACGCAGACTGACCGGGCCCTTGGCGTGCCGCACCACATTGCCCACCAGCTCGCTGGCCAGGAGTTCCGTGGTCGGGGTCAGCTCTTCCAGACCCCAGGTGCTCAGCTGCTCCCGCACATGGCGCCGGGCCTGGCCGGCCGCTCGCGGGTCCTCGGGCAGCTGCCAGGAGGCGATCCGGTCGGGGGTCAGCGCGTGCAGCCGGGCCACCAGGAGAGCGGCGTCGTCGGCCGTCGGCTGCTCCTCGGGGAGCAGTCCGGCCGTGAGGGTGTCGCACAGCCGCTCCAGCCCCGCCCGCCCGAGGTCGGCCTCCCCGCCGGACCGGTGCGCCGCGCTCAGCAGCCGCGCCAGATCCGCCATGCCCTCGTCCATCTCACGCTTCGACGACTCCACCAGACCGTCGGTGTAGAGGACCAGCAGACTGCCCTCCGGCACCTTCAACTCGACCGTCTCGAACGGCGGTTCCGCCGCACCGAGCGGCGGGTCGGCCGACAGTCGAGGGAAGTGCACCGTGCCGTCCGGGTGGACGACGGCCGGTGGCGGATGACCTGCCCCGGCGATGGAACAGATCTGGGTCGTCGAGTCGTAGAGCGCGTACAGACAGGTCACGTACGACTCCTCGCCCATCCCGGCCACGAGGTCGTTCAAGTGGCTCATGATCTCGTCGGGCGGCAGCTCCAGGTCGGCGAGGGTGTGCAGCGCGGTGCGCAGCCGGCCCATCGTCGCCGCCTCCGGCAGACCGTGGCCCATCACATCGCCGACCACCAGGGCCACCTGGCCGCCCGAGAGCGGGATGATGTCGTACCAGTCGCCGCCCACGTCCATGCCCTGCCCCGCCGGGAGGTAGCGGGCGGCGGCGGTGCAGGCCGGCAGATCGGGCAGCGCCCGGGGGAGCAGACTGCGCTGGAGCTCGCGGGAACGGTCGTGCTCGGCGTCGTAGAGCCGGGCCCGTTCCAGTGCCTGGGCGACGAGGGCGCTGATGGTGGCGAGGAGGGTGCGTTCCTCGTCGGTGAGGCGGCGCGGGCTGTCGAAGGCGACGACGCAGACGCCGAAGGTGTGGCCGGACGCGGTGAGCGGCAGGAACGCCCACGCCTCCTTCCGGGCCCTGGCCGGCCGGGCGGCCAGATCGGGGTAGTGGGCCGCGTACTCGCCGACCGAGGAGAGGAACATGGGCAGACCGGACGCGATCACGTCCCACGACGGCTCGCCGCCGGTCCTGGTATGGCCGTCGACGACACCGAGGAAGTCCTCCGGATAGCCGTCCGCTCCCACGATGTGCAGCCGGTCGCCCTCGATGGCCTGCACCAGGAGTCCGGTGGCGGCGAACGGCGGCAGCACCCGGCGGGCCACCGCGGCCACCACGTCCTGGGAGGTCGTCGCCTTGGCGAGGGCGGCCGTCAGTTCCCCGATCCGGGCCGCGCGCCGGGTCGCCGCCAGCTCGGACGCCCTGCGCTCCTCCTCGTGCTGCCGCTTCTCGGTGACGTCGGTGAGATAGAGCGTGACCCCGTCCGGCCCCGGGACCAGCCGCAGGTGGTGGCGACGGCCGGTGCCCTCCAGCTGGGCGTCGAAGCCGACCGGCGTCTCCTCGGCCGCGGCCTTGCGGCAGCGGTCCTCCAGACCGGGCACGTTCCGTACGGTCGGCAGCTCCCACAGCAGGCGCCCGAACAGCTCCTCCTCGGACAGGCCCAGCGTGCGTTCCGCCTCCAGGTTCGCGAAGGTGATCCGCCAGTCGTCGTCCACGGCGAGGAACCCGTCGCTCATATGGCGCAGGGCCCGGCTGAGGGAGTCCCGGGCGGACCGGGACTCGTCGCTCTCCCAGCCCACGCCGATCATCCGCAGGGGCTCGCCGTGCTCGTCGTAGGTCGCCCGCGCGCGGGCCTGGGTCCAGCCGTAGGTGCCGTCCAGGCGCCGCACCCGGTACTCGGCCTCGAACACGCCGTGCTCGCGGATCGCCCGGTCCACCGCGTCCAGCGTCGGCGCGAGGTCGTCGGGATGGACGCACACCATCCAGTTCTCGACCCTCGCGGTGTACTCCTCGGGACGGGTGCCGTAGAGCTCCAGGGCCGCCTCGTCCCAGATCAGCTCGCCGCTGCGGATGTCCCAGTCCCACGAGCCGACACTGACCTCCTTCAGCGCCTGCCGCAGCCGGTCGCGGTGCCCGGCCGACTCCGCCCTGGAGGGGCCGGAGGGCGGCGGTGCCTGGCTCATGCGCTCCGCGGTCCAGGTGGCCAGGTCCCGGAGGAAGGCCCACTGCGCGGGTGTGGGCTCGCCCCGCTCGCCGGTCAGGACGGTGAGCGCGCCGATGCTGCGGTCCCCGCCGGACACCGGTACGGCGGCCAGGCCGGTGCCGGGCCAGGAGAGCCGCTGTCCCCCGGACCGGCTCATCGGCGCCGACCCCACCGGTACCCACACACCGCTGCCCTGGCGTACCGCTTGGGCCGGGGCGGTCGGGCCCTCCTGGTCGATGATCTCCCACGGGCGGGTGAGGGCGGGAGGCAGACCGGTCGACGACACCAGCCGCAGCGCGGACATCGGGCCACGCAGATGAATCGCTCCGCCGAGCGCGCCCAGCTCGCCCACCGCGTGTTGCAGTGCCAGCCGGAAGACCTCGCTCTCGGTGACGCCGGGGTCCACAGTGCCGAGCAGAGCCAGACGTGCGTTCATACCGTAAATTTTACCGTTCCCGCCTCACATGACACTGGCTCCGCAGGACTCCCACCCTTGGGCGCAAGCTGCCGCGCACGGCTCTCAACAGCCACCATTCCAGGCCGAGTTGCATCGAAGTTCCGCCGATGTTCCCTCGGGTGACAATACTCGGCATCCGGGACGGCCGCGCCCTGTGGGACAGGGGTGACGGCCGGGCGCGCGCCGTTCACGGAGGAGGTGGGAGGGGGTAACGGCCGACGGCTACCTTCGTGGTCGTGGCGGAAACCCTTGATCATGCCCGCGCGTTGTCACCCCGTCAGGCTCACCGCCCACCCGCCAACGAGGAGCGGCATGGACATCGGCATATTCATCCCCATCGGGAACAACGGCTGGCTCATATCGAAGAGTTCGCCCCAGTACCGGCCGAGCTTCGAGCTGAACAAGGCCATCGTGCGCAAGGCCGAGGAGCACGGGCTCGACTTCGCGCTGTCGATGATCAAGCTCAAGGGATTCGGCGGCGAGACGGAGTTCTGGGACCACAACCTGGAGTCGTTCACCCTGATGGCGGGCCTGGCCGCCGCCACGGAGCGGATCAAGCTGTACGCCTCCACCCCCATCCTGGTGCTGCCCCCGGCGATCGTCGCCCGCATGGCCACCACGATCGACTCGATCGCCCCGGGCCGCTTCGGCATCAACATCGTCACCGGCTGGGCCCCCGGCGAGTACTCCCAGATGGGCCTGTGGCCCGGCGACGCCCACTTCGGCAACCGCTACGCCCGCGCCGCCGAGTACGTCACCGTGATGAAGGAGCTGTGGAGCGAGGGCGTCAGCAACTTCAAGGGCGAGTTCTACGAGATGGACGACTGCGTACTGTCCCCGCGCCCGGCGGACGGCCACATCGACATCGTCGCCGCCGGACAGAGCGACACCGGGATCCGCTTCGCCGCCGAGCACGCCGAGTACAACTTCATCCTGGGCAGCGGTGTGAACACCCCGCTGGCCCTGTCGGGCACCACCGCCACACTCGTGGCCGCGGCCCAGGAGACCGGCCGTGACGTCGGCGCGCTCTCCCTCTTCATGGTCATCGCCGACGAGACCGACGAGGCCGCCCGCGCCAAGTGGCAGGACTACCACGACAACGCCGACCACGCGGCGCTGGCGTACATGGCGGGGGAGACGGCCACCGACACGACCTCCGACGGCACCTCGACCGCCCGGACCATCGCGCTGCCCGAGGGTGCGGTGAACCTGAACATGGGCACACTGGTCGGGTCGTACGAGACCGTCGCGAAACTGCTCGACGAGGTCGCCGAGGTCGAGGGAACCAAGGGCATCATGCTCGTCTTCGACGACTTCCTCGAAGGCCTGGAGAACTTCGGTACCCGTATCCAGCCCCTGATGAAGTCCCGCGCACAGTCCGGCTGATCCCTCTCCGGGCGGAGGCGACCCCCGGAGCCGGACACCCGCCGTCCGCCCCCTCCGGGCGTCGCTCCCCGTCCGCCGGGAGCCCGTCCGGACAGGAAGGACGCGCCATGCCCCGTCGTTCCCAGCAGGAGGACTACGAGCGCGCCGGCCTCGACGGGCGGCTCAGCCCCGGCACCTCCCCGGCACTGCTCCTGGTGGACCCCGCCCGCGCCTACGTCGACCCGGACTGTCCGCTGTACGCGGGCGTCGAAGCGTCGGTCGACGCGATGCGGACCCTGCTGGCCGACGCGCGCCGGGCCGGGATCCCGGTCGTCGTGACCCGGGTGCTGCTGAGAGCGGACGGCAGCGACGGAGGCATCTTCTTACGCAAGGTGCCGAGCCTGCGCGTGTTCGCCGAGGACAGCCCCTACGGCGACTTCATCGAAGGCCTGGCACCGGCACCCGGCGAACTGACCATCACGAAGCAGCGCCCGAGCGCCTTCTTCGACACCGGGCTGGCCGACCACCTCACCGCCGCCCGGGTCGACACGGTCCTCATCGGCGGACTCTCCACCAGCGGCTGCGTCCGCGCCACCGCCCTCGACGCCATGCAGCACGGATTCGTCCCGATCGTGGCCGAGGAAGCGGTCGGCGACCGGGACCCCGACATCCACGCGGCGAATCTCTTCGACATCGCCCACAAGATCGGCGAGGTCTGGCCGCTCGGGCGGGTGCGGGAGTACCTGGGGCCGTTCGGAACACCTCAGTGAGTTCGGCCCTCAGGACGCGAGCGGTCCCTGCATCACGAGGGCGAGGCCGTGTTCGGCGTCGTCGTTGAGGGCGGTGTGGAAGGCGCTGTCGTAGGCGTCGTCGCCGACCGCCTTGCGGGCCTGGAGTTCCCATTCCTCGCGGACGGCGGACAGTTCGGGGGTGCCGTGGTTCGGGTGGCCGAGCATGCGCCAGAAGGTGTTGCCCGTACCGGACGTGCGCGCTGCCGCGATGCCGTTGCCCTGTACCGCGTTGGCCCCGGTGAGGAGGTCGAGGGCGAGGGCGATGCCGAGATTGTCGTTCAGGTTGTGTTTGCTGGTGAGCATCGCCCGGGCATGGAGTTCGGCGTCGTGCGCGCGACCCTGGAGGAGGTCTATGAAGGCCAGCTGGTGGAACGCGTACGACCGCGCCCAGTGCTCGCCGTAGCGCACGCTGAGCCGGCGCAGGGCGACGGCCGCCTCGTAGGCCTCGGAGAGTCGGCCCAGCGCGGAGTGGGCGAAGGTGCGGATCACCATGCAGCACAGTTGCGGCGCGCCCGTGGGCGGCGACTGGCCGTGGGTGATCAGGGCGTGGTCGCACACCTCGTAGGCGTCCTGCGGGCGGCCGGCCATGAGGTGGGTGAGGCCTACGGTGTGGGCGGCGAAGAGTTCGGACTGCGGGTCGTCGTCCTGGTGCGCGGCGGCGGTGCACTCCTCGCCGACGAGCAGGGCGCTGCGGTGGTCGCCCTGGAGGGTGAGGGTGATGCCCAGGGCCCACAGGGCCCGGGTGCGGGAGGGGCCCTTCGGCGTGTCGAGGGCCAGGGCGCGTTCGAGGTAGTCGCGGGATTCGTGGAGGTGCCCGCAGCAGGGCCAGAACAGGCCGGTGCGGCCGGCCATCTCCACGGCGGACTCGGGGTCCGTCTCGATGAGGTGGTCGAGTGCCGCGCGTACGTCGCTGTGGGTCGCCGAGATCCGCGCGTACCAGGCGACCTGCTGTTCACTGAGCCAGCCCGCCTCGGCCTCCTCCAGCATGGTGGCGAAGTGCGCGGCGTGCAGCCGGGTCTGCGTCTGCTGCTCGCCGAGTTCGGCGAGCCACATGGCGCCGTACTCGCAGAGCGTGTCCAGCATGCGGTAGCGGACGCCCACCTGTTGGAGCACGGACTGGTCGGCCAGCCGGTCCAGGAGCCGGGGGACGGCGTCGGCGTCCAGCGGACCGCCGGCGCACACGGACTGCGCGTCCGCCGCGTCGAAGGGGCCGCGGAAGACGGACAGCCTGGCCCACAGCAGGCGTTCCAAGGGGGAGCACAGTTCGTGGCTCCAGCCGATCGCCGTACGCAGGGCCCGGTGGCGCCGGGGCCACACGGTCTCGTCGACGAGCGTGTCGAGGCGTGAGGCGAGGCGCTCGGCGATCTCGCCGAGGCTGTTCTCCCGCAGCCGCGCACAGGCCAGTTCGACGGCGAGCGGGATGCCCTCCAGGCGGTGGCAGATGGCGGCGACGGTCTCGGCCGAGCCGGGGGAGTCGAGGGACACCTCCGGGGCGGCCGTGGCACAGCGCTCGCGGAACAGACGTACGGCGTCGCTCGCACCGCCGTCGACGGTCGAGAGCGGGGCCACCTCGACGAGGTGCTCACCCCGGACGCCGACGGGCCGCCTGCTGGTCGCCATGACCGTCAACCCCGGTGCGGAGGCGAGGAGTTCGCTCATCAGCAGAAGGCAGGCGGGCAGGACGCGCTCGCAGCAGTCGAAGACGAGCAGCACCTGCCGGCCGGACAGCCACTCGCACAGCGCCTCGACGGGAGCGCGCGGATTGTGGTCCAGGAGATCGACGGCGTCGCACACGGTGGCGGTGAACAGCCGGTCGTCGTAGAGGTTCGACAGGTCGATCCACCAGGCCCCGTCGGCGTACCGGTCCCGGACCTGTTCCGCGACGCGCAGGGCCAGGCGGCTCTTGCCCACGCCTCCGCCCCCGGTGAGGGTGACCGACCGATGCTGCGTCAACGCCGTTCTGACCGCGTCGAGTTCGCTTGCGCGGCCGACGAAGCTGGTCGTCACGACGGGGAGGTTGCCTACCACGGTCCCATCCTGCACGGCCCGAGCGCGGCGCCAAACCCTCTCGCGCGAAACGGTCAGAGGTGATCGGACTTGGTAACTGTTCGGTCGGTCAGTTCCGGCGGTTCCTGGCGGTCCACGTCGCACGCCGCCCGCGACGCGCGGAAACAGCCCGGGCCCCGGGGACAGTGATCGTCCCCGGGGCCCGGTCGCCTGGACAGCGGGTCCGGCTCAGGCCTCGACGACGCCCGACGCGGCGATCTCGATCTTCGCCTTGGTGGCGCCCGACTGCGAGCCCAGGGACTCGATCTTGTCGATGATCTCCTGGCCCTCGACGGCCTCGCCGAAGACGACGTGCTTGCCGTCGAGCCACGAGGTGACGACGGTCGTGACGAAGAACTGCGAGCCGTTGGTGTTGCGGCCGGCGTTCGCCATCGACAGCAGGTACGGGCGGTCGTGCTTCAGGTCGAAGTTCTCGTCCGCGAACTTCTCGCCGTAGATGCTCTTGCCGCCGGTGCCGTTGTGGTTGGTGAAGTCACCGCCCTGGAGCATGAACTGCGGGATGACGCGGTGGAAGCCGGAGCCCGCGTAGCCGAAGCCGTTCTGTCCCGTGGCCAGCTCGCGGAAGTTCCGGGCGGTCTTCGGGACGACCTCGTCGAAGAGGTTGAAGACGATGCGGCCTGCGGGGGCGCCGTCGATGGTGATGTCGAAGTAGACGTTGCTCATAATAAATTCTGTCACTTTCGGTGTGATGCACACTGCCCGGCGCAGCCGTGTGCCGAACGCCGGACCGTTACTTCAGATAGCCCTGACGACAGAACTCTATCCACAGACCCGCAGAGCCGACTTCCTCACGGTCGGTACCGGCGGCGTGTACCACGAGTACCGCGCGGGCCGGTGGAGCGGCGGGTGCCGTGGACGGCCGCTGATAAAGTGGACGGACGCTTCGAGATCGCCGGGGCCCGTACCGAGGGGTGCGGGCCCCGGCGCGTTGCGGGCATCGATCCGAGGAAGGCTCCCATGAACGCGTCGCCGCCGGCCGAATCCTTCGCGACCCTCGGACTGCCGCCCGAACTGGTCGTGACGCTCACGGAACGCGGTGTGACGGAGCCCTTCCCGATCCAGGCGGCGACACTGCCCGACGCGCTCGCCGGCCACGATGTGCTGGGCCGGGCACGCACCGGTTCCGGCAAGACCCTGGCCTTCGGACTGCCGCTCCTCGTACGGACCGCGGGCCTGCGCGCGGAGTCGAAGAGCCCGCTCGCGCTGGTCCTGGTGCCGACCCGGGAACTCGCCCAGCAGGTGCACGACGCGCTCGTACCGTACGCGGAGACCTTGGGCGTGCGGCTGGCGACGGTGGTCGGCGGCCTGTCGATCAACCGGCAGTCGGCGCTGCTGCGCACCGGTGCCGAGGTGGTCGTCGCGACGCCGGGACGGCTCGCCGACCTGGTGTCCCGCCGCGACTGCCGGCTGGACCAGGTGCGGATCACGGTGCTGGACGAGGCGGATCAGATGTGCGACCTGGGGTTCCTGCCCCAGGTGTCGGACATCCTGGACCAGGTCCGCCCCGACGGGCAGCGGCTGCTGTTCTCGGCCACCCTCGACCGCGACGTCGAGCGGCTGGTCCAGGACCACCTGCACGACCCCGTGCTCGCCTCGGTCGACCACACGGCGGGCTCGGTCGCGACGATGGAACACCATGTGCTGAACGTCCACGGCGCCGACAAGTACGCCACGGCGACCGAGATCGCCGCCAGGGACGGCCGGGTCCTGATGTTCCTGGACACCAAGGCCGGGGTGGACCAGTTCACCCGCCACCTGCGGGCCGCCGGAGTACGGGCGGCGGCCCTGCACAGCGGGAAGTCGCAGCCCCAACGCACGCACACCCTCGCCCAGTTCAAGGACGGCGAGGTCACCGTGCTGGTGGCCACCAACGTCGCCGCTCGCGGCATCCACATCGACGCGCTCGACCTCGTCGTCAACGTCGACCCGCCCGCCGACGCCAAGGACTACCTGCACCGGGGCGGTCGTACGGCACGCGCCGGGGAGTCCGGGAAGGTGGTCACCCTCGTCACGGCCGGCCAGCGGCGCGAGGTGAACCGCCTGATGTCCGAGGCCGGCATCCGGCCGACCGTCACCCAGGTGCGCTCCGGCGAGGAGAAGCTGACGGCCATCACCGGGGCCAAGCGCGCGCCGGCGGGCACGAAGCCCACCGGCAACGCCCCCTTCCGCGGCATCGGCACCCGTCCGGGCCGCCCGGCCAAGGAGTCCCGCAAGGCCGCCGAGGCCCGCAAGACGGCCGAAGCCCGCGCGGCGGCCCGGGTGCGCAAGGGCCGCTGACCCGCCTGCTCGTCGGCGGCTGCCCGCCCGGCCACGGGTCTCGCGATCAGGCGCCCCCGACGACTCCCGGGGTGACGAAGCGCCGATGCAGCGGTCGGAAATCACTCTCCGGCCCACCGGTGATGCCGGCCTTCTCCACGGCGGGAGCCAGCCGTTCGGCGAAGAAGGTCTGGAAGGCCTGCTCGGAGTCCCACACGTCGGTGACATTGAGTGCCTCGTCGTCGAACCAGGCCACGTGCACCTGCGAGCCCGCGGGGGCCGCCTCCTCCCAGCCCACGGTGTCCCGAACGGTGTCGTACTGCTCGGGGGTCACACCCGTCCAGCGCATGAACATCACCACAGCCAATGTCCGCTCCTCGCTCGTGTCGTGCGCGCCCTGCCGGCGGCGCCCGGCCATCGTCCTGCGGGCCAGGTCCCGGGCGAAGAGCGCACAGAGGTGCGCCGCCACCGGGGTTCACTCCGCACGCCCGGTGGAGCGGCGTCCGGACGCCCGTGCGAATGTGCGCGCGGATGTCCACTTCGGCGGCAGGAAACGGTGACCTGTCCGGGATTCACTCGTTTGACGCAACGACACCTCGCCGCGTCCCCTCCCGGAAAGCGCCCGATCCATGCATCTTCGCTCGCTCCGCCCCTCCGCCGGTGGTGTCAGGTCTCGGGTTCGGGAGGCCGAGTCCGTACTCGTCGAGCAGTACGGCGACCTGGTCCGTCTGGCGCATCTCGTCCTGCCGGACTCACTCGGCCGACACCGGCGCGTACTCGTGGCGCACGCCCTCGTCCAGCGCGCGCTGCGCCGCGCGGGCACCACACGCTCCGCGCCCGCCGTCCCCGCGCCGCGCGGCGAGTCCCGCGCCGGGGACTCCGTCGAGCGCCTTCTCCTGGCCGAGGTGCTGCGCGCCGCCCTGGCACACGGGCGGCGCCCGCGCCTGTGGCCCGCGCGGTTCGCCCACCCCGTGGCGCTGTGGCCCCGGCTGCCGCTGGTGGTCGGGCTGCGGCTGTTCCCGCGTTCGGGCGGGGCGGACGAACTCGCCCTGGCGCGACGGCTGTCCGCGGCCCCGCCCGCGGCCCGCGCCGCCTTCCTCCTGCGGACCGTCCACGGCCTGCCCACCGACGCCGTCCACGACCTGCTCACGGCGGCGGACGCACCCGACCCGGACGCCGCCCTGCGCACCGCGGACCTCCTGGAGGAGACCTCACGCAGATCCCCCGCCGCGCTGCTCGCCTCCCAGGAGTTCGACGCCTGCGCCCTCCAGGCCGGCCCCACCGACCTGCTGCGCCGCGCCCGCCGGACCCGCCTGCTCCTCGGAGCCGCCGCGATCGGACTGGTCACCGTCGTGACCCTGACCGTGACCGGCGACGGCACCACACACCGACCGGACACCGGGACCGGGACACCGGCCGGGCACGCCGTGCCGCGTACGGCGGACCTGGTGCGCACGGCCGCCGGGCTGTGGGACAACACCTCCCGCGTCGACTTCACCGCCTGGCCCACCCGAGGCATCCGCGCCCACGACCAGGACCTCCTGACCCGCGCGCTCACCGCGTGGACGCACCCGCAGGCCACCACCCGCCTCCGGCTCGCCCCCGCCACGACCGCGACCCCGCCGACGACCGCACCGCAACTGCTGTACGCCGGAGACGTCGACGACCGCGAGGTGGTGCTCTTCTACGACGGACAGCGCCTCGCCCGGTACAGCGAGACCCGATCGGCGGCCCAGGACGCGGAGTTGAGCCTCGCCCGCGTCGACGACGCCGACGTCACCACGGCGGCGGCCGTCTCCCTCACCCCGGCCGGCGACGGCACCGCCCGCTACCTGCTCGCCCCCTGGGTCGCCGAGGCACAGACCCGCGACCTGCTGCGCCCCGACGTCCTCGCCCGCCCGCTGCACGTCTCCAAGGACGGCGTCACCGACCCGGTACCGACCGTGCCGACGACAGCGGGCTGCGCCGAAAGGCCGGTCCTCCAACTGCGTTCCTCGCCGCGCATCGCCGAACACCACGCGTTCCTGCTCGCCCCGCTCGGCGGCCTGTCCCCGGTCCACCTCACCTACACGCCGCTGCCCGGACACGGCACACCGCCCGCCCGCCAGCCCCGCGAGGCCACCGGCCCCCAGGCCCTGCTCGCCTGGGCCCACCAGGCCTGCGCGCTGCGGCCGTCGAGCGACACCGGCGTACGGGCCGTCAACAACTGGGACTTCGCCGAACAGGACCTGCCCGACGGAGGCGGCCACGCCGTGTGGACCTGCGCCCGCGCCGACACCTGGCGCGGCCCCGGCGACGTGACGATCTCCTTCCGCACCAGCCGCTACGCGCCCGCCGCACCGGCCCGGACGATCACCTCGGCCCGCGCGACCGCGGCGTGCAGCCGGTTCGGCCAGCACGTGGTGGCCGCGAGCGGCTGGCGCTCCCCGAACGGCCACTGGTACGCGCTGGCCGCCGGCAGCCGCGCCGTCACGAGCCTCACGGTGAGCGGAGACGTCAAGGCCACCGAGCGGTCGCGCACCCTCGCCGTGCCCGCGCCCCGCGACCCGCGGATCACCGTGCGGGCCCGCCTCGCCACCGGCGAAGGGCTGGACGAGGTCGGCACTCCCGGAACCTGAGTCCTTCGCGGCTCCGCTGACCTACCTGCCGCGCGCGTTCCTCGGCGGCGCCACCGACCCGCGTGGCTTCGCCGCCGGAGGCAGGACTTTGCGACGGCTGAGCCTGTTCTCGTCGATCGCCTTCACCGTCCGCTTGACCACCAGGTCCACCAGCAGATCGGCCGGCCACCGGTAGCTGGACAGGGGCGGGGTCAGCAGCCGTGACAGCGGGTGGTCGTCGAAGCCCATGACCGAGACGTCGTCGGGCACGTCGAGTCCCAGCTCACGGGCCCCGGCGTAGACCCCGTAGGCCATCGAGTCGGCCAGGCACAGGAAGGCGGTCGGGGGATTCGCCGAGACCAGGACGGTCCGCGCCACGGCGGTGGCACCGTCCAGGTCGTGCGGGGAGGGGTGGAGCGTGACGTCCAGCCCGAGACTCCGCGCGACCCGATGGGCGACCACCTCGGCGGGGCGGTCGGGAGTGGTGGGCCGGCTCGGAGTCAGCACGGCGATCCGGCGGTGACCGCAGTCGACGAGCCGGTGGAAGGCGTCGGTGACCCCGGCCTCGTTGTCGAAGACGACCTCCGCCGCCGTGGCCGCGCCCGGCAGCCCGTCGCCGATGGACGTCAGGACCGTCCGTCGGGCGACCTCCTTCCAGTGCGCGGCGGCCGGGTCGACCGGCAGCACGATCAGCGCGTCCACCCGCTGGTCGGCCAGTTGGGAGGCCAGCGTCGCCTCAAGTTCGGGATCGTTGGAGGCGTCGACGATCAGGGCGTGCCGGCCGACGCCGAGAAACCTGCGGCCCAGGGCGGCGGCGAGATCCTGCTGCCAGACGTCGGCGAGCGACCCACACAGCACCCCGACATACCCGGTACGACCGGAGGCGAGGGCGCGGGCGATCGGATCCGCCTGGTAGCCGAGCCGGTCGGCCACCTCGCGCACGCGTCGCTGGGTCTCGGGCGGCACCTGAAGCCCGCGGAGCGCGTACGACACCGCGGCGGCGGAGAGCCCGGTCTCCTCCGCGATGTCGCGCAGGGTGATCCGCCGCGGCTGTTTTGGCACCCCGTCAGTGTAACGACTCCATGAAACGACTCCATGGACTGACGAGCCGCTGCCACCGGCCCCGGCGGAGCGGCCCGCCGCGCATTGACACCGGCTCGGCTTAAGCGCTTCACTGGAACGCATCACTGAACCGCTTAACCAGACGCTGCCACGTGCGACCGCGACGCGACCGGCCTTCACCAACACCGAGGTCAGGAAGCCCACTTCAGTGTGTCCGGATGTCCACGCCACCCGCCCGGAGGAGTACGACCATGACCGCGCCGCTGCCGTCCCCCGACCTCGACACCGCCGCCGCCCGCGACGCCGAGCCGTGGCACCGCGTGCGGGCGGCCGTCACGCTCGACGCGCTACCGGGCCGCGACCTCGACAAGCGGGAACTGCTGGAACTGGCCTCGTCGATCGCCGCGGACCCCGACAGCTGGCGTGAGCACGTGGCCTACGACGACGACAACCGCCACTACGTCTCGCTGTACCGGGACGACCACGTCGACGTCTGGGTGCTCTGCTGGACACCGCGGAACGACACCGGCTGGCACGACCACGACGTCTCGTCCGGCGCGGTGGCGGTGGCCGAGGGAGCCCTCGTCGAACACAACCTGGCCGTCGGCGTGCCCAGCCTGGCGACCGAGGTACCGGCCGGGCAGGTCTTCTGCTTCGGCCCGGACCACATCCACCGCCTCACCGGGCGCGACCCCGGCAGCGTGTCGATCCACACCTACTCGCCACCGCTGTGGCGCATGGGCCAGTACACCGTCTCCCGCAACGGGATCCTGCGCCGCACCTCTGTCTCCTACGCCGACGAACTACGCCCGTTGGACGACATGGTCTGACCGGTCCGACCACGCGGTTCAGCCCGCGAGGCGGCGGCACAACAGGGCCGCGGGCCCCGGCGAACTGCCGACGCGAGTGGTGTACGCGATGCCCGCCGCGTACTCGTCGGGCCCGCACTGGCCCTTGTAGTCGCCGACGGCGAAGTCACCGGCGTCGGACCCGGCGGGCCGGTTGTCGGAGCGGTCGAACCACACCGTACGGCCCGTGCCCGCCAGGGCGGTGCCGGCCGGCGCGCACAGGGCCGCCGATGTCCGCGTGCCCCGGTGGCTGTAGCCGATGAGGAACTGCCCCTGGGGACACTGGAGTTTGGTGTAGCCGGAGGCCCAGTCGCCGCCCGAGGGGACGTTGCGCTCGTCGGTGACGACCGTCTGGGCGCCGTTCGCCGCGCGCAGGTCGCCCGCCGTGACGTCCGTGCACAGGCCTCGGCCCGAGGTGTGCCCGAGGCCGATCAGACGCAGGCCGTCCGGGCAGGCCGCCTTGGAGGCTCCCGAGTCCCAGTCGCCCGTGGCGCGCACCCGGAGCGACTGGACGTAGTCGCCGTGGTCGGTGTCGAGCATCTGCCAGGCGGGGACCGGGGCGACCGGACCGCTGAGGGAGGGGGCGGACATCAGCCGCTGCCACCCGGCGGTGCGCCAGTCCGTGTCGTCCAGCAGACCGTGCCGGGTGCCGTCCGTGTCGTAGCGGAGCAATGCCCAGTCGTCGTGACCCTGCCAGCCGACCAGGGGCCAGTACGCGAAGTCGGCGTCGTGGTCGGCGAAGTAGTCGGTGATGTTGCCGAACCAGGCGCGTGCCGCCGTGCCCGTCTCGCCCGCTCCGATGCCGAACTCGCTGATCCACACCGGGGCGGTGTAGTGCTTGCCGTCGTCCTGGGAGACGAAGAACGCCTCGTCGTACAGCGCCTGGAACAGGTTGTCGCGGCTGAGGTCCTGGTAGCGGGGATCACTGGTCTCGCCGATGCCGGTGGCACCGCTGTGGTGGGGGCCGGTGTAGCCGTAGAAGTGGGCCGAGTAGACGAGTTTGTGGGTGGCCACCAGGGTGTGCGACAGCGTGCGGGCGGGGGTGAGGAGGGGGCGGCCGTGGGCGAAGCCGTCGACGGGGATGCCGGTCCAGTTGATGCCCTCGATGACGATGAGCAGGTTCGGGTCGGCCTCGGTGAGGATGCGGTCGGCGGCGAGTTGGGCCGCGGCGTACCAGTCGTGGGCGTCGCCGCCGCCCCAGTTGGGGTCGTCCCAGACGTCACGGCGCACCTCGTTGTAGAGGTCGGCTCCCACCACGCGCGGATCGGCGGCGTAGCGGCGGGCCATGAACACCCAGTCGTCCGCCCACTGTTGGGTCGACTGGCTGCTGTTCCACCGCTCGTTGCCGTCGACCCCGCAGCACCAACGGGAGGTGTTGGTGTGGTTGTTCAGGATCACGGCGAAGTCGGCCGAGGTCAGCGCGGAGACCACGGCGTCGAACACTTCGAGCGGAGTCCGGCCGCGCAACTGCGGGTTGGCCGCCACGGCGGCGTCCGGTACGGCGGCGGTGTCGTGGATCATCGCGTTGGAGAACGGGAGCCGGATGCTGTTGATGCCCAACTCGTGGAAGTCCGCCATCAGTTGGGTCAGGGGCACCCGGTCGAGGCCCAGCGGGATGCCGTGGGAGTTCTGCCCGGCGTGGTGGTTGGCGCTGTCGTCCTCACTGCCGCTGCCGGTCCAAGAACCCTGGGCGCCGTCCCAGTTGGCCGACTTGAGCCGGAAGCGGTCGCCGTTCGCGTCGACGATGTAGCGCCCGCGCGTGGACAGGGGCGGCTGCCAGGAACCTCCGGCGGTGGTCGCGGCGGGGGTCGTCGCAGCCGCTGTGGCCACTCCCGCGGAGGGGAACATCAGTGAGGCGCCCATGATGAGCACTAGTGACAGGTACCGGACAACTCTGGTCACGCAACACCCTCCGAACCCGAACCTGGACCCGTACCCGCACCGGCGGACGGCGGCGCTCTCGACCACCCGCGGCAGCCGCCCGGCGGACACTACAGGTGGCCTGCGGACCCGTCGACGGACAAAGCGCGCACTCGGTCAAGAGCGTCGGCCGAAACCGCTGTCTTCGTCCGGCCGGGAGGCGTGCGGGACCATCGCGCGCCTCCCGGCCGGGCCGAGGGGAGGGTCAGCGGAGTCCGGCGAAGAGGTCGTTCTCCGGTACCGGCGCCCCGGTCGTGTCCTGGACGCGGACGAAGGTCTCGATGCCCATCAGCTCACCGAACCGCTCCTTGCCCATCTTGAGGAAGAAGATGTTGTCGCCCTGACTGGCGTGCGCGGCCAGCGAGTCGAACTTCTGGCCGCTGAACGCGGTGGTGTCCACCCAGGTGCTGATCTCGTCGTCGGGGAGCCCCAACTCGGCCATCTCGGCGGCCTCGGCGGGATCCGGCTCCGGCATGTCCGGGTGCAACTCCCGCATGACCTCACCGAACCGGCCCATCATCGAGCGGGGCATCGTGGTCCAGTACACCTTCGGCGTCAGGTCGGTCAGCGCCACGGCCGCCATCGTGACGCGATGGGCCTGGATGTGGTCGGGATGGCCGTAGAAGCCGTTCTCGTCATAGGTGACGACCACATCGGGCCGGTAGTGCCGCATGAGGTCCGCGAGCCGGGCCGCGGCTTCCGGCACGGGGGTCTGCCAGAAGGCTCCGGGGGCGTCGTTGCCGGGCCAGCCCATCATCCCGGAGTCGGCGTAGTCGAGCAGTTCCAGATCGCTGATCTTCAGGACCTCGCAGCTCGCTTCGAGCTCCTGGCGGCGCATGAGGGCGACGGCCGCCGGATCGTGGCCCGGATCGCCCGGCTTGACGCCTCCCGGTCCGTCACCGCAACTGCCGTCGGTACAGGTCACCAGAACCGTGCGGATGCCTTCCGCCGCACAGCGCGCGAGGACTCCTCCGGTCGAGGTGGCCTCGTCGTCGGGGTGGGCGTGCACCGCCATCAGCGTCAAGGGCCGGTCGGTCATGAGAAGTCCTCCAACGGGAAAGAAGTACGTCGCGGTCCACAGAGCGTGGCAGGTTTACAACCGCGCCGACCGGACCCGATGTTCCCGACGCGGCCGTCCGGCCCTCGGATCGACGCGACTGCCCTGGGATTCCGGGACCGGAGAACCGCGGGTCCTCAGGCTCGGTCCACGGGAACCGCCGCCAGTACGGAGGCCGCCACCTTCACCTTCGCGGTCCGTACGAGGTCCGCCAGCATGGCCTGGTACTGATCGCTGACATAGGCCTGCGCGACCTGTTTGCGGGCCTCGGCGAAGGTGAGGGTCCGGACGCCGGTGCCACGGGTGGTGGAGCTCGTGTGGTGTCCGAGCTGGAACTCGCTTTTGTGGGCCGTGTAGTAGGCGCGCAGCGCGCTGTCCGGGGTCTTGATGACACCGGTCCGGGACAGCTTCTCGGCGAGGTCGAAGTCGATGTTGCCGAGGATGTACGTGAAGTAGTTCGGCTCGGTGTACTGCACGGGTCCGTAGATGACCTGGTGGGCGGCGACCGCCTTCTCCCGGCGGGCGTTCTCCGAGCGCCAGCCGGCCAGGAAGGCGGCGTACGAGGAGTCGGCGAGCAGGCCGTAGCGCTGGGCGAGCCGCAGCCGGACGGTGGCTTCGGTGACGTCGGCCAGGGCGTGCTTCTTGAGGTAGGCGGCGGGGGTCTGGCCGTTGTGGGAGGTGGTCCAGAAGGCCGGGCCGTCGGCGGCGCCGTACTTCTGCTGGAAGTGGCTGAAGGTGGCCGCCCGCTCCTGGGCGAGGTATAGGTTCAACTCCCTTACGGGGACGGCCTGTCCGTCGATCGTGGCGACCGTGGCCGTGAGCGCGGGAGCCGGTGCCGGTCTCGGGGTGTCGCGTGCGGCCGTCAGCAGGGAGACGGCGGTGACCAGTGCCGCGAGGGCCAGTGCGGAGGCGGCGAGCAGCCGCCACGGCAACAGCCGTCGTCCCGGGCGGGTCGGCGCCGGCCTCGGGCGGGTCGCGGGCCTGTGTGTCTGGCGGACCTTCGTGCTCATGCCCGGCTCCTCCAAGTCGCCATGGGCGGTCGGCGGAGTCCGGCCCGGCGTGTGGGCCGGGCCGGACTCCGCCACCTGTCGCGGTGCTCGTGACTCAGCCGTCAGCCGGCGGCGAGCTCCGAGATCTCGGTGGTGGTCAGGGCTCGCTGGTAGAAGTGGACGTCGTCGATGTAGCCGTTGGTGAAGTCCACCTCACCGGTGTTCCACCAGGCGCTGCCGATCTGCGTGGCGCCGACCGCCTTCCAGGCCGAGGAGAACGAAGTGCTCGACTGGAGCGTGCCGTTGACGTACAGGCTGATGGTGCCGGCGCTCGCGTCGTACACGCCGGTGACGTGGTACCACGTGCCGGTGGACGCCGAGGAGGTGGCGACCACCTGGGTGTAGGCCGCCGTCGTCGAGTCACTGGCGCGCTCGGTGAACGCGAACTTGCCGCCGGTGAGTTGCAGGTAGAAGGGGCTGATGGTGGAGCCGTTGACGCTCGCGACGGTCTGGTTGCCGCTGACGCTGTTCAGCTTGACCCAGGCCGCCACCGAGTAGCTGGCGCTGGTGTCGATCACGGTCGCGGGGATGGTGACCTGGCTGGCGGTGTTGCCGGACAGGCTCACCGAGTTGCCCCCCACCTTGCCGCTGCCGGTCCAGGCCGAGTCGCCGACGAGACCGCCGGGGGCGTTGAGCCCCATGAAGTTGGCGGTGCTCGCGCCGCTGCCCTCGTCCAGCTCGTAGTAGGCGGTCGGCACGGTCGCCAGGGCGACGGCCTCCTGGCCCGTGATCGCCTTGGAGTACATGCGCACGTCGTCGATCGCGCCGTTGGTGAAGTCGACGTTGGCGCCGTTCCATTTGCCGCGGCCGATCTCCGTGTCCCCGGTGGCCTTCCAGGCCGAGGAGAACGAAGTGGAGCCCTGGAGAACGCCGTTGACGTACAGCTTGATCGTGCCGGCGCTCGCGTCGTACACCCCGGCCACGTGGTACCACGTGCCGGTGGACGCCGACGACGTGGCCAGCACCTGGGTGTAGGCCGCGGACGTCGAGTCGGCGGCGCGGACCGTGAACGCCAGCTTGCCGCCGGTGAGTTGGAGGTAGAAGGGGCTGATGGTGGAGCCGTCGACGCTGGCGAAGGTCTGGTTGCCGCTGACGCTGTTCAGCTTGACCCAGGCCGCCACCGAGTAACTGGTGCTGGTGTCGATCGCCGTGGTGGGCACGTCGACGTAGCTCGTACTGCCGCCGGTCAGACTGACCGCGTAGGAACCGACCTTGCCGGTGGTCCACGACGCCCCGGCTTGCAGGGTCGCGGTGTTGGCGTGGTTGGTGGCGTCCGCGGATGTCGTTCCGGTGCCCTCCTCGAAGGGCCAGACCGCGCCGTAGCTCTGCGTGGTCGAGGCGCCGCTGCCGTTGTAGGCGCCGATGTTGGGCGCGGCGGTCGAGGAGACGGTGTTGCCGAAGAAGTCGGAGCCGCCGTTGCTCGCGATCAGGGTGCCGGCGCCGATGACCGGTGAGGTGGACTTCACCTTGTAGGCGACCGCCGTGCCGATGCCCGTGCCCGCGCCGCCGGGGGCGATGAACTGCGGGTCGGTGGTGATCGCGGAGGAGTCCGTCGGCTGGGTGCTGTCGTGTCTGCCGTAGAAGTCGTTGTGCGTCCAGGTGCCGGAGGAGGAGTAACTGCCGCCGGAACCCTGGTTGTCGATGATGTTGTTGGAGAAGGTGACGTTGTTGCCGGCCGCCGTGGTGTTGGTGACGGCGCCGTTGTCACCCGGTCCCATGTAGATGGTGTTGTTGTACACCTTCGTGGTGCCGCTGGAGGCGATGCCCTCCAGGGTCGGCAGGACCGCTCCCATCGCGCCGTCGTTCTGGCTGATGTTGTAGCGGACCACCGAGTTCGTGGCGCCGAACGTGCTGGAGCAGCAGTACTCCTGGAACCCGAACGGGTTGTCGTGGCTGTAGTTGTACTGGATGACCACGCCGTTGTTGTCGTGGTCGATGTCGAACGCCTCGCCGTCCCACAGGGCACGCCACTGACGGGAGACCTCGTTGTTCTGCCAGACACCGCCGTTGTTGAGCGCCATCCAGTAGCCCGCGCCCGAGTAGCGGTAACCGCTGTTGGTGGTGGTGTTGTTCTGCACCACGGGGGAGTCGCAGTAGACGCACACCACGTCGTTGCCGCCGAGGTCGGACATCGTGTTGTTCTGGATGACTACGTTGGTGGTGACGATGGAGTGCCCGGTGCCGTTGAGCGAGCCGATGTAGATACCGCCCGCGTCGTCACTGGTCAGGGTGTTGCCCTGGATCAGCAGGTCGTTCCAGCCGTTGGTGGTGTACGAGTCGCTGAGGTTCGCGGCGATGCCCGACGACGTGCTGGGCTGCGGGCCGCTCTTTGACCAGTAGCCCTTCACGTTGTGGATGTTGTTGTTGAGGATGTGGATCCCGTTGAGGATGCCGCTGGTGTCGTTCTGGATCTGGATGCCGCTGCGCAGCGCGGCGCTCGTGGTGGTGTTGGTGATCTCCAGGTTCTGGATCGTCCAGTACTGCTGGTTGTCCAGGTAGACGGCGGCCGAGGCGCCCCCGCCCGCGATGATCGGGGCCGAGCCGGTGCCGTAGCTGGAGACGACGATCTGGCTGCCGCTGGAGCCGGAGCCCTGCGGTGCCAGTTCGCCGGTCCAGGAGCCGCCGGCCTGGAAGAGGATCTGGTTGCCTGCCGTGAACGTGGTGGCGTTGACGTTCGTCAGGGTCTTCCACGGAGTGCTCGAACTGCATCCGTCGTTGCTGTCGCTGCCTGCGGACGAGGAGACGTAGTACGTGGTGCAGGTCGTCGCCGCGTGCGCCTCGGTGGTGGGTACGATCGCGAGGCCCACGGCGGCTGCCGCGCTCGCTGCCGCCGCCAGGAGGCGGTGTCGCCATCTTCGCATTGCGTTCCTCTTCGAACGTGAGCGGATGTGTGAGGTGGTGCAGACCGGTGGTCACGGCACGCGAAACCGGGCAGGTGGGAGCGCGCGGTGGCCACCGGCCGATCAGGGGAGGGAGGGCCTCGGAACCGGGTTCAGCCCTTGACGGCGCCGCTGAGCAGGCCGGACATGATGTGCCGCTGCACGGCGAGGAAGAAGACCACCATCGGGATCAGTGCCATCACGCTGAGCGTCAGGAAGGCCGGCCAGTCGACCTGGAACTGGCCCACCGAGGTGTAGACCTCCAGCACGATCGTGCTCTTGGCGGGATCGCTCAGGTACACGTTGGGCGTGAAGAAGTCGTTCCAGATCCACATGGTCTGGAAGACCGCGACCGTCACCAGGATCGGCCGGATCAGAGGCAGCACGATCCGCCAGAAGATCAGCCAGGGGCCGCAGCCGTCGATACGGGCGGCCTCGATGATCTCGAAGGGCAGAGTGGCCATGTACCCCTGGATGATGAACCAGCAGAAGATCGAGCCCGCGCTGTAGACCAGCACCAGTCCGTTCAGGCTGTCCACCAGACCGAGGTGGACGAAGAGTTGGTAGACGGGGATCAGGGTGGACTGGGTGGGGATCACGAAGGCGATCAGCAGCAGTCTGCCGAAGCGCCTGTTGAACCGTGTGGGCCGCATCATCAGCGCGTAGGCGGCCATCGCCCCGATCAGCACCATCAGGGCCACCGAGACGACGGTGACATAGGCCGTGTTGGCGAAGGCGGCGGCCACCGGGACCTGGTCCAGGACGCGCCGGTAGCTGGAGAAGTCCGGCGAGGTGGGCAGCCCGAGTGGGGAGGCAGCCGTCTGCTCCTGCGTCTTGAGGGTGTTGACCAGGACGTAGTAGAAGGGCAGCGCCATCGCCGCGGACAGCGGGAGCATGTACGCGCTGGTCGGCCAGCCGCGCCGGCGCAGCCACGGGAGTACGGCCATCAGCGGAACCTCCTCTCCAGCCGCCGGGTCGCGGCCAGCTGGACGGTCAGCACGGTGGCGACCGCGAGCAGGAAGAGCAGGCTCAGGGCGGCGCCGAGGCCGTAGTTCCCCTCGCTCACACCGCGCTGCACGAGCACCTGGGTAAGGGTGTAGGTGGAGTATCCGGGTCCGCCCTTGGTGAGCGTGAACGGCAGGTCGTAGACCCGCAGGCCGTTGATGAGCAGCAGGAACTGACTGACCGTCATGGCCGGTGCGAGCAGCGGCAGGGTGATGCGGAAGAACTGCTGGCGGGGGGTGGCCCCGTCGATGGTGGCGGCCTCGTAGTAGTCCCTCGGAACGGACTGGAGATAGGCGAGATAGAGCACGGCGTGCCAGCCGACCTGCGCCCACACACCGACGAGGATCACCGAGACCTTGGCCAGGTCGTTGTCCGACAGCCACGGCACCGGGCCGACGCCGAACAGGTGCCCCAGCACCGAGTTGATCACCCCGGAGGACAGCGGGGACAGCACGAACGTCCACACCAGGCCGAGGATCGCCATGCTCGGTACGGCCGGGAAGAAGAACGCCGCGCGGACCAGGTTCCGGCCCGGGAAGCGGCGGTTGAGCACGGTCGCGAGCGGGATCGCCAGCACGGTCACGACGACGGTGGTGGCGACGGCGTACAGCAGGGTGAAGCCCAGGCCATCCAGCATCATGGGGTCGGTGAAGATCGCCCGGTAGTTGGCCAGCCCGATCCAGTGCCGGTGCGGGGAGAAGCCGCTGTAGTCGGTGAAGCTGTAGTACACCGACTCGGCCAGCGGCACCAGGAACAGCACCACCAGCACGACGGCGATCGGCAGCAGGAAGGCCTGGGTGACCAGCCGCTCGCGCATTCCGCGGCTGGTGGCGGGCGGGCGGGCCGGGCGCGCGGCGGGTGCCGCGGCTGCGGCGCGCGCCTCGCTCCGGAGGCCGGAAGTCTCGGTCGCCATGGTGCTGTTACTTCCCGTCGAGCTGCTTGAGCTTCTTGTCCAGAAGTGCCGGGATGTCCTGCGGCTTGATCTTGCCCTGCACCATGGTCTGCATCCGGGCGTTGAGCTCCGCGCTCAGCTCGCTGGAGTGCCGGGGCCAGGCCACGACCGGCAGGTAGATCTTGCCCGAACGGGCCCCGGCCGCCTGGTTGGTCAGCCCCGCGGCGACGGTCGGTGTGTAGTCGCTGGTGGTGGTGATGGCCCCACTGGAGGCGCCGTACGCCTTGACGCCGGTCGCGCTCGCCATGAACTCCAGGAACTTCAGGGCCGTTTCGGGGTTCTTGGCCTTGGCGTTGACGGCGTAGCCGGGGCTGGCCGCGCCGGTCCAGTAGGTGGTGCCCGTCTTCAGTCCGGGGATCGCCTCGGTCTCGAAGGACAGGTCCGGGGCGCTCTTCTGGACGGACGGGACGTTCCAGGTGCCCGCGCCGAACATCGCGACCCGGCCGGCCGCGAACTCGCTGACGACCTGGTCGCCGGTCAGGCCCAGGATGCTCTTGGGCGTGAGGCTGTCGGTGTAGAGCTTGCTGTACGCGACGAGGGGCTCGGTCCAGGTGTCGGCGAAGGTGGTCTTGCCGTCGAAGATGTCCTGGTCCGGGAAGCTGCCCTGGTCGGCGAAGTAGCCGCCGAGCAGCCCCCACAGGGACATGAAGTTCCCTTCCTGGACGGTGTCGTAGTACGGCGTGATCCCCTTGTCCTTGAGCTTGCGGCACAGGGCGAGGAACCCGGTCCAGCTGTCCGGGAGTTCGGTGGCGCCGACCCTGGCGAGCAGTGCCTTGTTGTACATGATGCCGCCGGCCCAGGAGGAGATGGACAGGCCGTAGACCTTGCCGTCGACCGTCATGAAGTCCCGGTTGGCCGAGTTCATGGTCTTCAGGAAGCTCTGACCGGACAGGTCCTTGACGAAGCCGCCGCCCACGGCCTGCTTGTCCTCGGCGGTGAGGATGAAGACGTCGGCCGCCGTCCTGGCCTGGAGACGGGTGGTGAGGGTGGAGACGTACTGCGGGACCGGCGGCGCGTAGGAGAAGGAGACGCCGAGGCCGGTCTCCTTGGTGAAGGCGCTGAGCACCGGCTTCATGACCGCCTGGGTGTCCCAGGAGAAGAAGGACACCGAGCCCTTGCCGGAGCCGGCCGTCGCCGTGCTGGTGGAGCAGCCGGTGGTGGCGAGCGCGCTGCCGCCCAGGAGCGCGGCGAGCGCGCTGCCCTGGACGAAACGGCGTCTGCTGAGGTGGGCGGGGCCGGCGCCGGCGCTGTCGACGGACATGGCTTCCTCCTGAAAGGACGTGAGTAAGAGGGGGAGGTGACGAGGGGGTGGCGTGGTTCGGGGCAGCGATACGGCGTCGGGGACGGGGGCGTCCCGGCCGAGTGACGGCACCTGCTCGGCCCGGTGGCTGTCGAGGGTCGGTCGGGCGGGGTGGCTGGAGCCGAGGACGCGGCCGTCGCGGGCCGGGGAGCCGTCGCCCCTGTCCGTCCGGCGCGGTGCGGGATCTGCCGCTCGTCGCCGTCCCGCCGGTTCGGTACGCCTCGGACACGACTGACGTACAGGTGGAACACACCGTCGGGTGTGCGCGGGATCTCCGGCGCCCGGCAGGTGTCGACACCCGGTCCGGACGCCAGGCTGTCCGGCGTTCCGCAGTGGAGCCGGACCCGTCCGTCCGGACTGGTGGCGACCCCGAGGGCGAGAGCGGAGAAGCGGTCATGCGGTGACCCTTCTCTACCGGCCGCTGCCGGCTCTCGGGGAAGCGGCATCAGCATGTCCGGCTAGTACATCGTCGTCAATACCCTTGTGTCGGCATTCTTTCTCGCGGGTTTCACGAAGAGATGGGCGATGTGGCTGTCGAGCCCTCGATTTGCCCAGTTCGCGGCGGAAGTACGGGGTCGCAGACCGCAAGAACGGCGATGACGGACCGGATTCTCCGGATGCCCGCCACGACAGGAGTCGTTGACAACGTTGAATCTGCGATGCGATGCTCACGCCGTCCCGGACCCCATCCAGACGAGGAGTCGCCACCGTGCCTCACCGCAACGGCCCCGGCCACCTGCCCAGTGCCGCGGGCGAACGTGCCACGCCGTGCCACCCGGCCCAGGACGGAGCATAGAGTTCTGCCATGTCCACGATGCATGACGTGGCCCAGCGGGCTGGGGTGTCCCTCAAGACGGTGTCCCGGGTGGTCAACGAGGAGCCCAGTGTCAGCGAGCGGACCCGGCAGCGAGTCACCGCGGCCATAGTCGAACTGGACTTCCGTCCCAACGCGGTCGCCCGCAACCTGCGCACCGGCCGGACCGGCCTGGTCGGACTGGCGCTGCCCCGGCTGACCCAGCCGTACTACTCCACGCTCGCCGAAGCGATCATGCGCGAGGCCGAACGCCATGAACTGACCGTGCTGATCGAACTCACCGACGGAGACGCCGAGGCCGAACTCGCGCTCGCCCGCGAACACGGGCCCCACCTGGGCGGGTTGCTGATGTGCCCGCTGGGCCTGTCGGACGCGCAGGCCCGGACCGTCGCCCACACCGTCCCGACGGTCTTCATGGCGGAACGGGCCTACGACGCCCCGGTCGACCGCGTCGCCATGGCCAACCGGGAGGGTCTGCGGGCCCTGGTCGCCCACATGGTCTCGCTGGGATACACCCGGATCGCGGTACTCGGCGCCGACCACTCCGGCCGGCCGGACCAGGCCGCCGCCCATCTGCGCCTGGACGGCTACCGGGACGGGTTGCGTGACGCCGACCTGCCGTACCTGCCCGAACTGGTCCACGAGGTGGCCACCTCCGACTGGAACCGTGAGGCGGGCGCGGCCGGGGTGCGGCTGCTGATCGAGCGGGGCATCCGCTTCGACGCCGTGGTGGCCTTCTCCGACTCCCTGGCGCTGGGCGCCCTGCACGCCGTACAGGAGGCGGGGCTGAGAATCCCCGCCCAGGTGGCCGTCGCGGGCTTCGACAACATCGACGACGCCCGCTACTCGTATCCGGCACTCACCTCGATCGGTCCGGGCACGGCGCAGATCGCCCGTGAGGCGCTGACCCTGCTGATCGACCGGATGAACAACACGGCCACCGCGGACACGGGCCGGCTGATCGTCGCCGACTTCGAACTGACGGTCCGTGAATCGACGTTGGGAGGGATGTCGGCATGGGGCGGGGCGTGACGATGAGCACCGTGGCCGAACGCGCCGGGGTGTCGACCAAGACGGTCTCCAACGTCGTCAACGGCACCGGCTCCTTCAGCCAGGAGACCGAGCGGCGGGTGCGCGCGGCCGTCGAGGAACTCGGCTACCGCATCAACCCCTTCGCCCGCGGTCTGCGCTCCCGGCGCACGGGCACCATCGCCCTGGTGATCCCGAACGTCTACCAGCCGTTCAACGCCGAACTGGCCGAACAGATCATCAGCGCCCCGGAGGCCCAGGGACTGAAGGTGGTGCTCGCGCCCACCCGTGGGGACGCCCGACGCGAGCGGACCCTGCTGACCACCTCCCACGGCGAACTCGTGGACGGCGTCATCTACGTCCCCCACGCGCTCAGCCCCGAGGAGTACCTGACGCTGCCCGTCGCCCAGCCCACCGTCGTCCTCGGCGAGCGCCCGGCCCAGGCCGCCGGGCTCAACCTGGACTACGTCGAGATCGCCGACGAGCAGGGCGCGCACGCGGCCGTCGCCCACCTGCTCGCCCAGGGCCGGCGCCGTATCGCCGCCATCTGCGAACAGACGGGTCCGCGAGCCGGCGGACGGCGTCTGCACGGCTACCGCCGGGCCCTCGAAGAGGCCGACGTCGCCTACGACGACTCGATCGTCCTCGGCGTGGACAACGCCGACCTGTGGTCGGCGGGGGTAGGAGCCGCGACCCGGCTGCTGCGCACCCGCGTCCGCTTCGACGCCCTCTTCTGCTACAACGACGTCGTCGCCATCGGTGCCCTGTCCGTACTGGAACGCAGCGGTGTCGCCGTCCCGGACGACGTGGCCCTGACCGGCTTCGACGACATCGAAGCCGCCCGCTTCACCTCACCGCCCCTGACCACCGTCGACCCCCAGCGCGAGTCGATCGCCCGCAAGGCCGTCGCGCTGTTGAGTTCCCGTATGGCCTTGAGCGACTTCCGGGAACTGCCCGGCCGGACCGACGCCGCGGGCTTCGAACTGCGCGTACGCGCGTCGTCGTCCGTGCGGACAGCGGCCACGGGCGCCGACCACACGCCCTGACGTCCGGCGCCGGCGAAGGCAGTCGCCGGAAACCCCCGACGCATCCCGCCCGTGGCTGGTCCGCACCCGTGCGCGGACCCGACCGCTCGGCAGCACACCCACCCACGCGACACTCCAGGAGGCCGTCCATGTCCAACGCCACCGCGGTCATCAACCTCGACATCGAGGGACCGACGATCAGCCGCCATCTCTACGGCCACTTCGCCGAACACCTCGGCCGCTGCATCTACGACGGCTTCTGGGTCGGCGAGGACTCACCGGTACCCAACGAAGGGGGCATCCGGCTCGACATCGTGCAGGCCCTGCGCGCCCTGGACATCCCCAACCTCCGCTGGCCCGGCGGCTGTTTCGCCGACGAGTACCACTGGAAGGACGGCATCGGGCCGCGCGACGAACGCCCCCGGATGGTCAACACCCACTGGGGCAACGTCGAGGAGAACAACCACTTCGGCACCCACGAGTTCATGGCCCTGTGCGAACTCCTGGGCGCGGAGCCGTACATCAGCGGCAACGTCGGCTCCGGCACCGTGCAGGAGATGAGCGAGTGGGTCGAATACCTCACCCGTGACGGCGACAGCCCCATGGTCCGTCTGCGCAAGGCCAACGGCCGCGAGGAGCCCTGGCGGGTGACGTACTGGGGCATCGGCAACGAGACCTGGGGCTGCGGCGGCAACATGCGCGCCGAGTACGCCGCCGACCTCTCCCGCCAGTACGCCACCTACTGCCGCGACCACGGCGACAACAAGCTCTACCGCATCGCCTCCGGCGCCTCCGAGGACGACTACAAGTGGACCGAGACACTGATGCAGCAGATCAGTTGCTTCGGCTGCGAGGCCACCCCGAAGAACTTCTTCCAGGCCCTGTCCGTCCACTACTACACAATGATCGGCCCCTGGGAGGCCAAGGGCAGCGCCACCGTCTTCGACGCCGACGACTACTACCGGACACTGTCCGCCGCCCGGAAGCTCGACCGCATCCTCACCGGCCACTCCACCGTCATGGACGTCTACGACCCCGGTCGTACGGTCGGTCTGGTGCTGGACGAGTGGGGCACCTGGTGGGACGTCGAGCCGGGCACCAACCCCGGGTTCCTGTTCCAGCAGAACACCCTGCGCGACGCGCTCGTCGCCTCCACCCACTTCGACATCTTCCACAAGCACGCGGCCCGCCTGCACATGGCGAACATCGCCCAGACCGTCAACGTCCTCCAGGCGATGATCCTCACCGACGGCGACTCCCTTGTGCTGACGCCCAGTTACCACGTGTTCGAGATGAACAAGGGCCACCAGGACGCCACTTCACTCACCGTCCACCTGCGCACGGACGACGCCCGCCGCCAAGTGGCGGACGCCGAACTGGACATGCTCTCCGCCTCGGCCAGCGTCAAGGACAGCACGGTCCTCATCTCGCTGACCAACCTGGACGCCGAGGAGCCGGCCGAGGTGACCCTCGACCTGCGCGGCGGCACCCTCGGCGAACCGACCGCGCGCCTCCTGACCGCCGACAAGCTCCAGGACCACAACAGCGCGGACACACCGGGAGCGGTCTCCCCGCGCCCCTTCGACGCCCTGACGGTCACCGACCGGGGCCTGACCCTGACCCTGCCGCCGCACTCCTTCCTCACCATCGAGGCCGAGCGCCGGTAGGTGCTGGTTGCTGGGGGGGCGGGTCAGTGGTCGGACTCCGGGATCACCAGGCTCCGTGGTCCAGCACTCCCAGCGTCAGGGCGGCCGCCGCCGTGGCGAGGAACACGATCCCGCCGACGATGTTGCGGGAGCCCACCCGCAGGTGGGCGAAGATCGCGCCGATGAAGTACAGCACGAGCCCGGAGGCGGCCAGGGTGCCCAGGAACGGCACCGCGAGCCCGGCCAGCAGGCCCGCGGTGCCCGCCGCCAGCAGCATGCCCAGCACCGGCACCCACTTGCGGGGTATGCCCTTCATGTCCGCCTGGGATTTGGGGTATTCGTGGCCGATCAGGTAAGTGACGGCGGCGGCGCCGTTGAACACCGCGCCGAGGATGGTGACCGTGATGTAGGCGGCGAACACGTTTTCTCCGGTTCTGTCGGGACAGGGGTGACAAAGGCCTGGACACCCTGTCGCGGGATGTCGATCTCCTGGACGACGAACCGGCCCCCCGTTTTTGTGACATCGGCCGCCGCCGAAGGATCTCGGATCCTGTGACGACACCGGGCGGGGCGGCGCGGCGCGGTGCAGTGGGCTGCCGCTCCGCCCGAGCGTGCCCGGTCGCGCCGTACACCGCTGTGCCGCCCGGGGCACCCGCACTTCCGACGGTCGGATTACCCGTGCCCGTCCGCAGTGGTGCCCCGGGCCGGGCTCACACCGAGAACTCGCGTATCACCGTGTCGCGGAACACCGCGCTGCCGCCGATCGTGAACAGCGCGAGCCGGGTGTCCAGCAGATACGGGAACACCTGGCTGGTGTGCACATGGCGGCCGTCGTCGACGAACATCTCCACCGATGTACGGTCCACCAGGATGCGCAGTTTCACCGAGCCGCCGGACGGGTCGAACGGGGTGTGGCTCTCCTGCCAGTTGCCGGAGGTGTCGGCGTTCACCGTGTTGCGGCGGTTGAGGAAGGCGTAGTCGGCGTAGATCCCGGCGTCGATGTGCCGGCCGCCGTCCGGTGAGCGCCTCAACTGGAGTCCGGCGCCGGTGAGTTCGGACCAGGTGATCTCGGTCGTCACCTCGTAGGAGATACCCGTGTAGTCGAGCACCAAGGTGCCGTCCACGCTCACGTCGCCCAGGTCCACGGTGCGCGAGACGTACGAGTCGAGGCCCGCGACCGGCTGGGAGGCGAGGTAGTACGTGCCGTCGGACGCCTTCTTCAGGGTGACCTCGCGGACGACGGAGTCGGTGCCGTTGAAGCCGTCGCAGTCGATGGTGGGGGTGGTGTTGGCGTAGTCCCAATTGTTCACCCAGGCCATCGCGTACCGGGCGGCCGGATCCACCGTGCCGCTCGCGTCCCGCTTCTCGAAGGTGACGCCCGCGTACCAGTCCCAGCCGTGGTCGAGCCACTGCGGGTCACTCGTGTCAGCGGTGAACGTGGTGCCGTCGAAGGAACCCGTCCAGTAGGCATACGTGTTGGGCAGCCCCGAGCTCTTCCCGTTGGCGCTCGCGCCGAGCACCCACTTCACGGCGCCGTCACCGGCGGTGATCCGGAAGAGGTCGGGGCACTCCAGCACGCCGATGCCGTCGTGGATGAAACCACCCACGTGCGACCAGGACTTGAGGTCGTCGGAGTGGTAGAAACCGATCTTGTCGTTCTCGGCGAGGGTCATCACCCAGCGGCCCCGGTCCTCGTCCCGGATCACCTTGGGGTCGCGGAAGTCGGCGACGCCCGGGTTGGGCAGGACCGGGTCGGTCCCGTGGTTGGTGAAGGTCAGCCCGCCGTCGGTCGAGTAGTACAGGAACTGCTCCTGGTGGTCGGTGCCGCCGCCGGGGGACATGGTGACGATGACGACGACCGCGCCCGCGCCGAACCCGGCCGTGTTGCCGGTGTCGACCACCGCCGAGCCCGACCAGAGATCGCCGTTGGACGTGGTGTCCTTGGGCACGGCGACCCCGCGGTCGGTGAAGGAGACCAGGTCCTTGCTGGTGGCCAGCCGCCACGCGGTGCCGACGACGCCCGTGAAGTAGTCGGCGTTGTAGAGGTAGTAGTAGCGGTACTCGCCGTCGATCCAGACGGGCCGCTGCGGGTCGTTCTTCCACTGGTCGGGGACCGTGAAGTGGTAGTCGGCGCGGTAACTCGCGCAGCTCGCCGCGGACTTGGCGGCGACTTCCGCCTTGTCCGGGTTCCTGTCCTTGGTCCTGGCCGTGGCCTGGGGCTTCG
Organism: Streptomyces sp. NPDC091280; assembly: GCF_044768565.1. Lineage (NCBI taxonomy): Bacteria > Bacillati > Actinomycetota > Actinomycetes > Kitasatosporales > Streptomycetaceae > Streptomyces > Streptomyces sp. NPDC091280. Next base: position 434,703 of record NZ_JBIVUZ010000008.1, read on the forward strand.
GTACGGCGGCCGTCGCCGCCCCCGCCGGCAGCAGAGCGGCGGCTCCCCCTACCGCCGACCCCGCCAACAACGCTCTCCGCGAGATCCCTGATGTCCCCGAGAATCCAGGCATGGCAAATCGTTTCCTCTCACAACAGCGGCTCAGTTGAACACGCAACAGCGGTTCACGTGAACGAGGACTGTAGACCTAACTCGTTAAAGGTCAAGCGTTTCCGACTCTTGACAGGCCCATGGCCCGGTTCTCATCATCTTGGGCATCAACCCTGAACTAACACGAGTTAGGCCCACTCGATGACCGACTCGAACCTCTCCCGCCGCACGCTGTTGCGGTACGGCGCGTACGGGGCGGGCGCAGCCGCCCTGGCCGGTACCGCCGCCAGCTGGGACCGGCTGACGGGAACCGACATCCCCGGCCGCGACGACGGCTCCCTCGTCGTCGCCACCCTCGGTTCCGCCTTCGACCCGGCCACCGTCGACGCCCTGACCAAGGGCTTCCACCGCATCCACCCCGACATCCCGCTGCGGGTGAACCCGGTGCAGGCCGTCGACTGGTCGGACTTCTTCGCCAAGATCCTCACCCAGATCGCCGCGGGCACCGCACCCGACCTGGTCTATGTGGCCACCGAGGGCGTGCAGTTGTTCGCCCGCAAGCTCGGCGTGCCCCTGGACCGATGGGTGCGCCGGGACGCGGCCGAGCTGCGCGAGTACTTCGCTGACGTCCACCCGTCCCTCGTCGAGTCGATGATGTACGAGGGGAGCCTCTACCAGCTCCCCATGGAGTTCAACGCCGCCGACATGTACCTCAACAGACAGGTGCTGAAGCGGTCCGGCGCGGACTTCCCGGCCGCCGACTGGAGCCGCGACGACTTCACCGCGCTGCTGCGGGAGATGAAGCGGGCGGGCGGCGCGCACTTCACGCCGTACTTCTGGACCAACCGGCTGTGGGGCGGTGTGGTGCCCTGGCTCTTCGCCAACGGCACCAACCTGCTCAAGGAGTCCAAGGCGCCCGGCGGTTCCTGGCTGTGGGACGACTTCTACCCGGCCGCCGACCGGCGGGGCCGCGGCGGCGGCTTCCGCTGGACGACCCCGCAGGCCACCTCCGCCCGGGTCGAGGAGTCGTACGACTATCTCGCCTCCCTCGTGCGGGAGGACCTGTGCTCGCGTCCCGAGGGCGGCAGCGGCACCAACCTCGTCGGGGTGTTCTCCACCGGCCGCGTCGGTGTCACCCCGGCGGGCGGCTTCTGGGCGGGCGGCCTGCATCTGGCCGGCATGCGGGCCGCCGACTACGACGTGCAGTACTTCCCGCGCTGGCGCACCCAGCGCCACCAGTTCGGCGCGGCGGGCTACGCGCTGCTGCGCACCTCCAAGAAGCAGGAAGCCGCCTGGGAGTTCATCAAGTACACCGCCCGCAAGGACACGATGACCCGGCTGTTCCAGGGCAACCAGACGACCCCCGCCCGCCGTTCGATGATGACCGCCGCCCGCTACGCCGGGACCGGCCCGGCGCACTGGCAGGTCTTCTACGACACTCTCGACCGGTTCCCCGACACCGGCCCGATCCCCGCGCCACCGCAGGTCGCCGAGGTGACCGACGTCCTGCTCAAGTACACCGGCACCGCACTGGCGTCACCGCGCGCGGTGGGACCCGCGCTGCGCCGGATGCAGGGCGACCTGGAGCAGGCCATGGAGCGTGAGGTATGACGAACACCCAAGTGCAGGAAGTGAGTTCACGGCCGGCCCCGACACCCGCCGTCGCCGCCCGGCCCTCCGTCCGCGACCGCGGCACCCGGCTGCTGGCCGCGCTGTTCCTGGCGCCCACGGTCGTCGGCATCGTCGTCTTCACGGTCGTGCCGATCATCGGGTCCGTCGTGCTGAGCCTGTTCCACTGGAACGTGATCGACCCGCCCCGCTTCGCCGGCGGCGCCAACTACCGCACCACCTTCACCGATTCGACCGTCCTGGTCTCCTTCCGCAACACGCTCGTCTTCATGGTGTTCGCGGTCGCGCTGCAACTCCTGATCGCGCTGACACTGGCGATCGTCGTCGACGGCCGGATGCCGGTGTGGCTGCGCTCGGTCTTCCGCTCGGCATTCTTCTTCCCGCTGGTGCTGTCCGCCGCCTCCATCTCGGTGGTGATGAAGTACCTGTTCAACCAGGACTTCGGGGTGGTGAACTGGCTGATCGGCCTGGTCGGCATCGCGCCCGTGCCCTGGCTGACCTCGGAGCACGCGGCGATGGCCACGGTCGTCCTGGTCTACGTCTGGCAGCAGTTCGGCTTCTCCTTCCTGCTGTTCGTCGGCGGTCTGAACAACATCCCCAAGGAGATCCACGAGGCCGCCGCCCTCGACGGCGCGACCGGCCTGCGCAAACACCTGGGCATCACCCTGCCGTTGCTCTCACCGACTCTGCTCGTCGCGTCGGTGGTCGGCATCATCAACGCCCTCCAGGTCTTCGAGCAGCCCTACGTCCTCACCGACGGCGGACCCGGCGACGCCACCCGCACCGTGGTGATGGTCATCTACGAACGGGCCTTCGAGCAGCTCGACTTCGGCGAGGCGTCCGCGGTGGGCGTGCTGCTCTTCGCGGTGATCATGGCGGTCACCGCCGTCCAGTTCCGGCTCAGCCGGCGTTTCGTCCACTACCAGTGAGCCGGTGAGCCGCATGAGCCAAGCAACCCCGACCCCGACCCTCACCCTGAGCCGCGTCCGCCACTCCCTCTCCCCCTGGGCCCGGATCGCCGCGCTGACCGTGTGCGCCCTGCTGACACTGGGCCCGGTCATCTGGACCGTCTCCACCTCCCTGCGCACTCCGGCCCAGTCCTTCGACCTGCCCCCGCAGATCATCCCGACCCACCCGACCACCGCGGCCTACCGCGGGGTCTTCCAGCAGATCGACGTATGGCTGCTCGCCCTGAACTCCACCCTCGTGACGGCACTGATCGCCGCGGGCCAGATGATCACGGCGGGCCTGGCCGGATATGCCTTCGCCCGCATGGAGTTCCGCTTCAAGAAGCCGCTGTTCGGCCTGGTCCTGGCGACCATGATGGTGCCGTTGCAGGTCACCATCGTGCCGGTGTTCCTGGTGCTGAAGTCGATGGGCCTCACGGACACCCTGCTCGGCCTGATCGTCCCGGCCTTCCCGACCGCCTTCGGCACGTTCCTGATGCGCCAGTACTTCCTCGGTATGCCCAAGGACCTGGGCGAGGCGGCCATGCTGGACGGCGCGGGTCCCTGGCGGGTCTTCCGCTCGGTGTACGCCCCCCTGGCCGCGCCCGGCCTGGCGATCGTCGGCGTCCTGGCCTTCAACTACCACTGGAACGAGTTCTTCCGCCCGCTGATCCTGGAGACCTCCAGCCAGAACTACACGCTGCCGCTGGGGCTGGTCTCCCTTCAGGGCAACCTCGGCACCGGCTCGATCTCCGTGGTCCTCGCGGGCGTCGTGCTGTCGATGCTCCCCGCTCTCGCCGTGTTCGTCGTCGGCCAGCGCCCTCTGCGTGAGGGCATCACCTCGGCAGGAGTCAACCGTTGAGCCATGACCCCAACGCACCGCGTTTCAGGGTCCGTCCGCCCGCCGGCTGGATCAACGACCCCAACGGGCCGTTCCGTTGGCGGGACCGCTACCACCTCTTCTACCAGCACAACCCGGACGCTCCGGTGCACGCGAACGTCCACTGGGGCCATGCCTCCAGCACCGACCTCGCGCACTGGCGGCACCACCCGATCGCGCTCGCCCCGACCCCCGGCGGCCCCGACGAGGCGGGCTGCTGGTCGGGCTGCGTGACCGACGACGCGGGCACACCGACCGCCGTGTACACGGGAGTCGACCGTGCCCACGCGGGCCTGGGCACCATCTGCCTGGCACGGGCGGCCGACCCGGACGACGAACTGCTGACCGCGTGGAAGCCACTGCCGACACCCGTGGTGGCCGGGCCACCGCCGGGACTCGACGTGGTGATGTTCCGCGACCCGTTCGTCTTCCACCACGCGGACCGGCGCTGGGCCCTCGTCGGCGCCGGCCACGCCGACGGCACACCGTCGGTCCTGCTCTACGACTGCGACGACGACCTGACCGACTGGCGCTTCGCCGGTGTGCTGCTGGACGGCGACGACCCGGTGGCCGCGGCCGTGTTCGGCGACAAGTCGGTGGGGTGGGAGTGCCCGCACATCTACCGGACGGCGGGCGGCGACCACGTGCTCGTGGTGTCCCTGTGGGACGGAGACCCCTGCTGCACGGGCTACTTGACGGGTCGTCTGGAGTTCGACAACCAGGGCGAGTTGAGATTCGTGCCGCGTACCGGCGGCCGACTCGACCAGGGACGGGACTTCTACGCCCCCGCCGTCCTCCAGGAACCGGACCGCGCACTGCTGTGGGGCTGGTCGTGGGAGGCCCGCCCGCAGGAGGACACGGACCGGGCTGGCTGGGCGGGCGTACTCACGGCACCCCGCGTGGTCGACGTCCACCCCGACGGCTCCCTGCGGGTGAGCCCGGCCCTGGAACTCGAACTGCTGCACCCGGCCGAGCCGTTCGTCACGGCGCCGCAGGGGCGGCATCCGCTGCCCCACGCGTACGACCTGACGGTCACCGCGCACGGACCGACGAGGGTGAGCCTGCTCCGGGACGCGACGGGCCGGGAGCTGACGGTCCACGCGGACCCCGCCTCGGGAACCGTCGTCCTCGACCGCACCGCCTGGCCACGAACCGGCAGGGAAGGCTCCGCCCCCATCACCGTGCAGGTGCCGAAGGGCCCGGACCTCACGCTCCGGCTCCTCGTCGATGGCTCGCTCCTCGAACTGTTCGTCGCGGACCGAGCCATGGTCACGGAGCGCGTCTACCGGCACCCGGACGACATCGCCGAGCTGCTGGTCGACGGGCCGGGGGCCCGGGTCACGGGGTGGGCACCGGACGGAGGGCGGCGCGGCTGACGAGACCGAATGAGGGTCAGCGGGTCGGGGCCGGGCCCACGGAGTCGCGGGTCACCACGGGGCACGCCACGCGGCTGACCGTCACGGGTGGTGTCCGGCCCGCTTCGATGGCGTCCAGGAGGAGTCGGGTCGCCGCCTCGCCCATCGCCCGGTGCGGGAGCGCGACCGAGGTGAGAGGCGGGGTGAGGAAGGCGGCCATGTGCTCCTGGTCGTCGTAGCCGATCACCGACAGCTCGGCGGGTACATCGATGCCGAGGCGGGTCGCGGCGTGCAGGACGCCCGCCGCGACCCGGTCGTTGTAGCAGAGGATGCCTGTGGGGCGCCGCGTGTCCTCGATGCCGTCGAGGACACGCAGCGCCCCGGCGTAGCCCGCGGAGATCTCTCCGCCGCCGCGCACGATCCACTCCTTGGGCACGGTGACGCCCTCGGCGCGGAGCGCGTCCCGGATGCCTCGGGTGCGTTCCGCCGAGGCGATGTCGGCCAGGCCGCCGATCACGGCGAGCCGCCGGTGGCCCGCGTCGAGGAGCAGGCGGGCCGCCGTACGGCCGCCCGCCCGCTCGGCGGGGACCACGGCGGGCAGGGAGTCGTCCTCGGGCAGACAGTTGGCCAGCACGGAGTGGGTCCGGTGCAGGCCTTCGGGGACGCGGACCCGCCGTAGTGACATGGCGGCGTAGATGATGCCGTCCACGCGCCGGTCGAGCAGTTCCGCGACGGCCGCGTCCTCCTTGACCGGGTCACCGCCGGAGTCGACGGTGAGGACGAGATGGTCGCTGTCCCAGGCGGTCTCCATGGCACCGCGCAGCAGCCGCCCGGCGAACGGCGACGACGCGATCTCATCGGTGACCAGCCCGATCACGGCCGTACGGCGGCGGCGCAGCCCGCGGGCCACCGGGTCGGGCCGGTAGCCCAGCCGGGCCGCGGCCTCCCGGATGCGTTCCTGGGTGGCGGACGAGAGATTGCCCTCGGCCCGGCCGTTGAACACGAAGGAGACCGCGGTGTGCGACACACCGGCGAGGCGGGCGACGTCCCGTGACGTCGGGCGCCCGGTGCCCGTGTTCCTGCTCTCCTCGGCACCGCCCACGCCGCCCGCCACCCTCACCCAGCCCGTCACCGTCGATCACCGTCCACCCTATCCGCGGACGGCGCCGCGGCACACGCCACGACCGGCGCCGTCGGCTCAGCGCGCGGTGAGTTTCCAGAGGTGGTCGGCGGTGCCGTTGTCCGACCACTGCAGGACCTGGGCGCCGGAGGTGGTGCTCATCTGGTCGACGCCGAGGAGCCGTCCGCTGTTGTAGTTGGCGATCTTGGCGTAGCCGTCGCGGGCCGGGATCACCTGCCACAGATGGTCGGCGGTGCCGTTGTCGCCCCAGATCAGGGCCGTGCCCCCGTCACCGGTGCCCGCGTTGGTGATGCCGAGCAGCAGGCCGCTCTTCTGGTTGACGATCTTGTACAGGCCCTGGCCGGCCGCCACCAGGGTCCAGTTCTGGTCGGTGCCGGTGGTGGACGTCGCCTGGACGACCGAAGTGCCTTGCGCCGTGGCCGCGTTGAGGGTGTCCAGGGCGAGGCCGCTGTTCTTGTTGGTGATCTGGTAGCGCCCGGCCAGCGAGGTCGAGGTGCCGCTCGGGGTGATCGTCAGGTGGTAGCCGTCGGCCGCGTTCATGGTGACCGGCACGGTGATCGAACCGTTCGAGACCGAGTAGTCGGTGTCGGAGATGGTGATCGGGCCGGAGGAGGCCGTGGTGCGGCCCGTGTCGGGGCTGTACTCCAGCTTCACGTGGACGGTGCTGCCGAAGGCCGACAGGGACGAGAGCCCGTTGACCGTGACGGCGCACGAGCCGGTGCAGCCGCCCGCGATCACGCTGATCTGGTTGCCCGCGCCATTGAGCGAGGCGAGTCCGTCGATGCCGGTCTGCGCGGGGGGTGTGGTGGTGAGCATGGTCCCGGACATGTCGCCGTACCACTTGTACGTCCAGTACGACCCGTTGGGCGAGCCGCCGGTGTCGGTCAGGGTGTCGCCGAGGGTGCCGTAGTGGTTCCAGAAGGCCAGTTCGGCGTCGCGGACGCCCGCGCGCTCGAACTTGGCCGCGTAGCCGATGAGGGCGCCGGAGTCGCCCATCTCGCTGGGTGTGCCGTACTCCTCGATGGCGATCGGACGCGGGCTGATGCCGAGGCTGGTCTCCAGCGCGCGGTAGGCCGCGACATGGGCGGCGATGCCGGAGCTGCCCTGGAGTTCGTGCCAGGAGATGACGTCGGGGACCGTACCGCTGGCCTTGGCGTCGGTGAGGAACGTGGTCATCCAGGACTGGTTCCACACCGAGTAACTCGGGCCCTGTATCGGTGTGTTGGCGTCCTTGGCGCGGACCTCCTGGAACGTGCGGGCCCACCCCGCGTCGAACGCGCCCGCGTCGGTGGTGTCCCAGGTCCAGTCCGGCTCGTTCCACAGCTCGTACGCGCTGATGTTGGTGGCCCCGGAGGACTTCACCGAGGCGACCTGCTGATCGACGGCCGACAGCCAGTTGCTCCAACTAACCCACTGATAGGGGAAGTTCGGGTACCAGTCCGGCATGCGTACGACGACCTTGGCGCCCGCCGCCGCGGCCTTCGGGGCGACGACCAGGGCGTCACCCGCCGGCGCGGGCTCCCCGTTGGGGAGTTGGCTGCCGCCGGGCGCCATCTGGACGAACGTGTTGGGCTTCAGGGCCTGTACGACGCTGTCGGCGGGGGTGCTCGCGGTGGCGAGGCCGTAGAGGCTGCCGGTGGCGACGTGGGTGACGGGCCGCAGGGTCTGCGCGGCGTTGACGACCAGGGTGGTGGAGGAGGTGGGGGTGGCCTGGGCGGGTGCGCCGGTCAGCGCGACGGCGGTGGCGGCCAGGGCGGTGGCCGTCACGACGGCGCCGACGCGGGCGAGGGGCACTCTGGGACGGTGACGGTGACTCAGGTACGACATGCGGCTCTCCTGAGGAGGGGAAGGGGACGTGCGGAGGGGTGGTTCGGTGCGGTGCCGTGCCGTACGGGTGCGGCGGCGGTCCGCACGGCGGGCCGTGGATCAGTCCTTGACCGCGCCCGCGGTCACGCCTGCGGCGACGTAGCGCTGGGCGAGGACGAGGAGTACGGCCGCGGGGACGGACGCGACGACGGCGGTGGCCATGATCGCGTTCCACTCCTGGTTGTTGTTGCCGATGTACTTGTAGATGCCGAGGGTGATCGGCCGCAGATCGCCGCCGCCGTCAAGGGTGTTGGCGAAGACGAAGTCGGACCAGGCCCACAGGAAGCTGAACAGGGAGACCGTGACGATCGCGTTGCGGCTGACCGGGAGCACCACGGACACGAAGGTGCGCCAGGTGCCGGCGCCGTCGACACGGGCCGCGGAGATCAGTTCGCCGGGGATGCCCGACATGAACGCCGTGAAGATCATGACCCCGAAGGGCACGGCGATCGTGGAGTCCGCGACGATCAGCCCCCACCAGCGGTTGAGCAGACCGAGGTCGAGGAAGACGCCGTAGAAGCCCATCGCCATGACGATGCCCGGGATCATCTGGGCGATCAGCAGGACGAGTCCGAGGGGGCCGCCGCCGAGCGGGCGGAGCTTGGCCAGGGCGAAGCCGGCCGGGGCGGCGAGGACCAGGGTGAGGGCGACCGTGCCCAGACCGATGAGCAGGCTGGTGCCGAGATAGGGCAACTGGTCGTCCAGGACGGCCCGGTAGCCCTCGAAGGTGGGGTGCAGCGGCAGCAGGTCGGGCGGGGACTTGCGCATGTCCCGCTGCGGGGTGAGGGACACGTTCAGCATCCAGTACACCGGGAACAGCATCACGGCGGTCAGCAGGACGCCGATGACGGTGTAACGGCGCTTTCCCGTACGGGACTTCATGCCTCCTGCCTCCTCTGGACACGGATGTAGAGCAGCCCGAAGACGAGCGCGATCAGGATGAGGACGTTGCCGACCGCGGCCCCGGGGCCGAACTTGGGCAGCAGCGTGCCGAAGCCGAGCTGGTACGACCAGGTCGCGAGGGTGGTCGAGGCGTCGCCGGGACCGCCCTTGGTCATGATCCAGATCAGGTCGAACACCTTGAGCGTGTAGATGAGTCCGAGCAGCAGCGTGATCGCCGACACCGGGCGCAGCAGCGGGAAGGTGATCCGCCGGAACTGCTGCCAGGGGCCCGCCCCGTCCAGCGAGGCCGCCTCGTACAGCTCGCCCGGGATGTTCTGGAGCCCGCTGTAGAGGATGACGAGGTTGAACGGGATGCCGATCCAGATGTTCGCGATGACGACCGAAGTCAGCGCCCAGTCCGGTGAGTTGAGCCAGTCCACCGGGGAGACGCCCACCAGGTGCAGGGCGTAGTCGACGACACCGGACTCGCTGTTGAGCATCCATGACCAGGTCGACGCCGACACGATCAGCGGCAGCAGCCAGGGGATCAGGAACAGGGCCCGCAGGGTCGCGGCGAGCCGGAAGTGCCGGTTGAAGAAGACCGCGAGGGCGAGCCCGGCCACGTACTGGAACACGATCGAGGCGAAGGTGAAGACCACGGTGTGGCGGATCGCCGGCCCGAACGTCGGATCGTCGAGGACGGTCCGGAAGTTGGCGAGACCGGAGAAGGGCGCGTCCCCCTGCACGAACGACCGGACGGTGTAGTCGCGCAGGCTCAGGTCGAGGTTGCGGTAGAGCGGATAGAGGTAGAAGGCGGCGAGATAGACGACCAGCGGCGTGACGAAGGCCAGCGCGGTGAGCCGGCTCCTACGGCGCTGCCGGCGCCGTAGGTCCGACGCGTCCGTCCGTCGTCCGATGTCTCTCGCCCCGGACCCGGCCGGGGACCGCTGCGAGCGCCGGTCGACGCGGGCGATGGTCATGCGTACTCCTGGATGCGGGTGGCGGTGCTGTTTCCGGAGGAGTGGGGAGACCGGGCGTCAGCCCTTGCTCGCGGCCGTCTGCGCGGTGTCGAGGGCCGCCTGCGGGCTCTTGCCGCCCGACAGGGCGTTCTGCACGGCGGTCCACATCGGCTGGGAGATCGTCGGGTACTTGGTGCCGAGACCGTCGCTGGTACGGCCCCGCGCCGCCGCCACCGCGCCGACCCACGGCTTCAACTCGGGGTTCTGCTTGACCTGTTGGGCCTGCACGGCGGCGGTGGGCGCCACGTACGTCAGGGTCGTGTCGGTGGTCAGCAGGTTCGCGGAGTTCGTGAGGCAGGTGACGATCTTCTTGCTGGCGTCGTAGCGGGAGGTGTCCTTCTGCACGGGGACGGTGACGAACTCGCCGCCGGTCGGGACCGGTGCCGAACCGCCGTTCTGCGCGGGGATGTTGACGACGCCGTACGGGAAGCCGGCCTTGTCCGCGTTGCCGAGCTGCCAGGTGCCGTTCTCGCTGAACGCGTAGTCGCCGGTGGCGAACTCCTGCCAGCTGGTGGTCTGGGTGTTCTGGAGCACGTCCTTCGGCGCGTAGCCGTCGTCGACCCACTGCTTCCACAGCGTGAGCGCGGCCACGCCCTTGGCCGAGTTCAGCTTGGTCAGATCGCCGCCCGCGCCCCAGAACCAGGGCAGGAACTGGAAGCTGCCCTCCTCCGTGTTGATCGCGGAGAACGTGATGCCCTTCTTCCCCGCCGACTTGACCTTCTTCAGCGCCGCCGTGAGCGAGGCCCAGTCCTTGACGGACGCGGGGTCGACGTGGGCCGCGGCCAGGATCTTCTTGTTGTAGTAGAGCGCAAGGGTGTTGGCGCCGATCGGCACCCCGTAGGAGGCGTTGTCGATGACGCCCGCGCCGAGGATGTTCTTCTGGATCGACGTCGTGTCGAGGCCGAGGTCACTGGTCTTGTTGAGGATCCCCGCCTCCACGAGCGTGGAGACGACCGGGTTGTCCACCAGCATCACGTCCGGGGCGTTGCCCTGCTGCGCGGCGAGCAGCGCCTTGTTGCCCAGGTCGGTGGTGTCCATGCTGGTGCGCTTGACCTTGACCCCGGCGTCCGTGCCGCACTTCGTGACGAGCTTGCCCCACGCCGAGGAGGCGTCGAACTGCGGGTAGGGGTCCCAGAAGTTGTACGTCCCTCCGGCCTTCCCGGAACCGGAGCCGGAGGCGGAGGAGTCGGAACCGCCGCCGCAGGCGGCGACAGCGGTGAGCGCGCCGGCGGTGGCCACGGCGGCGAGGAGGGTGCGGCGGGTGTTTCTCACGGTGACCTCGTTGTCTTGGGACGACTCGTAGGGACGTAGACGGGGACGGGGGAGGGGCAGGGGTTCAAGAGGTGGGCAGCCAGACGCGCATGGCGCCGTCCTGGCGATTGGCCCACGCGTAGTAGGGGACGGCGGTCAACTCGACCGGGGCGTCGTCCGGTTCGGTCTCCGGCGCCGCGCCGCCGGTCGAGGTGTACGGCCACCAGCCCGCGTCCGGGACGCGGCGCCGCCGGCCGGTGGCCAGCACCGTTGTCACCCCGCCCAGCAGCTCGGGCCGGTGCCGCACCGAGAGCGCGGCGGCGCGGTCCAGGACGATGTCGTCCAGGCCGCCGCCGGGGTTGTCCACCTGTTCCAGGCAGTACACGAGCGGCCCGCGCTCGATCGCCACGCAGCCGCGCACGGCGTCCACGCGGGGGTCGGCCGCGGTCAGGCGCGGCGCGAGGTCGAGTTCGAGCACGACCCGGTCGCCGGGGGCCCAGGTGCGTTCGAGCCGCAGCCAGCCGTCGGCCTCGGGCGCGTCGCTCCGGTCGTACTCCGTGTCCCCGCAGCGCACCCGGTACGCGGCGCACCACTGCGGGACGCGCAGCGACAGCGTCCAGGGGCGGTCGGCCGGGGTGTCGCCGACGGTGAGGCTGATCGCGCCCTGCCACGGGTAGCCGGTCTCGACCTCGACCGAGACCGGGACGCCGTCGAGGTCACCGGTGTACCGCCCGCCCGCGTACTGGTGGATCTGGAGGCCGCCCGCGTCGCTGCTGGCGAGGTAGTGCTCCAGCGAGGCCAGCAGCCGCATGGCGTTCGGCGGGCAGCAGGCGCAACGGAACCAGCGGGTGCGGCGGGCCGACTGGTCACCGCCCGGATCGGTGTGGCCGTCGCGGACCTGGAGCGGGTTGACGTAGAGCCAGCGCTCGCCGTCCAGCGACACTCCGGCCAGGAAGCCGTTGTACAGCGTGCGTTCGATCAGGTCGGAGTAGCGCGCCTCGCCGGTGAGCAGCGCCATCCGCCAGCTCCACTGGACCGAGGCGATGGCGGCACAGGTCTCGCAGTACGCGCGCTCGTTCGGCAGTTCGTAGGGGTCGCCGAAGTCCTCCTGGTCGTGGTGCGCGCCGAGCCCGCCGGTGAGGTGGGTCTTGGTGGTGGTCATCGCCCGCCACAACCGCTCGCCCGCCGACCGGAGTTCGGCGTCACCGGTCTCGGTCGCCAGGTCCGCGGCGGCTGCCAGCAGGTACAACTGCCGTACGGCGTGGCCCTCCACGGTGTCCGCCTCGCGCACCGGCACCCGGTCCTGGCAGTACGCCTCGCCGCCCAGCAGACCATGGCCGAACCGGTCGACGAAGTAGCCGGCCAGTTCGAGATAGCGGCGCTCGCCGGTCTCGCGGTACAGCTCCACGAGGGCGGTCTCGACCTCGGGGTGGCCGTCGACGCCGTCGATCTCCTTGCCGCTGCCGGGCGGGCCGAACACGGAGTCGACGTGGTCGGCGAACTTGCGTGCCACGTCCAGGAGTTGGGGGCGACCGGTGGCCCGGTGGTGGGCCACGGCCGCCTGGATGAGATGGCCGGCGCAGTACAGCTCGTGGCCCCAGCGCAGGTCCTTGTAGCGTTCGCCGCCCTTGACCAGCTGGAACCATGTGTTGAGGTAGCCGTCGGGCTGCTGCGCGTCGGCGACCAGGGCGATGATCCGCTCGACGTCCGCCTCCAGTTCGGCCGAGGAGCCCTGGGCCAACTGCCAGGCCGCCGCCTCCAGCCACTTGTAGACGTCCGTGTCGACGAACGGGTACGCGCCCCGGAACTCGCCCTCGGCCGTGCCCGCCGCCAGCCGCAGGTTGTGCAAGTTGCCCGCGGACTCCAGGAGTTGGGGGCCCTGCGGGAGTGAGACGCGGGCGTTCACCTCGCGGCGGGTGCTCCAGAAGCCGGCCCGCAGCCCGACCGCGGCGGGCGTCAGCGCGGCCTTGGCGCCTGGGCCGAGCCGGACCGGGCCGGTGGACGTGACGGCCGGTTCGGCCGGGGCCGGAGTCGAGGCGGAAGGCGCGGCGGGACGAGGGCGGGGCATGGCTCTCCGGAGAGGTAGGCGGGAAGCACGGGTCGGGGACCCGGCGTGCGATGCGCGTCAGGGTGTCGCTGCGGGCGGACGAGGCGTTGCTCCGTCTGTGGAACCCGCTCCGGACTCGCTCAGGAAAACGTTTTTCTGCCCGGAAAGGTAGGAACGGGTTCGCCTGCTCGTCAAGGGCTCGCGCAAACATTTTCTTCGTCGGGTGAGGGGCTGGCCAGCCGTCGCGAACGGTGTCAGGATGCAGCAGACGATGTCATCCAGGAAAAGGGTTGCGTGTGACCGCCGTGCCAAGTCTTCCGCCCACCGGGCGGGCGAAGCTCACCGATGTGGCCAGACTGGCCGGTGTCAGTGTCGGGACGGCCTCGAAGGCGCTGAACGGCAGCGGCAGCATGCGCCCGGAGACCCGGCAGCGGGTCCTGGACGCCGTCGAAGAGCTCGACTTCCGGCCCAATCAGCAGGCGCAGAGCCTGCACACCGGCCGCAGCTGGACCGTGGGGCTGATGACGACGGACGGCATCGGCCGCTTCAGCACGCCCGTCCTGCTCGGGGCCGAGGACGCGCTCGGCGCGGGCAAGATCTCCGTGCTGCTGTGCGACACACGCGGCGACGCCATCCGCGAGCAGCACCACCTGAGCAATCTCATGGGCCGCCGGGTGGACGGCATCATCGTCACCGGCAGACGGACCGACCCGCGCCCGCCGCTGAAGGGCGTCGAACCCATTCCGACGGTCTACGCCCTCTCGCCCTCAACCGACCCCGACGACATCTCCGTCGTGTCCGACGACCGCAGCGGGGCCCAGCTGGCGATCGAGCACCTGCTGGCCACCGGCCGGACCCGGATCGCGCACATCACCGGCCCCGCCCACCACGCGGCGGCCCGCGACCGCGCCGAGCACACCCTCGAACTGCTCGACCGGTCGGGCTTGGAACTCGCCACCGGCCGGGTCCACTTCGGGGAGTGGAGCGAGGCATGGGGCCGCCGCGCAGCCCAGGCGGTCCTGCGCACGGCACCGGACACCGACGCCTTCTTCTGCGGCAACGACCAGATCGCCAGAGGTGTCGCCGACGCCCTGCGCGAGAACGGCCTGGACGTCCCCGGCCAGGTCGCGATCGTGGGCTACGACAACTGGGACGTCATGGCACTCGCCTCCCGGCCGCCGCTCACCACGATCGACACGGACCTCTCCGAGATCGGCCGACGGGCCGCCCTCCTGCTCCTGGACGCCATCGGCGCCAAGCTGGCGCCCGGTCTGCACAGCGTTCCCTGCCGCCTCGTCGTGCGTGAATCCACCTGAACCGCCGGGCGGGTCGGTGCTGCGCCGTCGTACGGGCGGCGCCCTCCCGGTCGTGACCGTGGCCTGAAGGGTGTGACGGCCTTTCGACCACCGTCGAAAGGGTTTCTCCCCGTTGGCCCGGAGCGGATAGTGACGCGAGTGGCGCGACCGGGCCCGAGCCGGGGTGAAGACCGCTCGGCGGGCAGGGCCCGCGTGCTTGAAGGGACAGGTTGACCGAATCGTTCCCTGCAAGGACATTCCGCGAGAGCGGCTGCCGGCCCTCCGATCCCCGCGCCGACGATCGCCGTCCGTACCGTGTTCCGCACCACGAGACGCCCTCCGTTCCCCCGTTGCGGCCGACGCTAGGCGATCCCGTGTCCCGGGCACCTGGGTACGGCGTCCCTTGCCTGTCCCGTGCGGAGGGTGGAGGTGGAGCGGTTGAGGTGGGGGCGGTAGCGGTGGCGGAGGGCTGGGAGCCGACCGCTCTCAGATCCGCTTCCCTCTCACGCAATGCCTCAAGGCCGCGACGGCAGCGGGGACGGCGCACCCCCGTGCCGCAGCCTGGCGACCACCCGGTTGGCGGCCGTCTTCTGGAGCAACCCGTAGGCGAGCACCGGCAGCAGCAGATGGGGCTTGTCGGGCAGCGAGGTAGTGATCAGTACCGCGCTCGCGCTGCTGTTGTTCATGCCGCAGGCCAGCGTCAGCGACGAGGCCACCGGCGCGTCCAGTCGCAGGACGCGGGCGGCCAGTCGGCCGAGGACGAAGGACAGCACGCACACCAGGGCGGCCACCGCGAGGGCGGCGGTGAACAGCAGCGGGCGCGGTCGGGCCAGGAAGGAGCCGAGGGCGCCGCTGGCGTTGACGTAGGTCAGGAGCAGTGAGCCGATCAGGGCCGCGGGCACCACGGCCCGCAGGAGACGGCCGTGCCACGACGGCGGCAGCACGAGCGCGCACAACAGACCAGCGGCGCACGGCAGGACGACGGCGGAGAGGGTGAATCCGCTGTGCGCGGAGCCGCTCGTGCCGGCGAGCGCCCGTGCGTAGCCGCCGCTGAGCAGCGGCGCCAGAGCCGCCAGCAGGAGGGGCGTGGTGAGCGGACTGAGCAGGGTGGAGCCGAGGACGAGCCCGACCATGGTCGGCTGGTCCCCCTCGCCCTTGGCCGTCCATACGGTGGCACCGGCGGCCACCGGCATCGCCACGATCAGGATCATCGCGGTGAGCAGTCCGCTGCCGCCGTCCGAGTCGGGGGTGCCGCGCAGCAGTAAGGCGACGAACGGCACGACGAGCAGTGGGATCGCCAGATGCAGTGCGAGCCCGGCCAGCATGGCCTTGGGGCGCCGCAGCACACGGCCGAGCGCGCGCACCGGCACCTGGAGCCCGGCCGAGAGAAGCACCAGGGACAGCAGGAACGACGAGGTGCGCAGGGTCAGTTGGGCCGATCCGCCCAGCGGGACGGTGTGCGGGCGGCGCAGCCACAGGCCCACCCCCGGCAGGAGCAGAGCGGCGGCGTACGAGACGAGGACGGCGCGGCCGAGCCGGCGGCGCAGCCAGTTCGTGGCACGGTCGACGGGCGATGGGGAAGGGGTCGGAGCATTCACGGCGGTCTACTTCCGTCACGAGGGCAGGGGCGGGAGCGGAGCGCCGATATGTGCGGGTGGGACGGCTGGATGTGCATGAGGGCATCCTTGTCGGCCGGTACGGGTGGGAGAGGTGATCAGCACGCGTAGTCAGGATGCGTTCAGGTGACCGCTGGCAGGGTCACGCCCCATGACCTACGAACTGTCCGAAACACCTGAAGCCGCGCCGGAAGCCGAGGGCCCCGGCCGGCGCTCCCACCGCATCCGCCTCAACAAGGTTCCCGAGATCACCCTCTACTTCTGGGTGATCAAGGTGCTGTGCACCACGGTCGGCGAGACCGCGGCCGACCTGCTCAACGAGAAGGCGGGGCTCGGCCTGACCGGTGTCTCCGTGCTGATGAGCGCGCTGCTCGCGGTCGTGCTGGTGGTCCAGTTCCGTACGACCGCCTACCGCGCGGGCGTGTACTGGACGGCCGTCGCCCTGATCAGCGTCGTCGGCACCCTGATCAGCGACAACCTGACCGACAACATGGGCGTACCGCTGGAGACGACCACCACGGTGTTCGGCATCGTCCTCGCCGTCGTCTTCGTCGTCTGGTACCGGCGCGAGCGGACCCTCTCCATCCACAGCATCGACACCACCAGCCGCGAGTCCTTCTACTGGCTGGCCGTGCTGTTCACCTTCGCCCTCGGTACGGCCGCCGGTGACCTGGTCTCCGAGCGCATGAACCTCGGCTACTGGCTCTCGGCCGTCCTGTTCGCCCTGGCCATCGCAGCCGTCGGCATCGCCCACTTCGCCCTCGGCCTGGACGCCGTGTGGAGCTTCTGGATCGCCTACGTCCTCACCCGCCCGCTGGGCGCCTCGATCGGCGACTACCTCTCCCAGCCGACCGGCGACGGCGGCCTGGGCCTCGGCACCGTCGTCACGAGCGGTCTCTTCCTGGCGGTCATCCTCGGCCTGGTGGTGTTCCTGACGGTGACCCGCAAGGACGTCATCGACAGCGAGCCCGCCGGGGGACGGGCGGCCTGAGCGGCGCGGGAGGCGTGCGGGACGCGCTCAGGCGAGCTGCTCCACAGGGGGTTGTCCCCTCGGACAGGTCGACGCCGGTCGCCCCGAACACATCCCGCGCGTCAGTCCGGTCGGTCCCGTCAGTCCCGGGAGTTGCCGAACAGCAGCCGGTAGGCGATGAGCAGGATCAGTGAGCCGCCGATCGCCGCACCCCACGTGTACAGGTCGAAGAAGTGGTTCTCCACCGGGCGGTCGAGGAAGCGCGCGGAGGCCCAGCCGCCGACGAAGGCGCCCGCGATGCCGATGAGGGTGGTGCCGATCAGGCCACCCGGGTCGCGGCCGGGCAGCAGGATCTTGGCTATGGCTCCGGCGAGCAGGCCGAGGACGATCCAGCTGATGATGCCCACAGTGAGGTCCTTCCGGGGGAGTGGGAGTTGCTTGTTTGCGCAAGTCTAAGGATGTGCCGACCCGCGGACGAGGGCTCGAGCCGGGATGCGACCTGCTCGTCGAGGTTCTGTCACTTGATTAAGACATTGCGCAAGTCTGGAACCATGGAGGTACGCAACGGCGACCCGGCCATGAGCGGGGACGTGTCGGTGGGCACCGCTTCGCCCCTACACTGGGTGGGCGCGTGAGTATCGGCTGTGATGTGGGCACGACGGGAGAGGGCGGACTGTGGCGGAAAAGGTCGGTGGCTACGGGGATCCGTCCGTCGAGGTGCTGGTGGAGGCGGCCGAGGCGTTCGGCCTGCTCGCCTCGGCGGCCCGGCTGCACATCATGTGGGCCTTGTCCCAGGGGGAATGCGATGTCACGCACCTCGCCGACCGTGTGGGCGGCGCACTGCCGGCGGTCAGCCAGCACCTGTCGAAGCTGAAGCTCGCCGGTCTCGTCCGCTCCCGCCGTGAGGGCCGGCGACAGGTCTACTACGTCGACGATCCCGACATCGTGACGGTCGTGCGGGTGATGGTCGGCCAGCTGACCGCGCGCTCGCATCAGGCCCTCGCACCGGTGCACCGGCTGCACGGGGCCGGTGGCTGAGACCACTGCGGCCTCGGGACGGGACGCCGAGTCCTCTTCTCCCGTGGGGGGTTCCCGACCCGCTTCGGACCTTGCCGCGCCGACGGTCCTGGAGGTGCTCCGCCGACTGGACACCGGTCCGCGGGGGCTGACGGAGGCGCAGGCCGGGGAGCGGCAGGCGCGCTTCGGGCCCAACGTCCTGCCGGCCCACCGGGCGGACTCCTGGCCGAGAGCGCTGTTGCGCAGTCTGCGCGATCCCTTCACCGCCGTACTCCTGTGCCTCGGCCTGGTCTCGGCGGCCGTCGCCTCCTGGGGCACCGCCTCGGTGATCCTGCTTCTGGTCGCGGTGAGCTGTGTGCTCCGCGCGTCCGGGGAGCATCGGGCGGACCGCTCCATGGCCGGGCTGCGCGATCTGGTCGCCAGCACGGCGACCGTCGTGCGCCGCACCGACGACGACCTGCCGCCGGACGTCCGGGAGATCCCGGTCGGCGAGCTGGTGCCCGGTGACGTGATCCGGCTCGGCCCCGGCGACCTGGTTCCGGCCGACGTACGGTTGCTGCGGGCGCAGGCGCTGACCGTGCATCAGGCCGGGCTCACGGGCGAATCGGTGCCCGTGCCCAAGGACGCCGCCGACGCGGCCGAGGGCCACGGCTTCGACCGGCCGCAGCTCTGCTTCCAGGGCAGCAGTGTCGCGTCCGGCAGCGCCACCGCCGTGGTCCTGGCGACCGGCGCGCGGACGCGCTTCGCCGCCGCCCAGGGCCGGGCGGACAGCTCGCGCGCGGACAGCGCCTTCGACCGCTCCGTGCACGGCATCTCCTGGATCCTCATTCGGTTCATGCTGCTGACCCCGCCGCTGGTCCTCATGGCCAACGCGGCCCTGCGCGACCGCGGCCTGGAGACCCTGCCGTTCGCCGTCGCGGTGGCGGTCGGGCTGACCCCGGAGATGCTGCCGGTCATCGTCACCACGTGTCTGGCGCGCGCCGCCGCGCTGCTGGCCCGCACCCACGGGGTGATCGTCAAGCGGCTGCCCGCGCTGCACGACCTTGGTGCGGTGGACGTGCTGTGCCTGGACAAGACCGGCACCCTGACCCAGGACCGCCCCGTCCTCGACCGCGCCCTCGGGCCCGACGGGCGGGACGACCCCGAGGTGCTGCGCTGGGCCGCGGTGAACGCCTGGTGGACCCTCCAACTCGCCGATCTCCCCACACCGGACGCCCTCGACGAAGCGGTCCTGGACGCCGTCGACGAGGACGACCTCATGGCCTACGACGGCCTGGCCGCGCTCCCCTTCGATCCGGTACGGCGACTCGCCACCGCCGTGGTCCGCACACCCGGCCGGCTGGGCACGCACACCCTGGTGACCAAGGGCGCCGCCGAGGCCGTACTGGAGCGGTGTGCCCTGGAGGACGAGCGGCGCGCGGAACTGCTCGCGCGCGCCGCACGGCTCGCGGACGACGGTGTGCGCGTCCTCGCGGTCGCCGTCGCCGAACGCCCCGCCCGCACCCGCGACTACACACCGGCCGACGAACGCGGCCTGTCCTTCAAGGGGTTCGTCACCTTCGGCGACGCCCTCGCGGCCACCGCCGCCGAAGCGCTGAAGGCCCTCACCGACCGGGGTGTCGGCGTGAAGATCCTCACCGGCGACCACCCCGGCACGGCCGCCCGCGCCTGCCGCGACCTCGGCATCCCGCTCGCCGCCGACGAGGTCCGCACCGCCGACCGCGTCGACGACCTCACCGACACCGAACTCCGGGCCCTCGCCCGCCGTACGACGGTCTTCGCCCGCTGCACCCCCGACCACAAGGCGCGGATCACCCAGGCGCTACGGGCCTCGGGGCACACCGTCGGCTACCTGGGCGACGGCGTCAACGACCTGCCCGCCCTGCGCACCGCCGACGTCGGCATCGCTCCGCGCGAGGCCGTGGCCGTCGCCCGGGAGAGCGCGGACGTGGTGCTCGCCGAGAAGGACCTCACCGCGATCGGCCACAGCATCGCGGCGGGACGGTACGCGGGCGGCAACATCGCCGCGTATCTGCGCATCACGCTCTCCTCGAACCTCGGCAACGTCATCGCGATGCTCGGCGCCGGCCTCCTCCTGCCCTTCCTGCCGATGCTCCCGGCCCAGGTCCTCGCGCAGAACCTGTGCTTCGACGTGGCCCAACTCGCCTTCGCCTACGACCGTCCGCACCCGTCCGTCCTGCGCCGGCCGATCCTGTTGCGGCCCCGCGACCTGCTGCGCTTCATCGTCGGCCTGGGCCTGCTCAACGCGGTCGCCGACCTGGCCACCTTCGGCGTCCTCGCGCTCGCGCTGCGCGGGCTGGGGGCGGGGGACGACGAAGCGGCCTTCCACTCCGGATGGTTCACCGAGAACCTGATCACCCAGGCCCTGGTGATGCTGCTCCTCCGCTTCGGGCGACGGCGGGCCGAAGGCCACCGGCCGGGCCCGGTCGCGCGGGCCGCGGTGGTCCTGGCCGTCATCGGAGTGCTGTTGCCGCTCTCGCCGCTGGGACCGCTGCTCGGCCTGACCGCGCTGCCGATCGAGTACTACCTCCTGCTCACCGCCGTCCTCGCGCTCTACACCGCCGGACTCCTCGCGGCCCGAGCACGCTACGAGCGCCGTCGCGAGACCGGCGCCGACGGGCGCTGAGCCCCGCCTGAGTTGCCGCATTGCGCAATACTTGAAGTGATCGGGTGGAGGCCCGGTTTCGGGGGAGGGACGCGATGTCGCGCGGGGACATGCAGCGAGTGCGTGAGGCGAATCTGCGGCTGGGCGCCGCCCTGGCCGAAGTGGAGGGGCTCTATACGGCACTGTTACGGGCGGGCTCGTCGCGGCGACGGGAGCGCCTGAGAAGGGAGTTGGCGCGCGCCGCCGACCGACTCGCCGTCCTGGCGGAGACGCCGGTGCCCGAGGCGCTCTCGGCGAGGGGCGGACCGCGGGGCTCGCGTCGGCAGCGGAGACGGGCGCTGGCCGAGCGCGGTGCCTCGTGGATCATCGCCCGGTACGGACGGAGTGGGTAGCGGGCCCGCGGGTTCCATGAGATCGCTCACCTGTGAAATGCGGCGGGATCTGTGCAGCGCAGAGCAATTACTTGCTAGATTGCGCAATCGAGCAAGTGATGTCGACCGTTTCGCGGGAGTGGAAGATGAGCGACCCCTGGGACGGCCCGGTCGGGCAGGCGACGCGCAGCCGTGACGCCCGGGTGTCCGGACAGCGTCGGGCCGGGCCGGAGGGCGCGCGTCCGCCGGGCGGCCGGGCCGCGAGCCGGGCGGCATCCGGTGAGAGCGGCGGCACGCGGTCGCGGCGCCGTCCGCAGGCGGTGCGGCGCGGCAGGCGCATCCTGAAGATCGCCGCGCTCTGCCTGTCCGTCATGATCCTCGCCACCGCCGGTGCCGGCTGGTGGTTCTACCAGCACCTGAACGGCAACATCAACAGCCTCTCGCTCGACGGCAAGGGCGGCACCGAGAAGGCCGACGCCTTCGGCCGTACGCCGATCAACATCCTGGTCATGGGATCCGACGGCCGGACCAGCGCGGCCGACTGCGAGCTGGGCGGCGGCTGCTCGCACACCGGCGTGCAGTCCGGCAACGGCAACGCGGACGTGGAGATGGTGGTGCACATCTCCGCCGACCGCTCCAACGCCACCGTCATGAGCATTCCCCGGGACACCATGACGGACATCCCGGCCTGCAAGGACCCCGAGAGCGGCCGGTCGACCCCCGGCTACTACGGGCAGATCAACAGCGCGCTCCAGTACGGCCCGACATGCCAGGTGTCCACGGTGCACCAGCTCACCGGCATCACCATCGACCACTTCGTCAAACTCGACTTCGCCGGTGTGGTGAAGATGTCCGACGCGGTCGGCGGGGTCTCGGTCTGCGTCAGCGACAACGTCTACGACACCTACTCGCACCTGAAGCTCTCCAAGGGCACGCACACCCTGAAAGGCGAGGCGGCGCTGGAGTTCGTGCGCTCGCGGCACGGCTTCGGTGACGGCAGCGACCTCGGCCGTACCGTCTCCCAGCATCTGTTCCTGAGCGCGATGATCCGCAAGTTCAAGAGCGCCGGCACCCTCACCAACCCCTCGGCGGTCTACAACCTGGCCGACGCGGCGACCAAGGCGCTGACCGTCGACGACGGCCTGGGCAGTGTCAGCAAGCTGATCGGCCTGGCGACCGACCTGAACAAGGTCCCCGCCAAACGGATCACCTTCGCCACGATGCAGACCAGCCCCGACCCGAGCAACAACAACCGGGTCGTCGTGGGCGCGGGGGCCAAGGCCCTCTTCGCCACGATCGCGGGCGACCAGTCCCTGACCACCGGTTCCGGCAAGAAGTCCACGGCGGCATCCGCGACCGCCACCGCCTCGGCGGTGCCCGCCTCGCGGATCGCCGTGACGGTGGAGAACGGCACCGGCATCACCGGCCGCGCCTCCACGATCGCCGCGGCCCTGACCGACCAGGGCTTCAGCCCGGCCACCACCACGGGCAACGCCCCGAGTTCGGCGACCACGACGACGCTCACCTACGGCGCGGGTCAGGAGGCCGAAGCGCGGACCGTGGCCAAGGCGCTGGGCCTGTCCTCGGCACACCTCAGGGAGGGCACCGGCACCGGCCTGACCCTGGTGATCGGTGGCGACTGGCCCAGCGGCACCACCTACTCCGCGGGCACCGCCGCGCCGGCCCCCGCCGACACGAAGGCCGCCACGTCCAACGCCAACGCCTCCACCGCCGACGAGTCGACAACGTGCGCCAAGGTCAGCCCGTACAAGACGGTCAGCCTCGACGGAGTCGCCATGACCCCGGCGCAGGCGTACGCCGCCGCGAGCGGCAGGCCCGATTCCGACGAGTGAGGCGGTGCCGGGGACTCCTCGGCGCGGCGCCCCTGCGGGTTCAGGGGCGCCGCGTGCCGCCCATCTCCGCGGTGAAGAGCGCGGGATCGCTGTCGGACCCCTGGATCATCGGATGGAACCCCCATGCGCCGGAAGCGTCCCTGCTGAACTCCGCGACCGTCGTGGCACTTGATCCGGCGACCTGCGTGAAGTCGTCCTCCAGCAGCTCCCGGTACCCCTCGACGACCAGCACTCCCGCGTTCGACAGGTCGCCGAAGGTCTTGGGGCCGCTTTCCTGGTGGATGGCCACTCCCACGACCACTCGTGCGAAAGAGGACGCCAGGCGATCGAGCTCCAGGACCATCACCTCCACATAACCGAAACCCAGGCCGGTCTCGCTGTGCCGGGGCATGTTGATGGTGCCGTCCGGTGAGCGGCTGTCGTGGTGGACGACGTAGACCGGCCGCCCGTAGGGGGCGTCCACGGAGTAGGTCGTGGCGATGAGGTCGAGATGGTGGGGCGGTCGGCTCCAGGGACTCGGGTCCCATTTGAGCTTCACCTCGATCTTCCCGAGCTCTTTGCTGGCGCTGTTCACCGGCTGCTGTCCCTCCTGGATCGACCGACAATGCGATGGAAAGAGCGAGGCCAAGGCGACGAAGGGCGAGCACGCCCGAGTCCGTCAGGGGCTCGCCGCGTCGAAGCCGTAGCGCAGAGGCGCGGTCGTCACGGCGTGGTCGCGGCGGTAGAGGTACACGGCCTCGACGCGCGCGCCGTCCTCCACTCCGTCCGAGGGGCAGGGGTACGTCACCTGGATCAGTCGCGGCCGGTCGGCGACGCGCGTCCGTACTCCGTGCGCGGGACCTCCGTCCAGCACCGCGGTCTCCCAGTTCGTCGTGCTGCTGTTTTCCACGCCGTCAGTTTAAAGGTTGCGCAAGTGTGTGATCTTCGTGAAGTGGATCACGTGTCGCGCGGGACGGCTCAGGTGGCGTCGGGGTCGAAGGCGGAGCGGGCGGAGGCCTCGGGGCGGTCGGTCTTCGCGAGTGTCACCGGGGGTGCCGCCGTCCGTGGGTCCGTGTCGTCCGCGACCTCCCGTACCGCGTCGGCCACCTCGGCCAGCTCCTTCCGCGGGTCCAGGGCGCCGCGGATGTCGTCCAGGCCCAGGTCGCGGCCGATGCCGTCGCCGTCCCCGTCCAGGACGTGCTTGCGCACGAACGTCTTCGGGTGCAGGTCCTCGAACTCGAAGTCCTTGAACTCCGGCCCCAGTTCGGAGCGGATCTCCTCTTTGGCGCTGTCGGAGAACGCCCGTACCTTGCGGATGAACTCCGCCGCGTTCTGGATGATCTCCGGCAGCTTGTCCGGGCCGAAGAGGAGCACGGCCAGGATCGCCAGTGTGACCAGCTCCGGCAGTCCTACGTCCGGGAACATGCGCCGCTCCTCGTGGTCCGTCCTGCCCGACTCGCTGTCGCCGGGGCGAGGTCCGTCCTGATGCTGTCACTTTAGCTGTTGCGCAAGTGTGGGAACCGTCGAGGTAGGCTCCGCGTTGGAATCCATGAGTACGGACGGCGCGCGGTCGGGAGGAATGAGCGGTGGGAGTTTCGCTGGGCAAGGGCGGCAACGTGTCGCTGAGCAAGGAAGTGCCGGGGCTGAGCGCGGTGTTGATCGGCCTGGGCTGGGATGTGCGCACCACGACGGGAGCGGACTACGACCTGGACGCCTCCGCGCTGCTGCTGAACGCGTCCGGCAAGGTCGTCTCCGACCAGCACTTCGTGTTCTACAACAACCTGCGCAGCCCGGACGGCTCGGTCGAGCACACCGGTGACAACCTCACCGGTGAGGGCGAGGGCGACGACGAGTCCATCAAGGTCGACCTCGGCGCCGTACCCGCCGAGATCGACAAGATCGTGTTCCCGGTCTCCATCCACGACGCGGACGCGCGCGGGCAGAGCTTCGGGCAGGTCCGCAACGCGTTCATCCGGGTGGTGAACCAGGCGAACAACGGGGAGATCGCCCGCTACGACCTCTCCGAGGACGCCTCGTCCGAGACGGCGATGGTCTTCGGCGAGCTGTACCGGCACGGCGGCGAGTGGAAGTTCCGCGCGGTGGGGCAGGGGTACGCGTCCGGGCTGGCCGGTATCGCGTCCGACTTCGGCGTCAACGTCTGACGCGACGGAGGGTTCCCGTCGCCCGCCCGGCTGCACCGCCTTCTCGCGTCCGACCTCGTACCTCGCCGGCCCCTCGTGAGCTGAGGGAAACGAAAAGGCGCGCGGACCGGCTGACGGACATACGCGCGGAGCAGCGGACGGACATGCGGGCGGAACCCGGACGTGTCCACAATCGTTCCACTGGTCCGACCGCCACCACCATCCCCTTCTGAGGAGCACCGACCTTGTCCGCCAGATCGACGGACCCCTCGGGGCACAGTCCCCGGCCATCCCGCCACGGCAAGCGTGAGTACGGCACACGGCGGGGTGGTGTTCGATGAGTGCCGCGACCGCAGCCCTGGGCTTGCTGGCCGTGTTCGTGCTGACCGCGGGCACCGGCTACTTCGTCGCCCAGGAATTCGCCTACGTCTCCGCCAGCCGCCTCGCCCTCGCGCGGGAGGCCGAGGCCGGGGACAAGAAGGCCGCCCGCGCGCTCAAGGTGCTGGAGCGGCTGTCGTTCATGCTGTCCGGCGCGCAGCTCGGCATCACCGTGACCGGTCTGGTCGTCGGCTTCATCGCCGAGCCGAGCGTGTCGGCGCTCCTCAAACCGGCCATGTCCGGACTCGGCCTGCCCGACGCGGCCGTCAGCGTGATCTCCGTCGTCCTCGCCTTCGTCGGTGCCACGGTGGTGCAGATGGTGCTGGGCGAGCTGGCCCCGAAGAACCTCGCCATCGCCGTCCCGGAACGCCTGGCCAAGGCGCTGGCACCCTCCACCCTCGCCTATCTCAAGGTCGTCGGCCCGGTCGTCCGCGTCTTCGACGGCGCGGCGAACCGCCTGCTGCGCAAGGTCGGCATCGAACCCGTCGAGGAACTGCACCACGGCGCCACCCTGGAGGAACTCGGCCACCTCATCGGCGAGTCCCACGAGCAGGGCGAGCTGCCCAAGGGCACCGCCGAACTCCTCGACCACGCCCTGGAGTTCTCCGAGCGCACGCTCGACGAGGTGATGGTGCCCCGCGCGGACGCCGTCTTCGTGCGCAAGGACGCGAGCGCGGCGGAGGCGGTCGACCTCATCGCCAAGCACGGCCACTCCAACTACCCCGTCCTCGGCGACCACCCCGACGACGTCACCGGAGTCCTGGGCGTGCGCGAGCTGATGAGGCTCCCCGCCGACCGCCTCACGGTCACGACCGCCGGCGCCCTCGCCCGGCGCCCCCTGCTGCTGCCCGACACCCTGCCCCTGCCGGACGCGGTCGAGCAGATGCGCAGGCAGGACGACGAGTACGCCGTCGTCCTCGACGAACACGGCGGGGTCGCGGGCATCGTCACCTACGAGGACATCGCCGAGGAACTGGTCGGCGACATCGCGGACGAGTCCGACACCGTCACCGAACTCGCCGTCGCCGACAAGGACGGCTGGCTGGTGGACGCCGGCCGCCGTCTGGACGAGGTCGCCGAGGCCACCGGTATCGAGCTGCCCGAGGAGGACGACTACGACACCGTGGCCGGACTGATCGTGGACCGCCTCGGCCGCTTCCCGGCCATCGGCGACCGGCTCACCGTCGAGCTGTCCGGCGGTGACCGCGCGGTGATCGAGGTACGCACCCTGGACCGGCACGTACCGGAACGCGTCCGGATCGAGCAGCGGACCGCTGCGCAGGCGGAGGAGCAGGCATGAGTTTCCCGATGGCGCTCTTCGTCACCGTCCTGCTGCTGATCGGCAGCGGCTTCTTCGTGGCGGCCGAGTTCGCCCTCGTCGCCGCCAAGAGGCACCGCATGGAGAAGGCGGCGGCCGAGGGACAGCGTGGCGCGAAGGCGGCCCTGGCGGGCATGCGCGAGCTGTCCCTCATGCTGGCCGGTGCCCAACTCGGCATCACCATCTGCACTTTGGGCCTCGGCTCGGTCTCCAAGCCCGCGATCTCGCACGAACTCGACCCGCTGCTGCACACGTTGGGCCTGCCGAGCGGACTGAGCTACGGCGTCTCCTTCGCCGTGGCGATGGTGGTCGTCGTGTTCCTGCACATGGTGGTCGGCGAGATGGCCCCCAAGTCCTGGGCCATCGCCCACCCCGAGCGCTCCGCGATGCTCCTCTCCCCGCCCTTCCGCGCGGTGGTGAAGGCCGCCCGCCCCCTGCTGACGGTCCTCAACCAGGTGAGCAACGTGCTGGTACGGCTGTGCCGGGTCACCCCGCGCGACGAGCTGGCCGAGGTCCACAACCGCGAGCAACTCACCCACCTCGTCGAGGAGTCCAAGCGCCTCGGCCTGATCAGCGAGACCGACTCTGAGCTGCTCACCAGCTCACTCACCGAACCGCAGAACCCGGTCGGTGCCCTCCAGGTACCCGCCGGTGAGATCAACTCGGTGCCCGCGGACGCCGACGCGGACGAGATCCTCGCCCTGGCGGCCGAGCACGACCGCAGCCGCCTGCTGGTGCGCGACGGCACCCGCATCGTCGGTTCCGTCCATGCCCGCGACGCGCTCATCGCCCGTACCCGAGGGCGCGCGGTCAGGGCCCGGGACCTGGCCCGGCCGATCCCGGAACTGACCGAACAGGACACGATCGGCCACGCCATCGAGCAACTCCGCCAGCGCAGGGCGTCCCTCGCGGTGGTCCGTGACGCCGCCGGTGAACTCACCGGCATGGTCACCCTCGACGACCTGCTCGCCCGCTTCCTGCACCCCCAGACGGCATAGCGACCGCCCGGACACCCACCGCCCGCGGCGGTTCACTACGCTCCCTGTGTGAACAACATACGGTGCACCCAATGCGGTGCGGTGGGACTGGAACCGGGCTTCGTCGAGGACTCCGGACAGGGCGCTCGCGGGTTCGCGCGATGGATCGCGGGCCCGCTCCAGCGAGGCCCGCTCGGCAACGCCAAGAGGATGGGCCGACCGCGCTGGCAGATCGACGCCTACCGCTGCCCCACCTGCGCACACCTGGAACTGTTCGCCGCCCAGCCCGACTAGCGGCACACCGGGCCGGGCAGACGGCCGTCTCGTCGTCCTACTTCCCGGCCTTCAGCACCTTGCGTGCGGTGTTCTCCCGGCGGAGCTGGAGCGCGTCCCACTGGGAGAGCAGGCTCGCATGCCGGTCGAGCCAGTTCTGCTGCGCCGCTTCGAGCCTGCCGTAGGCGGTGGTCAGGTAGCCCGTGTCCTCCTTGCACCGCACATCGGCCCGGGTGAGCGGGTTCCGGGCGGGGTCGGTGCCTCGGGGGAGGCCGTACAGCAGGGTGACGGGGTCCTTCTGGTCGTAGCCCGCTGTGCGCATGCACTGTCGCCACCGCTCGGTCGCGGCGCGGAACCGGGGGTCCTGCGCGAGTTGTTGCCGTGCCGCCTGTTCGCCGTCGCCGAGTTGGACCCTGAGCTGGAGCCAGCGCAGGCGGTCGGCGCCGAGCAGCCGTATCTCGGCTTCGGCCAGGCAGCCGTCCGCCGGGCGGGAGACGCGGATGGTGGTGCCCTTCGCGGAGATCCGCTTGGCGGGATCACCGAAGAGCGCGCGGGTGAAGGCCGGGGACGGGGACTCCTCGGCGGGTGCCGGGGAGGAGGAGGCGGGCTGGGGCGGGGTGAGCGACTCCAGGCCGAAGGGGGCGGGCTGGGCCTCGGCGGTGCCGGTCGCCCCGGCCACCTGCACCGGACGGTAGGTGAAACCCTGCCGGGCCATGCAGTCGATGGCGAGCTGCCGTTGGGCCTCGGCGACCTGGATCTCCGCGGTGCTCTGCTCGTAGAGGAGGCCGAAGAACGGAAGGCGTTCGGCCAGTCCGGCGAGGCTGGGATCGGATCGCCCGGGCGGGGCCGATGCGGTCCGCGAGGTGAGTGCCCAGGCCGTCACTCCCGCCACGAGCAGCAGGACGAGGACCGCCGCGCCGATCGCGCGCTTGGGGAACATGCGCATCAGCGTGATCGCCCCCCGCCGCTTCGCGGGTCCGGCTCCCTGGGCGGTGATCGGAACATGGTCAGGTCCCTCCTCCCGGCCGGGGGTGACGGGCGGTGCCCCGTCACCCCCTTGCCCGCTGTCCCGATCAGTAGCAGGGAGTGGACGTCGTCCCGGTGAGCTGGAGCGAACTCGCCAGGTTCGACTGGCCGCTGGGCAGGTACTGGACGTAACTGCCGGGGTTCACACAGAACAGGAACGTGTTGTAGTTGATGTTCAGGTAGTAGTGGCTCTCGTATCCGCCGGTGGAGGAATTGCTGGCGGACTCGGAGTTGTCGTTCACGTTCTGGCCGTAGCCGGCCCCGCTGCTGACTTCGTTGAAGGTGTCGTTGGTGAAGTTGGCGTCGCTGTTGAAGTACGAGTGCCTCGCCGAGGTGAGGCTGCTCCAGAAGAGGCAGTGGTAGCCGGCGGCGCAGTCCGGGCCCGCCGAGGCGGGTGCGGCGAAGACGGTCATGCCGGTGGCGGCCGCGGCCAACAGGCCGACGACCGTACCGACCTTCCTGCGCGTACGTGTTCTCCTGGTGCTGTTCGCTGATGTCACGGAATGTCCCTCCAGTCCGTGAGCCCTGTGCGAGGGCAGAAAACGGCACAGCACTCATGCGCCATGCGCACATCAGGCTGGTGCAGCCCCTTGACGCCATCGAGCGTCTTTCCGGCCATCCCGGACATGGATCAGCCCGGTGACGGAAAGGGCTCGCTCGCGTCCGACGGGCCGGGCGCAAGCGGAGGCCCGGGTTCGCCGACCACGCGCGGCGGTAGCGGCTGGCGGGAACACACGGCAACGGAATGGCAGTGCGCAACAGGAACAGCGCGAGACGACCGGGCCATCACCGCAACGTGTCGCAAATCCACCGCATCGGAATCCCCGCGCGGCGGACGGCAGTCGGGGCCGTCGGCGCGCAGCTCCAGAGTTCTCCTTGCCTACGGCCGTTCGACCCCGAGAGCCCCATCGCTGCCCGATTCCGGGCAGAAAAGTAGAAGTTGAGGCGTGCACTGCCTAGGGTCGTCGTCCGTGATCACCATAACTGGCTTGTGGACCTTCTCTTTGATGGTCGGACTGCTCACCGTCACGCCCGGACTGGACACCGCGCTCATCCTGCGCACCGCCGGACTCGGCCACCGCCGTCGCGCCTGGGGCGTGGTCCTGGGCATCCAGTGCGGCACGCTGGCCTGGGGCGTGCTCACCTCGCTCGGCGTGACCGCGCTCCTGACCGCCTCCCACCTCGCCTACGAGGTACTCCGCTGGGCCGGCGCCGCCTACCTCATGTGGATGGGCGGCCGGATGCTGTGGGCCTCCTGGCGCCGCCCGGCGCACGAGCAGCCGGAGGCGGACAGCGGCGGGCCGCGCACCGACGACACCGCGCTCGGCGGCTGGCGGCAGGGAATCGTCACCAACCTCCTCAACCCGAAGATGGGCGCCTTCTACGTCGCGGTCCTCCCGCAGTTCATCCCCGCCGGTGCCCCTCATCTCGCAACAGGCGTACTCCTGACCGGAGTTCACATCCTGCTGGCGCTCCTCTGGTCCTGCGCGCTGATCGGTTTCGCACACGTGCTCCGAGGTCGCCTGCAACGACCCTCCGTGCGCCGCTGCCTGGACCGGGTCACGGGCGCGGCCGTCGCCGTCTTCGGTCTCCGCCTCGCGCTCGGGGACTGAGGACCGCGGGGCCCCGGCGTGACCCTCAAGCGAAAGGAACCGTCCATGCGTCCGCTCCCCCTCACCGCGGAGGCGGTGGTCTTCGACTGCGACGGCCTGCTGGTCGACACCGAGGTCTGCTGGAGTCGCGCGGAGGCGGCCGTCTTCGCGGCGCACGGCCACGACTTCGGGCCCGAGCAGAAGGCGCTGGTCATCGGTCGCAGCGTGCGGGACGCGGCAGCGGCCATGGCCGACTGCTTCGGGCGGCCGGGAGCGGGTGCCGAACTCGCCGGCCAACTCCTCGATGGCGTCCGCGCGGAACTGGCCCGGGGCGTCGAAGTCCGCCCCGGGGCAGCCGAGTTGGTACGCGCCTGTCGGGCGGCCGTACCGGTGGCCGTCGCCAGCAACAGTCCCCGCGAACTGCTCGACACGGCACTGCGATCGGCCGGTCTCGCCGACTGCTTCCCTCATTCGTTCGCCGCGGACGAGGTACGTTCCCCGAAGCCCGCGCCCGACCTCTACCTCACCGCGTGCGAGGCGCTCGGCGCCGATCCGGAACGGTCGGTCGCCTTCGAGGACTCGGCCACCGGTATCTCGGCGGCACGCGCCGCGGGGCTGTACGTCGCGGTCGTGCCGTCCCTTCCGGGCGCAGACCTCGACCACGACTGGCTGGGCACCACGCTGGCCGCGCCCGAACTGCGGCACTGGGCAACGCACTTGACCGCGCGGACGTCACTCGATCCGAGGTCGCTCGATCCAACGGGCCGCGGCCTCGTAGGTGGTGTCCGGGGTGCTGTTGAACGCGATGGCCGCAGCGGGTGCGTACCGCCGGATCAGGTTGACCACCAGCTCAAGTAGCTCGACCTGGTCGTCCGAGTGGCGCAGACCGCCGCCTACGGTGACGCACTCCCACGGACGGGCTCGCAGCGCGTTCCCTACGACCGCTTCGATGTCGTCGCTTCCGTCGAGACCGAACAGGCAGCTCTGCACACCCACACCGTGTTCGGCGAACCTGCGCAGCCCCGCCTCGATCGCCTTGGCGACCGGCTCCGGGTCCCAGGGTCCGGGCACCCGATACGGATCGAACCCGATGACGAGGACGCGGGGCGGGGGAGTGGTGTCCATGTCCGGACCATACGCGTCGATCGGCGAACCCGTCTCCTTGCGTGGCACGTACCGACAGAAAATCGCGCACTGGCTGACAAGTATCAGGGTGAATGGCCTGGCACCATTCATGGAGCAGACGCGAGTTGGTCTTTCGAAGAGCTGCGACCGGACCGTCGGAATCAACCGGCCCGTACAACTCGCGTCCGGGATCACTTCCCGTGTGGCATCACGCGCCGGGTCGGTGAAATACCTCATGGAGTCCAAGGGCCCCCGGTCGCCTGCCGCCGCTTGATTTCTCTCCATTCCATTCGCATTCATAGGAAGGGGAACGCGCGTGACCGAAGAGAGTGTTACTCCGTTCACTCCGCACGATGCGGGTCATGTGGCCGATCCCGACGACGCCCTCGAAGCCGCGCGGCGCGAATGCCCGGTCAGCCGGGTCAGCGACGTTCTGTTTGTGGTGGCCTCTGACACGGATGTCCGTGCGATGTTCAGGGACAGTGCGGCTTTCTCGAACAGGGGGAACTTCACGATCGGTCGCGAAGACCGGGATCACGCGTTTCCCGGTATCACGAACCTCGACCCGCCGGTGCACACGGAACTTCGGTCGCGGCTCCTGAGGAGCATGGCTCCCAAAAAGCTGCGAGCACTCGGTCCGCACGTCGCTCGTGTCATAGCGAGGGCGCTGGACGGGCTGCCGCCCTCCGGCGAAGTGGACCTCCACAGGGACTACATCGCGCACATCCCGTCCGCCGTGACCTACTCCATGATCGGCCTGCCCGAGGAGTACTGGGCCGAGGTCGAGGTCCTGGCGGACGCGCTGGTCGAGGCGGTTCCCGCGCCCGAGACGAGCATGCCGGAGTACGACAGGCTGATGGAACTGATGGGCCGGGTGGTACGCGATCGGCGCGAGCACCCCGAGGACCGCCGGGACGACGTCCTGGACAACCTCTGTTTCGCCGCTCTGGGAGAGCGCGAGATGGCGGACCTTGAGGTCGTCATGCACCTCAGGCAGCTCTTCGCCGCCGCGACGGACACGACCCGTGCGTTGATCGCGAACTGCGTCTACCGGCTCCTGGAGCGTGGCGACTGGGCACGCGTCGTCGCCGATCGGTCGCTGCTCAGGAACGCCATAGAGGAGTCTCTGCGGTTCGACTCGCCGGCGCAGTTCATGACGCGGTCCGTGGTGCGGGACACCGTCGTCGGTGAGTGTCCGGTGGCCGCGGGCCACAAGGCCTACCTCAGCATCCAGTCGGCCAACCACGACGAGGCCGCCTGGGGATCGACGGCCCGTCAGTTCGACATCACCCGACAGGTCGCCGTGCAGCATGTCGCCTTCGGCCGCGGAATTCACAGTTGTCTCGGAGCGCCGCTGGCCCGCATGGAGGCGTATATGGCGATCGACGCCCTCATGGATCACTATCCGCTGATGGCCGCCGGCCACCGAGCGACCTGGGAGAAGTGCGGCGGCCTCCTGCTGAGGCGCCCGAAAGAAGTATGGGCCCAACTCGTGGGAGACATACCGGCAGTGGTCGGCACTGTCGCCGGACAGGTGGCCGAATGAAGCGGATCGTATGGGACCGCGCCCGATGCGAAGGGCACGGAATGTGTGAAGTCGCGGCACCTGCCCACTTCGAGCTCGATGACGAAGACCGGCTGGTGGTACTGGAGCCCCAGGTCGGCACCGATGATGAATCGCGGGTCCGGGAAGCTGTTCGAAGTTGCCCGGTCGGTGCGCTACGACTCGACGTATAAGTCGTAACCGCGGACAGAGCCCGTCGACTCCGGTGACGTGGCGCGTACGGACAGAAAATCGCGCACTGGATGACAAGTATCAAGAAAAACAACCTGGCACGATACACGGAGCAGCCGCGAGCCGGTCTTTGAAATACCCCAGTTTGATTCTGTCGTTCCACCACTTCTGGGAGATGCCTTATGGCCGTTCGAAACAGCATGGATATCGCCGTCGTGGGGAATGGCGTACTCGGACTGTCGATCGCCGTCGAAATCGCGCGCCGGGCACCGAAGCTCGAAGTCGCGGTGATCGGCCCTCCGGAACGCCCCCTCGCCGCGTCCGTGGCGGCCGGCGCCATGCTGAACTGCTTCGGCGAGGTGACGAAGTACACCCATCAACACCCCGCCGCCGAAGCCAAATTCACCATCGCTCGCCAGGCACTCGACGAGTGGCCCGCATGGCTGGACCGACTCTGCGACGACATCGGAGACGACGCCGCCGCCCTGCGCGCCTCGCGGACCGAGGGCACGTTCGTCCTGCTCAGCGGCAGGTCGGGGCATCTCGCCCAGGAGAACTTCCACGCCATGCGCGCGGCGCTCATCAAGTACGACGAGCCGCACGAGCCGGTCGACCCCCAGGACATCGAGGGGCTGGACCCCAGCCCCACCGCACGCCCCTCGCACGCCGTGCACCTGCCCCGCGAAGGCGCCGTCGACGCACGGGCCGTCGTCACCGCGCTGGAGGCAGCGGCAGGCCGCCACGGCGTCCACCTCGTCCCCGCCGCGGTGCGGGGACTCCTGGCCGACGCCGACACGGTCGCCGGCGTGCGGCTCGCCGACGGCAGCACCCTCAGCGCCGGCACCGTCATCCTCGCGGCCGGAAGCACGAGCAGCGCCCTCGCCGACAGCGTCCTGCCGCCCGGCGAGACCCCGCCCATGCTGCACGGCAACGGTCTGTCACTCGTCACCCGGCGCACGGCCCCCCACCGCGCCCGTGAGGTACTGCGCACACCCATCCGCGCCGGATCGTGCGGACTCCACCTCGTGCCCCTGGCCGGAGCGGACGAGCAGTACATCGGCGCCAACAACATGGTCACTCTCCGTCCGGCACACGGGCCCGGGGTCGGCGACGGCCACGCGTTCCTGCGCCAGATATGCGAGCACCTCGACCAGCGGATCGCGTCCTCGCAGGTCACCCAATGGCTGCACGGAGCACGCCCGATGCCCCTGGACTGCTTCCCCCTGATCGGTGAGAGCAGCCTCCGCGGGCTCCACTTCGCCACCGGAACCTACCGGGACGGATTCCACTGCTCACCGGTCATCGCCCGACACGTCACCGACACCGTCCTGGACCGGCCCGCCACCGACCCGAACTTCGACTGGTTCACCCCGAAGCGCCTGCCGATCCAGACCATGACCGTCGAGGAGGCCATCGCGGAATTCGCCTCGCACGAAGTGGATGCCGCCTACGAATACGGCCTGACCCTCCCGTTCTGGCTCGACAGCGAAACGGTCGCCCAGCACTCGAAGCAACGGGCCCGGCGCGTTCACGAAGAGCTCGACGAACTCGTCGCGCTGCCTCCGGACAACCTCATGGCGCTCCAGGGCCTCACCCCCGCGGAAGGCCTGGCCGATCTGCGCCGCTACCTCCACGCGGCGCACGCCTACCACCAGAAATCCGCACAGACCGCGACGGTTTGAACCCTCCCCGCAAAGGTGTCGGTGCTGTGCGAGAACGCATTCAGTCCCTGGGCCTGCCGGGCCCTTCAGGGCCGCGCCCCGAAGACTCCGGATTCATCAACCTGCGGTTCAACGAGAATCCTTTCGGCGGACCGTACCTTCGCTACCCCGACCACTCACCGGATTTCCTCGCTCCCGTCTATCTGAGCGCGCTGGACATCCTCGATCCGGCCACCGAAGGCGGCGGACGCCACGCCTCACCGGCGGACGTGGTGATCACCCGTGGTGCCACGGAAGCACTTGATCTCACACTGCGGGCACTGTTCGAACCGGGGCGGGACGCCGTGGCGGTCACATGGCCGAGCTTCGGATACTTCGAGCGGCTGGCGACACTGCACGGCGTCGCCCGACATCGTGTGGCACTCGGCGGGGCACGGCACGACCGACTGGACGTCGACCGCCTGCTGTCGCTTCCGGTGAAAGGGATTTTCCTCTGCGACCCCAACAACCCGACCAGCACCTGCCTGGACACCGGCGACCTGGACCGCCTGCTGGATCGCTTCGACGGGTTCGTCATCGTCGACGAGACCTATTCCGAGTTCACCGCCCGGCCGTCCCACCGGCACAAGCTGCACGCCCACCCCAACCTGATCTCGGTGCGGTCGATGTCGAAGGCCCTGGGCATGGCGAATCTACGGCTCGGAGCCTTGTTCGGAGCACCTGACGTCCTCGACGCGATACGCAAAGTACGACCGCCCTTTCCGGTCCCCGGCCCGGTCGCCGAGGCCGCCACGGCGGAATTGACCCGACCCGCACGCCTCGCGTCCAGAATCGCTTCCTGCGTGGCCGAACGCGACCGGCTGGCGAAAAGCCTCATGGACTGTCCTGAGGTGTACGACGTCTTCGCGGACGCCGGATTCGTCACCGTCCGGATCGCCGACCGGGAATCCGTGACGGCGCGCCTGCACCATGCCCGTATCGCCGTGGCGGCCGAGCCGGAAGGCTGGCGCGACCATCTGCGGATCTCCATCGGATCCCCCTCCGAGAACGCGCAGTTGATCGCCGCGCTCCAGCGGAACGCCTGAAGCATCACTCCCCGACCCCCCTCCGCCCCATTCGCGTTCACAGGAAGGTGAACCCACGTGACCGATCAACTCGCCCTCGATGAGCAGAAGTTGGACACCACGGTCCTGACCGTCGCACGCAACGACATCCGGCACATCTCCTCCGTCGTGGTCGACGGCAACACCCACCAGCTCGGCGAGCAGCGGGACTTCCGGCGCAACGACCTGCTGGCCGGCTTCCTCCCGGAGACCGGCCGCCTCTCGGTCTCCTGGGTCCGCCTCGCCGACGGTGAGCAACTGGACGTCCACCAGCACCCGATCAAGTCGATGATCATTGTCTGCAAGGGCTCCGTCCGACTCCTCGGGGACAAGGAACAGGAGCTGACCGAGGGAGACACCGTCGCCGTACTCCCGGGCGCCCGGCACGGCTTCGTGACCAGGCCCGGCGAGGAGTTCTGCGGACTCTCCGTGCAGTTCGAGGGAAGCGGACTCTACGAGAACGAACACGCGGCGCGAGTCGCGTTCAGCGGGGACTCCGCGCCACTGGCCAAGCTGGAGGAGTACAACGCCGAACGGCTGCGCAAGTTCAGCGACCACCACTTCTTCGACCTGTTCGACGGCGGCCACGTGGGACGGGACCGAACGATGCGCGACCGCTTCGTGTCCGCCCTCTACGTCTGGTCCGTGTACTTCCAGCGCATGCTCTACGCACGGCAGGCGACCTGCGCCGATCCGGGGTTGCGCGAGGTCTACGCGGGCCATCTGCGCGAGGAGTTCGGACACGACCTCCTGCTCAAGGAGAAGCACGGCGTCACCGACACCGTCTACGACCCCGTGCTGGAAGCCGTCGGCAACTGGTTCGTGATGCAGATGCACGGAGCGGACGAGGCGTCGAAGATCGTCATCGTCCACATGGCCGTCGAGACGTGCTGCCAGGTCTTCGGCGAACGCACCGGCGTGGCCTTCGTCCAGGAGGACACGGCCGGCACCTCCTACTTCGATCTCCATTCCGAGGTGGACGAGGATCACCGCGAACTGGGCCAGGACTACCTCAGGGGACTGTCCGCCGCGCAGTTCCCGCACCTCATGCAGGTCTGTGGCCAGGCCTGGGACCAGATCGATCTGCTCTTCGACCGCATCTCCGCCCACATGGTGCACTGACCGGCCGACACGGGAAAGGAGGGCCGATGCGGCACACGCACTCGGGCGGGGGACTGTTTCCGCACCCGGAGAACCGTGAGGAGTTCACGAACCTGCTGCTGCAAGTCGTAGACGACTACTACCGGTGGCACGCGCGGTGTGCCGGAGCCGCCGCACCGGCTCTCCTCGACCCCACGCACGACACCGTGGCGGATCACACCGCGGGGCCCGGGGACATGGACGCCGTCGCGGGTCTGCTGCGCGAGCTGTCCGGGCGCCTCGCGCACCGGGCGACACCCTTCCCCTCACCGCTGTACCTGGCCCACATGACGCCGGACATCCCCGTGGCGGCGAGCCTCGCCCACCTCTGCGCGATGCTCTACAACCCCAACAACGTCACACCGGAGACCGCCCCGGTGACCACCGAACTGGAGCACGAGGTCTCCGCGGACCTCTGCCGTCTGATCGGCTACCGGCCCGGCACCGGCTGGGCGCACCTGTCGTCGGGAGGCACCTCGGCCAACCTCGAAGCCATGTGGATCGCCCGCAACCTGCGCAGCGTGCCCCAGGCAGCCGCGACCCACCCCGCCGCGGCCGACCTCGTCTCCGGCCGCTCCCCGTCGGTGCTCGCCAACCTGCCGGTACCCCAAGTGCTGGATCTCGTCGAGGCACTCTCCGCGCGCGGGCTGCTCCCCGAGGTGGGGCGACTGGCCGCCGAGCAGCGGCGGCGGGCGAACACCTCGGGCACCCTGCTGCTCGCCCGCAGCGCCCACTACACCTGGGACAGGTGCGCCGACCTGCTCGGCCTGGCCCCCGACGATGTCGAGAAAGTGGAACTGACGCCGGCGCACAGAGTGGACGTACGGGCACTGGGCGGACGAGTGCGCGACCTGCTGGCGAACGGGCAGCCGATCCTGGCCGTCGTGGCGATGTGCGGCAGCAGCGGAGAGGGCGCGGTCGACGACCTCGACGCCATCCTGCGGTTGCGGGCCGATTGCGAGCGGCGTTTCGGCGCCTCGTTCTACGTCCATGTCGATGCCGCTTTCGGCGGCTACTGCCGCAGCCTCTGGTTGCGTCCCGACGGCACGATGGCTCCTTTCGAGGACCGTCCCCTGGGCGGCAGCGGCGCCCGCATGAAGCCGGAGGTCCACGCCGCCTTCCGCGCGCTGCCCGGCGCCGATTCGGTCACGGTGGACCCCCACAAGAGCGGCCACAGCCCCTACCCGGGCGGCGGCGTGGTGTTCCGCGACAGGCGAGCCGTCTCCCTCGTGGCCCGGGAGTCGATGTACTTCGGCCAGGGCGACGGCAGCCGCGTCCCCTTCGGCCCGCACACGCTCGAAGGGGGCCGCCCCGGCGCGGCGGCAGCCGCCGTATGGGCCGCGCACCGGCAGATCGGACTCCATTCCGAGGGCTACGGCCGCTTGCTTGGCGGCTGCGTCGCGACGGCTCAGCGACTGCACCAGCGGTTCTCCACGGCTCGACGAACAGGGCCGCTCGCGAACAGCCACGACGCGGACTCCGAGGTCACCAGCTGCTTCGCCCCGGACCTGAACATCCTCAACCTGTCCGTCGGACCGCAGGACGGCGAACGCCGGCGCGTCCCCGGTGGCGCCTTCGGCCGCCGGGCACTCGACTCGATCCTCGCCGAGGCGGCCGGTGCACCGCTGACCAGTCTCTACGTCTCGGGAAACACCCTCACCGGCCGTCCACTGCCCGGAGGGGAGGAACAGGTGCTGCGGTTGTGCACGATGAAAGAGCTCGGGCCGATGGCCCAGGACGTCGTCGAGCGACACCTGCGGGCCGCCGTTTCCCGGTCCGTGGCCAAAGTGGGCGCCGATCGTGCCGCCGCCCGACCGGTCTCCGTCCCCGCTGCTCGACCTGAGGAGCGGAAATGACCACCACACACACGGACACAGGTGACAGTCCGTCAGAAGTCAGCTGGGACCCGCAGTTGTACCTGCGTTTCCCGGAGCACCGGATGCGCCCGGCGCTGGACCTGCTGGACCGCGTCCCGTTGGGGGCGCCTCCGGCGGTCGTGTACGACCTCGGATGCGGCCCGGGGACGCTCACGCGCGTGTTGACCGACCGCTTCCCCGACGCGGAGGTGCACGGCGTCGACAGTTCCCCGGAGATGCTGAGCACCGCCGCCGAGACCGCGCCCGCCGCACGACTGCACCGGGCGGAGATCAGCTCTTGGCGTCCACGACACCGTCCCGATCTGGTGTTCGCCAATTCACTGTTCCACCTTGTCCCCGACCACGCCGACATCCTGCGCCGTACTGTCCGCGCCCTCGCTCCACGCGGCGTGCTGGCCGCACAGATGCCGGTGTTCCACTACACACCGTGGTTCCGGCTGATGACGAAGACGCTGGAGGACGGCGGGCCGGGCGGTACACCACTGGGCGATCCCGGTCTGCGCCGGTCGCTGTGCCGACGGCACACGTCGGACGCGGCGGGCTACTACGACCTGCTGGCCGGCCCGGACACGGAAGCGGACATCTGGACCACTGAGTATCTGCACGTCCTGACCGGCCCCGATCCGGTGTGGGCCTGGGTCGAGGCCGCCGGGCTGCGGCCCGTCATCGACGGACTCACCTCCGCCGAGTTCGCCGCGTTCCGCACTGTCTACCTGGCACGCCTGCGCGAGGCCTATCCGCCTCTGCCGGACGGTCGCACCCTCTTTCCGTTCCAGCGGCTCTTCCTCGTCGTCCACCGCCTCTGAGCCCCGATCCACGGGATGAATCCAAGGTCATGACATGAGTGACGAAACTGCCTTCACGTCGACAGGGACAGCCGAGCCGACAGGGACAGCCTCACAGGTCGGCCCCCTCGAAGGGGCGAGCCCCCAGCTCCAGGGGCGCATGGGTGTCGTCGAGGTCGCCTTCACCGTCCTGGCCTTCGCGGCTCCGCTGGCCAGCGTCGTGGGCGTGATACCGCTGGTCATCGGCTCGGCGGGCCCCGGAGCGCCGCTGGCCTTCGTCGCGGCGACCCTGGTGCTGCTGGTCTTCTCCGTCGGCTACACCACGATGGGCCGCCAACTCCCCAACCCCGGCGCCTTCTACGCCTACATCACCGCCGGTCTGGGCCGGGCGGTCGGCCTGGCCGCGAGCCTCCTCGCCGTCCTCGGGTACTTCATGATCGGTGTGGGCGTCTCCCTCTTCTTCGGGATCGTCGCCAACGGCATGGTCGTCAACTCGTTCGGCGGCCCGTCGTCGCCCTGGTGGTCGTACTCGCTGGCCCTCGTCGTGGTCGCCGGGATCTTCGGCTACTTCCGGATCGACGTGTCCGCCAAGGTGCTGTCGGCGGCGATGGTGCTGGAGATCGTCGTGGTCCTGATCTTCGACCTGGCCGTCGCCGTCCGGGGAGGCCCGCAGGGGCGCCCGCTCACCCCGTTCGCCTTCCACTCGTTCAGGTCGGGAGCGGTGGGGGTCGCCATGCTCTTCGCCGTGATCACCTTCATAGGCTTCGAGGCCACGGCGATCTTCCGTGAGGAGACCAGGGAGCCGCGGCGGACGATCCCCCGGGCGACCTATCTGGCCGTGCTCTCCATGGGCGTCTTCTACATCGTCGTCACGTGGCTGCTGGTTGTCGCCTACGGCACGGCGCACGCCACGCAGGTGGCCACCACCGACCCACCGGGCATGTTCTCGGACGCCATGGGGCGCTTCGTAGGAACGTGGGCACGGGACGTGATCTCGGTACTGGTGGTGACATCGGTGTTCGCAGGGGTGCTCTCGTGCCAGAACATCATCGCCCGGTACGGGTACTCCTTGGGCACCGACCGGGCGTTGCCGTCGTGCCTGGGCCGCGTGCACCCGCGTCATGGATCGCCCTACGTCAGTTCCCTCGTGGTGAGCGCCCTCTTCGTCGTCGCTGTGCTCGCCTTCACCGGCAGCGACCCGGCGACGGCGTACGCCTGGCTGACCGGGGCCGGCGGCTTCCCCATCCTCGTGCTGATGTTCCTGACCAGCCTGGCCGTTCTCGTGTTCTTCCACCGGTCGCGCGGGACGGCCGACGACTCGACGCGTTGGCACACCGTGGTCGCTCCCGCGCTGGCCACCGCGGCCCTGGGCGCGACGCTCTACCTGGCCCTCACCAACTTCGTCCTCCTGACCGGAGGCCATCGCGGGACGGCGGTCACCTTGCAGGTGATCGTCTGGGGGGTCTTCCTCGCCGGGATCGTCCTCGCCCTGGTGTTCCGGTCACGGCGTCCGGACGTGTACGCGCGGATCGGCCGGCAGCCGGTCACCTGACGTGGCCCGCAGAACCACATGGCGTTCGCTGCCGGGCGGGGTGTTCACGGCCCTGTGCGGATCATGCGGCCGACGCGCTCGGCCGGAAGGTGACCGCCCTGCCGGCGAAGTGCGCCCTGATCCCGCTCGGCGTGGTGGTGATCGACTGGAGGCGCAGTCCCTCGGGGATGTTCCGGAGGGGGACGGGTTCCTTCAGGGCCTTGGTGACCAGTGCCTTCACGGGAGGGATCAACTCGCCCTGGGTGACGCGGAGATCGGTGAAGGCGATGCGGTTGCCCGAGGCCGCCGAGACCTTCGTGCTCACGGTCACGTCACCGACCAGGGGCAGGCCGACGGTGACGTCGACCCGTCCCGGTGTCCTGCCCTGGGAGACGGTCGTGCCGAGCGCGGTGGACATGTCGGCGTACGACAGGAAGGCGGTCGCGTCGACGCTGGTCGCGTGGGCCTCGTCGGCGTTCCCCGAGGTCTTCAGTCCGTCGAGGGCGACGGTCAGCTCGGTCACGGGCAACGGCCGGGTCGTTCCGCTCGCCGGGATGTCGTGCGCGGTGATGTCGACATGCCGCAGGCTGCCCCGGGCCAGCTGCGTCAGTACCGGAAAGCCGTCGACGCGCACCGAAGGCCGCTGGGGCGTGTGCATACCGTTCTGGAACGCCTCGGCCGTACGGCTCTCCGCGCGCGCCGCGGCGACTCGGTCGACGCCGACGGCGCCCACCAGCAGTGCCACCAGGGATACGGCGGCGACGATCGCGCGGCGCCGCCAGGGTGCGGGTGAACGCATGGGGACGGCCTCGTTCCTTCATGTCAGAGCCTCAGTCGGGGCGGGAGCCACGCCATAATTGCACACCGATGGGCAATGATGTGGTCGGCACCTTGCCGGGCGGGCCGACGCCCGCGGCTCCGTGGTGGTGGCGCTGGTGGTTCAGCCGTCCAGGTAGGCCAGTACCGCCAGGATCCGGCGGTGGTCGTCCTCGGAGGGTTCGAGGCCGAGCTTGGTGAAGATGTTGTTGCTGTGCTTGCTGACCGTCTTCTCGCTGACGAACATCCGGCCGGCGATGGCGGCGTTGGTGCGGCCCTCGGCCATCAGGGAGAGCACCTCGTGTTCGCGCGGGGTCAGTCGCAGCAGGAGTGGGTCCGTCGAGCGGTGGGTGAGGAGCGCGGCGACCGCATCGGGGTCCATGACCGTGCTGCCGGCGGCGACCTGCCGCACGTTGGCGAGGAACTGGTCGACGGCCATCACCCGGTCCTTGAGCAGATAACCCACCGCCCCGGCGCGGTCCGACAGCAACTCCCGTGCGTACAGCTGCTCGACGTACTGGGAGAGGACCACGACGGGCAGGGCGGGGATCCGCCCGCGCGCGTCGATGGCGGCGCGCAGGCCCTCGTCGGTGAAGGTCGGGGGCAGTCGTACGTCGACGACCGCGACGTCGGGCCGGTGGGTGGTCAACGTCCGGATGAGGGAAGGGCCGTTGTCGACGGCGTCGACGACCTCGAAGCCGTTGGCCCGGAAGATTCTGATCAGGCCCTCGCGCAGCAGGGCGAGGTCTTCGGCTATGACGACGCGCACGACAGGGACATCCTTATCTCGGTGGGTCCGCCGGGCGGGCTGTCGACGGTCAGAGTGCCGTCGAAGGCCGACAGGCGCCGGGCGATGCCCCGCAGTCCAGTACCTGCGTCGACTGCCGCGCCGCC
Source organism: Streptomyces sp. NPDC091280 (assembly GCF_044768565.1). Classification (NCBI taxonomy): domain Bacteria; kingdom Bacillati; phylum Actinomycetota; class Actinomycetes; order Kitasatosporales; family Streptomycetaceae; genus Streptomyces; species Streptomyces sp. NPDC091280. The sequence goes on from NZ_JBIVUZ010000008.1 coordinate 477,909, forward strand.
ACGGCCGTCGTCCCGCACCCGCATCGTCAGCGACCCCGCTGTCGTACCGGGGTACGGCGTGAACTCCACGCTGATCTCGACGCGTTGGGCCCCGGCGTGCTTGATGGCGTTCGTCAGGGCCTCGGCGACGGCGAAGTAGGCCGCGGACTCGACCGGCGCGGGCAGCCGTCCGGGCAGGCGGGTGACCACCGTCGTCGGGATCGGGTTGGCCAGTGCCAGGGCTTTCAGGGCGCCGTCCAGGCCGCGGTCCGCGAGCACCGGCGGATGGATGCCGCGCACCAGGTCCCGCAGTTCGGTCAGGGCGCCGGCCGTCGACGCGCGGGCCTCGGCCAGCAACTCCGCGACGGCCTGCGGGTTTTGGGGCAGGAGCTGCTCGGCCAGACCCAGGCTCATGCCCAGCGACACCAGCCGCGCCTGCGCGCCGTCGTGCAGGTCGCGTTCGATGCGGCGCAGTTCACCCGCCTGGACGTCGACGGTCTCGGCCCGCGAGGCAGCCAACTGCGCGACTCGCGCCCGTAGTTGAGCCTGTGTGGTGGGTGCGAGGAGGGCGCGGATCAGCAGAGCGTCCAGGTTCGCCAGCCGTACGGCCGTGGTGTACCACAGCAGCAGGAACAGCGGGCCGAACGGCACCATGGCGAACGACTCCTGGACGCTGTGCAGCCGAAAGCCGTTGCCCAGCGGTGTGCGGAACACCGCGGGAGGGGTCAGCGCGAACACCAGCGGATAGCTGAGGCAGAAGACCCCGCAGGCGAAGAGCAGGAACGACAGCCCGCAGGTGAACCACCCGGTGATCGAGTTGACCGCCAGCCAGGCCCAGTCCCGCCAGGTCGCCGGATCGCGCAGGACCGCCCACAGCCGTACCGGCCAACTGCCCTCGGGGAGAGGCGAGTAGGGCCGAGCGACCGGTTCACCGATCCGGTCGGCCGCCCATCGGCGGTGCAGGTCGGCCAGCCCGCGCACCAGGACGGTCGACAGCAGGGTCAGCGGGATGCCGACCCAGAGGGCCACGACTGCCAGCGAGGTGGTCCAGACCGTGAGCAGGACGAACCCCAGGACCGAACCGAGCAGCAGCGCGAACGACCAACCCAGCAGGCCCACCCGCAGCGCGAGCGCGGCCCGCAGCCCGGCCGCCCGGGACGAGTGACGTCGTTCCTGCAACTCGCCGCCGCCGTAAGGAATTTGGCGCTCACCGGTGTAGGTCATCCCGCTCCATCGTCATGCCGGACATCGATGATGTCCCGCCGAACCGAGTCGGCGCACTGGGGTTACCTCCACCATCGCCGGGACCCAGCCCCAGTGTTCCGCGTCCCCGTCGCCGGAAGGCTGGTGCCGTCGGAAGGCGGGGTGCGGCAGGCCGCGCACGGCAGCTCCCCTTGCCCTTCCTCCCTCGCGAACGGCCCAGGCTCCCGATCCGGAAGGACACTCCATGTCCCGCAACATCCTTTCCCCGCGCCCCACTTGGCGGGCGTACCTGACGCTGGCCCTGGCCACGGCACTGACGGGTACGCTCACCGCCTGCACGGCGGCGGACGCGGCGCAGACCAACACCCGCACGTCGGCCGCGCGGCTCGGCGTCCCGGCCGCCGAAGAGGCCCAACTGGCGGCGCTCGCCCGGCAGGTGGTGGGCGCCGGGGCCCCCGGCGCTCTCGTACGGGTCGACAATGGCCGTGGTCGGCCCACGGTGATCGCCCGTCAGGCGTCCTGGGCCAGGGCCGACCACACCCTGACCGCCGACGACGAGTTCCGCATGGGCTCCAACACCAAGACCATGGTCGCCACCGTGATCCTCCAACTGGTCGCCGAACAACGGCTCCAGCTGACCGACCCGGTCGAGAAGTGGCTGCCCGGTCTCGTCCCGAACGGCTCCGCGATCACTCTCCGGATGCTGCTCGACCACACCAGCGGCCTCTACAACATCATCCCCGGCGACCCCGACGTCCTGAAGACGTTCACCGGTCAGAACACCCGGCGGTGGCCCCCCGAGGAACTGCTCGCCGCGGGCGTCCGGCACGACCCGCTGTTCCCGCCCGGAACGCGCTACTCCTACAGCAACACCGGCTACATCGCGCTCGGCCTGGTCGCCGAGAAGGTCACCGGACAGCGCCTGAGCGACCTGATCCAGGAGCGGATCGCCAGGCCACTGGGGCTCAAGAACACCTACCTGGTCAACGCCTCCGACCGGACCAGGAGCCCCCGCCTCGCCCACGGCTACGAACCCGACGCCGCTCGCCTCGCCCCGCTGCTCTGGCCGGGCATCCCCGCCGGGACGGCGTTCGTCGGCCCCACCCGGCCGGCCGGCTACATCGACGCCACCTGGATCAACGAGAACACGGAGTGGGCCGCCGGGAGCATGGTCTCCTCCGCGCGGGACTGGGCCCGCTTCGACACCGCCCTGATGTCCGGCAGGCTCCTGCCGCTCGCCCAGCTCAAGGAGATGAAGACCACCGTCGCGGAGGAGAGCGGCAACCCGAACCGCTACGGCCTCGGCCTGGAGCGCAAGGTCACCCCCTGCGGCGCGGTCTGGGGCCACGACGGGCAGGCCCCCGGCTACTCCAGCTGGGACTACACCGACGCCACGGGCCGACGCACCGTCTCGGTCCACGTCCCGACCATCTTCGGAATCGCCGCCCCCAAGCCCGCCGCCGCCACCGAGGCCCTGCTGAACGCCGCGATCTGCGCCATGCTGGACAAGCCGATCCCCACCACGGCTCTTCTCAACTCCGCGCAGCACAAGTGAAGTTGAACAACCGTGCCCGCGCCTTCGCCCGTCGACGGCGCCGGTCACGCCCGCCGGGCGCCCGTGCTCTCCCGTCGTACGAGTTCAGGGTCGTCGGGTGCCGCGTCCAACGGCTGGTGGCCGTGCTCCAGTTGGGCGCGCAGGAGATCGAAGGCGGCGCGGCCGAGCCCGCCGAAGTCCAGCCGGACCGTGGTGAGGGAGGGGGTGACGAACGCGGAGTGCGGAGCGTCGTCGAAGCCGATGACGCTGACGTCCCCCGGCACCGCACGCCCCGCGTGGTGCAGGGCGCGGAGGACGCCCAGCGCCAGGTCGTCGTTGCCGCACAGGACCGCCGTGACGCTCGGATCGCGAGCGAGTTCGCGTCCCGCGTCGTAGCCCGCCCGCGCGTCCCAGCCCCTGCCGGTGGGCGGGGGCGGAGTGACCCCCGAGTCCTTGAGGGCCTGGCGCCAGCCCTCGGCGCGCGGTGCGGCCGAGCGCCTGGAACCGGTGGACGGCGGGAGCGCCACGTAGTGCACCGTGGAGTGCCCGAGCCCGAGCAGGTACTCGGTGGCGGTGCGGGCCGCCGCACGGTCGTCGACCCACACGGCCGGACGGGACGGCGTCCGGCCCGGCGCCGGCGCCTCGACGGCGGCGACGCAGGGCGCGTCGGACGGAACGTGGTCCAGGGCCGCCGCTCCCAGGCGGTCGAACCCGATGACCATGATCCCGCCGCCGGTCCCGGTGGCCGCCGAGATCGTCCGGCTCAGGTCGTCCTCGGGGGTCAGCACCCGCACGCCGACCGAGTAGCCCGCGGCGCGGGCGGCCTGTTCCAGGCCGCGCAGGGTGGCGGCATAGCCGTAGAGAACCGTGTCGGACGTCAGCACCGTGACCGTTCTGGTGACACCGCTGGCCAGCGCGAACGCGGTGGCGTTGCGCCGGAAACCGAGCTGCTCCACGGCCTCCTCGACCCGGCGACGGGTCTCCGCCTTCACACTCGGATGACCGTTGATGACCCTCGAAACGGTCTGGTACGACACGCCGGCCACCTGAGCGACGTCACGGATGCTCGCGGGCTTCCGTTGGGTTCCTCGGGGGTCGGAGGCAGCCGTCGTACTCCTTGTGTGACCGGTCACAGACATGCCAGGATTGTGACCGGTCACACCATGAGCGTCAAGAATCGGGAAGAGGGAACACCTTGGCCGCTGCCGCCGAATTCGCCCCGGGCTCCGCTCTGTGGACGCACGAGGTCCTGGGGCTGCGCGCCGTCGTGGACGGCGCCGGAGCGGTCAGACTCACCGCCGGTGCCGACCACTCGTGGGACCGTCTCGTCCCCCTCGTCGAGGTCGTGCTCACGGGACATGGACGGACGTGGTCGGGGGAGCGCTTCATCGACACGACCGTGGGCAGCCGTCTGGTGCTCCGCGACCACGAGACGGTCATGGACGGCGCGTGGCAGCGGACCACGATCCGGCTGACCGACCCGCGGACCGGCCTCGCGGCCGACGTCGTGCTGAGTTCCGTACCCGGCGCGGGTTTTCTGCGCTCGCAGGTCCGTCTGCTCAACGAAGGCGACGCGCCCCTGCACGTGGAGAGCGTGTCCACCCTCACGCTGGGCGGCATCGCCGACCGGGCCGGCGGTCTGGACGGACTGACCCTGCACTGGGCGGACAACGACTGGCTCGCCGAGTGCCGCTGGCGCCGGACGCCGTTCCGGGACCAGATCGTCCCGCTGCACCGCGCGGCGCACGGCCATGACGGACGCGGCTGCTTCGAGCGCTACGCGCAGGGCACCTGGTCGACCGGCCGCCATCTCCCGGTCGCCGCCCTCACCGACGCCGACGAGGGCGCCTGGCTGTGGCAGATCGAGTCCAGCGCGGGCTGGCGCTACGAGACCGGCGAGCGCGAAGGCGCCGCCTACGTCGCCCTGTTCGGGCCCGACGACGCGCACCACCAGTGGCGGCGGACGCTCGCCCCGGGCGAGGAGTTCACGACCGTGCCGGGCGTTCTCGTGCACGTTCCGACGGGTGGCCTGGACGCGGCCTTCGGCGAACTCACCTCCTACCGCCGTCGCATCCGGCGCGACCACCCCGATCACCGGGCGCTCCCGGTGATCTACAACGACTACATGAACACCCTGATGGGCGACCCCACCACGGACAAGCTCCTGCCCCTCGTCGAGGCGGCCGGTCGCGCGGGTGCGGAGGTCTTCGTCATCGACGCCGGCTGGTACGACGACGACGCCCAGGGCTGGTGGGACGCGGTGGGGGAGTGGGAGCCGGCGGCCGGGCGTTTCCCGCGCGGCATACAGGAAGTCCTGGACGCCGTCAGGCGGCAGGGCATGACCCCCGGGCTGTGGCTGGAGCCCGAAGTCGTCGGCGTACGCAGCCCGTTGGCCCGGACCCTGCCGCCCGAGGCGTTCTTCCGCAGGAACGGTGTCCGGGTGACCGAGCACGGCCGGCACCACCTCGACCTGCGTCACCCCGCGGCCCGCGGCCACCTCGACCGGGTCGTGGACCGCATCGTGGGGGAGTGGGGCGTGGGCTACCTCAAACTCGACTACAACATCAACGCCGGACCCGGCACGGAGAACAGCACCGAGAACAGCACCGAGAGCGCGGGCGCGGGGCTGCTCGGGCACCACCGCGCCCACCTCGACTGGCTCGGCTCCCTCCTGGACAGACACCCCGGCCTGATCCTGGAGAACTGCTCCTCGGGCGGACTGCGCATGGACTACGCCCAACTGGCCGTCGCCCAGCTCCAGTCGACCAGCGATCAGCAGGACCACCGGCGCTACCCGCCCATCGCGGCGTCCGCCGCCACCGCCGCGACTCCCGAGCAGGCGGCGGTCTGGGCCTATCCCCAACCGCACTTCGACCTCGACGACATCGCCTTCACCATGACCACGGCGATGCTGGGCCGGGTCCACCTCTCCGGCTTCCTCGACCGCATGGACGACACCCGGGCCGCGCTCGTGCGCGCGGCTGTCGACGTCTACAAGCGCATCCGCCCGGACATCGCGCGAGGCCTTCCCTTCTGGCCGCTCGGTCTGCCGGCCTGGGACGCCGACTGGCTGGCCCACGGCCTGCACACCGACAACGCGACCTACCTCGCCGTGTGGCGACGGAAACCGCTGATGGAACACGCCACCGGCCGCACGGACCGGACAGCGGCCGACGCCGCCGACGACAGGCGCGTGCTTCCCGTCCCTCGCCTCGCGGGCAACCGGCCACGGCCCGAAGTGCTCTTCCCGGCCGACGCCGGAACCGAGGTCACCTGGGACGACGCCGAAGGCCACCTCACCGTGACCCTGCCCCGAGCCGACACGGCCGCGCTCATCCGCCTGGGCACGTGAACGCGGACCGGTGATTCGGGGAGGGGCGGGGCGGCCGGGGTGGCGGCCCGTTCCTCACCCGGCGCCGATCGGGCCGCACATCATGTTGCCGGGTTCGGCAGGGTCGTCGCTGGTCCAGAACTGGGTCCACAGGGCGGCGAACTCGGGGCGGCCGAGGTATCCGTCGGCGTCCTGGTCGAGCCGGTCGAAGGCCGCGCCGGTCTCCACGGGCCGACCGTGCCAGGTGTCGACGAGACGCTGGTGCTCGCCGCGCGAGATACGCCCGTCGGCGTTCTCGTCGACCGCGTCGAAGATGGTGTCGGCGGTGGCGGTGACGGCTTCGGGGATGGTCGGCAGCAGGTCCACCATGGCGAGGAGGTCGTCCAAGTCGATCCGGCCGTCCCGGTCCGTGTCCACGGTCTGCGACAGATGCTGCCACCAGCCCTTCAGCACGCCGTCCACGCGCACCGCCAGTGCCGATTCCTCTCGCACGCGCGGCAGCCGGCCCCAGCGGTCCGCCAGCGCCACGAAGTCCGCCTCCTCCAGATAGCCGTTGCCGTCCGCGTCGAACGCCTCGAACATGGCCTGGAGCTTGGTCCGTTGGAACTCACTGGACATCACATGCCTCCTCACGCGCAGTACCGCAGTGCTGAGGACATGCTTTCCGCGGCCGACCGCCCGGCAACGGCGCTCGCGCTCACTGCGGCGGACACCTCCGCACCCGTGAGCCCCCGCCGCGCGCCGAGCGCCGGTTCCGTAAGCGAGGTGAACGGCGTGCCCCCTGCCCGCCGGGGACCCGCCGGAGGCACGTATCCTCAGGTGAGGAGGCCTTTCGTGATCGATGAGCTGGATCAGAAGATCATGCAGACGCTCACCCGGGACGGACGGACGCCGTACACGGCGCTCGCCCGGGATCTCGGAGTGTCCGAGGCCACCGTGCGCCAGCGCGTGGCACGGCTCCAGGAGAGCGGGGCGCTGCGCATCGTGGCGCTGTGCAATCCGCTGACGCTGGGCCACCAGTCCGTACGGCTGATGATCCGGGTGCGCGATCTCACGCCCCGCGCTGTCGCCAAGAGCCTCGCGGACATGGCGATGATCAACCATGTGGCGCTGTGCGCCGGGAGCCAGGACATCTTCCTGGAGGCGACATGCCGCGACCAGGCGCAGCTGGTGCAGCTCCTGGACAACATCCGGATGCTGCCCGGGGTGTCCAAGGTGCAGGTCCTGCTGTTGCTGGAGCTGTTCAAGGACTACTCGTGGGACGGTCTCACCAGCGCGGTCGGACAGAGCGAGACCGGGGAGTGATCACAGGGGGAGGATCCGGTCGCCCGGTCCCGGGGGCAGTTCCCGGAAGCCGGCCCACAGGTAGGTGTCCTTGAGGACGTCCAGGACGGTCAGCGCCTCCGCGTGGGCGACCCCGTTCACCCGGCGGACCCGTTCGGTGAGCAGCTCGGACAGGTGCGCGAGATCCCGGCAGCGCACATCGGTGATCAGGTCGTAGGGCCCGACGCAGGAGGCGACGTAGCGCACCTCCGGCATCCGGGACAGTTCGCGGGCGACCAGTGACACCGGGATGTGGTGGACGCGTACGGCCAGGTGGATCTCCATCTCGCCCAGCTTCACCGCGTCGGTCATGCCCACGACCTGGATGATCCCCCGGCGCTGGAGCCGCTGGAAGCGGGCGCGCACGGATGCCTCCGACAGCCCCACGGAGCGGCCGATCTCGCCGAAGGAGCGCCGCCCGTCGACCCGTAGCTGGTCGATGATCTGCCGGTCGAGGTCGTCGATCATGTGAACACCTCCACGGTCCGCGCTCTGTCGCACTCCATCATCACCCGGCCCCGGCACGGCCTCGCATCCGGGCCGTTGCGGCGGCCCGCTGCGAGATGAGTGGAACCAGGCACGCAATTCCACTCGATTCGATGCCGTGGCGCCTGTTCACCTCCCGTACTCCTGGCAGAAGCTGTTGCGCAAACAGGACGACCGGGGCACCCGCGCCGGCCGTCCGACCGGATCCCAAGGAGGCAGAGCACATGCACGCACCCCCTCCCACGCCGCCGCGGAGGCAGCGGTGACGGACACCGTGACCGCGCCGCCGCCCACCGCGCCCGGGCCCGCGGCCCCCGCACGGCGGGCCGGGCTGCGGCACAAGGCGGTGACGGCGGCTCTCCTCGCGCCCGCCGGGCTCACCATCGGCGCGCTGGTGCTGGTGCCGCTGGCCCTGGTCGTGCGGAACAGCTTCGCGACCGCCGACCCGTACGGCGGCATCCAGGGAGGCTTCACCCTGGCGAACTACCACGAGCTGATGGACCCGGTCTATCTGAAGGTGTTCGGCTACAGCCTGGGCATGGCGGCCCTGAACACCGTCGTGTGCCTGGTGCTCGGCTACGTGGTCGCCTACTACCTCGCCGGACGGCCGCCGCAGCGCCAGGGACTGCTGCTCCTGCTGATCATCGTGCCGTTCTGGACCGACTTCCTGGTGCGCACCTTCGCCTGGATCAACCTGCTCAGCCCCGGCGGCCCGGTGAACGCCCTCACCGACGCGCTCGGCCTGACCGACGGGCCGACCCAGTGGATCCCCAGCCAGGGGGCCTCCTTCGTCGGGCTCGTCTACGCCTTCCTGCCGACCGCGATCTTCCCGGTGTACGCCTCGCTGCGGGGCGTGGACCCGGCGCTCGGCGAGGCGGCCCGTGACCTGGGCTGCGGCTGGTGGCGGGTGCACACCAAGGTCCTGCTGCCGCTCGCCCGTCCCGGTCTGCTCGCGGCGGCGCTGCTCACCTTCGTGCCCACACTCGGTGTCTTCGTGATCCCGGTACTGCTCGGCGGGGGCAAGCACCAGCTCGTCGGCAACCTCATCGTCACGCTCTACACCGAGTTCCGGAACCAGCCCATGGGCGCGGCGGCCTCCGTCGTCCTGCTGGCGCTGATGATCGCCTCGCTCGCGGTGTTCGGCACCGCGGCCGGGCGGCTGAGGAGGAAGGCTTCGTGACGTCCCTTCCCGACCGCGCCACCAACTGGCTGGCCCGCGCTGTCATCGTCTTCCTGTACGTGCCGATCGTGGTCGTCGTCGTGCTGTCCTTCAACGACTCCGACGTCACCTACAAGTGGGCCGGGTTCAGCACCCGCTGGTACGGCGTCCTCGCGCACGACACGGATCTGCTGTCCTCGCTGCGGATCAGCGCCGAGGTGGGGGTGGCCTCCGCGACCCTCGCCACCGCCGGCGGACTGCTCGCCGCCATGGGCATGGCCCGGCTCGGCCGACGGTTGCGGGTGGTGTTCTCCGGCGGTCTGTTCCTGCCGCTGATCATCCCCGAGATCGTGCTCGGCGTGGCCCTCCTGTCGGTCTTCGGCAAGCTGCGCGCCGACCTGGGCCTGACCACGCTCGTCCTCGGACATCTCGTGGTGACCCTGCCGTACGCGGCCCTCATCGTCCTCGGCGCGCACGGCGCCCTCGATCCCGCGCTCGACGAGGCCGCCGCCGACCTGGGCTGCGACGCCTGGCAGCGGTTCCGCCGGGTGACCCTCCCGCTGCTGCGGCAGGCGATGGTCGCGGCCTGGCTGCTCTGCTTCACCATCTCCTTCGGCAACATCGTGATGTCGACCTTCACCAGCGGCGTCGGCACCACCACCCTCCCGCTGCGCGTCTACTCCCTGCTCAAGGGCGGGCTCACCCCCGAGATCAACGCGCTCGGCACGCTCCTCGTCCTGTTCACCTTCCTGATCATCCTCGGCGCCGGGCTGCGCCAGCTGCGCCGCGTCCTGGTCGGCGGCGACCGCACACCCGGCTGACCCGCACCCCACCCGCTTCCGCACGGCCGTACGTCCACCCTCAGGCACGTCCTCGAAAGGCCCTGTCATGTCTCGTCGTACCTTCTCCAGAGCCCTTCTCGCCACATCCGTCGTCACCAGCACCGCCCTGCTCGCCGCCGCCTGCGGCGGATCCGGCTCCGACGCCGTGTCCTCCTCGGGCGGCGGCAAGAACCTGAACATCTACGCCTGGGCCGGGGAGATCCCCGACAGCGTGGTGAAGGGCTTCGAGAAGGAGACCGGCATCAAGGTCACCGTCGACACCTTCGACAGCAACGAGACGATGACCGCCAAGCTCAGCTCGGGATCGTCCGGCTACGACCTGGTCGAGCCCAGCCAGTACACCGTGCAGCAGCTCATCGGGCAGAAGCTCATCCAGCCCCTGGACCACGCGCAGATCAAGGGCCTCAGCAACCTGGCCGCGAAGTTCCGCGACCCGTCGTACGACAAGGGCAACAAGTACAGCGTCCCGTGGATCTGGGGGACGACGGGCTTCGCCTACAACGACAAGTGCGTGAAGTCGGCGACCAGTTGGAAGACGCTCTTCGACGCGAAGTACAAGGGCAAGCTGTACATGCTCGACAACATGCTGGCCGCGTACATCGCCGGCCTCCAGGTCACCGGGCACCGCGCCACCAGCACCGACAAGGACCAGATCGCCGAGGCCACGTCGGCCCTGGAGAAGCAGAAGAAGATCCTCGCGGGCTACAACTCCACCAACTACGCCCAACTGCTCGCCAGCGGCCAGGCCTGCGCGGCCGAGGCGTGGAGCGGCACCGCGATGGCCAAGGTCGTGCAGTCCGACTCCCACGTCCACTACGTGATCCCCGAAGAGGGCGGTTCCGTCTGGACCGACGGGCTCGCGATTCCCAAGGGCGCCAAGAACACCACCTCCGCCTACAAGTTCATCAACTACCTGCTGCGTCCCGAGATCGCCGCGAAGGCCACCGACGACGGCTCCTCGGCCAGCGCCAACCAGGCCGCCCGCGCCTACATCAAGGACAAGGCGGCCCTGAGCAACCCCGCGATCTACGCGCCCGACTCCGCCATCACCAAGGCCGACTTCCTCCTCGACCCGGGCACGGCGATGCAGTACTTCCAGCAGGGCTGGACCAAGGTGAAGGCGTCCTGACCATGACCGTCGTCTCCCCGCCCCAGACCGATGCGCCGGCCGTCAGACTGACCGCGATCGGCAAGTCGTTCGGCGCCACGCACGCCGTCCGGGACGTCACGCTCGACATCCGCGACAACGAGTTCTTCTCCGTCCTCGGCCCGTCCGGCTGCGGCAAGACCACGCTGATGCGCATGATCACCGGCTTCGAGGATCCCACCGAGGGCACCATCGAGCTCGGCGGCGTCCCGGCCCACGGTGTCCCGCCGCACAAGCGGGACCTCAACATGCTCTTCCAGAGCTATGCCCTCTTCCCGCACCTGAACGTACGCGACAACGTCGCCTTCGAGCTGAAGGTGCGCAGGACCCACTCCAAACAGGAGCGGGCCGAAGCGGTCCGCGAGGCCCTGGCCCTGGTCCGCCTTGAGGGCTACGGCGACCGGGCCGTCTCCCAGCTCTCCGGAGGCCAGCGCCAGCGGGTGGCCATCGCCCGCGCCCTGATCGGCCGGCCCTCCCTGCTCCTGCTCGACGAACCGCTCGGTGCCCTCGACAAGAAGCTGCGGGCCGAGATGCAGCTGGAGCTGAAGAAGATCCAGCGCGAGGTCGGGGTCACCTTCGTCACGGTCACCCACGACCAGGAGGAGGCCCTGACGATGTCCGACCGCATCGCGGTCATGCACGGCGGACGGGTCGTGCAGGTCGGCACCCCGGAGGACATCTACGAGCGGCCGGCCACGCGCTTCGTCGCCGAGTTCATCGGCACCTCCAACTTCCTCACCGGAAAGGCGGACGGCGCCGTCCTGGCGGTGGACGGCCTGGGCACCGTGCCGCTGCCGACCGGAGCCTTCACCGGCACGGCCCATCTCGCCGTACGCCCCGAGCACGTCCACATCGGCACGGGGGACTCCGCGCCCCCGGCCGGCCGGGCGGTCCTGCCCGCCACACTCCAGCAGGTCGTCTACCTCGGCAGCGCCACCCGCTACCACCTCGCCCTCGCCGACGGCGGGACCTTCGTCGCGGAGAGCCACGGCGCGGCCCCCGCCGGCCTCACCGCCGGCGGTCCGGTCCTGGCCCACTGGGACCCGCAGGCGTCCCGGCTCCTGACCGAGTGACCACAACCCGCCTCACCGGAGGCCGACTTCACACCCGCACGCCCGTAACCCACCCCCACAGCAAGGAGATACGGCCTTGAAGGTCGCCGTAGCCCAGTTCGCCCCGACCGCCGACACCGGGGCCAACCTCGCCACCATCGACGAGATGGTCGGCGAGGCCCAGTCGGCGGGCGCCGAACTCGTGGTCTTCCCCGAGGAGTCGATGATCCCCTCCGACGCCGCCACGCGACCCCTGCGCGACATCGCGGAACAGCACTGGCCCGAATTCCTCGAAGGCCTGTCCCGCATCGCGACCGCACACGGCACCGCGGTCATCGCCGGCGGCTACGAGGGCAGCGGCGCCGCCCTCCCCTACAACACCATCGCGGCCGTCTCCGCCGAGGGCGAACTCCTCGGCCGCTACCGCAAGATGCATCTCTACGACGCCTTCGACTACCGCGAATCCCGCGAGGTCCAGCGCGGCGAGGACGGCCCCTGCGTCGTGCGCATAGGCGAGTTCAACGTCGGGCTCGTCAACTGCTACGACATCCGCTTCCCCGAGTTCACCCGCTCCCTGGTGGAGATGGGCGCCGATCTCCTGTCGGTGTCGGCCGCCTGGGTGCGCGGCCCGCTGAAGGAGGACCACTGGACGACGCTGCTGCGCGGCAGGGCGATCGAGAACACCTGCTGGGTGGTGGCCGCCTCGCTCACCACACCCGACTGCATCGGGATGAGCATGGCCGTCGATCCGCTGGGCATCGTCCGCGGCGCGCTCGGCGAGGAGGAGCGCGCCCTGTTCGTGATCGACGCCGACAAGCACCGCATCGACCGCGCCCGCACCGTGCTGCCGGTGCTCCGCAACCGCCGCATCATCATCGGACCGAGGTGACCACCAGCATGCCGCTCGATCTTCGCCCCCTGACCGAACTCCCGCCGCTCGACGCCCGGTTGGCGGCCCGTCTCGCCCAGGTCGACTTCCCCACCCTCGGCCACTACCTGGAGGAGGGCTTCTGCGACCCGGGGCTGCGACGGGTGGCCGGAGCGGGCCGGCTCGTCGGCCGGGCGGTGACCGTACGCATCACGCCCACCGACTCCACCCTGCTGCACCACACCGCGAGCCTGGTCGGCCCCGGCGACGTCGTGGTCGTCGACTGCGGCGGGGACCGCCGGCACGCGCCCCTCGGCGAGGTCGTCGTCAACGCCCTCGCCGCGCGCGGGGCGGCCGGTGCCGTCGTGGACGGCGTCTGCACGGACATCGACGCACTGCGCGAACTCGCCCTACCGGTCTACGCGTACGGCACCTCGCTGCTGACCACCAAACTGCACGGCATCCCCGACGGCAGTGTCAACGCGCCCGTCAGCTGCGGCGGGATACCGGTCGGCCCCGGTGACCTGGTCCTGGGCGACGCCAACGGACTGCTGATCGCCCCCGCCGCCCGCCTCGCCGCCGTACTCGACGAGGCACTCCTCGACGACGCCGAAGAACCCTCGCTCGTGGCCGAGCTGTACGCGGGGCAGCCCCTCGGGGAACTCACCGGGGCCACCGCGACGGTGACGAAGCTGCTGGCCGCGGCGGAACACTCGTAGCCGACGACCGTCCACCCCCGACGACCGTCCACCAGCCATTCCTGCACACCAACTCCCGCACACCAACTCCCGTACCCGACAAGGAAGATCCCGTGTTCCTCAAGGCAGCCGTCAACGGCGGACTCAGCAAGACCGAGCACCCCGCGGTCCCCGTCACCCCGCGGGAACTCGCCGCGGACACCGTGGCCGTGATCGCCGCCGGTGCCGACGTGGTGCACCTGCACGTCCGCACCCCGGACGGCGGCCAGACCATCGAGCCCGCCGCCCTGGCCGAGGTGCTGCGCGAAGTCCGGTCCGCGGCGCCCGGCGCGACCCTCGGAACCACCACCGGCCTGTGGACCTGCTCGGGTCCCGAGGAACGGTACGCACTGGTCAAGGCATGGGAGGTGCTGCCCGACTTCGCCTCCGTCGCCTTCAGCGAGGAGGACGCCGCCGCCACCGCGTCCCTGGTGTTGGCTCGCGGCATGGACCTGGAGAGCGCGGTGTGGAGCCTCGACGACATCCCCGCGCTGCTCGCCTCACCGACGCTCCACGACAACGTACGCATCCTCATCGAGCCGATGGACACGGAACCCGCCGCGGCCGTCACGCACGCGCGGGCGATGGCCTCGCGCATCCGTGCCGCCGGGGTGACCTGCCCCCTCCTCTACCACGGCGAAGGAAGCACGACCTGGCCCGTGTTGCGTGCCGCGCTGGAGGACGGCCACCAGACACGCATCGGCTTCGAGGACGGCGTTCACCTTCCCGACGGCACCCTGGCGGCGGACAACAGCGCCCTCGTCCGCGCCGCCCGCGCCTTGGCGACCTGACGGCGGATTCCTGTCGGCGCGGTCAAGTCGGGCCCGAACGGCCGTGGTTCAGTCGGCCCGGACCGGGCGGTGCAGGTTCGCGGGCTCGGCGGGCCGGGCGGCGCCGGGCTCCTGGGGACTCCCGCCCGGCGCGACCGCGTCCTCCGCGAGGTCGGGGTCGGCCACGAACGCGGACTCCCCGTCCAGGACCCGCTTGGCCCGCGTGATGTCCAGCGCGCCTTCCCAGCGGGAGACCGCGAACGCGGCCACGCAGTTGCCGAGGAGGTTGGTGGCCACCCGCATCGAGTCCATGATGCGGTCCACGCCCAGCAGGAGGGCGACGGCCCCGGCCGGGATGACGCCGAGCGCGGAAGCGGTGGCGGACAGCGCGAGGAACGCCGAACCGGGCACGCCCGCCATGCCCTTGCTGGTGAGCATCAGCATCAGGACGACGGTCACCTGCTGGCCCAGGGTGAGGTCGACGCCCACCGCCTGAGCGATGAAGAGGGTGGCGACGGAGAGGTAGATGGAGGCGCCGTCGAGGTTGAAGGAGTACCCGGTGGGCAGGACGAGGCCCACGGCGTCGTCGCGGCAGCCCGCGTGGCGCAGCTTCTGCATCATCCGGGGCATCACGGTCTCGCTGGAGGCGGTCCCGAGGGCGAGGAGCATCTCCTCGCGGGTGTAGCGGACGAACTTCCACAGGCTCAGCCCGGTGAACGCCTTCAGCGCGACCGCGAGCAACAGGAGGAACAGCGCGGCCACCGCGTAACTGACGCCGATGAGCTTGCCGTAGGTCGACATGACGCCCAGGCCGTACTGGCCGACGAGGTGGGCGGTGGCGCCGAAGACCGCGAGGGGCGCGAGTTTCATGACGAAGCCGACGATCGCGAAGACGATCTCCTGGACCTGGTTGACGGCCGGCAGGATCGCGGGGACCTTCGTGAGCCCCAGGTGGAGCAGGGCCGCGCCCACCAGGCAGGCCAGGACCAGGACTTGGAGGAGCGAGTTCTCGGCGAAGGCACCGACCGCGCTGTCGGGCAGGGCGTGCAGCAGGAACTCGCTCGTCGACGGCAGCGCCGCGCCGCCGGTCTTCGCGTCGACCGCGGTGGAGTCGAGAGTGGCCGGGTCGACGTGCATGCCCGCACCGGGCCGGACGAGGTTGCCCGCGAGGAGGCCGAGCAGCAGGGCGAAGGTGGTCGCCACCTCGAACCAGATCAGCGCCTTGACACCGATGCGGCCGAAGGCCCGTAGATTCCCGGCCTTCGCTACGCCGGTGACCACCACGCAGAACACCAGCGGCGCGATGACCGCCTTGATGAGCCGCACGAAGCCGTCGCCCAGCGGCTGGACGGCGGTCCCGAGGTGGGGCCAGAGGCGGCCCACGACGAGTCCGAGCAGCAACGCGCAGGCGACCTGCGCGAACAGTGACGTACGCAGCAGACGTGCGGTGCGGCGTGGCAGGGACGGTGCGGACAGCGGCACGAGCTACCTCCGATACTTGTTCCGCCATACGGAATTCATATTCCGCTGATCGGGGGCAACTATGGTTCAAGGGACGTCTTCGCAGAAGGCCACGAACCGTCACCGTCGAAATATTGGACGTTCATCCAAGCGGGGGGATCGCCCGAACCGGCCCTGGTGCGGGAGCCCGTGCGGGCTCGGCCGACGCGGCTCGGCGGCCGTCGCGGCGCAGGGGGAGGGCGGTGAATGTGTCTCGCCACCCGGTGGGTCGGACCCGCTCGGCGTGGGAGCGTGGGGAAGTCCGGCTCACCGGGTGGCGAGTGGCAGGGCCTGAGCTGAGCCAGGTCAGGCCGTGTTCTTGAAGACGAGCACCTCCGTGGACGCCACGCCCAGGGGAACCAGGAAGTCCGCCTCAAGGCTGAAGCCGAGCGTCGCGAAGAGGTCCACGCAGGTGCCGCGAGGCATGGCGGCAGGGAACGAATCGTGGCCCGATCCGCCCTTCGTCGCCCAGACACGCATCGTCTCCGGGTCGAGGCAGGTCTCCGTCATGACGTCGAAGACGATCCGTCCACCCGGTCGCGTGACGCGGGCCATCTCGAAGAAGTAGCGGCAAGTGCCGAGGAAGGTCAGCGTGTTGAAGACCTTGTGGGCCTGGACGAGATCGACGCTGTCGTCCGCTGTCGCGTCGAGACTGAATCCGGTCACCGGTCGGGCGACCACTCCGAACGTGTCCACCAGGTGGTTGGCCCAGGGCTCCGCCGTCTCGTATATCTCGTAGCGGCTGGGCGAGCACTCCTTCAGCGTCTTCTCCAGGTACCGCCCGGACCCGGGGCCGATCTCCAGCACCGTGTCCGGCTTCGCGGCGAAGACCCCGAGGGTCCGTAGTCTGTCGACGGTGGACTGGGTGGCTCCCGGGGTCCCGTTCATCACCTCGTCGATGTAGTCACCCACCGACAGTCCGGCCGCCCGCGCCGCTCGCATCGTCGGCTCGAAGGGGATGAAGTCGTCGACGCCTCCCTGGGGGGTGGTGCTGCGCACGAGTTGGAACCCCGTGCGTTCCAGGAGCCGCTTCGCCCCGGACTTCGCTCTGCCTGCTGCGGTCATCGGTCCACTCCTTCCCGGGCGGCCCATTCCGCCCGGTCTTGCTCCGTGCACAACTCGTACGTACGCCTTGAGCGAGTGCTGGCGCGCTCAGTGAGGACGACGGGCGTAGCCGCTCGCGTCGTCTGTGACATGTGGTTCATGGGACACCGGCCGCCGTACGGATACCGCCGTGACGGATCAGACGGCGGCGTACGGCGGGGCGAGGGGCGGAGGGCCGCGGCGGACCACCGCGCCGGTCAGCAGAACCGATGACGGGGGAATCCGTGCCGGCCCGGAACGCGTGCGCCAGTCGGGTCCGGACTCTGACATCTCGTCAGGTGGGCAGCCCGGAACCAGAAGCCTGCGCAGCAGTGCGCGCAACGCGCTCCACTCCGCCCCGGCCGCGTACAGCACGCGGCGCACACTGTCGTCGAGTCCGTGCAGCAGGACCGCGCAGAGCAGGGCCAGCAGGATGTGGCCGATCGCCACGGGCCACCCCGCGAGAACGGAAGACGGCAGCAGTCCGTGTTCGCGGAGCGTGACAGGGCTGTCGGCGAGGACGAACCAGTACCCGATGACGGCCTGGGAGCCGAACGCCAACAGCACTTGGGTACGGAGGGACTTGTTGCTCCCGGCGCCGGGCAGCGCCACGGCGAACAGGAAACAAGCCGCCAGTGCCTTCACGAGGCGAGACGGGTTCGATGCGAAGGCCAGGTCATGCACGATCACCGTGACCATGGTTCCGAGCAGGGAGAACATGCCCGCGCGGGCGGCTGCCATCACCGCCGCAGGCGGTATGTGGCCATGACGGCGCACATCGAGAACGCGCAATGCTCCCCCCTCCGACAATCAGCCATCATGGGCCCTACCGCACGACTTGTCATCCTTTTCCGTCCTGTCGGCCCGGGCCTCGCGCCCTGTCCGACGCCGCGGCGCCGCCGGGCTCGCCGATGTGGCCGAAACCCTGCCCCGGTGAACGGCCCCACCGGCCCCCACGTATACGAAAAGGTGAACGCCCGGGACCTTCGCCACCCCGAGAGTCCGGTGGGGCTCGCCCTGTCGCTCGGCACGCGGCCCTGAGCGCCTGTGGGGGAGGATGGCGGCCGTGCCGCCTGATCACATGACCGGGTACGAGCGACGTGCCGGAGCAGTCCGGGCCAGCCGCGCGGGAGCGTGCGCGCGGGCCGGCCTGTTCGCCGTGCTCGGCACGGTGCTCGCGACGCTCGGGCATCACGCGATCGCCGAAGGCGCGCTGCCCTGGCGCCTGTTGGGCGCGATGACCGCGGCCCAGTTCGCGGCGGTCTGGCCGCTCGCCCGGCGTCGCTACGCGCCGGTCACGACGGCCGTCGTCATGCTGGCCGCGCAGGGCGTGCTGCATCTCGCGCTGTCCCGCACGGCCTACGTCACCTCGCTGGCGATGCCACGACACGCCCCGCACGCCGGGTCCATGGGCGTCGCCGGGGACGGGCACGCCTGGCATCACGCCGGGGTCGCGATGACGACGGTGCACACGGTAGCCGCGCTGACGGTGGCCTGGCTGCTGCACCGAGCCGATGTGCGGGTGACGGCCGCCCTCGGCACGCTGCGCACGGGGGTCAGGGCCGCCGAGGCGGCTCTGGCGCACGTGCTGCCGCGCCTGATGGCCGACCCGGACCGCTTGCTGCCCCAGTTGTTCGTTCGCGGCACGGCAGGGTTCTGCGTGGCTGCGGCAGCGGCACACGCACAGGAGGAGGTACTGGAACACGCGGTGGTGCGCAGGGGGCCACCGCGACGGGAGCACCTTCCGGTCCTCCACCGGTCCCGGTAGCCGTAGCCGCCGGACCGGACTTCCCTGTACCAGCAAGGAGTTCCCCTGTGTCCCCCATGTCCCCCGTGTGTGCTGTGTCCACGTCGCCTCGACCCCTGACGCGCGTCGGCCGCCGTGTCGCTCTTACCGCTGCGGTCGCGCTGACGGCCGCACTCGCCACCGCCGTACCCGCCGCCGCGCACGCCGAGGTCGAGGCCGACCGGCCCCGGGCCCTGGCCGAGAACGTCACCCTCAGTTTTGTCTCCGAGGCCGAGTCCAGCTCGGCCGGCTTCGCCGCGCTGCGCGTCGTGCTCCCCGAGGGCATCGCCCCCGGGGACGTGACCCTCGGCGAGGCCCCCAAGGGCTGGAAGCTGACGGCGGCTTCCGACGGGTACACCGTGAGCGGCCCCGCGCTGAAGCCCGGCGTCGACGCCGAGCACGAGATCGAGGTCCGGCAGTTGCCGGACGCGAAGGAACTCGTCTTCAAGACCGTCGAGACCTACAGCGACGGGAAGATCTCCCGCTGGATCGAACTGCCCACCGGCGACAAGGAAGCCGAACAGCCCGCACCGGTACTGAAGTTGAAGGCGGCGGCGCCGGGCGCCGAGCCGGTCGGTCCCAGTACCAGCCCCAGTCCGAGTTCGAGCCCGGCCACCAGCGCGACACCGGACCCGTCCCCCTCGGCCACCGTGACCGCAGGTTCGGACACCGAGGCCAAGGCCACGAACGCGGACGACGGCGGCTCGACCGGAGTCGGCATCGGCATCGGCATCGGCCTCGCCGCAGTGGCCGTTCTCGGTGGCGTCGGATGGTGGCTGGTGCGGCGGCGGAGCGCGTCGCCGGAAAGCTGACGTCCACCGCCGCCGTCCCGGGCCGAGCGCCCCGGGACGGCGGCGGGCGCTCCGGCGCCCACGGCCCTGGGCCGATCCGTGTCGCGGTGGTGACCGCCGCCCGATGTGATCGGCCATGTTGTGCAATGCGAAATTCTGTAGTGCAGATGTGGTGCGCGGCCGAGCGCGGCCATAGGTTCCCCTCTCAACAGACCGGTCCTCACCGGGCGCAGCGCTCCTACCTGCCGGAACGCCGATGTTCCGACATGCGCGTACGCCCTTCCCCCACCCTCGCCCCCGCCAGGGGGCACCCCTGCCCGGACTCATCCCGAGGGAACCGAGGAGCTTTTGATGAACGCACGCTCTGTACGCGGTGGAACGGCGGTCGTGGCCTCCCTGTGCGCCCTGGCCGCACTCACGGCCTGCGACGTCCAGAACAGCAGCACCTCCGCCGGCAGCAGTGCCTCGGCGGCCACCGCGAAGAACCTCAAGGTCGGCTGGTCGACCATCTACCTGACCCCGTCGTGGATGCAGCAGACGCTGAAGATGCTCAACGGAGATGTCGCCACGCTGAAGAAGGCGGGCAAGGTCTCTCAGTTCAAGACCTTCAACGCCAACGGCGACACGTCGCAGCAGATCGCGCAGATCCGCGCCATGATCCAGCAGAAGTACGACGTGATCCTCGTCGACGCGGGCTCCTCCACCGCCCTCGATCCCGCCCTGGAACAGGCCGTGTCCGCGGGCATCACGGTCGTCGCCTTCGACTCGCTGCCCGACAGCACCAAGGTGATCAGAGTCGGCACGGACCAGAAGGCGTGGGGTTCGATGATGGCCACGTGGCTGGCGAAGAAGCTCGGCGGCAAGGGCGACATCATCGCCATGAACGGGCCCGCGGGAGTCTCCGTCAGCGAGGACCGGTGGGCGGGAGCTGCGGCGGTCTTCAAGAAGTACCCGGGCATCAAGATCGTGAGCAATGTGCACAGCGAGTACAACCTCGCTCCGGCCGCCCAGTCCTTCGCCTCCGCCTACTCCGCGCACCCCGGCATCCAGGGTGTCTTCTCGCAGGGCGGCGCGCTCTCGGCCGCCGCGTTGCAGACGCTGGTCAAGCAGGGCAAGAAGCTCGTTCCGATCACCGGCGAGAACTACAACGGCTTCCTGAAGCTGTGGCAGGCCCAGAAGAAGAATGGATTCTCCTCCTATGCCACCGCCCAGCCCAACTACCTGGCCGTGATCGCCATGGAAGCCGCCGTCGCCAAGAGGGAAGGCGTCTCCGTACCGCAGGACATCACCGTCCCGCTGCCCGAGATCACCGACGACAACCTCTCCCAGTACGTCAAGACCGACCAGCCGGACGACTCGTACCCGATCAACGACATCTCGCAGTCCGAGATCGACAAGCTCATCGGAAAGTGAAGCCGAAGGCGAAGCCGGGGGAGTGGCCATGGCGTCCGTGCTGAACGTGGAGCAGGTCTCGAAGTCCTTCGCGGGCAATCAGGTGCTGCGCGAGGTGAACCTCACCGTCGAACCCGGCGAGGTCCTCGCGCTCGTCGGGGAGAACGGGGCCGGCAAGTCCACCCTGCTCTCCCTCGTCACCGGACTGCTCGCACCGGACTCCGGCCGCGTGGTCCACCGGGGCGTCCCCGTGACCCGGGCCTGGTCCCCGCACCGCGCCCGGGCCGCCGGGATCGGCTCCGTCCACCAGGAGTTGAGCCTCAACCCGCACCAGAGCGTCGCGGAGAACGTCTTCCTCGGCGCCTGGCCCAGCCGGCACGGCCTGGTGCGGTCCCGTGAACTCGCCGCGCGGGCCCGCCCGTTGCTGGAGCGGGTCGGCCTGGACGTCGACCCGCGGCTGCGCGCCGGCCGGCTCCCGCTCGGCAGCCTCCAACTGGTCGAACTGGCCAAGGCGTTGGCGGGCGAACCCCGGCTGCTGATCCTCGACGAGGTCACCTCCGCCCTCGACGAGGACCAGGTGGCCGCCGTCTTCCGGGTCGTGCGCGCACTGCGGGAGGACGGCGGCTCGGTGATCTTCGTCAGTCACCGCATGGCCGAACTCTTCGCCATCAGCGACCGGTTGACGGTGCTGAAGGACGGAGCGGTGACGGCGACCCGGGAGCGGGACCGGACCGATCACGACGACGTCGTACACCTCATGATCGGGCGGGAGCTGTCGGACCTGTTTCCCCCGAAGGCTTCCGGCGCGGACGCGGATGCGCATGCGGTTGCGGCCACGACGCGTGAACCGCTGCTCCAGGTGCGGGAGTTGACTGTCGCCGGTCGCTGCGCCGGGGTCGACCTGGACCTCGTACCCGGTCGCATCCTCGGCCTCGGCGGGCTCCAGGGGCAGGGCCAACGCGAGGTGTTGCGCGCCCTGTTCGGCCTCGCCCGGCACACCGGACGGGTCACGGTGGACGGGCGGCCGGCGCGGATCGCCTCCCCGCGCGAGGCGATCCGGCACCGCATCGCGTACGTGCCCGAGGACCGCAAGACCGAAGGGGTCCACACCGCACGCAGCGTCCGCGACAACCTCGCCCTGCCCAGCCTGCGCGAACTCGCCCCGGCCCGCCGCCTGACCACAGTCTCCCGCGGCGCCGAGTCCCGACTGGTCGCCGAACTCACCGAGCGGCTGCGCATCAAGGCCGCGTCCCCGGCGCAGGAGGCGCGGCGCCTGTCCGGCGGCAACCAGCAGAAGGTGGCCCTCGCCAAGTGGCTGCCCACCGCGCCCCGCATCCTGCTCCTGGCCGAACCGACCCGGGGCATCGACATCGGCACCAAACGCGAGATCTACCACCTCCTGCGCCGCCTCGCCGACGAGGGCATGGCGGTCCTGGTCACCTCGGGAGACACGATGGAACTGGTCGGACTCTGCGACGAGGTGACCGTGCTGTACGAGGGGTCGGTCGTCGACCGCCTCTCCGGCGCCGACCTCACCGAGGAACGGCTCGTCCGGGCGTCGGTCACGGGAGCGGCCACGGCGGCCGACACGGAAGCCGCGGAAAGCGCCGGACCTGGTGCGGAAGCCGAAGCACCGGTCCCGGGACCGGACA
The DNA here is from genome assembly GCF_044768565.1 of Streptomyces sp. NPDC091280. Classification (NCBI taxonomy): domain Bacteria; kingdom Bacillati; phylum Actinomycetota; class Actinomycetes; order Kitasatosporales; family Streptomycetaceae; genus Streptomyces; species Streptomyces sp. NPDC091280. Next base: position 500,544 of record NZ_JBIVUZ010000008.1, read on the forward strand.
CCTCCGCGCCCGGGAGCGTGGCCCATGCGTGAGCGTCTGGCCTCCGCCGCCCGGGGCAACACCGAGATCCTCTGGCTGCTCGGCCTCCTCCTCGTCCTGCTCGTCGCCTACCAGCACTACGACTCCGGGCTGTTGACCCCGGCATCGGTCACGATCCTGTCGGCCCAGTTCCTCCCGTTGATCCTGGCCGCGGCCGGGCAGACGTCGGTGATGCTGCTCGGCGGCATCGACCTGTCGCTCGGGTCGGTGCTCGGCCTCGCCATGGCCGTGTTCGCCACCCAGGACGCGCACAGCGCCGGCGGGGTCGCGGCAGCGGCGGTCGTCGCCCTGTGCGTGGCCGTCGGCGCGGGCGCGGTGAACGGCACGCTCGTGGCGTACGCGGGACTCCCGCCGATCGTGGTCACGCTGGCCGCCTCGTTCCTGTGGAGCGGTGTCACCCTGATCGTCCTGCCGCAGCCAGGCGGACATGTGCCGGGCGGACTGGTGGACGCGTACAACAACGGCTGGAACGGCGTCGCGGTGCCCGCCCTGGCACTCGTCGTCGTCCTCGCCGTCTGGAAACTGCTCCGCACCACCCGGCACGGCCTCGCCCTGTACGCGGTCGGCGGCAACGAACACGGCGCCTACGCCAGCGGGTTGCACACCCGGGGGGTGAAGATCGGCGGCTACGCCTTGGCGGGCGCCTTCACCGGGCTCGCCGGGATCGCGCTCGCCGTGCAGACCGGTTCGGCGGACCCCACCATCGGCGCGCCGTACACCCTCAACTCCATCGCGGCCTGTGTCCTCGGCGGCATCAGCTTCTTCGGCGGGGCCGGCCGGATGCGCGGGACGGTCCTGGGCGCGCTGGTGATCGGGCTGCTCACCAACCTGCTGCTGTTCACCGGGATCTCGCCGTTCTACCAGCTCGTCGCCCAGGGCGTGATCCTCGTGGCGGCGCTCGCCCTGAAGACGTACGTCACGAAGGAGGCAGACGTATGAGCACAGTGAGTGCCGCGGCCGTTCTGCGCGGCAGCCGGGCCGCCTGGGCGTTCTGCGTGCTGGCGGTGACCTGGTTCGGGGCGGTGCTGTTCGCCGACGGCTTCGACAGCCTCGCCAACTTCCGCTACCTGGTGCAGACGGCGTCCTTCCTGGGCATCGTCGCCGTCGGCCAGACCCTGGTCGTCGTCATGAGCGGCATCGACCTGTCGGTGTCGGGGGTGGTGGCCCTGTCGGCGGTCGTCTGCGCCAAGGTCGCCTCCGGCACGGGAGGCGGGATCACGGCCGTGCTGGTCGCCCTCGCGCTGAGCGCCCTCGTGGGCGCGGTGAACGCGGCCGGTGTGGTGTGGCTGCGGGTACCGCCGATGGTGATGACGCTGGCCAGCGGCACCGTCCTCGCCGGTGCCCTGCTCGTCTACACCGACGGCTCACCCAGCTCGGCACGACTGCCCCTGCTCGACTCGCTCGCCAACGGGCGCCTGCTGGGCGTCCCTTGGGCATTCGTGCTGTGGCTCGTCGTCACGGCCGCCGCGGGCTGGCTGCTGCACGCGTCCCGCACCGGCCGGTACGCCTTCGCGCTGGGCTCGGGCGAGAGCGCCGCCCGCGCCTCCGGAGTGCCGCTCGCCGCCACCGCGTTCACCGCGTACGTCGGCTGCGCCCTGCTCGCCGGAGTGGCCGGTCTGGTGCTCCTCGGCTTCACCGGCACCAGCTCGCTGACCATGGGCAACCCCTACCAACTGCTGTCCATCGCCTCCGTCGTGCTCGGCGGCACCTCCATCCTCGGAGGCCGCGGCCACCTCCTGGGCACCGTCGCGGGCGCCCTGCTGCTCACCCTCCTCACCGCCCTGCTGACGTCCTGGAACCTCTCGGAGGGCGTACGCCAGGTCGTCCTCGGGGTACTGATCATCGGCCTGCTGCTGGTCTACGCGAGGGAGCGTCGCACATGACGGAACTGGACCCGGCCCCGCTGCTGACGGATCTCGTACGGCTGCCCAGCGTCAACCCGCGCGGCGGACCCGGTGACGGGGGCGAGACGGCCGTCGCCGAGTACGTCCGTGACTGGCTCGAACGGCACGGCGTCCGGGCCGAGTTGGACGAGGCGCTGCCCGGCAGGTGCAACGTGGTGGCCGTCGTGCCGGGGCGCCTGGAGACGGCCGTACTGCTGGAGTCGCATCTCGACACCGTCGAGGTAGGCGGCATGACGGTGCCGCCGTACGACGGTGAAGTGCGCGATGGTCGGCTGTACGGGCGCGGAGCCTGCGACGCCAAGGGGCCGCTCGCGGCCTTCATGCTGGCCGCCGCCGAACTCGCCCGCGGCGAACCGCCGTTGCACACCGTGGTGCTGGCCGGGGTGTGCGACGAGGAGCACGAGTACCGCGGGGTCGTGCGGCTGCTGGAGCGGCTGCGGGGGCGTAGGTTCGTGGGCGCGATCGTCGGCGAACCGACCGGACTGGTGCCGGCCGTCGCCCACAAGGGAGTGGTGCGCTACACCGTGCGGACGACGGGCCGGGCGGGGCACAGCTCACGCCCGGAGGAGGCCGTGAACGCGATCTCGCTCATGGCCCCGGTCCTCGCCCACCTCGCCGTGACCCCTCCGGCCGTCGCCCCGCACCCGCTGCTCGGCCCGGCCACCCGCGTGGTCACCCGGATCCGCGGCGGCACCGGCCCCAACACCATCGCCGGCACCTGCGAGGCGGACGTGGACCGGCGCACGCTCCCCGGGGAGGAACCGGACCTCGTCTGGCGTCGGGACCGGGACGAACTGGCTTTGCTGGGAGCCGAGTTGGATCCCCCCTTCCTCGTCGACCACGCCCTCGACACGCCCGCGGACTCGGCCCTGGTGACCGCGCTGCGCCGAGCCCTCGTCGCCCTCGGCCGCCCCGACGACGTCGCGGGCATGCCCTTCGGGACGGACGCCAGCAAGATCGCCCGGACAGGCGTGCCGACGGTGGTCTTCGGCCCCGGTTCGCTGCGGGACGCCCACGCGGCGGACGAATCGGTGGAACTGGCGGAGGTGGAATCGGCCGCACGGACCGTGATCGCGACCGTACGCGGCATGGACGCGGCGGACGCCACCGATCTGACGGACGTCACCGTCGCGGCGGACGCGATCGACGGGCGGCAGGAGTCGTCATGCGGCTGACCGACCACGTCACCCTCGTGGCCAGCGGGGCCGCCGGGTTCGATCTCACCGACCCGCTGGACTGCCACGTCTACCTGGTGCGCGGCACGCGCCGCAGCGCCCTGATCGACGCCGGCGCCGGACGCTCGGTCCCCGACATCCTGCGCACCGCGAGCACCCGGCCCGAGCTTCTCCTGCTCACCCACGGGCACGCCGACCACGCCGGCGGGGCCGCCGCCCTGGCCGAGGAGCTGCCCGGCCTGAAGGTACTGGCCGGGCGGCAGGCCGTCCGCTGGATCGCCGAGGGCGACGAAGCAGGCCTCAGCGTGGACAAGGGGAAGGCCGCCGGTGTCTACCCGGCCGACTACTCCGTACGGCCCTGCCCGAGCGTCGAACCGGTCGCGGACGGCACGGCGTTCGACCTCGGCGGCGGGGTCGTCGTACGGGCCCTGGCCACCCCCGGCCACGCGGACGGCCACATGTGCTACCACCTCACCACTCCGCACCACCGGGCCCTCTTCTCCGGGGACTGCGTCTTCACCGGCGGCCGGATCTCCCTCCAGAACCTGCACGACTGCCGCGTACCGGAGTACGCGGCCAGCCTGACCCTGCTGGCCGCCCTCGACGTGGACGCCCTGTTCCCCGGCCACCACGAGCTCTCGCTCAACAGAGCCGGACGTCATCTGGCCGCCGCCCGTGACATCGTGGTCCGTGGCCTGTTGCCCAGGAGTACGACATGACGACGACACCACCGTCCCGACGCAACCAGTCCTCCTCGCTGCGCCGCGCCATCACGGTCCTGGTGTACGTCCGCGACCACGCGGGCAGGGGCCGGGGCGTGTCCCTCACCCAGATCGCCGACGACCTGGGCGTCAACAAGAGCACGGTGCTGCGGCTCGCCGCGCCCCTCATCGAGGCCGACCTGCTGGTGCGTGACCGGGAGACCGGCTGGTTCCGGCTCGGGCACGGCACCCTGCGGCTCGGACAGGCGTACCTGTCCTCCCTCGACCTGCGCACCGCCGCCGCGGAACCGCTCCGGCTGCTCCAGCACGCGGTCGGCGAGACCTGCCACCTGGTCGTGTACGAACCGCCGGACGTCGTCTACATCGACAAGGTCGAGAACGAGGCCAGCGTCCGCATGGCCTCCCGCATCGGCAGCCGGGTGCCCGCGTACCGTACGGCCGTCGGCAAGGCCATCCTCGCCTGGCAGGGCGAGGAGACGTTCCACACCGTGGTGGCCGCGGGGATGCCCCCGGTCACCCAGTACACGGTGACCGACCCCGCACGGCTGCGTGTCGAGCTGGAACGCGTCCGTCAGCGCGGCTACGCCATCGACGACCGCGAGAACGAACCCGAGGTGCGGTGCGTCGCCGCGCCCGTCTTCGACCACACCGACGCGGTGGCCGGCGCGCTGAGCGTCTCGGGCCTGACCACCCGGATGACCCCGGCCCGGGTCCGCGAGGTCGGCCCCATGGTCGTCCGCACCGGCCTGGAGATCTCCCACGTGCTCGGCTCCGCCCGGGGGCGCTGAACAGCAGGTCCTGAACAGCAGGTCTTGGACAACAAGTTCTGGACAACAGGCAAGGCGGCCCGGGCATCCCGCGCGGGCGGGCCGGCCGGGCAGACCGAACCACCCGTGCACACAGGCCGAGCGACGTCGGCCGTCCGAAAGGAACCCACCTCGTGCGATCCGCCCTCTACACCTTCGTCGAGGACCTGCGCGCCGAAGGCGTCGGCCCGGTCCTGGACCGCGTCCTCGGCACCTACGGCTGCGACACCGTGACCGTCGCCGCCGCCTACCACCGCGCCCGCGACGTCACTCCGCACGGCCCCGCCCGGGTCACGCTGCGCCAGGACGGCGTCCACTTCACACCACCGGCCGACCTCTTCGACGGGGCCCGCCTGATCCCACCCGTCCAGCCCGGCGCCGCCCGCGAACCCCTGCGCGAGCTGCGCCGGGCCACCGAGGAACGCGGCGCGGCCCTGCACGGCTGGACCGTCTTCCTGCACAACACCACCCTCGGCCTCGCCCACCCCGACGTCACCCAGGAGAACTGCTTCGGCGACCGGGCCGCCCCCGCCGACCTGTGCCCCGCCCACCCGGACGTGCGCGCCTACGCCGTCTCCCTGGCCCGTTCCGTCGCGCGCCTCGGCGTGGACGCGGTCGTCGCGGAGTCGCTCCACTACGGCACGTTCGGCCACGGCTACCACCACGAGCGCAGCTTCGTGACCCTCGGCCCGTTGGAGGAGTTCCTGCTCGGGCTGTGCTTCTGCCCGCACTGCGCGCGGCACGCCGAGGCCCAGGGTGTGGACGCCGCCAAGGCACGTGCCGTGGCGGTGGAGTCGGCGGGCCGGGTGCTCGACGGCGCCGCCCCTGTCCCGGGACCCCTGGGCAGCCTCGACGACCTGCCCGGCCCGGTCGCCGCCTACGCGCGGGCCCGCCGCTCGACCGTCACCTCACTCGCCGCGGCCGTCAGCGACGCCGTGGCGGACGAGGGCTCCGACCTCGTCTTCCTCGACCTGACCGGTGCCGTCAAGGGCTACGCGGACGGCCTGCCGACCGGGGCGCCCGCGGCCGAGGACGCCTGGTGGACCGGGGTCGACCCGGCGGCCGTGGGCGCGGTGGTGCCCGGTTACGCCGTACTCGCCTACGCCCGCGACCCCGCCCGAGTCGCCACCGACACCGCGGCCTACCGCGCCGTCCTGCCGGACACCTGCGCCCTGCGGACCGTACTGCGCCCCGGCGCCCCGGACACGGAGTCGGCCGAGGCGCTGGCGGCGAAGACGGCGGCGGCCCGCACGGCGGGTGCGGAGGCCGTCGACTTCTACCACTACGGTCTGGTGCCGTTCCCGGTGCTCGAACGGGTGCCCACGGCCCTCGGCCGATGAAGCCAGCAGGACGGCTGGACGGCCGAACGGCAGCACGGCAGGACCGCGCCGGTGTCACCGCAGTCCGCTGTAGGCGGCCATGATCATCTCCATGCCGCGGTCGTCCTCCTGCCGCTCCTGGTCGATCATCTGGTTCATCACGTAGGCCACCGTCATCCGTGCCTCGGGGTCGCTCGCCACCAGCGAGCCGCCCCAACCGCCCCAGCCGAAGGCGTTCCCGAACCTGGCGAAACCCACGGTCCAGGACATCGGGGCCCGCAGCACCCGGTCCTCGCCCCGGAACACCTCCTGCCACGCGGGCTCGCACCCCTGGGGAGACAGCAGCCGTACGCCACCCGCGGAACCCCGGTTCGCCAGGACCGACTGGACGAGGGCGACGGACCGGGCGTTGCCGAAGCCGTTCACGGCGGGGATCTGCGCACGGCGCCAGGCAACGGAGTTGACGTCCCTGACCCGGACCGCGACACCGTCGTACTCCCGCCGTGTGCCGTCCGGTCCGGACGGTGCCTCGGCGGTGTAGTCGTCCGTCTGCGCCGGTGGCGGGAGGAGCGGTGCGACGCGCCGGTCGTCGCGGGCGGCCAGCCCGATGTGGAAGTCCGCGCCCAGCGGTCCGGCGATCTCCTCGGCGAAGAAGTCGCCCAGGCGACGCCCGGTGACGCGTCGGACGATCTCACCGATCAGGTAGCCGAAGGTGAGTCCGTGGTACCCGGCGGCGGTTCCCGGTTCCCATTGGGGGGACTGCGCGGCCAGTCCCGCCGTTACGCCCCGCCAGTCGTAGAGGTCCTCGACCGCGGTCGGCCCGGACAGGTCCGGCAGCCCCGCCGTATGGGACAGCACATGCCGGACCAGCACACGCTCCTTGCCCGCCGCGGCGAACTCGGGCCAGTAGGCGGCGACCGGCGCGGTGAGATCGATCCGACCCCGGTCGGCGAGGACGAGCGCGCACAAGGCGGTCATGTTCTTGGTCGTCGAGTTCACCGCCGTGAGGGTGTCGCGCTCCCACGGGACACTGCGGTCCGCGTCGGCGTACCCGCCCCACAGGTCGACCACCGGCTCGCCGTCGACATAGACAGCCACCGACGCGCCCACGTCGTCCTTGCCGAGCGAAGCCGCGAGGGCCGCCTCCACCGCGGCGAACCCGGGCTCGCACCGCCCCTTGATATCAGTCATGTGCGCCAGCCTCGGGCCGCGCCGGGGCCACCCGCCCGACAATTCCCGCACGGCTTCTGTCGGGCGGCGCGCGCAGCAGCCGCCTACACCTGAAGAGGGCCCGGCCGGACGGCAGGCGAGCTGTCCCACGGGGGAGACTCGGGGAAGCGGGGGAGACACGACGACGAGGGGCGGACACACGTGCTGGAGCGGCTGAATCAGGCACTCGACCACCTGGAGGACCATCTCGACCGGGAGGTCGACGTGGCCGGGGCCGCCAGAATCGCCGCGGTGTCGGAGTACCACTTCCGGCGGCTGTTCTCCGCCCTCGCCGGGATGCCGCTCCCCGTCTACGTCCGGCGCCGCAGGATGACCCTGGCGGCGGCCGAAGTGCTGGCCGGGCGGCACACGCTGCTCGATGTCGCGGTGCGCTACGGCTACGGCTCCGGCGAGGCCTTCGCCCGCGCGTTCCGGTCGGTGCACGGCATCGGTCCGGGCGAGGCCCGGCGCACGGGCGCGACCCTCACGGCGCAGCCGCGCATGTCCTTCCGCGTCGTCGTCGAGGGCAGTACGACGATGCGGTACCGGATCGTGGAGAAGGAGGCGTTCCGGATCGTCGGCAGGAAGGCGCGGGTCCCGCTGGTGCCCGAGGGGGAGAACGCGTCCGCCGCCGCGCACCTGGAGAGCCTGGACGAGCGGGCGGTCCTGCGGATGAAGGAGCTGTCCGACCGGGAGCCCGAAGGGATCGTGTCGGCGGCTGTGTATCTCACCGACAGCCGGGAGGAGGGAGCCGAGGCCGACTACTGGATCGGCGCGGTCACCGGCCCGGACAGCGAGGCCGGGGACCTCGACGCTCTCGACGTGCGGGCCGGGATCTGGGCGGTCTTCGACAACGACGGTCCCTATCCGAGCGCGCTCCAGGAGCTGTGGCGGGACGTGTTCACGCAGTGGTTCCCCTCGAACCCGTACACGAGCCGGCCCGGTCCGGAACTCCTGCGCACCCAGCCGGTGTCGATCGGCGAGGAGACCCACTCCCAGCTGTGGATCCCGATCGAGCGGAGCAGCGCGCACATCAGTGCCTGAACACCGGCGTCTGAACCCCGGTCTGTTCATCGCCCGATCCTGGAATGCGGGCGTGCCTGCCGTGGCTGTACAGCTCGTAGACTTCCCCTGCCCCCAGGGGCGCATCGGGCAACGGTGGCCGGCGCGACACGCAGCACAATCAGGGCGAACGGGACCTGTGACGGTTCTGCCCCGCTTCGCCCCACCCGCATCCACGCACAGACCCCGCCCGTGAAAGGTACCCGCGCTCCATGCCACTGGCCCTGTTGGCCCTTGCCCTCGTCGCGTTCGGAATCGGTACGACCGAGTTCGCCACCATGGGACTGCTGCCCCAGATCGCCGACGGCGTCGGCGTGTCCGTGCCGCACGCCGGCAACCTCGTCTCCGCCTACGCGCTCGGTGTCGTCGTCGGCGCGCCCCTCCTGACCGGCATCGGCGCGCGCATCGCCCACAAACGGCTCCTGCTCCTGCTGTCCGCGCTGTTCGTGATCGGCAACGTCGCCTCCGCCCTCGCTCCCGACTACGGCCTGCTGTTCGCGGCGCGCTTCCTGGCCGGTCTCCCGCACGGCGCGCTGTTCGGCGTGGGCGCCGTCGTGGCCTCCCGGCTGGTCGCCCCCGAACGGGCCGGGCGGGCCGTGTCGAGGATGTTCCTCGGACTCACGGTCGCCAACATCGTCGGCGTCCCGGCCGGCACCGCCCTCGGCCAGCATCTCGGCTGGCGGTACGCCTACTGTGCCGTCTCCGTCATCGGCCTCGTCGCGCTGGCCGCGCTCGCCGCCTTCGTCCCGCACCAGCCCCGTGGCCAGCAGGCCGGCATCCGGCACGAACTGCGGGCGATGGGCAACCGGCAGGTCGCCCTGGGCCTGGCCACCGCCGTCGTGGGCTTCGGCGGCTTCTTCGCCGTCTACAGCTACCTGGTCCCGATGCTGACCCACGTGACCGGCCTCGCCGACTCCTCCACCACCTGGGTCCTCGCGCTCTACGGCATCGGCATGACGCTCGGCACACTGATCGCCGGTCCGCTCACCGACCGGGCCATGCGCCCCACGCTGTACGGGGGTCTCGTCCTGCTCGGTGCGACGCTCGTGGCGTTCTACTTCACCGTGCACAGCATCGTCCCCGCCCTGGTGACCCTCGTGTTCATGGGCGCGATGGGCGCCCTGGTCACCACCCCGGTGCAGATGCTGCTCATGGCGAAGGCGAAGAACGCCCCGACGATGGCCGCGGCTTCCAACCACTCCGCCTTCAACCTGGCCAACGCCGGCGGCGCCTGGCTCGGCGGCCTGGCCATCTCGGCGGGCTGGGGCTGGGCCTCACCGGCCCTGGTCGGCGCGGCACTCGCCGCGGCGGGCCTCGGCCTCGCCCTCTTCGCCGGCTTCACGGACCGTACGACCGGCAGCTCCGCGCTGATCACCTCGTCACGGGCCCGGACCTCGTCGGAGCCACTGCCGACGACGTCCCGGACGGGGACCGGCGCGGACCAGTAACGCCCCTTCACTTCCCGGCCGGGGCGGGGGCTCGCGGAAGGCGCAGCCGGAAGCACGCCCCGAGGGTCCGGGGAGTCAGGGTGAGGCTGCCTCGGTGGCGGTGGGCCAGGTCGCGGGCGATGGCGAGGCCCAGGCCGGTGCCCCCGTCGTGGCGGGAGCGGGCGTCGTCGAGCCGTACGAAGCGTTCGAAGATGCGCTCGGCGTGCTCGGAGGGCACGCCCGGTCCGTCGTCGTGCACCGTGAGGACGATCCAGTCGTCCTGGTTCCGGACGGTGACCTGGACGCGGTGTGCGGCGTGGCGGGCGGCGTTGTCGAGGAGGTTGCGCAGCAGCCGTTCGTATTCGTCGGGGTTCCCGTGCGCGTGCGTGGGGGCGGTGCTGTCGCAGGTGAGGGTCAACTGTCGTTCGGCGAGGGGGTATTGCAGTCCGTATTGCTCGGTCAGCCGGGTGGCGAGGGCTGTCAGGTCGACGGTTTGGGGGTCGGCCGTGGGCGCGCGGGTGTCGAGGCGGGCCAGGAGCAACAGGTCCTCGGCGAGGGCCTGGAGGCGGCGGGTCTGCCGGGCGGCGGTGGTGGCCGCGGCGGGCCAGTCGGTGCGCTCCGGGTAGGCGAGTGCGACCTCCAGGCTGGTCAGCAGGGTGGTGAGGGGGCTGCGCAGTTCGTGGGCGGCGTCCGCGACGAAGCGGCGTTGCTGGGCGGCGGCGTTGTCGAACCGCTGGAGGGTGGCGTTGATGGTGGTGGCCAGGGCGGTGATCTCGTGTCCCGTGGCGGGGACGGTGACCCGCTCGCGGGGGTCGCTCGCTGTGACCGATGCGGTGAGGACGCGGATGGCTTCGACCGGTCGCAGCGCGATGCGGACGGTGACGTAGGTGACGGCGGCGATCAGTACGAGGCTGACGAGCCCGGCCCACAGCAGCAGGCGGTCGATGGTCCTGGTGATCGCGTCGGCCGTGTGGGGCAGCACCACCACGTAGACCCGCAGGTTGGCGTCGGCCGCGACTCCCAGGGCGGCGGCTTTGCCGTCACGCAGGAAGCGGGCCGGAATGTCGGCCGTTATGACCCGATTGGTTCCGCCGGCCACGGAGAACTTGTCACTGGGGTCGTAGTCCGGGTTCGCGGGCAGCCGGACGGTGGTGATGAGCTCGGCCCGCAAGGTTTTCGGTGGGGCGGGCATCACGTGGTGGGTGCCGGGAGCGAAGTCGTCCATGCCACCGCCGTAGGCGACAGCGGTGCGTCGGCCGGTCGCGACGACCTCGTACGGCACGGTGCTCGTCGAGTCGGGGACGATGCCCTGCTGCAACTTGTCGCAGAGGGACCAGAGTTGTTCTTTGGCCTGGTCCTCGGCGATCTGTGTGCTCTGGTGGTAGACGGCGTGGTGGACCCACCAGCCGATGCCGACCAGGATGACGGCGGTGGTCGAGGCCGCTGCCAGGGCCGCGACGGCCCGTACCGAACGCGGCCGACGGAGGCGCCACAGGCGCCGTCGCTCAGTCGCGGTCACGGTCGTCCACCAGCCGGTAGCCGGTGCCCCGCACGGTCTCCAGGGACCGGCGGCCGAACGCGGAATCCACCTTCTTGCGCAGGGCGCTGACGCGCGCCTCCACCAGGTTGGGATCCAGGGCTTCGTCGGGCCACGCGTGATAGAGCAGATCCGATTTGGAGACGGCCTGGCCCGCCCGGCGGGCCAGCAGTTCCAGCACGGCGAACTCCCTGGGCGTGAGTTCCACCCGGGCCCCGGCCCGGCGGCAGATCCGGCCGGCGACGTCCAAGGAGAGGTCGCCCACGGCGAGGACGGGCGGGGCGACCGCGGCGGCCCGTCTGACCAGGGCCCGCAGCCGTGCGACGAGCACCAGGTAGGAGAAGGGCTTGGCCAGGTAGTCGTCGGCCCCCGAGTCCAGGGCCTCCGCCTGGTCCCAGTCCCCGTCCTTGGCGGTGAGCACCAGGATGGGGGTCGCGTTGCCCTCCCGGCGCAACTGGGCGCAGACCTTGTAGCCGTTGAGGCCGGGCAGCATCAAGTCCAGTACGACCAGGGCGTATTCGCCGGTCCTGGCCATCCACAGACCCTGCCGGCCGTCATGGGCGAGGTCGACGCTGTAGCCCTCGGCGGTCAGACCGGTGCGCAGGGTGTGGGCAAGGTCCACCTCGTCTTCGACCACCAGGATGCGCATGCGGTGCAGCCTCGCACAGCGCCGGGCCGACTTCCTGATCGGCCGGTCAGGTTGGATCAGCATCCGGTCAACGAGGCCCGGGCACGGTGGCGGAACGTCTTCGCCACCGCTGAAAGGCCCTGCCACCGATGTCCCTTGACGAACGTGCCCCCGCCGAGGCCGGAACGGTTCTCCCCGTAGCCGTCCGCCGACGAACACCGAGACCCACCAAGGCACTTGTCGTGATCGCGCCCGCGTCGCTGACGATCGCTCTGGGGCTCTGGGGCATCCGCAGGGAGAACACGATGTGGGGCGACGAGTCCGTCACCTGGCAGCTCGCGCATCGCGATCTCGCGCAGATATGGCGCACCGCCCAGCACGTCGATCTGGTCCACGCCCTCTACTACGCCGTGATGCACGGGATCTTCGGTCTCTTCGGCGACGGCCTGCTGACACTGCGGCTGCCGTCCGTGCTCGCGATGTCCGTGGCGGCGGGCGGAGTCGGGCTGCTGGCGCTGCGTCTGGCGGGGCCCCGGGCCGGACTGCTGGCCGGGCTGGTGTTCCCGCTCCTTCCCCAGGTGCAGAAGTACGCGCAGGAAGGCCGCTCGTACGCCATGGTCTGTGCCCTGGTCACCTGGGCCACCTACGTGCTCGTGGTCGGCGCCTCGCAGCGCGCCCGGTGGCGGTGGGCGGTCTACGCCGCCACGATGCTGCCGGCCTGTCTGCTCCATGAGTTCGCGGTCCTCGCCCTGGTGGCACATGGCGTCACACTGGTCGTCTCCCGTGTCCCGCGACCGGTGCTGAGGGCGTGGAGCGCGGCTGCGGCGGGTGTGCTGGCCGGGCTGCTGCCGCTGGCGGTCAGGAGTGCGGGGCAGTCGGGGCAGGTGGCGTGGATCGGCGGACCCGTGCGGCTTCGCTACTTCCTGATTGTGGCGGTCGTGGGTGTGGCGTGTGCCCGAGCGCCCCTGGGCGTGCGGGGGCCCGTACGGCTTTCCGCGCTGGCTGTGCCGATCCTCGTGCTGCCCGGCCTCCTGCTGCTGATCACCTCTCCGGTCAAGCCCCTTTTCGTCGACCGGTACGTGCTCTACAGCAATATCGGAATCGCCTTGCTGCTGGGTGCCTGGATCGACTGGTTCCACCGGCGGCAGCGGTCTCCCCGCACCGTGTGGCTCGCGGCGATCGTCGCCCTGGCCGCGCTCGTCCCACCGAGCCTCGCGCTGAGGACGCCCGCAAGCCGGAGCAACGACGCCACCGCAGTCGGCGCCGCCGTACGCGAGGCGGGCCGTCCAGGTGACGGGCTGCTCTACTTCTCCGACCAGTACCGGGCCTGGAGCGCGGCCGACCCCGAGGACACCCGCCTCCTGACGGACCTGGCCCTGGCACAGGACCCCGTCGCGTCGAACACGCTGGGAGGTGTCGAGCTTCCCGCCCGGGAGATCGCGGCCCGCATGCTGGAGTTCGACCGGATCGTCGCGGTCCGCGAACCGCTGGGCGCGCACGCGCCGGCCGGCCCGGGGAAGGAGGCGAAAGCGAGCACGTTGCGGCGCCACTTCCGCGAGGACGCAACAACTCGGGTCAGCGGGGCACGGATCACCGTCTACGTCCGAACAAGCACGGTCGGCACCATCAGCCCGTCCGGGACGCGCGCCGCCGACGCCGGAGCAGGGCCACCAGAACAGCGACAGCCGCGAGCGACACGGCTCCAGCAGCCCAGAGGCCCGAGTTGTGGGAAGGCAGGGCGGGCGACGCGTCGAGCGGGATGTCGGCGGTGTCGTTCCCGGGCGTGCGGTCGTAGCGGTTGTACGTCCGGATGGTGCCCCGCGCGCCGGGCACCTGCCGGTCGATGTGGATGCGGAACGCGATGACGGTCGTACCCCCTCTGTGCAGCACCTCGGTGAACCGCTCGGTCCCGAGGTCGCAGACGAACGCCCCGCCGGGCCGCTCCGGACGCTCGCACGCCCACTTGCCGCCGGAGTCCTCGAAGGCGAACGGGATGGAGGTGACGGTCGTCCCCTCCGGTGGGACCACTTCGAAGCGCCCCAGCGCCTCGGTGTCGGTCAACCGGCCCGGTCCGTGGTCGCGCAGTCCGAGCCGTACCGTCACGGTGCGGCCCACCCGGCCGCGGACGGTCGCCGTCACCGGCTCGTAGTCGGCCTGGACGGTGGTCTCGACACTCACCCTGCCGCTCGCGCCGGTGAGGCCGCGGTCGGCGGTCGTGGTCAGGGTCAGGGCGGCGTCCGTGCCGCGCACCGAGAGACCTTCGGGTTTCCGGGGGTCGGACGACCAGCTGTAGGACAGCGAGCCCGTCAGCTTCCCGGGAGCGGCGATGTAGCCGATCGGGGAACGGGTGCGGTAGGCGGTGCCCGGCGCGGCCTTCGTGGGGAACGTGCACCACGCCGAGGTGTACGAGCTGTCGAAATAGCAGTTGCCGGGGCGCGAGGTCACCATCAGACCGTCCTGCGCGCTGATGTGCAGGGCGACACCCCGTTCCGTGGTGAACCGGCTGTGGTTGGCGAACACCGGGGTCAGCGGCACGGACTTTCCCGGTTCCAGCCCCGTCACCGCCTTTTCCTCCTCGGGGGAGTAGAGGGTGGGACCGCCCACGGTCATGCGGGTGATGCCGGTCACCGGGGACGCGTTGTCGGCCGTGGCGGTGTACGTCACCGTCCCGCTGTCGCCGGGCTCGACGCCGTTCTCGCCGTGGAGGGTGAAGGGGGCGTTGGCCTCCCCGTCGCCGTTCTGCACGTCGCCGTACTCACAGGTGAACACCGGGCCGTCGCCGGTGCAGTTCCCGTAGCCGCCCTTTCGCGCGCGGGCGACGCCCGCCAGCCCCGATGTGTCCACGACGACCTTGACATTGCGGGCCGGGCCGCCGTCGTCCGGTGCGACGGCGACCGGCACGACGAAGTCGTCGTTCGTGGCACCGGCGCCCTCGTCGGCGTTGTACATGCGGAAGGTCGACTGGGTTTGGAGCTGGAGCGCGACCGTGTGGGAGTCGTCGGCCGCCGCGGACGGCACCGGGGCAGTGGAGAGGACGGCGGCGAGAGCCGCCCCCAGGACGGCCGGGAATCTGACGGTCCGTATCCGTTGAGGCATGCGGACACTATGTCAGCGGCCATGGACGGCAGTTGCCGCCAGGTCGAGGAGGCGGTCCGGCTCCGGTCTCGCGGTCGCCGCTGGCACGTGGACCGTCAGGACGTCCAGACGCGGTCGGCGTAGTCGAGGAAATTGCGGCCGAGGATCTTCTCGATCCGTGCGGAGCCGTAGCCGCGCTTTTCCAGGAGGCGGGCCAGGTCGCGGAACTGGTCCACACCGCGCAGGTCCACGACGAAGGGGTAGGTGTCGGCGCGCTCGCCCGCCGCGCCGACGCCCGCGGCCCGGCGGGCGGCGACATGTTCGGCGAGGGCGGCGCGATACGCGTCGAGGTCGTCCACGGCGGTGACGCTGCCGTCGGTGCCGATGCCGACGTGGTCCTCACCGCAGACGTCGACCGCGTGCGCGATGTGGTCGACCACGTCGGCCGCGGTGGCGTGGCCGGTCGGGTTGAGGAACGGCATGAAGTAGATGCCGACGAACCCGCCCCGGTCGGCGACCAGCCGGAGTTCCTCGTCCGTCTTGTTGCGCGGGAGATCGGCCAGGGCACGGCAGCCGGTGTGGTTGATCGACACGGGCTGCCGGGAGTACCGGGCCGCGTCC
Source organism: Streptomyces sp. NPDC091280 (assembly GCF_044768565.1). Classification (NCBI taxonomy): domain Bacteria; kingdom Bacillati; phylum Actinomycetota; class Actinomycetes; order Kitasatosporales; family Streptomycetaceae; genus Streptomyces; species Streptomyces sp. NPDC091280. The sequence continues at coordinate 516,068 of NZ_JBIVUZ010000008.1, forward strand.
AGGCAGGTGTTCTCCCCGCTGTGGGACAGGTCGACCATCAGGTGGTGGTCGTTGAGGGCGTCGACGACCTGACGGCCGAACGGGGTCAGGCCCCGGTTGGCGGTGGCCATGGAGCCGTCGCCGAGGTGGTTGGCCTGGTTGTAGGTGAGCTGCACGACCCGTACGCCGGCCTCCGCGAAGGCGGCGACGCGGCTCTCGACGAGGGTGGGGTCCTCGCCCACGGCGACGGCGTTCTGGAAGCCGTAGACGACACCGATCCGCCGCTCGCGATGGGCGCGCCGGATGTCGTCGGCCGTACGCACCTTGAGCAGGTCGGCCGGGTGGGCGTCGAGGATCCCGTCCCAGACCGCGATCTCGTCCAGCGTGTGCTCGTACGGCGGCAGGTCGCCCATGGTGTAGCCGAGGGTGATGTTGACGGCGGTCAGACCGGAGGCGCGGGCCTCGGCGATCGCCCGCTCGTCCACCGCGAGTTGACCGCTGTCGGGGTTGAGCTGCGTGGCGGCGGCCCGGGCGGCGGGGGTGTTGGGGTTGTCGAGCTGCCCCAGCGCGTTGACGATCATCGGGTGTGCGACGGCGGTCACTGGGCGTCCTTCTCGAAGTCGGCGCGGTCGAAGCGGCGACCGCGTTTCACGGTGAGGGCGATGGTGCGCAGGTGGGCGATGTCCCGGAGCGGGTCCTCGTCCAGGACGGCGAAGTTCGCGAGCTTTCCGGCCTCGACGCTGCCCATGTCCGCCTCGGCACCGGCCGCCCTGGCGCCGACCAGCGTCGCCGAACGCAGCACGTCGGCGGTGGACATGCCGCAACGGTCGACGAGGAAGGCGAGTTCGCCGTAGAGGGCGGGGAACGGGTCGTCGGGGCCGGTCTCGAAATCCGTGCCGGTGCAGACGCCGACTCCGGCGCGGTGCGCCTGGGCGGTGATCGCGGCGGCCAACTCGGTGTTGCGGCGGGCCCGTTCGGCCGATTCCGCCGTGTCTCCCCGGAGTTCGTCGCTGGTCCACATGGACGCGGTGGCGTCGAGGACGGTGCCGCGGCGGCGCATCTCGGCGAAGAGCGCGGCCAGTCGGGGGTCGTCGCCGGCGGCGAAACGGTCGTGGTCCACGGGGGGTTTGGTCTTGTAGCTGCTCAGCGGCTCGGTGGGGTTCTCGAAGGCGAGCAGGGTGACGTGGGAGACGCTGTCCACGCCCGCGGCGACGACCTCGCCGGGCGCGGCCGGGAAGACGGTGGCGTGCGCCCAGACGGCGATGCCCTGGCGGTGCGCCTCGGCGGTGACGGCGGCGACGGTCGCCGCGTCGAGGTTGGCGTAGACCTTGATCGCGGAGGCGTGGGTGCCGCGCGCCAGCGCGACGGCGATGGTGAGGTCGGTCCCGGGAGTGACGGCCTGCATCCAGGGGACGGCACCGGGCGTCGCGCCCCGGGAGACCTCGTGGGTGCGCGGGTCGTCGAAGAAGGAGGGTCCGGCCATGAGCGCCGCGTAGCGGATGTCGGGGCCGGGGATCTCGCCGACGAGCGTGGCGCGGGCGAGGTCGCCGATCTGCCGCAGGTCGTCGGCCATGTCACGGACGGCGGTGACCCCGCTGTGCACCAGGCGCCGCAGCACCGCCTCGGCGACGGGCCGGTCGGGCGGGGTGGCCAGGTGCTGGTGGGTGTCGATGAGGCCGGGAACGACGAATCTGCCGTCGAGGTCGACGCGGGGCGCGTCGGCCGCGAGCGGGGGCAACGGGTCGCCGTCGCGGACGACGGCATGGATCCGGGCGCCGTCCGTGACGATCGTGGTGTCCGCGCGGGCCGGGTCGCCGGTGCCGTCGAAGAGCGTGGCGCCGCGGTAGACCGTGACGGTTCCGGCGGGCGGCGCGGCCCAGGGGGTCGGAGCGCCCGGGGGCAGATCGGTCATGGTCACCTTCGGTCCGAGAGAGCGTGCGTTGTGCGTTGTTGCGCTGTACGTAACAGCTGTATCGTGGGATGAAAACGCGGATACTGTACTCCGGAACCCGTGGACCAACGCAAGGACCCGAACCGGACAGGCCGCCGTGCCCGGACGCCCCGGTCCGTGGCCACACCGTGGACGAGAGGGAAGAACCGCCGCCATGCCCGTCCCACCCCCTGCGCCGGCGCCGCCCAGGTCGGCCGTGGACAAGGCGCTCGACCTGGTCGAGGCCGTCTCCCGCGCACCGCACCCGGTGCGACTGACCGACCTGGCCGCCGAGGTCGGCCTGCACCGCGCCACCGCCTACCGGATCCTGCTGGACCTGGTCCGGCGCGGCTGGGTGCTGCGGGCGGGCGACCGCTATCTGCCCGGTGCCGCCGTGCTCCGGATGTCCGCCTCGGCCGCGGGCAACTCGCTGACCGCGCTGGCCCGTCCGGTACTGGAACGGCTGTCCGTCGCGACCTCGATGATGGTCAACCTCCAGGTGCTGGAGGAGGGCGGCGCCCGGGTGATCGACGTGGTCCGGCCCGAACGGCTGGCCATGATCAGCCACTTGAGGGGCGAACTCCTGCCGGTCGGGCGGTTCGCCGGGCCGCTGGCTCTGGTCGCCGCGCTCGAACCGGACGCCAGGGCAAGGTGGTTGGAGGGGCTCGGCGACGACGCCGGCGCGGTGGTGCGGGAGTTGGCCGACGTGGAACGGACAGGTGTCGCCGTGGAGCGCGGTCGTAGCGACAAGCTGGTGGCCTCCGTCAGCCGGGCGGTGGTGCCCGACCCCGGCGCTCCGGTGTGCGCACTGACGGTCGTGGGACCGGACGCCGAGTTCGACGGGCCGCAACTGGCCGCAGTGGAACGGGAGTTGCGCGCGGCGGCGGACGAGCTGGCGGCGGCCCTGACCGCCGGTACGGCGGAGCCCGGCCGGTGAGCGGCCTGCTGGTGCTCGACCGTCGGCAGACGGCCGCCGCGCTACGGCCCGACGCCGTCCTCGACGCGGTGGGCCGGGCCCTGGTCTCCATCGCCCGCGACGAGGTGTCCGTCCCGCCGCGGATCGCGGCCCTGACCCCGACCGGCCTGCTCGGCGCGATGCCCGGCTACGTCCCCGGGCTCGGACTGGCCGCGAAGCTGGTGACCGTGACCGGCGATCCACGGCACCCCGGACGCGGTTTCCACCGGGGGCTGGTGGCCCTCTTCGACGAACACGACGGGCGGGCCCTGGCACTTGTCGACGGCGAGTCGCTGACCGAGGTCCGTACGGCGGCGGTCGCCACCCGGAGCGCGCTGGCCCTGGCCGTCCGCCCCGAACTCGGCCGGGTGGCGGTGGTGGGGACGGGCGCCCAGGCCCGCGCCCAGCTGGCCCTGCTCGCCACGGTACGGCCGGACGCCGAGGTGACGGTGGCGGGCCGCGATCCGGCACGGACCGGCGCGGCGGCTGCCCTGCATCCCGGCGCGCGGGTCGCCGTCGGTGTCGAGGAGGCGGTCCGCGAGGCCGACGTGGTGTTCTGCTGTACCGGCGCCACCGCGCCCGTCGTCCGCCGCGAATGGCTCGCTCCCGGCGTCCACGTCTCGTCGGTCGGCGGCTCCCAGGGGCCCGAACTGGACCCCGGCACCGTCCGGGACGCGGCCCTGTTCGCCGAGTGGACCGGCGCGGCCACCGTGCCACCACCGGCGGGCGCCCATGAACTCCAGGGCCTCGCGCCCCACCGGGCGGTGACCCTCCTCGGTTCCGTCCTCGACGGCGGCCATCCGGGCCGGGCCGGTGACACCGACGCCCTCACCGTCTTCAAGTCGACCGGCCACGCCGCCCTCGATGTGGCGGCGGTCCGGGTGGCCTATGACGTGGCGCTCGAACGGGGCTGGGGAGTCCGCGTGGATCTGTGAGGGGCGCGGACCCGGCTCAGGACAGACGGCGGACCGGAGTCGCCGTGCGAGCCGTGGCGGGTGATCGGCGGGTCAACTCCCCAATGAGGCGAGCGCCGCCGCCACCCGCGCGCACGCCTCCGGTGGCGTCGAGGCGTGCGGGGAGAACCGCAGGGAGTCGGCGCGGACGGTCGGTGTGACCCCCTCGCCGTGCAGCGCCTTGGCGACGACGGACGGATCGTGCCCCGGCATCGCGAAGGAGAGGATGCCCGCCCGCCGAGCAGGGTCGGCGGGGGACAGGACGCGACCGCCGTGCTCCTCGACGACCTCGCTCAACTCGGCGACCCGCAGGGCGATCGCGGTCTCGATCGCCGTGACCGTGTACCGCTCGACGAGCCCGAGGGCGGCTGCGAACGCGGCGGCCGTCACCGGACTCAGATTCGTGATCGACCACCGCCGCGCACCCACGGCGGGCACGTGCTCGGCGCCGTCGAAGACACCGACGTCCTCGACCCCCGTCCAGCCGGTGAGGACAGGCTCCAGAGACTCCAGGGCACGGTCGGAGAGGACCGCGAAGCCGGTGGCCCATCCCGCGCGCAGCCACTTCTGGCCGCCCGCGACCACCACATCGGCCGCGTCCCACGCCATCCGCGCCACCCCGAACGCCTGGATGGCGTCCACGATCAGCAGCCGGTCCGGCCCGATCGCCTCGCGCAGTGCGGCGAGGTCGGCACGGAAGCCGGTGCGGAAGTCGACGGCACTGACGGACACACCCACCACGTCGTCGGTCAGCGCGGCGCGAACCAGGTCGGGGGTGACTCCCGCACCGGGCGCGGGATCGAGCCAGCGCGGGGCGGCCCGGCCCAGGTCGGCGCTGCGCCGCCACGGGTAGTGGTTGGCCGGGAAGTCGGTGCGCGCCGCGAGGACCACTCCGGCCGGGATTCCGAGCGCGGCGTGGAACAGCCCGGTGGACGCGTTCGGGAGCAGCACCGTGTGGCGGCCGTCGCTTCCGGCCAGGCGGGCGGCCGTGTCCCGTGCCACCGCTTCCGCGTCCATCAGGCCGTCCACGGTGGTGTGGTCGGCGCGAGCGGAATCCTCCATGGCCCGGGCCGTCGCGGCCACGACGTCCCGCGACGGCGGACCGAACCGCGCGAAGTCGAGATATCCCGCAGGCGTGTCGAAGTGGTCGGCGTACGGCGTGAGCACGGGGCTCGTCCTTCCGGGAGGGCGCGGGGACTGCGGCGGGCGGGCCCGACGCACGGTGCCGCTTTCGGCCGGCGCGCACGCGTTCCCGCCTGCCCGCACGGTACGCGGCGCGCCCCACCCGGGCCTGACCGGGGTGAACGTCTCTGCTCCCGCGCGCGTGCCCCACGGAACACGGGACGGTCGTAGACCCTCTCCAAGGCGTCTACGACCGTCCCGTGCACGGTGGTTGGGGGGAGAGGAGCCTTGGCTCAGTGTCCGGGCTCGCCCTCGGGGCGGGCGTGGCGCGGCAGGAGGAAGGAGAGCAGCAAGGTCAGTGCGAGCATTCCGTCGACGATCCAGAGCAGTGTCTGCATGACGGAACCGAAGCCGCTGCGGAAGGCCGAGGAGGCGGTGGTCTCCAGGGCGGCGGATATCTGGGCACCCGCCTCGGGCGTGGTCACCGCGGACCGGGTGTCCTTGCCCAGGAGCGCGCAGGACGCCGGTGTCGCGGCGGGGTCCTTGGCGGTGGCGCGGTCCGAGGCGCAGCGGCGCAGGTCGGCCACGACGCGGTCCTGCGTCTCCGGAGCGACGTGCGCCGCGCTCAACTGACCGCGCAGATCGTCCGAGCGGTGGTCGACCGCGCCGCCGATCCCGCCGCCCAGCAGACCGAAGAACACGGTGCCGAGGATGGCCACGCCGAAGGCGCCGCCGAGCTGCTGCACCGCGGTCATGGTGCCGGAGGCCGAACCGGTCTCGTGCTGTTCGACGCTGGCGAGGACGATGTCGAAGAAGGGCGCCATGAGCAGGCCCATGCCGATGCCGGTGACGAGCAGCGACGGCAGGAGCTGCCAGGGGCCGACGCCGGATCCCACCTGGTCGAGGGTCAGCCAGACACCGAACACGCCGAGCGCCATGACCACCGTGCCCGCCTGGAGCACGGCGCGTCCGAAGCGGACGACGCCCTGCGCGATGCCGAAGCCGACGATCATGCCGCCGGACCAGGGCACCATCACCAGGCCCGCCTTGAGCGGCGAGTAGCCGAGGCCGATCTGCGTGTACAGGTTGAAGACCAGCATGAAGCCCTGCATGGTCGAGAAGAAGACCAGCCCGAGGACCATGCCGCCGCTGAAGCCGCGCTTGCGGAAGAGGCTCGGGACGACGAGCGGGTCCTGTCCGTTCCTGCTGCGGGACGACTCGTACCGGGCGAACACGGCGAAGACGGCGATCGACGCGGCCATCATCACGAACGTCCACACGGGCCAGTCGTACTCGCGCCCCTGGACCAGCGGGAAGATCAGGAGCAGCGCGGCCAGCGAGACGAGGAGCATGCCGGGGATGTCGAGGCGCGGCTTCGTCTCGGAGCGTCCCTGGGGCAGATAGCGCAGGGCACCGAGGATCGCAGCGGCGCCGAGCGGCAGGTTGATCAGGAAGATCATGCGCCAGCCGGTGCCGAAGTAGTCCGCGTCCACGAGCCAGCCCGCCAGGATCGGCCCGCACACCGCGGACAGGCCCATGACCGGACCGAACATGCCGAACGCCTTCTGCGACTCCTTCGGCGGGAACATCTCCTTGATCATGCCGAGGCCCTGCGGCAGCATCACCGCGCCGAACAGACCCTGCACGATCCGCGCGCCGATCAGCATCTCGGGCGCCACGGATATCGCGCAGAGCAGCGAACCCAGGGTGAATCCGGCGGCACCGACGAGGAACATCCGGCGGCGGCCGTGGATGTCGCCGAGCCGTCCGCCGGTGACGAGCCCGACCGCCATCGACAGGGTGTAGGCGGCGGCCAGCCATTGCAGCGTGGAGGCGCCGCCGCCGAGGTCGGCCCGCATGGAGGGGCCGGCGATGTTCGTGACGACGGCGTCGAGGAGGTCCATCACCTCGGCCGCCAGGATCACGAAGAGCGCGGCCCAGCGCCACCGGTAGGGCGCAGGAGAGTCGATGGGCGTCTCGGCGGACGCGACACCGGTGGTGGACATCGGAACTCCTCGGAACGGGTCCGCGCGCAGCGGGATCTGCGGGCGCGGTGGGACGGATGGATGCGACTGCCCAGCTCCCTGGTGAGGGGCCGGGCAGACGCGACCGGGCACCGGAGAACACTGTTCACCCTAACAGAACAGTGCTCACCGGAAGAACGGCGTTCATCAAGATATAGCGCAACTCGGCCGCGCGGACAAGATATATCGCGTTTCTCGTGGTGAACGCTGCTCACCCGGAGAGAACACTGCTCTCCCGGCGCCTAGACTGTCCCCATGACTGACGCGGACGCCGACACCCCCACACCGCCTCCGCCCTCCCCCTGGGAGCGCGAGCGCCCGGCACCTGCACGTGTCACCCCGGCCCGCGTCCCCCTGTCACGCGACCGGGTCGTGGACGCCGCCTTCACCGTGCTCGACCGTCAGGGCCTCGACGGCCTGTCGATGCGTCAGGTCGCCGCCGAACTCGGAGTCACTGTTTCCGCCCTCTACGCGCACGTCAGCTCCAAGGACGACGTCCTGGAGCTCATGTACACCCGGCTCTTCGACGGCTTCAAGCCGCCCGAGGCCGCCCCGGAGCGCTGGCAGCAGGAGGTGCGCGAGTACGCCGTCGAGGGGCGGCGGCGCCTTCTGGCGCACCGGGACATGGCCAGGATCTCCATGGCGCACGTCCCCTTCACCGCCGAACTCCTGCCGCATGTCGAGGCGTTGCTCGGGGTGTTCCGTACGGCGGGGCTGCCCGACCGCATCGCGGCCGAGGCCAGCGACCTCATCTCGACGTACATAGACGGGTTCGTCCTGGAGGAGGGCATGTGGCAGGACCGGGCCGCGCAGCAGAGCGCGGACACCTCCTCGCCCGCCCGTCCCGACTGGCGCGAGATGGCCGACGAGATGCAGAACTACTTCGCGGCCCTTCCGGCCGCGGACTTCCCCCATCTGCGTGCCCTGGCCGGGGTCATGGTGACGGACTCCTCCGACGAGCGGTTCGACATCGGCCTGGAGATCATCCTGCGCGGCCTCGCGAGCTATCTGCCGCCCGACCCGGCCTGACCGGACGGGCCGCGAGCGCGGGTGAGCGAAGTCCGACGTGACCGGTGGCCCGTCAACCACCGGTCACGTCAGGGGTGTTGGTCAGACGATGATGCGGTCGAGGTTGGGTGCTCCCGCGCCGGGGTTGGAGAACTCGATGGTGTTGGCACCGGCCTTGAGCTGGACGGTGACGTCCTTCGTGACGACCGTGTTGTAGTCGGGCGTCTCGGGGAAACTGACGGTCTGCTTGACCCCGTTGACCGTGACGACCGCGCTACGGGCCTGGCCGACACTCATGAACGAGACGCTCATGGTGTAACTGCCCGCGGCGGGCTCGGAGACGTTGCTGAAGGTGGCGGTGCCGCCGTTGCCGAGGTAGGAGAGCTTCTTCCCGCCCGAGCAGTGCGCGCAGCTGGTGACGGTGGTGCCACCGGCCAGGGTCGCTCCTTCGGCCTCGTACGACACATTCCCACCGCTCGGCGGCGGGGTCGAACCACCGTTCATGCTGGCGCCGAGGCTGTCCAGGGCCTTCTGGACCAGGGCCTGCGTGTTGGTGTTGAGGTTGGAGTTGGTGCCGTTGACGACCCACTGCGAACCGGAGAACATCACCACGGTCACGCCGTTGTCGACGCCGCCGGTGGTCCCGCTGCTGGGTATGCCGAGCAGTTGGGCCGCCTTCACGGACGCCTCGCCCAGTTCGCGGGAGTCGTTGTCCGAGGTGGTCTGGCTGTTCGCGGTCTGGGTGTCGCCGAAGATCGAGCCGATGGCCTTGCCGTCGTAGAACATCAGCGCGAACTGCCGGCCCTTCATGCCGCGCTCCTTGTAGAAGAAGTGCGGGCAGGGGCTCTTGCGGTCCCAGCAGTCGTCGCCCAGGACGTAGAACGGCACGTGGTGGGCGCCCAGGGCCTTGCCGTTGCTGTCCTCCCAGGTCGTCTCGCCCTGGTGGTCGGGGTCGGGATCGGGGTCGCTGCCGTCGGTGTCGATGGCCATGCCGGAGGTGTACGAGTACACGCCCGGGGCGACTTGGTACACGTTGACGTTCTGAGCCCGCGTCATGGTGTTGATGTGCGGCTTGGTGTTGACCTGGTTCGCGGCCGTCGAGTTCTGCTTGACGCCCGCCAGGACCTGGGCGGCGGTGTACGAGGCGGCGGCCGGGGTCGCCTTGGCCGCTGCGGAGTTCGGCGCGGCGTCGGCGTTGCCGACGGTGAACGGTGCGGCGAGCGCGATGGCTGAGGCGGCTGCCACAGCGAGGCGCGTACGGATCGATGACATGGCGGTGTGGGGCCTCCATCGTTCATTAGTAACGTTTCCTAACAGACGGAAGCAGTCGTGACCGCAGTCACACAATCGTCTTGTTAAGTAGCTTTACTAAGTCCATACCTGCATGGAAGTGCCCGGTGTCCCGCCCTGGCGTCGCATCAATCTTTAAATGTGCAGGTCAAACATCCCTTCCGGTCGAGCCGCCGGTGAGGGGTGGAGTGGAGCGTGTTCTGTTAGGAAACTTTCCATTCCATTGTATTGACGGGCCGACCACGGAGAGATTGACTTCGGGCGCTGCCAAGCGATGTCAACGCACCCCCCACCACTGCCAGTTCACGCCACTTCCCCCCGCGGCCACCTCGCTGCGCCCCGCTCTCCCCGATCATCCGCATGCCGCGACTCCGGCCTCAGTTCGGACCCAGAGCCGGGTTCTTCGGCATGCCCCGTCCCGATCCCACCAGGAGGACCCACGTGACATGGTCACGACTCAACAAGGGGCTTGTCGTCTCCGCACTCCCCGTCGCGGCGATGGTGGTGAGCGTCAACGCGACCGCCAGTGCCGCTCCTCAGGCGGCGACCGCCTTCCCGGCCCACTACGCGGCGCCCTATCTCGAACTCTCCAGCAGCACCGCCGGTGACATGGCGGCCGACATGAGAGCCACCGGGCTCAAGAACTACACCCTGGCCTTCCTCATCCCCAAGTCCGGCTGTACGCCGCAGTGGGAGGCCGGCAACAGCGCGCTGGGCGCCTTCACCTCCCAGGTCAACACCCTCAAGGCGGCCGGCGGAAACGTCATCGTCTCCTTCGGCGGCGCGGAAGGCGGGGAACTCGCGCAGACCTGCACATCCGTCTCGGCGCTCACCGCCGCCTACGCCAAAGTGGTCAGCACGTACGGCATCACCCGGCTCGACTTCGACATCGAGGGCGACACCCTGAGTGACACCGCGGCCAACACCCGGCGCAACAAGGCCCTCGCCGCCCTCCAGGCCCAGAACCCCAGTGTCCAGGTCGACTACACCCTCGCCGTCGACCCGTCCGGCCTGGAGTCCGACACGCTCAACCTGCTCAAGGACGCCAAGAGCAAGGGCGTCAAGGTCAACCTGGTCAACATCATGACCATGGACTTCGGCGACGGCGAGAACGCCCTCAACGACTCGCGGTCCGCGGCCAAGGGGACCGCCGCACAACTCGCGAGCCTCTACGGCATCTCGACCTCCCAGGCCTACGGCCGGATGGGCCTGACTCCCATCGCCGGCCACAACGACGACGACGAGAACTTCACCCAGGCCAACGCCAAGACCCTGGAATCCTTCGCCGCCACCAACGGCGTACAGGAGCTGTCCTTCTGGGAGGTCGACGGCTACGACAAGGGAACCGGATACGCGTACTCCAAGATCTTCAACAAGATCACCGGCGGTACCACGGTTTCGTCGAGCGGGGGGAACGCGTCGTAGGAGGCTGAGGCGGCGCCCCTGGCCGGTGGCACCACCGTCACCGGCCGGGCGCACTGTTCATGAGTGTCGGCCAGGGCCGTAGCGCGGTCGTCACCAAGGACGTCACCCAGGCGCGGGAGCGCCCGACCTCGACGACCGCATCACCGTCTGACCCCGGCTCCCGGCCGACCGGTCAGCGGGGTTGCAGGACGAAGTTGTACTCGGCGTGCAGGTACGGGACTTCGAGCGTGCCGCCGTCGGGTGCGTCGCCGGCCGGTCGTTCGGAGAACGGGACGATCAGCGCGTCCTTGGTGCCGAAGACGACGTCGGAGTCCAGATAGTCGCTGCCGGCCTGGAACAGGTGGGTGATCAGTTTCCGGTAGCCGGGTTCGTCGATCAGGAAGTGCACGTGTGCCGGCCGGAAGTGGCTGATGTCCGTCCTGCGCATCAGGTCGCCGACCGGGCCGTCCATGGGGATGGCGTACCCGCGCGGCGCGATGGTGCGGATGCAGTAGGTACCGTCCTCGCGGGTGCGGTACTTGGCCCGCAGGCGTGCCTCGTCGATCTCGGGGATCTGCGCCTCGTAGGCGCCTTCCGCGTCGGCCTGCCACACGTCGAGCACCGCGTCCGCCAGCGGCTTGCCCTCGGTGTCGGTCACCCTCCCGGTGAAGAACAGCGGTGTGCCCGCGATGCCGTCCGACATGTCGAAGCCGTGCGGCGCGGTCGGCGAGCCGTCGATGTGGAACGGGCCGAGCACCGTGGCGGGGGTCGCCTCCGGCGTGAACCGGTTGTTCAACTGGACGACGAGTGTGCTGAGTCCGAGGACGTCGGAGGTGAGGATCAGTTCCTGGCGCTTGTCGTCACTGATCGAGCCCGCCGCGGTCAGCCACTCGATCGCGGCCATCCACTCGTCCTCGGTGAGCCGCACCTCGCGCGAGAAGGCGTGCAGATGCCGGACCAGCGCGGTCATCAGCTCGCCCAGCCGCGGGGAGTGAGCGGTGGCCCACCGCTGGGTGGCCAGCTCGGTGATGTCGTCCTTGTCGTCGGACACGGTTGCGGCTCCTTGGTCTGCGTGCGGGTGGATGGCGGGACGGCGGGCGCGGGGTCAGTCCCCGCTCCGGTCCCTCGTGAGCGGATCCGGGGTGTAGGGCTCCGGCGGCACCGGGGCGTTGTTGAGGTCGACGGACAGGAACACGTCCTGCGCGACAGGATGGCGCAGTTCCTCGGCGAGTTGCCCGATGAGACCCGCCGTTCGGGCCAACAGCGCGAAGCCGCGCAGCAGTTGGAGCGGGAGGCCGAGATCCGCCAGGGCGGCGCCGCAGACCCCCGCTCCGTTGAGGGGGAGCGTCCGGTGCAGCACCTTCGGGTGCACCCGGCCGATGGCGGCGAACAGGCTCAGGTGCGGGCCGTAGACGCCCTCCTCCTGGGCGATCCGGATCAGTCTCGGTGTGCGGGGGTCGCCCTCCTTGTGCACGTGGTGACCGAGGCCGGGGACGAACTCCTTTGCCGCGCGCCGCCGTTCGACCGTGCGCAGCGCGACCGCGTCCCAGCCGGCCTCGTCCGTGGGGAGGTCTCCGTCGAGGGACTCCAGTACGTCGTGCAGGAAGCGGCCGGTGTCCTCGGTGACGCCGAGGAAGCGGGAGCCGCCGCCGAGGAGTCCGGCGGCGAGTGCTCCTTGGACGGAGTCGGGGGCGGAGAGGTAGGTCAGGCGGGTGACGATGGCCGTGGGGGTGAAGCCGTGGTCGGCCAGTGCCGCGAGTACGGCTTCGAAGACCCGTGTCTCGCCGGGCGTCGGCCGTCGTTGGGTGGCGAGCCAGAACGCGAGTTCACCGAAGCCGACCGAGCCCATGATGTCCTCGGCCAGGTCGTGGCCGAGCAGGGTGATGGTCCTGAGGTCGGAGGCGCCGAGGGCGGTGGGGTAGGCGGGGCGCGGTGCCGGTTCGGACACGGGCTCCGATGTGGGCCCGGAAACGGGCTCAGACACGGGCTCAGACATGGCTGTCCTCCTCGGGTGCGGACAGCCAGGCGCGCAACTCCGCGCCGTGTTCGTCGAGTTCGGGTGGCGGCAGACGGTAGGCGGCGGGGGTGGCGGAGAAGCGGATCGGGTGCCGGGTGGTGGGCACCGCGCGGTCGCCCTCGCCCACGGTGACGACGGGGTCCAGCCCGAAGCGGTCGGCCATGGCGAAGCCGCCGTCGATGGTGTTGATCGGCCCGCTCGGGACACCGGCCTCCACCAGTGCCTCGAACCACTCGGTCGCGCCGCGGGTCTTCAGCCGCTCGGCCAGCAGCGGGCGCAGCAGATCGCGGTGGGCGGTGCGGTCGGCGTTGCGCGCGAACCGCGGGTCGTCGGCCACCTCCGGTATGCCGAGGACCTCGCACAGCTTGCGGAACTGGCTGTCGTTGGCGGCCGTCACGATGAGGTCGTTGTCGGCGGTGGGCAGCGGTTCGTAGGGGAAGACGCTGGGGTGGGCGTTACCCATCCGGTAGGGCACGGTGTCACCGGCGACGTAGGCCGAGCTGTGGTTGACCAGTCCGGTCAGGGCCGAGGACAGCAGGTTCACCTCGACGAGCTGGCCGTTCCCCGTGGCGTCCCGATGGCGCAGCGCGGCGAGGATCCCGATCGTGGCGTGGTTGCCCGCCATCACGTCGAACACTGAGATCCCGGCCCGGTACGGCGGTCCGTCGGGGTCGCCCGTCAGGCTCATCAGCCCCGAAATGGCCTGCACCATCAGGTCGTAGCCGGGGACGTGCCGGCCCGGTCCGGAGCCGAAGCCGGTGATCGACGTGTAGATCAGCCCGGGGTTGTCCCGCCGGACCGAGTCGTAGTCCAGTCCGTACTTCGCCATGCCGCCGGGCTTGAGGTTCTCGATCAGGACGTCCGCCCGCCGGGCGAGGTTCCGGGCGACCTCGGCGTCCTCCTCCTTGCGCAGGTCGAGGGCGATCGAACGCTTCCCACGGTTGATCCCGAGGTAGTAGGTCGAGACCTCGTCGCGTGTCGGGGGCATCCAGGTGCGGGTGTCGTCGCCGCCCGGTCCCTCGACCTTGACGACGTCGGCCCCCAGGTCGGCGAGCAGCATCGTGGCGTACGGCCCGGCAAGGATCCGTGAGAAGTCCGCGACCAGCACCCCGGACAGCGGGCCCGCGGTGCCCGGTGGAGTGGGCTTGGCGCTCTGCGACATGAACCTTGCCTTTCTGTCCGCACACCGGACAGTCGTCCGGACAGTGATTCTCCGTCCCGGACGGCGGGGGCGTCAAGAGACGGCGGAGGCCTCAAGACACGATCGCGCCGGACGGCCGGACCGCGTGGGGCGCGGACTCCAGCCGGGCGAAGTCCAGGCTGATCTCGCCGGCGGCCTGGAGGAGGAGCGGCAGGTAGTCGTCGAGCAGCACCTCCATCGAGGTCTCGGCGGCGTGCGCGTTCACGTTGACGCTCGCGACGACGCGGCCCGAGCCGTCCCGCAGTGGAGCGGCCACCGAGCGGATGCCCCTGGCCAGTTGCTCGTCGGTCACCGCCCAGCCCCGCGCGCGCACCTCCCGCAGCTCGGCCTCCCATTCGGCCCGGCCGGGGTGCCACACCGACTGGAGACCCGAGCGGCTGGGCTCGGCGACGACCCGGGCCGCCTCGTCGGGCGCCAGCGCGGCCAGCAGCACCTTGCCCAGCGAGGTCGGCAGCGCGGGGAAGCGGGTGCCGATCTGCACGGCGAGGGTCACGATCTTGGGCACCGAGACCCGGGCGACGTAGACGATGTCCGAGCCGTCGAGCTGGGCGATCGAGCAGGACTCGTTCGTGCGCTCCACCAGCCACTCCAGGTGCGGGCGCGCCACCTCCCACAGTCCCGTCGAGCGGACGTAGGCGACGCCGAGGTCCAGGACGCGCGGGGTGAGTACGAATCCGCCGGTCTGCTGGCGCACGTAGCCCAGCTCGGTCAGGGTGAGCAGGATCCTGCGCGCGGTCGGCCTGGCCAGTCCGGTCGCGGTCGCCACGTCGGACAGCGACATCACCGGCTGCCGCGGCCGGAAGGCGGTGATGACCTCCAGGCCCCGAGCCAGCGCCTCGATGAAATCGGGTCCGGTTCCTTCGCGCGGCATGGTGGCTCCTCGGGTCGCCGTCGGCTTCGCTTGCGGGTGTCCGCCCTACGGACACTTGTTGAAGGCACTCTACGCAGCAGGGCGGGCCCTCGCCCCGACGGCTCGGACCCGGTGGCTCGCAGCCGACCGCAGAGCGGACGTCTGGTGACCTTGCCGGTCGGAATTCGGAAACCACGGAGTATTGACACCGGACAGCACCCTGACGACGATCGGTCACCAAGCGAGAGCCGCCATACGGACAGTCGTCCGATGTCGAGTGGGAGAGTCAGTGATGAGCCAGTCCACCCCATTCCAGGCGGGGCGACCCGTAGTCCTGCGCGGCGGCACCGTCCTGCCCATGGACCGTGCCCGGCGGGTGCTGAGCGACACCGACGTGCTCGTGACGGGCGACCGGATCACCGCGGTCGGCCCGCGGCTGGCCGTGCCGGAGGGCACCGCGGAGATCGACGCGACCGGCGGCATCGTGATGCCCGGCATGATCGACACGCACCGGCACATGTGGCAGACGGCGATGCGCGGCTACGGCGCCGACTGGACCCTGACCCAGTACTTCGTCTGGTACTACCTCGAACACGGCAGGTCCTTCCGGCCCGAGGACGTGCACGCCGGCAACCTGCTGGCCGCCGTGGAGGCGCTGGACGCCGGGGTGACCACGGTCGTCGACTGGTCGCACGGACTACAGAGCGTCGACCACGCGGACGCCGCGGTGGACGCGCTGCGGTCGGTGCCCGGCCGGTTCGTCCTCGCCTACGGCAACATCCAGCAGGCGCCGGCGGAATGGACCGCGGCACCGCAGTTCCGCGACTTCGTGCGCCGCCGCATCACCGGCGACGACATGCTCGGCTTCCAACTCGCCTTCGACGTCACCGGCGACCCCGCCTTCCCCGAGAAGCCCGCCTTCGAGGCCGCCCGCGAACTCGGCGTCGCCGTCACCACCCACGCGGGCGTCTGGGGCGCCACCAACGACGACGGCATCCGGCTCATGCACGAGCACGGATTCATGACCCCCGAGACGGTCTACGTCCACGCCTCCACCCTGTCCGCCGACTCCTACCAGCGCATCGCTGCCACCGGCGGCTCGGTCTCGGTGTCCACGGAGAGCGAGCAGAGCGCCGGCCAGGGCTACCCCACGACCTGGGCGCTCCGCTCCCACGACATCCCCGTCTCCCTCTCGATGGACACCAGCGTGTGGTGGAGCGGCGACCTCTTCTCCGCCATGCGCACCACCCTCGGCGCCGACCGTGCCCGCGAACACCTGGAAGCCCACGCGGAGGGCGAGACCGTCACCCACTGCGCGCTGCGCGCCGAACAGGTGGTGGAGTGGGCAACTCGCGGCGGAGCAAGGGCACTTGGCCGTGAACACGACCTGGGCAGTATCGAGGAGGGCAAGAAGGCCGACCTCGTCCTGCTGAAGAACGACCACTCGCCGGTCTCCTTCCCGCTGCTCAACCCGTACGGCCATGTGGCCTTCCAGGCCCAGCGCGGCGACGTCCACACCGTCGTCGTCGACGGTCGCGTGGTCAAGCACGAGCACCGTCTGCTCGACACCGACCTGGCCGCGGTGCGGCGCACCGTCGAGCAGACCGTGGACCACCTGCGGGCCACGATGGGCGAGGAGGCCTGGGCCAAGGGCATGAACCCGGACGTCCCCGAGACGAAGGTCCTCGACAACCCCTACACGTACACCGACTACCGCAGCACCTCGACCCACGGCAGTTGAGGAGGCGCGGGGGGTTGCACCGACGCGTCGCGGGCGACCAGCGCGCCTAGGGCCGCCTCTTCCCCCGGTGGGGCGCGAGGCGGTCGGGAGCGCTTTGGTATCGTCGCGGCAGCGGGCCACCCGACACCCCCCACGGTCCGTACAACCAAGGCATTCCCAGCCGGTAACCCGAGCCTTCGAGCCGTCAGTCCGGCCCCAGTCGCCAGGATCCGGCATGTCCGAGGCGGGGCATGCTCTCGCATCCAGAGGCAGACCGTCATGCGCAAGTCCCGCGTCACCGTGCCCCTTTCCGCCGTCCTCGTCGCGACGGCCGTCACCGCCGTCGCCTGCTCCGCCACCGGCACGGACACCGCGAACGACACCGACACCTCGCCGAAGGCCCGGACGGCGCAGGTGTCCACACCACCCGTCCACGCCGGCGTCGACTACCAGCTCGGCGGCGCCTACACCCCGCCGAAGGGCGTCTCCGTCGTCTCCCGCGACCACACGGCCTCGCCCGCCCCGGGCATGTACAACATCTGCTACGTCAACGCGTTCCAGGCCCAGCCCGACGCGACGGGGGACTGGGACGCCGACCTCCTGCTCCGGGACCGCTCCGGCAAGGTCGTCATGGACAAGGACTGGGGCGAGGCGATGCTCGACATCGGCAGCCCCGCCAAGCGCGCACGGATCGCGGAGAAGGTCGACGACTGGATCGACTCGTGCGCCGACAAGGGATTCGACGCCGTCGAGCCGGACAACTACGACAGCTACACCCGCGCCCCGCACGGACTGCTCACCGCGGCCGACGCCGAGGCCTTCCAGACCCTGCTCGCCCGGCACGCGCACGCCCGGCACCTCGCCGTCGCGCAGAAGAACACCCTCGAACTCGCCAAGGACCGCAAGCGGGTCGGCCTCGATTTCGCGGTGGTCGAGGAGTGCGGGCAGTACGACGAATGCGGGTCCTACGTCGACGCGTTCGGCGACCACGTCATCGTCGTGGAGTACACCGAGAACGGCATGAAGAAGGCCTGCGCGGGCTGGGGTGACCGGATCAGCATCGTGAGGCGGGATCTCGACGTCACCCCGGCCGGTCAGGACGGCTACCTGCGCCAGACCTGCGACCGCTACTGACGACCGCCCTCGGGGCACGGCCGTCGCGTGGCTGTGGACGGGTGCCGGAGCGGGGTCACGAGGGTGACACCGGCTCGTGTGCTCCGTACCGCAGGCCGTCGAGGAGCAGGTCGAGGAGGCGGCCGGCCCGTTCGCGTTGGCCGGGGGCGCTGGTGATCAGGGCGACGCCGGCCAGGGTGAAGCCGACGTCGAAGGGGTCGACGTCCGGGCGCAGGAGACCGGCGTCCGCGCCGGCGCGCAGCAGGGTGCCGATTGCGGTGCCGAGTCTGTCCAGGGTCTCGGCGAAGGGGTCCGCGCCGGACGCGACCACGGCCCGCAACGCGTCCGCCATGCCCTGCTTGGCGGCCAAGTAGTCGATGAAGCGGTCCATCCACAGGCGGAGCGCCTGGTCCGGCGCGTGGTCGGAGAGCAGTTGCGCGGCGCTGTCGCAGACGCGGACCAGCTCGTTGCGGTAGGCCGCCTCGACCAGTGCCTCGCGGGTGGGGAAGTGACGGTAGAGCGTGGCCGAGCCGACCCCGGCGGCCTTGGCGATCGTGTCGATCGCGACGTCCGGGCCCTGTTCGGAGAACGCGCGCACGGCCACTTCGAGGATGCGTTCACGGTTGCGGCGGGCGTCGGCGCGCAGTGGGCCCGGCTTGCTGGTCAAGGCTGCTCCCTTTGTCGAGGAGGCCAGTCTAACTGGACAACCGGGGAGTTCCCCGTTTACCTTGACGGGTAACCGGAGAACTCCCCGGTTATGACTGTCGGCCCGCCGCGCGCCGCCACTCCTCACTGCCCACCCCTCAGTCCTCACTCCTCACTCCTCAGGCAAGGAAAACCCGCATGAGTTCCCCGAAGACGGTTCTGATCACCGGTACGTCCTCCGGCATCGGCCTGGCCACGGCCATCGGCACCGCCCGGGAGGGCTGGACGACCATCGCCACCATGCGCGACACCGGCAAGGCCGAGGCCCTGCACAAGGCCGCCGTCGAGGCGGGCGTCGCGGACCTGGTCCAGGTCAAGCGCCTGGACGTCACCGACCCGGTCGGTGTCACCGCCTGTCTGGACGAGGTCGTCGCCGAGCACGGCCGCCTGGACGCACTGGTCAACAACGCGGGCGCCGCGCAGATCGGCACCGTCGAGCAGAGCAGCGTCGACGACGTCCGCGCGGCCATGGAGGTCAACTTCTTCGGCGTGGTGACGGCGACCCGGGCCGCGATGCCGCACCTGCGCGCCTCGCAGGGCCGGGTGATCACCGTCAGCAGCGTCGGCGGCGCCGTCGGCCAGCCCTTCAACGAGGCCTACTGCGCGGCCAAGTTCGCCGTCGAGGGCTTCATGCAGTCCCTCGCGCCGGTCGCCGCCACCCTCGGTGTCGATGTCTGCGTCGTCGAACCGGGAGCGGTGGCCAGCGAGTTCGTCGCCAATCTCGGCCTCGACCTCCCGGCGATGCTTGCCGCCGCCGGTCCCTACGCCCCGGCGCTGGAGGCGTACATCGCCCGCACCCAGCGGTCGTTCGGCAACGCCCAGACCCCGGCCGAGGCAGCCGCCCCGATCATCGAGGCACTGACCGTCGCCCGGCCGCCCTTCCGCATCCAGACCTCCCAGTGGGCCCGCGACTTCGTCGCCACGAGCCTCGCCGACCTCGACGGCTCCGCCGTCCGGAACCTCACCGACACCTGGGTGCGCTGACCGGCACGCAGGTACCGGTGGCCGTCGACGCGCCCCGCCTGCCGTGAGCGGACAGGCGGGGCGCGTCGTGAGCATCGGCCGGTGTCAGGTCAGCGTGAGTTCCAGGACCGTGACGGAGAGCGGCGGCAGCGTGCTGGTGAAGGTCGCCCCGGCACCGCTCACCGTGCTGGACCTGGGCACGAGCACGGTGGGGTCGGCCAGCGTGTTGGTGGTTGTCGCCGAGGGCCCCGTCAGGACGGTGGCGGTGGCCTGCCGCCTGACTCCCTTGACCAGCCCCTTCAGCTCGACCGGGACATCCAGCTTCTCCGTCCCGTAGTTGACGACCGCGAGGTAGAGGCGCTTCCCGGAACGGGTGGCCACGGTGGCGAGGCCGGGAAGGGCGCGGGTGGTGGCCGGCAGCACCGTCTCGCCCAGCCTGCTCGTCAGCATCTGCTGCGCCCAGTAGCTGGGGGAGACATAGCTGGTGAGGTTGTCGTAGGCGATCAGGTTGGTCGCCCAGACGTTGTTCTTGACGTGGGAGAACAGCGGCGCGTAGCACTCCATGAGGACCTGGTCGGAGTTGCGGATCAGCCCGGCCAGCCAAGAGGCGTCGCCCAGCGCCGCGTTGAGGTCGGGAGTGGGGCGGCCCTCCTGCGCGGCCCACTCGCCGACGAAGACCTTCGTCGACGCGCGGTCCCGGTTGTCGTACTTGTGGGTGGCGGCCTGGGCGGCGGACGGCGCGAGGTAGTAGTGCTCGTCGATCAGATCCGGCGTGCGGCTCGTCACCGTGGTCGTGGCGATCAGCTTGAGGTGCGGGTACTTCGCCTTGATCGCGTCGTGGAAGGCCGTGAACCGCTGGTCGTAGGACCCGGAGGAGTCGAACCAGTCCTCGTTGCCGATCTCCACGAACTCCAGCGGGAACGGCTTCGGGTGTCCGTCGGCCGCGCGCTTCGCGCCCCAGGTGCTGGTGACCGGACCGGTGACGTACTCGATCTCGTCCAGCGCGTCCTGGACGTACGGCGTGAGCGCGTCGCCGGTGACGTGTTCGCCCTTCAGCGTGTAGCCGGCGAAGACGGCCAGGACCGGCTGGGCGCGCATGTCCTCCACCCAGTGCAGGTATTCGAGGAGGCCGAGCCCGTCCGTGGACCAGTAGCCCCAGGCGTCGTCCATGTGGCCGGGGCGCTCCCAGGCCGGGCCGATGGTGTTCTTCCAGTTGAAGCGTGTCGCGATGGTGTTGCCCTCAAGGAAGTTGCCGCCGGGGAAGCGCAGGAACTTCGGTTTCAGGGCGACCAGTTTCTCCATCAGGTCGACGCGCAGGCCGTTGGGGCGGTCGTTGTAGGTGGGCGGGAAGAGGGAGACGTACTGGAGCCAGAGGGTCTCGCCCGAGGCCGCGGGGTCGTCGGTCGTGACGGTCAGCCGCGCGTCGCCGTCCACCGGGGTGCGCGGACCGGTGCGCAGGGTGAGTTCGAAGGGGCGGTCCGGGAACGCCGTACCGACGTGGTGGAGCCGGGCGGAGGCGTACACCGTCGAGCCGTCCGCCGACTCGACGGTCACCGTGAGCGGGCCGACACGCCGTGACGCCTTGGCGAAGAGGCGGGCGGTGTAGGTGGTTCGGGGGCGTACCGGTATGCCCCAGAAGCCGTCGTTGGACACTCCGGCCCGGTGGCCAGCGCCGGTGCCGGTCGGCAGGACGACCTTGAGGGAACGTGTGAGGGCGTCGTTGAGGGGCGTGCTCGTGTCGAGTGCGAGGGTCGTCCCACCGACCGCGGACCAGTGGTCGGCCGAGGTGTCGCTGGCCATCATCGAGCGGTTCTGCACCAGTTCGGCGTAGATGCCGCCCTCACCGGAGTGGTTGATGTCCTCGAACATCAGGCCGGGAAGGATGGGGGACACCGCGTGCGCCGGGTTGGCGACGTCCACGCTCAGCAGCGGTGTCGTGGACTCCACCGGCACTCCGGCGAGCGTCGCGACCTGGTCGGAGGTGAGGGCGGCGGGGAACAGCCACACGTCGTCGATCAGGCCGTGCCACTGGTCGACGTGCCCGCCGCCGTAGAGCGCGCGGCCGATGGCGGTGTCGCCGGTGCCCGCCCAGCCTGCGGTGTAGGCGGCCTCGCCCTCCAGCACGCCGTTGACATAGAGGCGGGTCACCCCGGCCGACGCGTCGCTGACGCCGACCAGATGGGTCCAGGTACCGGTCGTGGGCGCGGAGGCGGCGGCTGCCACGGCGGCGCCCTGGGTGGCGTCCGAGGCGAGCCGGGCGAAGGCGAAGGTGCCGGTGTCGTCGCGCAGCCCGAGGTAGAAGGCGCTGACGACCTTGCCGTCGATGCTCACGGCGGTCTGGTAGCCGCCCAGTTGGGCGAGGTTGACCCAGGCGGCCACCGAGAACGCCTGGGACGTGTCGAGCGCGGGACCGGTCGCCGCGGCATTGCCGCCCGCGGTGAGGCTCAGGCTGTGGGCGCCGATCTTGCCGGTGTCCCAGGTGGCCGCGCCCTGGAGGGCGGCGGTGTGGGCGTTGCCGGACGAGTCGGCGGCGGAGGTGCCGGAGCCCTCGTCGAAGGCCCAGTGCGCGGCCGAGGCCGGCAGGGTCACGGCGGCGGCCGTCGCGGTGCCGGAGCGTTCGGCGGCCCACGCCGGAGCGGCGGTGGCGAGGGTGCCGGCGAGGGGTGCGACGCCGAGGGCGGTGAGGACGGTTCTGCGGGACGGCCCGGCTTCTGGAGGCATGGGGGAGTTCCTTTGCGAGATGGTTCGATCGGGCGAGTGCGGGTGTGGCGGGGCGCCGAACTGGGGAAGCGGGTGCCCCTTCGGGGAAGGCGGCGGCTCCGACGCCGGTGCGTCGATGGCACCCGGGGACGGACCGCCGGCGGGGAGACCGGCGGTCCGTCGGTGGATCGGGTGGTCGCTCAGGTGGCGATGTTCCACTGCTGGCAGGTGTTGTCGAGCTGCTGCCACTCACGGACCACGGTCCCGTTGGCGGTTCCGCAGTTCTTCACGTCGAGCGCCTCGCCGTTGCCGACGTTGGTGATCGTGTAGTGACTGCCGACGTGCGTGACGTCCCATTCCTGGCAGAGGTTGCCCAGCGCGGCCCACAGGTCGATGGCGGCGCCGTTGTACGCCTCGCAGTTGACGGTGTCCAGGACCGTGCCGCTGTTGACGTTGGTGATGGTGTAGTGGCCGTTGCCCGCGCTGCTGAACTTCCACTGCTGGCAGGTGTTGCCGAGCGAGGCCCACTGGTCGATCGAAGTGCCGTTGGCCGTACCGCAGTTGACCGCGTCCAGGACCTTGCCGCTGTTGACGTTGGTCAGCCGGTAGGCGGTGCCGGCGACGGGGAAGGACGCGGTCGGGGTGGTGTAGCCGACGGAAGTGACGTTGGCCTGAACGGCGTTGTCCGTGGCGTCGGTCGGGTAGCCGGAGGTCATGACGCCCTCGAAGAAGGAGCCGTCGGACCCGTTGCTGTTGTCACCGCCGGTGCCGAGGACGATCGCGCCCTCCTTCTGCATCGGGGCGTAACCGCTGGTGGTGGGCAGGGCCCCGTTGTAGAAGGTGCTCAGTGAACCCGACTGGGCGTTGCCGCCCTTGATGGCGTAGGTCGTCGTGCCGTTGTTCTTCTCCATGGCGGTGACGTACTCGCTGGAGATGCCGGTGTTGCCGGAGTAGGAGCCGTTCGCCCCGAAGAACAGTCCGTTCTCCAGGTCCGCTTCGACCCAGGGGCCGGAGCCGGTGCACGAGAACCAGCACTCCGTACCGAAGTTGATCGCGTCCATGTGGCCGTTGCCGGTGTCGTCGCCGGAGGTCTCGGCGTTGCCGTAGTCGAAGCAGCAGCGGTTGTTCACGTGATGGCCGCTGGTCACCATGTACGCGCCCTCGGGGGAACTGCCGGTGGCGATGCCCGTGGTGCTGTTGTCGCGGTAGCCGACACCGGCGGACACGAAGACGCCGTACGCCGCGTGGCCGCCGACCGTGACGGGCAACGCGTCGGCGATGGCACCGACGTCCTGGCCGCCGTTGCCGCCCGGGCCCTCGATGGTGAGGTCGTTGTGGTTCGAGCTCTGGTCGTAGATCTTGGTGATGACGCAGGTCGTGCCGGAGCAGAAGGAGTTCTGCGCCGCCGCGTTCGCGTAGCCCCCGGTGCTCAGCACGCCGATGTCGGCGGTGGTGGAGTCCGAGGCGCGCTTGACCTGGTACAGGGCGCCGTCGTAGGAGGCGTAGAGGGCTCGCGTGGTGCTGTGCGCCGCCGCACAGGGGGTGCCGGCGGAGGCATAGATGTCACACGGCAGGGACGAGGCCGCCTGGGCCGTGCCCGCGGTGCCGATGGCCCCGACCAGGATGCCGGCGAGCAGTGCGAGGACCGCGCCCACCACCCTGAGCCGGAGGTCCCTCAGATGCCTTGCTGTCACTGTGTACCTCTTCCGTGTCGCGTTCTTCTCGGGCCCGGCGCGGCATGCGCCGGGCACGGAGGGACGCCCGGTGTGCGGAGAGATGCGCGCCGGGGGAGTTGCCGTCGGGCAGGGCGTCGACGCCGGTCGGAGTCTCGCCGGTCCGCCGGACAGCACGATGTGAGCGCTAACAATCAAGCCGGCCGGATGCCGCCACTCATCCGGGCTTCATGGGGGGACGGGGGTGCCGCCGGCCCGGTGTCACTCGGTTCGGGCACGGCTGCCGACCTGGTAAGGCCGACGGTGATCCACCGCTCTTGCGGCTCCGCCTTTTTTACGCGGGGATGAATGGGCGGTCAACACTGACGGACGGTCAAGAGTATGGAAACGAATGCCCTCGATTTCGTGGGGGACGGTCCACCGGGTCGGGGGAGTCGGGCCGTCTTCGGGCATGAACTGGCAGGTCGGAGCGGTTCACGCCGTGCTGACAACGCTGTCCGAAATCTCCGAAACCGGGTGGTCGGCAGCCTTGCCGAGTCGGAATGTGTGCGCTAACAATTCTCCACGGCGCACCGGTTCCGGCCGGGGGCGCAACGCATCGGAAACACCACGACAGGTGAGGAGGCGGAGCATGGAGGGGGAGCGCACACCGGTGATGGCGGACGTGGCCCGGGTCGCGGGCGTCTCGCACCAGACCGTCTCACGGGTCCTCAACGACCACCCGAACGTACGGTCAGCCACCCGCGACCGGGTCCTCGCCGCGGTCCGTGAACTCGGCTACCGCCCCAACGCCGCCGCCCGCAACCTGGCCACCCGCCGCACCCGCACCCTGGGTGTGATCAGCTTCAACACCACGCTGTACGGACCGGCCTGCATGCTCTACGGCATCGAGCAGGCGGCCAGACAGCACGAGTACTTCGTCACCGTGGCCGCGGTCGGCACCCTCGACCGGCGTTCGCTGCTGGACGCCGTCGACCGACTGCGCGACCAGGGTGTCGAGGGGATCATCGTCATCGCGCCGCAGACCGCGGCCGTAGGGGCGCTGGCGAGCGTGCCGTCGGACGTACCGCTGCTCGCGGTCGGCTGCGGCACCCACGCCCGGCTGGCCTCGGTCGCCGTCGACAACGAGGCGGGGGCCGAACTCGCCACCTCCTATCTGCTCGACCTCGGCCACCGCACCGTGCACCACCTGGTCGGGCCGCGCTCCTGGCTCGACGCGCAGGAACGCGAGGCGGGCTGGCGCGGCGCCCTGGAAAAGCGGGGCGCTCCCGTGGTCGAGCCGTTGGGCGGCGCCGACTGGACGGCCCGTACCGGATTCGAACTCGGCCGGCGGATCGCCGCCGACCCCGAGGTCACGGCGGTGTTCTGCGCCAACGACCACCTGGCCCTCGGGCTGCTGCGGGCCGTGCAGCAGGCCGGGCACCGGGTGCCCGAGGACATCAGTGTCGTCGGGTTCGACGACATGCCGGAGACCGAGTACTTCGGCCCGTCACTGACCAGCGTCCGCCAGGACTTCGACGAACTCGGCCGACGTGCCCTGCGCGCGCTGATCGAGATCGTCGGCGGCTCCGACAAGGGGCTGCCGACGGTCGACGAGCAACCTCACATCGTCATCCCACCCAGTCTTGTGGTGCGTACGTCGGCGACCCGTCCCCGGCACTGACCGGCGCCCCGGCCGTACCGCGGCCCTGCCCAGAGAAAAGAGGAAATGCCATGGTCCGTGTCCCCTCGGCGTGACCGCCGGCCGCCCGGCCGCGAGTTCCCGATGAGCCGGGTGCCGTCCCGCGCGAGTGCCGTACGCCGGACAACACCTCCTCCCGGACCGTTCAGGTCGCGAGGACGGCGACGTGATCCGTCCTCCGTCCCGTCGGCACAAGCTTTCTGACGCTCCGTCAACTCTGACGTCCCGTCAACCCTGAGGCTCCGTCAACCCCGACGGGCCGCCGCCTCCACCGGGCCCCGCACGATCGGCCTCGCCGAGCCCGCGGCCGACCACTCGCCTCCGGGCCCCTCCGTCCGACCCCTCATCGACCAGCCCTGCCCGCCTCCGGCACCCCGCCATGCCCGACAGCCGGAGCGGTCACCGCGGCCGTACCCCGATTCGCCCACACCGCAAGCGGGTGGGGACCCACTCCACCCCGACATGTTCAGAAGGGCACTGATCAGCCATGATTCGTACCAGCAGGTCCCGCACCGTGGCGGTCGCCGCCGTCGTGCTCGTCTCGCTCACCGCGGCAGGCTGCTCCAAGAGCTCCGGAAGCACCTCGGCCTCGAAGTCGGCGGGCTCCAGCGCGGCCCCGGTCGCGCTGGCCGGCTCGGTCACCTTCAACCAGACGAACCTCGCCAAGCTCGACGCGGCCCTGAAGTCCGCGCTGGCCGGCAAGGACCTGTCCAAGGTCGACATCGCGATGGTCGTGAACGTGGCCGCCGACTACTGGAAGGCCGGCCAGGTCGGCTTCCTCAAGGGCTGCTCCGACCTCGGCATAGCCAAGAGCAAGTGCACCTACTTCGCCCCGCCCAACGGCAAGTTGACCGAGCAGAACTCGGAGCTGGAGACCCTGCGCTCGCAGGGCGTCACCGGCTACTCGATCTCGGCGATCGACCCGACCTCGGCCGCGGGGACCATCCACACCGACGTCCAGAAGGGCATCAGCGTCCTCGCGATCGACTCGCCGCTGCCCGGCACCGACGCCGCCTCGCTCTACCTGGGCACCCCGAACTACACCGCCGGCTTCCAGGCGGGCACCGCCATGAAGCAGGTCCTCGGCAGCAAGGGCAAGGTGGCGATCCTCGTCGGCTCGCTCACCGCGTCGAACGCCACCCAGCGCATCGCGGGCTTCGAGGCCGCCCTCAAGGGCACCAAGATCACCGTCGCCCAGAAGGTCAACGACAACCTCCAGGCCAGCACCGCCACTTCGGACGCCGAGACCATCCTCGCCAACAACCCCGACGTCACCGGCCTGTACGGCGTCTACTCCTACGACGGACCCGCCCTGGCCCAGGCGGTCACCTCGGCGGGCAAGACGGCCTCGGTGCACATCGTGTCGGACGACTCCGACGCCCAGACCCTGAAGTTCATCCAGTCGGGCGTGATCTCCGGAACCGTCGTGCAGATGCCGTACCAGCAGGGCTACACCGGGGCGTACATCCTGGCCGCGGAGAAGGTGCTCGGCAAGGCCGCGACCACGGCGCTGGTCAAGCCCTATCTGGAGAAGGACGGTTCGACCCTCAGCTCCGGCGTGGGCCTGGTCACCAAGTCCGACCTGAGCGCGTACCAGTCCCTTGAGTCCCAGCTCGGGATCGGCTGAGCATGACGGCCGCGGAGAACATCCCCAGCCGCGCCGTCACGGCGCGGCTGCGGGGGGTGCACAAGTCCTACGGGCCGGTGCGCGTCCTCGACCTGCCCGAACTGGACCTGTACGCGGGCCAGGTGATCGGTGTGGTCGGCGAGAACGGTGCCGGTAAGTCCACCCTGATGGGCACGCTCGCCGGATCCGTCCACCGGGACGGCGGCGAGATCCTGATCGGCGGCGAACCCCTCGCCGCCGGGTCCACCGAGGCCGCGGGACAGCTCGGTATCGCCATGGTCTCCCAGGAGTTCCCGCTCGTCGGACAGCTCTCGGTGGCGGAGAACCTGCTGCTGGGCCGCCGCCCGCGGAAGTCGCGGCGGCGGGTCCTGGTCGACGGTGCCGCACAGCGCGCCGAGGCGAAGGCGATGCTCGCGGAGATCGGCCTGTCCGCCGAGACGATTCCGGTCAGCCGGGAGGTGCGCACCCTCCCGGTGCCGACCCGGCAGATGATCGAGATCGCCAAGGCCTGGGGCCGCGAGCCCAAGCTGCTGATCCTGGACGAACCGACCTCCTCGCTGGGACCGGTCGAGGCCGGGATGGTGCTCGGCCTGGCCCGCCAACTCGCCGACCGCGGCGGCACGGTGCTCTTCATCGGGCACCGGCTGGACGAGGTGCGGGAGATCAGCGACCGGATCCTGGTCCTGCGCAACGGCAGACTGGTCGCCGACCTCGAACCGGCCCAGGCCACCGAGGAACGGCTGATCCGCGAGATGGTCGGCGGCGAGGTCGCGCAGGGCGAGCCCAAGGCGCCGCCGGCGACGAGTCCGGTGCTGCTCCACGTCGAGGGCCTGACCGCGGACGGTCTCGGCCCGGTCGACCTGGAGGTGCGCGAGGGGGAGATCCTGGGCGTGGCCGGGCTGATGGGCTCCGGCCGCAGCCGCCTGGTCCACACGATCGCGGGGGCACAGCCCGCGACGGGCGGCCGGATGCGGCTGGGCGGCGAGTCCTACCGGCCGCGCGGCGCGGGCGACGGCGTGGCGGCCGGGATCGCGCTGATCCCGGAGGACCGCAAGGAGCAGTCGCTCGTGCTGTTCGCGTCGATCCGGGCGAACGTCGTCGTCTCGGTCCTCAAACGGATCAGCACCCGCGGCCTGCTCGGTCCGGGCCGCGAGCGCGCCGAGGCACGGAAGATCACCGAGAACGTCAACGTCCGGATGCAGTCGGTGGAGCAGCCGATCGGCTCCCTGTCCGGCGGCAACCAGCAACGGGCCATCTTCGGGCGGGCGTTCGCCGCCGAACCGCGCCTGCTGTTGCTCGACGAACCGACCCGCGGTGTGGACGTCGGCGCGAAGGCGGAGATCTACAAGCTGATCGACCGGGCCGCCGAGCAGGGCATGGCCCTGGTGGTCGCCTCCTCCGAACTGGAGGAACTGCTGTGGATCTGCCACCGCGTGGCGGTGATGAACCACGGACGGGTGGTCACGGTCATCGACCGGGCCGACGCCACCAAGGAACGCATCATGACGGCCGCGGCCGGAACGGCTCCGGCCGGGCCGGAGGAGCCCGTCCGGGACACAGACCAGGAACACCTCACGAACGGAGCGACAGCATGAGCGCGCAGAGCACGCTCGCACCCGAGGAGGCCGCGCCGAAGCAGCGCCCGGCCGTGTCCAACCTCGCCCGCAAGCTCGCCGCCTCCCCGGAGGCCGGCGTCATCATCGCCTGCGTGCTGGTGTTCGTCGGGATAGCCGCCAACGCCGACACCTACACCGCGGTGGGCAATCTCCAGGTGATGGGCCGCGACCTCTCCCAGGTCGGCATCCTGGCGATCGGCGAGTCGCTGGTCATCCTGACCGGTGGCATCGATCTGTCGGTGGGCGCGCTGGCGGGTCTGGCCGGCATCCTCGCCGCCTGGTTCAACGTCAACGAGGGCCTGCCGGCGCCCCTCGCCATCCTCTTCACGCTGGTGATCTGCGGTGGCGTCGGCCTCTGGCACGGCGTCATGGTCACCCGGCTGAACGTGCCGCCCTTCGTGATCACCCTGGTCACCTACACGGTGGCCCAGGGCACCGCGCTCGCGATCACCAGCGGCTCGCCCATCAACAACCTCGACCCGATGTTCAGCAACCTGAGCCAGTACTACATCGGCCAGGTCCCGGTCCCCGCGCTGTTCTTCGTCGGCGCGGCCGTCGTCGCCTGGTTCGTCCTGGAACGCACCTACGTGGGCCGCCAGATCTACGCGGTCGGCGGCAACAAGGAGGCCGCCCGGCTCGCGGGCATTCCCACCGCCCGCCGGATCTCCTCCACCTACGTCGCGAGCGCCATGCTCGCCGGCCTCGTCGGCGTCCTGGTGATCGGCCGCATGAACGTGGCCGACCCGTCCGTCGGCGCGGGCTGGGAACTGACCGCCATCGCCGCCGCCGTGGTCGGCGGCATGTCGCTCTCCGGCGGTGAGGGCCGCATCGCCGGCATCGCGGCCGGCGCGATCCTGCTGGAGTTCATCACCAACGGCCTGCTGGCGCTCAAGGTCAGCCCGTACGACCAACAGGTGGTCCAGGGAGCGGTCCTCGGCGTCGCCATCCTGCTCGACCGCGCCCGCGCCCGATACTTCGGCAAGAGCCGCAGCTAGTACGGCGTTCCGCGCCGCCGATCCCGGTACGGCAGTCCAGCCATCTTCGGAGAGTCGGACGTCGATCGATATGTCGAACATTGGAGGAGACTGATGGTGAACGCCGGAGACGAGACGGCCGGGCACCCGGAAGCATGTGTCATCGGAGTCGACTACGGGACGCTGTCGGGGCGAGCCGTGGTGGTCCGGGTCTCGGACGGCGCCGAACTGGCCGTCGCCGAGCACCCGTACACCCACGCCGTCCTGGACCGGCAGCTGCCCGACGGCACCCCGCTGCCGCCCGACTGGGCGCTCCAGGTGCCGTCCGACTACATCGACGTCCTGCGGATCGCCGTACCCGAGGCACTGGCCCGCTCCGGTGTGCGACCGGAGCAAGTCGTGGGAATCGGCACGGACTTCACCGCGTGCACGGTCCTGCCGGTCCTCGCCGACGGCACCCCCCTGTGCGAACTCCCCGGACTCGCCGGCCGCCCGCACGCCTACGTCAAGCTGTGGCGCCACCACGCCGCGCAGGCCCAGGCGGACCGCGTCACCGCGCTCGCCGAAGCCCGCAAGGAGCCCTGGCTCAAGCGCTACGGCGGGAAGATCTCCTCGGAGTGGGAGTTCGCCAAGGCCCTCCAACTGCTGGAGGAGGACCCCGAACTCTACGCACTGACCGAACGGTGGATCGAGGCCGCCGACTGGATCGTCTGGCGCCTGTCCGGCTCCTACGTCCGCAACGCGTGCACCGCCGGGTACAAGGGCCAGCTCCAGGACGGCAGTTACCCCTCCGGCGACTATCTCGCCGCGCTCAACCCCGACTTCGCGGGCTTCGTCAGCGACAAGCTGGACCAGCCGATCGGCCAACTCGGCGACCGCGCCGGTGGGTTGACGGCCGAAGCGGCGGCCTGGACCGGACTGCCCGAGGGCATCGCGGTGTGCGTCGGGAACGTCGACGCCCATGTGACCGCGCCCGCGGCCACCGCCGTGGAACCGGGCCGCATGGTCGCCATCATGGGCACCTCCACCTGCCACGTCATGAGCAGCGACCAGTGGGCCGAAGTACCGGGCATGTGCGGAGTCGTCCAGGGCGGCATCCTGCCGGGACTGTGGGGCTACGAGGCCGGACAGAGCGGCGTCGGCGACATCTTCGGCTGGTTCGTGCGCACCGCGTTCCCCGCGTCGTACGCAGAGGAGGCCGCCGCGCTCGGCCGCGATCCGCACGAGCACCTCACCGCCCTGGCCGAGGGACAGCGGGTCGGCGAGCACGGGCTGATCGCGCTGGACTGGCAGAGCGGCAACCGCTCCGTGCTCGTCGACCACGATCTGAGCGGTGTCGTCGTCGGGCTGACCCTCTCCACCCGCCCCGAGGACGTCTACCGGGCACTGCTGGAGGCCACCGCCTTCGGCACCCGGACCATCATCGAGGCCTTCGAGACCTCCGGGGTCCCCGTCAGCGAACTCATCGTCGCGGGCGGCCTGATGAAGAACCCGCTGCTGATGCAGATCTACGCCGACGTCACCCGCCGCCCCCTCGGCGTCATCGACTCGGCCCAGGGTCCCGCGCTCGGCGCGGCCATGCACGCGGCGGTCGCGGCCGGCGCGCACCCCGACATCCGGGCCGCCGCCCAGGCCATGGCCAAGGCCCGCCCCGCCGTCTACCTGCCCGACCCCGACCGGGCCGCCGCCTACGACCGGCTCTACGCCGAATACCGGCTGCTGCACGACTACTTCGGCCGTAGCGCCAACGAGGTCATGCACCGGCTGCGCCGCATCCGCGCGAACTCGATCTGAAAGGTCCCTCACCATGACGACAACGACCACCACCTTGTACGACACCCAGGAGATCTGGTTCCTCACCGGCAGCCAGGGCCTGTACGGCGAGGACATCCTCCAGCAGGTCGCCGACCAGTCCCGCAGCATC